>NZ_QLSZ01000001.1:0-11078 GCF_003268855.1 Flavobacterium aciduliphilum
TCACAAGAATAATGCTTCTTTAAAACTAATTCTACACATTCTAACTTAAATGCATAATCATACTTGACTTTTCTTTCCATAAAAATACCCCCAAATAGTGTCTAACTTTTTGGGGGCAGTGCAATAAAGTTCGCTTTTTTCTATTATCTCAATATTGTTTGGGTTCTATTAGGTCCTACCGAAAGTATTTTAA
Organism: Flavobacterium aciduliphilum; assembly: GCF_003268855.1. Lineage (GTDB taxonomy): Bacteria > Bacteroidota > Bacteroidia > Flavobacteriales > Flavobacteriaceae > Flavobacterium > Flavobacterium aciduliphilum. The sequence goes on from NZ_QLSZ01000001.1 coordinate 194, forward strand.
TAGGAACTTCTACAAATTCTTCTATAAAAGCTATATATTCTTTCAGTGATTTAGGTAAGGCCTCAAAGGTTGTTAATCCTGTCAAATCAACATGCCATCCCTCAAATTCTTTGTATATAGGAGTTACTAATGTGTCATCAATACTATACGGTAAATGATGAATGGTTTCTCCCTGATAATCATAGGCTACACAAACTTTTAAGGTTTTAAAACCTGTTAACACATCCCCTTTCATCATCATCAATTGGGTCACGCCGTTAATTTGTATGGCGTATTTTAAAGCGACCAAATCAAGCCAACCGCAACGTCTTTTTCTCCCTGTTACCGAACCAAATTCGTTTCCAACCTGAGCCATCACATCGCCGTCAGTCCCAAAATCTTCTGTTGGAAAAGGTCCCGACCCCACCCGAGTTGTATAAGCTTTAAAAATACCAAACACCTCTTTAATTTTGTTTGGAGCAATTCCCAATCCTGTACAAGCACCCGCTGCCGTTGTATTAGAAGACGTGACAAAAGGATAGGTTCCAAAATCTACATCCAATAGTGAACCTTGTGCGCCTTCACATAGAATTGATTTTCCTTGTTTTTGGGCTTGAGCTAAATATTCTTCACTATCAATAAATGGAAGCGATTTTAATGTTTCTATGGCTTCAAAAAACTCGTGCTCCAATTCTTTTAAATTATATTCTATCTTCGCATCATAAAACGCAATCATCGCTTCATGTTTATCAGCTAATGAACGATACCGTTCTTTAAAATCATCCCGTTCAATATCACCTACACGCAAACCATTACGCCCGGTTTTATCCATATACGTAGGTCCAATTCCTTTGAGTGTAGACCCTATTTTTGCTTTACCTTTCGAAGCTTCCGAGGCGGCATCGAGCAAACGGTGTGTAGGCAAAATCAAATGAGCTTTTCTGGAAATCAATAATTTAGATTTCAAATCCATTTGAAAAGACGCCAAACCTTCCAGTTCACTTTTAAAAACAACTGGGTCAATCACAACGCCGTTTCCAATAATATTAATGCTGTTTTTGTGAAAAATACCCGATGGAATGGTACGTAAAACATGTTTTATCCCATCAAATTCAAGGGTATGTCCCGCATTTGGACCGCCTTGAAACCGAGCGATGATATCATATTTAGACGTTAATACATCTACAATTTTTCCTTTCCCTTCATCCCCCCATTGTAAGCCCAGTAATAAATCTATTGTCATTGTGTTGTTGTTGATTGAGTTGTTATATGGTAACTGTATTCTAGTTGATTTTTAAAAAATTAAGATTCTTTTTGATTTTTTTGAGTAGCATAAAAATAAAGGGAGTGATTGTTTATTTCGATACCAAAAATGTCTTCTAAAGTTTGCTTGATGGACTGAATTCTAGGGTCACAAAATTCAATAACTTGTCCTGTATCGGTCATGATGATATGATCGTGTTGCTTATCAAAATATGACTTTTCATAATGCGCCTGATTTTGACCAAACTGATGTTTACGCACTAATCCACAATCGAGAAGCAATTCAATCGTATTATATAAGGTGGCACGAGAAACCCTATAATTTTTATTTTTCATTTTGATGTACAAATTTTCAATATCAAAATGCTCTTGACTGTTGTAAATTTCTTGTAAAATGGCGTAACGCTCGGGCGTTTTTCTATGTCCATTAGTTTCAAGATAAGCTGTAAAAACATTTTTTACAGTTTCTTGATTTTTAGCAATATCAGTTGTTTGTGTCATAGTAGCGCAAAGATAAATGTTAGTTTAAAAGAATAAAAGATAATGTCAATAAATTTTAAGTGTATTCTTTTTTTATACTGTTTCCTAGCTCATTATAAACATCTATTGTTCATAAGCAAATCCATTAAACACATCATTAAGACTAAAAAAAGAAATATAACACAACTATAACAAAATATTATTAAAACACTAATACTTTTTTAACATTTATACATACAATTTTGTTTTACCACATGCGTTATTGCAATAAATAGTTGCACCAAAAACTATTTGTTTAACAAAAATCTTTTTTATTATGGCAATTTCGCATTGTACCATCGGGTACCATCAATTTGGAACCTCTGCATTAGACACCTTTGCTAATCAGGTGTATAATGGGATTTTTAACAATCCAACGACCTTTCCTTCTCCTGTCATTGACAAAGTAGTTTTTGAAGACTTTCAACACAATTTTAGTATTGCAGCAGCAGACTATGCCTTGTATGGAGCTACAAAGAAAACTATTTTTACCAAAGCCAAAAAGAAGTTGATTGATGCTCTTGACCTTTTAGCCGATTATGTTGACACTACAGCCAATGGAGACGAAGCCATCATTATTGCAAGTGGTTATACTCCTAGTATTACCACCCCACAAGGAAACATCCCTCTGACACGTATTGAAATGTTTATTGCTAAACGTACAGAAAATGAAGGCGAAATTTATGTTGAAATTCCTCCTATAACAGGACATGGAAGCATTAACTATTTTTGCATTTGCAGTGAAGGAGAACCTTTGGCAAATCCTACATTTGTAGAAGGAAAATTGGTATTGGAAAATAACGCAAATAAAATTCGTTATGATCTCTCTAAATCAAGAAAAAAATACTTTAAAGGCCTAATGGTAACCACTATGTATTATTTCTATGTTTTTGCAAGCAATACTGTAAGTGTGGCTCCTTTGAGTAATCCTAAAAATGTTATAGCCGCCTAGCGTGATCTTCATTCATTATCAATCTAAAGGCTGCCCAAAAGCAGCCTTTTCTATTGCCTATTCCTCATTTTTATTTTTATATCTAACAATATCTCTTTCATTATCATTCAATAAGCTAATATCTTTATCAATGGAACGCTCTTTTGGTGTTGAATCTAAAAGAGTATTTGCTATTTATTTTGCCTTTAATCCTCTATGATATTTTCGATATTCATCGGGGGTTTTTTGTTCTCTAATTCTAAAAAAACGGCAAAAATTGGAATGACTTTTAAAACTTAACTGGTATGAGATTTGGCGAGCTGGAATCTGTGTTTCAACCAGTAGAGCTTTGGCATGTTCTAACTTTCTATCAATCACATAATTATAAGGCGTTTTGCCTATGTACCTTGTAAAATTTTTAATAAAATGATGCACTTTCCAAGGGGTTATCTCTGCCAATTTCTGCACTTCGATACGTTCGGTAACATGTTCATGAATGTAACTAATCACTTTCTTAATCAAAAAAGGATTATCGTCTGTAATGGTATCCACATGCCGCATGATGTCTAAATTTTTATATTTTATATTATTTAAAACAATCGATACAGTAGTTTTAACATCAATAGCTTTATAGGGCTTCACAATATACCCATAGGGTCTGGTTTCACTAGCTTTGTCTAGTGTTAATTTGTCGGTATACGATGTAATGTAAATAAAAGGAATCAAATCCTTTCCTAACAAATAACGCCCCAAGTCAATCCCATTTTTATCACTTTTTAAGTTAATGTCCAACAGCACCAACGAAATGGGTTCGTTTGCTAGTACTTCAAGAGCATAGTCAACATTATCCACATCAATTATAACCTTATAGCCCTCCTCTTTCAATATATTTTTTATATCTCTGGCTATCAAATATTCATCTTCAACAACTAAAATGGTATGTTTCATTTTTGTTTTTATTATTTTGTTTGTTCTTTAAAAAATATCTTATAGTGAGTACCCTGAACATCTGTCAATTTGACAAAAGTGCCTTGCAATTGTTTGATCAACATTTCTACCAATTCAAGTCCTAAAGTGTTTTTTGAATGAGACTCCGAATATCCAACACCATTGTCTTTAAAATAGATAATATACTCTTTCTCATCTATTTTTTCAAAAATGATTGAAATGCTTCCTTTAAAATTGTTGGGGAAAGCATGTTTATATACATTCAAAAGGAGTTCGTTTATAATTAAACCCAAAGGAATAGCAGTAATTATATCAAAATATATTGAATCAATATCAATAGCTATACTTATTGTTTGTCCTGAGTTTAATCGTGCATTTTCAAAATGTACCAATAGTTGTTCAAGATAGTTTTTAAAATCAATTTTATCAACACTTTCACTTTCATACAAGCTTCTATGAATTAAAGACATAGACTGTATTCTATCCTCTGCTTTGGTAACAAACTCTTGTATAGACTTATTTTTACTTTCTTTGGCTTGAATATTGAGTAAACTCATAATAATTTGCATATTATTTTTAACCCTATGATGAAGTTCTTTCAATAATACATTTTTAACATTTAACGAATCATTTACTTGTTTAGAAAAATTTTCTAAATTATTTTTTTGGGAGAGTATTAATTTGTTTTTCTTATAGATTTTTAAATAAAAAATAATTAAAATAATTAAGATTAAAATTGATGCTAATAACAATGAAGTGATTAATACTAAGTAATATTTTTGATTTTTAAGTGTTAATTCTTTATTTTTGTTTTGGATTTCTAATTGTTTTAATCTTATTTTTTTTTCTTTGCTATCAAATTTAAGCAGTAAGGCATTTATATCTTTCTCTTTTTCATTCTTAACCACTTTGTTATTTAACTCTGTATATTTTAATAGATATCTGTACGCATTAGTATAGTCTCCAAGCAGATACTGAATAGTTGCTAAATCTTTATATAAAACTCTATAAATTTCATTTGAGCATCTATCAGAATTATTTAACATATTAACAATACCAACACTTTTGGTTTGATAATATAAAGCAGATTTGTAATTCTTTTTTATTTGATAATTTTTTGCTAACAAATTGTAAGCTTCTAATTTATATTTATCTGAAACGGGATATTGTAATATTATTTTACAATATTTTATTGCTAAATCTGTTTGTTTTAATGAAGAATAAAGTTCCGTTAAAACATTTAAATTGTTAACAATAATTTCAAGGTTGCCTATGTCTAAATTAATCTTATTTGCTTTTAGGGCATATTTTAATCCCTTAGTATACAACTTTGCACCATTATACGCAGCAGCCACTGTAGTATATAATAATGACTTTGTTTGAATATCTAAATTTTCTAATTTTGCTGCTAGTTGCAATATCAAATCGGAATATTCTGTAGCTTTATCCCAATTTTCATTATATATATATAAAGTAATCACTTCATTATAGCAATTGATGACTCCAAAATCATTTTTTGTTTTTTGAAAATATAGAATAGCAATATTTTGAGCTTTTAAAGCTTTATCTAACTGATTTTTTCTAGCATAACTGCAACCTAAAAAATACTGTAATGATGCAATTTGGTTATAAAAATGATGTTTTTTAGCTTCAATGAGCGCATCTGTAGCCTCTTTCTCTGCAAAGGAAATATTACCATTGTAATAATTAGCCACAGCGTTATAAAATAATGCGTCTAAATATTTCTGCTTGTTATTGTTCTTTTTAAAAATTATTGAAGCTTTATTAGAATTTTCAATAGAGCCTTTATAATCTCCTTTAGTAACCAAATACGAAGCATTTAATAATGAATATAAGCCCAATGCATTATAATCTTTTTTCTTTTGAGCGGTTGTTTTTAAAAGTTCAGCATAATATTTATATGTGGCTATTTCCATTGGTTGGTATTTAACACATAAATCAAATATAAGCTCGCTTTTTAGCGAGTCATTTTGCTCTTTTCGTATTTTTTTTTTAATGATATTTATAGTCTTTGTGTCTTGTGCAAAGACACAATTACTAATAGAAAAAACAACTAACCATATAATAATTAATTTTTTCAAAATAAATTCTAAATTCTATTATTAATAATCTACTTAGTTAGTAAACCTTTAATTTTTTTTACTAGATCGTCTTTTCTATTTAATAAGACTTTGTTTTTTGTATCCAGTTCAGTTAATTGGTGGTCTAATTTCTCTAATCTATTGGCGATTTCTTGTGTTGCAGAAACATTCAACATGGCAATGGCTTCATAATCGACATTTCGAAAATCATCTACTTCTTTACCAAAAACAAATACTTTTTCGGTAATGGGTTTGTCAACTTTAAAGAAATCGTTTGTAACTTGAGTTACCTTCACTTCTATGTCACCAGTACCTATAATCAATTTAATTCTATCTCCTGGTTTAAAGTCTGTTATCAAATTAATTTGTCCATCAGTAGCTTGAGCTGATTTATACACATTTGGAATAAAACCTTTTGACTGGTGAACTGCTTGTGGATAAACTTTTTCAACTTGTTGCGCTATGACCTTTTTATAAGAACTTGCATCAGAAATACTGTCTTTTTTAGTATAATCAGTTATTTCAATTTGTTTTAAAATTTGCAAATCATTTTTACTGTTACTTTTTCCTTTGATGTTTTTTATTCGAGCATCTGAAAATGCATTGAACTCATCTGAAGCGATTCGCCAATCGGCCCAAATACTGTACGAATTATATGCCTGTCCCGAACGATATCCTGTAAGTTCTGATGTACTGCCCTTTAGAAAAGCATAATTAGAAACAGTATTGTTTTGACTGCCAATTACTGTTAGTTTTGCATTATAAGAATTTAAATAGGAATTACCAATTACAATTTTACCAGAATTATCTATTGTAAGAGCATTTGTTACTATTGGACTTAAAGTACTAGAAACAGCATTAAAAGTTAGCCCGTTATTAAAATCATAGTTCGAAAAAAACCAGTATTTTGCTGCATTGGATTGTGTTTTAGAATTTGAAATTAAATTCACATTTCCATTTTTTGTAATAAAATCTGTAGAGCCCGTGTTTTGAACTATAATAGTACCCATAACATCCAACTTATAATTCGGTTTATTAATGCCAATACCTACATTACCATTGTCAGCTAAAATCATATTGTTATTGGCATTTTGATTGGAACCATCATAGGATGAAAAAAACAATCCATCACGACTACTAAATCCCGCAATGTTAGCCTCATTTCTAATTCTCCAATTTTGTTTAACATCAAAAGGCGTTTTTAAGGAGTTATTCAAATTCAGAAAAGGTCCAGTTACGGTATCCAATTCAGAAAAAAGACCTCCCGACACACTTCGAATAGTTCCTTGTACATCTAATTTATTAGATGGCGTAAAATTAGTTCCTATCCCGACATTCCCATTACTTTCAATGGTCATATTCGAATCGTTACCAATTCCTCCATTTGTATCTAAATCTGAATAAAACTTAATCGGTGCTTGGTTGGTTCCTAATCTTATCCAATAACTCGAACGGCAGGAATACAAACCCAAATTTGCTGAATTTGTTATACCTACCAGCCCACCTGTTTGAATGACACCATTCTTGATAAATATTTTATCAGTGGTTAACGTTTGATTATAAGAAGGATTTCTATAATTGACAAAAACCGTTGAAGCAATTGAATTGGTTGCATTAAATTTAATTTGATAATTATCATCATATCCCATGTCAAAAACATTACCATACTGATAGACATGCCAACCTAGATTAAAAGGATCAAAATAAGGTTGAACGTAATTAAAATCATTAAGTTGGTATGTATTGAATGCAAATTTTCCAAAGAAATTATTTGGTGTTGGTGGATAATTGCCACTACCATCATTGCTGACAACCGCGTCGACATTAAACTTAAAACAACTATTTGCCGCTGCATCATTATTCAATGTTAAACCTGATGATGCATTGTAAATATGGTAATTAGCGACGGTGTAAAAAGGAGCAGAAGTAGTTGTAAGTCCTAAATTCCCTGAGGGAAGTGATGGAGTCAACCTAGTAACGTTAATAAGACGATTCCATTTACTGTTAAAACAGATGTACGGACCCGCAACAACATCATTAATAGCTTGCTTGTTATATACCATCATCCCGTCAGTAAATTGAGAAAGTGGACTAAACGAAGTTGTATTTGTTAAATTAACTCTAGGCAATAAAATGCTATTATTTCCAGCTATCTCTAAAACTGCGTTATTGTTTGAAACAGTTCCTAAGTTTGTTCCCAATTTTGTCGGACTGAATTGCGCATTTCCAGCTGTTACAATTACAAACAAAGTGATAAAAATACTAATTTTTTTCATTTCTCTATTTTTTATTTATTTGCAATTCTTTTAATTTTGATTCGATGTCTGTCAATGCTTGTTCTAATTGCTGATTTTGTTTTAAGAGATTTTGTATTTTATTTTCTGCACTTTCTAATTCTTTAATCAATTCTTGTGTTGCAGAAACGTTTAACATAGCGATAGCTTCATAATCGACATTTCTAAAATCATCCACTTCTTTGCCAAATACAAATACTTTATCGTTAATGGATTTGTCAATTTTAAAAGAGCCCTTTTCCACTTGAACTACATTCACTTCTAGTTCTCCAGTAGCTACTATCAATTTAATTTTATCGCCAGGTTTCAAGTCTGTTGCTAAATTGATTTGTCCATCAACTGCTTGCGCTGATTTATACACATTTGGAATAAAACCCTTGGTTTGGTGAACTGCTTGGGGATACACTTTTTCAACCTGTTGCGCTATCACCTTTTTGTACGAACCAGCATCGGCAATACTGTCTTTTTTAGTATAATCGGTTATTTCTATCTGCTTTAAAATATGCAAATCATTTTTGCCGTTACTTTTTCCTTTGATGTTTTTTATGCGCGCATCCGAATAAGCATTGAACTCCGATCCTGCAATACGAGATTCTGCAAGAATACTATATCCAATATTATTTTGTGTCGCAGACATATAACCCGTGATACTTGTTTGATTGTTACTTAAATAACCATAATTCGATATGTTTTGGGGGTTTCCAAACCCTTTTATTTCAAGTTTTGCTTTAGTAGTAGCTGAGCCTGAACCAATACTTACATTACCATTATCTCCTAGTACTAAACTAGGAACTTGCATTGAGGTTTCAAAACTAAGTCCACTAGATGTATTAGATAATTTCCAATTGTATCCTGAAGTTCCTACTGTTTTTGTAGTATTAAGTAGCGATATGTTTCCGCCTGTAGCATTATTTTCAGATGCAATTAAATCGCCACTAGCCATGACAGTACCATTGACTTCTAATTTTTGTTGTGGATTGTTCGTTCCAATACCAACATTGCCATTGTCAGCCAAAAACAAATGGTCATAAGCATTTTGATTGGAACCATCATAGGACGAAAAAAACAACCCATTGCCAGATCCTCCGCTATCATAAGCATTTCTTATTCTCCAATTTTGTTTTGCTCCAACAGTCGTTTTTAAGGGATTATTCAAATTCAAAAAAGGCCCAGTTGTAGTATCCAATTCAGAAAAAAGACCTCCCGACACGCTTCGAATAGTTCCTTGTACATCTAATTTATTAGTTGGCGTAAAATTAGTTCCTATCCCGACATTCCCATTACTTTCAATGGTCATATTCCAATCGTTACCAATTCCTCCGTTAGTATTCAAATCAGAAAAAAATCTTATCGGTGCCTGATTAGTTCCTAATCTTATTCCATCTCCTGATTCACATGAATACAAACCCAAATCAGATGTGTTGGATATTGCGGTATTTCCTCCTTTTTGTATTACACCATTAGCGACTTGCATACGTCCATCAACATATAACGGTTGTAATAAAGTAGGAATTGTGGTGGCACTTCCAACATACAAGTTGTTAAAAGTTGTCTTTCCCCATAAATTTATGGTATTAGCCGAAAATCGTAGACTTGTCGGACTACCATTTGTTGCATCGGCGGAAAGAAAAGGCGTTTGGGTTGCAGGATCAGTCCAACTTGTTAATTGAAATGAACTATTGGAACCGTTGATAACGTTTCTGGCACTATAGCCTAAGGTTCCACTTAATAAGGGTCCCGTATTAAGCTGAAATCTTGCCTCGGCATTGCCATTAGTTGAATTTAACGTAAAATTATTGTTTGAGAGTGTTAATCCATTAGCGTTACTCTATGTTAAATTAGGCGATGATGAAACCGAAGTTCCAGTTCCAAACAATACTTGATTGGAAGAATTGGAGTCATTATAAGCTAATCCAATCCATTTGGAGCCATCCGCATAATATAGTCCAGGACTAACATCATTTGCAGTAGCTGTATTGTATACAATCATCCCTTGTGTAAAACTACTTAAGGGCGAAGCCGAGGTAGTTTGAGTTAAAGCCATTCTTGGAAAAAGTATTCCTTTATTAGTACTTTCAACTTCAAGAGCCGCATCACTATTGATAACGCCCAAATTGTCACCTAATTTTAACCTTACTTGTCCAAAAGTAACACCATTGAAAAGTGTTATTATTACTAATATAAAAAGTGTTTTTTTCATAAAAAAATGTTTTTTCATGTGTAAAATTTAATCAATTAACCACCAGTTTGTTCCGTCGCTTTGAATACGTAGTGTTTTAGGATAATTTAATGAACTTAAAGTACTGTATGTTGATGCTCCTGATTTGGTTAGATTGATAGCTGGAGTTATGGTCAGTACATTAGTTGATTCATCAATTTTCCTAATTACAAGTATTTTACCCGTATTAGAGCTTGCTGTAGGTAAAGTAATAGTAAATGCTGATGACCAATTATCGCATAGAATCGTATCCATTACTGAAGTTAAAGTTGTAGTAGTAGATATGGTTGTAATTGCACTAACACTATTATTACTTGCTGCCCAATTTGTACCATTATATTTAATGATTTGACCTGATGAAGCGCCAGAATTGCTCAGTTTAGACAATGAAATACTTGCCGTTGTGCTAATGTCAGCATCTACAATTGTTCCATCTGCAATTTTAGCAGAGTTCACCGCACCAGTAGCAATGGTAGTTGCACTTTGTGTGCCTGTTACATCTCCTGATATACTGCCTGTAAATGAAATAGTTGTTGTAGCTGTAGCAGCATTACCTCCAATGCTTAAATTAGCAACAGGAGTTGTAGATGTAACCACTAAAGGAGCTGTTCCTGTGGCAACAGTAGAAGTT
>NZ_QLSZ01000001.1:11368-569858 GCF_003268855.1 Flavobacterium aciduliphilum
TGATATTTTCTGAGGTAAATTCCCCGTAGTTCCGGTTACAAAAGTTGGATATACCGCTACAGCAGTAGCAGTGTCATCAGTAACGGCTGTATTGGTTGCAGTGGTTGCTGTTGATGCATTTCCTACTAAATTACCTGTAATAGTTTCTGCTGAAAAATTTCCTGAAGCATCTCTCAGAACAATAGTGCCTGGCGTTTTCACTGCTGTGGCTGTAGTAGCTGAATTGGCCACTTTTCCTGATGTACTAATAGTGGCTAATTTGGTATCCGCTATAGCAGCTATTGATGAGATTTTACTATTGTCGATAGCTCCTGCTGCCACTAAAGGAGATGCAGCTGTTCCGCTTAAATCTCCAGCCAATTGTATTTTTCCTTTTATAGTTGAAGTCGCATCTGGTGTAACGTTACTGGTAATTTGTGTGCCCACATAAGATTCTACTGCACTTACACTTGGGTACTTTGTAGTAGAACCTGTATCAGTTGTGACGTTGGATGATAAATTACTGGTAGATTGAGCTCCTAAATTAGTTAAAGCTCCAGAGGATGTCGTAGCTCCTGTACCTCCGTTAACTATAGCAACTGTTCCGGTTACATTACCTGCAGTGGTGGCTGTAGCAGCATTCCCTCCAATACTTAAATCAGCTGCTGTTCCTGTAATATTCGTTCCAACTAATGTGGTGGGTGTCCCTAAGTTTGGGGTAACCAGTGTTGGTGAATTTGACAATACAACACTGCCTGTCCCTGTTGATGTAGTTGTTCCTGTACCTCCATTAGAAACACCTAGTGTTCCTGAAAAACCAGAAGCCGTAACATTAGTAAGTCCTGAACCATTTCCGCTAATATTAGTTGCAGTTATACTACCTGCCGAAAAATTTCCTGAAGCATCTCTTAAAACAATTGTACTAGGAGTATTGGTCGAAGTTGCTGTAGTCGCACTGTTCGCTACTTTTCCAACTGCACTAATAGTAGCTAATTTGGTATCCGATATAGAAGCACTGTCACTGATGTCAGCATCTACAATTGTTCCATCTAATATCTTAGCAGAAGTTACAGAATTATCAGCTAGTTTAGTAGTAGTTATTCCTGAATCATTTATACTTACAACTCCTGAGGTCACATCAATAGGGGCAGTTCCCGTAACAGTAGCATTTGAACCAGCAGGTCCTGTTGCTCCTTTAATATTTGTTATGATACTATAGGTATCTGCTGTTTTTAAATAAACATCATTTGTTGTCGTATTCAAATAATAATCCCCATTTGAACCTAAAGCATCTGAAGGTATACCAGCACCACTATTCCAAGTGGCTCCATTAGTTCCAGCAACTCCTTTTAATGAGTCTAAAAACTGCGATATCGTACCTGAATTTCCTTGTGAGAGCCATATTTGATAAGTATTTTGTCCATCGGCTCCAGTCGCACCTGGTTGACCTTGTGCTCCAGCAGGTCCTACTAGTGAAGTTCCTGTAGGTGGCCAAACTCCAGCAGCTTTAGGCCCATAAATAACATTATTAGTCGTATCAATGAAAAAATCACCATTTGTCCCTGAGTTATTATCGGGTGTACCTGCACCAGAAACTAAAGAATGACTCTGATCAGCCCCCCCTATTCGCACCCAATGGCCTGTTGTAATATCGAAATTTCCATCGGGATTGAAAAAATAATAAAAACCAGGCGTTACTGCTACCACATCACCTTGCCCCGAAGGAGTGTTTCCAGTAGCGGTATTGTACACAATCATCCCATCAAAAGCGTTGGGAAACATGATACCATCTAGGGCATCTGTTTTAAATTCCCATGCCGTCAAATCGGTACGTGGAAAAACTAATCCTTTCCCTAACGAATTGGCGTCGTTAAAATTTGTAGACGCATCAATAAATGCATTCTCACCAGAAATTGCATTTTGAGGAACTTGATTAGTATTAACCTGAGCTTTAAGCGATACCGAATAGAATGCGGCTAATACAAAAAGGGTAATTATTACTTTTTTATTCATAATTAAATTAATAAAATTAGAATTTGTTATGGTCTTCCACTATATAATCTCCAAGAAGTTCCGTCTGAAATAAACCATGAAACTCCTGAAGCAGACGCTATTTGAGTTAGCGCTTCATTAGCATAAATCCCTGTGTCACCACCTGTAGTATTTGTAATAATACGTGCAGAACCAGATCTGTTGTTGATACCAATTAGACGATTTGGATTAGCAGAAGCTGATGGAAAAACTATATTACCTGTATGTGTTGATTGCAAAAGAATTACCACGTCATCAGCTTGCCATGTTATGGAACTTGCAACTGGATGCACTCTTGGGGGTTTTGCATATAACAATCCTTGTGTTTGAAAACTACCACCTACAATTGTTGTACCTGTACCAGAAAAGGTAAGGTTGTTGACCCCTTGATCGATAGTTGTATTTGAACTTAATGTACCTCCTAATTTGACATCACTTCCTGAAGCAGTAAGTCCGTTGGAAGCTGTAGTAGATGTAGCAGATCCAGATGCACTCACTACATAAGGCGACGCTACAGTACCCGCACCTGTAATGGTGATATTTGTACCCGCAGTAGTGACACCTCCTACTCCATTAGCTCCTGCAGGTCCTTGAGGTCCTGTAGCTCCAGTTAAACCTTGAATTCCTTGTGGTCCTGTGGCTCCTGTAGCTCCCGTGGCACCCGTGGCTCCTCGTAACGAAGCTAAAAATTGGGCTTGGGTTCCTGTATTCCCTGCATTCAACCATATTTGATAGGAACTTAATCCATCAGCACCTGTAGCTCCAGTCGCTCCTTGAGGTCCTGTAGCCCCCACACCTGATGCCGTCCATATTGGAGAGGAAGGTGTACCAGTATTTGTTTGTAACTCATTGGCCGTAGTATTAAATATCATCAAACCTTTGGCTGGTAATGTGATGGCATCGCGTTGCGACGCTGTTAATCTTGGCAATAATAAACCTTTAGAGGTACTGTATACCTCCAAAGCCGCAGAATCATTGGGGGTTGTTGTTCCAACGCCTACTTGTGCATAGCCTGCCCCTGCCATTAAACACAAAGAGGCTATTAAGAATTTATAAATATTTTTTTTCATGATGTTAATTTTTATTAATCAATTTTATTGTAGTTTGAGAACCATTGGCTAACTTCACTTTAGCAATATATACCGACTGAGGGTAATGGAACGGTGTATGCAACAAACTGCTGTTATCGCCCATACGCTCAATGATTTTTCGACCTGTAATATCAAAAACAGTAAGCTCAGTAATGGTGTCATTAGCTTGAACCATTAAATCCTCATTTTTGATTACCGCATTAACTTGAGTCGCTTCAAACGATGGGTTTTGTAACGAAGCATCATGATACACAACCTCAAAACGGTTATTCAATGCTGTAGACGCTGTAGTAAAAGTATACGGTCCATTAGCTAAGTTGTAATATACATTTTGGTCAAGGTCGTGCAAAAAGATGGTGACATTATTGGTCGTAAAAATACCCTCTGCATCAGACAAACTAATCGTAAAGCTTTCAGAATTGGTAGTCGATTTAGACACCCCCAAAGGCACCACATCGGTGTCAAAAAAGGAAGGTCGGGCATTGATTGCTAATTTGCGTCCATCAGTAGGGAAAATCGAATACAATTGCGCCGTACTAACTGAATTGCGTCCAGCATCATACATGCGGTCATAACCTAGAGTAGCTTCTGGGTAGTAACCAATCAAAATTTGACTGTATACACCATTGGCGCCGGTCATGTTCAATTTAAACCGGTCATAAGTCCCCGTTACCATCGCACTGTTTTTAAAGAAGTTGTTGTTATTTCCTGTTAAACGCATACAATTGGTAAAGGTTACGGAACCACTATTAGTCAACGATTTCACCTCAAAACCTTGTCCTGAAGCAATTTTACCCATAAACGTACCTGCAATGTTATTTGGAATTACTACCCCCGCACGTGTGTAGGCAATATAATCAGCTTGTGAATAATTTGGACCTGGTGGAGTGGCTGAAGTCCATATATATACCACGCCATCGACACTCGTGTTTTCTACTAAAAATTTATCAGCATCTAAGGCACAAGGATACGGATTGGCCAATAGTACGTGACTGGTTCCACCATTTGGAAACGTTGGGTTATTCGTTATAGGCACTGTCACATCCCCGTTATTCGAGACCCCAGTCAACTTCACATTTATATAATCAGTGTTGGTAGTATTGGTAAAGGGCGCTTGGTTTTTGATACGAGTAATAAATCCTTTACCTGTTTCAACAGCGGTTAGCGGTTGCCAACCTCCACCAGAACCAGATACATATTTATATTTCATGTCAAAAGCACTCGACTGGTTACTGGTACTCGCTTGTGCCCCATCTAACTGTGCAAAAAAATCACCCGATATGGGAGTTCCCCAATAAATATAGTCATACCGACGCATTACCGAACGGGTGCGTTTAGTCAATTCTATACTAGGAGCTCCTACTCCATTAGCATGTTGTACTACACTGGCTTCGCTAGACATAATGATTTTTCCAGTTCCCGATACGTCATACATGATGTCTGCATATTGGTTGTCATCGAGCGTGACATCAGCATTAAGCGTAAGGCTGTTACACGAAAATGACCCTGCATGATAGGGAGCACTAATAATAGCTGCATCGCTCAAACTAGGCGTTCCTCCTATCCAACTGCTTCCATTCCAAGTTTTGGTTTGACCCGAAAAGGCAACCAAAGGATTACACGATGTAGGCCCTTTACTACCTAAAGAAATGGCTTGATACAAGCTTAAATTCACGGCACTTGAAGAGTGAATAGATCCTGAATCGATTGTACTCGTTCCTCCTAAAATTGAAGTAGCATCGACTACAGAAGGAATCTCTACCCATTTGTTACCATCATATCCTACGATGGTTAAATTATTTAAACTACTCACTAACGTGGACAATGCACTTGAAGTGCGCCACGTTAACGTTAAAGCAGCATTAACTCCATTTACATCCCAATATTCTGTATACGATACATTATAAATGCCAGTATCCATTTCAGAACTCAAATTGTGAGCATTAGAATGATAATAAGCCGCTGCTACACCTGCATTGGTAGACGGTGTGATTTGTATAGGCGCATATATCCCTGATTGCCCCACGGGCATCAAAAAAGCACTCGTGCCTAGAGTACTCCCATATCCGTCTAAATAATGGCTGTCTGAAGCCCCACTTGTGGAAACTCCAGCAGCAAAGATCACAATTCCATGTGTACTGGGAGTTCGAGTCGTTTGGGTTTGTCCTCCTGCGCCAAAGGCAAAATTGCCCGATTCCACATAGAGACTGCTGTTGTTACTTACATACAAAATATCATTATTTTGCACTTGTGCTTGTAACATACTGCAGAAACCCATAAAAACCACAACGAACAACCTTTGAATTGAAATTGATTTTTTCTTGGTTTGCATTGTAATTGTTTTCAAATTATCAAATTTTATTTTAATGTTAATACGCAATCTGTTTGTAACAGAGAAAAAAGCGACATCCTCTTAACAGGACAAACCATAGTAAATCTTATTCTCTTTTTAACCGATACCCATAGCAAAGTGCCGATGCCAATAAAAAAGGCACACACATATCTATAGGTGCAGAGGGAGGGGGGGGTGCTGGCCCATCTTGCTCATCCGCAGGTGGTGGGGCTGGTCCATCTTGCTCATCCGCAGGTGGTGGGGCTGGTCCATCACCCTGCGCATAGACTTGAGGGACACATAATGTAACTAGAGTCGTAATCGCTAGAGTTAAAAAAAACTTTTTTTTCATATATATGTATATATAATTTAGGGATGCACAAGTTTTAAATAGAGAAAAACACTCTTCACTAGGGTGGCATATAGCTACATAGTGTATAGTGATTTTTTTGATATTTAATTATGAAGCAATACTTCATCACACCTTACCATATTAAAAACGGGTGCAATTTAGAGTAGCAATTTTTTTTAAGTGTGCCACATTTTTAGCTAGTGTGCCACATTTTGATTTTATTTTTAAAAATATTGAATATATTTTACTTTTTTTGCCTTGAAAAGTATATTCACATGAGTATAGAGGCTAAAAAATTGAACATAATAGGTTTGATTAGGGGGTAGTTTCGGGGTTTAATGGGTTTATGAGTTTAAAAGTTTATCAAGTACAAAATACAACCTACTAGGTGTTCTAACCCAAGTGAAACGCCTTGAAATAAAAACTATTAAAACTATGATTCTATGTGGTTGATTTAGGTTTAAGGTATCGTTTGTCATGCTGACGCAGGAAGCATCGCATTGGAGGGATTAGGTGGTGGGGATTAGGTTTTAGGGGGTGGGTGTTGTGTTTAAAAGTTTTAATTTTCTTTTGATAATAATTATTAATTCCTTGGCCTCTTCTTTTTCGTGGAGTGTTAATTGAAACCGTATCGTTTTTGTTTGTGTTTTTACGAAAAAAAATAAGAATACTTCTTATATCTAATCATAAGGACTCCTAATATGAATGATAGTACAGATAATAGGACTTGAAAATCAAAAATTTTACTGTTGTATAGTAAACCTATGCAAAGTATCATTCCTAAAAAAAATATTACATTATATTTATACCCTCTTTTTTTTTCAATATAAATTTCTGCTATATCAATTATTGGGAGTTCTACTATAATTGTACTATGGTCAATAAAAAATATATCGTTAAGAATAGATGCAAAATCACATTTATAATTTTCATTTTCTACAAGATACGAAAGCAAAGTGTATCGATTTTTCATAAATACTATAATTTGAATAACAAAATTATTTGTTGAGATTTTAAAAACTGTGCCATATTTTTAGCAAATGTGCCACATTTTGATTTTATTTCAATCCTTTGATGATTTTTTAAGTTCTGTATGGTTATTTCCTCATGGAAGTGTTCCTAATATTCTGAACTTCCTCCATACTATTATGAGTCCTTTACCTAATATCCTGAGCTTGCTTGATAATATCCTGAACCCTTTTCATAATATCCCGAGACTACTTCATAATATTATGAACCGAATTAAATGTAAAAGAAGCATTATACTAAAGGGATTAGGGGGTAGATTGAGGTTTTAGGGGGTATCTTTTGGGGATTAATGAGTTTAAAAGTTTATCAAGTACAAAATACGAAGTAGAATATTCTAAAGTACTAAGGTTGAAGTGATCAGTGATTAGTTGTGAGTAATCAGTTCATTAAGTAGAAAATACAAAGCACGAAATATAAAGTTCTAAGTTTAAAGTTAACCGTTGAAATCAAAGCACTGGGTATTCTATCCCAAGTGAAACGCCTTGAAATAAAAACTATTAAAACTATGATTCTATGTGGTTGATTTAGGTTTAAGGTATTGTTTGTCATGCTGATGCAGGAAGCATCGCACTAAAGAGATTAGGTGGTAGGTTTGTTGTTTATGAAACTGATTTTTTGTTAATTTATTGTTAAAAAAAAGGTAGACTAAAAATAAAATCAAAATACGGCACACTTGCATAAAATGTGGCACACTTATAAAAAAAAACAGCTTCTACATTTGCCCAACTTAAGGATGAAATAGTAGGTTGGTAATTTCATTATAAGTAAAAAAGTTGAGTTAAGTAAATATTCTAGAGGCATTCAGCCTCAAAGTGCCTTATATATGTAGACATATTAGAATGTCTCTGGAATATTGAAATTTTAGTTAATCTTTATGTAAAAAAAACAAAATTCAAGGGCACCTTTTTCCACACGACACATTGCAAATTTATAAGGTGTCCTTTTGAATATCGAAATTTTGAAAAATGAATATTGCATTATGAAATTTTAAACAGACTTATTATATTAGTTCATATTGTCCTGCTTGGAATACTTTGTTTTTTGCTCGTGGCTGTTTTACAAAATGGGTCATTCTCTACTCTCAATTTCTTAGTCAAAGTACTCGTTGGTGGTATCATACTTCTTATTCTTTTTTTAGTGCTTGAGTTTTATCATTTCAATAAAAAATCATGATTCAATTAACTAAAGAAGATTTGCGCTACAACGACTACCTATGGACACCGTATAGTTATTATCACCCTTGAGTTAATGGTATCCTTGATCATACTGAACTGAATACTCAAGAAGGCTATGAATTACTTTTTTTATAAACAAAATTAGTACTCAATGGGGGTTTAGCTGTATCGAAAAATGTTATAAAATGGAACAACTCATTCACGACCATCTGCCTCAAAAAAAACAAACTCGTGAAACCCTTCTTTTGTGGGTTTTGTCCAATTGGAATCGATTTTGATAAAATCTTGTAAAGTATAATAAATGGGCACTACTATTTTTAAAAAATTAATCTAACTTTTTGCATTTAACAATAATACTATGGTCATGAACAAAATAAAACTAGAACATTTACTATTATTTGTCATCCTTTTTTTATGGTTTTTTTTATGTGACAGTTTTATTCAAATTATCATATTCTATATGGAAGACATTTCTTACAGTAAAAAGAACATGGCCTATTCTTTATTAGCAAGCATAGAAACACCCCTATTATTAACTACTTGTGTTTATACTTTTTCAACATTAGTATGGGTTTCTGAAAAAATGAGGTTTCTTATTTGTAGTTTAATAAAACTAATTATTACTTTTTCATTCTTCAAAAACATTCCAAATACTTTTACCCAATTAGCACTAATAGTCTTTTTGAGTATTCTAGAACTGTTAATTGCATCTTTTCTATATGATAATATTAAATCTATGGATGAAAATGACGAATAATTATAGTTCTTTTAACTCGTATAAACTCGTGTGACTTTTTCTATGCCATCAATTTTTTTGATATTATCAATTAATTTTTTCAAAATACTGTTGTTTTGAACCACTACAGTAAGTTGCCCATTAAATATTCCTGCATCTCCATTTAAAGAAATGCTTTGAATGTTTACGTGCATTTGATTGGAAATAACTTTAGTTAACTCATTGGTTAAGCCCAATGCATCCATTCCTGTAATTTTTAATATCGCTCTAAATTCTTGTTGAGACGAATCGATCCACTTGGCTTGCATGATGCGATAGGCATAATTGGATTGTAATAAAATGGCGTTGGGACAATCTTTTTTATGCACTTTTATCCCTTCATTGATGGTTACAAATCCAAAAACATCATCTCCTGGAATGGGGTTACAACACGAAGACAATTTGTAATCCAATTGGTCTTGCTCTTTTCCAAAAACTAACAAGTCATAATTGCTGGTGAGTTCTGGTTTATTGATATCTTCTGGAGCAGCATTGGGCACACGTTTAATTTTACTTTTGAAGAAATTAATCAACGTATTATTTTTCTGTGCGGCATAATCTTTTAACTGCTGGTTTTCAATAGCACCTATTCCCACTCTATAAAACAAATCTAAGCTGGTTTTTAGCTTGAAAAAAACCACTAATTCGTTGATGACTTGTTCGTTTAACGTGATTTTTAAATGCTTCAATTTTCGCAAGAGCAATTCCTTTCCTTCCTCCGCTATTTTTTTAGTATCCTCATTGAGTACATTTTTAATCTTTGTTTTGGCTCTCGAAGTTGTCACATAGTCCAACCAATTGATGGTAGGCTTTTGATTGGGAGAGGTAATAATTTCGACCTGATCGCCACTTTTCAACTCATGATTGAGCTGCACCAGCTTTCCATTAACACGAGTTCCTCTGGTTTTTACGCCTAATTCGGAGTGAATGCTAAAAGCAAAATCTAGTGTGGTCGCACCTTTGGGTAACGATTTGATTTCGCCTTTTGGTGTGAAAACAAAGATCTCTTTGGCATACAAATTCATCTTAAAATCTTCGACAAAATCAACGGCATTGGTTTCTGAATTTTCCAGTGCTTCTCGAAGTAAGTTAAGCCAAATGTCTAAACCATTCTCTTCAGTAGCCCCTTGTTTGTACTTGTAATGTGCTGCATACCCTTTTTCGGCAATTTCATCCATGCGCTCACTTCGAATTTGGATTTCAACCCATCGCCCTTTCGGTCCCATAACCGTCACGTGAAGGGCTTCATAACCCGTCGATTTGGGTGACGAAATCCAATCTCGTAAACGACTCGGACTGGGTCTATAATGATCTGTCACCATCGAATAAATCTTCCACGCCAAAAACTTTTCATCGTGTGGACTCGATTTATAGATGATGCGTAACGCAAATTTATCGTATACTTCGTCAAAACTCACATTTTGCGTGAGCATTTTTCTTCTTATAGAATAAATGGATTTTGGACGACCTTTGATTGTATAGGCAATAGACTCATCATCTAAGGATTTTTTTAGCACATCAGAAACCAATTTTATATAGGCATCTTGTTCTTCTTTGGTTTCCTTGATTCGGCTTACAATATCATTATAAATAGCAGATTCTGTATACTTTAACCCTAAATCTTCTAGTTTGGTCTTAATGTTATACAACCCTAACCTATGAGCTAAAGGAGCATAAATATACAACGTTTCCGAAGCTATTTTTACTTGTTTGTACTCAGGCATCGAATCCATGGTTTGCATATTATGCAATCGATCAGCAATTTTAATCAAGATCACACGAACATCATCATTCAAAGTTAGCAACATTTTCCGAAAGTTTTCGGCTTGCATGGAGATGTTCATATCCTTTTTTACTTGCGAAATTTTAGTCAATCCTTCCACCAATTGGGCAATTTTAGGATTAAACATACTTTCCAAATCTTGCAAAGTAACCGGTGTATCTTCAACAACATCATGAAGCAATGCTGCAGCAATACCCGTGGCCCCCAAGCCAATTTCTGAAGCTACAATTTTAGCCACACCTATCGGATGAAAAATATAAGCTTCTCCGCTTTTTCTTCGTTGTTCTTTGTGTGCATCAACCGCCACATCAAAGGCTTTACGAATGAGCTTTTTGTCCTCAGGAGACAAGGTTTGATAACTGATGCGTAGCAGCTCTTTATATTCTTTGGCTATGGCTTTTTTTTCTTCTTCTAAATCGATCTCTTTCATAGTTTGTGCTTGAATAGCCTAAAAATACAACTATTTTTCAGATTGACAAAAAAAAATCCAAATTCCTATTTTAAACGGAACTTGGATTTCTTTATTTTAAGTGCTCATGGGGTACTAGTCTTTTACTTTCCTGAAATCTAAATCTTGAAAATCATAACTAAAATCGGTTAAAGGAGAAATAGCTTCCATCGTGATTCTATTCACGGTACCGTTGGGAGCATATTCCATTTTCACAAAAGCATCAGCATGAAAACTTGCGTGATCCCATTGCACTGCAAAAGTGGCATCTTTGTAAAAATGAAGCGTGCCACAAAGCCTAGGTGAACGTACCGAAGCCAGACGATAGACGCCTTTCTTTTGACTAATTACAATAGCTCCAAACCAATTATCTGTGTAGGTTCCGCATATTTTGGTATGTTCTTGCGTTCCTTTTTTCGACTCATTTTCTTTTACTTTTGCCCAAACTTCATCAGTTATTTTATCCGCTTGGTCTTCTTTTTGTTTACGATCTTCGCTCAAAAGCGCTACATGATCTTTGTAGGGAAGTCCCAAATAGCTGTCTTTAATGGTATTGGAAATGGCTGTAAAAGCAGCCCCCGATTGCTGATTGGTTAATACAATAATACCGAGTTGTAAAGCGGGAATCATAATTGTTTGTGTTACGATTCCATCCAAACCTCCTGTGTGAGACACTTGTAAATGACCATTAATATCAGTCAATTGCCATCCCAATCCATAGGCTTTAAAATTACAGGTGTAGGTTTTAAACCCATTATTAGGCAATATCGTTTGGGGTGTCCACATCTCTTTATGTACTTTTTCTGAGAATAAAGATTCTGTTCCATATTTCCCTTTATTTAGTTGCGTAAGTACCCATTGACTTAGGTCATTCGTACTGGTGTAAATTCCTGCAGCGGCATCAAAAATTGGATTCGTATACCGTTGAATCACCTCGAGTTTTCCCTGAGTAGGCACATGAGGCGCAATACAATTAGACGTATCTTTCAATCTTTTAAAAGAAGCCGCACTATGCGTCATGCCAATCGGTTTCATAATTCTTGATTCAATAAAATCACACCACGACATCCCCGAAACACGCGCGATAACTTCCCCTGCAATCACATACAGTAAATTGTCGTAATCATACTTAGTACGAAATGCTGAAACGGGTTTTAAAAAATGAATGTTAGCAATAATATCTTTAGGTGTAAAATCGTGTCCATCAGGCCAAATCATTAAATCGCCTGCTCCTAAACCCAATCCGCTACGATGAGTAAGTAAATCTCTTATCGTAAACTCTTGGGTAACATAGTCGTTATACATTTTGAATTCGGGTATGTAGGTAATGACTTTATCATCCCATTGCAGTTTTTTTTCATCGACTAGCATGCCTAGTGCAGCAGCGGTAAACGCCTTACTATTTGACGCAATACCAAATAACGTATTGCCATCCACTTTCTGCTGAGTCTTGATGTTCAACACACCATAGCCTTTAGACAGAACCACTTTACCATCTTTGATAATAGCAACGGCTATTCCAGGGACGTTAAAGGTTTTCATGGTTTGATTCACCACCGCATCAACTTGATCTTCTTTAATTTGTGAGAATACTCCACAAGAGACCAAAATCATAACTGTTAAAAAGAATTGTTTTTGCATTATTTATACGTTTTAAAATCCGCGTTGTCGTTTTGCTTCAAATATCAAAATGGCTGTAGCTACAGAAACATTCATGGAATCAATCACACCTTGCATGGGAATAATGATGTTTTTGGTTGCATGCTCACGCCAAATGGATGTCAGCCCTGTAGCTTCGGTCCCAACCACCAAAGCCGTTGGCACGCGATAATCTACTTCATGATAAGAATTAGAATTTTGAAGCGTCGCACTAAAAATCGAAATATCTTTTGATTTAAGAAATTGTATCGCCTCGAGCGAGGTTGCAACCGCCATTTGATTGGTAAACAAACACCCCACACTTGAACGAATCGTATTCGAATTGAATAAATCAGTTTTAGAATCGGCAATGATTACGGCATCCACTCGAGCTGCATCGCAAGACCGTAGAATGGCGCCCAAATTACCTGGTTTTTCTAAGGATTCTAACACTACTATTAATGGATTATCCGGAAGCTTTAACAAATTCAAATCCAGTGATTTCATTGTCGCTATTGCAAGTATTCCTTCGGTAGATTCTCTGTAGGCTAGTTTGTGATATACTTCTTTAGTAATAACAATCTGTTCTTCAGAATTCATGCTATAAAAATCCAATTCAGCTTCAGAAATGAGCTCAGGTACAAACAAGACCGTCTTTAAGTGGTATCCCCCTTTGATAGCCAAGGCAATTTCACGTTTGCCTTCAATAACAAAAGTTTGGGTTTGCTTTCGAACTTTTGATTTTTCTTGTAACTGCACCAACGCTTTTACTAATGCATTTTGTATGGAAGTAATTTGTTTCAAACGGAATGTTTTTTTGGCGAATTTACAGAGTTTTTTATAATATACAATTGCTATTCTCGTTTACTATAAAATAATTATGTAAATTTCGAACGTTTTTAAACAGATTGTGAAAAGGTACCAAATCCATACATACAACCCACAAAAAAAAGCAGCTTGGGATACTTTTGTGAGTACGTCTAAGAATGCTACATTCCTTTTTTATCGGGATTATATGGACTATCATAAAGATCGTTTTGAGGATTTTTCACTTATGATATACGACAACACTACTTTGGTTGCTCTTATTCCTGCAAACCGAGTTCGAGAAGTAGTTTATTCGCACCAAGGACTCAGTTATGGAGGAATTTTGTTACAAGATACCATACGATTGCTAGACTATGTATCCCTATTCAAAGAGGTAATGTTGTTTTTTGAACAGGAACAAATTCGCATGTTTCAAATCAAATTACTTCCCCGTATTTATCATAAATTGCTTTCTGATGAAATTGAGTATGTTGCTTTTTTAATGAAAGCTTCGTTATGGCGGAGTGATGTGTACCTTACCCTAGACGGTCGACAAGATTACAATCCTAATCGCAATAGAAAAAGAACTTTAAAAGTGGCTTCAGCAATGGCGATTGACGTGCGTGAAGATGACAACTACGACGGATTTTGGAATCACATACTCATTCCCAATTTACAAGAGCGTTTTGGTGTTGATCCAGTTCATACGGCAACTGAAATCAAACAGTTGGCCACTCATTTTCCAGAACATATCAAACTTTTTAATGCCTATCAAAACGACAAACTCAAAGCGGGTGTCGTTCTTTTTATTTCCGATAACGTAGCGCATTTTCAATACAGCTCTGGAGGAACTGATCGCAAGGATACTGCAGCTCTCGATATTCTTTTTGATGCGGTTATAAAAAAATATCACACAAAGAATTATGTGAGTTTTGGTAGTTCGTCCGAGAATAATGGCAAAACCCTCAATGAAGGTTTGGCGTATTGGAAAGAAAGTTTTGGGGCACAAACAACCGTGCAACAGTTTATAGAATTTGATGTCACCCACCATCATCAATTAGATGCTTTACTCTCATGATAAAATTCCTTGATTTACAAAAAACCAATGCTCCATATCAAGAAGCCTATCAGAAGCAACTGCAAAAGATTCTTGACAAAGGTTGGTTTGTATTGGGTAGAGAAGTAGAACAATTTGAAAAGGGGTTTGCCTCTTATTGCGGCACCTCGTTTTGTATAGGTGTAGGCAACGGACTGGATGCTTTAGTTTTAATTTTAAAAGGATACAAACAGCTTGGAAAGTTGCAACAGGGAGACGAAATCATTGTTCCTGCCAATACGTATATCGCTACAATACTAGCGGTTTTAGAAACAGGCTTAGTACCGGTTTTAGTAGAACCTAACCTCGAAACATACAATCTAAATCCTGAGTGGATTGAGGAAAAAATCACTTCAAAAACGAAAGCAATCATGCCAGTTCATTTGTATGGGCAATTGGCAGATATGGAATCCATAAACAATCTTGCCGCTGCTTACAATTTATTGGTTATTGAAGACGCTGCACAAGCCCATGGTGCCATATTAAAAACTAAAAAAGCAGGAAATTTATCTCATGCTGCTGCCTTTAGCTTTTATCCAGGAAAAAACCTTGGTGCTTTGGGTGATGCAGGTGCTGTCACCACCAATGACGAAGCCTTGGCAACAGTGATTTATGCGTTGCGAAATTATGGTTCGGAAAAAAAATACCATAACCAATATATCGGCGTGAACTCGAGATTGGACGAATTGCAAGCCGCTTTCCTGAATGTAAAACTCCCACATTTAGATGCCGAAAATGAATACCGAAGACAAATTGCTTCACGGTATTTGTCTGAAATCAAAAATGAAAAAATAACTCTTCCCTATTGGGATGCAACTAAAAATCATGTCTTTCATTTATTTGTCATTCGGACAAAAAACAGAGTAGACTTGCAAACTTATCTTTTAGAAAAAGGTATTGAGACCCTCATCCACTACCCTATTCCTCCTCATAAACAAGATGCTTTACTCCCTTGGAAATCGCTTTCTTTTCCCATTACCGAGCGAATTCACGAAGAAGTTTTGAGTTTGCCTATGAGTCCTGTTATGACTACTGATGAGGTAAGTTACATTGTTAAAATGTTAAATAACTACTAGATGAATATTTTAAAAAAAATAAAAGTTTTTTGTTTTGTAACGCTTCGAATAAGTAAGTATAAATTACTTTCTGATTGCAAACAAGTTATCGGAAAGACAAAATGTTATCATCCGTTATTGACTACTGGTGAAGGGAAAATTTATTTTGGAAAAAACGTTCAAATTGGAGTAATTTCCTCTCAATATTATTATTCAAATTATACTTATTTAGAAGCTAGATATCCATCAAGTGAAATCGTAATCGGTAATGATGTAGTAATCAACAATAAGTTTACGGCAGTTGCATTTTCTAAAATAACGATAGAAGACAAGGTACTGATAGGGTTGAATTGCAGTATAATGGATAATGATGGTCACGATCTTCATCCAGACAAAAGAACTTCAAATGACGTAGTAAGTTCAGAAATTTACATAGGAGAAAACGTATTCATTTCTGACAATGTAACCATTTTGAAAGGAGTAAGAATTGGTAAAAACTCCGTTATTGGAAATGGATCGATTGTGACCCGATCAATTCCCGACAATGTAATTGCAGCAGGGGTTCCTGCTAGAATAATAAAAAGTATCCTATGATTCAGAAAATAAAAAATAATCCATTAATAAAAGTACTGTCGATTAATTCTATTTCAGTTGCAGTAAGTTTTGTATTAGGACTATTTTCATCAAAAGTAATTTCAGTTTTTTTGGGTACTTCTGGTATGGCTTTGATAGGAAGTTTTAGAAACTTTACGTCAATGCTAAAGTCGATAGCTACACTAGGAATTAGCAACTCCGTTGTAAAACTTTTTGTAGAACACAAAGAAGATGAAGAAAAACTCGCTTCAATATACGCAACTTTTTTCGGGTTGTTTTTGATTATTTCCTTGGCACTAGGAACATTATTATTACTTTTTGCTGATCCCATTTCTACTTTTATTTTTTTCAAAAACTCGTATAGTATTCCGATACAGTTTTTCGGATTATCCTTACCCTTGGTAGTAATGAATGTCTTTTGGACGGCTATTTACAATGCATTTGAACAATTCAAATTTATTGTTATAATTCAAATAATTTCTAATATTTTATTATTTGCAATTACTGCCTATTTAATTTGGAAAGAAAATCTGTTTGGAGGTTTACTTTCTGTTGCTATTGGAGATGTTATCTCATTTATTATTACTTATATTTTTATCAAGAATAGTTTTGGATATTTTAAATTTTCTATCCAAAAAATGGCAGTTGGAAAATATTTTAATGTGCTAAAAAAATTTTCCATAATGGCATTTCTGAGTGCTGTTTTGGTTCCTATTACCTTAATTTTGATTAGAAATAAAATAACAGCACTCTATTCTACCGAAGAAGCTGGAATTTGGGAAGGAATTAATAGACTTTCAGGATTTTATATGATGTTTTTTAATACCGGTTTAACATTATATTATGCCCCAAAATTAGCTTCATTAACTACGGATAATGAATTCAGAAACGAATTAAAAGAATATTTCAAACATTTAGTCCCAATTTTTATAGTAGTACTTTTAATTGTTTTTTTCTTTAAAGGATTCATAGTGGAACTTGCCTTTACCAAAGAATTTAATAAAATTAAGAACATTTTAGTTTGGCAGTTATTGGGTGATTTATTTAGATTTTTTTCACTTGCTTTTGGCTTTCAAATAGTAATGAAATCGATGATGAAAAGATATTTTATTGTTGAAATTGTTTTTAACACTACCTTTTTATTACTATCGTTTCTTTTGCTACCAAACTATGCAACTCTTGGAGTTCTTCAAGCGTATTTTTTATCTAGTTTTGGTACATTTTTGATTATGATTTATATGTTTAGAAAAGTACTAATAAAGATGTAATTTAGAAAAACTATAAACCATTCCACGCTTTTAAATACTTTTTAGCAATTTGAATATAATCGTGTTCTTTTTCAACAAAAGCTCGAGCTCGTATTCCTATTTTGATAATCTCCTTTGGATTTTCAATTAAATAAGAAAGCTCAGTTACCAAATATGTCATATCGGGTAAGGCATTTACAGCTACTTTTTCAGTTAGATTGTAGTGCTTTTCAAACTCAATTTCCGCGCCTGTAAAAACGACTTTCCCTTTCGCCATAGCTTCAAGAGCATTATACCCTTGATCGAATCCATAGACTTGATCTAAAACAATGTGTGCATTATCATAAAGTGTGATGTACTCTTTATAGGGAATGCTTTCTGTTATAATGACATCCACTTTATCAGGGTATTTTCCTTTAATAATTTTCAGGGCTTCTTCAAAAAAACAAATGCCTTTGGTAAAGTAGGTATTTCGGTTGATGCCTAAAAAAACAATAATCTTATCTTTAATTTCTAAATCTGCATAGTTGATTTTTGAAATATTAACAGGATTTGGTATTAATCCAAGGAACTTAGGGTGATTCTGCATCGGAAGCACATAATCGATATCGGAAGCAATTACCCCTTGAATATTTTGATACACTAAATCATGGATTTTTTTATGACTTGGGGTAAGAAAATCAAAGATAAAACGATATTCCTTTGCTGCTTTTGGATTTTCAAAATAAGGATTCATTATCGAATAACGTTCTTTTTTTTGGATGAGGTGTTGGGCTACACTGTAATCTACGCCACAACAAAGCAAAAAAGTCTTAGAATTCTGACGAACTATTTTTTTCAACAACTTTTGTTCAAAAAAGGGAACGGTTTGTATCGATGCTTCATTGATGAGTTGAACCACATCATACCCTTTTAATTGAGAAGAATGCCACCAAAATCGGATGCCACGCTCATGTTGTGCCACATCAATTTTCGTGAAGCGATAAATAAATTGACGAAAAACATTCCCTACTTTGCTTTCACACCACTGCGCTCTTGTTGACAAATCACATGGATAATTTTTAAATCCATCTCCATGAGCAATAAGAGTTACCTCATGTCCAAGCGCTTGTAAGCCTTCTTTTAAGGAATTGTGTAACCTGCTGAACTCGCCAATTAATAATATTCTCACTTATTGCTTATATTTGTTGCTAAATTAAATAAAAAAGCGTGAAGTCCCCTACTTCTAAATATAAAATCTGTATTGTATCGGACCATCTATCGGGAGGCGGTGCAGAACGCTGTTCTGCATTACTTTCTCTTTTTTTTGAACAAAAAAATTGCGAGGTTCATCACGTTATTGTGCAAGACAAAATCGAATATGCCTATGCTGGAAATGTGCTAAATTTGGGAAAACTCAAAAAAGATCCTATTTCTATTTGGGATCGAGTGCATAGGTTTTTTGTACTTTTTACTTTTTTGAGAAAAAACACATTTGATTTTATTATTGATACGCGTGTAAAAAATAGACAATGGCAGGAATTTTTTATTTTCAAGTTTATTTATAATGCCACTACCCTTATCATTGTACACAGCTACATGACAGAACTGTATTTCCCAAACTCTAAAATTCTAGCGCGAACTATTTTTTCAAAATGTGCCTCGATCATTTCTGTATCTAATGAAATAAAAAACAAAATACAGGCACAATATGGTTATAAAAGCGTGTGCACCATTTACAATCCTATAGATTTAGAGGCTATTGCGATTGAATCATTAAAAGAAATTGAGTCCCCTTCAAATTATATTCTAGCGGTAGGAAATATGCATGTTGCGGTCAAACAAATTGATCATTTGTTAGAATGCTATAAAAATTCGATGTTCCCTCAGCAAAATATTAAGTTACTTCTCATTGGTGAAGGAATTTTAAGACAACACTATGAAAAAATGAGTTCTGATTTACATCTAGAAGATCAAGTTCTTTTTATGGGACATGTTGAAAACCCATTTCCGTATTATAAAAATGCGATTTTCACAATACTCACTAGTAAAAACGAAGGATTTCCTACTGTTTTATTGGAATCATTGGCCTGTGGCACTCCCGTTATATCGTATGATTGTTTTTCTGGTCCTAATGAAATTATTAAAGACAAACACAATGGTCTTTTAGTGGAAAATCAGAATAAAATAAAATTGACTGAGGCAATGAATACGATGATTACCAATAAGGAGTTATATTTACACTGTAAAACGAATGCGAAAATAAGTGTCGAATCTTTTGCATTGGAGCACATTGGCTCGAAGTGGCTTGACCTTTTTAAAACAATAAAACATGAACATAAGAATTATTGAAATACCAAAAATAGAGGATTATAGAGGTAATTTAGCTATAATAGAAAAAGAGGTGCTTCCATACGAAATAAAAAGGGTTTATTATCTTTATGACGTACCTAGTACAGCACATAGAGGCGGGCATGCACATAAAGAACAAATGGAATTTTTGGTGGCATTATCAGGGAGTTTTGACGTTATAGTAAACGACGGAAATCAGATTGAAAAAGTAACTTTAAACAAACCCAATAAAGGACTTTTAATACACACAAATATTTGGCGCGAACTTGAAAATTTTTCATCAGGTGCCGTTTGTTTGGTACTCGCCTCCGATGTGTATAAAGAAGATGATTACATTAGGGATTATGAGGAGTTTGTAAATGCAATTAGCTAATTTTATAAGAAAGAAAGAAAGAAAGAAAGAAAGAAAAATAAATTCATGAAAGTATTGTATGTAGTTCCAAAAATTAACGCTGAAGGAGGTTTAGAGCGAATTTTAAGCTTGAAAGCTAATTATCTTGCAACGCATTATCAATATGATGTTTCTATTTTAACTCAAAATAGAGGAAACAAAAATCTGTTTTACCCCCTTGATGAATCCATACATTTACATGATATTGATTTATCAGGAAATCGTGTACAATTTATTTTTAAATACTTAAGAGGAATAAAAAAGATTATTTCATTTGTAAATCCAGATGTTTTAATTGTTGCTGATAGTATGTATAAAACTTTTTTGCTACGGTTAGTTGTACGAAACAAAAAAATGATTTACGAGTGTCATAATTCCATTCATGTGCAACTTTCTCCACAAAAAAAATTTTTTTTTTCAAAATGGTATTCTAAACTATTATTGTTGTTTAATCGATATATGGCAAGTAAAATGGATGTTTTTGTGGCACTATCATCCGAAAGTATAAAAGAATGGAATATTAAAAATCATGGTGTCATCATTCCAAATCCAAATTGGTTAAAAACTGACCAAAAAGCAAATCTGAATGCTAAAAAAATACTTATTGTTGCACGACATTCATATGAAAAGGGATTAGATCGATTTCTTGACATTTGGAAAAAATTAGCTCCTAAATATCCCGATTGGTGTGTAGAAATAATTGGTAAAGATATAGAAAAATCGGATTTACAAAAAATGGCTTCAGTAATGGGAATATCAAATTCCATAATTTTCTTTACTCCTACCCATAAAATAGAAACGAAATACCTCGATGCCTCAATCTATGTGATGACATCACGATTTGAGGCTTTTCCTATGGTATTGATTGAAGCTATGGCTTGTGGTTTGCCTACGATTGCCTACGATTGTCCTTGCGGCCCTAGAGCGATTATTCAAGACAACATCAATGGTCTTTTAATTGACAATGGAGACGAAAAGAAATTTAGTACAGCCCTCGAAAGCTTGATGAATAGTTACCAATTAAGAGAAATGTTAGGTGAAAATGCAAAAAAAAGTATTCTGAAATATGAAGTGGGTCATATTATGAAAACCTGGGATGAATTACTTAAAGCCTTCTAAATAGTACATATATATCCCAATCGGTACACATCAAAAAGTATTAAGGATGGATTTGAGCTAGAGATATTTTTTAGCAAAATAGGCCGTATACATTTAAATCCAAAAGCTACAAAAAAATTAAGCTTAAATTTGGTAATCTTCGAGAACAATTTTGAAAGCTTAACATAATCGGTAGGTAAATATCCGTTTTCTATCAAGTTTTTCAAGGCTTGTAGTGATTCATGTTCTTTTAACAATGCTTTGTCAAAATCGTCAAGTCCGTAATGATAGACCGGATTTTCAATATGCTTAATAGGCACATTATTTTTCTTTAACTCATACGAAAAAAGGGTATCTTCGTGTCTCATATTGGGTATGTCCTCATTGAAAGACACTGTTTGAAATACGTCTTTATGAATTAAAAAATTAAGTGTGAGAAAAGACAAATAAACATTTTTATTTCTTTGGTCTACTGTGAGGGCCTCACGCTTTCTTCCATAAATCCAACGAAGCACTTGTTTTTGATTAGGATGTTGTTCTTGGTAGCGAATTCCACCATACAGAATTTTAATCTCATCTCGTATTTCCGAAAGATAGGTCGCTATAAAATTCGCTTGAATCGGAAACGTATCCGCATCTAAAAATAACAAATAAGGAAAATTTGATTTTTGAACCAATACATTTCTATTTTTTGACCGTCCTAAATTTTCAGCATTAGAACTAAACGAACAATGGTCTAATAAATTTATTTTTTCATTTTCCAAGTTATTTTCTGAATCAGAATGATCATCTTGACAAATAATCTCATAGGCAATCCCAGCACCTTCACATTGTTTTTGAAGTTCGCAAACCAAATCGTACACCTTATAGTGGTATGTTGGGATTAAAATAGACAGCATATTTTATTTTTTTTCAAAAACATACAAGGTATTCAAACCAAATTCAAATTTTTTCTCTTTCATGAGTTTGAAATCATGTGCGGTAAATATTGTTTTAATTAGTGATCTTTCAAAATCTTGATGATGCTCTAAATCCATTCCTTTGACCAATTTAAAAAACAACAATATGGCTAAAATATAATCTACTTGTTTGGAAGGTATCGTAATAATAACACGCCCTTTAGGTTTCAAAAATCGACTAAGAATTCTAGGATAGTGTTCAATTTCTTGAATAGGAATGTGTTCTAAAACGGCCAACAAAGTGATGTTGTGATATTGTTTTTCCTCAGGAAAATCACTTGGAAAATATCCTGGATATAAGGTGTAATTTGAGGTCGTTTTTTGGGTTTCCAATACACTATCTATACCATCTCCAAAAATAGGTCGTTTTTTTAATAGATGCTCAAATAATTCTCCATGATGACAGCCGATATCCAAGATTGAATCTCCTATAATGTATTGCTCTGCTTGTAATAAGCGTTGCTTTTGAATAAAATAATCTAATTTTTTCATAGTTCTCATTTTATTGAATTTTTCAGCCCTAAAATGCTAAAAAAGAAACTGAATAACACAATCTGAATTCCCATTATAATAGTAAATGCTGCAGGAATTACCACTCTTGAAGTTTCTCTAAAATTTAACGTTCCGAAATGATTTTGGAACCAAAAAGAGACCGCAAAAAGGGTAAGCGTGATGCCTACCAATATCAGAAAAAAACCTAAAATTAGCCCTTTTTCTAAAGTAATGTATTTGAAAATCGTATCAAATCGATTGCTTTTCGGCAATAGTTGTTGGGTTACGGCAAATACTTTCGTTAGCCCATAAAACAAAACCAATTGAAATCCTACAAA
Organism: Flavobacterium aciduliphilum; assembly: GCF_003268855.1. Taxonomy (GTDB): domain Bacteria; phylum Bacteroidota; class Bacteroidia; order Flavobacteriales; family Flavobacteriaceae; genus Flavobacterium; species Flavobacterium aciduliphilum. Next base: position 34,410 of record NZ_QLSZ01000001.1, read on the forward strand.
CAAGGCACTCATAGTATACAATAACGTTTGAACATCAAAAGTGATGTACTTCCAATGGATAGGAGAACTAACCAGACATGTCGAACAAATAAAACCAAACAGCATTAAAAATATACCTGGATATAAAAACAACCATTTTGGACTGTATAATAATAAAAATCGTAAATGCCTCCAACCGTCTCGCCATGTATTTAAATGAGGGGGTCTGGAACGCCCATCTTTTTTAAGTGTAGTGGGAACTTCAGCGATTTTTAAATTGATTAAATGGGCTTTGACTATCATTTCAGAGGCAAATTCCATTCCTGTTGTAGTTAAATTCATTTTTTTATATGCCTCGGCACTAAAACCTCTTAAACCACAATGAAAATCGCCAATTTTAGAATTAAAAAACACTCTCCCAATGCAAGACAAAACTGGATTTCCTAGGTAGCGGTGGAGAAAAGGCATAGCCCCTTTTTCGATACCTCCTTTGAAACGGTTTCCAATTACTACATCATACCCCTCTCTCAATTTCTCTATAAAAGGATTTAACTGACTAAAATCATAACTATCATCGGCATCACCCATAATGATATACGTCCCTAAGGCATTCTCAAACCCTCCTTTTAAAGCACTGCCATAGCCTTTCTCTGAAACTGTTACCACACGTGCACCGTGCGCAATAGCGATGGCTTGTGATCCATCTGTACTTCCATTATCTGCGATAACAACTTCACCATCGATTTTATATTCATGAAAATAATCCTGTGCTTTTTTGATACAAAATTCAAGTGTTTCTGCCTCATTGAGACACGGCATCACGATAGATAGTTCTTTATTCATCTTCTTTTTTATAAAATGAAAAATCAAATAAAAGTAGTACTATCGAGAGCAGCACCCAATTATTATAAAATAGATATCTTGAAATGGTAGGTTCTGCTAAGGCCACAAGAGCTGCATTTCCCAATACTAAAAGTGTTCCAATAAAAATAATTTTAAGAGCAGGTATAGGTTTTGATAGTAACCTAAAGAAACTAAATACACAAAGAAAGAGTATCAATAAAACATTTTTGGCAGTTCCCAATCCTTTACAAATATTTTCAAAATATAAAGAAACCCATTTAAAAAAATGAGCCTTAACAAGAGGCATCGTCATGGATGATGTCATTTTATCATTTACAACAACTAAATCTTCTTGAAGCACATGATTATTTTTAAAAAAAGATTCCCCATCGTTATTTAAAGTCCCATTAGCAATTTGAACGTAATGCGAGAAATAATAATCCATTTTGGTAGTCGAATCATCTGAAAACTGATTCAAAAGCAAATTCTTTTGTTCTAAACGGCCGTAAATGAATCTAAAATAATCTTGTTGTTCTGTGGAAGGGAACTCTAAATAATCCTTTTGATTGGCTATAAAAAAAGGTAATGTGGCTATTTGAATTCCCGTCCAAGGTGTTGTTACCGCTTTGTGATGGACAATTTTATGAAAACAAATATCAATCCCAACTGAAATAAACGGAATTAAAATAATGAACACAAGTATTCCTATCTGTTTTTTTAATAACTTAAAACTCATTTCTGAAACAAAAACGGCTAAAAACAACACAACAACCAAAAACATGAACTGCCCTCTCACCTGAATCAGAAGGAGTAACAAAATGGCAGATAGAATTACCTTCTTTCTATTTTTGGTTACCAAAAAATCAAATAAATGAGCTAAAACTATCAAATACAAGGGATAGGCAAGTGCTTCAGACAAAAGTCCATTGGCAACATGAATCTCATAAAACAAAGGAATTGCCAACAGTAGCATAAACAAAAAAGCCTTCCAAAAAGGGAGGTTTAGTATCTGTTGTACTTTATTTTTTAAATAAAAAATAGCTCCTAAGTTTAGTAGTAACTGACTCAGCAGTACAAAGTACACATATCTTGAACCAAAAAGAGCTTTGTGAAATAAAATAAAACTAGGATAGCCCAGACTTCTATAAATAGACATGCTTAGATACCCTTCACTATCTGGAGCATACACCACTCCTTTCCAAAGGACTAAAAAGCAAGTGATGACTACAAAGAGTGCATTGAAATAGATCCTATTTATTTTTATTTTCATACAGATTTTTGCACCACTTCAAAAATAGAACCTTCTTCACATTTTAAGGTCTTGGAAGGATATTTCATTAACAATGCGTAATCGTGTGTTGCCATAATTACAGTTTTTCCATTAGCATTGATCTTCTTCAATACTTCAAGAACTTCGGCACTGGTTTGAGGGTCAAGATTCCCTGTAGGCTCATCGGCAAGAATAAGTTCTGGGTCATTTAACAACGCTCTTGCAATGGCTATACGTTGTTGCTCGCCTCCAGAAAGTTGGTGTGGCATCTTGTGAGCAAAATCTTTCATTCCAACTCGATCCAAAACATCATAGATAGTTTCTTGCATAGATTGTAAATCTTTCCATCCTGTGGCTTTCAAAACAAACAGCATATTTTCGTTAACATTTCTATCTGAAAGCAGTTTAAAATCTTGAAAAACAACGCCTATTTTTCTTCTTAAAAAAGGGATATCGCTTTCTTTTAAAGTTGTTAAATCATATCCCACAACCGATCCTTCACCATCCATCAGAGGTAAATCACCATATAATGTCTTCATCAAGCTACTTTTTCCAGTTCCTGTTTTTCCAATAATATATAGAAACTCTCCTTTGGTGACTTCAAGATTGACCTCAGATAAAACAGCATTATGATCTTGGTAAATGGTTACTTCTTTTAAAGAAACTATTGCTTGTGACATAGAAAAAATGTTTATTGGGTAAAAGTAATAAATTTTAGATATTAGATTTTAGATTTTGAAAATATAAATTTTAGATTGACTATTTTTTTCTATCATTTCCATAAACATAAATCGTTGGTTTATATGACTTGACATTTTGAAAGCCCAAGCCCTATCAATTTGTTAAGAAAAATGTTTATAATAAAAAGTACGTATCACTCGTTATTAGTATGAGAATAATAACTTTGAGTATTATAAAAATTTATAAAAATGCGAAAAATTGCCACAACACTTTACTTTGGAACGCTCGTATGTGCGACTACACTTTCGGCGCAACAATCGGAAATTTATACCAACAAATCCTCAGAATTTGAAAAAGCAGTTTCCTTGTACAAAGACAAGCAATATTTGGCTGCTCAAATAGCATTTGATAAAGTACGTCAAAACAACAATGAATCTGATATTCAGGCTGATTGTGCTTACTACATAGCAAATTGCGCCATTCGTTTAAATCAATCGGATGCCGATGTCTTGATGGAGAATTTTGTAAAAAACTACCCTACAAGTACCAAACAAAACCAAGCCTACTTGGGGGTTGCCACCTATTATTTTGAAAAAGGAAATTATCCTTTAGCATTAGAATATTTTGCAAAAGTGGAAGAAAGTGAATTAACTTTTGACGAACTTGAAAAATATTATTTTCAAAGGGGATATTCTAATTTCTCAGCCAAAAATAAAAAAGAAGCAACCAACTACTTCAACAAAGTAGCCAACTCAAAAGAATATGGAGCTCAAGCCAAATATTATTTAGGGTTTATGTCTTATGAAGAGGATAATTATAAAGAAGCTACAAAGTATTTTGACCAAGTTTCGGGCGAGGAAAAATATAAAGAAAAGCTATCCTACTTTCAAGCTGACATGAACTTCAAATTAGGAAATTTTGAAAAAGCAATAGAACTGGGAAAAGCGGCTATGTCAAAGTCGAATGCTATGGAAAAATCAGAATTGAATAAAATCATTGGTGAGAGTTATTTCAATCTGAAAAAATATGAAGAGGCTCTTCCGTTTTTAAAAGGCTATAATGGTAAAAATGGCAAATGGAATAATACCGATTTTTATCAATTAGGATATACCTACTACCAACAAAAAGACTATGAAAATGCTATAGCACAATTCAACAAGATTATTGATGGAAATGATTTTGTCGCACAAAACGCATATTATCATTTGGCTGAATGTTACTTAAATAGCGATAAAAAACAGCAGGCACTTAATGCTTTTAAAACCGCTTCTGAAATCGATTTTGACAAACAAATTCAAGAAGACGCCTCACTGAATTATGCCAAAATCAGTTACGAAATTGGGAATTCCTACCAATCAGTGCCTGATGTGTTGAACGCTTTTTTAAACAAATATCCTAACTCTTCAAGTAAATCTGAAATTGAAGCCTTGTTGATTAACTCCTACATTACGTCCAAAAATTATAAAGAAGCGCTAACTTTATTAGAAAAAAACAAAAATCCAGAAAATAGACAAGCTTATCAAAAAGTAACATTCTATCGTGGGTTAGAACTTTATACCGATGGAAACTATAACGATGCTTTGAAAATGTTTACGACATCTATCGGAATTCAAAAAGACCCAAAATGCACCGCTAGAGCCACGTTTTGGAAAGCAGAAACTGAGTTTACATTAGACAATTTTAATGACGCATTGCTTAGTTTTAAACAATTTTTAGAAATGAGTGAAGCCAAAAACACGAATGAATATAAAAATATTAATTACAACATTGCCTATTGTTATTTCAAACAAAAGGAATATGAACAAGCAGCGCCTTTTTTTCAAAATCAAATAGATGCGCAAAAAGAAGACAAAATTCGATTGAATGATTCTTATTTGAGATTGGGCGATTGCCGATTTGTAACTTCAAAATATTGGCCTGCCATGGATGCTTACAACAAAGCTATTGAATTAAAAAGTGTAGACGCGGATTATGCAGCCTATCAAAAAGCTATTAGCTATGGTTTTGTTTCAAAAAACGATAAAAAAATTGAAGACTTTAATAAGTTTTTACAAAACTTCAAATCGTCTCAATACCGAGACGATGCGTTATATGAATTGGCAAATACATATGTCACAGAAAACAAAATTGACCTAGCAATTAAAACGTATGACCAATTGTTAGCTGAATTTAAAAATGGTACGTTCGCTTCAAAAGCCGTTCTAAAAGAAGGTTTGCTTTATTACAATGCCAACAAAGATGATTTAGCTATTGACAAGTTTAAAAAAGTAGCCTCTGAATTTCCAAAAACACCTGAAGCCCTAGAAGCAGTAAGCACAGCACGTCTAATCTATGTAGACAATGGAAAAGTAGACGAATATGCGGCTTGGGTAAAATCGTTACATTACATCGAAGTATCGGATAGAGAATTAGACAATGACAGCTATGAAGCCGCTGAAAAACAATATGTTCAAAACAATAAAAAACAAGCTATTGCCACACTGAGTTCGTATATTGCGAATTTTCCAAACGGATTACACCTAGTTAATGCCAATTTTTACTTAGCTCAACTTTATTATGCTGATGGTTTGGAACAAAATGCGACTCAAAATTATGAATATGTATGTGCACAAGCGAAAAACGAATTTACGGAACAAGCTTTGTCGCGCCTATGCGAAATTTATTTAAAGAAAAACGACTACCTAAAAGGAATTCCTGTGCTATTACGACTGGAGAAAGAAGCTGATTTTCCACAAAATGTAACCTTTGCACAGGCCAATTTAATGCGTGCATATTATGAGCAAAAAGACTATCAAAATGCGGTCGTATATGCCGAGAAAGTATTGGCTAATCCGAAAACAGACAACAAAATAAAAAGTGACGCCCAAATCATTATAGCTCGTGCCGCCATTAATGTAAACGACGAAGCAAAGGCACGTATTGCCTATGCCAATTTATTAAAAATTGCTAAAGGAGAACTTGCCGCAGAGGCACTCTATTATGATGCCTTTTTTAAAAATAAAGACGGAAAGTTCTTGGATTCCAATAAGGTTGTTCAAAAAATTGCCAAAGACTATTCGGGATATAAATACTTTGGTTCAAAAAGTCTTATCGTAATGGCTAAAAATTATTACGGTTTGAAAGACAGTTTCCAAGCTACAGCAATTTTACAAAGTGTCATCGAAAATTTCACTGAGTATACTGAAGTTGTTCAAGACGCACAAAAAGAATTAGATACTATTAAATCTGAAGAGAGTAAAACCAACTCATCTATTGTAAAATAATCCCTTTAATAAATATTATTTGGTTCACTTATCACATAAAATATAGACTTATGAAACGTAATATCTCCCTTAAAATAGCTTTAATTTCATTTTTTATGATAACTCAACTGTCTTTTTCACAAAAGAAATATGACGCTATTGGAACAGAGGTTGTCAATGTTGTAAAATCCTATTCTGCTACAATTTCTGATGCCTTTAAAGTAAAGGAAACCCCTACACTAGATGACGAGGACAATGCTAAAAAAGAATCCATTCAATACCCTATTTTTTCAGTTCCAGTAGCCTCAACTTTTACTCCTTCAAAAGGAAAAGCCGCCAATGTTGAAAATGGAAAAAGTGAAAAATATTTCAATAATTATGCTACACTTGCCTTCGGAAATTATGGAACGCTAGCTGCCGATGTAGTACTGACTCAAACCTTAGATAATAGTGATTATGTTGGTGCTATGATTCACCATTTGTCTTCACAAGGAGGCATAAAAAATGTTCCTTTAAAAAACCAATTCTCTAATTCATCGATAGATATAACATATGGCAGCAAATCAAAAGCCTTTTCGTGGAATGGCGACCTAGGTTATAAAAGAATGGGCTACAATTGGTATGGTTTGAATTCCTCTTTGTATGATAATTTAACAGCAGAGGCACAAGAGGATTTATTCCATTCGATTAATCCAAAACATATCTATCAAAATATTAGCCTTGGCGGAAAATTAGCTGTGAATGAAAGCATGTTTAAAGAAGTAACGCTCAACTATAATCATTTTTCGGACAGTTTCTCTTCAAGTGAAAATCATGTGGTTGTTCAACCAAAATTTGATTTTGATATTATGGATGTGACTTTAAAAACAAATATGGTACTTGATCACGTAAGTGGTACCTTTCAAAAAGATTATTTTGATACTAATAGCGTCGTGTACGGATTTACAAACTTTGGCATAAAACCAACTTTTCAATGGAATAAAGAGGATTTTTCGGTAAATTTTGGTGTTGGAATTTTCTACAGCACTGCCAAAGATACTCTTGTTACTTCCTCAAAAAACAAATTGTATGTCTACCCAAATATCACGGGTACCTATAAAGTGGTTGGCGATTTAATGATTGCCTATGCTGGTGCTGAAGGCGCACTAAAGCAAAATACCTACTATGATTTTGTACAAGAAAACTTTTTCTTATCCCCTACTTTGGCCATAGCTCCTACCGATCAAAAATATGATGTTTATCTTGGTTTGAAAGGGAAATTAGCTAATTATGTAGGGTATAACCTGAGAGCCTCTGTGATGAATGAAGACAATAAAGCCTTGTTTAAAAATAATATATACGATGCACTCATGTCAGATAAACTCGGTTATCATTATGGAAATTCCTTCAACATCGTTTATGATAATGTAAAAACAGTAACGCTATTTGGCGAATTAAAGGCCGATTTTTCTAAAAACATCTCCGTAGGAATAAACGGTTCGATCTTTAGTTATACTACTAGAAATGAGCAACAAGCTTGGAATTTACCCAACTTGAAACTAGGGGCTACCTGTGACGTAACTTTGACGCCAAAATGGTATGCAGGTTCAACAATGTTCTATGTGGGATCACGAAAAGATCAAATGATCACTTCGGGTATCGTTGCAAATATGGAAGAGGTGAAATTATCAAGTTATTTTGATTTGAATGCACATGTAGGGTATAAACACAACAAACGTCTGACGTTCTTTTTCAAAGGAAACAATTTAGCCAATCAAAATTACGAACGTTGGTTGAACTACCCTGTACAAGGCATACAAGTATTGCTAGGGGCTAATTATAAATTTGATTTTTAAAAGTAACTGCAAAGTTCTCAAAATATTGTATATATCTTACGGACTTTGCAGTTGAATTTTGATTATGACACAAAAACAAAAAATACTTCAACATTATAATCAACTACTTCAAGACCGAATAGATATTTTTCGGGATATGATTGCCGATTTGACACAAGATGCCCTAAACGATGCCAAAGGTTCGGCGGGTGATAAACATGAAACAGCACTTTCTATGATGCATCTTGAACAAGAAAAACTCAACCATAAACTTAAAGAAATTCTCAATCAAAAAGCAATTCTTGATAAAATTGATGCTTCAACTATGCATTCTAAAATTGCCCTAGGAAGTTTGGTTCAAGCCAATGGAATGTTACTTTTTATAAGTGCAGCCCTCCCTAAAATCACTATTGATGGGAAAACAATTATTGCCGTCTCTCTTCAATCTCCTTTGGTAACTAAATTAATAGGACAAGAAAAAGGGTTCACATTTGAAATTAATGCGTCTATCTATACAATAGAAACGATTCAATAAAATCCTCTTTTCTATTAACCCAAAAAGAATTATAAACTCTAATCTGGATGTACATTTCCTACCTTAAATAGTTTCATTTTTTTACAAAATAAATAAAAATTTGTTTTAATTTAAAACCAATAACACTTAATTAATTTTACTATTAAAACAAAAAAATCAATTTTGCTTTATTAAATAAACTAATAAAATATGTGTGGAATTGTATGTGCTTTCGATTTGAAGCAAAAGTCAGAAATAATAAGACCTCAAGTATTGGATATGGCAAAAAGTATTCGCCATCGGGGTCCGGATTGGAGTGGAATATATAGCCATGACAAAGCAATATTAGCTCATGAACGTTTAGCTATAGTCGATCCAGCTTCTGGAAAGCAACCTTTATTGAGTACCGATAAAAATCTAATACTTGCTGCCAATGGTGAGATTTATAATCATCGAGCGCTAAGAGAGCAGTTTACTTTAACTTATGATTTTAAAACTGAAAGTGATTGTGAAGTAATTTTAGCGTTGTACAAAGAAAAGGGAACCGATTTTCTCGATGAATTAAATGGTATTTTTGGTTTTGCACTTTATGATGCTGAGCACAATAATTATTTCATTGCTCGTGATCATATGGGCATTATCCCACTATATATGGGATGGGATCAATATGGCACATTTTACGTTGCCTCAGAATTGAAAGCCCTAGAAGGCTACTGTACTAAAATTGAGCTTTTCCCTCCTGGGCATTACCTATCAAGTAAAAACGGTGCGTTGGTAAAATGGTATGACCGAGAGTGGACCGATTTTGAAGCTGTAAAAGACAATACCACAAGTATTGAAGATTTAAAAAATGCTTTAGAAGCGGCAGTTCATAGACAATTAATGAGTGATGTTCCTTATGGCGTACTTTTATCTGGAGGATTGGATTCTTCCATTACCTCAGCTATCGTAAAAAAATACGCTAAAAAGAGAATTGAATCAAACGATACAGCCGAGGCATGGTATCCACAATTACATTCTTTTGCAGTGGGTTTAGAAGGTTCGCCCGATTTAGCAGCTGCTCGAAAAGTAGCCGATCATTTAAAAACCATTCATCATGAAATAAAATTTACGATTCAAGAAGGATTAGATGCCCTTCGTGATGTGATTTACAATTTAGAAACCTACGACATCACAACAGTTAGAGCCTCAACACCAATGTATTTAATGGCGCGCGTCATCAAATCTATGGGAATAAAAATGGTACTTTCTGGAGAAGGTTCTGATGAATTATTTGGAGGTTATTTGTACTTTCATAAAGCTCCAAACGCTAAAGAATTTCATGATGAAACCGTGCGAAAATTAAGCAAATTACACATGTATGATTGTCTGCGTGCCAACAAAAGTTTAGCGGCATGGGGTATCGAAGGAAGAGTACCTTTTTTAGACAAAGAGTTTATGGATGTTGCCATGCGTTTTAACCCAAGTGACAAGATGATTACTAGCGAACGTATGGAAAAATGGGTTCTTAGAAAAGCCTTTGAAGACATGTTACCTGAAAGTGTGGCGTGGAGACAAAAAGAACAATTTAGCGATGGCGTAGGCTATAGTTGGATTGATACCCTAAAAGAAGTTGTCGCAAGAGAAGTTTCCGACGAACAGCTGGCACATGCAAAATATAAGTTCCCCATTCAAACGCCAACTTCTAAAGAAGAGTATTATTACAGAACTATATTTTCAGAACATTTTCCAAGCGATACCGCAGCCTTATGTGTGCCACAAGAAGCTAGTGTCGCTTGCAGTACCCAAATTGCATTAGAATGGGACGAAGCCTTTAAAAATTTGAACGATCCCTCTGGAAGAGCGGTTTCTACCGTTCATGAAGAGGCGTATTAAAATCTTTTTGTAATAAAAAAGCCTTCAACTATAGTACTTGAAGGCTTTTTTTATTAGTATAACGTTCGAAATTTTTTTGGATTGGCTTCATGCATAATGGCATACACTTTTTCAAAAATATCATCAACTGAAGGTTTTGAAAAGTAGTCTCCATCAGTTCCATAAGCAGGTCTATGAGCTTTAGATGTTAACGTTTGAGGTGCACTATCCAAATAGTGATAGCCTTTTTGTACTTCTACAATTTCCTGAAGTATATAAGCACTTGCTCCGCCAGGAACATCTTCATCTATCACCAATAAACGGTTCGTTTTGGCCAAACTTTTCACAATATCATGACGGATGTCAAAAGGCAATAACGATTGAACATCAATGATTTCGGCATGAATCCCTACATGTTCTAATTCTGTCGCCGCTTGTTCTACTAAACGTAAAGTAGAACCATAAGAAACTAAAGTGATATCTGTTCCTTCTCGAAGTGTTTCAACGACTCCAATCGGTGTTTTAAAAGCTCCTAAGTTAGTAGGCATTTTTTCTTTCAAACGATAACCGTTTAAACACTCAATAACCAAAGCTGGTTCGTCTTTTTCTAAAAGCGTATTATAGAATCCCGCTGCTTTTGTCATATTTCTAGGCACTAAAACATGAATACCTCGTATTGCATTGATAATCATCCCCATTGGAGATCCCGAATGCCATACGCCTTCTAAACGATGTCCACGCGTTCTTATAATTAAAGGAGCTTTTTGTCGCCCCGAGGTTCTATATTGTAGTGTTGCTAAATCGTCACTCATGATTTGGATGGCATACAACAAATAGTCTAAATATTGTATTTCAGCTATAGGTCGTAGCCCTCTCATCGCCATACCAATTCCTTGTCCTAAAATCGTAGCCTCACGAATTCCAACATCTGCCACACGCATAGCGCCATACTTTTCTTGCATGCCCTCTAACCCTTGATTTACATCACCAATGGTTCCCGAATCTTCTCCGAAAATAAGTGTTTCAGGGTATTTTGAAAAGAGAGCATCAAAATTATCTCTTAACACCAAACGTGCATCTACTTCTTCTGATGAAGCCTCATAAGTGGGTAAAACCTCTTCTGAAGTCAATACGTTTTCTTGCGATTCTGAAAATAAATGTGAACTAAATTTGGGTTGTATTTTTTCGATATAATTTAAAATCCAAGCAGCCAACGGTGTCGAAGCGGCTTCATCATTCCATAACATACGAAGTACTTTACGAGCTGTAGTAAGAATGTCTTTTCGAATAGGTTCTTTTATAGAGGCTAACTCTTGTGCTAATTTGTCAATAAAAATCTTTTGCTCACTTTGATGCGCTACCGTTTCCAACAAAGAAACCAATTCCTTTTGTTCTGCTTTCATAGGAGCAACAAATGCATTCCATGCTACTTTTTTCCCTTCCAAAACATCTTTTTTGGCTTGTGTTTCAATAGCATCCAATTCTTCTGAGGTAGCAAGTTCATTTTCAATCATCCAGAGACGCATCTGGCGAATACAATCAAAATCGGCCTCCCATGCCAACCGTTCGGCATTTTTATATCTTTCATGACTTCCTGAGGTAGAATGTCCTTGAGGTTGTGTCAATTCTCGCACATGAATGAGTACGGGAACATGTTCCTCACGTGCAAGAGTCGATGCTTTTTCATAGGCTGACACCAACGTAGCGTAATCCCATCCCATTACGGTCATGATTTCATACCCCTTAGTCTTTTCATCTCGTTGAAACCCTTTGAGTATTTCAGAAATATTTTCCTTTGTAGTTTGATGTCTCGCATGAACTGAAATTCCGTATTCATCATCCCAAACACTCATTACCATTGGCACTTGAAGTACACCTGCTGCATTGATTGTCTCAAAAAACAAGCCTTCAGATGTAGAGGCGTTCCCTATAGTTCCCCAAGCCACCTCATTTCCTTTTTCGGAAAATTTTGTTTGTTGGATTTCAGCTACATTTCGATAAATTTTAGAGGCTTGTGCCAATCCAAGAAGTCGAGGCATTTGCCCAGCCGTAGGAGAAATATCAGCGCTAGAATTTTTTTGTTTTGTCAAATCATTCCAATTTCCATTTTCGTCAAGCGAATGGGTGGCAAAGTGTCCTCCCATTTGTCTACCTGCACTCATAGGATCAAATTGAATATCTGTATGACCATACAAACCTGCAAAAAATTGTTCAATAGTCATAGCCCCAATAGCCATCATAAACGTTTGATCTCGGTAATACCCCGAACGGAAATCACCATTTTTAAACGCTTTTGCCATAGCTAACTGAGGCACTTCTTTTCCGTCTCCAAAAATTCCAAACTTGGCTTTCCCAGTAAGCACTTCTCTTCTTCCCAATAAACTACACTCTCTACTAATGCTAGCAATTCTATAATCGTTTAAAACTTCCGCTTTAAAATCTTCAAAAGTAATTTCAACTTTGGTTTGTATTTCAGTCATAATTGAAATGGATTTCTTAACGAAACAAATTTAATGAAAAAGTGTTAATAATTGTAATTCCGTAAAAAAAATATAATTTAATTTTTAGTAATTTATTATCCAAATAAAAACAAATAATTTAATAAAAAGTCTTTATTTGATTATTTTTTTAAAATATACTCAAAAACAAAGCTGTTTTTTTACATTTTAAAACCATTTTCTTGTAAACAAACCGAGCAGTGCTTGTGGTGAAAAAGCGACAATAAATCGAATTTTTTCGGCATATTGTGGTTGCGTGACTTCTAAACCATTGTTGGAATACACGGGAAAATACAATTCAAAATAATCGGTAACAAGATTTAAACGCACCCCCGAATCATAAACAAAAAGAGGTTGGGCATATTTGTTTTTTAACAATCCCGCATCACCATAAACCTCAATCCAATTCCATATATTAAAACTTCCGTTTAGAGCGGTCATCCATTGATTGGCATAAGGTGTGCTGAGTTTTGATTTGAAAGCTCCTTCCGCTTGTATATATTGTTGACTAAAGAGACCCGAACTTTCTGATCTCCCGAAGTAATCATAATCAAACAAATAATCTGTGGGATGGTCAAGGGCAAAACTAAAAAAATTTGATTCGGTTTTGTTATACAAAAAAACGCCTCCATAGAGCCTAAGATTGACTTGTCGGTTATCATTAAATAGTCTTCTAAAACTAAGCGTTGTAGCAATCTTTCCAAACTTTGAAGAAATTTGAACATCATTAATCATGCCTCTATGCTTGGTAATCTCCGTTTGAATATTGGAAAAACGCATATTAAAAACCGAGTAGTTTTCATCGGCGCTACTGAGTACAAAAGCGCTGGGTTCGCGATTAACCATCACATTCCTAAACACCAAACTCTTGTTTATGTTTTTACGGAAGTCGTTTTCTCTAAATCGGAAGGTAATGTTCGGATTTAGTTTTTTGTAATAAGCATCGGGGGCATAATGATAGTTTTCACCACCCAATCCATATCTAATATAATACAACTTCCCTTCACGAAGATACTGATTATAAACCCCAGAAGCTCTACCCGATAAAGAAGCTGTTTTTAACGAATAAGATGGCGTGATATCAAATCCGAAAGGTTTATCCAATATCGTCTTGTTATGAAAACGCATACCAGCTATGAATCCATCATAGTAATTATATTCTAAAGTGGGTACATAAAGCACCTGATTGTATCCAGGATCTTCCAAATCTTTAACCAAATTAAACTTGAAAGGTCGGTTAAAAACGGGAAAGGCTTTTAATGATTTCCAATTGTTTCGCAGATTATATTCGGGAACAGTATTTTTGTAATTGATCACTATTTTGTCGGCGCCCAACCTTTTAAAAGTATAAAGACTATCGCTTTTATAATCGACAATCCATTCTTTAAAAACAACTTCATTCTTTTTTAAACCATATATAGGAATAGGAACCACATTCGATTTGGATTTTAAATTAAATGACACTGTATCTTCCGTTTTTGTTACTTTTTTAAAAGTAAAATCGATAATCTGTCTGGAATGAAGCATTGTTGTAAAAAACCAATCCAATTTTTTTGAGGTGTTTTTTTTAAGAATTTTTTCAAAATCGGCAGCTGTAGTAAAATGTTGTTGGGCATCGCGCACAAAGTCCTGTATGCTTTTTTGTAAAACTTCTTCCCCAACATAATCCGCTAGGTATCTAAAAGTAAGTCCCGCTTGGTATTTTGAGGCAATTTTTTCATTGAATTTTAACAACTTGTCTTTAGACACACCCAACGGCTGATCGAGGTTTTTTCGAGCCATAAGCATATAAAAATAGCTGTATTGTTCGTTAAAATCCAAATTGATTAATCGAAATCTTTTTAACAATCGAAGCTTCCCAATACTTCCCATCATTTTGGCTTCTGGATAGTACTCATCAATATACTGCATCATAGAGTATACTTGAATGGCATCAAAGATCCAGTTATCTTTTCTGGAATCGAGTTGCAAGGAATTTTTTTCAAAATTATTCAAATAGGTCTTTAAAAATTTTAATTCGTAGATAAAATAATTAGGGAAAGGTCTTAAAAAGGAAGGCAATTGATTGAGTCCATAAAACGGATTCTGCTCATAATCGGTTTGAGAAACTACCATTTTTGCATTGGGATAAGTACCTAAGTGCTTCCCAACATAATTAGTGATTTTATCTATGAGTAAGGCTTTGGTAATCTCATCGATACGAGTATCTTCAAAATTAGTGACTACTTCTACTTGATTATTTTTATATGCTTGGAAAGTAGGGTGTTTATCAATATACAAACTTAAAGACGTGAGATGGGTTCCTTTGAAATGATTCTTGTTAGATTGAGAAGAAAGCAAAGGCAAATCACAAACTACTTGATAATCTTGTGCTGTGGTAATGTCCAAATCTATATCAAAAAGCGCATTGGGGGCATCATCAATATTTAAATTATTGTACTTTACAAACGCTCTGTTACTATAGAGCGCCGGAGTTAAAAACCAATCTTTTAATGTCATTTCACCTTGATCATTAAATCCATAGTTGGTGAAACATTCGTTTGGTACTTTTACTGTATATTCTAAAAAAAAAGTAGCTTGTTGTCCTGGTAATAAAGGCTCCACAAGAGGCACTTCAACCAAATCAGGAAAATCCTCAGGACGGTGCCATGGTAGGTTTGTGTTTTTACTATTTTGAATAGAGAGCGCTAAGGTTCCCCCTCGATCCTTATCGGAGGCAATATGAAAACTCCGTACAAATTCATCTGAAAAACGTTTACCTAAAGGAGAATTTTTATTTGAATAGGCATTCATCCAATCATTTAAAACTACTTCATGCAATGTGTCTTGAGTCGTATTGTTATAGACCAAAGTTTGTGAAATTGCAAGGGTTTTCTTTTCATGATTTACGACAGCTTTCAATTGAATTTGATGCTGCGCTACACTGTGAAGTGTACTTAAAAGAAATATGAAAAGTAGTTTCTTCAAATGTTATTTTTTAGTATTAAACAAAGATTGAAAAACAATCTTAGTAAATAATTCTGCTCCATCCCGATTCATGTGTCCACAGGTAGAAAAATATTTATCATCGGTTACAGAATCTTCAAATCTAAGAATTTCAGGATAAATTTCATGTAAATGATTAAAATAAGTTCTATTAATGGTTTCCTTGCACATGGGAGTTGTTAAGGCAATTAATCGGATATGATGTTGTTTGCATATCTTTTTTATTGTTTCATACCCTTTGTTTCGCTTAGGATAATATTTAGACAAATCAGCAGGAACCATAGGGCGTTCGTTCGTCATCAAAGCATGAAATCCGTTAGCATCCAAAACATTTGTCTTTTTATGAATCGCTGCGTTAAAGGCCTCTCTAAATCCAATTCGGGCATCGTAATGCATGTATCGATAAAAAGGAATGCACAACAAAGCATAATATTCGGGAATGTTTTGGTAATAGGAACGTATGGTTTTAGAAACATGTAAATTGGGCATAAAAAGGGAACGAATGGCCTCTGAATGATCGTTAGAATTGATGTTTAAATCAACCTGTAAGACAAGTGTTTTAATGTGATAGTTTCGCTCCAACATGAGTTCTAACATCAATGCCGATTCTTCCAAACGCGAACGAGTGATACCAAAATTGAATGTTTTATAGCCCCGATCATTAAATATTTTAGGAATGAAGTGATTGTTTACTCGGGAGGATCCCAGAAAAACAACATCGTAATTTTTATTTTTAGACTGATACAAATAATCTATCTTACTTCTAGAATCTGATTGAAGATACACTACCGTATACAATATATCCAAAAGAATCATAGCTACTAGTAAAATAGCGGCACTCTTGAGTAAAAAGGGTATAAACTTTCTCATCAGAATTGAAAATAAATAAACTCCTTATAATCGGAAAACACGCCCAGTGCTAGAATAGAAGCCAAACAGAATCCTAATTTTACCCAACTATATTTTCCCGATATGGGTTCGATTTTATGCCTCGTTTGCCATTCAACCCACACAAAAATAATTAGCAAATACACCAATTCT
This sequence comes from Flavobacterium aciduliphilum, assembly GCF_003268855.1. GTDB lineage: Bacteria > Bacteroidota > Bacteroidia > Flavobacteriales > Flavobacteriaceae > Flavobacterium > Flavobacterium aciduliphilum. The sequence continues at coordinate 51,131 of NZ_QLSZ01000001.1, forward strand.
TCACTGTAGCGCTCAATACTAAAATATTGCGAAGAAAAATGCCAATCAGTTGCCATTCGTTTCAAATACAGTAAGGCATCTGTAAGTGTTTTTGATCTGAAGAACACCCATGCCAAACAAGTCAAAGCAAAGGTAAATAAGATATTCAAAAAAGTTCGAACTCCTTCGACATTGGCTTTTAAAACCAACGTATCAACATGTTTTCTGTTGCGATTAAACAAAAGCAATGGCATGAAATAAAGGGCATTTATAAAACCCCACGCTAGGAACGTCCAATTGGCTCCATGCCAAAAACCGCTTACTAAAAAAATAATAAACGTATTACGCACTTGAAACAGTTTGTTGCCTTTGCTGCCTCCTAGCGGAATGTATAAATAATCTCGAAACCAAGACGATAATGAAATATGCCATTTGCGCCAAAACTCGGCAATATCTCTCGAAAAATAAGGGTAATTAAAATTCTTCAAAAGGTCAATTCCAAACAATTTGGAGGTTCCTAAAGCAATATCAGAATAGCCCGAAAAGTCGCCATAAATTTGAAAGGCAAAGTATACCGAACCTAACAGCAATGAAAGCGAATTCATGGTAGTATAATGATTGAAAATTTCGTTAGCATAATTGGCACACGAATCGGCAATAACTACTTTTTTCACTAAGCCCCATACGATTTGATAGATCCCTTCTTGCGCCTTATTAAAATTGAACTTTCTTCGGACTTTTACTTGTGGTAATAAATGTGTTGCTCGTTCAATAGGCCCTGCCACTAGTAAGGGAAAATAACAAACAAATAACGAATAATCTACAAAATTGCGTTCTGCTTTAATGCGTTTATAGTAAATATCAATAATGTACGAAAGCCCGTGAAAGGTGTAAAACGAAATCCCAACAGGAAGTATTAACTTCAATAAAATCGGACTAGATGTAACACCAAAGGAATGCAGCATTTGAGCAAAGGAAGTTGCAAAAAAATTGTAGTATTTAAAAATGCCTAAAAACCCTACATTGATACTCACGCACGTCCATAACCACATTTTCCGTTCTTTGTTGGTTTGACTTTTCTCAATCTTCATGGCTGAAACGTAATCCAACAAGGTAGAAAATACCAATAAAAAGAGAAACCTCCAATCCCAACACGAGTAGAAATAATAACTCGCCAAAATCAAAATATAATTCTGATTAATTTTCGATTTATGCCCAACAAACCAATACAATATAAAAACTATTGGTAAGAAAACAGCAAAATGCAACGAGTTAAAAAACATAGTAAAGTAATTAGCTGTTAGCCATTAGCTGTTAGCTTTACGGCTAACTACTAAAAGCTGATCGCTTAAAAATTCGGACTTAAATTGTATTTTTTATAGAAATTATCTAAAGCTTCCACTACTTCATCTTCTGTATCAACTAGTTTGATTAAGTTCAGATCGTCTGGATTAGCATTTCTTTGTTGGTCTATCATAACGTTTTTAATCCAATCTAGCAATCCCGACCAATAGGAAGTTCCAACCAAAATAATGGGAAATTTTCCTATTTTTTTAGTTTGAATCAGGGTAATAGCTTCAAACAATTCGTCTAGCGTACCAAATCCGCCGGGCATCACTACAAAACCTTGCGAATATTTTACAAACATTACTTTACGAACAAAGAAATAGTCAAAATTTAAATTTTTATCTTTATCGATATACGGATTGAAATGTTGTTCGAAAGGCAATTCAATATTTAACCCTACAGAAGTTCCTTCGCCACGATGCGCGCCTTTATTTCCTGCTTCCATGATTCCAGGCCCGCCCCCAGTAATCACACCATAGCCTGCTTTACTAATTTTATAGGCAATACGTTCAGCCAACTGGTAGTATTTGTCCTCTGGTTTGGTTCTTGCCGATCCGAAAATAGAAACACAAGGACCAATACGCGCCATAGTTTCATATCCATTCACAAACTCCGACATGATTTTAAAAATCGCCCAAGAATCGTTAGTTCGAATCTCATTCCAAGTTTTTTGCTTTAATTTTTCTTGGATTCTTTCATCTTCATTGTTGTAATCGTTGTATCCCATATCCTTTAATTAATTTTTCAATTCCTTTTCAATAAGGAAAAGCCTACAAAAATAAGTCTTTTTTGGTAAAGTTTGTGTAGGATGGTGTTTATTGCCTATTTATTTTTTGCTGTTTTCCCATTCCCATTTCAATAGAGAATAGCACTCAGAGTCCTCGTTTTTGCCTTCTACCAGATAATCTTCGCGCATCGTCCCTTCAAAACTGAAGCCGTATCGTTGTAATAATTTTAATGAAGGTTGGTTTTCAGCTGCAATTAAAGCTTGCACTCGGTGCAGATTTAATTCGGTAAAACCGTAGGCTAACACTTCTTTCAAAGCTTCACGCATCAACCCTTTTTGCTTGAACGCTTCGTTTCGCATGTTGTAAAATACTTCGGCTCTTCTATGAGTAGCATTCCAAGTATGAAACCCACATTCTCCAATAGGTAGGTCCGTTTCCTTATCTACCAATAGGAATACAAAAATAGACAAGCGATGGGTTTCAACTCCTTTTTCATAAATGTCTTTGTAATGGTCATAACCCAGATCATCCAAACCTAAATACGCCTTAATTGCATCTTTAGTCTGGGTTTGAAACAATTCATTGATGATGGCAGGTGTGATGCTTTTTAGCCACAATCGCTCGGTCTCAACTATGATATGATTCATTTTAACTCTTTCTTTAAAAATTGTGCCGTGTAGCTTTTCTTATGTTTGATGATTTCTTCTGGGGTTCCCGTGCAAAGAATTTCTCCGCCACCTTTTCCGCCTTCTAGACCTACATCAATAATATAATCGGCTAGTTTGATTACATCTAAATTATGCTCGATAATCAACACGGTGTTGCCTTTATCAACCAATTTTTGAATCACATCCATCAACACACGAATGTCTTCAAAATGCAAACCTGTAGTGGGTTCATCCATGATGTAAAAAGTATTACCTGTATCTTTTTTAGACAATTCGGTAGCCAATTTAATCCGTTGGGCTTCTCCACCCGAAAGAGTGGTACTTTGTTGTCCTAAGGTAATATACCCCAAACCAACATCTTGAATAGTTTTTACTTTTCGATAGATTTTGGGGATGTTTTCAAAGAACTCTACGGCTTCATCCACCGTCATGTTTAACACATCGGAGATGGATTTTCCTTTGTAACGAATTTCCAAAGTTTCTCGATTGAATCGTTTGCCTTGACAGGTTTCACATTCAACATACACATCAGGCAAGAAACTCATTTCGATGGTTCGAACTCCCGATCCTTCGCAAGTTTCGCAACGTCCACCAGCGACATTAAAGCTAAAACGTCCCGCTTTATAGCCACGAATCATCGCTTCAGGGGTTAGGGTAAACAAACTTCTAATCTCTGAAAACACATCAGTATACGTCGCTGGATTGGAACGAGGTGTTCTACCAATAGGGCTTTGATCAATATCAATCACTTTATCAATATGTTCTAAACCTTCAATCTTTTTGTATGGCATTGGTTTTTTGACCCCATTAAAAATATGAGCATTTAATATGGGATACAAGGTTTCATTAATTAACGTCGACTTACCGCTTCCAGAAACTCCTGTAACACAAATTAGAGTACCCAATGGAAACGAAACAGTAACATTTTTTAAATTATTGCCCGTTGCCCCAGTTAGTTTAATCGATTTTCCATTGCCTTCACGACGTTTTTTAGGTACTTCTATTTGCAATTCACCGTTCAGATATTGCGCCGTTAGAGTATGTTCTTTTAGTAATTCTGTTGGGGTACCTTTGCTAATAATGTTCCCACCAAATTTTCCAGCTTTCGGACCAATATCAATCACATAGTCGGCACATTCAATCATGTCTTTATCATGTTCTACGACCAACACGGAGTTTCCAATATCACGCAAGTTTTTCAACGAATTAATCAAACGTTCGTTATCGCGTTGGTGCAATCCGATACTCGGTTCGTCCAAGATATACAGCACTCCTACCAATTGCGAACCAATTTGTGTAGCCAAACGAATGCGCTGTGCTTCTCCCCCCGAAAGGGATTTAGAACTTCGATTTAAGGATAGATAATTTAACCCTACATCCATCAAAAATTGCAAACGATCATTGATTTCTTTCAGAATTTCTGTAGCAATGACTTTTTGTTTTTCCGAAAGTGTTTCGGGCAATGCTTTAAACCAAGTTGTCAAATCAGACACATCCATAGCGGACAAATCGGCTATGTTTTTATCTTGTATTTTAAAATAAAGCGATTCCTTTTTTAATCGAGAACCCTTACAATCTGGACATGCGATTTCATCCATGAATTCTTTTGCCCATCGTTTAATCGCTGTTGAGGCATTATCATCATATTGACTTTTAATAAATGTAGCAATTCCTTCAAAATCAATTTTATATTCTTTAGTCACGCCCGCAGTTTTAGAAACCACAGAAAATTTTTCGTTGCCTCCGTTTATAATCATATCGAGGGCTTCTTCTGAAAGCGTTTCGAGAGCATCTGTTAATTTGAAACCAAATTTTTCGCCAATAGCTTCCAATTGTTTAAACATCCATGAGGCTTTGTATTCCCCTAGAGGCGCCAAACCTCCTTTTTGAATGGAAAGCTTCGGATTAGGAATAATTTTACTTCTATTGATTTCATATATCGTTCCAAGTCCTTTACAACATTCACAAGCTCCTTTTGGAGCATTGAACGAAAACAAATTTGGTTCAGGGTTTTGATACGAAATTCCGGTAGTTGGACACATTAAGGTTCTACTAAAAAAACGCACATCCGTTGTTTCATGTTCCAAAACCATCATCACATCATCTCCATGATACATGGCCGTTTTGATGCTTTCGGTCAATCGTTTGGCGGTGTCCTCATCGGAAGCGATTTGAAGTCTATCAATTACAATTTCAATATCGTGTGTTTTGTAGCGATCTAATTTCATCCCCGGAGTGATATCAACTACAGCACCATTAACGCGAACTTTAACAAAACCTTGTTTGCCTATTTGTTGAAATAATTCGGCATAATGTCCTTTTCGAGCACGAATGACGGGAGCCAAAAGCACTATTCGTTTTCCTTCATAGGTTTCCATTATGAGTTGCTTAATTTGCTCATCAGAATAAGAAACCATTTTTTCACCTGTATTATAACTGTAAGCTTCCCCTGCACGAGCAAACAACAAACGTAAGAAATCGTATATTTCAGTTATGGTACCCACGGTAGAACGTGGCGATTTACTTGTGGTTTTTTGTTCGATAGCAATCACAGGCGAAAGACCATCAATTTTATCGACATCAGGACGTTCCAATCCACCAAGGAATTGACGAGCATAGGCAGAAAACGTCTCAATATAACGGCGTTGTCCTTCGGCATATATAGTATCAAAAGCTAGAGACGATTTTCCAGAACCCGAAAGTCCTGTGATAACCACCAATTGTTCTCTTGGAATGGTAATATCAATATTCTTTAAATTATGAGCTCTAGCTCCAATAACTTCTATAGTATTATCGTGGTCTAGCATATTCTTTGTCAAAACGCAAAAGTACAATTTTAACAATAAAGTTTGGTACGTCTGTTGAGAAGAATTTGTTAAAGATTTTTATATTTGGACAAAAAAAACATGAAAATTTTAGGAATAGGTTCACGCCTTAAACATGCTGAATTCGGATTGGGCGTTGTAACGAATGTAACTGCCAAACAATATTGGGTTACTTTTATTGATAGCGGCCTTGAAACCATAGCTATTGACAGTGATTTTGAAATTATTGAAGCACTTGAAGACGAAGTCGATTCGGTAAGTTTTTACGACATCGAGCGAAGTTTAAAAAGCATCCTCCAAAAATGGAGTGATGTATCTCAAGTTGTCCCCATTGCTGATAAATGGAAAGGAGGAAAATTAATTCTAGAGCCCGGAACACCCACACAAAGTAAAGAAGTGCCTATAGATACTTTTTTTCACAAAATAACTATGGTTCGTGACCGACTCCGTGTCATGGAACAAAAAATAAATGCTAGTAATCTTGAGGAAGCTGAAAAAATTGATTTGCAACAATACATTACGCGTATTTACGGAAGTTTAACCACATTTAATGTACTGTTCAAAAGTACGAATGACTATTTTGTGGGAGAAAAAACGAAATAAATCTTTTTATAAAGAATGCCCAAAACTAGAATTAATTTTGGGCATTTATCTTACAAAAAAAGCTGTCTTTCGACAACTTTCTCCAATTCTATTTTTACAATTACTTTATAAATTCAATCTTCTGAATTTCTTCGATGTTTTCGCTATCAAAAAAACCTTGTTCATTCATCCAATCATCACTAAATACCTTACTCATATACCTTGACCCATGATCAGGAAAAACCACAACAATATTACTGCTTTCAGTAAATTCTCCTTCTTCTGCAAACTGTTTTACAGCTTGAAAAGCAGCTCCAGAAGTATATCCTACAAATAATCCTTCTCGTTTTGCAATTTCTCTGGCAGTATGGGCACTATCTTCATCGGTTACTTTAATAAATTTATCAATCACATCAAAGTCGGTGGCTGTTGGAATAAGATTTTTACCCAAACCTTCAATACGATACGGATAGATTTCATTCGTATCAAATTCTTTGGTTTCATGGTATTTTTTCAAAACAGAACCAAAGGCATCAACGCCTAAAACTCTTATAGCAGGATTTTTCTCTTTTAAAAATTTCGCAATACCCGATATGGTACCTCCTGTACCACTACAAGCTACTAAATGCGTAATTTTACCCCCTGTTTGTTCCCAAATTTCAGGTCCTGTGGTATGATAGTGGGCATCTACATTCAATTCGTTAAAATACTGATTGATGTAAACAGAGCCTTTCGTTTCTTCATGCAAACGCTTGGCTACACTATAATAGGAACGATCATCATCCGCAGCAACATGGGCTGGACACACGTATACTTTAGCCCCCATGCTTCGTAACATATCAATTTTATCTTTTGAAGATTTTGAACTTACAGCCAAGATACAATGATATCCTTTGATGATGCTTACCATAGCCAAACTAAAGCCTGTATTACCAGAAGTCGTCTCAATTATGGTATCGCCTGGTGAAAGCAAACCTTTACGTTCGGCTTGTTCTATAATGTATAACGCAATTCTATCTTTAGAAGAATGTCCTGGATTGAAAGCCTCTACCTTAGCAAAAAAGTTTCCTTTTAGATGTTCTGTAATATTATTTAGTTTAATGAGAGGCGTGTTCCCAATTAATTCTAAAACAGTACCGTAGGCTTTTATTTCTTCTTTCATAAATAAAAAATTAGTATTGCGGTTTCCTTAGAAAAACGATAACCACAAACCTTGCAAATTTAGTAATTTATTTTAAACTAACTTTTAATTTTTTCTAAATCTAATAAAAAACAAAACTCCTTAGCTACTTCTTTCAATGCTTCAAATCTTCCCGAAGCTCCGCCGTGTCCAGCTTCCATATTGGTATCCAAATAGATTTTAGTATTGTTTTTATTAGAACATCGAAGTTTAGCTACCCATTTTGTAGGTTCCCAATACTGCACTTGCGAATCATGAAATCCCGAGGAAATATACATATTTGGATACCCTTGTTCGCAAACATTATCATAGGGAGAATAGGACAACATGTAGTCATAGTAGGCTTTTTCATTAGGATTTCCCCATTCGTCATATTCCCCTGTAGTAAGCGGAATAGAATCGTCTAGCATGGTGGTCACTACATCTACAAAGGGAACTTGCGCAATGATGCCCTGATATAATTCAGGATTCGTGTTAGCAATGACTCCCATCAATAATCCTCCAGCGGAACCTCCTTCTGCATATAAATGACTGGGAGAGGTATACTTTTGAGCGATAACATGTTTCGAACATGCGACAAAATCGGTAAATGTGTTTTTCTTTTTTAACAACTTTCCATCTTCATACCATTTTCTACCCAAATCTTCTCCACCGCGAACATGTGCAATCGCATATATAAACCCTCGATCGAGCAAACTAAGACGCGTAGTTGAAAAATACGGTTCCATAGTCATTCCATACGAACCATAGGCGTAAAGCAAGAACGGATGGGATCCATCCAACACAATATCTTTTTTATAAACCAATGAGATTGGAATTTTAGTTCCATCTTCGGCTGTAGCCCAAATTCGTTCTTCTTTATAATGGTCTTTATGAAACGTACCTCCCAAAACTTCTTGTTCTTTAAGCAAGACCGTTTCTTGAGTGCGCATATTAAAATCAAATAACGATGAGGGTATCGCTAGAGATTGATACGCATAACGAAGAATTTCTGTATCAAAATCGATATTTGTTGTAGTATAAGCGGCATAGGTTTCCAATTCAAAAGGAAGGTAATATGCTTGTTCAGGATTTTTCCACGGAATGATTCTAATTTTGTTGAGTCCGTCAAATCGTTCCGAAACAACTAAATACTCTTTAAAGATATCGATTCCTTCAATGAGTACCTCTTCTTTATGCGAAATGACATCCACCCAATTTTCAATAGAAGTCGACCCTTCAGGGGTTTTCATCACTTTAAAATTGTAGGCGTCATCTTTATTGGTAACGATGTAAAAATGGTCTTCAAAATGTGATATCGAATATTCTAATTCTCTAACTCTTTTTTGAAAAATCTTAAATTTTTCATGTGGGGTTGCTGATAACAAAATTTGATATTCCGAAGTTAACGTACTTTCTGACTCAATAATAAGGTATTTCTTAGATTTTGATTTATAGACTGAAACGGTGAACGTATCATCCTTTTCTTCATAAATCAATTCGTCTGTTTCACATCCTTTCCCTAAAACATGCTTGAAAATTTTATCTGGGCGTAATGTAACTGGATCTTTTCTTGAATAAAACAACGTCACATTATCACTCGCCCAAGTAGCTCCACCCGTCGTGTTTTCTATTCTGATAGGCGACACCTCATGCGTTTCCAAATCCTTCACATGAATTGTATATTGTCTTCTCGAAACGGTATCAACTCCATACGAAATAAAACGATTGTCTTCGCTTACACTAATTCCTGTCACATGAAAATAGGCATGTCCTTGCGCCATCTCATTACAATCGAGCATGATTTCTTCTGGAGCTTCCAAACTTCCTTTTTTTCTAGCGTATATAGGATAATCTTTCCCTTTTTCAAATCGGGTAATGTAATAATATCCATTATAAAAATAAGGCACCGATTGATCGTCTTCTTTGATACGGCTTTTCATTTCCTCAAATAACGCCTCTTGAAATGACTTTGTATGCGCTGTTGAAGCTTGATAATATTCATTTTCTGCTTTCAAATAGGCAATAACATCAGGATTTTCTCTTTCGTTAAACCAATAATAATCATCTATTCGTTGCTGTTGGTGTTTAACTAGAGTATGTGGTTTTTTCTTGGCAATAGGAGGCACAATTTCTTTTTGCATGGGTAATCGAATTAAAACACAAAATTACAACAAAGAGATTACTATTTTAAAAGCTTTTTTTGAAGTTATACAATTAAAATGAACAATAGATTTCGTTAAGAAACGCGTAAAGTCGTTTGCAGTTTTAGTTTTTTTTCTAATATTTGCACACCTAAAAAAAAGAAAAAAATGTTTGGCGACCTCATGGGAATGATGGGTAAAATAAAAGAAACCCAACAAAAAATTGAAGAAACAAAAAAACGACTTGATTCGGTGTTGATTGATGAGAAGAGTTCCGATGGATTACTCAAGACTACCATTACAGCCAATCGAACACTCAGAAGTATCGAAATTGATGAGCAATTGTTAGCCGATAAAGAACAATTAGAAGATTACTTAGTCCTTGTTCTTAATAAAGCTATTGAAAGAGCTTCACAAGTTCATGAATCTGAATTGGGAGTTGTAGCCAAAGAAGGAATGCCTAGTATTCCGGGAATGGATCTTTTTAAATAAATCTTTATTTTAGTAATTCAATTGAAGCGCGATGCAACTTTAAGGCTCCCTCATGCTCTAACGCTTTTAATAGACGAGAAATAACTACCCTTGACGTATGCAAGTCGTAAGCGATTTCTTGATGCGTACTCAGAATAAATTTAGTTTTATTAATTTTAGATTTTTCTGACAGATAATGTAACAACCGTTCATCCATGTGCATAAAAGCCAAGTGATCAATAGCATTCAACATCTCTTTTAATCGGTTATTGTAGCTATTAAAAACAAAATTTCTCCAGCTTTTATACTTCCCTAACCACTCTTCCATTTTAATCACAGGAAGCATAATCAAAGACACATTGGTTTCGGCAACAGCTCTTATTTCACTTTTGGTATCGCCCATACAACATGCCATAGTCATCGCACAGGTATCGCCTTTTTCAATAAAGTATAACAACAATTCCCCTTCGTCAAAATCCTCTCTTAATATTTTGATGGCTCCTGAGAGCAACAAAGGCATATTCTTAATATAATCCCCAAAATCAATTAAGATATCCCCTTCTTGAAATTCATAAAGTTTAGCTACCGAAGCTATTTCTTCTAGTAATTTTTCTTCAAAAACTACACTATAATTGGCTTTAATTACCTCCAACATATTCATTTCTTTATCATTTTTTCATAACGATTAATCCAATCTTCAACCGTAATTTTAGACAACAACTCACCAAGTAATTCGTAAGGAATGGAATCCATTTTTTTAAATCGCACACAACTTTTTCCCATATCCAATTTAGCGGTGCATCGCTTGGCATATTCAGACACAAACCAATCATAGAGTGTTTTGTCTCCATAAAGTCCCATATGATATACATTTATTGAATTCTTTTGAGAAGCAATGTTAAAAAAGGGTAAGGGTAAATTTGGAGTACAATGATATCCTGCTGGGTATATTTCATGAGGCACAACATACCCCAGCATACCGTACCCCATAACTTCTTTAAATCCGGTAGGAAGATTTTTCAATGCAATGGCTCTTAGTTTTTGCATCGCCTCTCTCCTATCTTCGGGTAATTCGGCTATATAGGCCTCGGGGGTTGTCGCTTTTGATGGCATAAATATTTGTATTTGAATTACAATAAAAACAAAAGTAATACTATTTTTTTTTAGATTTACAAAACTAAAAGAGTATTCTAAAATTATTATTAAAAAGTGAACTAAGTACACAATTTTCAAAGTTTTGACTATTACAAATTAAATTATCTCTATATGAAAAGACGAATCCTTTCGGTTAGCTTAGTATTTTTTCTGCTTGCCTCTTGTTCTGGAAGTAAAAATACTGTAACAACACAGAAAAAAATTATTCCTAACGAACAAAGTTTTGCCAATACCATTACGGCCTCTGAACTTAAAACTCATCTTACAATCATTGCCTCCGATGACATGGAAGGTAGAGATACAGGAAGTAAAGGTCAAAAAAAAGCGGGTAATTACTTAATTGCACAATACAAGAAAATGGGAATCCCCTTTCCAAAAGGGGCTGAGAGTTATTACCAGAACGTTCCTGCCGAATTCATGAACAAAGAATACGATGAACATTTACCCGATTCTGAAAATATTTGGGCTTTTATCGAAGGAAGTGAAAAACCAGACGAAATTATTGTTGTATCTGCTCACTACGACCATGTTGGAATGAAAAATGGAGTGGTTTATAATGGTGCAGATGACGATGGCTCGGGTACCGTAGCCCTTCTCGAAATTGCACAAGCGTTTCAAAAGGCTAAAGAACAAGGTCAAGGTCCTAAGCGGTCTATTCTATTCCTACACATGACTGGTGAAGAACACGGCTTATATGGTTCGAGTTATTATTCAGAACATCCTTTGTTTCCTATAGAAAAAACAGTAGCTGACGTTAATATAGATATGATTGGGAGACGTGATAATAGACATAGCGACTCCAATTACATTTATCTCATAGGCTCTGATTATTTATCTTCTGATTTATTTACCATTTGTGAAGAGGCTAATGCCAAATTTACACAACTTGCCATAGATTATAAATACAACGACCGTAAAGACCCTAACCGATTCTATTACCGCTCTGATCATTATAATTTTGCAAAACATAGAATTCCTGTAGTATTTTTATTCAATGGTACACATGCCGATTACCACAAAGAAACTGATGATGTGGATAAAATTGAATTTGATGCTTTATCAAAAAGAGCGCAATTAGGTTTTACTATCGCTTGGGAATTGGCGAATAGACCTACTCGAATTGTGGTAGATAAATCAGGAAACTAAATTTCATACAAATCAAAAAAGGCTTTTGTTTCTAAACAAAAGCCTTTTTTAGTATATATTTCTAGAATTATCCTAATACTTCTTTCACTTTTTTTCCAATCTCAGCAGGAGAATCTACTACGTGAATGCCACATTCTCTCATAATGCGTTTTTTAGCTTCAGCGGTATCATCAGAACCTCCTACGATAGCACCTGCATGCCCCATAGTTCTTCCTTTTGGAGCCGTTTCTCCAGCGATGAATCCAACAACGGGTTTGCGGTTTCCATCAGCTTTAATCCATTTAGCAGCATCTGCTTCCAATTGTCCTCCGATTTCTCCAATCATGATGATACATTCTGTTTCCGAATCGTTCATTAACATTTGTACAGCTTCTCTTGTTGTAGTTCCAATGATAGGGTCTCCTCCGATTCCGATTGCTGTTGTGATTCCCAAACCTTGTTTTACAACCTGGTCTGCTGCTTCATAAGTGAGTGTCCCTGATTTTGAAACAATTCCAACTGTTCCTTTTTTGAATACAAATCCTGGCATAATACCTACTTTTGCTTCTCCTGGAGTAATAACCCCTGGACAGTTTGGTCCTACCAATCTTGAATTTCTTTCTTTTACGTAAGAATACGCTTTAATCATATCGGCAACAGGAATCCCTTCAGTGATACAAATAATAACTTTAATTCCAGCATCAGCGGCCTCCATAATCGCATCGGCAGCAAAAGCGGGTGGAACAAAAATAATTGAAGTATCGGCTCCTGCTTGGTCTACAGCATCTTTAACCGTGTTAAAAATAGGACGGTCTAAGTGTGTTTGTCCCCCTTTTCCTGGAGTCACTCCTCCAACAACATTGGTTCCATACTCAATCATTTGTGATGCATGAAAAGTTCCTTCACTTCCCGTAAATCCTTGTACAATTATTTTTGAATCTTTATTAACTAAAACGCTCATGGTATGTGTATTAAATTGTGTTTCTAATTTATGTGTTGCAAAAGTATAAAATCCTAAGTTAGTAATTCATGTTTCGCCATAAGTTTTTTACTACTTCTTTGCAAAATTTATATATATACTTTATGAAAATTGACTCATTTGATACCCTCGATACAATTTTCCGTCTTGAATTTCCCAAATGACAAAAAAGTGTGCCAAAAGCATTTCCTCTCTCGGATTTTCGACTGTTTTTACAAAATGAGAATAACGAACTGCTACCTGATTGCCTTCTGCAATCATGTGTGTTATTCTAATTTTCGAACGAATATAAGCCTTGTTGAGTTCATCTGACAAATTGAGTACATCTTGTTTGTTCATTTGAACAAAACCTTTACTACTATTCCATTCGATAATTAAATCGTCATGAAGAAATTCTTTTACATCATCTTTATTGAGGATAACATCATTTTTGTAAAAATCCTGAACAATTTCTTTTGGTGACATGATTAGATTTTTTTAAGAATTTCTGGGATTCTTTTTATATTCGCTAGTTGCTTTAACTTTTCTCTCGATTCTTCTATAGGGGTTCCAAAATAGGTTTTGCCTCCTTCAATAGATTTGGTCACACCCGTCTGTCCCAACACAACAGCCTTGCTTCCAATAGTGATACCGCTGGTCGTACCTACTTGACCCCATAAAGTTACCTCATCCTCTATAACCACACAACCTGCAATTCCGGTTTGTGCCGCGATGAGGCATTTTTTCCCGATAACCGTATCGTGACCCACATGCACTTGATTATCCATTTTAGTCCCTTCCCCAATAGTAGTATCTCCTGTTACCCCTTTGTCTATGGTACACAATGCTCCAATTCCGACATGGTCTTCAATCACAACGCGTCCTCCAGAACGCAACTGATCAAAACCTTCGGGGCGTTTTTTATAATAAAACGCATCAGCACCCAATATCGTTCCGGAATGAATAATCACATCATTCCCAACCACACAATGATCGTAGATGGTTACATTAGCATGGATGATACAATTAGTACCAATAGTAACGTGATTGCCTATAAAACAATTAGGTTGAATCACCGTACCTGCTCCTATTTTGGCCGACGGAGAAACCGCAGCATGTGACGCAGTAAAAGGTCTGAAATGATTCGTTAACGTATTGAAATCCCTAAAAGGATCGTCTGAAATCAGTAAGGCTTTCCCTTCTGGACAATCCACTTCCTTATTGATTAATACAATCGTGGCCGCCGATTGAAGGGCTTTATCATAATATTTGGGGTGATCCACAAAAACAATATCTCCAGGAGTTACCACATGAATTTCGTTCATGCCTTCCACGGGGAACTCATCGGATCCAATATAGGTACATCCTATTATTTGAGCAATTTCTTTTAGGGTATGTGTACGAGAGAACTTCAAAACTATTCTTTTACTCTTTCAATATAGTTTCCTGTAGCTGTATCAATTTTAATTTTATCGCCTTCATTGATGAATAAGGGTACATTTACAGAAGCTCCTGTTTCAACTTTTGCAGGTTTGGTCGCATTGGTTGCAGTATTTCCTTTTACACCTGGTTCCGCATACGTCACTTCAAGTACAATAGACGCAGGCATATCAACCGCTAATGGCATATCCGTTTCTGTGTTGATTTGAACCATAACATTCGTTCCTTCTTTCAACAACTCTGGAGCATCTAACACGTCTTTATTTAAGGTAATTTGCTCATACGTTTCCGTATTCATAAAATGAAAATCATTGCCCTCAGCATATAAATATTGAAACGTATGTGTTTCTACACGAACTACATCAATTTTATGTCCTGCTGAAAACGTATTGTCCAATACTTTCCCATTAGTTAATGATTTTAATTTTGTTCTTACAAAAGCAGGTCCTTTACCTGGTTTTACATGCAAGAACTCTATAATTTTATAAATGTCATGATTGTGTTTAATACAAAGTCCGTTTCTAATATCTGCAGTAGATGCCATTTTTTATAATTTATTTATTGTTAGTATTTGCTTATTTCTTTTTAATACGATCCCGAGTAGCCTTTCATGATACCTCGAGAGGAATTTCTGATAAAATCCAAGATCTCATCGCGTTCAGGAGAGGCTGCCATTTCAGCTTCAATAATCCCAACAGCCTGAGAGGTATTGTAATTTTTTTGATATAAAATTCTATAGATATCTTGAATTTCACGAATCTTCTCTGTGGTAAATCCGCGTCTTCTCAAACCAACCGAATTGATTCCTACATACGAAAGGGGTTCTTTAGCTGCTTTGGTATAGGGCGGCACATCTTTACGTACCAATGAGCCTCCAGAAATCATAGCATGATCTCCAATTTGAATGAACTGATGTACGGCTGCTAATCCGCCAATAATAGCATAATTTCCTACAATAACATGCCCTGCCAAAGCAACCCCATTAACAATAATGGCATTATCACCAATATGGCAATCATGGGCTATGTGGGCTGTAGCCATAATAAGACAGTTTTTTCCAATTTTGGTCTGACCCGAAGCAATAGTACCTCTGTTGATGGTAACACACTCACGTACGGTTGTGTTATCACCAATAATGGCTAAAGAATCTTCTCCTCCAAATTTTAAATCTTGTGGAACTGCGGCAATAATAGCACCTGGAAAAATGTTGCAATTTTTACCAATGCGCGCGCCTTCCATAATGGTTACGTTTGAGCCAATCCACGTTCCTTCGCCAATTTCCACATTGTTGTGAATGGTTGTAAAAGGATCAATTACAACATTTCGGGCAATTTTAGCGCCTGGATGTACATATGCTAAAGGTTGATTCATAATTTATCTACTTAAATTAGTTCTTTGCTATTTTCTGATTGGTCACTAATTTACCAAATCATCAAAGGAACAAAAATTATTGTTTTTTTGCGATTTGAGCCATTAATTCGGCTTCAGCTACGAGTTTACCGTTAGCATAGGCATTGGCTTGCATGTGGCAAATTCCTCTACGAATTGGCGAAATCAAATCACATTTGAATACTAATGTGTCTCCAGGCAATACTTTGTGCTTGAACTTCACATTGTCTATTTTCATAAAATAGGTTAAATAATTTTCTGGGTCTGGAACCGAACTCAAAATAAGAATTCCCCCTGTTTGCGCCATCGCTTCTACTATAAGAACTCCAGGCATTACGGGTGCTCCAGGAAAATGTCCTACAAAGAAATCTTCATTCATAGTAACATTTTTCAACCCTACAACGTGGTTGTCGCTCATTTCCAAAATTCGATCTACCAACAAGAATGGCGGACGATGAGGCAGCAAATTCATTATTTGATGAATGTCCATCAAAGGTTGTTTGTGCAAATCGTATACAGGCACATGATTCTTTTGCTCAATTTTGATAATCTTAGACATTTTTTTGGCAAACTGAGTGTTTACAAAATGCCCTGGTTTATTGGCAATCACCTTACCTTTAATACGAATACCAATCAATGCCAAATCGCCAATCACATCCAAAAGTTTATGACGGGCCGCTTCATTGGGGTAATGCAGTGTAAGATTATCCAAGATTCCATTCTCTTTTACCGATATCTGCTCTTTTCCAAACGCTTTTTTAAGGTTTTCCATAGTGGAGGGAGATATTTCTTTATCTACATACACTATTGCATTATTCAAATCTCCTCCTTTTATCAACCCATTATCCAATAATGTTTCCAACTCATGAAGGAAACTAAACGTCCGGGCGGAAGCAATTTCTGTTTTGAAATCATGAATATTTTTTAAAGTTGCATTTTGTGTGCCTAGTACTTTCGTACCAAAATCAACCATTGTGGTCACTTGATACTCATCGGCAGGCATCACAATAATTTCACTTCCTGTGTTTTCATCAACAAAGGAAATGACTTCTTTCACCACATAATAATTTCGGTCTGCTTCTTGTTCTACAACCCCTACTTGTTCAATCGCTTCCACGAAATATTTTGAAGAACCATCCATGATAGGCGGTTCTGATTCGTTCAGTTCAATAATAACATTATCCACATCACACCCTACAAAAGCAGCCAAAACATGTTCTGATGTTTGAATCTTTACCCCTAGTTTTTCTAAGTTGGTTCCGCGTTGCGTATTCACAACATAATTTGCATCTGCTTCAATCACAGGACTTCCCTCTAGGTCTACTCGTACAAATGTAAACCCATTATTAATTGGGGCGGGTTTGAAAGTCATCTGAACCTCTTTCCCCGTATGAAGTCCTACACCAGTTAGTGTAATCTCACTTTTGATGGTCTTTTGTTTAACCATAATTCCTTACTCGTTTATGTTTATTATTTGGTTTGTTTTTTTAATTCGTTTAAATCTGATACAATGGTTGGCAAGTTTTTGAAATGCACATACGATTTAGTCCACTCACCATAGGTAAAAGCAGGCGATCCTTGAACGGTCTCATTGTCTTTTAAACTTTTTCCAATACCCGATTGTGCTTGAATTCGCACACCATTTCCAATAGTAATATGTCCAACAATACCCACTTGCCCTCCAATGATGCAATTCTTTCCAATTTTGGTCGAGCCTGCTACTCCTGTTTGGGATGCAATGACCGTGTGTTCTCCAATTTCTACATTGTGTGCAATTTGAATTTGATTATCCAATTTTACGCCTTTTCTGATAATCGTAGAACCTAATGTGGCTCGGTCAATCGTGGTACAAGAACCGATTTCCACATGATCTTCTAAAATGACATTTCCTATTTGGGGAATTTTTTTATACGATCCATCCTCAAGGGGTGCAAAACCAAAACCATCTGAACCAATTATGGCCCCTGAATGAATCACACAATGATTTCCAATTTCTGTTTCAGAGTAAATTCGTACCCCAGCAAATAAAATGCAATTATCTCCAATCGTCACATTATCTCCAATAAAAGAATTAGGATATATTTTCACATTAGTTCCAATCGTTACATTTTTTCCAACATAACAAAAACTACCCAAATACAAATCAGAGCCATAGGTTACATTCTCGGAAAGTACAGAAGGTTGTTCAATACCCGATTTCATGAGTTTAACCTGATTGTAATATTCCAACAACTTGGTAAAAGCTTGATAAGCATCTTCTACTTTTATCAAAGTAGTCGTAAGCGGTTGTTCAGGTTCAAATGCATTGTTGACAATAGCCACCGTGGCTTGTGTCGTATAGATATATTTTTGATACTTAGGATTAGACAAAAAAGTCAAAGCGCCTTCAGTACCTTCTTCAATTTTTGCCAACTTGTATACCTCAGCATCAGGGTTTCCCACCACGACACCTTCTAATATATCGGCAATCTGTTTTGCTGTAAATTTCATCTAGTTTATATACATATCTGAAAAAAGAGATTTCGTAATAGTCTTTTTAAAATAAAACACGCCACAAGAAAACCTATTTTTCAGCACAAAAATATAAAATTTATTTAAACCCTAGGTATTCCATAGAACTTTTGGAAAGCACATAAAATATTTTGTCACCGCTTTTGAGAGCGCTTTTACTTGCAATTGGTCGGGCGTATCCACTAAATTCTCAATACTGCCGTCTTTTTTCAAAATACTAATGGGTTCCGATTCCTTATTGTATGCTTGGTTCTTAAGTTTTCCTTTAAAAATAAAATAATTCGCATCTTTTTCCGAAAGTGCGTGTTGAGACGCCCATTGGGTTTTCAATTGCGTCATAACATCAGCTTTGGCTGGCTCGTCAAGCAGTACTATTTTTAACAAATCTCTATTGAGAATCATTTTGCACAGAGTACTCAACACAAAATCGGAATGAAACTGCCAGCCTTTTATAGCCCCCATCACATCATAATCATCAAGCAAAGCAAAGGTTTTAAGAATGGCTTCGTCAAATGAATCCAATGTAATTTTATGATGCAAGAAAAATGAAAGCGGCATGCTGCAAGGCAACTCCAAGCCTTTTTGGGTCAACTCTTTAGCGCGTTTTAATATTTTGGTCAAAATCAATTCGGCAGCGACCGACGTTTTATGTAAATATACTTGCCAATACATGAGGCGACGGGCAATGAGAAATTTCTCTACCGAATAAATTCCTTTTTCTTCTATGACCAACACGTCATCTTTTACATGCAACATCTGAATCAATCGATCGCTATTGATATTCCCTTCGGCTACTCCGCTGTAAAAACTATCCCGTTTCAAATAGTCCATTCGATCCATGTCGAGCTGACTAGAAATGAGTTGATACATAAATTTTCTGTGGTATTCCCCTTTAAAAATCTTTAACGCTAAGGTGAGTTTGCCATCAAACTCTTGATTGAGTAAATCCATAAACCGAAGCGAAATCTCCTCATGATGAACTTCTTCTACAATGCTATGCTCCATTGCATGACTAAACGGTCCATGTCCAATATCGTGCAGCAATATGGCTATATACAAGGCATTTTCTTCTTCTTCCGATAGTAATACGCCTTTAAACCGAAGCGTTTGAACCGCTTTTTGCATCATGTGCATACACCCCAACGCATGATGAAAACGAGTATGATGCGCACCAGGATAGACCAAATAAGACAAACCCATTTGTGAGATGCGTCGCAACCGCTGAAAATAGGGATGCTGAATTAAATCATAAATTAGAGAATTGGGTATGGAAATAAATCCATATATCGGGTCATTAAAAATCTTTAACTTGTTGGTCGTAATCACTTGATGCTGTTTTAGAAGCACAAAAGTACGGGAATTGACAGAAACTAGAAACTAAATTTCGTGTATTCCCAAATCCTTGAGAAATTATGCCCAAAAAAAACGCCTCGTGAAAATTACACGAAGCGCTTTTTACATCAAATTAATAACTGGAATTGTGTCGCTTTTGCTTAAATTCCTTATAAAGTGGCCCGTCAAAACTAACAACAAGGCACATCATAACAAGAATTAATCTTCATATTCATTGGTCATGGCATACCAACCAAAAATGGTCAAACCGGTCACCACAAGGGGTAATAAAACAAAGAAGATAATAATTCCGAAAACCAAATCGTCTTGTTTTCCTGAGGTTAATTTTCCTCCGAAAATTCCAATAGAATAATATGCTACCGCTGCTGCAAGAGCAATCCAAACTATTCCAATATATTTTTTTATTGCGTTCATCATAATTTCTAAGTATTAGTCGTGAAGGGTATTAATTTTTTTATCGATATAAATCATTCCGATGACAAAACAAATGGCGGCAATGATAATAGGATACCACAATCCTTCCAAATAGAATTCTGGATTTAATGGTTTTGGACCTGTCCCTTTGGCTGTGGTTACCAAATAGGTTGAAATTGCAGGCAATAATCCTCCGAAAATTCCATTTCCAACGTGGTAAGGCAAAGACATGGATGTATAGCGAATTTTAACAGGGAACATCTCTACTAAGAATGCCGCAATCGGTCCGTATACCATCGTCACAAAAATCACTTGAATAAAAATCAAGAATACCAAGTACCATTTTACATCTTCTGTAATGTTTTTTACCACCGCTACATTCGGTTTGATGCTGAAGCCGTCCACATGTGATTTGTGTTTAGCTTCACCTCCTGTAAACGTTTTTAAAGCTAAAGATTGTAACGTATCAACCTTCATTGGTTTTTCGTCTTTTTCCAAGTCGTTTTTCACTTTCACCACTTGATGTACAATCTCTCCTGCTTTGTCTTTAGTGTCAAATTTAATCCAAGTTTCGTTTTTAGCAGCCGCTTTAGCATCAAAGGCTAATTCTTTCGCTAAATATAACGTATCGGTTTTCGTGTAATGGAATTTAGCACCATTAGAATACAACGTATCCGTTTTAAAGTCGATAAATACTTTGGTGTTTTTTACAGATGAATCTTTAGCATCAGGTTCTGTTTTAATGGTCGCAACGGCACCTCCAAGCGCTTTACAACTGTCTTGTACTACCGTGATATTCTTTTTCACCATTTCTTTAGCATCGGTCAAATGATACATTTGGCGGTAAATAGGACGATATGCAAAAATAGCCAATAACATCCCCGTCATCATGATGGTTTTTCGACCAATTTTATCACTCAACCATCCAAAAATTACAAAGAACGGGGTGCCAAATAACAATGCAATTCCTAATAATGTATCAACTTGTGAGGAATCAATACTTTGTACCGTTTTCATAAAACTCATGGCATAGAACTGTCCAGTGTACCAAACCACTCCTTGCCCCATAGTTGCTCCAAACAACGCCAACAAAACATATTTAAGGTTCAATTTGTGACCAAAACTCTCTTTTAAAGGATTCGTACTCGTTTTTCCTTCCGATTTTGCTTTGGCAAACACCGGAGACTCATCCATGTTTTTACGGATTAAGTACGATACAAACACCATCAAAATTGATACCCAAAACGGTACTCTCCAACCCCAGTTTTCAAACTCTTCTTTAGACAAAAGACCTTTTGTGATTAAGATTACCATCAACGAAATGAACAACCCTACTGTTGCCGTAGTTTGAATCCAAGAGGTCCAATACCCACGTTGTCCTCTTGGCGCGTGTTCTGCCACATAAGTCGCAGCGCCACCATATTCACCTCCAAGCGCCAAACCTTGTAACAAACGTAATAATAACACTAACAAAGGCGCCATAAACCCAATGGTTTCATAACTTGGAATACATCCTATCATAAACGTGGCTCCCCCCATTAACACTAGGGTTACCATAAAGGTATATTTTCTTCCTATCAAATCACCCAATCTTCCGAAGAATAAGGCTCCAAAGGGACGTACTACAAACCCTGCGGCAAAGGTTGCCAAAGTTGATAAGAAGGCCGCTGTTGGATTATCGGCTGGGAAGAATTTGGTCGATAATACAACCGCCAAACTCCCGAAAATGTAAAAATCATACCACTCAATCATCGTCCCCAACGACGATGCGGAAATTACTTTCCAAATTCCTTTTGCTGATTTATCGCTCATAATATTGCGTTTTTTAAGATTAATATAATTAAATTATTAGAACGTATACACACAAGAAACCATCGCTCTCATATTTCCTACCGTTACTTGATTAGCATCTGCTTTTCCGTTTCCGTTCGTATTTAAATCGCCCCAAACAGCCGATGTATATTCCAACTCTGGGGAAACTCTAAATTTATTTTGTTTAAAATCTATTCTGCCAGATATACGAATAACTTTATCAATTACTCTAGTTGGTGCTGTAGGCAAATTTGTTCCTCTCATATAATAAAAAGCGGTTTCTCCAGCAGCAAGTGTATGCCCTGTTCCTTTATTATTGGTCATCCCAAAGAATAATCCTGGAGCTACTTTTTTACCATTGCTCGCAATATCCAACCAGAAAGACGATGTTTTTGATGCTTCAAATTTTTGAACTTCTGTACCTGTTGTATAACCTACATAACCGCCCAACATCACTAGATTACTCATATCTCCTCCCGAAATTCCGTAGGCTTTAACAGAAAAAGCATCGTTGCTGTATTTTGCATATCCCATGATCGACGTGCTAGTCACTTTTTCAGTCGTCATTTTTCCGTTAGAAACAGTCAAAGGTTGAATGGATTTGTATTCAAATTGTACTCCAGCCAACCAATTTTTACTTCTAAATTGTAAGTGTCCGTTGAATGTAGGGATTGACGAATTGATGGTGGCTGAGTTTTGTGTAGCAGTAGTTGTGCCATCAGTAGCCGCATTGGTCGTAAACTCTCTTTCTTTGTATGCTGTTACTGCAATCGATAATTGTTTGGTAAGATTTTGTTTAAAACGTGCTTGAGTAGCCCATCCAAACGGATTGAATAAAATTCCTGTGTTGAAATTGGCTACCCCTGGAAAACACTCTGGTATAAAATTAGGATACCATGTTTGTCCTAACGTTAGAGATGATTTTGCCCAATCCATGTTTACAAAAGCATGACGCAAACGGAACATTCCAATAGAAGAAGGCGAGCTCTCTGTATTTCCAAAGAAGTCTCCTTCTAAGATTCCGCTCATTTTAGCCCCCCACACGTTTGGCCCTTTTACCTTAGTACCCAATCGCGAAACAACCGAAAGGAAGTTGGATTGCCCTACGTCATTTTTATCTGAACCGTCAGCCAATTTCGCTTCGTCGTTCGGATATAGGTTTAAGTTTAACTCACGTACAGAAGCCGATTTTCTGGTATCCCAAATGTAGTCGGTTCTAATAAAACCGTACATTGTTACATCCCACTCTTTTTCTGCAGGTGCAGCTGGAGTAGAAGGAGTTGTCGTTTGAGCATTTCCTATAAAGGAACAAGCTACAAAAGATAACATAATAATTTTTTTCATAAGGTTTAAAATTTTGGTTAGTATTGTTTTTTCGTTTGACCAAATTCTGAATTTTTAGGAATGAAAAAAATTATTATATATATTTATGTAAACGCTATAGTTAATCTTTGAAACGTTCCCATTTGATAAGCATAAACTTATCGCCCAACTCGGTAATAATCATTCCCGCTCCTTTCAATTGGTCTTTGTTTTTTAGAAATTCGACCAATTCTAAGTGATTATAAATCTTATAAGTAGGATGATAATCGGTGTGATTGGGTTTGCTTATTTTAAACTCCTTCACCCAATTGCTCACCGTGACGTGCGAGACCCCGATAATGCGCTCAATTTCTCGATAACTCAATCCTTCCAAATACAACTGCAAGGCTTTGGTTACATAATAACTGTCTATCTTTTTTCCCAGTTTGTTTACAGTAAAATAGTAATTGCATTTTTTACACAAAAACCTTTGTCTCTCTTTGATAACACCACTTTTTACAATCTCGTCGTTTTGACATTTCGGACAAGCTAAAATCTCCATATATATAAATTTTGCATAAATATACTAATTTAGCAAATATACAAAAACATTTTATGTATTTTTTTTCAATAAAAATTACACAGTCCTTAATTTTAATGGGAATTATTTACATATCTTATAATTTTTAGGAAAAATTGCTGATTTACGGTTTTGAAAGGAGTAGAAGAATGCTTTTTTGACAATTTTAACCCAAAACCTCAACTTTGCACTTTTAAACTTTTAAAAAAACACATAGAAAGATAGATTACATAGTTTTTATTATAAGACGTTTCACTTGGAATAGAATTCATAGTGCTTTCTACTTGACGAACTGATTACTCACAACTGATCACTGAACACTTCTACCTTTATACTTAATAAACTTTTAAACTCTTAAACCTTTAAACCCACAACCTAATCCCTTCTTGTGTGATGCTTCCTACGTCAGCATGACAAACGATACGTTAATAAACCCTTTAAACCTTTAAACCTTTAAACCTAAAACCTACCACCCATAACCTACTCCCATCTTGCGTGATGCTTCCTACGTCAGCATGACAAACGATACTTTTATAAACCTTTTAAACTCTTAAACTTTTAAACTCTTAAACTTTATAAACCCATAACCTACTACCTATAACCTACCACCCCAAGGACTCAAAAAAAAAAGTAGGCTCTAGCCTACTTTCCTTATTTATAACCATGCTCCTTTATAAAAACGCCCAACGGAAGCCCGTGTACACATCAATTTGTTTGCTGTCTTTAAGTAGCGCGGTAACCACCGAACCTGAACCGAGGTAGAACCCTCCCAAACGGAAACCAAAGCCTCCATTAAACCCAGAAATCTCGCTGCTCGACCAAGATGAAAAGGCTTCAAAGAACCCGAGGTTCACACGAGGTGTTACGGTAATCATATTTTGTGCTGTGATTTGGTCGTTTTTGCTGTTGCTGTGCATTTTTTGTTGCCCATAGACTGAAACATACAGCTTAGGGACAATTTTTACATCGGCATAGGCGGTAAAAAGGGTAGGCAATTTTACTTTAAAATCTTTATTCTGAGAGATTTCAGTCAAATACCCGCTGCTCAACAGCCTTGCTTCTACGTCTTTCAAACTATTCACATTTTGAAATTGACTTAAATCCAGCCCAGGATTGGTTGGTGTGGCTTGAGGTATTGACAAATGGTAATAGGTAGAGGCATTGTTGCTGTCGCTAAACGTCATACTACCCATATTGCGCACCGAAGCCCCTAGGTTAAGTTTGTATTTTTTGCCATCTTTCCATTGGTAGTTGAATCCCACATCGCCTACAAATCCATGCAAACCTCCAAAAACCGATTGGCTGTAGTCGTTAAATTTACTAAAACTATTCGCTAGATTCCCCGAATAGGCTATGTTTAGGGTGGCATCGGCATTACTCATATACGATCCCGTGGCTGTATTGGAGATGGTTCCCGAAAATTTATCAGTTCCCATATTCGCATAAGACCCAGGAAACATCATTTTGAAAGTTACCCCTGCATTAAAACGGTGTTTGTCGTTTTCATACAAGGTATGCGCAATAGAAAAGCCCACTTCGCCCCAAGTCGTTCCGTTCAACCGTTGGTTGTAATCATTTTTTATCACGGTAGGACCACTAAAATTAATGCCGTTGTTGGTGATGGCGTCTCCAATGTGGGTATCAATATCGACCAAATCGAGACGTCCCACTGCTTTGGTTGTCACGCCAAAGCCCCATTTGCGCCATCTTACGGCAACTCCAGGACCATACAATTCAACATCGGAACGCATATTGACCGCATCGGCTCCTTTAAAAATGAGCGACTCCAAATTGGAACCATTGACAATATCGCTATAGCCAATTTTATTGTTGCTCACATTGAGGCTAAAACCATAAAAGTTGATTTCGATTTTTTTAGACAAGTTTGCCAATTCCGCTGGGTTGATTCCTGCGTTTAAGAGTCCCACACGGGAGGATGTCGACAATCCTGTGAAGTGCTCCTGACTGTAGGCAAAAACACTGCTGAGGGTACAAAGGGCAAGGACAATTTTTTTCATAGTTCTTGAGTATTACGCTTCGAGAAGCCGTTAAACAAACTTTAGAAATGAGGTTAGGTAAATGTACAACTTATTTTATACAATTCCAAATGGCATCGTTTGGCGTGGGAGCTGTAAGCGTAAGCTCCTCTTTGGTCACGGGATGAGTAAAAACCAATTTTCGGGCATGCAAATGAATGCCTCCGTCGGGATTACTACGGTCAAACCCATATTTTAAGTCGCCTTTTATGGGGCAACCAATAGCCGCGAGTTGTGCTCTAATTTGATGGTGTCTGCCCGTGTGAAGTTGAATTTCAAGAGCAACATAATGGTCTAGCGTTTGGATAATCTTATACGTCAACGAGGCTTTTTTGCTGTCGGGTACTTCTTTGAGATGCGCTTTGGAAGTGTTGTTTTTTTCATTGCGTTTCAAAAAATGTACCAACGTCGCTTCGTCGTGGGGCGGTTTGTTTTTGACTACAGCCCAATAGGTTTTTTGCGTTTCCCGTTCGCTAAACATTTTATTCATGCGTTCAAGGGCTTTGCTGGTTTTGGCAAAAACCACGAGCCCCGTGGTGGGACGATCCAACCGATGCACCACACCAAGAAATACCGCACCCGGTTTTTGATGCTTTTCTTTAAGGTATTCTTTGACTACATCGGGAAGCGGTTTGTCGCCTGTTTTATCCCCTTGCACAAGATCCCCCACACGCTTATTCACCACGATAAGGTGGTTGTCCTCGTGCAAAATCTGGAGATTGGATTTATGGGAAATGATTTTCTCTGCCAAAATTATTTTTTAAAAAAGGGTTGTGTATTTTTCTCGTTCTTGATGTTACTTTCTTTGAATTCAAGCCAACTGACGAGAAATTATCACCTGTAAAATATGTTCTTAAAACTCAACTTTCAATAGGAACTATTAAACTTGTATTCCCTATTTATACTTTCTTAACTGAACCTTTTTAATTAAACCACATAGAGTCTTAGTTTTCATAGTTTTTTTCAAGGCGTTTCACTTGGAATAGACCATATAGCGCTTTGACTTCAAACTTTGTATCTCGTAACTTGTATTTTTTACTTGATAAACTTTTAAACTCTTAAACCTTTAAACTCTTAAACCTTTAAACCTTTAAACTTTTAAACAAATAAACCCAACCCTAATACTGCTCTCCTGCATTGGGGAAATCGCGACTTTTCACATCAGATACATAGTTTCCGATGGCTTGAATCATTTGTTCGTATAAGTTTAAATAGCGACGCAAGAACCTCGGGCTAAATTCGTTATTCATCCCTAGCATATCGTGAATGACTAGCACTTGACCGTCAACGCCTCCCCCAGCGCCAATACCAATGACAGGAATGGAAATGCTTTGGGCTACTTTTTCAGCCAAATGAGCAGGGATTTTTTCGAGTACTACAGCAAAGCATCCTAGTTTTTCCAACATTTTGGCATCTTCTAATAGTTTTTCTGCTTCAGCTTCCTCTTTGGCGCGCACGTTGTAGGTGCCAAATTTATAGATGGATTGTGGTGTTAAGCCCAAGTGCCCCATGACAGGGATTCCAGCATGTAGTATTTTTTTGATAGAATCTTTAATTTCGCTTCCACCTTCCAATTTCACCGCATGTCCTCCACTTTCTTTCATGATTCGAATGGCAGAGCGTAGTGCTTCTTTCGAATCGGATTGGTAGCTTCCAAAAGGCAAATCGACCACCACAAGCGCACGTTCAATGGCACGTACTACACTCGAAGCATGATAAATCATTTGATCTAGGGTAATGGGCAAGGTTGTTTCATGACCTGCCATGACATTACTAGCCGAATCGCCCACTAAAATCACATCGACGCCAGCGGTATCCACAATCTTCGCCATAGTAAAATCGTATGCCGTGAGCATCGAGATTTTCTCGCCATTGGCCTTCATTTCTATTAACGACTTTGTAGTGATTCTTTTGTAATCTTTTTTTGCTACAGACATATCTTAGATATTTGAAAGTGTAAAAGTACTAAAATGGTTTGGTACCGCATAACATCTAGGGAAGAATTCGTGATAAGCGAGAGTCTGTTGTTAGTTTTCAGTGAGCAGTACGTCAAGTATAAGGTATTAAGGTTCTAAGGGACTAAGAGACTAAGGTTGGAGTAATCCGTTTTCAGTTGTGAGTGATCAGTTCGTCAAGTAGAAAATATGAAGTATGAGGTTCTAAGATACTAAGACTCTAAGGCTCTAAGGTATTAATTTTGACATTGAAAAGAATCCAATTATCTAACCCTCTAAAAATCTAATAATCCAGCAATCCTTTATAAAACATCCAAGCTTCCTTTCCCCTCACGGATAACTTCGGGTTCATATCCAGAAAGGTCAATTACCGTAGATGCGATATTATCTCCATAACCCCCATCAATGACAAGATCTACTTGATGTTGCCATTTTTCAAAAATCAATTCGGGATCGGTAGAATATTCAATCACCTCGTCTTCATCATAGATGGACGTAGAGACAATGGGATTGCCCAACATTTTTACAATTTCGATGATGATGTTATTATCGGGAACTCTAATACCTACTGTTTTTTTCTTGCGAAACTCTTTTGGCAAATCATTATTCCCTGGCAAAATGAAGGTGTATGGACCTGGTAAGGCACGTTTTAAAATCTTAAAGGTGGCGGTATCAATTTGCTTTACATAATCTGAAAGGTTACTCAAATCACTACATATAAAAGAGAAATTGGCTTTTTCTAATTTGACACCCTTAATTTTAGCAACGCGTTCTAAAGCTCTTGAATGGGTTATATCACATCCCAATCCGTAAACGGTATCGGTGGGATAGATGATAATTCCTCCATCTTTTAAGACATCGACCACTTTCTTGATGGCGGCCTCACTGGGTTTGTCTTCGTATATTTTGATAAACTGACTCATCGCGCTCTATTTTTTAGAATTTAACACATTCTTACTACTTATAGTCCTACCCAATGACCTGCAACTTAGCGAATTTCAACAACAGCTTTTTGATACCGCCTACTTCAAAGCGTATTTCGGCTTTTTTGTCACTTCCCACGCCTTCGAGACTCATCACCTCTCCTTTACCGAAGCGTTCGTGCATGACAATATTGCCCACGGTTAGTTTGCTGTCAAATAAATTGGAAGCCTCCTGACTCGGCGCTTTACTCGACATGGGTTTGAGTTTCCTAATGTTTACAGCAGAAATAGGTTCGTCGCCATATTTCTTAGGTGGTGTGCCTGCAATAGGTTTTGACAAACGTAATTTTGATTTGTCTACATCGCCAAAAATATCAATATCCATCATAGGTTTGTATTGATAGCGTTCGGGGCCTCCCACATTGATATATTCCAGATAAGAAGATTCAATTTCTTCTATAAATCGCGAAGGTTCGCTGTCGGTTAATTTTCCCCAACGATAGCGCGATTGTGCATAGGTAAGATACGCCTGATGTTCGGCTCTAGTGAGGGCAACATAAAACAGCCTTCGCTCCTCCTCTAGTTCGCTTCGTGTATTTAAACTCATCGCACTAGGAAATAAATCTTCTTCCATCCCTACAACAAAGACATAAGGAAATTCGAGCCCTTTGGCAAGGTGAATTGTCATCAGTGCCACGCGGTCGTCATCGCCAGTATCATTGTCCAAATCGGTGGCCAGAGCTACATCTTCCAAAAATTCTGAAAGAGCCCCACGAGCGCCATCGATTTCTTTCTGTCCTTCTATGAAGTCTTTGATTCCTCCCATCAATACTTCGATGTTCTCAATGCGAGCAATACCTTCGGGAGTGCCATCTTTTTTCAATTCTTGAATCAGCCCTGTCTTTTTAGCGACATGATCGGTAAGATAGTAGGCATCTTGGGTTTCATTGATTATTTGAAAACTTTTAATCATGGTCACAAAATCTTGTAACTTTTGCTTGGTACCCGAATTTAATTTCAAATCTATTTTTTCAATATGTTCCATAACCTCAAAAATGGAACGCTTGTAATGATTGGCAGCAATGGTCAACTTTTCAACGGTGGTTTCCCCTATTCCACGATGAGGATAATTGATAACGCGAATTAGGGCTTCTTCGTCTTTGGGGTTGATGACCAAACGCAAATAGCATAAAATATCTTTTATTTCTTTTCGTTGGTAAAACGATAGTCCTCCATATATACGATACGGAATGTCTCGCTTGCGCAAGGCATCTTCCATAGCACGGGATTGTGCATTGGTGCGGTATAAAATAGCAAATTGATTGTTTCGCAGTTGGTTACGCATTTTTTGTTCGAAAATTTCACCTGCTACAAAACGCCCTTCTTCCCCATCGGTAATGCTGCGATGTACTTTTACTTTCGGACCAAAATCGTTGGCCGTCCATACCACTTTATCTAATTTGGTCTTATTTTTATCTATAATCGAATTGGCCGCTTCCACAATATTCTTTGTAGAACGATAGTTCTGTTCCAATCGATAGGTTTTGACATGATCATAATCTTTTTGAAAATTCAAAATATTATTGATGTTGGCTCCTCGAAAGGCATAGATACTTTGAGCATCGTCTCCCACCACGCAAATGTTTTGAAAACGATCTGATAGCGCTCTAACGATAAGATACTGCGAATGATTGGTATCTTGATACTCGTCGACCATGATGTAGCGAAAGCGATCTTGATATTTGGCTAGAACATCAGGAAAACGATTGAGTAATTCATTGGTTTTTAGCAATAAATCGTCAAAATCCATAGCACCTGCTTTAAAACAACGGTCCACATAGTTGGCATAGACTTCTCCTAGACGAGGTTTCTTGGACATCGCATCTTGTTCTTGTAATTCTGGATTGTTAAAATAGGCTTTAACAGTGATGAGCGAATTTTTATAAGACGATATTCTTCCCAATACTTGTTTGGGTTTGTAAACCTCTTTATCGAGTTGCATTTCTTTGATAATCGCCGAAATTAAGCGCACCGAATCTTGCGTATCATAAATGGTAAAGTTGGACGGAAAACCCAATTTATCGCTTTCACTGCGAAGAATGCGCGCAAAAACAGAATGAAAAGTTCCCATCCAAAGATTTTTGGCTTCATTAGAGCCTACAATATCGGCTATACGCTTTTTCATTTCTCGGGCAGCCTTATTCGTAAAGGTCAAAGCTAAAATATTGAACGCATCGACACCTTGACTCATCAAATAGGCAATACGCATGGTCAACACCCTTGTTTTTCCAGAACCTGCACCAGCAATAATAATCATAGGTCCGTCTTTTTGGAGAACGGGCAATTGCTGCGCTTCGTTAAGTTGGCTAATATATCGTTGCATGTTCATTTGAATCTAATCCACAAAAATAGAACTCCTATTTTTGAAACACAATTTTTGACGTTTGTTTTTGTAAATTATTTTGAAAGTTCAAGAGTTTAAGGGTTTAAATTATAAGTTGACCGTTTAGCAAGTAGAAAATACGAAGTACAAAGTTTGAAGTTGATTTTTAAAATTAATTTTTGTGTGATGATTCCAAAATTAAAAATCAAGCGCCCTCTATTTTATTTCTTCATAATGTAATACTTTTGCAGGAAGAAAATCGTTTTAACTAAAAATAACATGAATACCGATAAATTATTTGAATTAGCTTTTTATACCCTACCAGCCGTAGTAACAGGATTGGTCGCTTTATATTCATTTAAAAACTTTTCAAAAAATGACGAGCATAGAAGACGTTTTATGTTGATGCGTGAAAATCAAAAACAGACGCTTCCAATCAAATTACAAGCATACGAACGATTGGCTTTGTTGCTAGAACGCATCAATCCCTCCAAATTATTACTCCGTGTACCGCCAGTTAACGACAATAAAAATGACTATCAGAATATTTTAATTCATCATATCGAACAAGAATTTGAACACAATCTAACCCAACAAATCTATGTTTCAGACGAGAGTTGGACTTTGATTGTCACAGCGAAAAATTCGATTATTCAAAACATTCGTAAAACGTGTCTGAAAGCTGATATTGTCAATGCAGACAAACTTAGAGAAGAAATTATGACCCAATTATTTCAAACAGAATCGCCTACTCAAATTGCTTTAGATCACTTAAAATCAGAAATTAAAGAATTTTTATCATAAGTATTAATTAAGGATAAAACCTAGTAGTAAATTGATATAATATTTTGAATCCCGATTTCCTAAAATATCAAGCTCAAACTTCCCCCTATCCTTTAGGAATGGAAGTATCACATGCCATTGGTAGTTACATTTACGATACTAATGGTAAAAAATATTTAGATTTTGTAGCGGGGGTTTCAGCATGCTCCTTGGGGCATCAACACCCCAGAGTCAATCAAGCCATAAAAGACCAATTGGATAAATATTCACACGTAATGGTATATGGCGAATATTCGCAAAGTCCAGCCGTGCAGTATTGCAAACTTTTGGTTTCTCATTTACCTAAAGAACTCAATAAGGTCTATTTAGTAAATTCGGGAACTGAGGCGTGTGAAGGTGCGCTAAAATTAGTTCGAAGAGTCACAGGTAGAAGTCAACTCATTTCTTGTCATCACGCCTATCATGGCAATACAATGGGTTCCATGAGTGTGATGGGATTTGAAGAACGCAAACAAATTTTTAGGCCCTTAATCCCCGATGTGGATTTTATCACGTTCAATAACGAAGCTGATTTGGAGAAAATCACAACCAAAACAGCTGGAATTATCTTGGAGAGCATACAAGGAGGCGCAGGATTTATAGAGCCGAAAAATGATTTTCTCGCGAAGGTAAAAAAACGATGTGAAGAAGTGGGCGCACTGCTTATTATAGATGAAATCCAACCCGGATTTGGACGCACAGGAAAACTTTTTGGATTTGAAAATTATAATGTGGTTCCCGATGTAGTCATTATTGGAAAAGGAATGGCTGGAGGCATGCCTGTGGGCGGATTCATTGCACATGAAAAATATATGGATTTGTTGAGTCATGATCCAAAATTAGGGCATATTACTACTTTTGGAGGACATCCTGTAATAGCCGCAGCTTGTTTGGCAACCTTACAAGAAGTATTGGAACAAGACTATGCCAAACAATCCCTAGAAAAAGAACAATTGTTTAGATCGCTTTTAGTACATCCCTTGATTGAAGAAGTGAGAGGCAAAGGATTGATGTTGGCTGCTATGACTGCCGATGCTGAAATAACTAATCAAGTTATTTTACGATGCCAAGATAGAGGTTTGATTTTATTTTGGTTGTTGTTTGAAGGAAAAGCCATACGCATCACTCCGCCTTTAACAATTTCTGAAGACGAAATTAAAGAAGGCTGTAAGATTTTGCTAGAAGTTATGGATGAAATTCACCAATCCACATAAGACATCTCTTTGAAAATCAGCTTTATTACTAAAATAACTTGTTAATTAAATTGTTCAAAACAAAACGCTTTTTTACCTAACGCAAAAAAATAGTTTACTACCTTTATTTTTGAAAAAATAAGACTACAATGCACTTAGATCACGAAGAAGACGACTACAATTTATCTTTATCTAGATTTGAATCTATGTTAAAAACTAATAAAGTTTTTTTCTTTGATTCTGAGGAATTTGAAGAAATCATCCTTCACTATCTTGATACAGGAAGAACAAGTTTGGCAAAAAAAGCTTTGAAACTTGGTTTGGAACAACATCCAAAATCAACAGGATTGAAATTAGTTCAAGTGGAGTTATTGATTTACGAGGACAAACTAGAGGTCGCAGAAAAAATGCTCAATGAACTCTATGCCTTGGAACCACATAATGAAGAAATTTACATCCAAAAAGCGAACATCTATTCCAAACGTGACAATCATGAAAAAGCGGTTGCGCTTTTGGAAGAAGCTTTAAAATACACAGAAGATTATGCCGATGTGTACAACTTAATTGGTATGGAGTATCTTTTTATGGATAATCTAGAATTGGCCAAAGCTAATTTTATCAAGTGCCTTGATGAAGATCTTGAAGATCAATCAGCTCTTTACAATGTTATTTATTGCTTCGAATTCTTAGACCAATATGATGAGGCAATTGCTTTTTTAAAAAAATATATAGACCGTAATCCCTACAGTGAAATTGCCTGGCATCAAAAAGGGCGCTTGTATTATTCTATTAAGGCGTATGAAAGTGCCGTAAGAGCTTTTGAATATGCAACCTACATTGATGAAACTTTTTTGGGTGCTTTTATGGAAAAAGGGAAAGCGCTAGAACGTCTAGAACGTTATGAAGAAGCTATTGAAAGCTACCAAAGAACCATCGAATTGGAGGATCCTACTTCCTATGCGTTGCTACGAATTGGAAAGTGTTTTGAAAAAATAGGAAATACCACTGAGGCACTTACGTATTATAATCAAACGGTACATGAAGACCCTCTATTAGACAAAGGATGGATTGCCATCACAGATTATTATGTTAGATTAAAAAATTTCCGAAAAGCATTATATTTTGTCAATAAAGCCTTGGCTATAGACGATCAAAACCAGGCGTATTGGAAACGTTTTGCAACTATTAATAAAGCTTTACAAATGCATGAAGAAGCCGAATATGGTTACAGAAAAGCCATTGAATGTGGTAATTTTGAATTGGACACTTGGCTGTTTTGGGCAGATAGCTTGCTCCTTTTGGGTGAAATAGAAAGTGCTTTTATAGCGTTAGAGCAAGCACAAGAACATTATCCAAAATCTTATGAAATATCCTATCGACTAGCTGGGTTGCATTTTCAAAATCAAGAAGATGAAAAAGGGTTTTCCAACCTAAAAAATGGATTGAGCTTAAGTTTTAAAAACCATAAAATACTAAAAGAACTATTTCCTACGTGTTGGAACAATTCTTCTATTCAAGACTATATTAAAAACTTTAAAAAATAATGAAGACGTGCTGCCTATTCATGCTTCTTAGTATGGGAATTTGTTTTGGACAAGCAAAAAAAACAAATCAATCCAAAAAAGAAAACTCTAAAAGTGAAAAAGTTGTAGTTGAAGAGCGCAATCCAAATACCCTAACTGACAGTCAAGATGCTCCTGTGTTTGATGAAGGTCCTGATAACACGACCCCATTGAATGCCTCTAGTGCTGAAGTAAAACCTACTTTTCCTGGTGGCGAAAAGAATTTTTACATGTATTTTTCTAAAAATTTTCATTATCCTGAAGACATGATTGACACGAACCTAAAAGGTCAAATTATAGCTTCATTTATTGTTGAAAAGGATGGCTCCATTACTGATATTAAAATTGTTCGCGGACTACATGTGAGTACAGATAAAGAAGTTTTAAGAGTTTTAAAAATGATGCCTAAATGGTTACCCGCCGAGCAAAATGGCAAAAAAGTGAGATGTTCATTCATGGTTCCTATTTCAGTTTATGCCTCCAACTAATAGTAAATACGGATTATTAGGAAAAAATATTTCGTATTCCTTTTCTAAAAAATATTTTACTGAAAAATTTTCAACATTACATCTAAATTGTACTTATGAAAATTTTGATATACCTTCTTTAGAGGATTTTAAAACTTTGTTACAAAACAATCCCGACCTCAAAGGACTTAATGTAACCATACCTTATAAAGAAGCTATACTTCCTTATTTGGATGCTCTTTCAAAAAAAGCTTCTAAAATTGGTGCCGTCAACGTGATTAGAATCACCAAAAAAGGGAAGTTAAAAGGATACAACTCGGATTGGTATGGCTTAAAAAAATCATTGTTTCCCTTATTAGAAAATCATCATAAAAAAGCGCTTTTATTAGGTACAGGCGGGGCTGCCAAAGCTGTTGCTTTTGCACTAGAACAACTACAAATACCCTATCGTTATGTTTCGAGAACTAGACAAAACGAAGGATTTGTTTATGACGAATTGAACCAAGCACTATTGGAAGAGTATCAAATCATCATCAACTGCACCCCTCTGGGTACCAGTCCAAATACGGATGCTTGCCCACCCATTCCCTACCAACACCTTACAAAACAACACATCGCTTTTGATTTGATATACAATCCTGAAGAAACCACTTTTTTAAGTCGTGCAAAAGCTATGGGAGCACAAACCCAAAACGGATATCAAATGTTGGTCTTTCAAGCTGAAAAAGCATGGAAAATATGGAACAAGTAATTGATAATTAAATCCATACGCTTTTCTTTTAACATAATACATTAGAGAAACCCTTGTTTCTTTGGTTATTTATAGATTCTTTAGTATCTTTCGCCTCAAATTTTGTATAACCTTACACATTTAAACAAATGTCTGAAGAAATGAATGATAACCTACCTGTCAACGAAAACTTGGTAGACGGAAACGCAAACAACGAATCACAAAACGTGATAGAAACTGAAAATCAACCTATTGAAATCATTGAAT
The DNA here is from genome assembly GCF_003268855.1 of Flavobacterium aciduliphilum. GTDB lineage: Bacteria > Bacteroidota > Bacteroidia > Flavobacteriales > Flavobacteriaceae > Flavobacterium > Flavobacterium aciduliphilum. Next base: position 87,411 of record NZ_QLSZ01000001.1, read on the forward strand.
CTTCAACAGAAGAAACGGTTGAAGTTTCACAACCCGAAGATGCCACAGAAGTATCAGAAAATGATGCTGTAATTGATGCCATTACCAATTTAAATGCCGAAGAAAGTGAAGACGAAAGTTTGAAAGAGCGCTATGATATGCCTCTTCAAGATTTTGAAGCTTTACCAATGGAAAAATTGGTAGATACTTTGGAAGAACTTGTGGCTCACGAAAACTTCATGTCGGTTAGAGAGCATGTTGAAGAAGTAAAAAAAGCTTTTTTATCTAAATTTTATCATTTAAAAGACGAGAAAAAAGACGAATTTTTCGCTGAAAATCCGGAAACAACTGAGGAATTTCAATTTCATTTCCCTTTAAAAACTAAATTTGATACTTTATACAATCAATACAGAGATAAAAAAGCAGCTCATTTCAAGTCGATTGAAAATAACCTGAAAGCCAATTTAGAAAAGCGAATGGCTATTGTTGAGGAATTAAAAAATTTGGTTCACAACCCAGGTACTAATATCGCAAATGTATTGAAACAGCTTAATGACATTCGTGATCGTTGGAAAAATGCGGGTCCCATTCCGAAAGATAAATACAATCATGTTTGGAATAATTATCATTTCCATATTGAAAATTTTTATGATTTCCTTCATTTAGACAGAGAAGCTAGAGATATAGAATTTAAAAATAATTTAGAACACAAGCAACGTATTATAGCTCGTGTGACCGAGTTATTGGAAGAAAACGACATTAACAAAGCGTTCCGTGAATTGCAAGATTTGCATAAAATATGGAAAGAAGATATTGGTCCTGTTTCAAAAGAACATCGTGAAGCTCTTTGGAATGAGTTTAGCGATCTTACCAAAAAAATGCATGACAAGAGAGAAGCTTTCTACGAAAGTTTTAGAATGAGGGAGACCCACAATCTTGAGAAGAAAAACGCCATCATTGCCCAACTAGAAGGCTTAGCCCAAGAAAAAGTAGACTCGCACCAAGCTTGGTTAGGACAAATTGAAAAAGTAGAAGCGCTTCGAAACGAGTTTTTTTCAATAGGTAAGGTGCCTAGTGATGTTAATGAAGCTACATGGACTTCTTTTAAAACGGCTGTTAGAAATTTCAACGTATTGAAGAATTCGTTCTACAAAGAAATCAAAAAGGACCAAAACGAAAATCTAGCCAAAAAACAAGCTTTGATTGCTCAAGCTAATGAATTAAAAGATTCTGAAGATTTTGCAGCAACTACACCTATAATGAAACAAATTCAAGAGGATTGGAAGTTAATTGGACACGTTCCTAGAAAATTTTCAGACGACCTTTGGAAAGAATTTAGAGCCGCATGCAATCACTATTTTGAGCGATTAAAAGACAGTAGAAAAGAAGAAAATGCAGAAGAATTAGCTGCTTTTGAAAAGAAAAAAGAATACTTAGAAAGCATGAAAAGTTTTGAATTGGTAGGCAATCACAAAACTGATTTAGATGCTATCAAAGCACATATTGAAGCATGGAAAAGCATTGGAAAAGTTCCCTTCAATAGAAGACATATTGAAGGTAAATTCAATAAAATATTGGATGCTTTATTCGAAAAGTTGAGCTCTAGTAAAAAAGAAAGTGAGCAAATGCGTTTTGCAAATAAGTTGGATGCTTTAGCAAGTGCTGATGATTCTCGAAAACTTGATAATGAAAAAGTATTCATTATTCGTAAAATTGAGGAGGTTCAAAATGAAATTTTCCAACTAGAGAACAACATTCAATTTTTCCAAAATACCAAAAATGCTAAAAAAGAAAATGCTATTGTGGTAGAGGTACGAAAAACAATTCAGAAACATAAAGAAGAATTGCAGTCTTGGAAAGATAAGTTGAAACAAATAAACGAACTTAATAAACAAGCATAACTTGAAAAGCTCACGTAAATGTGGGCTTTTTTGTTTTATGATAATTATCATTTTTTATTTTTTTTATAGTAAATAATTTTGGTACTTAATATTTCTATGTCATGTCAATTTCATTAATACAAAAATATAATGTGCCAGGACCTCGCTATACCAGCTATCCGACTGTACCGTATTGGGAAGAAAAATTGTTTTCAATTGACTCATGGAAAAAAACGTTTATCCAATCGTTTACAGAAAGTAATCTAGAAGAGGGCATTAGTCTTTACATTCATTTGCCTTTTTGTGAAAGTCTTTGCACCTTTTGTGGATGCAATAAAAGAATCACTAAACGGCATGATGTAGAACATCCTTATATCACTGCGGTACTCAAAGAGTGGGATTTATATTGTGATCTATTTCCCTCCAAACCCCTTATTAAAGAAATTCATCTAGGGGGTGGTACGCCTACTTTCTTTTCTCCTGAAAACCTAGAACTACTTATTCAAGGAATTTTTAAACGCGCTGAAAAAGCAAAAGGACACGAATTTAGTTTTGAAGGACATCCAAATAATACCACTCGAAAACATTTACAAACGCTTTATGATTTGGGCTTTAGAAGAGTGAGTTTCGGAGTGCAAGATTATTCGAATAAGGTGCAAACCGCTATTCATCGTATACAACCTTTTCATAATGTGGCAAAAGTAACGTTTTGGGCAAAAGAAATCGGATATACTTCTGTGGGACATGATTTAGTTTTTGGACTTCCTTTTCAATCTTTGGAAGATGTGATTGACACTATTGATAAAACCAATTCGCTTCAACCCGATAGACTGGCTTTTTATAGTTATGCTCATGTGCCATGGATTAAAGGAAATGGACAAAGAGGATTTAGAGATGAAGACTTGCCTAAAAATGAAGAAAAAAGAACTTTGTATGAGGAAGGTAAGAAAAGATTAGCGCTCAATAATTACCATGAAATTGGCATGGATCATTTTGCCCTCAAAACAGATAGTATGTTTCATGCCTTTAATGACAGAAAACTTCATAGAAACTTTATGGGCTATACCTCTTCTAAAACCCAACTCATGATAGGTTTAGGAGTCTCTTCCATTAGTGATAGTTGGTATAGTTTTGCGCAAAATGAAAAAAACATCGAAGACTATTATGCCCGTTTAGAACAAAATGAATTACCCGTTTTTAGAGGACATCTTCTAACTTCTGAAGATTTAATTATAAGAAAACATATTTTAAATTTGATGTGTCAATTTGAAACTTCTTGGGAAGATGACCATCACTTTTTTCCCGAATTACAGGATATAATGGAGCAATTACATGAAATGGAGCACGACGGACTCATTGAAATATTTCCTAAAAAAATTAAAGTCACTGAAAAAGGAAAACCGTTTGTTCGAAATTTATGTATGGCTTTCGATTTACGTTTAAGGAGAAATACGCCTCAAACCGAATTGTTTTCTATGACTGTATGATAAAAAAAAGCCTCAAAAGAGGCTTTACTTTTTAACATATCCGTGTTTAAATTCCCGCAACAGTCTTAATTTCATCAATAATCCTGATAGCGAGTGCATCGGCTTCTTGTTGCGTGGGCGCTTCCGTATATATCCGGATAATAGGCTCCGTATTTGATTTTCTAAGATGTACCCATTCGGTAGCAAAATCAATTTTAACCCCATCAATAGTATTAATTTCTTCTTTTTTGTAACGCGCTGTCATCGCTTCCAATATGGCGTCTACATCAATTTGAGGGGTCAACTCAATCTTATTTTTACTCATATAATATTGTGGATAGCTTGCTCTCAATTCGGCCACCGACTTCTCTTGGTTTGCCAAATAGGTCAAGAATAAGGCCACGCCCACTAAACTATCACGACCATAATGCAATTCTGGATAGATGATTCCCCCATTTCCTTCACCGCCAATGATAGCTTGAGTCTTTTTCATTAATTCCACCACATTTACCTCTCCTACGGCACTCGCTTGATAATTGCCGTTATGCTTTTGAGTAATGTCTCGTAAAGCACGAGAAGAACTCATATTTGAAACTGTGTTTCCTGGAGTTTTACTCAATACATAATCGGCAACAGCGACCAAAGTATATTCTTCTCCAAACATTTCCCCATCGTTAGAGATAAAAGCTAAGCGATCAACATCGGGGTCAACAACAATTCCAAAATCGGCTTGTTCTTCTACAACTAATTTACAAATATCCTCCAAATGCTCCTTCAAAGGCTCAGGATTGTGAGGAAAATGACCGTTTGGCTCACAGTACAATTTTACAACTTCTACCCCCATTTGCTCCAATAAATTTGGAATAATGATACCCCCTGAAGAATTAACAGCATCAACAACTACTTTGTATTTTTTAGTTTTCACCAATTCGGCATCCACAAGAGGAAGATTAAGCACTTCATCGATATGAATGTCCATGTATGCATCGTTTGTCGTAATGGTTCCTAATGAATCTACGTCAACAAAATCAAAAGATTCAGTTGCAGCCAATTCTAAAATTTTAGCTCCATCTGCTCCACTCAAAAACTCTCCTTTTGCATTGAGTAATTTGAGCGCATTCCATTGTTTTGGGTTATGCGAAGCTGTTAAAATAATACCTCCATCTGCTTTTTCCAAAGGAACCGCCACTTCAACCGTTGGTGTGGTAGATAACCCCAAGTCAATGACATCAATTCCTAAACCAATTAATGTGTTCACAACTAAATTATGAATCATTGGCCCCGAAATTCTTGCATCACGACCTATTACCACGGTCAACCTATCTTTATTTATATTTTGTTTCAAAAACATCCCATAAGCCGACGCAAATTTAACCGCGTCAACTGGTGTTAAATTATCTCCGACACCTCCACCAATAGTGCCTCGGATTCCTGAAATTGATTTTATTAATGTCATAAAAAAATAAATGTTTTGATTCTATAGATACGAAAAACTTTTAAAAGTAATATATTTACAAATCTATAAAAAACTTCGAGTCTACCTCGTATCTATTTTAAATAATTTTATGAATTTTTTAGCGCATATTTATCTATCGGGAGACGATGAAGCATTGAAAATTGGAAATTTCATGGCAGACAGTGTTCGCGGAAATCGTTATTTGGCATACGAAGGGAACCTACAAAAAGGAATTTTACTGCATCGAGCTATTGATACGTTTACTGACGCGCATCCCATTTATAGAAAAAGTAAACACCGCTTGCATGAAAAATATGGGCATTATTCGGGAGTGATTATGGATATTGTATATGACCATTATTTAGCAAAAAATTGGAATAACTATCACAGTACCCCGCTGGAATTATACGCTCAACATTTTTATCACCTTTTACGAAATCATTATGACCTTCTAACGGAAAAAACTCAGCAAATGATTCCTTATATGATTGCTCGAAATTGGTTAGTAAGTTATGCCTCACTAGAAGGTTTGGAGAGGATACTTTTTCAAATGGATCATCGTACTAAAAATAGAGTAAACATGCAAGAAGCCATAATAGAAGTCAAAAAATATTATTCCGAATTTGAGGAAGAGTTTACCCTATTTTTTGAAGAATTAAGAGCCCATTGTCAGAAGAAATTAATTGAATTAAAATGAATTTCATAAACGATTTAGAACAAGAAATGCGTCAGAATAGCAACAGAGAAGCTGCGGTTCCGATGGAAAATTATATGAAAAACAAATTCCAGTTTTTAGGCATTAAAACCGAAGAACGAAGAACTATTTTCAAAACCAATTACGAAAAACACAAAGCCGAAATCAAAGCACATTTTAGGACCATTGCTTGGGAATTATTTAATAAAAAAGAACGCGAGTTTCATCAATGTGCTATCGATTTATTAGTAAAAGAGTTTAAAAAAAATTACGTTCTGGATGATATCCAATTCATTGAAAAGTTGATTAGCACCCACTCATGGTGGGATTCGGTTGATGTTGTCGCAAAATATTTACTTGGTGGCTATCTACAGCAATTTCCTAATGAAACCTATCCTGTTATAGAACGCTTTTCAAATTCGGAAAATATGTGGTTGAACCGAAGTGGTATCATTTTTCAATTGAGTTATAAAAAAAAAACCAACTTTGATTTATTAAAAGCTGAATGTGAGAAACATAAAAATTCAAATGAGTTTTTTATTCAAAAAGCGATTGGTTGGGCGTTACGTGATTACAGTCGGTACAATCCTAGTGGGGTTACTGAATATGTGAATGCTACCCATTTGAAACCTTTGAGTCAGCGAGAAGCGTTGCGAAATATTAAATAATTACATGGATCCTAAAAGTGTTGTAAAAACAACTTTCCTTTCGCTACCGAAATCTTTAGAGTTTTCGTAAAAATAGATGGTTTGTCTCACATTGGTTGTTGAAGTCACACCTGATTTTGTTCTGGTAACCGTGTAATTGGTCATCCAACTTTGATAATCCACACCATCATAACGCACTTCATCAGAAACAGTAAATAGCAACGGCTCTGAAATCAATAATTTCTGAACAAATTGTGATAATGGAATCTTATCGAGGGTTTCTGAAGTAAAATCGATGACCATTACCCTTGGATTTTGAAACATCAAATAGATTGTATTGATAACTTCTTTTTTCCCATCAGCATCTAAAGTAGCATCGGTGAGCATTTGAAAATAAGCAAAGGCATCGGCTACTTTAGTTTTAGAATTGTCTTGATAAGCATTCAGTACTTTGGTAGTAAATCTTTGACTTAAGGAGGTAACCGTAAAATCCTTTTGCACCTTTTTCTCACTCACACTTTCTTGCATAGTAGATTGAGCCTCTGTAAAGAAACCACACAACAGAACTAGAATAAGGAAAACGTTCTTAATCATATTATTCTTGTTTGATTCTGATGAATTGAATTTTATTGTCAGCATCATTTTTAATCTCAACAATCTGTAACTTTTTTAAAGAAGGTGTAGGCACAATTAACTTTTGTGAAAACTCTTTCTTATTAAAATATTCAGCACCCAAATCTTCTTTGAGCATTACAATTACCTCAAGGTCATCGGACAATATCTTATTCAACTGCTCTTTTCTTGTTTTCCAATCTTTAATGTCCGACACCATAAAAGCCTTGAGCACCATCGCATAATCATCAGGTTTTAAATCGATACTTTTAGGTGGTTCAGTTTTGGAATTATTCACATTTAAAACCACCGTTTTAGATCGGTAAAACGGACTCTTAATGACTAACTTCGTGGGCTTTTCATCCGCATTAGAAACTTGAACCTTACCTTCGTGTATTTCTAATTCTTTTTGTACCGAATCTTTTACTTCAAATACTTTTACTTCTTTACTATTGACCTGCTCTTTAGTAAATTCGTTTTTTAGCTGAATGGTATGTGAAGCCGTTTCTTTTTTGTTTAAAAACACCCAAAAAACCACCAATGGAACCAACAACAGCAACCACCACTTTTTAGAAGTTTTAGATTGTTCTGATGACGTGTTTTCAATAGTTTGAACTATTTTTTCTTCAAATGAAAACTCATCCCAACCCGAAAACCCAACAAATTCCGACAGAATGTTCAGCATATCTTTTCTCGGAATCTTATGGTTTGTTTCAGGTTTTAAATGCGTGTAAATCCATTTTTCACTAATCGATTGTTTGCATTGCACTTCGATTAAGCCAATCAAATTTTGAATGTCCTGCGAACTGAATGTTTTCCAGTTGCCTTGAAAAAAAGGATACTGCTCTTGGTATTTCAAAAGCACCTTGTGTTTCAATTCCTGAAATTTTTCAAGTTCGGTCATGCTACTAATTCGATTCAAAAGTAAAAATACCCTTAGATTTTATCACTGAAAATCCACTGTAAATGTGCTGTAAATGTAAGTAAAAAACTTTACAGTAAGTAGAAAGTGGTTTTACCAAACCTACTTTGGAAAGCAGCCGTACTATTGCAACAGTAATCTTAAAAACAATTTTATTATGAAAACAAATTTGATGACCGCTATGCTTCTTTTAGCAACCTTTTCAATGACCCACGCACAAGACATGGGCAATGCACAATACGAGAAAAAAGGCAACGCCGATTATGGTAATGCTGGCTATGGTTACGGCAGCTATACGGTGAACCGAGTGAATACCATTCCGACTACTTCCAGTAGCCAAGATGAAATGGTGATTGTTATTAAAGGAATTTACAACGAGCGCGCTACTGCACAAATTGCCACTTTTGCTGTCTTACAGTTGGGTAAAACGGCCGAAGAAGCCACTTATTTAATTGACGAACGCATTGGCAATGTGATGAAAGAACTAAGTGCTTTCAATAAAGAGATTGAGGTGGAAACCGACATGATTTCGTTTGTTCCAACCTATGACTACGCAGTCGATAAAAAGATTTTCAATCCGAAAACGTATAATGAAAAACCATCTGGATTTGAATTGAAAAAGAACATTCTCATTAAATTTAGAAACAACAACGACTTTGACAAAATATTAGCTATTTGTGGTAAAAATGAAATCTATGACATCGCTAAAGTAGATTATGTCACTACCAATTTTGACCAAGTGAGAAGCACGATGCAAAAAAGAGCTTTAGAAGTATTTAGAGATCAAATGGCCAATTACTCTTCTATCATGAACACGGATTTGAGTAAAAAAGAAAAAATCATTCAAGAAGGCTTTAATGTGACCTATCCAATGGAAAGCTACAGAAGTTATCAAGCGTTTTCACAAGCCGATGCTAGTTTTGATCCTAAAAGCGAGGTGCATAATATTAAAAAGAACACCACACAATACTACAATCAAGCATTGGTGAAAGACCATAATTTTGTAATCAATCCCGACATTACGGAGCCAACCATTCAGGCGTTTTATGACATTACCATTCGCATTAAACTGCGTGAAGACCAATTGCCTAAAAACACCATCATTCGCAACAATCGTTACTATGTTATTACAGCTAACGGTGATATCAAATTGTTAAACTTATAATTTCAAAGCTAAGAGGACAATAAATGTCCTCTTAGTTTTTTAATGTATTTGTTGATAGTTCCAGCAATAATTTATTCAATTGTTCTTTTTCATCAGCTTGAAGTTCGGGGAGTATTTTCGTAAAAAGACTTACATATTCTGCTTTTTTCAAAAGTGTTCGAATGGTGTCTTTTGAAAATTTTACAAACTGCCATTTATGATGTACTGTACCCATTACTAAATTTTTTAAAACATCTCGATCATATGGTGTGATATATAAAATATTCTCAATCGCGTTTTCTCTGACTATACTTTCATAATCTGGACCTGTATAGCTTTTGAGTTCCTTGAAATAATATTGATACATTGGAAAATCTTTATCTTTTTTATAATAGTCAAGAAATAAAACCAAAAATAAAATACGGAGTTCTTTATCGTTTTTGCCTTGCCAGTTTTTAGCTTTATCCAAATAGGTTGCTCTTGAATCAGGGAATGATTTCCATAAATTTAGAAAGGCCTCTTTCTGAGTATCATACGATTTATCTTCTAATAGTGTTTCATATTCATTTTTAAACGACATTTGGATAGACGTAATTGTTTTGGCTACAGTTTGTCTGATTTCAATACTATTGGAGCGCATGGCTAACATTACCAACGATTCTTTTTGGTCGAAAGGAACATTTTTAAGTTGATTAATAATTTCTTTTTTCAGAAAATACGAAGCATCCGATTGTAAAATATCTTGAAAAAAATGAAACTTAGACAACAAGTTAAGGTTTTTCTTTTCTTGGATTTCAAATAACTTTTTAATAAAGTCACTTTTCAAAAGTAAGTCTTGAGCTCGTTGACTAGGGAATTGATACGATTCCAACCACTCTTTTTGAAATTTTTGAGCGTCAAAATTAGGAACTACTGCGAGTACTTCATCGAGAAAATCTTTCGTTTGAACATTTTTAAATTGGTATTTTTTCAAATAATTTTGAATGACTTTTCTAAAATTGTCGGCACCAATTGTTTCTCTAATATCATGCAATGCCCAAGCGCCTTTTTGATAATAGGAATAGGAACTCGCTTTATCACTAAGAATAGGAATGGTATCTGTTTTCGCTTCTTTGCGCAATAACAGTGAATTTCGATAAAGCGCATAATAAAAATAGTCTTCCCCAAAAAGAGCTCGTTCTGCTAAAAGAGCGTAATAGGTCGCAAAACCTTCTTGAAGCCAATGATGGGTTCCAGATTGAGCTGTAATCATATCCCCAAACCATTGATGTGCCAATTCATGAGCATTAACATTGCAATAATTTCTGTCATTCCATCCACTTTCATCGACAACAAAATCTTGATCAAACAACGTTGAACTCGTATTTTCCATGCCGGCATAAAGAAAATCTTTTATGGGAATTTGCCGATATACTTGCCATGGATATGGAACACCGATTTCTTTTTCTAGAAAGTCAAATATTGTTTTGGAGTCTTTGAACGTAAAATCATATTTGGCACTATCTTTGGGTTGAAAATAATTTTCTAAAGTAATTCCTGTAGCTGATTGTTCGGTTTTATATTTAAAATTACCAATCGCTAACATAAGTAAATAAGATGCCATGGGATGCTGCATTTCAAAGGAAAAAACACTGTAATTTTCTTTTGTAGAAAGATTTATTTCTTGTTTCTTTTCTTTCAAAACACCATTAGAAACAACTTCAAATTTACGAGCATATTCTTTCGTACAATCTAATTTTATAGTAATATTAAATAGTACTTTTTCATTCATGTCATCAAAACTAGGAAACCAATGACTCGAATATTTCCCTTGTCCTTGTGTCCAAATTTGTAATGATTCTTCCTTTCCCGTGTAGTATAGCGTTTGTTTGGGTTGGGCTTTATAGACTAAAGTAACGGTATTCTTTCCCTTTTTATACCCTTGAAAAAGAACAATTTGTTTCCCATTATTTTTATATAACACGTTTTTATTATTCACTAAAACTTCGGAGAAGGTCATGTTTTTTGCATCAATTCGAATAGAATCAATGTCTTTTTTAACATGAAACGTGTAAATCACCTTGCCTGTAAGTGCTCTAGCTTCTAATTGGGGGGTAAGGATGGCATTGCAAGATATAAAATCAACTTGTTTTAATTGTTGCGCCAAGGCTATACAAGGAAGGAGTAAAAATACGAGCTTTTTCATATCATAAATCAAAACACAAACATACAAATTTTAATATCTGAATTGAAAAAACTAACTTCGCAAAAAGATTGTTTTTTAACCCAAGTATGCCTATAGTATCGTTACATACGCCAATTGAATATTTAAAAGGAATCGGTCCAAACCGAGGCGATTTGTTGCGTAAGGAAATGAATGTTCAAACCTATGGTGATTTGATAAATTTATTTCCAAATCGGTACATAGACCGAACCCGTTATTACAAAATTAACGAATTACAAAACACCCTTGCAGAGGTGCAAATCATTGGGAAAATCATACACATTAAAACAGTCGAATTTGGAAAAAACCAAAAACGTTTGGTAGCCACTTTTATCGATGAGACTGGACAAATAGAACTCACATGGTTTCAAGGTCTTAAATGGATTCGAGAAAGTTTGAAACTAAATGAAGTATACATAATTTTTGGAAGGCTGTCTGAATATAAAAATCAGTTTTCCATGGCACATCCCGAATTGGAATTATTAGAAGAACACCAATCTAATTTGCGAAGCGCCATGCAGGCAGTATATCCAAGCAGTGAAAAATTAAGTCAGCGTGGGGTTTCAAACCGAGTGATTAGTAAAGCCATTCAACAAATTTTTATTGAAACAAAAGCCCAGTTTAGTGAACCCATTCCTTCATCTATTTTGCATGAATTAAAATTGATGCCAAAAGGTGAAGCTATGTTTAACATCCATTTTCCTAAAAGTCAGAATCATTTGGCTCGTGCGCAATTCAGATTAAAATTTGAGGAACTGTTTTTTATTCAATTACAACTGATTACAAAAAACAGTATTCGAAAACATAAAATTAAAGGACACCCTTTTGAAGTCGTAGGACATTATTTTACCGATTTTTACAATAATCATTTACCCTTTCAGCTAACAGAAGCCCAAAAAAGAGTCATCAAAGAGATTCGTAACGATATGGGAAGCCATGCTCAAATGAATCGTTTGCTTCAAGGTGACGTGGGATCAGGGAAAACTATTGTTGCGCTTATGTGCATGTTATTAGCCAAAGACAATGGCTTTCAAAGTTGTTTGATGGCTCCAACAGAAATACTGGCAATACAACATTTCTCAGGGCTTTCAGAATTAGCAAAATCGTGTAATATATCCATTAAACTTCTTACGGGTTCTACCAAAGCTTCCGAACGAAAAGTGATTCATGAGGCACTAGAAGATGGTAGTTTAGACATTTTAATTGGCACCCACGCCTTACTCGAAGAAAAGGTAAAGTTCAAAAATTTAGGATTAGCCGTTATTGATGAGCAGCATCGTTTTGGAGTGGAACAAAGAGCCAAACTTTGGAAGAAAAACGAAATACCGCCTCATATTTTAGTGATGACTGCAACGCCAATTCCACGCACACTGGCTATGAGTTTATATGGGGATTTGGACATTTCTGTTATCGACGAATTACCTCCAGGCAGAAAACCTATTCAAACTGTTCATCGTTTTGATTCGAATCGTCTAAAAGTGTGGAAATTTTTAAAAGATGAAATTGCAAAAGGGAGACAAATTTATATTGTCTATCCTTTAATTAATGAAAGTGCTACACAGGATTATAAAGATTTGATGGATGGCTATGAAAGTATTTCAAGAGACTTTCCGATTCCAAATTATACCATTTCTATCGTACACGGACAAATGAAACCCGCAGAAAAAGAAGCTGAAATGCAACGTTTTGCATCGGGAAAAACAAATATTATGATTGCAACTACCGTGATTGAAGTAGGAGTTAATGTACCAAATGCTAGTGTTATGGTTATCGAAAGCGCCGAACGATTTGGATTGTCTCAATTACATCAACTTAGAGGTCGTGTGGGTAGAGGCGCTGAACAAAGTTATTGTATTTTAATGACAGGATTTAAATTGAGTAATGAAAGTAAAATAAGACTCGAAACGATGTGCCGTACCAATGACGGTTTTGAAATTGCCGAAGTTGACTTAAAACTGAGAGGTCCAGGAGATATCTTAGGAACGCAACAAAGTGGTGTTTTAAATTTGAAAATAGCTGATATTGTTAAAGATCAAGAAATTTTAATACAGGCTAGAGCATACGCTTTATCTATATTAAAAACTGACCCACAAATGATGAATCCTGAATTTAAAATAATGAAAGAGGTATTTATTGAACTTTCAAAAAAGAAATCGATTTGGAATTATATTAGTTAAACTTGAATAAAAAAAAACTGCCTCATGAAGAGGCAGTTCTATTTGTAACTTGTATAAGTTTATTCTTTAACAACTTTTTTAGTAGCTGTACCTTTATCAGAATTAATTTTGATCATATAAACCCCTTGAGATAAATCAGCAATATTGATTTGAGCATTGTTTAAATCAGAAACTTTTACAGTTTTAACAACTCTTCCATTTACATCACTGATTTCTACAGAATTGATTAATGCTTCAGTATTAGACACATTCACAATATCTTTTGTAGGGTTTGGATAAACTGCTGTTTTGTTCGCTACGATTGAATTTTGTTTTACTCCTAACAATGTTTCAGTAGAATCAAAATTAACGTAAACATCATCAACAATAACTTGAGCAGCAGCAGTATTAGCAGCAGCAGCTTGAGTAATCAAGAAATCTAATTCCCCAACATCTACACCGGCATCAGCTCCAGTTACCCCTCCATAAAACAGACCATTTGATTCTTTCCAAGTAATATCACCTGTATTATAATCAAAAGAAACTGCAATGTTGTACCAAGTGTTTTCTGTTAAAGTAATATCAGCACCTGAACCTAATTGAAATACATAATATCCAACAGTTCCTGCATTATCATAATGAGCCCATCCTTTTAAAACTTTTGTACTTGGCACATAATAAAAACCACACAATGCAGTCGCCCCAGAAGCATCAAACATATACATTCTAAATGTATTTACTGAAGCAGTAGCAGGTCCTGTAAACAATTTAAACTCTACTTGAGCAATATCATTTCCAGAGGTTCTGTTTGTCCAATCAGAACTAATATCTTTGAACAAATAACGAGCTTGCCCAGTAACACTTGCAGTAGTTCCTGTAATTTGCATCGCATTTCCTTGAGGAGACCCCGTGTTTACAACTTGAAAATCTGAATTTTGTCCTGCTGGACTGGCAGTAGAAGAAACAAAAGTTAACCACCCATTTTGACCAGCATTAGTACCCGTCAAATCAGTTCCGATATTTCCAACAGTCATTGATGAACAATCTTCAAAGAAGACGTTGTCACGTTGAGCATAACTTGATAAACAAGCTATTAAAGAAAAAGAAAGTAATAATTTTTTCATATTTTTTAGTTATTTAAAATAATTAAGTAACAAATTTACTCATATAATTTTATTACACAAATAAATTAACTTTTTTTTCATTTTTTTTAACTTGTAATTACTTCAAGTTTTTAATTCTCCCTCTAAATTGCTCACCACAGCAGTAGCAATACTATTCCCTACTACATTGGTAGCACTTCGTCCCATGTCTAAAACAGGATCAATCCCTAATAATAAAGCGACTCCTACTTCTGGAATATGAAAACTCGCTAATGTGCCTGCAATAACCACTAACGAAGCTCTTGGAACACCTGCAATTCCTTTGCTCGTAAGCATTAATACCAATAGCATCGCTAGTTGTGTTTCAAGAGGCAAGTGTATTTTGTATGATTGTGCTATAAAAATTGATGCGAATGTCATATACATCATACTTCCGTCTAAATTGAACGAATACCCCAAAGGTAATACAAAACTTGTAATTTTATTACTACATCCAAATCGTTCGAGTTCTAACATGGTTTTTGGTAAAGCCGCTTCCGAACTACTTGTACTAAAAGCAATTAAAATGGGGTCTTTAATTCTTTTTAACAAATCAAAAATGCGATGTTTAATAAAAACAAAGCCTGCCAACATCAATACTAACCACAATATCAATAATCCAAAATAGAACTCCGAGATAAAAATAACATAGGTAGTTAATATCCCAACTCCTTGTTTTGCAATCACTACGACCATGGAACCAAAAACTGCAAAAGGGGCAAAATTCATGATAAAACCCGTCAATTTTAGAATAATATGTGCTACATCATCAAGTGCATGAATAATTTTATCGCTTTTCGAACCAAGAGCAGCTGCTGAAATTCCGAAAAAAATTGAAAAAACAACAATCTGTAATATTTCATTTGATGCCATAGCTTCAAAAAAACTTTTAGGAAACACATGCATAACAAAATCTTTTACAGAAATGGCTGCTTTATCTATTCCAGTATCTTGATGTTCTAAAGGTAGTGTTAAATTCATCATAGCACCTGGGTTAAAAAAATTAACTAAAATCATTCCTAAAAACAAACTTACTAAAGACGCCGAAACAAACCATAGCATAGTCTTCCCTCCTATGCGGCCCACCGTATTAATATCTCCTAGCTTAGCGATTCCAACTACTAGAGTAGTAAACACCAACGGAGCCACTATCATTTTTATGAGTCGAAGAAAAATATCTGCAATAATTGAAAACCATTCTATTTTTTTATCCCTTTCAGTTGTGAGAGTACTTAATTGTGTTTCTGAAAATTTCTTTACCGCAACAAATTTTGAATACGCTTCCGTTAAAGTATCTTTTCTTGGTTTTAATTGTAATGTACGAATTCGTGTTTGTGCTTTTTCAATAGCATTAATATCTTGTAATTGAATCGCTAGTGCTTTGGGAGTACGATGTATTGCTTGTTCAATTTTATTTTTTTTGGTTTCTAAATTCTGAATTTGAGTCGCCAAAATTTTATATGACACTTGAGTCGTATCAGGCAAGTACTGTTTTAAAGACACATTGGCTTTATCAATTTGCTTTATATAATAGTCTATTTTAGCATTCTCATCATTTACATGGTATTTGTTCAGAAAAAAACCGCAACCGATTCCAATTACTAAAGCAATGAAAATATTTCTTGTTAATTTTGATTTTTTATTATGTTGCTCCATACTTTATCCTTTATATTTTTTGTGAATTAAATAATAATCTGCCAATACCAAAGCAACCATAGCCTCAACTATAGGCACAGCACGAGGTACTACACAGGGATCGTGTCGTCCTTTTCCTTGCTGTTCGATTAGTTCTCCTTTATTGGTAAGGACTTGTTGTTTTTTTAATACTGTTGCCACGGGTTTAAAAGCTACTCTAAAATAAATATCCATACCATTTGAAATTCCACCTTGAATTCCACCCGACAAATTTGTAATTGTTTCACCATCAACATTATGCAAATCATTATGCTCACTTCCTTTCATTTGAGCCCCACAAAAACCACTTCCAAACTCAATTCCTTTGACAGCATTGATAGACAATACCGCTTTACCAATTTCGGCATGGAGCTTGTCAAAAACTGGCTCACCTAATCCGATAGGAACATTTTGAATAACACAAGTGATGGTTCCTCCTACCGTATCGCCCTCTTTTTTTAATTCCTTAATATACTGTTCCATTTTTTGTGCAATAAGAACATCGGGGCACCTAACGGCATTGGATTCAATCAAAGAAAAATCTAATGCTTGATACGGTTTGTCTATAAAAATGGTTCCAACTGATGAGACAAAAGCATTGATTTGTATGTTTTTTATTACCTGTTTGGCAATGGCTCCAGCCACCACTCGTGAGACGGTTTCTCTAGCCGAACTCCGGCCTCCTCCGCGATAATCTCGTATACCATATTTCTTTTCATAGACGAAATCCGCATGACTTGGCCTATAAGTGTCTTTTAGGGTATCATAATCAGACGATTTTTGGTCCTTATTTTTGATTATAAAACCAATTGGCGTACCTGTAGTTTTCCCTTCGAATATCCCTGATAAAAATTCAACTTCATCGTGTTCTTTTCGTTGACTAACCAAGGTAGATTGCCCTGGTTTTCTCCTCGAAAGCTCATGTTGAATTGCTTCAAAATCCAATTCGATTCCTGAAGGACAGCCATCGATGACTCCCCCTATGGCTTCACCATGTGATTCCCCGAATGTTGTCAGTTTAAAGAGTGTTCCAAAACTATTGCCTGCCATGTGTGTATGTTTTCAACAAAAATAAAATATTATACACAATGTTAATACTATTATAATCTTTTTTTAAACAAAAAAGAATTACTACATTAGCACACAAACAAATAACTCATTAAAATGAAACCTAATTTTATTATAGCAGCTTTCTTTTTCGTATTCTTTTTTACGTCATGTTCAAGTGATCATGACGATAGTTACACCCCAACAAACAATGGAGATTCTGTTCCCACAACTTACTTCTCTCTTACCAATTCAAACTACTGGAAATACCTTGTTTCGTCTCAAGGAAACAATTCGAACGATATTCTTACTGTGGGTTCAAGCGTAGTGGATAATTCGATAACATACAATCTAATGAGTGGTACAGCTGATCCTAGTGGTACGGCTACAGGTTTTTATTGTACGACGTTAAATAACAATAAACTTCGAATTGACGGTAGTTCTTTAAAAATGACTGGAACTATAAATTATTCGTTTCCAGGACTTACCGATCCAATTTCTTTTCAACTAAATGATTTTACAATTTTCAAACAAAATGCAACTTCTGGAGATGTCTTGGGAACTATTCCTGGTAGTGTAACACAAACTATAAATAATATGCCTGTTACTTTTGAGTATTCGTTACGTTCGGAAGCTGGTGAAAATTTAGCTAGTTTGAATTCAAATGGAGTAACCTATGCCGATGTAAAAAAATCCAAAATAATTTTGAATTTAAAAATTACTACCACACAAACTATCACTGGAGTTCCTACACCAATCACCGTAGTTATAATGGACGCTCAAGATGTTATTACTTCTACCTTACATTACAGTAATGGGATTGGTATGGTGTATTGCAATACGCTTTTCAATTACAGTTTGAATCCATCAGTAGCCACTTTGTTACCTAGTAATATCCCGTTAAGTCAAAATGCTACACAAGATGAATACTTAACAGCATATCATATAAACTAAATGAGATAGTGTTAGGGCAATCCATTAATTTCGATTGGTTTTTTAGATTTAACCTTTAATACGAAACAAGGATTTGTAGTAGTTTGCACTACATTTCCTTTGGGTTCTATTTCTTTGATTGTAAGGATAATTTTATCAGAGCGTTCCTCTATTTTTTGAATTTTAATAGTGTAGCCCTTCGATTTTTTTTCCCCTAAATTGATTAAAATAAAATTATTTTTCTCAATATCGTCTTTTTTTACATAAGGCTTTATCATATCGTCGGTCAACAAAATAGTAAACTCATCTTGCTCAGTGATGATTTCGTAAAATTGAAACGAAGCCCCTCCATAATCATTTCCAAAAAGAATATCATATTTCAGACTTGAAACCAAGGGTTGTTTTTGAGTCGAACAAGAAAAAAACAATAAAAAACATAAAGCCATAAGGCTTAATTTAAACCTTTTAAAAGTTTTCTTTTGAGACACGAAGCGCTTCTTGATATATAGATTCATACAACGGCAAAATATTTTTAATATCAAATTTATTAGCAAGTGCTAAGGCATTCTTCTTAAACGAATCTAAAGTTTCTTTATTGCCTAGAATTTTGATTGCATTGGTTGCCATTTCATCAACAGCTCCTACGGCACTTAAATACCCCGAATATCCATGTTCATTTACCTCTGGCAAACCTCCAGAATTACTAGATATTACAGGCACACCCCAAGCCATAGCTTCGAGAGCGGCTAATCCAAAGCTTTCTGTTTCCGAAGGCAATAAAAACAAATCAGAATAGGCTAAAATATTATCAATTTCGTTGCTATTACCGAAGAAAATCACTTTATCCAAAAGTCCCAATTCTTCGCATAATCGTTCTGCTTTTTCTTTTTCAGGACCATCACCTACCATCATCAATCGAGAAGGAATCGTTTGTTGAATTTTAGAAAATACAGCAATAACATCTGGAATTCTTTTCACTTTCCTAAAATTACTAATATGGGTAATAATCATTTCTTCCGAACGCGCCATGACGGAACGTTGACAGGAAATGAGTGGTTTATTTCGATGTTTATCAAGCTCAATAAAATTGGGTATTACGTAAATGTCTATTTTAATATCAAAAAGGTTATACGTATCATTTTTCAAACTTTTAGATACTGAAGTCACAACATCCGATTTATTAATACTAAAACTTACCGCTGTTTTATAATTTGGATGATTTCCAACAAGTGTAATATCAGTTCCATGCAAGGTGGTAACCATGGGGATGTTGATTCCTTGATCTTTCAACATTTGTTTTGCCATAAACCCTGCATAGGCATGAGGAATAGCATAATGTACATGAAGAAGTTCTATTTTGTAGAGTTTTATAATATCTACCAACTTACTGGAAAGTGCTAACTCATAGGGTTGGTAATGAAACAAAGGATATTCTGGTACGTTCACCTCATGGTAAAAGACATTAGAATTCAACAAAGCCAAACGTACAGGTTGCCTGTAAGTGATGAAATGTATTTCATGTCCTCGATGAGCTAATTCTAATCCTAATTCGGTGGCTACTACGCCACTACCCCCAAAAGTTGGGTAACACACTATCGCTATTTTCATGATGATTCTTTGAGATACGAAGGTAAACAATTCCCACCAAAAACTACTTATCCAAAATAGCTTCTTGAATTATTTTTTGAATGTCTTCTCGGATATTTTCTTTAGAAAGCGTATTGGGGGCATTTGAATCGGGATATGTTCTATTTGATAGAAATATATAGACAATTTCCGTTTCTGGGTCGGCCCATGCCATAGTCCCTGTAAATCCAGTATGACCAAAACTTTGCTTAGAAACGCATCCACAAGTGGGCCCTTCTTTTCCCAGTTGAGGTTTATCAAATCCTAACCCTCTTCTATTTCCCTCTGAGCAATAATAACAGGTATTAAAAGCATCAAATGTAGAAGAAGAAAAATAACGTACTCCTCCATAATCTCCTTTTTGTAGAAACATTTGCATCATTTTAGCAAGATCCATACTGTTCGAAAAAATTCCTGCATGACCTCCAACGCCCCCTTGCATCGCTGCTGCCATATCATGAACATATCCTTGAATAGTAGAATGCCTATAATAAGTATCATTCTCTGTGGGAGGAATAGAATTTTTATCAAATTTACTTAATGGATTGTACATTGTATTGTTCATTCCAAGCGATTGATAAAAATGAGTAGAACTTAAATAATCTAACGATTTACCTGTCAGTTTTTCTAAATATTCTTTGAGAATAATGAATGTGAAGTCACTATATCTGTATTCTTTTTTCTCTAAAAGTTTACTATCAACAATCTGTTTAATAATCGAATCTTGGTAATAATTTCGAATATATAAATTTTCGGAAACTTGTTTCGTAAATCCTGTTCTAGGAAAAAAACTGTAGTATTTATCTAAAGGACATTTATCTGCGTCTAAAGTACTTTTATAAAAAGGAATCCATGCTTGTAGTTTAGCATAATGTGATAACAATTCCTTCATGGTAATGGTTTCTTTATTACTTCCTCTAAAACTTTCTAACATAGAACCAAGTTGCGAATCCAAAGTGAAAGCACCTTTATCGTATTGTTGCATCACATTAGGAAGCGTTGAAACCATTTTGGTTACAGAAGCAACATCATAGATATCCGAATTTTGAACTTTTATGGAATCGTCATAACTATGATTCCCATAAGATTTTTGAAAGATAACTTTTCCTCTTCGTGCAACCAATACCTGAGCTCCAGGCGTCATTTTGGCATCAATCGCTTTTTTAACTATCAAATCAATATTGGATAAAATTTTCGGACTCATCCCAACATTTTCGGGAGCAGTAAACCCTAGTCTACCTAAAGAATCCGTAAATAATCCGAATCCATTTTTAAATTGATCGTTGATTGTAACTGGTAATTTACCCTGCGAACTAATGGCTCCAAAAATTAATTCAGCACCCACAATTTGTGAAATTTCGCTATTCTGATAGGATAAAACTACCGCTTCAATATCGTCAAAATTTTTAATTGCAGATAAAGAGTAGGGTTTTGCAAAGGCATCCAAGATCACAACATTATTTTTGGCTATTTCTTGAAGCCATTGCAACTCAATATCTGAAAAATCATGCTTTTTCCAAGCTTTATCCGATTTGTGATACCCTACAATGACCAAATCGAAATTTTTTAACTTATAATTCAAAGAATCTATTGAGGGGGCTGTTACTTCTGTAATTTCGGTGTATTTTTTTAATGTAGAAACAAAGGATGTGTTTGAGTCATCGCCCAGCTTTACATAAGCAATCTTTTTATGTAAATCTTTTACAGGAAGAAGCGTTTCATTATTCTTTAAAACCGTAGTGGCATGCTCATATAATTGATATTGAAGGGCATCATTAAACGTAGGATTCAGATCATTATAAATATTTTTTAAGTCAATTGGTTTATAATGATGTAACCCTATCTTATACTTATAATGTAATATTTTCTTTACAGATCGCTCAATCCTTTCATTTGAAATCAACCCATTTTGATAGGCCTCACATATTTTTTCATAGGCTAAAGGAACATTTTCAGCAAAAAGCAAAATATCATTTCCAGCTAAAAAAGCTTCTAAATCTATATCTCCTGGTTTCATAAATTTACTAGCTGCTTTCATATTTAAAGCATCTGTAAATATTAATCCATCAAAACCAAGTTCACCTTGCAATAAATCGGTCACTACATTATAAGAAACTGAAGAAGGGTAATTTTCACGGGCTTCCAAACTTGGAACATTTAAGTGCGCCACCATCACAGAAACTAATCCTTCGTCAAACATTCTTTTATAGGGATACAATTCTACTTTTTCCAATCTATCTTTGGAAAAATTAACCAACGGCAATGCGTAATGCGAATCTAAAGCCGTATCACCATGCCCTGGAAAGTGTTTTCCAGTACAAAATACACCTTGTCCCTGAATCCCTTTCATCATTGCAATCGCGTGTTCGGTAACATTTACTTTATCTTCACCAAAAGAACGGTTTCCGATAATGGGATTTTTCGGATTAGTATTAATATCAAGAACCGGAGCAAAATTAAAATGAGCACCAATACGTTTTGCTTCTTTAGCCATATTCGCACCAACTTGCTCAATAAGTTTTAAATCTCGAATAGCACCCAAAGTAGTATTCCAAGGGTATTTATATGTAGAATCCAAACGCATACTCAATCCCCATTCGGCATCAATACCAATAAATAAGGGAACTTTAGCTTTTGACTGAAAACGATTGGTTAGTTTGGCTTGCCGAACAGGTCCGCCTTGAAAGAAAATTAAACCTCCGATTTTATTCTCAGTAATTAATTTATCGATTTCTTTGAAATGAACACTATCTTTATTAGAATAGGACGCTACCATAAACAATTGCCCTATCTTTTCCTCAAAAGACATTCTTGTATAAATACTATCAACCCAAGCTGTTTCAGCTTGTGAATCTTTAAAAAACTGCTTCCTATTTGACTTAACAACAGGAACATACACCTCATCATCATCATAAGATATCTCAGGTTTTTGAATGGTACCCGGAGAAATCGCAGGAGAAGTTAGCGATTTACAATACGTAAAAAGGACTAAAATAAGAAGTAAGGAAAGTGTTTTACAATTTTTCATACACAAATTAAAGATTAAAAGAAACGGCTATGCCAACTTTCAGAAGCTGGTACTTCCCAAGAATCTTTCCACTCTTCAATTGTATTAACGAGATTATTAAATACAATAGTATGTTCTGAAACTGATTTATCTTTAACTAATTTTTTAAAATCAAGAAGTGTTTTGTAAGTAATAAATTCGCCTTGTTTGAATGCGACATTCATTTTATCTAATAAATCAACTTCAAATTGTTGTTCTAATTTTTGAATAAAAGCTACTGAAGAATCAATAGCACAACCAGAGGCAGCTTGAACATTTTGATTGACCGCTAAAATTAAAAACCGATTATACTTAAGCACAAAAGAACATTCTAAAGGGGTTCCATGCGCATTCCAATGATTTAGAAATTGGGTAAGACTTGTTGTTATGGCTACAACTTCTTCCTCTGTAAATTTTCTACTCGATTGGTATATCCAAATTCTTGAATCTTCTGGTAATTGATCAAATGGTACAAACATTGTTTCTAAAAAATTATAAATCTTGTGCTTGAGCGATAAGTTCGGCAATATCCATCACCGCAACTTGACTCTCTTTTTCTTTAGCTTTCACACCATCGGTGAGCATTGTATTGCAAAAAGGACAACCTGCTGCTACTATTTCGGCACGTGTTTCAAGAGCGTCTTCTGTTCTTTCTACATTAACATCCTTATTTCCAGCTTCTGGCTCTTTAAACATTTGAGCGCCCCCAGCCCCACAACAAAGACCATTGGCTTTTGAGCGTTTCATTTCAACTAATTCGGCATCCAATTTTTGAATCAAATCTCTTGGAGCTTCGTACACATTGTTTGCTCTTCCTAAATAACAAGGGTCATGAAATGTGATGCGTTTTCCTTTGAATTGACCTCCTTCAATCGTTAATCTTCCTGCTTCCAAAAGCTGTTTTAAAAATTCTGTATGATGAACCACTTCGTAAGTTCCCCCCAATTCTGGATATTCATTCTTTAAAGTATTAAAACAATGAGGACAAGCCGTTACTAT
The DNA here is from genome assembly GCF_003268855.1 of Flavobacterium aciduliphilum. Lineage (GTDB taxonomy): Bacteria > Bacteroidota > Bacteroidia > Flavobacteriales > Flavobacteriaceae > Flavobacterium > Flavobacterium aciduliphilum. The sequence continues at coordinate 111,037 of NZ_QLSZ01000001.1, forward strand.
TTTTTTTGCCTCATATGCATTGAGCACCTCAATATTCATCATGGCTTGCATTTGAAACAAAAATTCATTTCCTGCGCGTTTGGCTGGATCACCAGTACAACTTTCTTCGGTTCCAAGTACGGCAAACTCGACCTTGGCACGATTTAAAATTAGAACAAATGCTTTAGTAATTCTTTTTGCTCTGTCGTCAAAACTACCTGCACAACCCACCCAAAATAATACTTCGGGTTGTTTACCTTGAGCTAACATTTCTGCCATTGTTGGCACAACTAAATTTTCTGCCATTTATTTAGATTTTAGATTATTAGATTAAAGATTTATCCGTTAATCCAATATATTTATTCATGTTTTCCATCATCAAAAACTTCGATGGTTACTTCTTTTTCAATTAAGTCTGTAAATTTTCCTCGATAACGAGTAGCTTTTACTAAATGATTATCAATCCAATGGTAATTGCCACCACGAGGTTTACCAAAAAGAATTCCGTGATATTTGAATCCATGTTGTTTTAACCAACGTTCTGTATATTCTCTATGCGCTTCGGTTCTTGAAGTGAAAAAGAAAATAATATGTCCTTCATCATACCATTTATTTAATGTAGCTAAAGCATCAGGATATACCTCCGCGGTTAGCATTCTTTCAGGCTCTTCATTTGGAATATCATCACAGATAGTTCCATCAATATCAATTAAATAATTCTTTACTCCTTCGGGTAAAATTGGGCTCAAATGTTGTCCATTTTGAGTTACTGCTTGTAAGGATTTGTTAATGTCTTCTGCTTTCATCTTTTAATTTTTTTTAAAATTTTCAATTATCATTCAGACAAGTTTCCAATCCTCACTTATGGAAAATCATCATGGTTTATATATTCTTTTTGTACTTATTTTTATAATTTATAATTCAATAATCAACTCAACGCACTCAGTCATTATTAGTTTTCATCTTTCCAATTTAGACGATCCATTTGGTTGTATTGCCATGGAGCTCCGTTGTTTTCTATATTGGTCATCATAGCATTGAGCGATTGAGGCGCAGCACTTTGTTCCATAACCAAATAGCGTCTCATATCCATGATAATGGATAATGGACTAATATTTACAGGGCATTCTTCAACACAAGCGTTGCATGAAGTACAAGCCCACAATTCTTCAGTAGTGATGTAATCATTCAACAAAGACACTGAATCGGGAATAAACACCCCTTTATTTTTATCAATATTTCTTCCAACTTCCTCCAATCTGTCACGTGTTGCCATCATAATTTTACGTGGAGACAACTTTTTACCTGTTTGATTAGCAGGACAAGCTGAGGTACAACGACCACATTCTGTACAGGTATAAGCATTCAATAGTTGCACCCAATTCAAATCCATGACATCACTGGCACCAAATTTACTTGGAACAGCGTTTTCATCTATGGGGTGTGCAGCAAAAGGATCTGCATTTGGATCCATCATGAGTTTAACCTCTTTAGTTACACTCTCTAAATTATCAAACTTCCCTTTTGCTTGTAAATCGGCATAATACGTATTGGGAAAAGCCAACAGAATATGCAAATGTTTTGAAAAATATAAGTAATTTAAAAAACATAAAATTCCGATAATGTGTAACCACCAAAAAGTACGTTCTAATAGCATTACTGTAGTTTCATTCATTCCATTAAATATCGGTGAAATAAAATGACTCACTGGAAAAGCACCTGCTTGTATGTAATGAGAAAATCCTACTTGTTGTAACCAAAAATCGGCTGCATTCATCAATAAAAACAAAGACATCAATACAATTTCAAAGTACAAAATTGTATTTGCATCTTTTTTTGGCGCTCCCTCTAAATCTTTGCTAATGAATCGGTTCAATTTGGCTATATTTCTTCTACTCCAGAAAAAAGTTACCGCTACAAGTACGAGCAAAGCTAAAATTTCAAAAGAACCTATTAAAAAATTATAAAAACCCCCTAAACACGAAAAAACTCTATGGGTTCCAAACAATCCATCAATTATAATTTCTAATAATTCAAGATTTATGATAATAAAACCTACATAAACTACTATATGCAAAAAACCCGCTAAAGGTCTTTTTACCATTTTTGATTGCCCTAAAGCAACCATAAACATATTGTTCCAACGAGCCGATGGATTATCAGTTCGGTTAATGTCTTTACCTAATTTAATGTTTCTAATTAGTTTTTTAACATTACTAAAAAAATAACCAAACCCTAAGGCTAGTAGTATTGCGAAGAAAAAATTATCTATTAAATTCATCATCTTATTGTTCTATTTTATTGTATCTTTTGCTGGAGCAGCATACGGTTTGTTTTTCTTACCAAATAGAGAAACGTTTATATATCGAGTAGGATTCAATCTAAGGTCCTGTAACAACAATTCTAATTCTTTTGAAGTCTTATTAAGATTCAGATACAAAGCCTCATCGTTCATGATTTTACCCATAGTCCCTTTTCCTGATTCGATAGTGGCCATCATTCCGTTAACATGTGATAATGTTTTTTGTAAAGACTGCACAGTAGCCGCAAAATTAACTTTAGAAATAGAGTCTGAAATCTTACTTAAATTAGTCGAAGTCTTTTCAAAATTAGAAAATGTGGCGTTTAATTTAGGTTTGTTTTGAGCCACAATCGAATTGACATCAGAAGCAACACTTTTAAATTGTGCTACAGTAGTGCTTAAATCAGCCAAACTCTTTCTTAAATTGTCTTTTGACTTGGCATCCAATACTTGATTTATATTTTCAAACATGACATTGGCATTGTCTAACAATTTTGTGATTTTATCCTTAAGTGGTTCCATTTGTTTTGCCAATTCATCGGTTAAACCCAACTTACTTGAGGACACAAAAAAGCCACCGTCTTCAATTTCTGGTCCCGATTTTGAAGGAATAATCGCAATCTCTTTACCTCCAATTGGACTTGGTGCATAAATTTCGGCTACACTATTTTTTCGAATGGGAAAATCGGAATTAATTTGAATTTCTACCTTAATTTTTGCAGTAGTGTTATCCAATGTAATGTTACTTACCTTACCAACGACCAATCCGTTTATGGTTACGGGCGCCGATTTTGCCAACCCTTCTACATTTTCATATTCTACGAACAATGTTTTGTATTTCACCAATAAATCTCTTCCTTTAAGATAACTATACCCCCAAATAAACAAAAGAATGGAAGCAATTACTAATATGGCGGTCTTAACTTCTTTAGATACTTTCAAAACTTCTTTTTTTTGCAAAAATAACTATATTATTTGATAATGTCTTTAATATCGACACTTTTCCCATCTTTAAATGCTAAAATGTAGGCCGAATCATAGCCTTTAGCCTTCGCCTCTTGCAATAGTTTTTTAGCTTCTTCATAACTAGAGGTGTTTCCATACATGTATTTATAAATAGTTGTATGCACACAAGTAACATTTTTCAACCCTTTAAAATTACTTGGTTCCAACTCTATTTTTTTTGGACTAGCCGAGATTTGTATTTTAAAAACTATTCCTTTTTTATCTTGAACATCCTCTGAGGCTGTATTGTCTACTTTCTTTGCATCAATATCACTTTTTTTATTTTCTGGAGTTGGTGTACTTATTTTTGTATCTAAACGCTCTGAAGGTTTATAACTCGCATCTGAATCACCATCTCCATCAAAATAATCTTTTTTATAACTAACAATAGCTTTGGCAATGGCTTCTGCAATGTCTTGCTGACCCTCTTCTGAATCCAAGCGCTCACCTTCCACCGGATTGGAAATAAATCCTGTTTCAATTAAAACTCTAGGCATGTAGGCTTTATGCAAAACCATATATGGCGCTTGTTTCACACCGCCTCCACGGCTTTTTTTACCCAATTCTTGCACAAATCGATCCTGAATTTTTCCAGCCAATGCAATACTGTTTTCTAGAAATTCCTCCTGCATGATGGTCATTCCCAACAAAGTCTCTGGCTTATTCGGATTATACCCTTCATATTTTGTTTTGTAATCTTTCTCCATCGTGATTACTTGATTCTCTCGTTTGGCTGCTTCCAAATTTGAAGCGTTTTTTGACATCCCCATCACATAGGTTTCTGTTCCATCGGCAGCAGTATTCTTGTTGGCATTACAATGTATGGAAACAAAAATATTGGCATCGGCTCGATTTGCAATGTTAGCGCGCTCAATCAAATCAATAAACACATCGGTTTTTCTCGTATAAATCACATCAATCGAAGGATTTTTTTCTAATATTTTCCCAACTTTCAACACTAAGGCTAAGGTGATATTTTTTTCGATATGTCCGTTATATACCGCTCCAAAATCGTGATCACCATGACCTGCATCCAACGTTACTTTAAATTTAGCTGATTGCGCTTGTAAAAAAGGTATTCCTAAAAATAAAAAGGAAAAAAAAGCGATTCGGTATCTCTTTGAAAAAATCATAGTTTTAGTTTCATTAATTTTATTACTCCAAAGCTGTTATAAAATTATTAATTCTCTATTTTTGACAAAAATAATTATGTAAGTTTGGCATCCCAAAAATTGGGCCATATTTTTACAAAAATAGTATTTAAACTTTTGCGTACAAACTTATTTTATATCGTTTTAACAATAATCTTTCTAGGCTTTGGAAAGCCCTTTATTTATGGGCAATCCGTTCCCAAAAAAAATACATCCAACAAAGTTTCTACACAAGACCAAAACACCAATTCTAATGCTTCTGCAAAAAAGAACGACACAATTAAAGTCAAGTCTATTTTGGAAGGAAAAGTAAAGTATCGAGCTAAAAAATATGAAAAATTTGATCAAAAAAAGAAACTAATTACGTTGCACGATCAAGCCGAATTATACTATTTAGATTATGAATTGAAAGCAGGAGTTATTGTTTTTGATTATGAAAAAAATGAAGTCTATGCGGGAAGATTAAAGGATTCGATGGGAAATTACACCCAAATCCCCTATTTCAAACAAGGTTCAAGTGTGATAGAACCCGATTCCATTCGTTTTAATTATAAAACCAAAAAAGCTTTGGTTTGGAACTCTCGAACGTCACAACAAGAACTCAACATAAAAGCACATCTTTCAAAAAAAGAAAACGATTCGGTTTATTTTATGAAAGGCGCGCGCCTCACAACAGCTAAAGACATCGAAGATCCTGAGTATTTTTTCTATGTTCGTAAAATGAAATTTGTACCTGGAAAAAAAGTTGTTATCGGAACTACCAACATGTATATTGAAAATGTACCCACTCCCATAGCGTTACCTTTTGCTTTCTTTCCGATTACTGAAAAAAGTCATTCGGGAATTATTCCTCCAAGTTATGGACAAAACAATACACGAGGCTATGCCTTGCAAAATGGAGGATATTACTTTGCTTTGAGTGACAAATATGACTTGGAAGTTTTAGGTGATTACTATACAAACGGAAGTTATGCCACACGATTTCAATCCAGTTATGCTAATCGGTATAAATATAATGGAAGTATCAATATCCGTTTTGAAAATCTTATCAATAGTGAGCGAGGCTATCCCGATTATTCCAAAACTAAAATTTATAACATTCAGTGGTCGCATACTAAGGATGCAAAATCAAATCCCAATTCGAGATTCTCTGCTTCTGTAAACTTAGGAAGCAGTCAATACTTTCAACAATCAATCAACTTAGCCAATATTGGGTCAACCCTGAACAACACCATGAGTTCGTCGGTTTCCTATTCGAAAACTTTCAATTGTGTGCCTCAAGTAAATTTTTCGTTGGCAGCCACTCATTCACAGAACACGAATACTAAACAAATTAATATGACGCTGCCTACATTTCAAGGGAGTGTTGATAGGATTTATCCTTTTGTTCCAAAAAATGGGATTAAAAAAGGATTCATAAAAAACATCAATTTACAGTATAGTGTTCGAGGTGAAAATCAAATGCAAACGACAGACGATTACTTCTTTAAAAAAGAAATGTTTGATAATGCTCGAAGTGGATTCCAGCATACGATTCCATTGAGTACAAACTTTAAAATATTCAAGCATTTCAGTGTCTCATCTTCCTTTAATTACAATGAAGTATGGGCACTTCAAACCATCAAAAGAAGTATGGATTTTGCAACCTACAAGGTCGTAGACACTAAAGTAAATGGATTTGATTCTTACAGAACTTATTCGGTCTCCAATAGTGTTGGGACGACTATCTATGGAACATTTAATTTTGGTAAAGACAAAAAAATTCAGTCGATTAGACACGTAATGCGTCCCGCAATTTCTCACACCTATGTCCCTGGATATGCTAAATATTACGACAGTTACGAATCGGATAGAATTTATGCCAAAGCTACAGGATTGCCTGTTGAGTCAATTTATACCCAATACTCTCGTTTTGAAGGGTCTATTGGAGGCGCGCCCAATAAATATTATTCAAATAACATTGGTTTTAGTTTGAGCAACACTTTCGAAGCAAAAGTACGTGATAAAGATTCGACAAAAACGGAGCCCAAGAAAATCATGCTGTTAAATAACTTCAATCTTTCTACTAGTTATGATGCCACTGCCGATTCTTTGCGATGGTCACCCATGCGCTTGAGTGGCGGAACCTTGTTGTTCAAACAAAAAATGAATGTAAATTTTGCAGCCACTTTAGACCCTTATGCTTTAAACAAGGCCAAAACTGGAAGAATTAATACGTTCAACATTGATGAGGGTGGTAGTCTTTTCCGAATGACAGCAGCCAATATGACCATAAATTATACGCTTGCAAGTTCGAAAGACGACAAAAAGAAAAAAAATGTGCAAGGTTCGAAAAATGGTGGACGGGAAGACGATTTATTTGGGAGTAATGACGAATTAAATACCCCAAAAGATTCTGACACCAAATCAGAGGAAGACGATGATGGATTTAGCGGTTTTTATAATGCTAAAATTCCTTGGGATCTTAATCTAGCCTATTCTATTACCTGTTCAAATAATTTTAACGAACGAAAAATTGCTAGCAACTCCTTAATGATTTCAGCCAATACCGATTTGACTCCGAAATGGAAAATTGGAGTTTCTACAGGGTATGATTTTGTTCGAAAAGGCGTTACATTTACACAAATACGTCTCAATAGAGATTTGCTAAGTTGGAACATGAGTTTTAACTGGAATCCTTTTGGCACCAATTCCTACTGGGGATTCTTCATTGGAATCAAAGCTGGGGTGCTTAAAGACATTAAATGGGATAAACGAACACAACCCGACCGAACATTACGATAAAACCTTTTTTTATTATATGAAAAAAATTATTCAAACTTCAAAAGCTCCTGCGCCTATTGGCCCTTATAATCAAGCGGTATTAGTTGGCAACACATTGTATACTTCAGGTCAAATTGCTTTGCATCCTGAAACAATGAAATTGGTTGTTGAAAACATAGAAAATGAAACTAAACAAGTTATGGAAAACATGAAAGCAGTTTTAGAAGCTGCAGAAATGTCTTTTGAACATGTTGTTAAATCAACGATTTTCATAAGCAATATGAACGATTTCGCTAAAATTAATGCTGTATACGGAACTTACTTTAAAGATGAAACTGCTCCAGCTCGAGAAACCGTGCAAGTAGCTTGTTTACCTAAAAATGTAAATGTAGAAATTTCAATGATTGCGATAAAATAAGAAAAAGCTCTTACCAAAAAAAGTAAGAGCTTTATTTATTTTGAACAACAAATTGTTTTAAATCCTGAGCATCAATAGACTCATGAGAAGCGTTATAAACTGAAACGCCTCTATCTATTACCAAAATTTGTGGCGATTGATGTGCAACTAGAAACCCTCGCGCAATGTCATCTGAGATTGATCTGTAATTTAGTAAATCAACTAAATAAGGTAAAATTTCGTTTTCATAATGAAACGCCGATTCAAAATTCTTTAATGCAAAACGGCTAATCACACACCGAGTGCTGTGTTTAAAAATCACTACGGGTTTTTCATGTGATTGTAAAATCAATTCATCCAATTGTGCGTTTTCGGTCAATGCAATCCAATTCATAAGTTCAAGATAAGTTCGGTTACAAATTTATACATTCTAAATGGAATTGACTAAGAAGATACTTACTCCTTTCTTCTAGAAACATTTTTTTGCAACGTCAAGACAATTTTTCAGTATGTTTAGGTCATTTTGACTTGTTTTTTCACTAAATTGGCTCTAAAATCGGTCATTTTGACTCGAAGTTTGAAGTGGAACATAAATTGACCACTAGTAAACAAACCCTGAATAAAACTAATAAACAACACAAAAAAATGACTTTTAATAATTTTACCATCAAATCACAAGAAGCGTTACAACAAGCTCAACTTATTGCGCAAGCTCATAGCCATCAGCTTATTGAAAACGAACATTTGTGTAGCGCCATTTTGGAAGTAGATGCGAATGTGACTCCTTTTCTTCTAAAAAAATTAGGCATTTCAGCAGATCTTTTCAAAAAAATACTAGAAAGTACGCTTCAAAGTTTTCCGAAAGTTTCGGGTGGCGACATCATGTTGTCTCGAGAGTGTCAAGCCACACTCAACGAAGCTAGTCTTCTCGCCAAAAAGATGAAAGACGATTTTGTTTCCTTAGAACATATTGTTTGGGCCATCTTTAAATCTAAAAGTAAAGTAGCCCAAATATTGAAAGACCAAGGAGCTACCGAAAAAGCGCTAGAAAGTGCTATTCAAGAAGTTCGAAAAGGAGAACGTGTTACTTCAGCCTCTGCCGAAGAAACCTATAACGCTTTGAATAAATATGCCAAAAATCTAAACGAATTGGCACGCTCTAGTAAACTCGACCCTGTAATTGGCCGAGATGAAGAAATTCGACGTGTGCTCCAAATTCTAACTCGTAGAACCAAAAATAATCCGATGTTGGTGGGCGAACCTGGAGTGGGTAAAACCGCCATTGCAGAAGGCTTAGCACACCGAATTGTAGATGGAGACGTTCCTGAAAATCTAAAAGATAAAATTGTCTTCTCATTAGATATGGGCGCACTCATAGCTGGAGCAAAATACAAAGGGGAATTTGAAGAACGACTCAAAGCAGTGGTTAAAGAAGTCACGGCAGCCGAGGGAGATATTGTTCTTTTTATTGACGAAATCCACACGCTCGTTGGTGCTGGTGGTGGCGAAGGTGCCATGGATGCGGCTAACATTTTGAAACCCGCTTTGGCTCGTGGCGAATTGCGTGCTATTGGTGCGACTACACTTGATGAGTACCAAAAATATTTTGAAAAAGACAAAGCCTTAGAAAGACGTTTTCAAAAAGTTTTGGTGGACGAGCCCGATACTGAAAGTGCCATTTCTATTTTGCGAGGGATTAAAGAAAAATATGAAACCCATCACAAAGTGCGCATCAAAGACGATGCGATTATCGCTGCGGTAACATTTTCTCAACGATACATCACCAACCGTTTTTTGCCCGATAAAGCCATTGACTTGATGGATGAGGCGGCATCAAAATTGCGTATGGAAATCAATTCGAAGCCCGAAGAATTGGATGTATTGGATCGACGAATCATGCAATTGGAAATAGAAATTGAAGCCATCAAACGCGAAATAGAATATTCGTCAAACTCCTTTGAAAAAGATAGCAATGTGAGACAAAATGATGAAACCAAATTGAAAGGTTTGGGATTGGATTTGGCGAATGCTAAAGAAGAACGCAACGAAATTTTTACCAAATGGAAATCAGAAAAGGATGTCGTAGATAGCATCCAAGCGGTTAAATTAGAAATCGAAGATTTCAAAACACAAGCCGAGCAAGCCGAGCGCAACGGCGATTATGGGACCGTAGCCGAAATTCGTTATGGCAAAATTAAAGATGCCCAAGTACGCTTGGATGCCTTACAAAAACAATTGCAAGAAAACCAAGAAGGGGAATCGCTTATCAAAGAAGAAGTGACTCGTGAAGATATCGCCGAAGTCGTGGCAAAATGGACTGGAATTCCAGTCATGAAAATGCTACAAGGGGAACGTGAAAAATTACTCCATCTTGAAGAAGAACTTCACCAACGTGTGGTAGGACAAGAAGAGGCCATTGAAGCGGTGAGTGATGCCGTGCGTCGCAGTCGTGCTGGATTGCAAGATGTCAAAAAGCCGATTGGAACTTTCTTATTTCTAGGAACCACAGGAGTGGGAAAAACTGAATTGGCCAAAGCACTAGCCGAATATCTTTTTGACGATGAAAATGCTATGACCCGCATCGATATGAGCGAATATCAAGAGCGTCATAGTGTGAGTCGCTTGGTAGGAGCGCCTCCAGGTTATGTAGGCTATGATGAGGGCGGTCAATTGACTGAAGCCGTGCGACGAAAACCTTATTCGGTGATTTTATTAGATGAAATTGAAAAAGCACATCCCGATACGTTTAACATTTTACTACAAGTATTGGATGAAGGACGTCTCACCGACAACAAAGGAAGGCTTGCCGATTTTAAAAACACCATTATCATCATGACCTCCAATATGGGTAGTCATATCATACAAGAGAAATTTGAAAACTTAAAAGGTTCAGTAGAAGCCGCTATAGAAGCTGCCAAAACAGAAGTACTGGGCTTGTTAAAACAAACAGTGCGCCCAGAGTTTATTAATAGAATTGATGAAATTGTGATGTTCACGCCACTCACCAATGCCAATATCAAACAAATTGTTGGCATTCAATTGCGACACATCATCAAAATGTTGGCGCATCAAAACATCACTATGGATGCGACACCCGAGGCGATTGAATATTTAGCTGAAAAAGGCTTTGACCCACAATTTGGCGCACGTCCTGTAAAACGCATCATTCAAAAAGAAGTCCTCAACCAACTCTCTAAAGCTATTTTAGGAGGTCATGTCACTACAGAAAGCATCATCTTGTTAGATGCCTTTGATGACGCTTTGGTATTCCGAAATCAAAACGAGTTAGTACCGTAAAAAACTAGGGAATACATCATATTAGGTGTTTTAACAAGATTGTCTTGTAACTCCCCGTTCAGATAGTTCCGATTTGCAATCCGTGCTTACAAAGAGTATAAAAAACACAAAACCTACAACGATAAAAACTTGTAGGTTTTTTTTATTAAATTTGTTAAAAGCTAAAAACATGTCAACTAAGTATAAAGCCGCAACAACCGAAGAAACCTATTTTATAACCAGAACAACAGTAGATTATTATTTTAGTTCAGCCAGAAATTATGCAGGATTAGATAATGATTTAAATATTATTTTGATAGATTTGTTTTAATATTGATTGTGGACACGGATTGCAAATCTGCGCTATCGGGGTTTAGAAATTAAATTTAAAAATATGATTAAATATTTATATCATTATCTATACTTTAGATTATATAAATTTGCAAAAAAAGTTGGTACAGTTGATGCAACATGGACAGCTATGCTTTTAATATCTGCATTATTATTTTTTAATTTTGCTCCAATGATATTTTATTTTATTAACATTAAAAAAATTTCTTTTCCGAAATTCTTTGGCTCCATATTAATAGGATTTATTTGTTTGTTTAATTTTTTTATTTTTATTTATAAAGATAAATGCTTTTATATAATTAAAGATTATGAAAAAGAGACCGATAGGGAAAAAATTATTAGTACTATAGTTGTAATAACATATATAGTATTAACTCTTGTAATTTCCCATTGAACGATGAAGTTGGTAATGGGTAATGTATCAAAATTAGTGACGAACTAATTTAAAGAACTTAACTATTTGTAAACCAAATAATCTTATAAAATTAAAGCAAGAAAGGCGAGCTGTACGGCTGTCTTTTTACATTAGATAAAGTCTTAAATCGAATAAAATGATACTTAAAGAAACCTCATGTGTCAAAGTTAGTGATACACAAATTTGTCCAAAATGTAAATCTAAAGCAATCATTAAAAATGGTTTTACTAAAAATAGAAAGCAGCAATACCATTGTAAATCGTGCACCACTCGGCTTATAGATTATTATACAAACAAGGCATGTTTACCTACAACTAATAACAACATTATAAGACTTACTAAAGAAGGTTTGAGTATACAAATCAATATGATGACACAGTTAGTAGTAGAGTGTGTGTTAATACCGTTCAAATACTACAAAATCTAAGCTTCAATTCCAACAGCAGAGTTAAACAATCTTAATTACACATACAGCGTAATTCCCAAAAAACCTATTTTAGGTAGTCAATACCCTAATTAAGATTTATCCTTGCGAATACTTGATCTAATATGCTCTAAACTTTCTTTATTTAATGGTTTCTCAAGAAAGGCTACAATATTCTTTTCTTTTTTAGCTCTGGCTTCATCAAAGGATTGATGCTAGAGGATAAAATAAATATTTTGGTTTGAGAAAAATACTTGGGAAATCTTTTTTTAAACGTTTCAAAAAAATCCCATCCATCCATAACATGCATATTCAAATCTAACAACACAACCTCGGGCAAATTTTCTAATGACACCGCGCCTTGTTCTAGTTTTTCATAATATGCAAGGGCTTCTACCCCATTGTAGGCTTCTACCATATTGTCACAAAAAAGGCATCCGCCTGAGAATATAACTTATTTTGCTATAAAACTGATTAAAATACTAAGGAATTGATAGAAAATCATCTGAATAGTACTAAAAATTCAAAAAAATAGTTTTAATTTGTACAAACACATCTCACTATGGAATTTAATCCCGATACGCTCGAAGCGTCGGCTATTTACAAATTACTAACGGGTTCCATTATTCCAAGACCTATCGGATGGATTTCAACCATCGACGAAAATGGAATCAACAATCTTGCCCCTTTCTCCTATTTCAACATGATTGGCGATGATCCGCCTCACGTAATGTTTTCAACTCGTAGAGACAACAATACCAATAAAGACACTTTAAATAATGTGCTGACCACGAAGCAATTTGTTGTAAATATGGTCACTGAAGACCTTGTTGAACAAATGAATGCCACCGCTCAAGTGGTTCCTGCTGAGGTAGATGAATTTGAATTAGTCGGACTTACTCCAATTGCTTCTCTCAAGATAAAACCAAATCGGGTAAAAGAAAGTCCCATTCAATTTGAATGTGAAATGGTGCACCATTATTTTCTAGAAAACCACAAACAAGGCGGTGCTTGCATCGTAATTGGTAGAATAGTCATGATGCATATTGATGAAACTATTTTGCTCGACAATCATAAAATTAATATGGAAACCTATAAGCCAGTTGCACGATTGGCTGGTTCTAATTACAGTAAAATAGGAGAAGTATTCTCAATTAAAAGAACTTAAAAATTATCAATTATAAATTGTTAATTATCAATTAAAATATGAAAATAGCAGTAATAGGTGGTGGCCCAGGAGGATTATACTTTTCGATTCTTACCAAAAAAGCAATGCCTCATTGCCAAATAGATATTTACGAACGTAACAAACCCGACGATAGTTTTGGTTTTGGAGTGGTATTCTCTGATGAAACTTTGGGTGAATTCCTAAAGCGTGATATGGAATCCTATGAATTAATACGTTCTAAATTTGCTTATTGGGACGATATTATTGTAGCTCGTGATGGTCAGCAAGTAAGTATTGCCGGAAATGGTTTTTGTGGATGTTCACGCAAAACTTTGTTACAGCTCTTACAACAACGCTGTCGTGAAGAAGGTGTTAATTTGCACTTTGAACAAAACATAGACGATCTAAGTCAGTATAAAGATGCTGATATTATCTTGGCTTCCGACGGAATTGGTAGCGGTATTCGAACAGCTAACGAAGCCGCTTTTGGTACTAAAATTGTTTTAAAGAAAAACCGTTTTGTTTGGTTGGGTTCAACTAAACCATTGGACGCATTTACTTATTTTTTCAGAAGCACACCCCACGGAACAATAGTGGCTCATACCTATCAATACGAAACTGGAATGAGTACCTGGATTTTCGAATGCAGCAATGAAACTTGGGAAAACCTGAATTTTGAAATCACGAATGAAGAAGACACCATTCAAAAATTAGCTGAAATTTTCAAAGACGAATTAGACGGACATCCATTAATTTCGAATAAATCGCATTGGCGACAATTTCCACACGTAACGAATGAAAATTGGTATCACGATAATATTGTTCTATTAGGCGATGCCAAAGCTACTGCCCACTACTCTATTGGTTCGGGAACTAAATTAGCGATGGATTGTGCGATAGGATTATCCGATGCCGTACTTGCTAATCCAAATGATGTGCAAGCCGCTTTCAAACAATATGACAAAACACGAAGAAATCCAGTGGAAATGATTCAATATGCCGCTTTAGTGTCATTAGATTGGTTTGAAAACATGGATAGAAACATACAACATCCGTTTTATCAATTTGCCTTCGGATGTATGACGCGTTCTAAAAAAGTAACCTTTGAAAACTTACGATTGCGTGACGCCTCTTTTACTGATAAAGTGTTGGAGGAATTTAATAGTACTCTAGAACTTAAAACCCAAAACCTAAAACCAATTCCTGCTGCTTTTACACCTTTCAAATTACGAGATGTAGCTTTGCAAAACCGAATCGTTATGGCTCCCATGGGACAATATTCGGCAGAAAATGGGGTGGTAAACGATTGGCATTTTCAGCATTATACCTCACGAGCTATGGGAGGCTTAGGGCTTATTCTTACTGAACTTACAGCCATTTCTGAAACGGGAAGAATTACGATGGGTTGTGCTGGTATTTATACTCAAGAGCAAACCATTGCCTGGAAAAGAATTACTAATTTTATCCATAAAAACACTCAAACCAAAATCGGAATTCAATTAGGGCATTCTGGTAGAAAAGGTGCTACTAAAAAACCCTGGGAAGAAACTTTTAATGGGACTTCTTGGGAATTACTTTCGGCGTCTTCAATTCCATTTAATGAAAATTCCGCTCCTCCAAAAGCAATGACACTTGCCGATATGGATTTGGTTACTTCTCAATTCGTTCATACTACCAAAAATGCCAACGAAGCGGGTTTTGATCTAATCGAATTGCAAGCACATCACGGATTTTTGTTAGCTTCTTTTTTGTCGCCATTAACGAATATGAGAACGGATGAATTTGGCGGAAGCATCGAAAACCGATTAAAATTTCCATTGCGCGTTTTTAATGAAATGCGAAAGGTATTCCCTAAAGAAAAACCCATGTCAGTGCGAATATCCGCTTCCGATTGGGCCGAAAACGGAATAACCGAAAAAGATATTTTCTCCATTGCAACAGCTTTCAAAAATGCCGGTGCCGATATTATCAACGTTTCAACAGGAAATACAGTATCTTATCAAAAACCAACAACAGGTAGAATGTGGCAAACCCCTTTTTCAGATGCGATTCGAAATACAGTCCGTATTCCGACAATTACTGCAGGTTCTATTCAAGATATCGACCAAATCAATACGATAATATTAAACGGAAGAGCCGATTTAGTTGCACTTGGTAGACCTTTATTGCTGGATGCTAATTTTGTTCGAAATGCTCAAGCTAATGAACAATTTGAACCAGATGATATTCCAAATCAATACAAAGCAGGAATTTCGCATTTATATCCACTGAAAGCTACAGAAAGAAAACAATTGGAAGGAATGAAAAAAGCGTTAAAACCAAAAAGTAATAAAAAGTAAAAAGTATATTGTATTTTCAAGTTCAATATACTGTTATACATTATACAATATACAATTTTTCAAAATGAAACATTACGAAGATACTTTTGCACACAATAGCTTACCAAGCTTAGATTTGCAACCAGAATATCACTTTACTGATTTGCCACAATTTCAGCATCCTGAAATATTGAATTGTGTTGAGAAATTATTAGACAATCATATCAAGGAAGGTCGTGGTAACAATAGTTGCATCCGAACCTTTGAAGAAACATGGACATATCAAGATTTGTATGACAAAGCGAATCAGATAGCTCATGTTTTAGTGGAAGATTTGGGTTTAAAATCAGGCAATCGAGTATTGATTCGCTCGGCCAATAATCCGATGATGGTGGCGTGTTGGTTTGCCGTTTTAAAAGCTGGTGGAATTGTAGTGGCAACTATGCCTCTTTTACGTTCTAAAGAATTGACAACCATTGTCGATTGTGCCGAAATTTCGCATGCTCTTTGCGATAAAGAATTGGAAGAAGAATTGCATTTAGTAAAATCCAATTTTCTAAAACATACCTGTTTCTATGGTAATTCACAATTGGAAGAATGGATACAATCCAAACCGAAGACCTTTTCAAATTACCATAGCAAATCGGATAGTATAGCCTTGATTGGTTTTACATCAGGTACTACGGGTTTACCCAAAATGACCTCCCATTATCACAAAGATATTCTGAATATTTGCGAATGTTTTCCTCCTTATTCGTTACAACCAACGGTAAACGATATTTTTACTGGGAGTCCACCGCTCGGATTCACCTTTGGATTGGGTGGGCTAGTCTTGTTTCCAATGTATTATGGTGCTTCTACATTTTTGATAGAGAAACCAAGTCCCGATTTATTATTGAAAGCCATTTCCGATTTTAAAATCACGATTTGTTTTACTGCGCCAACTGCTTGGCGGGTGATTACTACAAAAGTGAATGATTACGATATTTCGAGTTTACGCAAATGTGTCTCAGCTGGGGAAAATTTACCCTTAAAAGTATGGCAAGATTGGTATGACGCGACGGGATTAAAAATTATTGACGGAATTGGATCTACAGAAATTCTACATATTTTTATATCCTCTAACGAAGAAAATATGAAACCTGGTGCAACGGGAGTCCCTGTAACAGGATATGAAGCCAAAATTATAGATACTAATGGAAATGAATTACCTATAAACGAACCCGGAAGATTGGCGGTACGAGGTATTACAGGTTGTAAATATTTAAATCGTGAAGAAAAACAACGCGAATATGTAGAAAAGGGTTGGAACATTACGGGCGATATATTCCGTAAAGATGAAGATGGGTATTTGTGGTTTGTAGCACGAGGCGACGACATGATTATTTCTTCTGGTTATAATATTGGCGCTATCGAAGTAGAAAGCGTACTTTTAACCCATGAAGATATTCTGGAATGTGCCGTAGTTGGCGTACCCGATGATGAACGAGGCATGTTAGTTTGTGCACATATTGTTCT
Source organism: Flavobacterium aciduliphilum (assembly GCF_003268855.1). GTDB lineage: Bacteria > Bacteroidota > Bacteroidia > Flavobacteriales > Flavobacteriaceae > Flavobacterium > Flavobacterium aciduliphilum. The sequence goes on from NZ_QLSZ01000001.1 coordinate 128,104, forward strand.
TAAAGACCAATCAAAAGCTACCGACGCCATGAAAAATCGTATTCAACATTGGTTCAAGGAAGTTGCGGCACCATATAAATATCCTAGAATCATTCATTTTACAGATGCTTTACCCAAAACCGAAACCGGAAAAATTCAACGATTTAAATTGAAGTAAGATGAAACAACCTTTTATAAAACAAGAAAAAATCCGTTTCAAACACATTGACTACGCCGGAATAGTGTTTTATCCGCGTTTTTTAGAAATGCTCAACGATTTGGTGGAAGATTGGTTTGACGAAGCTTTAGAAAGACCATTTTCAAAAATGCACGAAACTAATGGGATTCCTACAGTAGATTTGAAAGTACAATTCAAAAATGCGGCTCGAATTGGTGAAACGCTGACAAAAAAAATTTGGGTTAAAGAACTAAAAACTTCTTCTATAATTTGTGGATTCTTATTTGAAAAGGAACAAGAAAAAATTATTTTAGAAGGCGAAGTGACTTTAGTCAATGTCAAAATTCAACAAGATAGACAAAGCATTAAAGCCGAAGCTTTTAACGAAGAAATGAAAGCAAGAATTAAAAAATACGAATTAGAGTAAAACAACGCAGATTAGAGAAACCAAAGGAATTTTCACAGATAAAATTTTCTTGAATTTCTTCAAGCTATGTTCCAAAAACAAATATAAATGGACTTCAAAAAATTCAAAGCAGCCACTGTTCAAACATCACCCGTTTTTTTAAATGTGGAAAAAACGATTGAAAAAGCCATCTCATTCATCAAGGAAGCTCACGCTAATGGAGCGCAATTAATCGCTTTTCCCGAAGTTTTTGTGGCAGGTTATCCGTATTGGAATTGGATCATGACGCCCGTTCAAGGCAGCAAATGGTATGAAGAATTGTATAAAAATTCGGTTGCCGTGACTGACGATGCTATGCTACCGTTATTTCAAGCAGCAAAAGAAAACAATATTAATGTTGTCATTGGAATTAACGAACGTGGCGATAGTTATGGTGAAATATACAACACTAATTTAATCATTGACAACAATGGAAATCTAATTGGTAGACATCGAAAACTCGTTCCAACTTGGGCTGAAAAACTCACTTGGACTTCGGGTGATGGCTCATCGTTAAAAGTGTACCCAACTGAAGTGGGACCTGTTGGCACATTAGCTTGTGGAGAAAACACAAATACTCTGGCACGATTTACGCTACTTGCTCAGGGAGAATTGGTTCATATTGCCAATTACATCTCCTTACCAGTAGCTCCTCCTGACTACGATATGGCTGAAGCAATAAAAATACGAGCCGCGGCACATTCCTTTGAAGGCAAATTATTTACCATTGTGTCGTGTTCGACGATTTCGCAAGAAATTAAAGAGGCATTACGAGATGATGTTCCTAATGTGGATGACTTATTAACTAGAAAAAATTCTGCTTTTTCAGGTTTTATAGGTCCAAATGGGGCTGTTATTGGAAATCCTCTAATTGATGAAGAAGGAATGATTTATGCTGAAATTGATTTGGCAAAATGCATCCAACCCAAACAAATGCACGATATATTAGGACATTACAATCGTTTTGATATTTTTGATTTGCGTGTCAATGTTGCCCCAACAAAAAAAATTACTTTTATTGAATCTAAAGATGATTTTTAATAAAAATAGGAACTATATCGTTATAGTGTAATTTGTTTCTTAAAATAGTCTTAAAAAACACAGACTAACTCTTAAAAATTCAATATTTTCATAATTTCGTTTTGTGAGAGCAAGAAAAAAAATAATTGTCCTCTAAACTAAAAACGTATCTAATGAAAGTAAAATCGATTAGCATTTTTATTTGGAGTTTCTTTACGATTTCTGTTTTTTCTCAGTATAAATCAATAGAAGAACCACTTACTACAGCAAGAACATACATCCAACAGAAAGATTACAAAAAAGCGGTTTCTATTTTAGAAAATTATTACAAAAATCATTCTGAGGATTTAGAAACGAATTGGCTCTACGCTCAAGTAGCTCATTGGAACGGCAACGCAACGCTATCGGAACAATTGTTTCTAAAAGCCATTGCACTAGCTCCTGATGTTCATGAAATTGAAATGGATTATGCTCGTACTCTTTATGAAAATGGGCAATTGCAAAAAGTAAACTCACTATTACCAAAACTCGAAGAGTTTCCAGACACACAAGCTGAAGCGTTATTAATGGAGGCAAACATTGCTTTTTGGAATGGTCGTGTTAAGGAGGCCAAAAATCGTATTGCAAAAATTAAAACCCTTTATCCTGATAGCCACATTGCTGATGCTCTCACTCGTTCTATAAACGAAGCGACAACCCCTTATATTAAAACCCTATTTGAATATCAGCACGACAACCAACCTGTAGATTTTTATGCTGAAGCTATTGAAGTGGGACAATATAGCTCTTATTTTTTGAACCCAACTTTTGAAGTAAAAAATTATAATTTTACTCCAAATCATCAAGTAATATCTGGAAAATTATCCAACCAATTGTTTATTCTGTCAATCGGACTTACAACAAATTATTCCCTTGGAGTATATAAAAACTTTAGTGATAAAGTGGCTTGTATTGGAAGTCTTGATGCGACACTCAAGGTGTGGAAGCATACCTCAATTAATATGGGATACAACAGAAAACCTTACCTAGGTACTCTCGAAAGCACGTCATTTACCTTGGTACAAAACAATATTTTCGGTGCCATTGAATATAATAATTCATCACTTTTTTCTATTCATGCAGGCTATAACCAACAATTCTTTAATGATTCAAATCCTGTAAATTCGTTTAGTTCTTGGATTATTTCTAAACCCATTACTTTTTCTAAAATAAAACTTTGCTTCGGATATGGTTACAGTTATTCGAATGCGGATAAAAATTTGTTTACTGCAAAAGAATCGTTAGCAGATGCTATCGCACAATTTTCACCAAATAGCACAATAGAAGGGTACTATAATCCTTATTTCACTCCAAAAAATCAAATTACTCATTCTGTTTTAGTCTTATTTAATTATAAAGTTTCTAAAACTATTGAGTGGGATACAAAAGCCAATATTGGAGTGTATGCATCATGTGAAAATCCATATATCTATCTTGATACTGATACAACTGGAACCACTTTTTTTAGCAAAAATTCTGAAAAAACTACCTTTTCTCCCTATGAAATCAACAGCAATTTAAATATTGGTGTCTCAAAAAACATTCAAGCAAAAATATCATTCACACAACAACAAACCTTTTTCTATACTAGAAGTCTTTTAGGACTTGGGTTGAATATTAAATTATAAATGAATACAAAACTTCGAAATCACTTATTCAAATTCAAAGCAGCCAAAAAAGTCACACATATTGATCAGTTTATCCTATTGGTGTTCATTTTAGCTGGAATTCTGAGTGTCATTAACCTAGCTGAATGGTGGTTTCGTGAAGATCATATTAGTAATCTCTTTTTGTTTGTATTGCTCAGTATGTTTTTCTGGTATGGCATCTTGCGAATTGTTTTGATTTGGATAAATTATTTGCGTTTAAAAAAGCCCAAAGAAGTACCCACACCTTGTGAAGGACTTAGTGTGGCTGTTTTCACAACATCAGCACCTGGCGAACCGATTTCAATGTTTGAAAATACGTTTAAAGCATTAAAAAATTTAAACTATCCCCATACCACATATTTACTAGACAGTACTGAAGACCCTGATTTTAGAGCTCTTGCCGAACAGTACGATGTCGTTTGGTTGGATTTAGCCAATTTACCAGGAGCAAAAGCGGGAAAAGTAAACGAAGCCCTAAGAAGAACGAACGAAGAATTTATCTTAATTCTAGATCCAGACCATATTGTTTTTCCGAATTTTTTAGACCAAACACTAGGCTTTTTTAAAGACGAATCCGTTGGATTTGTTCAAGTAAGTCAAGGCTATTACAATATGTATCGTTCCTTTACTGCAAAAGGGGCTGCCGAACAAACCTATACCTTCTATGGTCCTACGCAAATGGGACTGTACGGCTATGGAGGTGCTGTGGCTATTGGCGCCAATTGTACGTTCAGAAGAAAAGCCCTAGAAAGTATTGGCGGACACGCTCAAGGTTTGGCAGAAGATTTACAAACATCCATGCGTATTCATGCTGAAGGCTGGAAATCAATCTATAATCCAGTGATTGTGAGTCGTGGTTTAGTGCCTGAAGACTTTGCCTCTTTTTGTAAACAACAATTAAAATGGGCGCGAGGAGTTTTTGAATTGCTATTTGACGAAATGCCATATTTGATGAAAAAACTCACCTTTTGGCAAAAAGTATCCTATCTTTCTATTGGAACATATTACCTTTTTGGAACAATAACTGCTTTTTTCATTTTTGTCCCCCTACTCTATTTCTTCACAAAGATTATACCCGGTAGAATGGATTTTACAGAATTTATTGCACGAGGTTCCATCATTTTGTTTATAGCTATTTTTATCTACATCTATGCTCAGAAGTTTTTATGTGACCGCAAAACAGAAAGTGGGTTTCATTGGCGTGGAATGATTTTGAAATATTCGTGTTGGCCTGTGTTTTTATATGCTTTTATTCTAACACTTAAAAGAAAAAAAATCCCTTACCTTCCTACTGCAAAAACCGCTGTAAAAGGATTTATTAATCCGTTTGTCAAACCCTTAATTGCCTATTCTTTTGTGTTTGTGATTTCAGTTGCAGGTGTATTGATTGAACGCCGCTATTTTACGCCAGAAAGTGAATTAATTTTCACAGCGCAACGCACATGGGGAATGATTGGATTCTCGTTTATTGCATTCATCCAATCGATCGGAGGTATTTTAGCCGCCTATGAAGCCATGCATCTCAAAGCGGAAGATGCTTGGAGCAGAATATTCATCAAAGAGGATACAACTATTGAAATAAAATAATTATTAACTAAAAAAACTGTATTATGAAAACCTTATTGTTAGCTGGTGGATTTGGAACCCGATTTAGTGAAGCCACTGATTTAATTCCAAAACCAATGATTCAAATTGGAGCCCAACCTATTTTGTGGCACATTATGAAAATTTATTCACAATATGGCTACAATGATTTTGTAGTACTACTAGGCTATAAAGGCTATGTCATCAAAGAATATTTTGTAAATTATTTTTTACACAACAGTGATGTCACAATTGATTTATCAAATAATGAAGTTAAAATATTAAATAACAAATCGGAGCCTTGGAAAATAACGCTACTAGATACTGGACTAGATGCAATGACAGGTGGTAGAATTTTACAAGCTAAGGATGTAGTAGGTGATGAACCATTTATGCTAACCTATGGAGATGGTGTAGGAAATATTGATATCCAAGAATTGGTTGCTTTTCATAAAAATCATGGTAAAGCCGTTACCATGACTACCGTTCAACCTGAAGGACGCTTTGGAGGGGTTTCGTTTGATGGAGAGAGCGGTCATGTGAGTAATTTTATAGAAAAACCAGTTGGTGATGGCGGATGGATTAACGCTGGATTCTTTGTTTGTGAACCAAAAGCGTTTGATTATATTACGAATGGGATTCAGACAATTTGGGAGAAAGAACCTTTGGAAAATTTAGCAAAAGACGGTGAACTTTTTGCGTTCAAACATTACGGATTTTGGAAACCAATGGATACATTGAGAGACAATATCCAATTAAATGAAATGTGGAAAAACAATAAAGCCTTATGGAAAACATGGTAAATTTTGAAACGCTATTTGGAGGCATCTATAAAGGAAAAAAAGTATTACTTACGGGTCATACAGGCTTCAAAGGATCTTGGTTGGCCTTGTGGTTAGAAAAAATGGGAGCTGAAGTATATGGCTATGCGTTAAAAAATGAGGATTTAAATCATTTAGATTTGTTGTCTTTAAATATTACTCAAAAAATAGATGATTTAAGAAATCTTAAGGCACTTCAAAATTACTTTCATGAAGTGCAACCCGATATCGTCTTTCATTTAGCCGCTCAAGCGCTTGTAAGAGCTTCTTATAACGATCCAATAGATACTTTTTCTTCAAATGTGATGGGCACCTTACATGTGTTTGAGGCTTGTAGAAAAACGCCTTCTGTAAAAGCTATTGTTAATGTGACCAGCGATAAATGTTACGAAAATAAAGAATGGCAGTGGGGGTATCGGGAAAACGAACCGATGGGTGGATATGACCCTTATAGCGCATCAAAAGGTTGTGCCGAGTTGTTAACCTCTTCCTATAGAAATTCGTATTTCAATACCGATTATTTTGGAGTAAAACATCAAGTTTTATTGGCAAGTGGACGAGCAGGCAATGTTATTGGAGGTGGCGATTGGGCAGCAGATAGACTCATCCCAGATATAGTGAGAGCGACTGCAAACCATGAAGCTGTAAAAATACGAAACCCAAGAGCCACTCGTCCTTGGCAACACGTATTAGAACCTCTAAGTGGCTATCTTACATTAGGTTGGAAATTATTAGAACAAGATGTGGCAACAGCTGAAGGTTGGAATTTCGGTCCCGACTTGTCAAGCAACTTGCCCGTAGAAGATATTATTAGACTTTCTGTAAACCAATGGGATGCAATTTCAATTGAGTATAGTAAAGATCCAAACGACCATCATGAAGCTAATTTGTTAATGTTAGATTGTTCAAAAGCTACTAAACAATTAAAATGGAAAGCCGTTTGGGGTATTGAAAAAACAATGGAAAAAACAATTGGCTGGTATCACGATTATTACATCAATTCTAAAGTGAATTCGATTTCCGACTTAGAGTCTTATGTTTCAGAAGCAAAGCATGCAAAAATAGTATGGGCACAATAGCGCTTAAAAATAAAACCATCCTTGTTACTGGCGGACATGGTTACTTGGGTTCTTTTCTTGTAAAAGCCTTACGAGAAGAAGGTGCTATTGTACATACTCTTTCCAGAACATCTTCAGATGATGCTTTTCATCATAAAGTTGATATTTTAGATTCTGAAACTCTTAAAATATGTATGCAAAAAATCAACCCTGAAATCGTCTATCATTTGGCTGCTGATATCAGTAGAACAAGAGATTTTTCAATTTTTGAACGTATGAACCAAGTGAATGTCTTAGGAACATTACATTTACTCCAAGCTATAGAAAATATAGACAGTCATTTTATTTTTGCCTCTTCAAGTGAAATATACGGAAATAACGTTTCACCTTTTCATGAACACCAAATTCCTCAACCTGTTTCACCCTACTCATTAACTAAAGTTAATGCAGAAAATTTAATTGTTACTTTTTGTGCGAATACCTCAAAAAAATTCACTAACTTGCGTATTTTCAACTTCTATGGGGCTAATATGCCTGAAGATTTTTTTATTCCGCAAATGATTCATTCGTTGAAAAGAAATGAAGATTTTTTGATGACTAAAGGAGAACAAATGCGTGATTTTTTACATGTAGATGATGTTGTACAAGCCTTACTTTTAACAGCCAAAAACAGGAATTCATATTATGAAACAATGAATGTTTGCAGTGGTATTGGCACAAAATTATGCGACCTTGCTGAAGAAATCAACACTCAAATTTCAAGTAAGGCTCGAATTGTTTTGGGAGCGCTCCCCTACAGAGCTAATGAAGTATGGGAAATGATTGGGTCAAACACTAAGATTAAAGAAAAATTAGGATTTTTGCCACAAGTTACGCTTGATAATGGCATCAAAAGAACTATAAACAATTTGTAATGAACTTATTTAAAAGATTTTCTCGATATATCTATGTGATTCTAGCCTTATCACTAGGCTTTTTTGTAGTCTATGGTCTTTCTATGGTTAGTGAAAAATCGAAAGGACCAATAGAAACCGTCCTCACTAAAGCAGGATCGACTGTACAGGAAGTTGAAAAAACCATCATTTTAGATCAAAGAGAAGGAACTCGTGAAGATAAATTGGCTTGGTTTAAAAACATTCGCTACCAAAAGGAAAAACTTGTACATTCTAAAATCATTCTTTTTGGAGCTTCCGATGATAGCAAGAAAGAATCGTATGAAAATATCATCAATTTGGAAGATTCACTAGCTTTAACGTTTCCAATTATTCATATTTATCAAGCTTGGGGAGAAAAAGATGAGCAACAATTTCCCATAAAAGAAGTTAATGCAATAGACGAAATTGGATCTGTTCCTATGATCACTTGGGAGCCATGGGTAAGTGATTTTAATGTTGAAGATTTTCCAGGAATTCCAGCCGTAGAACAACGAGACAAGGGCGCTTTTACACAAGTTGCCAACGGTCTTTATGATGCCTTTCTTTCCAAATGGGCGCAAAGTGCCAAAGACTATGGTCACCCTATTTACTTAAGATTAGGTCACGAAATGAATGAGCCTTATCGTTATCCATGGGGACCTCAAAACGTAACACCGCAAGAATTTGTTGCGGGGTGGAAGCACGTACATGATCTTTTTAACAAGATTGGAGCCAAAAACATCATTTGGGTTTGGAGTCCTCATACCGCTTATGGCTATTTTGATGATTACTATCCTGGGAATGAATATGTTGATATGGTTTCTACTGGTATTTTAAATTTTGGTACCAGTACTAATTGGAGTAAATGGTGGACCTTTGCTGAAATTTTTGGAAGTCATTACAAAGAATTGGCTTCTTACAAAAAGCCTATGATGATTGCCGAGTTTGGCTGTTTAAAACCTGGTGGAGATCGAGCAAAATGGTTTGGCGATGCGCTTCGAAATTTTCAAAAAAATTATCCTTTGGTAAATTCCATTGTTTTTTTCCACTATTCGGGTGATAAAACTACAACTGATAAATCGGTGAACTGGTATATTAAAGATGATAAAAAAGTAACTTCAAAAATCAAAGAAACTCTCAAAACTTGGGATGCTTCCATAAAACAACCTAAAAATTAATCTATTCAAAAAATAGTAAGAGAATTTTCCATACTTTTATAGACTTGAATCTAACGATTACTTACTATAAAATATGGAAGAAAACCACTATTCAGACGATGTTTACGGAAGAGCACGAGTTAAAAACACTCCCGAACTCGATGCTTATTACCAAGAACTCGAAAAATTGGGCGCAGGTGCTTTATGGACTGTTGCTAATGATATTGAACCTTGGGAGCCCAAATCAAACTCAGTTCCCATGCTCTGGAAGTATGATGATTTACGAGAATTAGTATTAAAATCATCTGAATTGGTTACTCCGGAACAAGCAGGTCGTCGTGTGGTTTATTTAGTAAATGACAAACGAAAAGATGTTTCGGCAGCGGTGGGTTGGCTCTACACAGGAATTCAAGTAACACGACCTGGCGAATTTACATCGGCTCATCGCCATCGCGCGTCTGCTTTACGCTTTATCATGGAAGGTAACAAAGGGTATACAGTTGTAGATGGAAATAAAATCATGCTGGAAGTAAACGACTTTGTTATCACTCCAAATTCGGCTTGGCACGAACACGGTGTAGAAGAAGACGGAGAGACATGTATTTGGCAAGATGGACTTGATATTCCGTTAGTAAATGCTCTAGAAGCCAATGATTATGCTGTATACGATGGAAAACAACCTTTGATAAACCCCATCAATCACTCCCCTATCACCTTTGGTGGGGCTGGTTTACTTCCTGCTGATAGACAATGGGATAAGCCTTATTCTCCTTTATTCAAATACTCTTGGTCAACCGTATATCCAACTTTATTGGAAGTAGCTAAAGTCAATGAAATTAATCCTTTTGATGGGATTTTGATGCACTATTCCAATCCATTGACTGGAGGTCATGTGATGCAAACTATGGGTGCTGCTATGCAATTACTTCCTCCTGGTTTTAAAGGTAAAGCACACAAACATACCGGTTCTTTTGTATATCAATGTGCTAAAGGAGAAGGCTATACAATTATAAACGGTACACGTTTGGATTGGAAGGAACGTGATATTTTTTGTGTGCCCTCTTGGGCTTGGCACGAACATCATAATCTATCTGAAACAGAAGATGCTTTTCTATTCAATTTTAATGATTTACCTGTAATTGAAGGATTAGGGTTATTTCAAGGAAAAGAATTAGAAGAAAATAACGGACATCAAATGTATTAAATATATGAAATCTCTAAAGACAAATATATACTTTAAAGTTGGAACAATTTTTTTCATAGGATTGTTATTACTCATTCCAACCTCAATGATTGAAAATCTAATTTATGAGAGAGAATCAACTCAAAAAGAGGCTATTAACGAAGTAAGCTCAAAGTGGGCAAATGAACAAACACTTTCAGGTCCATTTATTTCAATACCTTATGACAAATACATAAAAGAGTATTCAAAAAAAGATTCAACTACTAAAGTTGTTAAAGTAAAAGAATTCATACACATTCTACCCAATGAATTAAAAATTACTGGAAAAATAAACCCTGAACAACGAAACAGGGGGATTTATCAGATAGTGGTTTATAATTCTAAAATTACTATTTCTGGAAAATTTAAAAATTTCAACAGCAGTGAATACGATATTCCTGAAAAAGATATTATATTCAACAAAGCACAATTTACACTTGGAATTAATGACTTGCGAGGTATTGAAAAACAGATTAATTTAAATTGGAACGACAAATCTTATTCTTTTAATCCTGGTGTTATTTCTGATGATATAGTAAAAAGTGGAATGAATGCTCAAATTGAAATCAATCCCACAGATAATAGCTATAGCTCTTTTTCATTTGAAATAGATTTAAAAGGAAGTCAAATTTTATATTTTACACCTGTTGGAAAAACAACTGACGTTACAATTGAATCTTCATGGAAGACACCAAGTTTTAATGGCGCTTTTCTTCCTGATTCGAGAAAAGTAACAGACTCTGGATTTAAAGCCAATTGGAATATTTTACATTTAAATAGAAACTATCCACAAACATGGACCAATAATACCTATAACATATCGAACTCTAGTTTTGGAATTGATTTGATTTTACCCGTTGGAAATTATCAAAAAACCTATCGTTCCATTAGATATGCGATTTTGTTTATTGTGTTTACATTTATAGTTTTTTTCTTTATTGAGATATTAAATAAGATTTTCATCCATCCTATCCAATATATATTAGTTGGTATCGCTTTAATAGTATTTTACAGTTTATTATTATCTCTGTCAGAACATTTAAAATTTGATGTTTCATTTATTATTTCGGCCTTAGCAACACTGCTGCTAATAGCGGGATATGTAAAGGCAATATTAAAATCTACTCCCTTAATGTACCTCATAAGTGGAATATTATTAATATTATATACTTTTATTTTTGTAATCATACAACTAGAGGATTTTGCTTTACTAATTGGTAGTATTGGAATATTTATCATATTAGGTCTTGTAATGTATTTTTCAAGAAAAATTGATTGGTATAATTTAAATATTTCAGAAGAAAACGAAGAAAAAAAATAAATACAATGAAACTACTCACGTATACGCTAAAAGAAAATTTTGAATCACGACTAGGATTTATTCACAATAATCACATTATAGACATGGAGGATTTTGGTGAAATTTCCAATTTTCCGCTTCCCAACGATATGTTGGATTTAATCGATATGGGATTTGAAATTATCGAAGAAATTACAGAAATGATTCAGGAAACGCCTGCGAATTTTTTTGAAGAGATTTCGTATGAAATGGATGAAGTTACCCTTCTCGCTCCCATTGAAAAACCAAGAAAAAACATCATTGGAATTGGTTTAAACTATACCGAACATGTTGCCGAAAGTGCTCGAACTTTGGATACCACTGGAAAATTACCTCAAAAACCAATCATATTTTCAAAACCACCAACAACAGTTACTGCAACAAATACTGAAATTATTAAGAATACCAAACTAACTCAACAACTAGATTGGGAAGTGGAATTGGCTGTTGTGATTGGTAAAAAAGGAAAATACGTTTCAAAAACAGATGCAATGGACTATGTTTTTGGCTATACAGTAATCAACGACATTTCCGCTCGTGACTGTCGAAGAGAAGGCCAATGGATTGTCTCCAAAGGACAAGATACATTTGCACCTATGGGGCCAATTCTAGTAACTAAAGACGAAATCGAAAATCCACACAACTTAGATTTATCGCTAAAAGTAAATGGCGTTGAAAAACAAAATTCAAATACCAAATTTCTCTTATTTAATATTAATGATTTGATAGAGGATTTAAGTACGGTTTTCACTTTAGAACCTGGTGATATTATAGCAACAGGAACACCATCAGGAGTTGGAGCTGGAAGAGATCCTCAAGAATGGTTGTACGATGGCGATGTTGTAGAAGCCACAGTGGAAGGAATTGGAACAATAGTAAATACAGTTAAGGAAATATAAAATTAGTATTCAGCCTCAGTATTCTGTTTTCAGACTGCTTACTGTGACTGAGACTGTAAATTGAGCATAATGAAATACAGAATAGGACAAATAGTTCCATCATCAAATGTAACGATGGAAACGGAAATACCTGCCATTTTTCGTGCACGCGAAACCATTTTACCCGAACGTTTTACGTTCCATTCGAGTAGAATGCGCATGAAAAAAGTAACCCAGGAAGAACTCAAAGCCATGGATGCCATGAGTTTAAAGTGTGCTCAAGAACTTTCCGATGCACATGTAGACGTAATGGGCTATGCGTGTTTAGTAGCTATTATGAGTATGGGGCGTGGGTATCATTGCGTTTCGGAAGTTAATTTACATCAAGAAACTATTGCCAACGAGTTCCCTACTCCTATTGTAACTTCTGCTGGCGCATTGATTAATGGTTTAAACGTTTTAGGTGCGAAACAAATTTCAATCATAACACCTTATATGCGTCCGCTCACCGATAAAGTTGTCGATTATATTGAACATCAAGGCATCAAGGTCAAAGAAAGTATTGCGCTTGAAATCCCAGACAATCTAGAAGTAGCCGCTCAAAATCCAATGAATTTGTTAGAAATTTACAAACAGCTCGATTTAACCGATGTAGACATCTTAGTCGCTTCTGCTTGTGTGCAAATGCCTTCTCTAGAAGCTATTGATTTGATTCAAGCGGAATGTGGCATTCCCGTTACATCTGCTGCTGTATGCACCACTTATGAAATGATGAAAAAACTCGGAATTGAAGCAAAATCAACTATTGGAGGTGCACTACTAAATGGTACTTTCTAAAAAATTCGTAAACTAAAAAAGCCGTTTCAATTGAAACGGCTTTACTTATAAATTCTCTTTTTTATTATTTTTTTACTTTTGTAAACTCAAAATTTTGTCCACTAATTAATAGTGTAAAACCATCTTTAGTTGCATTAAATTGAATGACTAATCCCGCTTGATCAATAGTAAATTTTCCGTTTCCTTTATCCTCTAATGGAGAAGAGGGTTGACCAGGAGAATTGATTACTAAACTATCATCCTCTTCAGAGAAGTTTATTTTTATTGGAATTTTAACACTTGTATAATCCCCCACATATGCGTCTAATCTAGGGGCTTTATCTACACCATTTTTAGCCTCTGTCCATATATTATTTTCGTCATTTCTATCTGGGAAGACATTATCTGGATCTAGTGTAATCGATTCAAGTTCTTCTTTCGTATCCACTTTAAAAGTCCATGATTTATTACGTTGCCAAATTTCTACAGGTAAATTTTTTCGCATCACGGTTCCACTTTTTGTTTTGATGTCCAAAACAACAGGCATGACCATTTTATCATAATTATCAATTGTAATTTGAGCCCCATTTTTAGCATCTCCTTTGACATACTTTACTTTTGAAATTCCTTGATCGAGACTCCAATTATTAAGAAACCATCCTCTCCAAAACCATCCTAAATCTTCACCTGCAACATTTTCTATAGTTCTGAAAAAATCATCTGGCATCGGGTGTTTAAAAGCCCATCGTTCTACATAAGTTCTAAAAGCTTTATCAAAACGATCTACACCTAATATATTATTACGCAACATATCCAATCCAGAACCTGGTTTGTAATAAGCCAAGAACCCCAAATTAGCTTCTTTTAAATTATCTGGAGCTGCCATAACAGGTTCCATGTCTGGATTTGTTAACATACCGGCCATTTGATGCATGTTTGGATTACGTTGTTTGTATTCGCCATTGTTAAAATCTTGCGAACTTAATCCGTTGATAAAAGTATTAAATCCCTCATCCATCCAAGCAAATAATCTTTCGTTAGACCCAACTATCATAGGAAACCAACCGTGCCCAAATTCATGATCCGTAACACCCCACAACTCTTCTCCTTTTGATTTCAAATCACAAAATACAATTCCAGGATATTCCATACCCCCTTCATTTCCAGCTACATTTGTAGCTACAGTATAAGGGAATTCAAACCATCTTTTTGAATAGTTTTCAATTGATGTTTTGGTATATTCTGTAGCTCTTCCCCATGCACTTTGCCCTTCAGATTCTACTGGGTAAGCAGAAACGGCAAGTGCTTTCTTTCCACTTGGTAAATTAATTCGAGCGGCATCAATGATAAAGGCAGCAGAAGAAGCCCATGATACATCACGTGCATTTTTTGTTTTAAATCGCCATGTTAGAGAAGACTTACCTGAGGGTCTAGAATTGGTATTTGTCACTTCATCAGCAGTTCGAATCATCACGGTTTTGTCACTATTTTTGGCAGATGCCCATCGCTTTTGTTGTTCAGCAGTATACACTTCCGATGGATTTTGCAAATCACCCGAACATACAACTATGTGATTGGCTGGAGCTGTAATGCTTACATCGAAATCACCATATTCTAAATAAAACTCACCAGCTCCTAAATAAGGTCTTGTATTCCAACCTAATACATCATCATAAACGCACATTCTTGGATACCACTGAGCCACTGTAAAAATTTTACCATTTTTAGTTTCTACAACCCCCATACGATCGGAGCCATAATCAGGAGAAATAAAAGAAAAATCTATTTTGACTTTTACCACACCTCCATTTGCACCAACCGCCTGTGGCAAATCTACTTGCATTCTAGTATCGGTAATGGTGAATGTTGTTTCCTTTTCTTGAATTTTTCCTGCATTTGAAGTGATGATTTTTACCGATTTTATTTTAAATCCTCCATCAAAATCTTGTCCTTTAGCGCCATTTCTACTTCCTTTTAAGGGAATAATTGCGTTACCACGAGAGTCTTTTTTAAATAAGTTTTGATCTACATTCATCCATAAAAATCCTAGCTTGTCAGGACTGTTATTGGTATAAGTTAGTATTTCAGAACCTGAAATTTCTTTATTCTGATCGTTTAATGTAGCTGTAAGCGAATAATCCGCTCTATTTTGCCAATATTTGGCGCCAGGTTGTCCACTAGCAGATCTGGTTTCTGTTCCATTCTTTGTGTAAAAATTATTTGCGAATGTTTCGTTATAATTGTAGTTAGAAACAGGTTTTGTCTCTTGTGCTACACTTGTAAAACCAGCCAAAAGTAGTACACTCAAATGTAATGCATTAAAAAGAGTATTTTTCATAAATTGAAAGGGTTAATTAATAAGCAAAGTAAATAAAAAAATGCTTCTGAAAACTCAAAAGCATTTAATTAGTATGTATATTTATAATTTTGTTACTCCAATTTAATAATTCTATTAATTGGAATGCCATTCCCTTGTTTTAAAATGACTCTAGAATCTGTAACTCCCCAAACCGTGGTTTCGACAACTTTCTTTGAATGATCATCTTCGAAATAAATTTTTATTTTGGCGTGTTCCAAATTACCTAGAGATAGCGCACGATTCAAATCAGAACCTCTTTGTTTAATTGCAGTATGCTCATGTAATACTTCTTCGTGAGGAAAAGATAGACTCGCAATCTTTTCTTTTTCAATGATTTCGAATTCTGTTGTCATGATCTTTGAATTTTAATTAATGATTATAATTATTGGTAGTTTAAAATTAATAAAATATATTTACCTTTCATTACTATTTTAACTTAAATTTCAATTAATTGATGACAATAACCCTAACCAATTCTAAATATTCTGCAAAAATTAACAGTCATGGCGCTGAATTATTTTCATTTAAGGCTTTTCAAAACGACCAAGAATATATATGGGATGGAAATCCAGACTATTGGGCTAAGCATGCGCCTATTCTTTTTCCAATAGTAGGAACATTGAAAAACAACACGTACTATCATAATGAAAAAGAATACCACTTATTACGACATGGATTTGCAAGAGACATGAATTTTGAAGTGGCTCATTGTTCCAAGACGAAAGTGATTTTTATATTAAAATCAAATGATGAAACTCGAAACCGATATCCTTTTGATTTTGAATTACAATTAATGTATACTTTAATAGAAAATAAAATACTATTAAGCTATCAAGTCATAAATTGCGACTCACAATCGATTCCTTTTTCTATAGGAGCTCATCCTGCCTTTGCTTTAAATGTACCCTTTGAAAATTATAGTCTAGCATTTAATCGGCAAGAAACCTTAGCGTGTTCCATTTTAGAAAATGATTTAATTTCAAACCGGAGTTTAGAAATTGAATTACAAAACAAAATACTCCCTTTACATTATTCACTATTTGAAAACGATGCTTTGGTTTTCAAAACAATACACTCTCGAGAGATTACTATTTTGAAAGAAAATTATCCTTATGTAAGAATTACTTTCGAGGATTTTAACAATCTAGGTGTTTGGACAAAAGTGAGTGCTCCATTTATATGTGTTGAACCTTGGCTTGGTTATGCTGATTCGGTTGATGCTACAGGAAATCTTTTTGAAAAAGAGGGCATATTGATATTAAATAAAAATGAAACGTTTGAAGCTCAGTTTAGTATTGAAATTTTATAAAAATAGACACCGTGTTAGAAATTAATTTTCATCCCTTTAAAAATTTGGAAACTGAGCGACTGTTTCTCCGTAGGATTACTAGAGCTGATGTGGACGAAATCATGGAACTGCGTAGTAATCCCGAAACTATGAAGTTTATTCCAAGGCCTCTTGTTACCTCAAAGGAACAAGCGATGGAACATTTTAAAATGCTTGATGAAAAAATTGAAGCAAATGAAGGCATCAACTGGGCCATCACAATAAAAGGAGAACCCAAATTAATTGGTATTATTGGTCATTATCGAATACAACCTGAAAACCATCGGTGTGAAATTGGCTACATGATTTTACCACAATATAGTGGGAAGGGGTATACTACTGAAGCAATCCGAGTAGTTTTAGAATATGGCTTTCATGATTTACAAATGCATTCTATTGAAGCTGTCATCGACCCAGATAATATTGCCTCAGAACGAGTATTGCAAAAAAATGGCTTTGTAAAAGAAGCCCATATTTTAGAAAATGAATTATGGAATGGCAAATTTTGGGATACCGTAATTTATTCTTTATTAAAAAAGAATTTTATTAAATAAAAGCTAATTAGAGAACTTTGGTAATGTTTTAATATATAATTCTTCCACTTTCTTACGTGCCCAATCGGTTTTTCGCAAAAAGGTCAAACTTGATTTAACACTTGGATTGTCATTAAAACATCTTATTTTTATGAGTTCCCCTAAAGTGTCAAATCCATAATAATCTACTAATTGCTCTATCATTTTCTGAAGTGTAACTCCATGCAGCGGGTTGGTTTTCTTTTGATTATGCATAGTGCAAATATATAGATAAAAAAAGTCACCACTAAAAAATGGTGACCTTTCCGTCCGACGTGAATCGGAACTAACCAATAACTCTAAATAATCCTAATTGTAAAATTAGAATATGAATTTAAATCCAAAAGATAATGGAGTCGTCAATGAAACTCCTGCACCTGAAAGATTGTAACTTGAATCAACAGTTGCAACGTGAGCAAGAGAAAAATCTGTAGTTGTAGTTTTATCACCTGTTTTTGGAGTTAGAGTTGTTTGACTGAAATTAACTAAATTATAAGAAAACTCAACAGATAAACTTTTCGTTACAAAATAGTCAAATCCACTTGATATAGCAACTCCAAATTGATTAACTTTTAAATCAGAAACTTTTTCTTTACCTGAAATTATTGGTAATGCAGCCTGTCCAAAGAAATACAAACCTCCTGCTACATTATAATACTTTCTTGCTAAAGGTTGAACAACTAATAAACTTGCATCAGTAGTTTTCGTTACAGCTTCAGATTTCATTGAAATATTACCTACACCAACTCCTAAAGCTACAGATGGCGAAACAAAAGTTCCAACAATTGGTAAGATTGTCGTATTAGTATTTTTTAAATCACCTGTTTTTGATTGTAAATAACCAACTTGAGCAGTTGCAAACCACGCTCCTTGTAATCCTTTACTTTCTTTTTTGTCTTGTGCATTTGCAGTTAATGTTGATAAAGCTATAGCTGCAACTAATAAAATTTTTTTTATTTTGTTTTAGTTTTAAAATTATAGGACAAATTTATAGGCTACATCGCACATAAAAACTGATATATATCATACTTTTCATTTTTTTTGAAATCAATTTATTTTCTTTACGTTTACTATTTTTGTTACTACATTTGTTCCCGATGAATAAAGTTGTAAACATACAAAACAAAAGAGCCCGTTTCGATTATGAAATACTAGACGTATATACGGCTGGAATCGTTTTAACTGGTACTGAAATAAAATCCATTCGATTAGGAAAAGCTCAAATAGCAGAAAGTTTTTGTGAATTTCACAATGGCGAACTTTTTGTAATTAATACCTATATTGAAGAATACCTTTATGGAAATCAATTCAACCATAAATCGAGAAGTGAACGAAAATTACTCTTAAATAAAAGAGAATTAAAATCTTTAGAGCGAAGCATTGAAACGAAAGGATTAACCATTATTCCGCTACGGTTATTTACTAATGAAAAAGGGATTGCCAAACTTGAAATTGCTTTGTGCAAAGGAAAAAAAACTTATGACAAGCGAGAGACACTCAAGGAAAATGACACTAAAAGGGATTTGGATCGAATAAAGAAAATGTTTTAAACCCTTTTTATGAAAGACCTTTTAAAAAACGGAAGAGAGAATAAAAAAATAACTACTCGTGAACTTGCTTTACTAACTAAAATTGATCAAGCATTAATTAGTAAGTTTGAAAACGGTCAAAGAATTCCAACAGAACTTCAAATAAAAGTATTAGCTTCCATATTAGAAATAGACCTTAATACGCTATTAGTAGCTTGGTACAAACAAAAACTATTAAACCGTATTGATTTTAATCCTCAATCCATACAAGCTATTACAGAAATACTAAATGAAAAAGGAATAACTTTAACGCAATCTCAAAAAGAAGTTCAAATAGCCGCTATTTTATCAGAAATCGATACTTTGAAAAACAAATTGAGCACTCTGTAAAAAGTAAAATTTTGAACTTTTTAATTGTACAAAATACAGTCGCTAACTTTTATTTTTCAACAAAGGGACGAACTTAAAATCTCCCAACTCGTGTTTTTCAAATTGAGTTTCATTTTTACGAATCAACATCGTCATAATTTGTTCTTGCTCACCAACGGGAATGACTAGTCTTCCTCCAATTTTCAATTGAGCCATCAAGGCTTTTGGGATTTCTGGTGCACCGGCAGTTACAATAATACTATCAAAAGGAGCATGATTGGGCAAGCCTTTATACCCATCACCAAATGACAAATACTTAGGACGAATCCCTAATTTTGGCAACAATAAAGACGTTTGTTTAAACAATTCATTTTGACGTTCTACAGAATAAACTTTTGCGCCTAAAAAACACAAAACGGCTGTTTGATAGCCACTCCCTGTACCTATTTCTAAAATTTTCTGGTCTTTTTTTACCTCAAGTAACTGGCTTTGAAAAGCAACCGTATAAGGTTGTGAAATAGTTTGTCCTGCTGCAATAGGAAACGCTTTGTCTTGATAAGCAAAATCTTCAAAACTAGAATTTAAAAACAAGTGTCTTGGAATTTTTTTTATCGCTTCTAAAACATTTTTATCTTTTATTCCTTTTTCTTCCAATTGTTTAGCTAACTGATTTCTAAGTCCCTGATGTTTGTTTGTATCTTTCAATTGTGGCAAGTATTTATTTTGGTAAAAATAGATTGAAAAATATCAAAAAGCAAATTCTAGATCCCAAATTGTTTTATTTTACAAGGAGTTGAATTTGGGTATTCCTATTGGATTTTACTTAATATTTAGTACTTTTGATAAATTTTTATTGTATGCTTAAAATTGGCGTTTTAGGTGCGGGCCACCTCGGAAAAATACACCTCCGATTGTTACAACAATCTGAAAAATATGAATTAGTTGGATTTTATGATGAAGATGCTGTTTATGCTGAAAAAATTGCAAGCGAATTTGGTTACAAACGATTTGACACCATCGCAAAGTTAATTCATGCTGTAGATGTTATAGACATTGTGACTCCTACCCTTTCGCATTATAAATGTGCTAAAGTGGCTATCAAAAGTGGTAAACATGTTTTCATTGAAAAGCCCATTGCAACTACCATTGAAGAAGCTGAAGAAATCATTGCCTTAGCTAATGAATATAATGTAAAAGGTCAAGTAGGTCATGTAGAGCGATTCAATCCTGCCTTCATTGCTGTGAAGAATCAAATCGAGAACCCCATGTTTATCGAAACCCATCGCTTGGCCGAATTCAATCCGCGTGGTACTGATGTTCCTGTCGTATTGGATTTAATGATTCATGATATCGATGCCATTTTGAGTGTTGTAAAATCAAAAGTAAAAGCCGTCCATGCTAGTGGCGTTTCTGTTTTGAGTCAGTCGCCCGATATTGCTAATGCTCGTATTGAATTTGAAAACGGTTGTGTGGCAAACATCACATCGAGTAGAATTTCGATGAAAAACATGCGTAAATCACGTTTTTTTCAAAAAGACGCCTACATTTCAGTAGATTATTTAGATAAGATTTGTGAAGTGGTAAAAATGAAAGAGGCCCCCGAAGTTCCTGGCGATTTTGATATGATTTTGCAAAATGCAGAAGGCGAAAAAAAACAGATTTATTTTAACAATCCCGAAGTAGCACCCAACAATGCTATTCTTGATGAATTAGAAACTTTTGCCGATGCAATTCTAAATAATACTACTCCAATCGTAACTTTAGAAGATGGAACCGAAGCTTTAAGAGTGGCGTATATGATTATTGATTCGATGAATAAAAAATAATATTGACCTCAAATTCATAAATTAAAAAAAAATTAGAATTTGAACTAAAATAATTTAAAACAAACTAAACAAACATAATGAAAACAATAGCAGTAATTGGCGCAGGAACCATGGGCAACGGAATAGCTCACACGTTTGCACAAAGCGGTTTTACCGTAAAATTAATCGATATTTCAGAAAAATCTTTAGAAAAAGGTATGGCAACTATAGCTTCCAATCTGGATCGCATGGTTTCCAAAGGAACGATTTCTGAAGACGACAAACACAAAACCATTGGAAACATCATTACGTATACTGACATCAAAGATGGTGTAGTGGGAACCGATTTAGTGGTTGAAGCAGCTACTGAAAATGTGACATTGAAACTCAATATTTTCAAACAATTGAGTGAGATTTGTGACCACAATGTAATTTTGGCTACCAATACGTCATCCATTTCGATTACCCAAATTGCAGCGCAAGTAGTGCATCCTGAACGCGTAATCGGAATGCACTTTATGAATCCGGTGCCGATTATGAAATTGGTAGAAATCATTCGCGGTTACAATACTTCGGATGAGGTGACTAAAATTATTATGGATTTATCCGTAAAGTTAGGTAAAACGCCAACAGAAGTTAATGATTATCCTGGATTTGTAGCCAATAGAATTCTGATGCCCATGATTAACGAAAGTATAGAAACGTTATACAATGGCGTTGCTGGTGTTCAAGAAATTGATACCGTAATGAAACTCGGAATGGCTCATCCTATGGGCCCCTTGCAATTGGCAGATTTTATTGGATTAGACGTTTGTCTTTCAATATTAAACGTGATGTACGACGGATTCAAAAACCCAAAATACGCTCCATGTCCGCTTTTAGTTAATATGGTCATGGCTGGAAAACTAGGCGTAAAATCGGGTGAAGGCTTTTATGATTATGCTGAAAGTAAAAAAGCTGAAAAAGTTTCTAAACAATTTAAATAATCATCAAGTCAAATGTCGAAAGTCTTAAAGTAAATGCTTTCGACTTTCGACTTTCGACTAAAATATGAGCAAAATAATCCCTTTCAAAGCCGTTCGTCCAACGCCTGATAAAGTAGCTTTAGTGACTTGCAGAAACTATGACGATTATTCTCCTGCTGAACTAGCGGCTTGGTTGAACTTCAATCCGTATTCGTTTTTGCACGTGATCAATCCTGCCTATGTACATGCGCAAAAAATCACCTTAGACAAACGTTTTAAAGGTGTGGCTCATAAGTATCAGGATTTTAAAAACGAGGGCATTTTTATAGCCGATGAAATAGCTTCTTTTTTTGTATATGAAATTCAAACCAAAGTACAGACATTTACCGGAATTGTTGCAGGAACATCCATTGAAGATTATAAAAATAATAGTATCAAAAAGCATGAAGACACGCTGCAATATCGTGTCGAATTGTTTAAGGATTATTTGCATCAAACCGAGTTTAACACGGAACCTGTTTTAATAACATATCCTGATAAAGCAGAAATTAATACTTGGATTTCGAAAAAGAAAAACGAACAACCTCTATATCATTTTTCAACCACCAATAAAGAAAAACACACCCTTTGGAAGGTTGACGACTTGAATGAGTTACAATGGCTAGAACAACAATTTGAGAATATTCCCGAATTGTATATCGCCGATGGTCACCACCGTTCGGCTTCGGCAGAACTTTTATACGATCAAGATTGTCATTTGGGCAACGCGAATTTAGACTATTTTATGAGTTTTTTAATCGCTGAAAGCAACGTTAAAATTTATGAATTCAATCGAATCATTCGCGATTTGAATGGTCATTCGAAAGAAACATTTTTAAAACTATTGTCAGAGCATTTTATCATCAAATCGAAAGAACAAGAATTGTGGAAACCGCAGGGCAAGTTTGAATTTGGCATGTATTTGGACGGAAATTTTTATGCTCTTTTCTATAAATTGGAAAATAACAATTCGTCACTTTTAGAAAATTTGGATGCACAAATTTTGTATGACAAAGTACTGCAACCCATTTTAGGCATTGAAGATTTACGAAACGACGAACGCATCGAATATATTCCGGGTAAACAATCTATTTTAACCCTTAAAGAGCTAGTAGACGAGGGCGAATTTGAAGTAGGATTCATGCTTTTTCCAAGTGATATTTCAGAAATTAAAGCTTTAGCTGATAACAATTTAATAATGCCTCCAAAAACTACGTATATCGAACCAAAATTTCGAAGTGGATTGATGGTATATGAGTTGTAAGTTCTAATGGAATAGAATAAAGAGAAAAGAAATAGATACATTTTCCAGAACAGAAATTGGAGAAATTTATAAAATCTGAGTTCCAAAATAAAATAGCATTAATGAAATGTCAATAGCACAAAACCTTCTCAACATAAAATCTCAACTTCCTGAATCTGTAACGCTGGTGGCCGTTTCTAAAACCAAACCTGTTGCAGACTTGATGGAAGCTTATCATGCTGGGCAACGCATTTTTGGGGAAAACAAAATCCAAGAGATGACTGAAAAATGGGAACAAATGCCCAAAGACATTCAATGGCACATGATTGGTCATGTACAA
This sequence comes from Flavobacterium aciduliphilum, assembly GCF_003268855.1. GTDB lineage: Bacteria > Bacteroidota > Bacteroidia > Flavobacteriales > Flavobacteriaceae > Flavobacterium > Flavobacterium aciduliphilum. The sequence continues at coordinate 151,751 of NZ_QLSZ01000001.1, forward strand.
TCCAACAAAGTAAAATACATGATTCCCTATGTGAAGTTAATTCACGGTGTGGATAGTTTAAAATTGCTGAAAGAAATCAATCGTTTGGCTCTAAAATGGCGTAAAAAAATAGATTGCTTGTTGCAAATTCATATTGCGGAGGAAGAAACCAAATTTGGATTGGACGAAAAGGAATTAAAAGAATTATTAGCATCTGAAGAATTTAAAACTTTTGACAATATTCGTGTGGTTGGATTAATGGGAATGGCTACTTTTACTGACAATCAAAATCAAATAAAAAGAGAATTTCAACATTTAAAAACCCTTTTTGATACTTACAGTCAACTAAAAACAGAAAACTGTCAACTTAAAACGTTATCCATGGGAATGTCTGGCGACTACCAGACCGCTATTGAATGTGGGAGCACGATGGTTCGCATTGGAAGCAGTATCTTTGGAACGAGATAATGGAAAAAAGAAAATAAAATAAAGAGAAAAAACTTTTTACTAATCACTAATCACTCACTTGTACGCAATACTCGACATAGAAACCACTGGAGGTCAATTCAATGAAGAAGGAATTACCGAAATAGCCATTTATAAATTTGATGGTCATGAGGTTGTGGATCAATTTATTAGTTTGGTGAATCCTGAAAAAGAAATCCAACCTTTCGTAGTAAAATTGACGGGAATCAATAATGCCATGCTACGTTCTGCGCCAAAGTTTTATGAAATTGCGAAACGCATTATTGAAATTACAGAAGGCTGTATTGTTGTGGCCCACAATTCATCATTTGATTATCGAATATTGCGAACAGAATTTAATCGACTCGGATATAGTTATATTCGTCCCACACTTTGTACTGTGGAATTATCTAAAAAATTAATTCCAGGAATGGATTCGTATAGTTTGGGAAAATTAGTTCGTGCACTAGGAATTCCAGTCTCGGATAGACATCGAGCCAATGGAGATGCCCTTGCGACAGTAAAATTATTCAAATTATTACTCACAAAAGATACGGAAAAAGTAATTTTAAACCAATTGGTTAAAGCCGACATCAAGAGTGGTTTATCGCCAAAATTGCTCGATATTGTAGAAAGTTTACCATCTAGAACCGGAATTTACTATATCCATAATGAAAAAGGAACGCTTATTTATATTGGAAAAAGCAAGAATATCAAAAAAAGAGTAAACCAACATTTTACAGGAAAAACAAATAAGTGTAAAAAAATACAATTAGAAGTTTTCGCTGTTACTTATGAAGAAACAGGAAGCGAACTCATTGCCTTACTAAAGGAAAGTGAAGAGATTAAAATCAACAAACCCATTTACAATCGGGCACAACGCAAAAGTATTTTTCAATGGGCTTTGTATGAATCGTTGGACGAAAATGGATACTTAAATTTGCGACTTCAAAAAGCAGATGGTAGAAAAAAAGAAATCACAGCTTTTACATCCATTCAGGAAGGAAAAAATGCCTTGTTTAGAATTACAGAAAAATACCGTCTATGTCAAAAATTGAACGGTTTATATGAAACTCAAAAAGGGTGTTTTCAGCATAAAATAAAAGAATGTAATGGTGCTTGTCTTGGCAAAGAACCTTCAACAACCTATAACGAACGTGTCGAGGCGTTTATTCATGATATGTCTTTTGAAAACAACAACATGATTATTATGGATAAAGGAAGAAGAGTTGATGAGCGAAGTGCTATTCTTATTGAAAACGGATTGTACAAAGGGTATTGTTTTTATGATTTGAATTATCAAATTACAAATATTGATGTTTTAAAAAACATTCTAATTCCAATGCATAATAATCGAGATACAAGAACTATTATTCAAAGTTATTTGAGAAAAAATAAGGTATTAAAAATAATGAAATTTTAGTATTTGTAAATTAGAACCACACTTTGGAAAATTATTTAATCACTATCATTGGCCCAACTGCTATTGGAAAAACTTCCTTAAGCATTGCTTTGGCCCAACATTATAATTGTGCTATTCTTTCTTGTGACAGCCGTCAATTTTTCAAGGAAATGAGTATTGGAACAGCTGTTCCAAACCATATAGAACTATCTAGTGCAACACATCATTTTATTCAAAATAAATCGGTATTCGAACGCTATTCTGTCGGAGATTTTGAAAAAGAAGCGCTTGCCAAATTGGACGAATTGTTTTTGAAAAGCAACGTTCAGATTATGGTAGGTGGTTCCGGATTGTATGTAGATGCCGTATTGAAAGGATTTGATGATTTTCCAGAAATTGATTCGAAAATTAGAACTGAAATCCATTCGAAATATGATACCTCAGGAATCGAAAATTTACAAAAGACTTTGCAAGAATTAGATCCTGATTATTACAACAAATTGCTTTCTGAAAACCCACAAACGTTGCAAAACCCACAGCGCATGAAACGCTTTGTAGAAATCTGTCTTGGAACTGGAAAACCTTATTCTTCCTTTATTAATCAGAAAAAAAACAATAGAACCTTTATTCCTATTATTATTGGTTTGGAAGCCGATAGAGACGTGCTATATGATAGAATCAACCAACGCGTCGATAGTATGATAGGTGAAGGTTTATTGGCAGAAGCCGAAAAATTGTATCCTTACAGGCAGTTAAATGCCTTGCAGACTGTTGGCTATAGAGAATTGTTTGACTACTTTGATGGAACCATTACGTTGAATTTTGCCATTGAAGAAATCAAGAAAAACACCCGCCGATTTGCCAAACGTCAATTAACATGGTTTAAACGTACTGAAAATGCTACTTGGTTTGATTATTTAATGGATAGAAAAAAGATAATTCATTTTATAGATGGTCAAATTAGGAATACAAATTCAAGTACTTAGAGAAATTTAAATATTTTTTTTAGACTATGTAAAAAAACATAATTAAAAATGCCTATAGCTCCAAACTTCACATCTATTCTCACCAAAGATTGGGAAATCAATTTTTTACAATGTTATCCAAACGGTTTATTAAAACATACCGAATTATGCAATTTATTTCAACTAACAGCGGCATTACATGCTGAATTGGGAGGCATTAGTTTTAGAGACATGCAAGCCTTTCATCAAGCTTGGGTGTTGAGTAGGATGCGAGTTGAAGTCAAACGATTGCCCAAATGGAACGATACTGTTACTGTCAAAACTTGGATACAATCTTTAGAAAACTCTCGTTCAATACGTTGTTTAGAGTTGTATTTGAATGATGAAAAGCTAGCCGGTTGTGAGACGTATTGGGCAGTTTTCAATACCCAAACACGGCGTCCAGAGTCATTAGCATTGCCACATGATCATTTTGAGAAATTCTCAAACAATCATGCTACAACCCTTAGTTTTTCAAAAATTGACTTCCCTTCTACTTATGATGAAATCACGAGATATACTGTATTGCTATCCGATTTAGACATTGTAAATCATGTAAATAGCGTAAAATATTTGGAATGGTGTTTGAATTATATAGATCCTAAAGCACTAGTACAACAAGAGCTTACTTCTTTTGACATGAATTATATCAAGGAAGTGTCACTCCATGAATCTGTGACTTTAGCTCAAAATAAAAATACTTTTGTTATAACTAAAGCAGGAAAAGTCTGTTTTGGGTTACAGCTTGAAATGAAACCCTAGACTTCTATATTCTACAAATTAAGTAGCCCTGATGGAAACGGCATCCTTTTTCTTGTTTCTTTAACAAGGAAAAGATACAGTGAACAGCAGGAATAGCTCATAAAAAAGCTCCAATTTCTTGGAGCTATAGATTTATTTCTTAATTACTAATCGAAATCCTTCGCCATGAATATTTAAAATTTCCACATTAGGATCATCTTTAAGATATTTTCTTAATTTGGCGATGTAGACATCCATGCTTCGCGAGGTGAAGTAATTATCGTCTCTCCAAATCTTTGTAAGCGCTAATTCACGGGGCATTAAATCTTCTACATAAAGCGTTAGCATTTTCAACAATTCATTTTCTTTTGGAGAAAGTTTGATAGGTTCTTTTCCTGGAAATGTTAAAAAACGTAATTTAGAGTTTAGGTGGAATTTACCGATTTGAAATTCAAATTGTGCCGAGTCTGTCTTTGTCTCGGAAGATTTACGTTGCATGATGGCTTTTATTTTCATCAATAAAACTTCAGAATCGAAGGGTTTATTGAGATAATCATCGGCTCCAACTTTATATCCCTTTAATACGTCTTCTTTCATGGTTTTGGCAGTTAAAAAAACGAGAGGCACTTCTTTATTTTTTTCTCTAATTTCTTTAGCTAAAGTGAAACCGTCTTTGTAGGGCATCATGACATCCAGAATGCACAAATCGAAGGTGTCTTTTTTAAACTTTTCGAAACCTTCCATACCATTTTTAGCCAAAGTAACTTCAAAGTCGTTCAGCATGAGGTAGTCTTTCAAGATGGCACCAAAATTTTGATCATCTTCTACCAACAATATTTTTTTGTTTTCTTTTTCCATATTTTTTTAATTTATTAGTGGAACTTTTATAATAAATGTACTTCCTTTTCCTTTTTCACTTTCGACAAAAATCTGACCATTATGATCTTCAACAATCCGCTTTACATAGGCTAATCCTAATCCATGACCTTTCACATTATGCAAATCGCCTGTATGCTCTCTATAAAATTTTTCGAAGATTCTTTTTTGAGCCGTTTTACTCATACCCGCTCCTTCGTCTTTAACTTTAACAACAATAAAGTCTTTTATGTTTTCAGTGTAAACAGTAATAACGGGAGAATTTGGAGAATATTTTATCGCATTATCTAAAATATTAACAATAACATTCGTAAAATGCACATCATTTAACAAAACCGTACTTCTTTCTGCATCAAGATGAGCAGTGATTTTACCTTGTCTATCTTCAATAATCAAATGAACGTGTTCAATGGCATCTTCAATAATATCATGAATATTGAGAGGCTCTTTTGTAATTTCAAGTTCTTTTCTCTCGAGTTTTGAAATTCGAAGTACATTCTCAACTTGAGCATGCATGCGTTTGTTTTCATCTCGAATCATTTGCAAATACCTAAATATCTTCTCTTTATCTTCTATAACCTTAGGATTTTTAATAGCATCTAAAGCTAAATTTATAGTAGCAATAGGTGTTTTAAATTCGTGTGTCATATTATTAATAAAATCAGTCTTAATTTCAGAAATTTGACGTTGTTTTATCAATTGATGCAATGCGTTCGAGTAGGCAATGATGATGATTAATGTAAAAATTATAGAGAGTAACGTAATCGCAAGTACATCTGAAAATAAGAACTTCTTCTTTTGTGGGAATGAAATCAACAACGAATACTTAGATCTCCCTTCATTATCTAAGAAAATGGGAATTGAAAACGTATTACTTTTATCAAATACAAAATGCTCTGAACGTATTTTTGTAGCAAGTCCGTTGCTGTATACATTAAATTCAAAAGGAGTTTTTACTCCGTAAACGTCTAACTCATTAGCTAATAATTTTTGTAGATTTTCTTTTGAAACTCTATCTTGAATAGGATAATTAGCCGCAACATCTTTATATTGAATTTCAAATCCGGCGCGTTCTAATATTTCTAATTTTCCTGATTTTTCAATAGTTATATCAGGAGTGATTTTATTTTTTAGTTCAGAATTATCAAAAGAATTACCGCTAAAAATCTCCGTTTTTCTTTTAGCAGCATAACTTTTTAATTTTGCATTCTCTGCTTTTTTGTCAAAGAGCGTCGAAAATATATCATAATCTTCAGCAATAATACTATTCGAATAAATTATAGTTTCGTTTGTCTTGGCATTTCTTTGATAATAGCCATATTCAAGAAAATCATTTTTTTGGGGAGTTATTCCCTTTGTCTGTTTTAATTTTTCGTATTTATTGTAAAACGAATATTCCTCTTGTGCTTGAAGTTTGTCGGCTACATTCCCCAAGACTTGTTTAATATGAAATGTAAATTGTTCTTCGCTTTTTTCTAATGAGGTTTCAAACCAATATACTTGGACTAAAATAATCCCAATAAGGGAAATACTCATTAACAAAACTAAGAGTCGAAATACAAATTTATTCATCATAACAAAATTAGTATTTTAACAATAATTTTGTTAATAGATTAACCAAACATTAACAACTCAAGTTATTATTGCGTTTTTAGCAAAACACTAAGTAGTTGGTCGATTTCTTTTTTAGTATTTTCAAAATTTTCATTATTTATTACGAATTGACTTCGTTCTTTCCGTTCTTCATCCGATAGTTGATTGTTCATTCGTTGAATAATTTTATCTCTTGTGGTATTATCTCTTTTTAAAACTCTTTCAATTCGATTCTCAGTAGGCGCAGTAACAGTAACTATCATATCACAATCTTTGTAACCACCACTTTCAAATAATATAGCCGTCTCTTTAAAAATAAAGGGAGCATTCTTATGTTCCAGAACCCAATTCTTAAAGTGTTTTTTTACAGCAGGATGTACAATACTATTTAATTTTTTTAGTTGTTCTGAGTCTTTAAAAACTAAAGCAGCTAATTTATCTCTGTTAATTGTTCTGTCTGAATTAAGAATATCATTTCCAAAAACAACAGCTATTTTGGAAATAATTTCAGGCTGTTCCATTACTTTTTTGGCTTCTACATCTGAGATATATACAGGAACACCCTTTGATTGAAGGTATTGCGCTATGGTTGTTTTTCCGCTACCAATTCCTCCTGTCAAGCCAATAATTTTTGGGATTCTTAAAATTTTATCATCCGTATTTTCTACGATTTTTTTTTCAGTAACAAAACTTCCTTTTTCTTCAAAATGATTTTCTTCTGAAATTTTAAAAAACAATTTTGGATATTTTTTTTTAGGATCTCTTTTTAAAATTGAAATAAAAAAATGTGATTCTAAAAAACTGACACCATACCCAAAAAACTGCTTCCAAACCGCAATAACCGAGAGTCCTCCTATTATAACACTTTTATTTTGAATAGATGCTAATAGAAAAACACAAACAAAATAGACAAAATAAAGTTTCAATCCCCAATCAAAAAGAAGGAATACTGAAAGAAAAGAAAGTACTAAACCTATTACAAATAAAGAAGGAAACCAATAGGTTATTTTTTTATATTCTGGATACCAGCTGTTTAATATAGGTCTTGCCTTACCAAATTTTGATACCTGTATACTAAATTTCTCCCAATCAATTCTTCGTTTATGATATACAAATGCTTTTGGAAATAATCTTGTATCAAATCCTAACTTCCATAACCTTATCGACAAATCTGGATCTTCTCCTGGGTGAATATTACCAAAACCTTTAGACATTTCAAAAGCTTTCTTTGAAATCCCCATATTAAAACTTCTAGGTTGAAATTTATCTATCTTCTCTGAACCTCCTCTTATTCCTCCCGTAGTGATAAAAGAAGTCATGGCAAAATTTATAGCTTTTTGAATCGTAGAAAATGACTTTAATGCTTTATCTGGTCCTCCAAAACAATCGACAAACTTTTCATCCAGAGCATTTTCAACTTCATTTAAATAATCCTTAGGAATAATACAATCGGAATCGAAAATGATAAAATAATCCCCTTTTGCATTTTTCATTCCAAAATTTCTAGAATCACCTGGTCCAGAATTCGGTTTATAATAATAGGATATTAACAACATGTTTTTGTATTTCTCTACAATATTTTGACACGTTGTTTCTGACCCATCCTCAACGATAACTATTTCAAATTCTTTGCTATATGATGTTTTTACTAAACTTTCTAATAATTCATCAATTTCATCAGGTCTATTATAAACTGGAATAATTATTGAAAAAAACATGTTCTATTTATTTTGAAACAAATATACTTTAATAACAAACAAAAAGTCCTGCAATAGCAGGACTTTTTTTCAATTCGATTTTGTAAAAATTATTCTTTTACAACTTTTATTGTTTTGATTTGATCATTAGCAGTTACTTTAACTAGATAAGTTCCAGCCGCTAAAGAAGACATATCAACTTGACCTTGAACATCATTATTTGCTTTAACTATCATTTCTTGACCTAATAAGTTAATAACTTGTATTTTAGTTATAGATGTATTATTAGAAATAGTTAAGACATCTTTCACTGGATTAGGATAGAATGTAAATCCTTCGCTAGAAAACACATTAGAACTTAATGAAGCATCATATGCTGAAATCATAAAATCTCTTGCACTAGTTGTTGGAACTGAGCTATATTTCCAAACCCCAATATAGATTGTATCATTTGGTGTTAATCCTGTTAAACTTAATAACGACATCAAATTGTTAGCTCCTGCTGGACCTCCATCATCATCACAACCAATTTGAGTCAACGAACCACACGTTCCAGTAAATGCTGCTACAATAGAATCTGATATTGAGTTAGAAGAAGCAACTTGTGTCTCAATAGTTAAACTTCCTGATGCAGGAACTTGAACAGTATACCAAACATCAGAATTAGACAATGACTGGCAAGAAGGTGTAATTCCTGCAGTAGTAGTTGCTCCATATAATGTTCCAGAGACTGCATTATCTGCAAAAACACCTCCTGGTGTTAAAGTAATAGCATTAGAACATAAATCATTAGCTGGAGGCGTAGCAAATGTAGTAAATGAAATAGTTACCCAAACGCTATCAGAACCCGAACCACAATTTGATCTTACATGAAAATAATACGTTGTCAACGGAGTCAATGAATTAGCATCATATGAAAGTGCATTTGTAACTGTCCCCGAAGTAGTTGGATCGGAAGCATTAGTATCTAACACATATTCATAACTTACAGGCGCTACAGGAGGCACACCCCATGACAATGTTACAGTAGAATCTGTTAATGCCGAATATGCTACATTTACAGGTTCCACACACGCTGGTGATGGTTCCCAAATTACATCATCAATCAACACACTATATCCAGGAACACCTGTATGTCTAAAAGCAAGTACTTGATTAGTTCCTGGTGCAGTTCCTAAATAAGCAACAAATTGATCATAAACAGTAGTTGAAGTAGTTGTAAAAGTTTGAACTGCTACGAAAGAAGTGGCATCTGATGGGTTTGTTAAATACCCTACTTCAATATTACCTCCTAAAGTAAAGTTTCCTCTAGCTTTAAAACGTAATCTATGCGTATTATCTCCTGCGTTTGAAACTGGAATCATTGAAACAATTCCCTGACTTGTAGCACTTGACCCATACAAATACAAGTTATTGGGTTGTGAAGGTGCAGAAGCTGATGCTTGAACATAAGTATTTCCTCCTGTTCCTACTCTAGCCCAACAAACTGGAAATTCAACTGCCGCATCAAAATTTTCAGAAAAATCAGTCACAGCATTACACAATGTTGCAAAAGTAGCCATACTACTCCATGCAGAAGAATCTGTACTACTACAAACAGAACGTACCCAAACATAATAGGTAGTTGCCGTAGTCAATAAAGGCAAATCAACGGTTGTAGTACCTGCTCCAACAGCTCCAGTCGCTGTATCAGTAGTCAACGGTGCAGTGTTAGTAGTTGATAAATAATATTCATAACCATTACCAGGATCTGTTACTGAAGTATTCCATGAAATTGTTGCTGATGTAGTCGTTATATTAGACACAACCACACCAGTAGGTGCGATACATGTGGGCGGTGTTCCACAAATAACATATCTAGTTCTACAAACTTGCTCTCCACCACATGCTCCATCATCTAAGTGAGTGTAAAAATAAATATCCCCAGAAACAGTAGCTACCCATGTAACAGAACCTGTCCCGGTTGTTTCTGCAGTTGCTCCAGAATCTGTACTTAATGTTACAATATCTGTCGTAACAGAACTCCCAAAAGTATAGGTTTCTCCTTGCGTAACAGTTACTACCGAATACTCACTTGCATATCCACAAGTAGTAATATTATTTTGTGTCAACCCGTCACAAGTAGCAATAGTATAAGTACTTGATGGCCACTGTCCATTGTCAGACGTTAAACATTGAGCTGAAAGTAAGGATGAGAATCCAAACATCAACATAAATAATAAAGTAATTTTTTTCATATAAAAACTTTTTAAGTATTAATGGGTTAAAAGTACATAAAAAAACTCGAAATATAAAATTTCGAGTTTTTTTGTTATTTCTTTTATAATTTATTTTATACTTGAAATGTCTACTAGTTCATTAGTATCCGCTTGATAATCTACTCCTTCAAAACCAAAACCAAATAAATTAAGAAAATCTTGTTTGTAGCCTGCTAAATCTCCTATAGCGGGTAAAGTTTCGGTTGAAGCTTCTTTCCAAAGTGCTGCGACTTGATCTTGAACATCCTCACGCATTTCCCAATCATCAATTCTAATTCTTCCCTTTGAATCCGTAGGTATTTCTTGCCCAGAGTATAATCTTTGGCTATACAATCGTTGCATTTGCTCTATACACCCCTCATGAATTCCTTTTTCTTTCATCGTTTTGTATAATAACGAAATATAAAGCGGTATAACAGGAATTGCGGAGCTTGCTTGAGTTACTAGAGCTTTATTGACCGATACATAAGCTTTACCTCCTACTCCTTCCATCTTTTTTGAAATTTCAAAAGCTGTAGCTTCCAAATGATCTTTGGCTCTACCAATAGTCCCTTTACGATATACGGCCTCGGTAACCTCTGGACCTATGTATGAGTAGGCTAACGTCATCGCTCCTGTAGCTAAAACATTCGCTTCTATTAAGGCATCCATCCACATTGACCAATCTTCTCCTCCCATTACAACTACAGTATTGTCAATATCATCTTGATTAGCAGGTTCTATGGTCACCTGACTCACTTTTCCTGTATGAAAATCAACAGTACTATTGGTAAACGTTGAGCCAATAGGTTTTAGAGTTGAACGATGTAAAACCCCTGTCATTGGATGTAATCGTACTGGGGATGCTAAACTGTATATCACTAAATCAACCTGACCTAAATCATTCTTAATCAAATCTATTACCTGTTCTTTAACTTCATTTGAAAAAGCATCTCCATTAATACTTTTAGCATACAATCCTTCATTATGTGCTTCTTTTTCAAAAGCCGCTGAGTTATACCATCCTGGGGTGGCCGTTTTCCCTTCTGAAGCTGGTTTTTCAAAAAATACTCCAATAGTTGCTGCGTCACATCCAAAAGCACTTGTTATCCTTGAAGCCAATCCGAAACCAGTGGATGCCCCTATCACTAATACTTTTTTTGCTCCTTCTATTTTCCCTTTAGATTTTACATAATTAATCTGATTTTTCACATTTTGCTCACACCCTTTAGGATGAGCTGTTAAACAGATAAAACCCCGCATTCTTGGTTCTATAATCATATCTAATTTATTTTTGTTTGTATGTTATGAGCAAAGATAATTCATTTTTTTAGTTAAGCAATTCTTTTGCATGCATTAATGCTGCTTCTGAAATTTTAGATCCCGAGAGCATTTGGGCTATTTCCACTACTCGTTCTTCCGAATTTAAAACCTTAATTTCTGATTGTGTATGGTGCTCATGAATTACTTTAAAAACTTTGAAATGTTCAGCGCCTTTAGACGCAATTTGAGGCAAATGAGTAATTGCAAAAACCTGAATATTAGCACTCATATCCTTCATCACATCAGCCATTTTGGAAGCAATTTCTCCGGAAACCCCCGTATCAATCTCATCAAAAATTATGGTCGGTAAATTCAAATATTTAGAAATGATAGATTTTATAGCCAACATAATTCTAGACAATTCTCCTCCCGATGCAATTTTTTTTAGTAATCCAAAATTCGACCCTTTATTGGCTGAAAATAAAAATTCAATTTCGTCTTTCCCATTATAAAAAAACTCATTTTTCTCTTCAATAAGAATATTAAATCGAGCATTTTCCATTCCGAGTTTATTTAAAACATCGGTTAATTGATTTTGAAGGATTGGGACAATCTTATTTCGGTTCGCATGAATTATTTTAGCCAATTCATCTAACTTTTGATTTTGAATGTTGATAGATTCTTGTAGAGCTGCTATTTCTTCCTGAAGTGACGAAACTGAAATCATTTTTTCATCAAGCTCTAGTTGTATTCTCAACAACTCGTCCACTGTGGCTACTTGATGTTTCTTTTGCAGACTGTAAATAACTTGTAATTTATCGCTACTTTTCTGTAAAAGTTCAGGATCAGAAGAGGCAGAATCCGCTATTTTAATAAGCTCACGCTCCATGTCATCACACTCGATCAACAAGCTATTGATACGTTCAAACATGTCCTGAAATTCTTGAGAAATAGGTGTCATTTTTTGGAAAACACTTTTTATTTCTTTCAAATTTTGCAGAATCCCAAAATTCTCGTCTGAAACGAGTTGTAATGATCGCCCAATACTTTCTTTTATAAATTCTACATGGGTTAATTTCTCAACGATACGTTCTAAATCTTCTTGCTCTCCTGTTTTTAAATTAGCTTCTTTTAATTCATTCAGTATAAAAGCATTATATTCTTGCTCTTTTTGATTTTGATGGAGCCTGTTTTGCTTATCTAATAATTCTGAATGACATTTTTTAAATAATTTTAATTGAACGGAAAAGTTCTGAATCAAATCCTCATGCCCAGCAATTTTATCAATCACTCGAAATTGCATCCCCTCTGAAAATAATTCTTGGGTTTGATGTTGTGAATGAATATCAACTAAAACTTGACTTAAATCTTGAAGAGTGTTAAGATTTACCGGTGTATCATTAATGAATGCTCTAGTTTTTCCTGAAGGTAAAATCTCTCTACGAATTATGGTATCGTCATCATAATCAATATCATTCTCATCAAAAAAAGTCTGTAACCCATAATTTTTAATATTAAAATGAGCTTCAATAACACATTTTTCATCTTTATTTTTCAAAGAACTTAAATCGGCTCTTTTTCCCAATACTAATCCAAGTGCGCCAAGTAAAATTGATTTACCCGCACCTGTTTCACCAGTAATAACAGAAAAGCCATCTGAAAATTTTACTGATAACTTTTCAATTAGAGCAAAATTCTCAATTCCTAGATACGTAATCATGAGACAGTTAAATTAGTTCTTAATTGTAGCCCATTTTGCTGCATTTAAAGGAGAAATCTTTGTTAACTGATCAACTAAACCTTCTGCAGAAACATTTGGACCTCCAGTAAATATAGACACAATTTCATCGGCTTTAGAATCAAAAAAGACGCGAGATAAGTAAGAATTAGGTCTTGAATCGTATAATAACGCCAATGTATTTATTGCCTTTACAATGGACGCTTTTGCTGTTTTACTATTTTTTGCCATCATGTCTAAACCCTCAAAATGGTACTGAAACATCGCTTCTCTGTATGGTCTGAACGTTGGAGAAAGCATATCGTTAACAAGATAATATCGATTTTGAGTTTTGTCCGTTTGTGACCAGCCTTTAATTCCAGAAGGAGCTGCTAACACAACAATAGATTGAGCCGATTGAAAATAATCCGCACCACTATCCAATTTAAATGTCTCCGCGTCAACCCCAATAATGATGTAACAATAATAAGCTATTGTTGAAATCAAATTAGAATCAAAATTATTTGGATTGTAGTATAAATTTTGAAATTCAATGTATTGAAAATTAAAATCTTTATCATTAATATTCAAGATGGGAGCTGAAAAATTTGAATTGTAAATGGGTCTTGAGGCTTGTACTTGAATACTTGCTTCAAAATTGTTAGAATCATAGGAGTTGAGGGTAATAAACATAGAACAGTTTATTTTCTCATTGTCCTTATATGTTTTCTCAGTCCAAGCCGTTTTATTAATAAACTCCGTAAGTGAAGATTCTAACGTTTTAAATATTTGAGTATTAGCATTTGTAATTTTATCATAATTAACCACCACCTTACAATTTAATTCTTGAGCCTGTATTGTAATGGCAAAAAACGTTAAAAAGACACTATATATTATTTGTTTCATAATGCAAAATTACTTTGTTTAAAATATCAATAGCTACGGCCTCTTTTGTTTTTAATTCAAATGATTCCATAAAAAAATGTTTATCAATAAACGTTACTTTATTGGTTGATGTTCCAAATCCCGCTCCTGTATCTTGTAACGAATTTAAGACAATCATATCTAAGTTTTTTTTCTGAATTTTTGCCTTAGCATTCTCAACTTCATTTTCTGTTTCAAGGGCAAATCCTATTAGAAATTGATTCTTTTTAGATTGACCCAAAGATGCTAAAATATCTTGAGTTTTCTCTAATTCGATCGTAAAATTTGCATCGTTTTTTTTAATCTTCTGTTCTGCCTTTTGCTTGGGTCTGTAATCGGCAACAGCAGCTGCAGCAATAGCAACATCTACTTCATCATAAAAACGATGACATGCTTCATACATTTGAGCCGCAGAAACTACATCAACTCGTTCAATCAATTCATTTTTGGTTTGCAAATGCGTTGGACCTGTTACTAAAATCACTTTTGCTCCCAGACTTGCGGCATGATTTGCAATATCAAATCCCATTTTTCCTGAGGAATGATTTCCTATAAAACGTACAGGATCTATCGATTCGTATGTCGGACCAGCAGTAACCAATATTTTTTTATTTCGTAAAGGTAACTGATTGGCAATATGCGCCTCAATAAAGGAAATAATATTTTCAGGTTCTGCCATTCTTCCTTCTCCTATCAAACCACTAGCTAACTCTCCTGATTCTGCCGGAATCATGATATTCCCATATTGTTGCAGTAGCTCAAGAGACGCGATAGTGGAAGGATGTTTGTACATGTCTAAGTCCATTGCAGGTGCAAAATAAACTGGACATTTAGCAGACAAATAGGTTGCTACCAATAAATTATCAGAGTTCCCATTAGCCATTTTAGCAAGCGTATTGGCCGTTGCTGGAGCAATCACCATAAAATCGGCCCACAAACCTAATTCTACATGATTATTCCACTGAACTTGGTCTGACTCTTCATTTGTAAACGAAGATAAAACCGGGTTTTTTGACAATGTTGACAGCGTAAGAGGAGTAACAAAATCTAAAGAAGCAGGTGTCATGATTACTTGAACCTGAGCACCTGCTTTTATGAATAGTCGTACTAAATTAGCTGTTTTATATGCAGCAATACCACCAGAAATGCCTAGTACTATTTTCTTACCGCTTAAAACAGACATTATTACTATTATTTATTAGTATCTTTGTAATAAATTTTACCTTCTAGCCATTCTTGAACCGCTAATGCATGAGGCTTAGGCAATTTTTCATAAAATTTAGATACTTCTATTTGTTCTTTATTTTCAAAAATTTCTTCCAAACTATCATTGTATGTAGCAAATTCCTCTAGCTTATCAATCAATTCTCTTTTAATTTCGGTATTGATTTGGTTAGCTCGTTTTGCCATGATTGTGATTGCTTCGTAAACATTCCCAGTAGGCTCTTCAATAGCTCGTTTATTGTAAGTTATTGTATTTACTGGTGCATTGGTTTTCTTTAAATCCATAACTGTTTATTATTTTGAAAATTGTTGTAATTCTTTATCTATTTTAGCAAGCATATCATCCGCTTTCGCTTTGTACTTGGTGTCTGCTTTAAATTTCATCAAACTATTGTATGCTGTCTTTGCAACATTTAAACGTTCTTGCATCTTACTAGGCACGCTATTTATAGCCAATTGATATGCCGAATCAAATTTGTAATACAAAGCATCTTCTTTAAAAACGGTTCCTGGGAAATCCGAAATAAAATTGTCGAATGCGATTTGAGCGGCTTTAAAATCAGAAATCGTGTTGTATTGCTTTGCGTTTTCAAAGGCTTTCTTTTCTAACTTAAATTTCAATTCTTTTACAAGACCATTTGCTTCAGTCATGTAGGTTGAATTAGGAAAAGCATCAATGAAATTCTGCAATTTATCTAATGCTTTTTCAGTATCAGCTTGATCTAAGCTGTAGACAGGTGATAATTTTGAATAACACTTTGCACCCAAAAATGCAGCTTCTTCATGTTTTTCACTTTTAGGATAACTAGAAGCAAAATTTTCAAATTGATACCCTGCTAAATAATATTGCTCGGTTTTGTAATATGACTGAGAAAACATATAAAACAATTTCTCTGCTTGAGGCTTGCCTTTGTAGGAGGGTGTAATTTGTTCAAAGAGTCTAATAGCTCTTTGGTACTTCCCTTTGTCATACATTTTAGTAGAAACCTCATACTTAACAGCAATATCATCCGATTTTAGCGCTTTCTGATATTCACTACACGATGAAAAAAAGACAACAACAACAATTAGTGAAACTATTTTATTCATTTTTTATTTTATAATTGCTCGGTTTACCAAAGATTTAGCTTTCAAAAAAACCGAACTGCAAAATTAGTTAATTAATTAGAGATTACGAAATATTTTTTTTATTTTTCATTCAGTGTTTTTGTAAACTCACAAAGCTTATCAGCTAGCCCTTGATTTACATTTAC
The DNA here is from genome assembly GCF_003268855.1 of Flavobacterium aciduliphilum. Classification (GTDB taxonomy): domain Bacteria; phylum Bacteroidota; class Bacteroidia; order Flavobacteriales; family Flavobacteriaceae; genus Flavobacterium; species Flavobacterium aciduliphilum. The sequence continues at coordinate 168,126 of NZ_QLSZ01000001.1, forward strand.
AAGAGGCAAACGAACTGTATTTTCAGACAACCCCAGAATCTTAAAAACTTCTTTAATTCCTGCAGGATTCCCTTGTTCAAATATCATATCTATTGCATCTGCCAAGGCATAATGTAACTCATAAGCTTGATCTACTTTTCGCTCTAAACCTAATCGAACCATTTGAGAAAACTGCTTGGGAAACCCCTCTCCTATTACAGATATTACACCACTTCCTCCTGCTAAAATCATAGGCAACGTAATCATATCATCTCCTGAAATCACAAGAAAATTATCCGGTTTATTTTGCAACAACTTCATCGCTTGAACAAGATCACCAGCCGCTTCTTTGATTGCTACAATGGAATCAAATTCTTTCGCTAATCGATGAACGGTAGCTGGCAACATATTGCTTCCCGTCCTACCAGGCACATTATACAAAATAATTGGTTTTGGACTCATCGTTGCAATAGCTTTAAAATGTTGGTAAATCCCTTCTTGAGTAGGCTTATTATAGTAAGGAGAAACCGATAGTATCGCAACAAAATCAGAAAAATCTCTCGATTGTAATTCCTCAATAACTTCATTTGTATTGTTGCCTCCAACTCCAAGTACAAGAGGTAATCTTCCTCGATTTGCATCTACAACCGTTCGAATCACCAATTCTTTTTCAGATTTAGTCAAAGTAGCACTCTCCGCTGTAGTACCCAAAACTACGAGATAATCAATTCCATTATCAATTTGATAATTTACTATTTTTACTAGTGCCTCAGTATCTACAGAGAAATCCTTTTTGAACGGAGTGACAAGCGCTACTCCTGTCCCTATTAATGCTTGCATATTATATTTTGTTAAGTATTTTCAAATATTTAAATAATTCTTCTAAAAAAACCGCGTAATTTTCAGCATTGGAATGAATCATAAAGTGATTGAGTCTTTTATCAACAGAAGTAAAACCCACTTTAAATTTAGCTTTAGATTCATAAGTAGCAAGTAAAAGTGGCGTTTTTTCTACATCATAATAACTTATTAACATATCAAAATTTTGTGCAACAAAACACTTGTACGCTTCTCCTGAAACTGATGATGTCCAACTCAAATTTTTATAACTAAAAACAGGATACTTAAAACTTTCATTTTTTTTTAGCTTGTCTTTGAATACTAATAGTTGAATATTCCCTCTATTTATTCCATTATTAAGCAACTCTTCAACAAATTTTTCTCGTTCAAAAAAGTATGTTTCGTCCAAAATAATCCCCACATTGACTACAGAACTTTCTGAATTTAAAAGCGTTGAGTTATTCAAACGCTTTTTAACTATTTTTTTTGTCCAAAAGTTCTTTATTTTAATCAAAAACATTGTATTTTTACTTGTTTACAAATTTAATCAATTTTAGTATATTATTCAGATGGTAAATCTAAAAAACTATAACGTTGTAATGAAATATTTTGTTTTATTATTAACATTTACAGCAACGCTTTCGTGTACTAGTCCTAAATATGCCGTTACAAAAATCGAAGGCAAAAAAATCGGGATTACTGAATCTCAAGTGGGAAAATCTGAAATAGAAAATTACATCAAACCTTATAGAGACAAAATAGATGCTGATTTGAATGAAGTTCTTGCCTATTCCCCAGAAAATTTGGATAAATCGGGAGAGTGGCAAACCAATATTGGTTGCTTTTTAGCCGACATTACTTTTGAAAAATCAAATCCAATATTTGAAAAAAGAACCTCAAAAAAAATTGATATTTGTTTACTAAATCATGGCGGAATTCGAACCATTATTCCAAAAGGGCCCGTAACAGCTCGTAATGCTTATGAAGTTATGCCATTTGAAAACAGTGCTGTAGTTATCGGATTACCTTCTGAACAAATCACCGAAATTGCCAACTACATTGTGAACGAAAAGAAGCCACATCCTCTTGCAGGTTTAACATTTACCATAGCCAAAGACAATACGGTAAAGGACTTGTTAGTTCAAGGAAAACCACTTGAGGCAAATCGGACGTATTATGTGGTAACTTCAGATTATTTATCTAACGGTGGTGACAACATGACATTCTTTAAAAAAGGAACTTCACGGGTCGATTTGGATTATAAATTGCGAAATATCATCATAGATTATTTCAAAGATGTGGATACCTTGAGAGTAAATAAAACGATAAGAATTACAAAAGAATAGGGATTTTAAACGTATACAAAAATGAAAAGAAGAGATTTTATCAAAAAAAGTGTAGTGAGTTCGGCATTTTATTCCTTAGCAGGATTATCCCTAAGCAGTTTTAAATCAGAAAATAGCAAGCATATTACAATACTTCATACTAACGACGTTCACAGTTACATAGATCCCTTTCCTCCAAACCATCCTAAGAACCCAAATATGGGAGGTGTGGCACGTAGAGCAGCCTTAATAGAAACCATCCGAAAAGAAAATCCTAATGTTCTTTTGCTAGACGCAGGAGATATTTTTCAAGGAACTCCTTATTTTAATTATTATGGGGGTGAGTTGGAATTTAAGTTGATGAATATGATGGGGTATGAAATTGCTACAATTGGAAATCATGATTTTGACAATGGGATTGACGGACTATTAGCCCAATTACCCAATGCAAACTTTGATTTTGTTTCCGCTAATTACGATTTTAAGAATACCGTATTAGACGGACATGTAAAACCCTACAAAATAACACATGTAGCTGGAGTAAAAATTGGCGTTTTCGGATTGGGTGTCGAACTCGAAGGTTTGGTAGACAAAAAAAATTGCAAAGAAACTAAATACAACGACCCTATTGAAGTTGCAACGGATATGGCTCGAATCTTAAAAGTTGAAAAAAAATGTGATCTTGTTATTTGTCTATCACATATTGGCTATAGCTACAAAGAGGAACCCAATAAAGTATGTGATTTGCATCTAGCCCGAAAAACTAAAGACATCGACCTGATTATTGGGGGACATACGCATACATTTTTAGACAAGCCTGTAATTGAAAAAAATCTTGTAGGTAACGATGTATTAATCAATCAAGTGGGATGCTATGGCTTAAATTTAGGACGTATTGATTTTTATCTAACATCCGATAATCAAGTAGCTGCAAAAGGAAAATCAATCATTGTGTAGATGAGACTTTGCTATCATCGTGCAAAAATCATTTTCAGAGATTATCTTAATGCCTAGTTTGGTTGCTTTTTCTAGTTTGGCAGGTCCCATATTGTCACCTGCTAGAACAAAATCTGTTTTAGAAGAAATAGAACTTGCTACTTTACCGCCATTTTCCTCAATTGCTTTCTTTAATTCGTCACGAGAAAATTGTTCAAAAACTCCTGATACTACAAATATTTTATCTTGTAACAAGGTCGTTGCATTGGGATTATAAATTTCAACCCGTTCAAATTGAATTCCAAAACCTTTTAATCGTTCTATAATCTTTATATTATTTTCATTTTCAAAAAATTCAAGAACACTTTGTGCAATTCGCTCGCCAATTTCATCAACTAAAATTAAATCCATCATAGAAGCCTGAGCCAAAGCATCAATATTCTTATAATGATGAGCAAGTTTTTTGGCAACGGTTTCTCCAACATATCGGATCCCTAATGCAAATAACACCCTTTCAAAAGGAACCTCTTTTGATTTTTGAATCCCATTAACCAAATTTTCAGCACTTTTTTGAGCCATACGCTCCAAAGGAATCAATTGCTCTATCTTTAATTCATATAAGTCAGAATAATCTTTTACCAATTCGTTTTTAAACAATAAGGCAACGGTTTCACCACCTAAACCTTCAATATCCATGGCTTTTCGAGAAATATAGTGCTGAATTCTCCCGATAATTTGAGGAGGGCAACCATAAAAATTAGGGCAATAATGTTGGGCTTCCCCTTCTTTCCGAATCAATTCTGTATGACATTCAGGACAATGTGAGATATATTCTGTAGGAGTTGAATGCGTATTTCTTTGAGCAATTCCAACAATTTTAGGAATAATCTCACCCCCTTTTTCAACAAAAACCTCATCCCCAATTCTTACATCCAATTTTGCTATTTGATCAGCATTATGCAAGGAAGCTCTTTTTACAATAGTTCCTGCCAGTTGCACTGGTTCTAGATTAGCCACGGGTGTGATAGCCCCCGTTCTTCCTACTTGATAATCGATAGATTTTAATATTGTACGCGCTTGTTCCGATTTAAATTTATAGGCTATAGCCCAACGTGGTGATTTTGCTGTATATCCTAACTCATTTTGTTGATTGAAGTCGTTTACCTTAATTACGACTCCATCTGTTTCATAAGGCAAATCATGACGGTGTACATCCCAATACGCAATAAATTCGAGTACTTCTTCAATATTATTTGCCAATCGAGATTGGGTGGGAACTTTAAAACCCCAATTTCGAGCAGCTTGTAATCCTTCAAACTGAGTTGTAAAAGGCAAATCTTCACCAATAATAAAATACAATAAACAATCCAAAGGGCGTTTGGCTACTTCGCTGCTGTCTTGCAACTTCAAACTTCCAGAAGCTGTATTTCTTGGATTTGAATAAGGCTGTTCTCCTTTGTCAAGAAGTTCCTGATTCATTTTTTCAAAGCCTTCTATAGGAAGAATAATTTCACCTCGAATATCAAACTTTTTAGGAAAGTTCCCAGTTACTTTTAATGGTATTGATTTAATAGTCTTAACATTATTAGTAACATCATCTCCCTGAATTCCATCACCTCGAGTAACGGCCTTAACTAAGATGCCATTCTCATAAGTAATAGAAATGGAAGCTCCATCATATTTTAATTCACAGGTATATTGTAAGGAATCTGAACCTAAAAATTTTTGAATTTTAACTTCCCAATCCAGTAAGTCTTCTTTAGAATAGGAGTTATCCAACGAGTACATTCTATGCTCGTGTACAAGAGTTTGAAAGTTTTTTGTAATGGTACCGCCAACCCGTTGCGTGGGAGAATTTTCATCAAAAAACTCAGGATGTTGTAACTCTAACTCTTGAAGTTGTTTTAATTTGGTATCAAATTCAAAATCTGAAATTGTTGGAGCATCTAGTGCATAATAATTATAATTATGACGATGCAATTCCTCTCTTAAATTCTGAATCAATGCTTTAATTTCCATACAATAGTCTACTTACTTGTGGCAGCACTAAAGTAATTAATAATTTGAAATAAAAAAATTATGATTGTAAAATCGTTTGGATTTGACTGAATAATTGACCGTCACTAAGAATAGCACCTTCTAGAATATAATTAAATAATTCTTGATTTCTATCCATTGTATATTCCTTTTTTCCAATATGAATTTCGATAGCATCCGTAAATAAATGGTCACTCAACCACTGTAATCCTTCTTTAGCAAGAAAATCCACACTGGTATCATTCGTTTTTAACACAATGGAGTGAATACTTTTTTCTTCACAAAAAAATAAAAACACATGATTTTTTGAAAAATGTTCTAAATATCTCGCATTTGTTAGAACTCCCTCCCAAATTAAATCAGAAAAAACATCCAATTCTTGTTCTGCGACCGTTGACTGTTCCTCTTTTAATGCATCCCATTCTTTTTTATCAATTGATTGTGTTGCCAAAAAATTAGCAAACTCTTGGTGTAAGGACTCAAACTGTTCTTTGGTTAGTCTTTTGTATTTCATGTTTATTTTAAACAATATTTATTTCAAATTGAGCTATAAAAAAAAATCCCGATAGAAATCGGGATTTATGAGTGTAAAACATGCAAATTAAGCTTCAGCTACGATTTCGTAAGCTAACTCAACAACAACATCTCTGTGTAATCTTACAGATGCTGTGTATTTACCTGTTCTTTTAACAGTACCACTAGTGATAAATTTACGATCAACTGGCTGACCAGCAGCTTCTAAAGCAGCAGCAATATCAATATTTGTAACAGATCCAAATAATTTTTCACCACCTGCTTTTGAAGAAATTTTGATCTCTAAAGCTTTCAACGCTTCAGCTAATTTCTTAGCATCATCAATGATTTTAGCTTCTTTGTGTGCTTTTTGTTTTAAGTTTTCTGCCAATACTTTTTTAGCAGAAGGAGTCGCTAAAGCAGCAAACCCTTGAGGAATTAAATAATTACGACCGTAACCAGCTTTTACTGTAACCACATCGTCTTTAAAACCTAAATTCTGTACGTCTTTTTTTAATATAAGTTCCATAATCTTGCCTCTTTATTATTTTAGTAAATCAGCCACATATGGCATTAATGCTAAGTGACGTGCTCTTTTTACAGCAACAGACACTTTTCTTTGAAATTTCAATGAAGTTCCTGTTAATCTACGAGGTAAGATTTTACCTTGCTCATTAACAAATTTCAATAAGAAATCTGGATCTTTATAATCAATATATTTGATTCCTGATTTTTTGAAACGACAATATTTTTTTGTCTTGTTTGTTTCAATGTTTAAAGGCGTTAAATATCTAATATCTCCGTCTTTTTTTCCTTTTGCAGATTGCTCTATTGTAGACATACTAATTACGCTTTTTGTTTTAATTTTTCTCTTCTTCTTTCAGCCCAAGAAATAGCTTCTTTATCTAAACTCACAGTTAGAAAACGCATCACTCTCTCATCACGTCTAAATTCTGTTTCGAAAGCAATAAGCACTTCAGGTGCTACTTGGAATTCAAATAAGTGATAAAAACCACTTTTTTTGTTTTGGATTTCATACGCTAATTTTTTTAAGCCCCAATCCTCTTTGGATACCATCTTAGCCCCTTTGCTTGTAAGAAAATCTTCAAATTTGCTTACTGTTTCCTTTATCTGAGTTTCAGATAAAACGGGATTCAAGATGAAAACAGTTTCATAATGTTTCATAAAATTTGATTTTAATTATTCAAAATTGGGTGCAAATGTACAAATAAATACCACAATCCACAATAGAGAACACAAAAAAATTATAGTAATTCGAATTAGACGTTTAAGTACAAAAAAAATCGACAAAACTATATTTTATTGCTTTTACTTTATATATTTGTAATACCCAAATATTTTTACATGAAACTTAATTGTATTGTTGTAGACGATAGCACCATACAGAGAGCTGTTTTAGTTAAATTAATAAACAATCATTCCTTTTTAAATTTACTTGGGGATTTTGAAAATCCTATTGAAGCTAAGAATTGTATTGAAACAGCCCTGATTGATATTATGTTTTTAGATATTGAAATGCCAATAATTAGTGGTTTCGATTTTATAGACAGTCTAAAAATAAAACCTCAAATCATTATTACCTCTTCTAAAGCAGATTATGCCTTAAAAGCATTTGAATATAATGTTACTGATTATATACAAAAACCTATAAATGTAAACCGATTTAACGTTGCAATTAAAAAAGCAATCGAATTATATAATTTTCGTAGAGAAAATAATGAAGAAGATGGAGAATTCATTTTTATAAAAAGTAATTTAAAAAAACTCAAAGTATATCTTAATAAGATCAAGTGGATTGAAGCATATGGTGATTATGTAAAAGTAGTCACGGAAGATGAAACAAACCTTGTACTATCTACCATGAAAGCTTTTGAAAATGAATTACCTAACAAGAAATTCATACGAGTTCATAAATCTTACATTATTAATATTGAAAAAGTAGAACGGTATAGTAGTAAATCGGCTGAAATAGGTGTGTTCAATATCCCTCTGAGTAGAACTAAAAAAGAAAATCTAATCAAAGCATTGGCTTCTCTTTAATAAAAATCTACATTTACAACCACTTTAATCGCACGATAATTCGATATGGACTCAAAACTATTCCTAATTTTTTGAATGGTATTTTTTGTAGTTTGAATCGACACCTCTTGAGGAATTTTTATCATAATGGTACGGATGTATTCATTACGAATTCTATTAATTCCGGGTTCTTCTGGACCAAGAACAGGTATTTGAAGTTGTTGTTGCATTACTTGATACATCCACATAGCACCTGATTTTAATTTTTCATAATCTTGATGCTTTAGTGTAATTTTTATCAGCCTAAAGAAAGGGGGATATTGAAAGATGCGACGCTCATACAATTGTTCTTTGTACATCCCCAAAAAATCATTGTGAGTCACTTGTTGAATAATATTATGATTAACCGAGTACGTTTGTATAATTACTTTCCCTCTTTTGTCAGCACGTCCGGCACGCCCAGCCACTTGAGTCATCATTTGAAAACTTCGCTCAAAGGCCCTAAAATCGGGATGATACAACATATTATCGGCATTCATTATCCCCACCAAAGAAACGTTGTCAAAATCCAACCCTTTGGCCAACATTTGTGTTCCGACCAAAATATCAATTTCACGATTTTTAAAGCTATCTATCAATTTTTCAAAACTAAACTTTCCTCGCGTGGTATCTTGATCCATTCGCTTGATGTTTTTTGTTGGAAATAAGGCAGCCAACTCTAACTCTATTTGTTCTGTTCCAAATCCTTTTGTATAAATATCAACACTTGAACAAGCGTGACAATGAGTAGGTTTGGCTATAGCATACCCACAATAATGACATCGTAATTGGTTTTTAAATTTATGATAGGTCAGACTCACATTGCAACTGGTACATTGAGGAATATGGCCACAAGTAATACATTCTAAAATGGGAGAAAAACCTCTTCTGTTTTGAAATAAAATCACTTGCTCGCGCAGATTTAATGCTTCAGTAATATTTTCAATTAACGTCTGACTGAAATGCCCTTTCATTCTTTTTTTGAAGTAGTTTTCTTTTAAATCTACTAAAATAACCTCTGGTAATGGCGTTTTTCCAAAACGTTCTGCTAGGGTCACCAAACCGTATTTTTTTGTCTCGGCATTAAAATAGGTTTCTAAACTTGGAGTAGCGGACCCTAAAACTACTTTAGCTTTGTGTGCTTTAGCCAATACAATTGCGGCATCCCGTGCATGGTATCGCGGTGCTGGGTCTTGTTGCTTAAAGGTTTGTTCATGTTCCTCATCTATAAGAATTAATCCTAGATTAGAAAAAGGCAAAAATAACGCTGACCGAGCACCTATTACAATTTTTGCTTTGTCTGATTTTTCGAGAACTTGATGCCAAACTTCTACTCGTTCGTTATTGGAAAATTTCGAATGAAAAACCGCCACTTGATTTCCAAAATAAGCCGTCAAACGGGAAACTAATTGTGTGGTTAATGCAATTTCAGGTAACAAATACAATACTTGTTTTCCAGTTGCAATAAACGACTCTATTAATTTGATGTAAATTTCTGTTTTGCCCGAAGCTGTTACCCCATGTAATAAGGTTACATCTTTCGTTTTAAAAAGAGTCTCAATTTCATCATAAGCCTCTTGTTGTATCTCACTCAACATCAACTCAATCGCTTTTTTATTCTTGTGAAAAGTAACTCTATCTTCTTGGATATAATATTCTTCAAAAATATCTTTATCAATTAACGCTTTAATTACAGCGGTTGAAACTTGTGCCTGTGCGAGTACTTGTTTTACAGATATTGGTTTTTGTTCTTGTGCTTTTAATTGAAAATAAGCCAATATCGTCTCTTTTTGCTTGGCGCCTTTGAGTGAATCCAACAAGTTCATTAAACTTTCGTCTGAAGAAAAGGTTTCATGTAAACGAATATAACGAAGTAACTTGGGTTTGTATTCTTCTTGAAGTTCCTCTTGAAGCGAAAGGACATTTTTAGCTAATAATTTTTGAATAATTGGAAAAACATTCTTTTTATTTAGGATAGCCATAACATCTTGAACCTTAAGAGAACTCTGATGTTGAAGGGCTTCAAAAATCAAAAACTCATCATCGGTCAAACTTTTTTCATCAACAACGATGTCCTTTTTTTGAGAGATGATTGTTTCACTCTCTAATATAAATGCAGAAGGCATAGCTGTTCGATACACTTCTCCAAGCGTACACATATAATAGGATGCTACCCATTTCCAATGTTCAATTTGAAAAGAATTGACTATCGGTTTGTCATCTAAAATTTCATGAATTTCCCTAGCTTCATACAAGGTTGGAGGTGTTTGATGCAATGAAACGACAATCGATGTATACATTTTGTTTTTGACAGGAACAGCCACACGCATACCTATTTCAACATAATGAAACTCGGCTTCTGAAACGCTATAGGTAAACGTTCTTGGCAAAGAAAGCGGCACAATTACATCAATAAAAAACATAATTTTAAAATATTAATGAAGCATATTGATTTGTTCCAATTCTTTTTCATGTTTATGCTTTAATCTGGAAATGGTTTGATTTAATTCGAAACCCAACAGTAAAATCATACTATTAATCCATATAAAAAACATCACAATCAACAACGTTCCTATGGAACCATACAACTCATTATATTTTGAGAATTTCAACACCCAAATCCCAAAAAAATAAGAGGTCATAACAGTTAATATGGTTGTAAAAACCGAACCTATCGAAAAAAACGGACGTTTTCTATCGTGTTTGGTTCCAAATTTAAAAAGTATCGATGTTGTGAGCAATAACATGACAATCACAAAAACGAAGCGTCCCATTTGTATCAGCGGAATATCATCTGAAAGAACATCTTGAAGCTTAGTTTTTTGAATAATCACTTCAAAAATAACGATAGCTGCAACCGTAATGATTAAAATAAACGATAACAAAATTGACAAACCTAACGCTACGATATACTGCCTAATATACTTTCGTTTAAGGGTTACATGCTTCGAATTTTCAAATCCACCTAAAATAGCATTTACCCCATTAGCCATAAGAAAAATAGCCATAAAAAAACCAGACGACAACAACCCCGAATGACTGTTGTGAAGAATGTCATTTAGAATTTTTGCTACAGCATCAAATGTAGTGGGTGGCAAACTTTGCTGTACAAATTGCATAAAATCTTCTTGAAATCCTTGCAACGGAATGAATGGAATTAAATTCAGAATAAATAAGGCGAAAGGAAACAACGCCATAAAAAAACTAAATGCAATAGCTGTGGCTCGATAAGAAACGGCACCCTCGACTATTCCTAAAACATACAACTCCAACAAATCATAGAGCGACAATCCGTGAAGCCAAGGCAATTTAATTGATTTCCCAAACAAAATTAATGGTTTAACGACGGGAATCTTCAACAATTTATCTTCAATTTCTATAGACATTGATTAAAATGCTTTTAGACTTAAATCCATATTGTACACCGAATGAGTCAAGGCTCCCGATGAAATATAAGTCACGCCACAGTCGGCATAGTGACGAATTGTATTTTCATTGATATTTCCCGAAGATTCTGTTTGACATTGTGTACCAATCATCGCTACAGCTTTTTTAGTATCCTCAAAATTAAAATTATCAATCAGAATTCTATGAATCCCATCCGATTGAAGAATTTCTTGAATTTCTACGAGATTTCGGGCTTCGACAATAATTTTCAAGTCTTTCTGATGATCTTTTAAATAGTCCTTTGTAAGTGCAATCGCTTTGGTAATTCCTCCAGCAAAATCAATATGATTGTCTTTTAGCATAATCATATCATACAAAGCAAATCTATGATTTTCTCCGCCACCAATGGTTACAGCCCATTTTTCGCAAGCGCGGAATCCAGGGGTTGTTTTTCGAGTATCGAGCACTTTTGTTGGTGTCCCTTCTAATAAGTCAACATATTTCTTAGTTTTGGTGGCAATAGCACTCATACGTTGCATGGCATTCAATACCAAACGCTCGGCTTTTAAAATCGACTGGGAACTGCCCGACACATGAAAAACGACATCGCCGTGGTTTACTGGACTGCCATCTTCTATGAAAGTCTCTACTTTTAGTTGGGGGTCTACATACTGAAAAACCATTTTAGCAAAAGCTACGCCAGCAATAATTCCAGTGTCTTTAACCAATAGCTTTGCATTCCCTTGTGCAGTTGTCGGAATACAAGCTAAAGAAGAATGATCGCCATCGCCTACATCTTCTCGAATGGCATTTTGTATTATTATTTGGAGTTCGTTTTGAAATTGGGCTTCTGAAATCATAATTTATTTTTATGGGCTAAAGTAATTAAAAAATGTTAGTTTAGAAGATACTGTGACCTTGAAAACTTGACCTCTCATTGCTAATTTTCTTCTCATGTCCTACCAGAAAAAGAAATGCTTTTGGTTTCAAATTCTCAATACAAAATGAATACACTATCTCTCGTCAGGAAAAATTTTTCCCGGATTTAAAATATTATTGGGATCGAACACCCGTTTGATACTTTCCATAAGCTCTAAATGAGTTCTTGTAAAAACAATATCCATATAGTTTTTTTGTACATATCCGATGCCATGTTCACCCGAAAGCGTTCCTTTTAAATCCTTTGTCAATTCAAATATCTTACGAATTCCTTTCGGTACTTCTGTATGCCAACTTTCATCGGTCATGTCTCCTTTAATAATATTAACATGCAAATTTCCATCGCCAGCATGTCCATAACAAACAGACTTGAATCCATATTCCGAGCCAATTTTTTTTATCCCTTGCAACAATTCGGGTAACGCATATCTAGGCACTACGGTGTCTTCTTCTTTATAAATCGAATTGGATTTGACAGCTTCAGCAACAGAACGTCGCATTTTCCAGAGTGCCTTTTTTTGATCTTCGGTGTCGGCAAACAATACTTCGTCTATTTCGAACGATTCTAGCACTTCCATGATTTTCTCTGCTTCTTGCATCAAAACATCTGGATAATTGCCATCAACTTCTATCAACAAATGCGCCTGAATAGCATCCTTTACTTGAACATTCAATCCGTCAACAAATTTTAATGTCCAATCAATGGCATCTCGTTCCATAAACTCTAAAGCACTTGGAATAATTCCCGCTCTAAAAATAGCAGAGACTGCCTCACACGCTTGATGAACTTGAAAAAATGGGACAAGCATTAAAATATTATGAGTGTTTTGTGGCAATACTTTTAAAACGATTTTAGTAATCACTCCTAGTGTACCTTCACTTCCCACCATTAATTGAGTTAGATTGTACCCTGTTGAATTTTTTAGGGTATTGGCACCTGTCCAAATGATTTCCCCATTGGGTAATACGACTTCTAAATTAAGCACGTAATCTTTGGTTACCCCATACTTTACAGCTCTTGCACCTCCCGAGTTTTCGGCAACATTGCCTCCAATCCAACAACTTCCTTGACTACTGGGATCAACAGGATAAAACAATCCTTTTTCAGCGACCGCTTCCCTCAAAACTTGAGTAATCACTGCGGGTTCTACTATAACTTGAAGATTTTTTTCGTCAATGTCCAAGATGCTGTTTAGGCGTTCCATTGACAAACCAATTCCTTGATAAACAGATAAGGCTCCTCCACTTAAGCCCGTTCGTGCCCCAATGGGAGTTGTAGGAATTTTATACGTATTGGCAAGTTTTATAATTTGAGCTATTTCTTCAACACAGGCTGGTTTTACAACTACATTCGGAGGAAAAACATAATCCTCAGTTTCATCATGTCCGTAGTGTTTTCGCGTATCAATATCGGTAAAAACATATTGTTCCCCTACAATAGCTTCAAGTTTTTGAATAATCTCAGGACTTAATTGCATCTTCTAAAAAATTTAATGTAAAAATAGGTTTTTTAAATGGATTCACAAACATTCCCTAGGTAAGAAAATAATACCATAGCCAAGTGGTTACCAACGATATCGGAATGCCAACCGCAACCATCATACTACTTAATTTTGGTTTTAACCCATAACTACTTGCTACAATCGCGGAAGTAATCATCGGTGCCATAGCCGATTCTACTATAGAAACGTTATGTTCCAATCCTTCTTGTTTTAAAAGGATGCGATACAAAACAAAAAAGAATAAGGGAGTAAGTACCAATTTAAAAAGCAACCCCAACGCTAGAAATCCCCAATGTTTGCTTCTTTTATCTATTTATAATTGCAGTCCGACCGCCACAAGAGCTATTGGAGTAACCGTATTACCCAATCTAAAAAAAACGTGTTGAAGCATGGGTGGAAAATCAAAGCGAATCAGAGCGCATAACAAGGCAAGCATAAAGAAAATAAACGGAGGAAAATAAAACACTTTGCTGGCTATTGCTTTTACACTAGTTGTGCTTGATGAAAAAAGTGTCGCTACTAAAATACCTAACGTAGCTACAACCACAAAAGAGCTTGGTTGGTCAACTATGATGGCGGTTTTTAATCCTTTTTCTCCAAACATAGCCTCAATTAGAGGAAATCCAACGAAAGAAGTGTTTCCCAATCCAGCAGTTAAAATCAAACATCCTGTTAATTTTTTAGACCACTTAAAATAGTTTCCAAGGGTGTAAAAAAACAGAAAAGAAAGCAAAAACCCAATCCAAGCCACGCCTAAAGGATATAAAAGCGCTACAGAAAGTTCAATTTTTGGGATATAATATAACGCCAATGCTGGGATAGAAATATGGATAACATATTGATTTAAAATATGATGAGAATTTTTAGGAAATTGTGGTATTTTTTGAAATAAAAACCCCAAAAACAAGCAAACAAACAAAAGAATAATATTCTCCATATCGAACGATTAATGAACAAATTTAAGTTGTAAAAAAGAATTTTAGCTATTTTTTCATTTTTTTGTAATTTTACAAAAACACTTTTTCATTGAAAACACCTCCTACTCCATCGGCGTTAACTGAAATTCAAGGCATTGAACCACCTAATATTTTGAATCAAGCTGTAGTAAACCAATATAAAGTAAGTCGGAAAAAACAGCTATCGTCAGAAGAAATGGTTTCCAAAATCGTACAAGGAGATACCGTAACATTAAGTAGGGCGATTACTTTGATTGAAAGTACGCACCCTAATCATTTAGCTAAAGCGAACGAGGTCATTAAAGGATGCTTACCCTATGCCAACGCTTCCGTTCGAATTGGTATAACTGGAGTACCTGGTGTAGGAAAAAGTACCTTTATTGAGGCATTCGGAAAACATTTGACTTCTATTGGAAAAAAAGTTGCCGTGTTGGCAGTCGACCCAAGTTCGACGCTAAGTCACGGAAGTATTCTGGGTGATAAAACCCGAATGGAAGAACTCGTAAAAGATGAAAATGCCTACATTCGTCCAAGTGCTTCTGGGGAAAGTCTAGGAGGTGTTGCGCGAAAAACCCGTGAATCCATAATATTATGTGAAGCATGTGGATTTGACACTATTATTGTTGAAACTGTGGGCGTGGGACAAAGTGAAACTGCCGTTCATAGCATGGTGGACTTCTTCTTATTACTTAAAATTTCGGGGGCAGGCGATGAATTACAAGGAATTAAAAGAGGGATTATGGAAATGGCCGATGCCATCGTGATAAACAAAGCCGATGGAGACAATATTGCCAAAGCGAAACTAGCCAAAACCGAATTCAACAGAGCCTTACACTTATTTCCAGCTAAAAAATCGGGCTGGACTCCAATGGCATCAACGTGTAGTGCTTATACCAAAGCAGGTATAGAAGACGTTTGGAATACTATTTCAGCGTATTTTGAATTGGTAAAAAACAATCATTATTTTGAAGAAAAACGTCAAGAACAAAACCAATTTTGGATGATGGAAACGATAAATGAACACTTAAAATCGAGTTTTTACAACCATCCTGAAATTGTTAGATTGTTGGAGGAAAATAAAAAAGCGGTACAAAACAATGAAATCTCACCCTTTGCAGCAGCAATGAATTTATTACAACGCTATTTTAAAGATTAATCCTCTTCAAACGCTTCCATTTCTTTGTCGTAGAATTCTCCAGCCAAAACAATCAAATGCTCCATTTCAGACTCTAATTCCGTTTGGTCTTCTTCTTCAATATCGTCCAAAAATTCGACCTCATCATCTTTAAGGTTAATAATAAATCTAGGAAAATCAAGATGAATCACAAAGATATCATCCGGAAAATCAGAATTGTCTGCTAGAACGAACTTAGGTAATTGCATAGGGTAAAGTTTTTAATTTTTAATCATTATTTGTGTCAGGTAATGGAAGCGAAGATACAAAAATAAAGCAGCGGCTGTCAAACCTGCTAACAAGCCAATCCAGACACCAACAGCTTTTAAATCGGTATAAATTCCTAAATAGTATGAAATAGGAAAACCAACAATCCAGTACGCAAAAAAAGTAATATACATAGGAACTTTTACATCTTGTAATCCACGTAAAGCTCCAATAACAACCACTTGTATGCCATCTGAAATCTGAAAAATAGCCGCAATTAACAGTAAGTTTGCCGCAATGACTACCACTTCTTGATTATCGACCAATTGCATTGGATTATCCATATCTAAAAACAGAGGCGGTACTATTTGATGAAAAATGACAAATAAAATAGCAAACAGTATTTCGACAATGATGGTTAGCAAAAAAATAGAACGTGCCACTACCACCAATTTTTTATAATCTTGCAATCCTTTATGATTACTCACTCGAATCATTGAAACCACGTTTAACCCCATGGCAAACATAAAAGTCATAGAAGCCAAACTCAGCGCAATTTGATTGGCCGCCTGACTCGTTTTACCGATATTGCCACAAAGCCAAATTCCGGCTGTAAACAACACGACTTCAAACAGCATTTGTAAAGCTGAAGGCACACCTAAATTAACGATTTTACTCAGTGTTTCTTTTCGGATTTCATCCAAACTAAAATTATGAAAGTACGTTTTGAGTTGTGCTTGTCTTGACAAAATGACGTGCATAAAAACCAACATGGCGATTCGTGAAATAACAGTCCCCAGTGCGGCTCCTAGTATTCCCATTTTTGGAAAAAACCATACCCCATATATCAAACAATAATTAATAATCACATGGACTACATTTGCCATAACGATAGCATACATTGAATACTTTGTCATGGAAAGACCATCGGCAAATTGCTTATAGCCTTGATAAATAATTAGGGGTACCAACGAAAATCCAACCCAGTCTAAATAGGGTTTTGCCAAAGCAATCACTTCTTTAGGTTGATGTAATAATTCCATTAAAGGTTTTCCTAAAACAATCAAACCGAAGAGCATAAAACCAAGAATAATGCAAAGCAGCAGACCATTATGAAAAGCGGCTCGAATTTTTTGAGTATTCTTTTCAGCATCTGCCTCTCCCACTATTGGAGTAATAGCCGTTGAAAAACCAATTCCTAAAGATAGCGCAATAAATATCATGCTGTTGCCAAGTGAAACAGCCGCAAGTTCAGTAGCTCCCAACTTTCCCACCATGATGTTATCTACAATACCAATGAGAGTGTGCCCTAACATCCCTAAAATTACGGGATAGGCCAATCTAATATTGTATTTAAATTCTTTGGTGTATTGTGTGAGATTCACTTTTTTTTGTGCAAATGTAACGTAAATCCCCTTATGTTTATTTGAATTTTATAAGACTTGAGTAATTACATCATCTAAAATCGTATTTTTATAAAAATTTTTTAAACGGGATTCCAACCTTTTTTCAAAAAAAACACTCTATATCGAAAACCTTTATTGTGATACCAGACGAAATCTTATTAGCGTGTAAAAAAATGCAACGTGATGCACAGCGGCAAGTGTACGAATATATGTCGCCCAAATTGTATCACACCTGCAAACGCTATCTCAAAAAAGAAGAAGAAATCGAAGAAGTGTTGGCCGATTCCTTTTATACTATTTTTACCAAAATGGACCAATTGAAAGAACTTTATGCATTTGAAGCGTGGTCTCGAAAAATTACGGTGAATAATTGTTTACGATGTATTAAAAACCAAGTAAATTTCAACCTCTATCTTGAAGATACTCATTATAAAATACAACCCGAAAGTGTGCCCGACACCCAGCTTGAAGAAGAAGACTTATTAAAATTGCTAGACCTTTTGCCACAGGGTTGTAAAACGGTTTTTAATTTATTTGCTATTGAAGGCTATGGACACAAAGAGATTGCAGTAATGCTACATATTTCTGAGGGAACTTCAAAATCGCAGTTGAACGTTGCCAAAAGCAAGTTGAAGGAACTTGTGAACACACATTTTTACAAAAAAACAAACTAAACATGGACCATCAAGATCATTTATTTAATAATATAAAATCGGCTGCTGAAAAAGCTGAATCTCAAGATTTCCCTGGAATGGAAAGAGTTTGGTCTCGTATTGACGCCAAACTCGACACAAGAGTAGAAAAGAAAAATAAAAACTATTGGAGAATCCTTATACTGGCTGCGTCTGTTTTGCTGTTCGTTTCCATTGGGTATCACTTTTTAAAGGCTGATAAAAGCGTTGACATACCACAAAATGCTATAGTAAAATCAACAGAAACTAGTCATTCAAAAAACGAATTAAACGCTGACACTACTGCTGTTGCGATACAAAATCCATCCATTAAACCCAATGCGCATGACATTTTGAAAAAACAAATTACTTCCCAAAACGAAGTTGCTTCTCATGATACTCCTGATGCATTTGCAGATAGAGGCGATATAGAATCAGATTCTGTTCTTTCCACTAAAAAAGAGACGATCCATAAAAATACATTCTTACAACCTGTCCCGTCAAATTGGTATGGAAACCGAAAATTTGAATCAAGAAGTGTGGTACATCAAGAAGAAGAACCACAACATAAACAAACCGACAAAACCGTTAAGGAAGATGCAAAAAAAATAGATCCTTTGCTGATTTTGAACGGGGAAATCTCTAAAAAACAATTAGAAAATCTTGACGAAGATGAGATTGAGTCGATTTTAGAATTACCAGAACCTTTATACATCATTAATAGTGTGTATTACACCGAAAAAGAATTATTTGGTCCAAATCCTACAAGTCCTTATGCGCCATTAAACAAGCAAAAAATTGAAACGATTTCGGTTTTACAACCTGAAGAAGCCGTGAAAATTTATGGTGAAAAAGGAAAAAAGGGGATTGTTATTATTACAACAAAGAATGGAAAACCATTGGATAAAAAATAATTTTCATAAAAAAACCCGATGCGTTCTCCTAACTTCATCGGGTTCTGTTTTTTTTTATTCTGATTACTTTTCGATTTCTTTCAAAGAATCCATTTTCTTGTGAGCCAAAAATCCTTTGATATCTTCAAAATGCTCTTTGACGCGTTTGTTTCCAAATTCAAACACTTTCTCAGCCAATCCATCTAAGAAATCCCTGTCGTGAGAAACTAAAATCAACGTCCCATCAAAATCCCGTAAGGCGTCTTTAATAATATCTTTGGTTTTCATGTCTAAGTGGTTGGAAGGCTCATCCAAAATTAATAAATTCACTGGTTCCAACAACAATTTAATCATGGCCAAACGTGTTTTTTCACCACCCGACAGCACTTTCACTTTTTTCTGAATATCTTCGCCTTGGAACATGAACGCTCCGAGAATATTTTTAATTTGTGTACGAACATCGCCAACCGCAATTCGGTCAATCGTTTCAAAAATGGTCGCATTTTCATCTAATTGAGCCGCTTGATTTTGAGCAAAATAACCAATTTGAGCGTTATGTCCAATTTCAACAGAACCCCCATTGATTTCGATTTCTTTCATGATGGCTTTAATCATGGTCGATTTTCCTTCACCATTTTTACCCACAAAAGCTACTTTTTGTCCGCGCTCGATAACCAAATTAGCGTCTTTGAAAATGAGTTTATCCCCATACGATTTTTCTAAATCTTTTACAATGACAGGATACTGACCCGATCGAACCGAGGGTGGAAATTTTAACTTCAATGCCGAGTTATCAATTTCATCGACTTCAATAGGGACAATTTTTTCTAACATTCTAACACGCGATTGCACTTGCTCCGTTTTAGAAAAGGTGCCTCTAAATCGTTCGATAAACGCTTGATTATCGGCTATAAATTTTTGTTGTTCTTCATACGCTTTTTGCTGATGGATTCTTCTGTCTTTTCGCAATTCTAAATAATGCGAATATTTGGCTTTGTAATCGTAAATTCTACCCATAGTCACTTCAATCGTTCTATTGGTGATGTTATCTACAAAAGCTCTATCGTGCGAAATCACCATGACTGCTTTGGCTTGATTAATCAAAAACTCCTCTAACCATTCGATACTGTCCATATCTAAGTGGTTGGTTGGCTCATCTAATAAAATCAAATCGGGTTTGGTTAAAAGGATTTTTGCCAATTCAATACGCATTCGCCATCCTCCCGAAAATTCTTTGGTAGGACGATTGAAATCTTCTCTCTCAAAGCCAAGACCTTTTAGAATTTTTTCAACTTCGGCTTCGTAATTGACTTCTTCTATGGAATAATATTTTTCAGACAATTCCGAAACTTTCTCAATCAATTTCATGTAATCGTCACTTTCATAATCGGTACGAATGGTCAATTGTTCGTTGATTTCGTCGATTTCTTTTTTCATATTCAACACCGCAGCAAAAGCTTTAGAGGTTTCTTCCATCACGGTGCAATGGTCTTCGGTCAATAAATGTTGCGGCAAGTAGGCAATCACAGCATCCCCTGGCGCTGAAATACTTCCACGAGTGGGTTTATTTACCCCAGCCACTATTTTCAATAAGGTTGATTTACCCGCACCATTTTTACCCATCAAGGCAATTTTGTCGGTTTCATTGATCGCAAAAGTTACTTCACTAAAAAGCGTGGTGCCACCAAATTCGACAGCTATATCGTTTACTGTAATCATTTTAGACTGTTAGATTGTTAGATAATCAGATTTTTTGAAAGGTGCAAAGATAGATGAATTGTTTAGAAAGTATCTATATTTATAGGATCTGAACAACTAATTTCTATTGGCTTGGATTTACCTATACCATCTATCCCATTAAGTAGATGCTAAAAAAGCTACACCTTTTACTAGTGTAGCTTTGTTGTGATTTCTTTTTGAGTATAACTTTATCTGAAAATGGCACACGAAAGGATGAGCTACGCTGAACTTCGTTTCGTGCACCAGCAAGTAGTTTTATATCTATTACTACTACGAAGTCGGGAGACTTCGAAGAGCTGGGCTGTCAACTTTAAACAAAGTAATTCCCCAAAAAACTTTTTCAGATTGTTTGACTACTTCTTTTCTTTTCAATTGATATTCTTCACTTATTTCTTGAATTAAATCTTCTCGAATTCCATAAAATGAAAAAATAAAATATCCTCCATCATTTAAGTATTTTGAATATCGCCTTAATATTTTCATTTGATCGTCTAAATAATAAAGCACTTCATTAAAAATTATTATATCAAATTTTTCTTCTGGAGTAAATTGCTGAATATCTGAAACTATAAATTTTGAATTAATGAAACTTTCTTTTTTAGCCCTAGAAATTGCATTAGATGATAAATCAACTCCTAAAATAAATTCATAGTTAACACCTTTTAAATATTTATTTAAAGATCCGTATCCACAGCCTAAATCTAAAATCTTCAAATTTTTAAATTCACAACCTTTTATTAAATCTACAATTTTAGAATATCTTAAATTCTCTTCATCCATAAAGTCCCACTTTCCTATACTATACTTATAATTCCAACTAATCTTCTTTTTAAACCACTTTAAATTCCTTTTAAAATTTAATTTCATTTTTATTTAATAAAACCGCAATGTCCCGTTGCAGTATTTATATAAAAAAATCAGCGTGAGACAGTTGCTTGTACTCGTAGCTGAGGGAGTCGAAGCCCTATAAAACAAAGTAAAGCAACGCTCACGTTTTTCGTGAGCGAAAACTTAACCTTCCCTGTTGTATAATGAAATTTCGACTTTTCAGCTACAGGTAGATTAGCAAACGCTAATATTATTTTTCGATAAAATGGTGTACTCCTAATAATGAGCACCTTGCAAAGGTATAAAAAATAATATTTTATCTATATCTGCAATTCATTTATTAATAGAAAATCCATCACGCTTTAATTTGTGATGGTAAATCAGTACGTTTTCGAGAGGGTGCATTGGGGTAATTGATATCATCCGTTCGTTTTTTATACAAATCCCAACAGTTTTAAAGCTATTCCGTTGGGTTTTGAGTCAAATCCGTTAGGCTTTGGCGTCAACCTGTATTCCCGTGAGGTAAAACCGTTAGGTTTTGGCGTAAGTCCATACGGCTTTGGAGCAAAACCTTACAGCTGTGGGTCACGGGAATACGACTTTGGTGCATGGCACTAGTGCCACGCTTCAAAACCAAACGGATTTGACTCAAAACCATACGGCGGCGGTCCAAAACTATACGACTTTACCTCAAAGTCGAACGATTTTGTTTTTTTGCCTTCTTGTAAATTTTAATTCGTGAGGGGAAATTGTCAAATACGTCCGTTCGAGTGTTTTTTGTGTAATGAAATGAAGCAAAAAATGTATCGAGAACCAATATGAGCAAACACTACAAACTCAACCTAAACGCTTCAATGACAGGATTGGCTTTCCCAAAATCGACTTCTTGAATGAACAACTCAACCGCTTTGGGCGTGGCAATACTTGGCAACACATTGGCTTGATTGTTGTTTCTAATAACTACACTAATGTTAGCGTAATGTAAACTAAAATTAGTTTTTTAATATGAAAATCCATTTCCATTTACTTGGATCTCCAATACCAACACCAGGTGTATATAAGAACAATTTTGCAGTAGCAGATGGATTATTTGCTCTGTAGTTATTTACAATTTCTAAATATCTTATAGCATCAAAAATTTGTGAATAATTGTAAGAGGTTCCAGATGGATTAAATACATTTTCAAACACCGGATCTGGTACTGCAACAAATGTATTGATATAATTGTATTGGTTAGCTGGTAAAAAAGAGGTTGGAAAATGAATTTGACCTTCACCCATCCAAATGATGTCACCATCGAATAATTTCGTATTTAACTCACTATAAAACAATTTGATATTACCGAAATCCGCAGGTGGACTATATTGATTACTAACTGTAAATGTACTCGTTTGATTTGGAAAAATGAACTCATTTCCTCCTTCAAATGTATTTGTTTGATAATCAACTTTCAATAACAAAATCTTATTTTGCTGAGCTTGATTATTTAAATTATCGTTAGATCTTGAATCACAAGAAATTTGAGACAATACGACAAGTAATAAAAAAATATATTTCATGATAATCGTTTTTTATAAAGACACGAAAAATGAAAAAAGGTTGCGTTTAAGATTATATTTTTTTCGATTACGAGAAAAAAACTACAAACTCAACCTAAACGCCTCAATGACAGGATTAGCTTTTCCAAAATCGACTTCTTGAATGAACAACTCAACCGCTTTGGGCGTGGCAATACTTGGCAACACATTGGCTTGATTGTTGTTTCTAAGAACTACATTAATGTTAGAGGCTTCTAGTCTTTCTTTTAATGTTACTGCGAGTAGTTCTTCTCCTGAAAATATTTTGATTAAGCCCATTTTTTGTATATTGTATTGTTGTATATTGTAATTTACTTGATGTGATTCCTACGGAATGACAAACTGAAAACTGTGACTGAAAACCAAACTATTCCTCATCTTCCCTTTCGAAGAAAAGGGGTTCAATCATGATTTTATCCGCTACAGCTTCTATACGCTCGGTGATTTGAGAACAAAAAAACAAACGTTGCGTTTTTTCTATACTTGCAGAAAGTCTTAAAATCACGGCATCCATACGTTGTTTGAAAAGTATATCGGCATCATCAACGATGAACATTTTTACCGTATTCATATTGAAACCCGCAGAGGAAAACAAATGATTGATTTTGTTGGGCGTTCCTATTAATATGTCTAATCCCATCGAGATGACGTTTTTATCATAATCGGTATCGCCTTTATCATGTACTCCGAAAACACTTAAATCGGTATAGGTACCGTATTTCAAAAAAAGATCTTCCATTTCGAGCACCTTTTCTTTGTTTTCTACAATGATAAGAGCACGCGTACTTTCTCCTACTGTTTTTTCCAAACGTTGGATGACATTGAGAACTATTGTTGTGGTTTTTCCTGTTCCTTCTGGCGATTGAATCACGGCATCTGCCCCACTTTTTATGGTTGAAAACGTTTCCTGTTGCATGTCATTCGCTTCAGTTAATCCGCTCTCAATAAGCGCTTGCTGTAATTTTGGATTTATTTTTTTTAATTGCATTTTTTCTAGTAAATAGTAATTGGTGAAAAGTGATTAGCAAAGACTTTTTACTAATAACTTTTCACTAATCACTTAAATTATTTGCTTGCGAACAACTTCACATCCAATTCAGAAATTTCGGTTCCACCCAATATAATCAAGCGTTCTACTACATTTCTTAATTCACGTATGTTTCCTGTCCAATCGTATTCTTGTAATAACTTGATGGCTTCTTTAGAAAATGATTTTTGCGCATTTCCTTGTTCTTCGGCAATTTTTGAGGCAAAATGTTCGACGAGCAAAGGAATGTCATCTCGGCGGTCATTCAAAGCTGGAACATTAATTAATATTACAGCTAATCTGTGGTACAAATCTTCACGAAAACGTCCTTCTTCAATTTCCTTTTTCAAATCTTTATTGGTAGCGGCAATTACTCGTACATTAACTTTAATATCTTTTTCAGCACCCACTCTTTGAATCAGGTTTTCTTGCAAAGCACGAAGCACTTTTGCTTGAGCTGCCAAACTCATGTCGCCAATTTCATCCAGAAATAAAGTGCCTCCATCGGCGGCTTCAAATTTTCCAGCACGGTCTTTCACTGCCGAGGTAAAAGCGCCTTTGATATGTCCAAACAATTCGCTTTCAATCAATTCAGAAGGGATTGCCGCACAATTGACTTCAATAATTGGTGCATCGGCACGCTCACTTTTTTGGTGTAATTGGTGTGCTACCAATTCTTTTCCGGTTCCATTGGGGCCTGTAATTAAAACTCTAGCATCCGTTTGAGCCACCTTCTCAATCATTTGCTTGATGTGATTAATTGGTTCTGAATTTCCAATCATCTCATAATTCTTACTGACTTTTTTCTTAAGAATTTTATTTTCAACAACCAATTGCTTTTTGTCTAAAGCGTTGCGAACGGTATTCAATAAACGATTTAAATCGGGTGGTTTTGAGATATAATCAAAGGCTCCTAAACGCATGGTATTGATAGCGGTTTCCATATCACCATGACCTGAAATCATTACAATAGGAATTTCAGGTTTGATTTTTTTTACGGCTTCTAAAAGTTCTTCACCGTCCATTTTGGGCATTTTGATGTCACACAAAACCAAATCATAGTCGGCATTTTTAATTTTTTCTAAACCTTGAACGCCGTCTTCTGCCTCTTCTACTTGGTAAGCTTCATTTTCTTCAGAAAGTATCTTCACTAAAACCCTTCTAATAGACGCTTCGTCTTCTATGATAAGTATTTTTGACATAGTTTTTTATTTAACCGCAAAGTTCGCAAAGTTTTTCACAAAGTTCGCAAAAATCCAAAATTGTTATTCTATTAGCCCTGATTGAAGGGAAAAACATCCCGATTTTTTATCGGGATTTTTGGAATGAAAGCAGGAATAAGGATTACTGATAAAGCCCTACCCTTTCGCTCATTAATATTTCAACCATTTATAAAGTTCTTTCCATGTTGGTTTCTTTCCGTACATGAGAATCCCTACACGATAGATTTTGGATGCAAACCATACCACACCAAGAAACGTACCAAAAAGAATCGTCATCGATAAAACTATTTGCCACCAAGGCACCCCAAATGGAATTCGCATCAACATGACAATTGGTGAGGTGAGCGGAATCATAGAAAATACTGTAGCAACTGTTCCGTGAGGATCGTTCATTACTGTAAAAAACCCAATGTAAACGCCCAGAATTAAAGGCATGATGATAGGTAATAAAAATTGTTGTGAATCGGTTTCATTATCAACTGCCGCTCCAATAGAGGCATAAAACGAGCTGTAAAGGAAATAACCTCCTATGAAATAAATAATAAATGAGATTAAAATTGTTGCGATGGGTAAGTTCCATATCTCTTTAAGATACATTTGAATATCGACATTCATTCCTTTTTGAGCCATTTCCATAGCTTGATGTGCCTGAGCAGCACTTCCGCCCCCTACTTGAATTCCAAATACCGAGGATAGGATAACCATGGCAGAGATTCCCAAGATAGCCCAAATTAAGAATTGAAGTATTCCTGCTAAAGAAGTCCCTATAATTTTTCCCATCATCAATTGGAAAGGTTTCACAGAGGAAATAATGACTTCAATAATGCGCGATGTTTTTTCTTCAATGACACTTCGCATTACCATATTGCCATAAATCACGATGAACATCATTATTAAATATCCAAAAGCACCGCCTATTCCAATTTTAATTTCATTCAATCCTTTTAAAGCTTCTTCTCCCGAAGCTTTTTCAAGATTAATATCCACTTCAGCTTTGGCATTATTTATTTTCAAAGTATCCAAACCTACTCTTTGAAAATTTTCTGCCGTTATTTTCTTTGCAATAATGTCTTCCAAATCTTCAATAAACATGACACTCGGGCTATCATTAGATATGTATTGAATCTTTTTCTCTAGCGACACATTATTAGTATCGTTTGGAATGACTAAAAGTCCTTCATAGCTTTTACTAACGATACTGTCTTTTAGGATTTTTAAATCAACTTTTGAAAAATCAACATATTTGTATTCCTCATCGCTCTTAAATTCATTTACAAATCTCCCTGTTTCATCATGAATGGCTATGGTTTTCATGTCGGCTTTCATTTGACTTAAATAACCGACAAAAACGCCAATTCCAACAAAAAGAAGCGGACTCAAAAATGTCATGACAATAAACGATTTGTTTCGTACTTTGGCAATAAATTCCCTTTTTATGATTAGAAGTAGTTTGCTCATTTTTAAGATTATTAGATTATTGGATAAAGACTTCTCGATTTTTACGAGGTTACATGTAAAAACTTAACCGTCTTTTCTACCCATCTATTGGGTTACTGTTTGAATAAAAATATCATTTACACTCGGAATTTTCTCCATAAAATGAGTTACTTGACCACGAGCAATTAATATGTTTAATAATTCGTTTGGCGTGGCTGTTCCTAAATTGATTTCAAGTTTCAACTCGTCATTTAACGATTTAAAATCTGTTTGAGAGAGTGTAAATTTCTGAGATAAATCATACATCAACCCTTCAATATTATCGCTCAAAATACCAACTTCATAGCTATTGGTTCTGAATTGTTTCTTTACATCGATTACTTTTCCTTCAATTAGTTTGTTGGACTTATGAATCAATGCGATATAATCACACATTTCTTCTACGCTTTCCATGCGATGTGTAGAGAATATTACTGAAGTTCCCTGACGATTCAACTCAATGATTTCGTCTTTAATCAAATTGGCATTTACTGGGTCAAATCCAGAAAAAGGTTCGTCTAGAATTAATAATTTAGGTTTATGCAAAACCGTTACTACAAACTGGATTTTCTGAGCCATTCCTTTGGACAATTCCTGAATTTTTTTGTTCCACCAGCCTTTGATTTCGAGTCGTTCAAACCAATAATCCAATTGTACTTTGGCTTCTTGTTTGGACAATCCTTTCAATTGAGCCAAATACAAACACTGTTCGCCTACTTTCATGGTTTTATACAAACCTCTTTCTTCTGGCATATAGCCAATATAGGCAACATGTTCTGGTTTAAGTGGCTCACCATCAAGAATAACTTCACCACTATCGGGCATTGTTATTTGATTGATAATTCTAATTAGAGAGGTTTTACCCGCACCATTTGGACCTAATAGTCCGTAGATGCTCCCATGCGGAACAGAGAGAGAAACTTCGTTGAGTGCCGTATAATCTCCATATTGTTTGAGGACTTTGTTTACTTCAAGTATATTCTTCATTTAAATTCCAAATTTTTTAAAATGCAATTTCCAATTATTTAAATTGATTTTTGAACTTGCCATTGCTAGTAACATTGAATTGGTAAAAGTAAAGAATTAGTACTAATTACAAAGGATTTGTTACAAAAAACCCACCCTTATTAAAAACAAGGATGGGAAAAATTGCTATGAAAAAGAAATTACTTGTTTCCAAGTAATAATCAAATGTAAGAAAAATATTTTTATTATGAAAACATATCTTTAACTTTTTCAAAAAAAGATTTGTCACTTTTTTCAGGATTAGGGATAAAGTTAGCGTCATTTAAAGATTTTTCAAAAAACTGACGTTGTTCTTTTGTCAATGTTTTTGGAGTCCAAACATTAACATGAACTAATAAATCCCCACTTCCATAACTGTTTAAACTAGGGATTCCCTTCCCTTTTAAACGTAAAATTTTACCCGACTGAATTCCCTCTTCCAATTTGATTCTAACTTTACCGTTCACAGTATCTATTTCTTTTGACACTCCTAGAGCAGCTTCTGCAAAACTAATATACAAATCAAAGTGAAGATTTTCACCTTCTCTTTTTAGAAAGTCATGTTCGAGTTCCTCAACGGCCACAATTAAATCTCCCGCAACACCATTGCCTGGTGCATCATTTCCTTTTCCTGTAACTTTTAATTGCATTCCATCAACGACTCCAGCAGGAATTTTTATGGAAACTGTTTCGTCCTCAAGAATCATTCCGTAGGCATCTGCATTGTTAGGTTTGCTTTCTATGGTTTGTCCCGCACCTCCACAAACATGACAAGTTGTAGCCGTTTGCATACGTCCCAGAATGGTATTGGTTACTTTCAACACCTGACCCTGACCGTTACATGTAGGACATGTTTTATATTTTACGCCTGGCGCTTGTATTTTACGTTTTACCTTAACTTTTTTCTCCACACCATTAGCAATTTCCTCTAAGGTTAATTTAACCTTAATTCTCAAATTGCTTCCTTTCACTCTTCGTTGCCCCCCTGAAGAGCCTCCAAATCCACCGAAACCACCTCCTCCAAAGGCACTTCCAAAGATATCACCAAATTGACTGAAGATATCATCCATATTCATGTGATGTCCACCGCCAAAACCACCAGCTCCATCGAAAGCTTGGTGCCCATATTGATCGTAACGGGCTTTTTTATCGGGGTCACTTAACACTTCGTATGCTTCAGCAGCCAATTTGAAATTTTCTTCCGCTTCTTTATTGCCTGGATTCTTATCAGGATGGAACTCTATCGCTTTCTTACGATAGGCTTTTTTAATTTCTTCTGGTGTCGCACTTTTTGTGATACCTAATATTTCGTAAAAATCTTTTTTCATTATTCGTATTTATAAAACATAGACAAGTAACAACCTGTCCTAAAAGATATTATTGTCCAATTACAACTTTCGGGAAACGAATAATTTTGTCTCCCAATTTGTACCCTTTTTCAATCACATCAACGATTTTCCCTTTCAAATCGTCTGATGGAGCAGGAATTTGAGTGATTGCTTCTGCAAAATCAGCATCAAATGAATCTCCACTTTTAACGTCAACTTCTTCCAACCCTTTAGAAACTAAGGTGGTTTTTAGCTTTTCATGAATCAATTCAACCCCCTTCAAAAGCACTTCATCCTCTGATTTTGAAATTTGAGCCAAGGCTCTATCAAAATCATCCAATACTGGCAACATGGCTTGTAACACTTCTTGATTGGCCGTTTTGAATAAGTCTATTCGTTCTTTAGCGGTGCGTTTTTTGTAATTTTCAAACTCAGCAAAAAGGCGTAAAAACTTATCTTTTTCTTTCGCTAATTCTTCTTCTAATTTTTGTTCTGCTGTCAATTCTTCGGCGGTTTCAACCTCTCCAACCACTGCCTCCTCATTTGGAGTTACCACTTCATTATCCAAGACCTCTTTTTCTGAATTTTCAGTACTCATGTTTTTATTTTTAAAAAATTTATTGAATTTCATTCCTATTTTACAACACACATCAGTGTGCAAAAGTACTGCCATTTCTTTAAAAATGTCAAATTGTCATTTATTTATTTTCCTACACTTTCAAAACAAAGATATTTTCAAAGCTAAACATTGCTTAGAACATGTAAAATTATGGGCTACTGCTGTTCCAGAACGTTACAAAACATCTTGCAATGCTTTTTCTAAAGTATCAAATTGAAAAAGGAATCCATTTGTTAAGGCGCGTTTTGGAAGCACCTTTTTACTGTCAAACAACAAGCTAGACATCTCTCCAAGCACTGCCTGCATTACAAATTGAGGAATATTTGGCAACATAATTGTTTTTTTTAGAATGTTAGATATCATGCGGGTCATCTCGGCATTTGTGTTCGATTGAGGCGCTACTGCATGAACAACCCCTTGTATTTTTTTTTCTAAAACAAAACGATATAAGTTTACTAAATCCTCAAT
The DNA here is from genome assembly GCF_003268855.1 of Flavobacterium aciduliphilum. GTDB lineage: Bacteria > Bacteroidota > Bacteroidia > Flavobacteriales > Flavobacteriaceae > Flavobacterium > Flavobacterium aciduliphilum. The sequence goes on from NZ_QLSZ01000001.1 coordinate 198,261, forward strand.
ATGAATCCACGATTGAATTTGTTTTCCCGAACCAAAACAAGCACCGACATACTTTTTAATTGGAGCTGTCATCGCCTCTAAAACACCCCCTTCTTTTGACAACACCACGCCTGTTCGAACCAATGTTACTGAAAGTGACAACGATTGAAATTGAAGCGCTGCATGTTCCCATTGCTGAACGACATTCCCTAAAAAATCATTGGATCGTTCAGGACTTTCTTCATCATAAACCGCCACTAAACTATTAGGATAACAAGCTATTCCTGATGCTGAAATGAGATGTTTTACTTGATTGGGTTTCTTTTGAAGCAATTCAAAGAGTAGGCTTAACGAATGTACACGACTTTCTACTATTTCTTGTCGGTATTTTTTTGTCCAACGTTTTGAAATTGAAGCGCCTGCCAAATGAATGATTGCATCAACTCCCTCAATACAAGCCTCATCTAAAATTCCTTCTTTAGGATTCCAATAATACCCTTGAGCTTTTTCAAAATGTTTTATTTTTTGACGTGATGTGGTCAAAAAAAGGACTTCATACTGATGTTGTACAAGCTGTTCGATCAACTTTTTACCAATGAGTCCTGTGGCACCTGTAAGTAATACTCTCATGTTTTTTTATTAGTGAGTGCAAGTTACATTAATTTTGATAAAAAAATCCCAACTAAAACATTGGGATTTCCTACAACTAAAAATAAATAAATCTAAAAACTCGAAATAGATCCTCCTGAGGATTCTTCTTTAGATATGTTTTTGGGACTTCCGGCGTAATCGATAGAAGCGCCCGAATTTGCTTTTGCGATGAAGTTTAATATCGGATGAACTTCCGTAGCGCTGCCACTTGAAGCCTCGGCTGTGACCTCATTTGCAAGTAAATCTTCCGCATGAATCTCGGCACCACTCGTAGAAGCTGTTCGAACTTTTAATGTTTTTCCTGACAACTTCATCGAACTTCCGCTCGTTGATTCTGCATAAATAACATCATACTCTAAGTCTGCCTCAATTTCGGCACCACTTGTCGTTTCAAGGTGGATTTCAGTACTATTTAAAGCACTTTTTAAAGTACCACTTGTTTTAAGTTGCGAACCGCTTGTGGCTTCCAACCCTTCTACAACTGGCATTTTAACATGAACTTTCTCTGCGGTAGCGCTGTAAATATTTTCATCTGAAGACACCATTAAAGTACCATTTTCTACTTGTGTAGTAATATGCTTTACTAAATTCCCATCAGCTTCCACTTCAATTGAAACGACGTCAGCCTGTTCAACAAGTACTTCGATACCACGACTTACCGAAATTTTCGTAAATTTTTCTTTTGGAGTTCTTTTTTCCGTTTGAACGATACCATTTCCTTTGATGCCATTAAAAAAGGTTCCTCCACATGACGCAAATAGCAACGTTACTATAGCTATTGCTGTAATTCTAATAAAATAAACGATAAACTTTATCATAACTATTTTGTTTTTACGATGATACCATCATTATTAATAATCAATTTGCTTGCTTTATTCTTACCTGTTGTTGTTTCAATCACTTCTTTTCCATTGATTCGAACAGATACTGTTTTTACAGAATCATTCTCATGAATCACATGTACATCTTCTGTTTCAACATCATTGTATTCATCTTCGTCTGAGGGGCAATTCAAGCATTTTACTTGAGCGTCATCTACTCTATAAATATAATCCTCCGAACTATGATGTAGGTTGAAAAACTCATTGTTTGAATCGTCGAAATCAATTACAGATTTATCCATTTTAAATAAGGTCCCTTTAGGCAAATACAAAAATAACTCGACTCTTTGATCTCTAAATTTATTAGCGACTTCGGTCAATAAATAATTATCTAAGATTAACATGTTTTTTTCTATTCTAAAGGCGTATTTAATTTGTTCAGCTCTTTTTTTAGCTTCACTTGATGACTTTCCAACAGCGAGTTTTTCAACTTGCAAATAAGGTATTTTATCATCTGTTTTCATGACTTTAATACTTACATTATTAGAATAAATTATATCATGATTTTGCTCATCTTGAGTAAGTCTAAAATCATTTTCTTTTTCAACCTCTTTTGAATAAAAATCATTGTTTTTAAATTTAACCAACAAGGTATCGGTTGGAGCTATTCCAATAGTTTGTTTTGTTACTACTTTTGATTCTGATGAAATTTGTGTAAACTCGTTAATTCCTAATGTAAATAAAACCCCAATTGCGAGAACCCAAATACCTAAAAGTGCATATTTTGCTATAGTTCCAATAGTTCTTGTTCGATTTATCATTAATTTTAATCCAACCATAATCATTAAAAACAATGGAATTCCAGCCGAAAGTAAGAATAAAACTCCCTGAATCCACAGCGGGGTTTCAAGTCCGAGTGGGGTTCTAAAATGATTGATCAAGGTATTTTGAGGTAAGGATGTAGAAAAAATTGCTACTAATGACACTAAAGTGACTCCAAACAACATCACTGAGGATAGAATAAGAATAAAAGCGCCTAAAACTTTGGCAAAAGCACTAAAAATATTTGAAAAAATAACTCCAATTTTTGTTCCTACAGATTCCGCACCTGTTTTAACACGATTCCCTAATGCGTCGTAATTTACATTTTTGAATTTTTCTGAAACGTTTTCAAATTCTTCTCTCACTTTCTTTTCGATGTTGGAAATCGTCACAGGTTCCCCTCTCATTTCTAATTTTTCAGCAGTGGTTATGGCTTCTGGTGTGGCAATCCAAAACACCAAATAACCAATAATTCCTGCACCTCCAGCCCAAATCAGCAAGATAAAAATAATTTTAATCCATACCGCATCAATCCCAAAATAGTGCGATAATCCAGTACAAACCCCTCCAATTAAGCCATTTTCTCTATCTCGATATAATTTTTTAGGCGCTTGGGCAGTTGCTTGAGTAGAAGACGTTTCTGGTTCGTTGTCATTTCCATCAATTCGATAGTCTTCTGGTTGTCCCATAACGGCAACTACCTCGTCAACATCTTTGATATTAATCACATGTTTGTCGCTTTTTTGTCTTTCAGAAAAAATTTCAGCCACACGCATTTCGATATCTTTCATTACCTCTTCTTTTCCTGACGTATTGGAAAGTGATTTTTGTATGGCATCAAAATATTTCGATATCTTTTGATATGCATCTTCATCAATATGAAAAAATAATCCTCCTATATTAATATTTACTGTTTTGTTCATGATTGTTATTTTTGATTCGTTATGATGTTTACGGCGTCAGACAATTCTGTCCAAGTACCATTGAGTTCGTTTAAAAAAGTTTTTCCTAATTCGGTCAACTCATAATATTTTCTTGGCGGTCCTGAAGTAGATTCTTCCCAACGGTAATTGAGTAATCCATCGTTTTTAAGTCTCGTCAACAACGGATAAACCGTTCCTTCAACAACCAGCAGTCTAGCATTTTTTAAGGTATCTAAAATTTCTGATGTATAAGCCTCTTTTTCTTTTAAAACCGACAAGATACAAAATTCTAAAACACCTTTTCGCATTTGTGCTTTTGTGTTTTCAATGTTCATTTTTTGATTTTTTAATTAAACTGTTCCTTTTTGATTTTTTGATTCTTCTTAATGAAAAATCTATTGATGATTGATTGTAATGCTTATTTAAAAAAGGGAATCGTAAAGGGATATTTGTAATATTCGTCTTGATTGGCTTGTACCGCTGCATTTAATACCATTAGTATTTCAATTACTTTTAATATTACAAAGAAAACCGTTGCTCCCAAAGCCACCCATATCATTCCCGAGAAATGACATATCGTGAACTGGTGTGTCTCAAAATCCCAATGACTAATTGCAGACCTAAACGACACATTTGTCCACATTAAATAGATACAAATTGGTATAGCAATGAGAGCGAATAGCAGCGAATACAAAAAAATACTTAATTGAAAATTAACCACTTGCTTTCCGTTAAAATCTATAAATTCAGATTCGCTTTTTTTTGTACTCCAAATCAAAATTGGAATAATAAAATTTCCGAATGGAATAAAATATTGCGACAATACACTTAAATGCATTACTGTAGCCCAAGTTCTTTCGTTTGTTGTAATCATAACACTCTTAAATTATACAATACTATAGATTGCTTATTAATTTCTTATGCAAAGATACAACCAAAAAAAGGTATTATGCATTACAAAGTACTAAATATTAACATTTATTTAACATATGCTGATTTCTGAGCGTACCATTAAATTTTTGTATTTTTACAGCTAAACCGAGTTGTTTATGGAAATCTCTCCCCTCAAATTAAATAGTTATTTATTTTTTAAATTACCATCTGCCTTTCTGTGCGGGGTACGTGTGGCATCCATAACACCAAACCAATGCACCACAACTGTCAAACACAAATGGATCAATCAAAATCCATTTCAATCTATGTATTTTGCGGTTCAGGCGATGGCAGCAGAACTTACCACTGGAGCCCTAGTGCTATTACATATTAAAAAAAGTGGGAAAAACATTTCGATGCTTGTTACCAATCAATCAAGTACTTTTTCAAAAAAGGCCCGTGGGCGTATTACCTTTTCTTGTATCCAAGGACCACTTATTACAGCTGCTATTCAAAAAACGTGTATGACTGGAGAAGGTGTTTCTTTGTGTCTTACTTCTATTGGCATTGATGCTCAGGGTGATCAAGTATGCAAAATGGAATTTGAATGGAGTCTTCGCTTGAAATCTTAGTTTGCATTTTTTTTATATATTTGACAAACAAATCTTATAACAATGAAAAAAACACTTCTCCTACTCTCGTTGCTGTTTGTCACAACGCTTTCGTATTCACAAAAAAAAGAAAGAGTAAAAGGATCTAAAATTGTAACTACGGAAATAAAAAAAATTGAAAGCTTCAAATCCTTGGAAGTAAACGATAATTTAGAAGTTTTCATTATTAAAGGGACTCAATGTGGTTTGGAAATCGAAGCAGACGATAACCTTCACGAAACCATTGATGCAGTAATTTCGGGTTCCAATTTAAAATTAAGTACTTTGAAAGAGGCTTTTGGATATAAAAAATTAAGCATTCGCGTGACATATACCGACGATTTTAATTTGGTTGTTACCCATAATGAGTCTAGTGTAACAGCCCTAGCAGATATAGAATTGGAAAATATTACGTTCAAAAGTTATGATGAATCTAAATTATATTTAAATTCAAAATCGAAGAATTTGTCTATTTTAATGGACGATAAATCAAAAGGAGAACTAAATACAGCTGGTGACAATCTCATTATCAGCCTTGTAAAAAATGCAAGCTTAAAAGCTTTGGTAAACAATACCGCTACGATGACCCTTGATATGTATCAAAAAAGTGATGTAGTGCTTAATGGTGCCATAGAAAACTGCAAATTTAGAATGGACAATAACACCCAACTTGATGCTAAAAATTGTTTAGTTCAAAATGCAGAAATCATATGCGAGGCTTATTCTAATGCAAGCATTCATGTAAAAAAAACGCTAGCGATTGAAGCTTCTGGAAAAGCAGAAATCGAACTATATGGAGATCAAAAAATAGACCTGCGCCGATTTGTTGACAATGCTATTTTAAGAAAGAAACCAACCAAGTAAAAAAATAAAAAAAACCTTATCTAAAACAGATAAGGTTTTTTTGTCGGGGTGGCAGGATTCGAACCTGCGACCTCCTGCTCCCAAAGCAGGCGCGATAACCGGGCTACGCTACACCCCGAATGCGACGGCAAATATAGAATTAATATTTTGCAAACAAAATGTTTTAGCAGAATAATTCAATATTATTTCGCAATAGTTATTATTAATGAGATTTATTCATTTCAATAGAATAAAAATATAAATTTGCATTCATTAATTTCTAAACATTATGTCTGATACGATAGAAAAAGTAAAATGCTTAATTATAGGTTCTGGTCCTGCGGGATATACCGCTGCTATTTATGCTTCTAGAGCCAACATGAATCCGGTATTGTACCAAGGAACTCAACCAGGAGGACAACTAACCACAACAAACGAGGTGGAAAACTTTCCAGGAAATCCTGAAGGAATTACAGGACCACAAATGATGATGAACCTACAAGAACAAGCCCAACGATTTGGTACCGATGTTCGAGACGGTTGGATTACAAAAGTTGATTTTTCCGGACCTATTCACAAAGTTTGGGTTCAGGATACTAAAGAAATTCACTGCGAAACCGTCATCATTTCTACTGGTGCTTCTGCCAAATATTTAGGATTACCTTCAGAGCAACATTACCTCAATATGGGCGGGGGGGTTTCTGCTTGTGCGGTTTGCGATGGGTTCTTCTACAGAAATCAAGAAGTTGTCATTGTGGGTGCAGGGGATTCTGCTTGTGAAGAGGCGCATTACCTCTCCAAACTTTGTAAAAAGGTAACAATGTTGGTACGAAGTGAACAGTTTAGAGCTTCAAAAATTATGGCGGAACGTGTCAGAAAAACAGAAAATATTGCTATTTTACTCAATACTGAAACCGATGAAGTTCTTGGCGACGGTCAAGTAGTTACAGGCGTACGAGTAAAAAACAGAATAACAGGTGAAACTACTGAAATTCCAGCTACTGGTTTTTTTGTGGCAATTGGACACAAACCCAATACAGATATTTTTAAAGAGTACCTTACACTCGATGAAACTGGATATATTGTGAATGTTCCTGGGACTGCTAAAACCAATGTTCCCGGCGTATTCGTAGGAGGTGATGCTGCCGATCATGTATACAGACAAGCTATAACTGCTGCAGGTACTGGTTGTATGGCTGCGTTGGATGCCGAACGTTATTTGGCTAGCAAAGAGTAATTTTAATACTTATTCCTAAAAAAATTTTAAAGCTGTTCCTTTGGGAATGGCTTTTTTTTGAAACAATTATTCTATTAACAAGAAATAGTTCTTGTTTAAAGATTATCTCCTAGCCCTGATTGAAGTGATATCTTTTATCTCTGTCGGGGTTGTAAAACCCACAGGGATAAAAATAAAACGGAAAGCAGGAAAAAGGATTACAAAAATGGCCAAGTGACTCGCTCCTAAAAACAAAAAACCGAACATTGCTGCTCGGTTTGCTGTCCTTTTTAAAAAATTTATTCATTCATCGAAATCAAGAATTCTTCATTATTTCGAGTCTTTTTAATCTTATCATTAATGGTATCCATGGCTTCCACCGGATTCATATCGGCAAGGAATTTACGTAGAATCCACATGCGTTTTAAGGTACTGTCGTCTAATAACAAATCGTCTCTACGAGTGCTAGAAGAGGTCAAATCAATAGCAGGGAAGATTCTACGGTTGGCAATTTTTCTGTCTAATTGCAACTCCATATTACCTGTTCCTTTGAATTCCTCAAAGATAACTTCATCCATTTTAGAACCCGTTTCGGTCAATGCTGTTGCAATGATGCTTAGGGACCCGCCATTTTCTACATTACGAGCCGCTCCAAAGAAACGTTTGGGCTTTTGCAAGGCGTTAGCATCGACTCCACCACTCAATACCTTACCTGATGCAGGTTGCACCGTATTGTAGGCGCGCGCCAAACGCGTAATCGAATCCAAGAGAATCACTACATCATGACCACATTCAACCAATCGTTTTGATTTTTCTAGTACGATATTGGCGATTTTCACGTGTTCGGAAGGCTCTCTATCAAAGGTTGAGGCAATAACTTCCCCTCGAACGCTGCGTTGCATATCGGTCACCTCTTCAGGACGTTCATCAATGAGTAAAACAATTAAATATACCTCTGGATGATTGGCTGCTATGGCATTGGCTATGTCTTTTAACAGCATCGTTTTTCCCGTTTTGGGTTGGGCAACAATCATTCCGCGTTGTCCTTTTCCTATTGGCGAGAACAAATCTATGATTCGAGTAGAGATACTGGATTGTCTCTCAGCGATTTTGAATTTTTCTTGAGGAAAAACAGGCGTCAAATGCTCAAACGAAACCCGATCACGAACAACTTGTGGGTCGTGTCCATTTATTTTTAATACTTTTACTAAAGGGAAAAACTTCTCTCCTTCTTTTGGGGGGCGCACCACGCCTTTTACGGTATCTCCTGTTTTTAATCCGAAAAGTCTGATTTGTGAATTAGATAAATAAATATCATCTGGAGAAGCTAAATAATTATAATCTGAAGATCTCAAAAATCCATATCCGCCGTTTTGCCCTTCAATCATTTCAAGAACTCCCTCACTTTCAATAATTCCGTCAAATTCATAGTCGGCGTCACGGAAATTTGGATTCTTCTTATTCTTAAAATTAGGATTTCCATTCCCGTTTTGGTTTTGATGCTGACCTTTAAATTTAGGATGGTGATTTTGAGTAGGGTTAGTATTACTTTCTGTAGGAACCTCAGAGGAAGTTTCGGAGGTTGTTTCTAGTTCTTTTGGGGTTGAAACAGATTCAGAAACATGGTTCTCTTTGGAAACATTTGAGTCGTTCGATTTTGCTTTTTTCTTGAATTTTTCAGGTTTTTTAGCACTAGAGACTGTATCTTTTGATACTGGAGTGATTTCAGAGGCTTCACTGTTTGGCGTTTCTGAAAACAAATCTTGCGAAGGAACTACAACTTCAGAATAAGCATCTGACTTTGTCATTCTGGTGCGCTTTGTTTTACTTTCTTTTGGCGTTTCAACTGATGGTGCTTCACTTTCACGACTTGTAGCTTCTTGATGAGCTAATATTTGTTCAATGAGCACCTCTTTTTTTACTCCGTTAAATTTGATTGACTGTGATAATTTTGCAATTTCTTGAAGTTCAGACAACTTCATTGCTTTCAAAGCGGTATGATCAAACATAAATGTTTTTAATAAATATTTTAATAGGTTGGATAACTATACAAAGGGGTGATTTTTTTTCTAAAAAGGATGTCCGTGTAATTGAAGTACTTACGGAATTGTAGTGCAATATTACGAATAAATTTCTTTTAAGCAATAGTTTTTTCAAAAAAGAAACTATATTTTTGCGCAACAATAGCATAAAATGTTACAAAGAATTCAAACAGTATATCTCACTATCGTACTCGTGTCAGTCGCTGTGCTTCCTTATTTTTTTCCTCTCTGGAAATTGGAAGGTAAAGACACTATGTTCAACAAAACCATTCTTTATGTCGTTTTCTTCGGACTAAGCACTGCCTTGACAGCCATGAGTATCATCTCATTCAAAAAAAGACAACATCAATTTGTTTTAAATAGAATCAACATTATTTTAAATTTAATTTTATTAGGATTATTTGTATATCGCTCGCTAAATCTATCCGGAGAAACTGAAAAAGTTTCTGAGAAGGGTATTGGGATGTTTCTTCCTATTCTTTCTATCGTTTTTTTAGTTTTGGCCAACAAAGCTATCAAGAAGGACGAAGATCTTGTAAAATCTGTCGATCGATTGAGGTAAACCTATAAACTTAGTTTATTAGTGCGAAGAAAAACCCGAACAATGTTCGGGTTTTTTTTATCAATAGGTTACAGCAGCATAGATTTCGTTTCCTTTTAAACGATCACTTCCTTTTAAAAAGGTCAATTCCATTAAGAAATTACATTGTACAACCGTTCCACCTAATTCTTCTACCAATTCGGTTACTGCTTTACTGGTTCCTCCTGTAGCTAAAACATCATCATGAATCAACACCTTATCCCCTTTACTAATAGCATCAACATGAATTTCTAATGAGTCCGTACCATATTCCAATTCATAAGTTGCAGCTATCGTTTTATAGGGTAATTTTTTGGGTTTACGAACGGGAACAAACCCAACATTTAAAGCTTGAGCCAATAACATTCCGAAGAAAAACCCCCGACTTTCTACCCCTACAACTTTGTCAATCGGTTTGTCTTTTACAGCGGAAAGCATTTGTTGAAGGGCATAGTCTCTTGCATCAACATCCAACAATAAAGGCGTGATGTCTTTAAACACAATGCCTGGCTTTGGAAAATCTTGAATATCACGGATGTATTTTTTTAAATCCATTTTTTTTATTTTAAATTCATATTCTGTTTGCATATTATATATTATTAGCTATATTTGCACCCACAAAAAAGGCCTCGTGGCGCAACTGAATAGCGCATCTGATTACGGCTCAGAAGGTTACAGGTTTGAATCCTGTCGAGGTCACAAATATCATGAAAACGCTCATACACATGAGCGTTTTTTTTATTTTTTCCCTAATTCAATGACTTCCAATTTTTGGATTTTTCCTGCCTCAATTTCAAAACGCAACATCGTTCGTACTTGATGAAACCCATGAATACCACAAGCACCCGGGTTCATGTGGAGCATCTGTAATGTTTGATCGAATTGAACTTTCAAAATATGGGAATGACCACAAATAAATAATTTTGGTGTTTCCCGTAGTATCTTTTCTTTTACTTTAGGCGCATATTTTCCAGGATACCCTCCTATGTGTGTCATGAGTACCGATACTCCTTCACATTCAAATGATAAATATTCAGAAAATTCTAACCGCGCTTTGTGATCATCAATGTTACCATAAACGGCGCGCAACGGTTTTATTTTCTGAAGGGTATCCGTTACCATCAGGTCGCCAATATCGCCTGCATGCCATACCTCATCGGACTGATGTACGTATTTCAAAATTTTTTCATCAATAAAACTGTGGCTATCAGAAAGCAAAAGAATTTTTTTCACTATCGGCTGTTTTTAACGATAATCATTGGGGTAAAGGTACTTAAAAAATGATTTTATATTGAATAAACGGCATTAATAAAAACCTTTGTAAATTTGTACTCAAATCAAAGCACCCTATTACTTGAAATATTTTATAGAATTTTCATACAAAGGAACGAAGTATCATGGCTGGCAATACCAACCCAATGCCAACTCGGTTCAAGAAACTCTTAGCAAAGCATTATCATTAATGCTCAAAGCGCCTATGGAATTGGTTGGAGCGGGACGAACGGATGCAGGAGTACATGCCAAACAAATGTATGCACACTTCGAAACAAATGCCCTAGACTCAATTCCGGAGCTTATACAAAAATTAAATTCTTATTTACCTAAAGATATTGCGATTCATGCCATTTACCGAGTTCCAGAGGAGGCTCATGCCCGTTTTGACGCTATAAAACGTACTTATGAATACCACATTCACCAACAAAAAGACGCTTTTGATTGTTCCAATTCTTGGCATTATCATTACCCCTTAGACCTTAAAATCATGAATGAGGCTTGTCAAATTTTGTTTGAATATCATGATTTCGAATGTTTTTCAAAGACGCATACCGATGTCAATACGTTTAATTGTAAGATTTATGAAGCCCATTGGCGCGAGCAGCATAATAGATTCGTCTTTACCATCTCTGCCGATCGATTTTTACGAAATATGGTGCGCGCTATAGTAGGCACGATGATTGACGTGGGACGAAAAAAAATTACCTTAGAACAATTTCGAACCATTATTGAAAATAAAGATCGTAACCAAGCTGGCTTTTCTGTGCCTGCTCACGGCTTGTACCTGACTCAAGTTATTTATCCTTATCTTTAATTTCACTCCCCTTTCATGAAAGCTAAAGCATTTGACATCCGATTATTCAGAAGAATATTGACCTATACACAGCCTTACCGCAATCGCTTTACTGGAGTAGTTTGGTTTGCTATTTTGCTTTCAATTTTTGCCGCTTTGAGACCTATGTTTTTGCAAATTATTGTAGATGCTTTTATAAAACCAGGCAAATTATCGGGACTCCAACAGTATACACTTTTTATGGGGATAGCGCTGATTTTAGAAGGCGTATTCCAATACTATTTCGTTTTGTGGGCCAACATCCTTGGGCAAGACATCATTAAAGATATTCGAACTCAACTTTTTCAACACATTCTTTCTTTTAGGATTAAGTACTTTGATGGAACCCCCGTAGGACAACTCGTAACGCGAACCGTAGCCGATATTGAACAAATCGCACGAATTTTTAGTCAAGGATTGTTTATGATTATCAGTGATTTATTAAAAATGGTGGTGTGTATGGGAATTATGTTTTTCATGAACTGGCGCCTATCACTAATTGTATTACTTGCCATGCCTTTTTTGATATTTATCACTAGAGTATTCCAAAGAAAAATGCAAGTCGCTTTTGAAGAAGTTCGTACCCAAATTGCCAATCTCAATACCTTTGTACAAGAACGCGTTACAGGCATGAATATCGTTCAAATTTTCAATCGAGAAACCCCTGAATTTGAAAAATTTAAGGAAATTAACAAAAAACACAACGACGCTTGGATTAAGACCATTTTATACAATTCTATTTTCTTTCCCATTGCCGATATCATTTCTTCGCTTACACTCGGGGTCATTGTTTTGTATGGTGGTTTTCAAATTTTACAAGGAAATCCATTTACAACTATCGGACAAATGACCGCATACACTATGTTTATCGGAATGCTATTCAATCCATTGAGACAAATCGCCGATAAGTTTAACGAAATGCAAATGGGCATGATTGCTGCAAATAGGGTGTTTGACCTTTTGGATATCACAGAAGAACCTCAACCTTCTGGAACGCTAGAAGCACCGCATTTTAAAGGGGAAATTAACTTTGATACGGTAACTTTTGGATACTTGCAAGGGGAAGACATTTTGAAAAAACTTTCTTTTAATGTCCAGGCAGGGCAAACCATTGCCATTGTTGGTGCTACTGGCGCAGGAAAATCTACAATTATCAATCTGCTCAATCGCTTTTACGACATTCAAGAGGGAAGTATTACTATTGACAGCCAAAATATTCACGATTTTACAATAGAAAGCCTACGCAAACACATTGCAGTTGTATTGCAAGACGTCTTTCTTTTTGCCGACACCATTTACAACAACATCACCCTGTTCAATCCAAAAATTACTTTAGAAGACGTTGTCTCAGCCGCAAAAAAAATAGGAATCCACGACTTTATTATGAGTTTACCCAATCAGTATTCGTATGATGTCAAAGAACGCGGCGCCACACTTTCGGCAGGACAACGACAGCTTATTGCGTTTTTAAGAGCCTATATGAGCAACCCAAGCATTTTGATTTTGGATGAGGCCACCGCCTCTGTCGATTCTTATTCGGAAGAATTAATTCAAAAAGCCACCGATGCTCTAACAGAAAATAGAACTTCTATTATCATTGCGCATCGCTTAGCAACCATCGTAAAAGCAAATTGTATCCTTGTTATGGATAAAGGCGAAATTGTTGAAAGAGGAACGCATCAAGCGCTTCTCAACATCGAAAAGGGCTATTATAAAAAACTATACGAAACCCAATTTTTAAATGAAAAACAATGACACCTATACAATTAAGTCCTTTTTAAGTTAAAAATTTCTTAATTTGAATTATATTCGCACCCAATTTTATCCCATTGGTATGACAAAAAAATACGTATCTCTTTTACTTTTTCTCGTTTTTTCAAATGTTTTTTCACAAGTTAAAGACTCTATAAACAATACCGTCCAACAATTTAAGATTGACGAAAATACGACTTATGGATTTACCAAACCAACTACCTGGGACATGTTTAGATACATTCCTCGAGACATTGCAAGTATAGGAACCTTTGCCGTACAAAAAGAAAATTTAAAATGGGATGCCCTAGCTCTTGGATCAACGCTTGCTATAATGCCTTACGATCAAAAAATCATGAACGACGCCAATAAATTGGGTGCAGACATTGGTGGCTGGGATAAAGATTCTAGATACAAGAGAGTCTTAGGATTAGAGATGTTTCCCACTAGTGTAAGTTCTGGTGTTTATTATTTAGGAAATGGGAATACAACGTTACTTCTTAGTGGGATGTTTTATGCCATTGGGAAGATAGGAAAAGTCGATTACCGGGCTATAAACACTTCCAACGAATTGATTGAAGTGCTTTTTTCTGTGGGTGTTTCGACTCAAACCATCAAAAGAATTACTGGAAGACAAAGTCCTGTAGCTGCTATTAAGAGCGGTGTAGATGGTGGCGAATGGAATCCGTTTCCTAGTTTTACCGCTTATCAGAAAACGACTCCTAATTATGATGCGATGCCCTCGGGACACATGGCCACATATATAGCCACACTTACCGTAATTGCTACAAATTATCCCGAAATTAAATGGATAAAACCCGTTGGCTATTCTTTAGGAACACTATTAGCGTTCAACATGGTCAGTGGACGTGTGCATTGGACTTCCGATTATCCCATTGCTGTTTTTATGGGATATGTTATGGGAAAAACCATTGCAAATCGTCGTATTATTAAAAAAGAAACCGCACTCAATACAGGAACCAAAAAAACTACTTTCAAGACAAACTATTCGTTCAATCGCTTGAATAACATGAACCTTATTGGGGCAACCATCACTTTTTAAACCATGAAAAAAATACTCCTCATCACATTGTGTTTATTGTGTATTACAAATTCCAAAGCACAAGACAAAACCATCACAAGCGCGGGCGATATTCTCCAAATGGCGCTTCCAGCCGTAGCATTTGGTTCGACTTTTTTGTATAAAGACGACCATACTAAACCCACTTGGCAATTTATCAAAGCGTATGGTTCTAGTGTCATTCTTGAACAAGCATTAAAACACATTGTGCAAAAACCAAGACCTGATGGTTCTGATAATCTTTCTTTCCCTTCAGGACATACCACAAGTGCCTTTTCTGGAGCGGCTTTCATTCAAAGACGTTATGGCTGGAAGTATGGAATTCCTTCCTATATCTTAGCCTCTTTTGTAGGATATTCACGTATTCAAGCGAAAAAACACGACGGTTGGGATGTCTTGGCTGGAGCCACTATCGGAATAGGTACTTCTTATTTGTTTACCAAACCTTATGAAAAAAACAAAATTAATGTTTCCCTCAATAAAGTAGACAAAGGCTATACGATTGGGTTTAATTATAGTTTTTAAAATAGTTTATTGAATTATTAGATTATTAGATTTGTTAGAATTTATAAACTTTTAAACCTCATAAACTATATAAACCTATAAACTTATAAACTTTTTTACTAATTTCGCAAACTCAATAAACTTACAAAATCATACAGAAAATGACACGAGCGAAAGCGACTGCATTTTTTACAAATAATAAATAAATACATTAAAAAATGACACGAGCGAGAGCGACTGCATTTTTCACAAATAATAAATAAACACTCGAAAAATGAAATACGATATTATTGTTTTAGGAAGTGGCCCTGGAGGATATGTTACAGCCATCCGTGCGTCACAATTAGGCTTTAAAGTAGCGGTTATTGAAAAAGAAAACTTAGGGGGGATTTGCCTTAACTGGGGTTGTATTCCAACGAAAGCGCTTTTGAAATCGGCTCAAGTTTTTGACTACCTAAAACATGCTTCCGATTATGGATTGACAGTAAAAGAATTTGATAAAGATTTTGCTGCTGTAGTAAAACGTTCGCGTGATGTAGCCGACGGCATGAGCAAAGGTGTTCAATTTTTGATGAAGAAAAACAAAATTGACGTGATTGATGGTTTTGGTAAAATCAAGCCTGGTAAGAAAGTAGACGTTACCGATAAAGACGGTAAAGTAACTGAATATGCAGCAGATCATATCATCATTGCAACAGGGGCTCGTTCAAGAGAATTGCCTAATCTTCCGCAAGATGGTGTTAAAGTAATTGGGTATAGACAAGCGATGACGTTGCCAACACAACCTAAGAAAATGATTGTGGTAGGTTCGGGAGCGATTGGAGTGGAATTTGCGCATTTCTACAACTCGATGGGAACGGAAGTGACTATTGTGGAGTTTATGCCAAATATCGTACCTGTAGAAGACGAAGACATCTCGAAACAAATGGAGCGTTCTATGAAGAAAGCAGGTGTGAACATCATGACCAATGCTTCTGTAGAGCGTATTGATACATCAGGTGCTGGAGTGAAAGCCTATGTTAAAACGGCTAAAGGTGAAGAAGTGCTTGAAGCAGATATTTTATTGTCGGCAGTAGGTATCAAAACCAACATTGAAAATATAGGTCTAGAAGAAGTAGGTATCGCTACAGATAGAGATAAAATCTTAGTGAATGCTTACAATCAAACGAATGTGCCTGGTTATTATGCTATTGGAGACGTAACGCCTGGACAAGCTTTGGCGCACGTGGCTTCGGCGGAAGGAATTAACTGTGTGGAGAAAATTGCAGGATTACATGTAGAGCCCATTGATTATGGCAACATCCCAGGCTGTACGTATGCAACACCAGAGATTGCTTCTGTAGGATTGACAGAGAAAGCGGCTAAAGAAAAAGGATACGAATTGAAAATTGGTAAATTCCCATTCTCAGCTTCTGGAAAAGCAAAAGCGGCGGGGGCTGCCGATGGTTTTGTAAAGGTAATCTTTGATGCAAAATACGGGGAATGGTTGGGTTGCCACATGATTGGTGCTGGTGTTACGGATATGATTGCTGAGGCGGTTGTTGCTCGTAAACTAGAAACAACAGGCCATGAAATTTTAAAAGCAGTGCACCCACACCCTACTATGAGTGAGGCAGTGATGGAAGCGGTTGCTGCAGCTTATGATGAAGTAATTCACTTGTAGAATATCGATTTAGTATATAGACTAATCCGTTTTGTGAAAGCAGAACGGATTTTTTATTGGGTGTAAATAGCTCTAGTGCTTCTAATATTGCTTTTTATCATATAGAAACATAGTTTTTTTGTCTTTAAAGGGGCTTCACTTGACATCGATTACAAAAGAAAATTTTTACTCCTTGAGAAACTCCGTGCTAAATTTTGTGTGACTTTGTGTTCCAAGGAGTGAGTTTTTTTTTATCCTTCTCAAAAAATTTCTACACATTAATTAATCATATCCCTTTTAAACCTCATAAGATTTTTTTACAAGCACTGCATTTATTTGCTTTTATCAATAGGAGTTTTTTAATTGATACGGTTTATAAAATATATTTCTCCTGATAAATTTTATAAAAGATATATATCTATTGACTAAAAGATATACATGTTTTTCATAAAAGATATTATCTTTTTACTGAAAGATGTATATCTTTTTATTTTATCATCAGGAAGAATTTATTTATTCATCAAGCGTATTCGTTTTTTTCTTCTTGATGAATTAAAAAAAAATGCAAAACATTATTACCACAACAAAGATCTGTGTTGAATTATTGGTAAAGTATCTCATTAAACTATTGAATTATTTCAAGAGAATACCTCCTATAAAGTAGATAGTCAATCTGTTTCTTCCAAGAACAAAAAAACAATCAAATCAAAAACCCGAAAGTATATTTTTTTATCTTTGTTGAGAGGACTATTTTTTTTGATGGTTTAATATTATAGTTTGTTAACAATCATTGTAAAAACTGATAAGTAATGATACAATTTTCTTACACTATTCTTTACGTACAAGACGTAACAAAGTCGATTGAATTCTATGAAAAAGCATTTGGTTTTAAAAGAAAATTTATAACTCCTACAAATGATTATGGCGAACTTTTAGTTGGCGAAACCACTCTTTCATTTGCATCAATAACATTAGCTAAATCAAATCTGAAGAACGGTTTTACAGAAAGTCGTTTGACAGAAAAACCTTTTGGTATTGAAATAGGTTTCACAACAGACCAAGTTGAAGAAACTTTGGCATCAGCCGTTAATGCAGGTGGAACAATTTTAGAATATCCTAAAACAAAACCTTGGGGACAAATGGTTGCCTACATTAGAGACATTGACGGTTTTTTAATTGAAATCTGCACCCCCATGAACTAATACTTAAAATAAAGTAAATGTACAACTCAGATGAAGCGGATTTGCAATCCGCTCAAACAAAGACATAAACTAATCCCCAGTTTTTTTTCTTTTAATATGCTATGATGTAACCTACTCATTAGATAACTATTTTTAAACCTTTCAATTAAAATCATTAGCTTTGAACAACATCCTTTAATTATGAGAATACCCCTATCTTCTGTGCTTTTGGTTTTGTTTGTGAGTGCTACTACTGCTTTCGGTCAACAACAGCGTAACGATTCTACCAAAACCTCTTTGACACCGTCTGATTTGAATGTCATGAGTTCGATGACGTTGAATGAGCAAGTGGAATATTTCGAAGACTTGACGCGACTGAAACGCTTTTTAAAAATCGAATTGGTGAGTAAAAAAGAATACGACGCCAAGAAGAAAACTGCGGTGAATTATGTTACCGACATCGATAAAATCAAAAAAAAGAAAGGCGTTATTATCTTGCCTTGTTTGAAAAAGAAGGTGAAATTTGTTGACAAACCCGACAATGAAGAAGACCGACACGAATATACCTATATCGGTCAGATTCCTTTTTTGAACCAATATATTGTTGGTGGTATGTATTGGGAAACTCTGGATTACAAATTGATTGACAAAACTTCGGGCAACGAAACAATTGCTTTAGGAAGCTATCCACATGTGGCTCCCGACAAAAAACACATCATTTGCATTTATGCCAATCCGTATGAAAACACCGCCGATTTGGATTTGTACTCCATTAAAAACGGAAAAATAAAACCCGTAGTCAACGTGAGTTTTAAAAACTGGATGAATACTTTGGAAGAAAACAAAACCTTTTGGAGTCAAGACGGGTACCTGTATTGTCCGGTCAATCACATCAATGTTTACTGGAACAAAGACGGCAACATCAACAACAAATGTCAATACATTAGAATGAAGATAATGAGATAAAAAATGAAATGATCATTACAATTCATCGGTGACTAAATGTAAAATATTTTTGTTTTTTTTTGAACGATTACAGCCCTTCAAATAGTGCATACACCCTTTCTCGTTTCCAACAAAACTTATAGTTCCATAAAAAACATCCTATTTCTAGAATTTTTATATCTTTATTCTAATCCTCATGCAAGGACATTGCTAAAACGTCGTCTAAACCAATGTAACCGTATTTTGCAACATGATTGAAAAGCTAAAAGCTAGAGACAACAACGCCTTTGAAGCGCTCGTAACAGACTATAAAAATAGTGTGTTTACTACGTGCTATCGCTTTTTACTCAATGAACAAGATGCCGAAGATGTCTCGCAAGAAGTTTTTATCGAAATTTTTCAATCCATACACACCTTTAAAGGAAACTCAAAACTGAGCACATGGATTTATCGTATTACGATTTCAAAATGTCTAGACGAAATTAAAAAGCGTAATCGAAAAAAGAGGTTATCTTCCCTTGGAAAACTACTTCCTTTGGAAAGCGTTTCTAATTGGCTATCAGGCGGAACACAAGCCGATGACTCCATACATATTGATGAAAATTATAGAGAAATAGCTAAAATACTCAACACCCTTCCCGAAAACCAACGTGTAGCCTTTACACTCAGTAAAATGGAAGGTTTTTCCAATGCCGAAATTGCCGAAATCATGAACACCACGGTTATTGCTGTAGAAAGCTTGGTGCATCGGGCTAAGAAAAAATCGGCTGAGGGATTATTAGAAATTTTGAAAAAGAACTAACATCGTGACAGAATGATAAAAATATATCGTCTAACTTAAAAAACATCCTTTTATGAATCCAGAACTACATCAAGAATCTATCACTCAAAAACTAGACGCTTTTGAGTTGATGCCTCCTAGAACTGTTTCATCAAATTGGGACTCTATAATGGCTTATAAATTGCGTCATCTTCCCAAATCCTCTTCATGGAATAGTAATACTCTTTTTTTAACGGGTTTGGTGCTCCTTAATGGAAGTATACTTCTCTTTTCATATACAAGAAATCATGAGAAACAACCCGTAAAAAAAATACGTTATGAAATGCTTTCTAACGAATTATTACTTCCAACAAATCAATATTATGGATATTTTTAAAAAACACCAAATCGCTACTAGAATAATCTTCTTACTCGTTTTTTTAAATCTTTCTATGATCCTTTTTTTCTTTTGGAGAGAATATAGTGTAAGAGAAGAACCTCTTTTGTTTCCAAAAAACGAGGCTTATAAAGACGTCTCGGGAATATTAAAAGAAGCTTTAAACCTAACTAAAAAACAAGAAAGCCAGTTTGAAGCCATCAGAGAAAAATATTTTCGAAAAGAAGCCTTTTTGAAGCAAATTATAAGAGAAGATAAAGATTTAATGAACGAAAATATATTTAACAAATCTACCGATTCGCTAATTGTCAAAGGATTAGCCAAACAAATTTCAGCCAACGAATATAAAATGGAGTTGTTGCGCTACCAACAAGCCCAAGAATTTAAATCGGTTTGTACTGCTCAACAACAAGAAAAATTTAAAAACTTGGTTCGTGAAATTCGAGATTATTTCAGACCAGATAACCAACCCTATAAAAGATAAAAAATGAAAATCAAAGCTCCTTTTCTAAACCTAAAGTGCAATCTTGTCTGCTGTATGCTTTTATGTTCAGTATTACAAAGTATTGCACAACAACAATCTATAATCTTAGGAAGACCCACAGATACATCCATAACGGCCAGCATTTTATTAGACCAAAATGTAACTTATTATCTTGAATATGGTACACAAAGCGGGAATTATCCGAATAGTACCGTAATCTACACTAACGCAGCCAATGTACCCGATGAAATAGATATAACTAATTTAGCTCCAAACACACAATACTACTACAGAATGCAATATAAAGTAGTAGGAGCCACAAGCTACACCCCAACTTCAGAATACAAGTTTCACACACAACGCCCTGCAGGAAGTCCTTTCACATTTACCGTTGAAGCCGATGAACATTTGTATAGTGGCTATTCTGATGCTGGAATTTACCAAGTAACACTAGCCAATGAAAAATCTGAAAACCCAGATTTTATGCTTTCGCTGGGAGATATTTTTGGAGATGACCACTCACCTACGACAACGACCAGTGCTGATATGGATGTATTACACAAAAACTACAGACAGTATTTAGGACAAATCTGTAATTCAGTACCTTTATATATTTGCCTTGGAAATCATGATGCCGAAAATGATTATTATCTTAATGTAAATGGAATTTACACAACCGCTACCAACAATTTACCTGCAGCACCCAATGGAATTGGGGTATGGGGAACACAATGGCGTAAATATTATTATCCAAATCCTTTTCCTAATGGGTTCTATACTGGGAATACTAATTCTGAAGGCTTTGGAATGGATTTACCAGAAAACTATTATGCGTGGACATGGGGCGATGCGTTATTTGTAGTTTTAGATGTCTACAGAACAGAGATATTTCCAGGCGCTACGCCAGTAGATGGCTCGAAACCACAAAATTGGGATTGGACTTTGGGCTATAGCCAATATCAATGGATGCGAAATGTTTTAGAAAATAGTACCGCAGCGCATAAATTTGTTTTTGCTCATCATTCAAGAGGTCAAGGAAGAGGTGGAATCGTTTGGGCTCCGGGGTATGAATGGGGAGGGATGCAAAATAATCAATATAAGTTTGACCAATACAGACCAGGATGGGGAAAACCTATTCATCAAGTTTTTATAGATACTGGAGTTGATATTTTCTTTCAAGGACATGACCATTTATTTGCTAAAGAACAACTCAACGGGGTAGTCTATCAAGAAGTTCCTATGCCCAGTGATGCCACATATACACTAGGATATACCGCCAATGCCTCTGCCTATTCAGATGTAACATTAGACGGAACAGGACATGTTAAAGTAGATGTCTCTGACAATTGTGTAACGGTGAGTTATGTAAAATCATACATACCCGGCACTACAGGAGCCACAGGACATACGAATGGAGAAATTGGATATACGTACTCCGTTGGAGCTTGTGCTTTAAATACCAACGACGCAGGTACTAAAAAATCTAAAGTATTTACATATCCGAATCCTTCCGATGATAAACTTTATATCGCTTGGGATAATGATTATACAAATCATCATTATGAATTAACAAACATCTTAGGACAAACTTTAGTTACATTTGAAACGAACGAGTTAGAAACAAGCACTATTCCTGACGGAATTTACTTTTTACAAATCGACCAAATCAAAGATTTAACAAAAAAAATTATCATTAAACATTAAGAACATGAGAAAAAATCTATATCTATTGGCAATTTTATTTTTCACAAAATATACCGTACACTCTCAAACAATTAGTCGTCAAGAAATTTTAGGAAAACCAACCGATACGAGCGTAACCCTAAAGATGTTTTTTTCAACCTCTGCTGAAGTAGCCATTCAATTTGGTACAACCAGTGGAAATTATAGTCAGCAAACGAATTGGCAAACCTTTGCGGCAAATGACCCTGTAGAAATTACGATAAATGGATTACAACCCGATACAAAATACTTTTATGCGGTCATCTATAGAAATCCAGGGGATACCAATTTTACGACTAAAACCGAACATAGTTTCCATACACAAAGACAAGCGGGAAGCAGTTTTGTTTATGTAGTCCAAGCCGACCCACATCTAGATGCTTCTTCAGACACAGCCTTATATCAAAGATGTCTACAGAACCAACTCGAAGACAATCCTGATTTCATGATTGATTTAGGAGATTTTCTAATGACTGATAAATTAAAAAACACAACGACCAACTTAATTCCGCACGACACCATAACTTATCGTTGCAACTTGCTTCGCTCCTATTATGAGAACATTTGTCATTCAGTACCTTTATTCATAGCTCTTGGAAATCATGAAGGAGAAGCGGGCTGGAATCTAAATGGAACCGCAAACAACATTGCTGTTTGGAATACTCAAGAACGACAAAAGTTTTTTTTAAATCCAGGGCCTGATAGTTTTTATTCGGGAGATTCCACGATACAAAACTATGTTGGACCAAACAATACCGCTGGACAAAGAAAAGCTTATTATTCGTGGACATGGGGTGATGCTCTTTTTGTAGTACTTGACCCTTACTGGTACACCAATCCGAAACCTACCGCAAATACTGGATGGAATTGGTCGCTAGGCTTAACACAATACAACTGGTTAAAAACAACACTTGAAAACAGTACCGCCAAATTCAAATTTATCTTTGCCCATCAAATTGTGGGGGGTGACGCTGAAGGCCGTGGAGGTATTGAATATGCCAACAAATATGAATGGGGAGGCATGAATTCTGATGGTATAACTCCAGCATTTACGACCAATAGACCCGGTTGGTACAAACCTATAAAAGATGTATTGACTGAAAATCATGTGACCATTTTCTTTCATGGTCATGACCATTTCTTTGACAAACAAGATAAAGATTGTTTAGTATATCAAGAAACACCACAACCAAGTTTGCCTAATTTCAATTATCCTTCTCAAGCTGCGACGTATGGTTATTTGAATGGGCAAATCGTGGCAAATTCAGGACACTTAAGAATAACCGTAGGAGCTTCACAAATACAAGTGGACTATGTACGCGCTTACCTTCCTGCTAGTGAAAATGGTACAAGACACAATAAAGATGTATCTGCTAGCTATACCATTCCACTAAACAATTGCTATAGCTTAAGTAACCCAACAGCTGTAATATGGAATTCAAATTATGCTGATGAAATCGTTTATCCTAACCCCCTTACAACCAGTTCAAAGATTGAATTTACGCTCAAAAAAGCTGATCGCATTTCTATTTATATATATAATGAATTAGGGCAAATGATTAAGAATTTAGTCACCAATAATTCTGTGTCAGAAGGAAATTTTCAAGTACTTTGGGATGGAAAAGATGATTATGAAATTCCCGTTTCAAATGGAACCTATATTTACAAAATAATTGGAGAAAATGGTGCCTCAAGCACTGGGAAAATAATAGTAACAAAATAACAAAAAATGATGAAAAAGATAATTCTTTGCTTCGTATGCCTTTTTAACCTAATAGCGCATGCCCACATCCTAAATTACGACCATCAAATTCTAAAACAATGGAACTTTACTAAAGACCAGCGTATGGTTGAGGCTTCTTTCTCAATGATGAAGAACGGCAAGGTATATCTGGAAGATGCTCAAAACCATAGCATTTGTATTCCTTTCAAAAATTTATGTAAAAAAGATCAAACCTACGTTTTAAAAAGAGTGGCTCAAATACAAGCTTTAAATACGCCTAGAGTGAGTAGACTTCAGGAAAATCAATCCAACGTTATAAAGCTATTTATGATTTTATTGATTTTAGTCGTTTTGACAATTGGCACCTACAAAAAAGTATCAGCCGCAAAAGCTAAATACTTCTATCCTATCTTCGGTTTAGGAGCTTTATTTTCGCTGTACAGTTTTTCCAAAAAAATGAATACCATTACAGACCCTGCTTTCGTTAATGCGGCATTCACTCCTTTTATTCCTAATGTAGCAACTTCTTGGGACAATACCTATTTTTATGTAGAAAGTAAGGGAATTCCAAACCACACGATGATGGTAGGCATATCCAATCATGGATGGCAACAACAAGTACCTATTCCGCAGTGCTATATCGGAACAAATCATTGGAGCATTCCTTTAAATCCAGTAGTAGCCAGCACTCCTATTGCAATTGACAACGTTCACTTTACCCGAGGAGCGATTGCGATAGCAGCCAATGGAGTACCTATTTTCAACTATCACACCAATACAGGAGTCGATTCATATCTTGACGGACAATTGGATAATTATGGCGGACATTGTGGTCGTGGCGATGATTATCATTACCATATAGCTCCTTTACACTTATACAGTTTAGGACAAACAACAACCAATTTGCCTTGTGCCTTTTCACTTGACGGATATGCCGTATATGGTAGTGTAGAACCCGACGGAAGTCCCATGGCAACACTTGACACAAATCATGGCCATTATGGAACCAATGGGATATACCATTATCATGGAACGATGACCGCGCCCTACATGATTGGAAATTTTGTAGGTCAAGTGACCGAAGATGCCACTTATCAACTAATCCCACAAGCAGCCGCTCATCCCGTTAGAAATGAAAATTGGACGCCTCTAAGCGGAGCCTTAATCACTTCATGTACTCCAAATACTCCAAATACAGGCTATACGGTTTCTTACACGTTAAACGGAACGCCAGGCTATGCCACCCAATTTGGTTGGAATGGGAGCACCTATACTTTTAATTATATTACACCAAGTGGCACCACAACGACCAATTATAATGGTTTTACCCAATGCACCGTACCTGTCTTGACGAATGACGTTTTTGTATTAGACCAACAGATTTCGGTATATCCAAATCCGGCTCATGACACTATATTTATTGCTTACCAAGATAAAGACATGGCTCAAAACGTTCAAACTATATCCATTTACAACATAAAAGGAGCTTTAGTCTATAAAAGCCTTTCAGCAAAAACAGAACTAGAGGTTAGGTCACTAGCTTCAGGAACGTATTTTATCAAATTCCAGTTTTCTGATGTTGAAGTAACTAAAAAAATAATTGTCCGCTAGTTTATTCTTATGAAAACCTTTATGCTATGCTTATTAAGCTCGTTTTGTTGGGCTCAAGTAACAAAATCGATTGCTTTGCTTCCTGATACAGGACAGACCACAAGCTATACAACCACTTTTGGAGAAGACAATGATTACTCCATTAATCCTCCTGCCTATACCAACAATGGCAATGGAACAGTGACCGATTTAGTCACAGGGTTGATGTGGCAACAAACCGATGGTGGAGAAATGACTATTGAAAATGCCTTTACTTATTGCGATAATTTAGTACTAGGCGGATTTGACGATTGGCGTCTGCCAACCCCAATGGAAGCCTACACTTTAATGATATTACAAAATAACAACCCCGCTTTAAATACAAGTTTTTTTACGACAACAGCTGCGGAATACTGGTGGACAAATACTTATCAAGCCGGAGATAATACTAAAGTTTGGGTGACTAATTCTGGTGGAGGAATTGGCAATCACCCCAAATCAGAGACCATTAGCGCAGGAGGTACACATCATTTTCATGTGAGAGCGGTTCGAAATAGTTCCCCAAGCACACAACTTTCCAGTCGCTTTATTGACAATGCTGATGGCACTGTTACAGATCAAATAACACAACTTATTTGGCAAAAAACACCCAATACAAATGCTTTAACATGGGAAGAGGCTTTAACGTATGCTGAAAATTTAGTACTCGCCAACAATACTGATTGGAGGCTTCCCAACATAAAAGAATTGCAATCTTTAAACGATGAATCGCGCACAGCCCCTTCAACAAACACCTTTTTTTTCCCTTCCATTGGTGTAAAAAATTATTGGTCCTCCACAACATTAAAACCGAATCCTACCAACCCATCTAGTGCTTGGTATTGGAACACACAATATGGCATCACTACTTATGATGTAAAAAGCAATACCAACTATGCTCTTTGCGTTCGAGGGATTCCTACTACATTGTCAAGTCATGAAATTGGAACAAACTTTTCAAATACAATACTTAATCCATTCCATTCCAAAATAGTTCTAGAAAACAATATAAAGAATACTGATTTTCAATTAATTTCTCCAAATGGTGTCCTGATTTATGAAGGAACTAACCTAACAGAGCAAGATTTTTCATCGCTTCCAGAAGGAGTTTACTATCTAAAAAATCGTGAGACGAGGGACGTTTTTAAATTATTGAAAAACTAAACATGGAAGGGCTTGTATGGCAGTATAGTTCAATGGGTTGGCTTCATGCCATGCCTTGGGGCTATGATCATATTCTTTTTATTCTTTCCTTATTTTTAAGAAATTCGAACTATAAATCACTTGGAATCCAATGCCTTTTTTTTACAATAGCGCATAGTATTTCTATGGGACTGGCAGCCTTTTTTACAATTTCAAACAGCACAATCATTGAACCCCTAATCGTACTTTCAATAGTTGCGGTTTCAATAGAAAATATAATAAGCCTAAAACCACATCCCTTCGATTTTGGTATCATATTTTTCTTTGGTCTGGTTCATGGGTTAGGATTTGCCAATGCACTACAAACCATTGGACTTCCAAAAGAACATTTCTTTGCTGCCTTATTCTCTTTTAATATTGGGTTGAATTGGCACAAATTAGCCTCCTTTTTCTTGCCCAGTTTCTGGTTCATAAATGGAAAAAAAGGATACTTACCATGCTAAAATTGTCTTTCCAGCCTCTTGGGGTATCTGCGTGATCGTTTTATATTGGTGTATTGATAGAATTTTTATTTAGAAAGAGCCTTTTTAATTTTTACTCTAATTAAAATGATTTAAAAATCTGGATTACAATTCTATACCCCTAACACAATAAACAACATCAATTATAACTAAACCTTTCTTAACTCTTCAATTAATGCCTCAATATCTTCTTTAGTGTTGTGGTGACTGAAAGAAATACGTAAATTTAGAGTTTCTAAATTCAAACTAAATGAGGAAAAATATTTTATTTTTAATACTTTGCTGTTGTACATGTTGGAATTTACATTCTCAAGAAAATATCACAGCCAATCAATATAACATTAATCAAAAAATAGTCGTAACCTCAATAGTCTTGGAGATACATCACTCTGCTATTTACACAAAACCATCTCTTGATAACGAAGGTAAAGTTAAAATCACTACAACACCAATAAGTGTCACTCTTTGTAGAAAAAACAATAAAGAAAGTTATTACTATTTCAACTATTCAGAAGTTGCATCTGACACTTTGAGTCTCGATAAAGAAAAAATCGTTTTATTCAATACTAAAATTTTTGATTCCATTGTTAAAAAACTCAATACCATTAAGATAAATAAAATGCAACCTGATGATTTCAATACCTTTGACGGTTCAAGTTATTACTTGAGTTTTTCTAGTGAAAATTATAAAGTTTCATTAGAAGCTTATAGTCCACAATCTAGAACTAACTTAAGAAATCTTAAAGAGTTTTTAGAAGTTTGCGAGTTAATCTCGAATTTGACACACTACTATTAAACCCCTCTTAACCCTTCAATTAATGCCTCAATATCCTCTTTAGTGTTGTAGTGACTGAAAGAAATACGCAAACTCGGTTTTTTCAAATCCTCTTCCAAAAGAATTTCTGCTAAAACGTGTGAGGGTTTAACACTCCCACTCTGACAAGCACTGCCCCGTGACACTGCAATTCCTTTCATATCAAGATTAAACAAAATCATAGCCGTTTTTTCTTCTGAAAAAGGCAATACCACATTCAAAATATTGTAAAAAGTATCGCCACCGTTTACTTTTAAACCAGGGAAGTTCAACTTTAACTGAGATTCGCAATAATTCTTTAATTCAGAGATAAAAGCACGATCAGAATCCAAATGCTCGTAGGCCAACGCTAAAGCCTTTGCCATTCCGGCGACTTGATGCACCGCTTCGGTTCCAGCACGAAGCCCTTTTTCTTGTTCGCCACCAAAAAGAAAGGGTTGTAAAACAATACCTTTTCTTACATATACAAAACCCACACCTTTTGGTCCATGAAATTTGTGGGCACTCGCCACCACAAAATCAACTGAAAGCTCATGTAAATTGAATTCTGTTTTACCCACTGATTGAACCGTATCACAATGAAATAACGCATTATATTGATGACAAAGACGCCCCACTTTTTCAATATCTAGAACCGTTCCTATTTCGTTATTTACATGCATTAAAGTAACCAATGTCTTTCCTTCTTTTTGAAGCAGTGCTTCTAGTTGAGCTAAATCTATCGTCCCGTTTGGCAAAATAGTAACAAAATCAACCGCAACCCCATATACTCGTTGAAGATGATTTACAGTATATAACGTAGCATGATGTTCGATTTTACTTGTAATGATTCTTTCTATTTTAAGGTCCTTTACCGCGTTTTTAAGAATCCAATTGCTTGCCTCGGTAGCATTTGAAGTAAATATAAGCTCTTGTGCAGCACACCCCATACATTTAGCTATGGTTTTCCTAGAGGTTTCCAAAATGGTTTTAGCGCTTCTTCCAAAACTATGGGTTGACGAAGGATTCCCAAAGTCATTTTGAAGAACATTCACCATTTCGGAAATAACTTCTGGTCGAAGTTGGGTAGTTGCTGCGTTATCTAAATAGATTTTTTTCATAGCCTTTTTTGAACGACAAAATTACAACTTTAAGCTGTTTTTATTTTACATTTTGTTTGAAATATACTTCGGTGGCTCCTAATCCATATTTTTGATAATTGGCATCTTGAAATGAAATAGTATCATACCGCTTCAACATAAAATCCAATTCAGCCTTCAAAACCCCTTCACCCACACCATGGATAAAAACAATTTTTGGGATGCGATTTTTTATAGCAAATTCGATATGTCTTTTGGCTGTATCTGTCTGTATTGAAAGGATATCAAAATTAGAAAGGCCTTTGTAATTTTTTACCAATTTTTCAATATGCAAATCAAATTCTGGTATCCCTCTTTCTGTTTTATCTGACTTAAAAGCAGGTGCGTTTTGTTTTTTTGGAGGCAAAACATCAATCGTTTTGTAATTCAAAGTTTTACTTCCTATAATTGATTTTAAATCATTGGTATTGTTTATTTTAATTAATTCATTGACAAAATATGTCATCACAAATTTATCTGTAGTTTCTATAGTTATTTCATTATTTTTGACAGCAATCACAACACCATCAATAGCATCATCTAACACCGATACCTTATCCCCTATTTCAAATTTCTTCGTGGTCATCATCATTATTTTTAGGCGGTATTTTCGAAGACAATTTCATCATACCAAACATAAAGACAGCCACACATAGTACTGTTACAATAACGTTGGGATGTTCACTTTTTTGTTGGTAAAAAGCGACAAACAGTGCCACCAACATGATAGGAATTCTAAACTTTTTCATCGTCTATTTTTTAGAAATCAAAAATATAAAACTTATAGTACATAGTCGTTCTTTATTTTTTTATTTGTAAAATTGTCCAAAGATTTTAGGAATGGAAAAATACATGCTTCCTTGTTTGTTTAAAAAACTATTTGGCTTTGATTGTATTGGCTGTGGTTTTCAACGTGCTTTAAATTTTCTAATCCATGGTGACGTCCAAAAAGCTTTTCTGACATACCCACCTATTTTTACCTCGCTACTATTTTTTTTATCCTTGGGAGTCTTTATATTTACCAAAAAAAGAAACACCCACAAATGGGTAGTTGCATTAGCGATTCTCAACAGTGTGGTCATGCTCGTTTCTTATATTTACAAAATGCGTTTTTATTTTAATTTACAATAAACTATGGAACAAAACAAACTTCCGAATGCGACTGCCGTTTTGGTGTTAGGTATTTTTTCAATTTTAACTTGTTGTTGTTATGGTATAGGCCTCGTTTTTGGGGTTATTGCCCTTTTTCTAGCCGCGAGTGATTTGAAATTATATCGCAACGCTCCAGAAAGATTTCACAATTACAACAATTTAAACGTGGGTAGAATTCTATCCATCATCGGTATTGTTTTAAGTGCATTAATGATTCTTATGATCATTTGGATGATTAATGTGGTGGGGATGGACGCTTTAGGAAACGAAGATCTTATGCGTGAGCGTATGCAGGATTATCTAGGGAAATAAACGCCCAACTTTAAATACAAAAAGGGCTTTCTATAATCACGAAAGCCCTTTTTTGTATATTTCTGTTACATTACATCTTCGGAATGTGAGAAGCCGCTGTGGCTACAATACCAATGATTAAGATGATGTACAAAGACAAAATAACAATAATTGAAATTCCGAGGTATTTATGATGTGATTTTAAATACTGTAATGCGGTGGAAACCATATCCGAACTCGAATTAAGCAAGGCATGTTTCATATCTGACGCATAGCGATACAAATAGTACACTGGAGGAAAATAAATTCCAGCCATGATGACGTAGAAAAAAGTGATAAATTGTTTGATATTGGCAAAAGGACCATCACCCATGGGCAAGGCTGACATCACAGAACCCATCATGAGTCCAGCCAACAGCATAAATCCAATACCAATAAATCCCATAACCGCTAAAAATGTACACCATTTGGCACTACTCTCTAAAGCTTCTATAGCTTGTTCGTTTAATTCTAACTTCGATTGATTTTCCATATTTAATGTATTTGGTTACTTTTCAAAGGCTTGTAGGGTACGAGTAATAATCCCTATACAATCCAATAATTGGGGTTCATTCATCACTAAAGGCGGAGCGAAACGAATAATATTTCCGTGTGTAGGTTTTGCCAACAATCCGTTTTCAGCCAATTTCATACAAATATTCCAAGCCGTATCGCTTTCTTCCGTGTCGTTGATTACGATAGCATTTAGCAATCCTTTACCACGTACTAAAGTGGCTATAGTAGAAGTCTTAATATACTCGCCTATTTTTTCTCTAAAGAGGTTTCCTAAACGACGTGCATTTTGAGATAATTGTTCTTCTTGAACTACTTCCAAAGCAGCAATAGCTACCGCAGCTGCCACCGGATTTCCTCCAAAAGTAGAACCGTGTTGCCCTGGTTTGATGACATTCATAATTGCATCATTGGCTAAAACCGCTGAAACGGGATAAGCCCCACCAGATAAAGCCTTCCCTAGAATTAATATGTCTGGGGTAACATAGGTGGCTTGCTTTTCACAAGCCTTTTCACAGGTACAGTTTCCGCATACGGCCAAAATAGAACCTGTTCGCGCAATACCCGTTTGCACTTCATCGGCAATAAACAAGACATTGTGAGCGTCACAAAGTGCTTTAGCTTTAGCTAAATAATCTTCTGCGGGTTTGTAAACTCCAGCTTCACCTTGAATAGGTTCTACAAGAAATCCAGCAATGTTTTTAGACGATTGAAGCGCTTTTTCTAACGCCTCGGTGTCATTATAAGGAATTTTAATAAATCCAGCCGTATAGGGTCCGAAATTCTTTCTAGCATTTTCATCGTTTGAGAACGAAATGATGGTCGTTGTTCTTCCATGGAAGTTTCCGTCACAAACAATAATTTGCGCTTCGTTTTCATGAATTCCTTTTTTCTCATACGCCCATTTTCTACAGATTTTCAAAGCTGTTTCTACCGCTTCAGCCCCCGTATTCATGGGCAATACTTTATCAAAACCAAAATACTTAGTTACATATTCTTCATAAACCCCTAATTTATCATTGTAAAACGCACGAGATGTTAGGGTTAAGGTTTGCGCTTGGTTGACCATAGCGCCTACAATCTTGGGATGGCAATGTCCTTGATTGACTGCGGAATATGCGGAAAGAAAATCGTAATACTTTTTCCCTTCAACATCCCAAACATACACTCCCTCTCCTCTACTCAACACTACAGGTAGCGGATGATAATTGTGAGCTCCATATTGATCTTCTAAAGCAATCGCTTCTGCAGAACTCATTTTTTCTAAAACTGACATAAAATTTTTGTTATTGATTTTTTAAATCGCAATTCCTTCTTGTGGAGAGAAATCA
Source organism: Flavobacterium aciduliphilum (assembly GCF_003268855.1). GTDB lineage: Bacteria > Bacteroidota > Bacteroidia > Flavobacteriales > Flavobacteriaceae > Flavobacterium > Flavobacterium aciduliphilum. The sequence continues at coordinate 230,510 of NZ_QLSZ01000001.1, forward strand.
TCCATCATGCAGCAAATGTATAAAAAAGATTCTTATTTCTAAGGGGCAAAGGTTCAAAGGTACTGAGACACTGAGTCTTTTTAGATTCTTATGCTCTTAGAGCCTCTCTCTTATCTTTTGATGTTTTTATTATCTTAGTACCTCAGCACCTCAGTACCTCAACTTAACAAACTACTTCCCAATCCGATCTAAAATATCATTCATCATTTCGATTTGCACGTTCTGAATCTCTATCAATTCTTGTTGTTGGTGCATGATTAAGTGATCTATCTTTTCGTTCAGCATTCTAATTTCAAGTTCCGATTTCAGATTAATCATATAATCTTTTTTGGCACGTTCCCGATCTTTTTCTTCTTGACGGTTTTGACTCATCATGATGACAGGCGCTTGCAAAGCAGCTACACACGATAAAATTAAATTTAATAAAATAAACGGATAGGGATCAAACCCTTTGTTCAAGTAGATAAAAACATTGGAACCAATCCAAATGGATATAAAAACAAAAAACGAAATAATAAACGTCCAACTGCCGCCAAACGCTGCTACTTTATCAGCTACCAATTGCCCAATTGTTCGATTGTCAGATTCCTCTTCCACTTGCGACACAAAGGAGGTATCGTGAACTATAGATTTGACAACTTCTTTGTGCATATCCGAAAGTTCCCCTACTTCTTTTTGCAAAAATTGAGAAATGTATTGCTCTCGATACACATTTAATTCTGCTTTCGAAAGACATTGATGATCATCAAATTCGGGATGCTCTTGTTGAATTAAATTTAAAATAGGAATACGAATTGTCTTTCCATAAACCCGTTCATTAATGGGATATTCCAATCCAGATAGTGCCGATTTAAAAGTGAGTTTTGAGTTCATTTTATGAGTTTAAGTATTTATTGTTTCAAGGTTTACCAAGAAAACTAATCACAAAGTTAAACCAAATTAAACAACTTAAACATGTAAACCCTTAAACTTGCTCATCATAAAGTTCCAAAAGTTTATTCACGGTATTCCAATTGCGCATGGTGGCTACTACGTTGAGTTTTTTCTCAATGTATTTTTGGTCCAAACGGGTCTTACCTGCTCCCACATGATACTTGATAAAAATTCTGTTTCCATCAATCACGGCTTCATCAGGTTTGAATTGGCTAATCTTTAATTCGTGGATAGCCGAACTAGGCAACTCTTTAGAGAGAAATGCTACATACAATTTTTTGGTATCGAGGTCTTTTTCGTTCAAAAAGGGATTGTTTTTCAGACACAACTCCAAATCATTTTTACCAATCACAATAGTGGGCACCTCAAAGCCCAATTGCTTGAAGATTTCTTGTTTTATTTTGAAACCCACCCCAAACGTACTCTCCTCATCGGTCTCTACAAACACATTCCCCGATTGAATATAAGTCACCACATGGGTAAACCCAATGCCCTCCAAGAGGCTTTTGAGCGTTTCCATCTTAATCATGTTGTGTCCCGAGACGTTGATGCCACGGAGAAGGGCTAGGTGTTTCATGGGGTAAAGATATAGAAAACCACACTAAAGAATTTGCGCAGTAACATGGATTTTTTATTAGATTTGTTTTTTTCATAGAATGAGCTGTTTGGTGGTAAGTATATCATAACTATAGTTTTAAAAGCATTAATGAGTTACAACGCATTATTTATATTGATTTTATTGTTCTTAATTCTGATTGTGATTATATATCGGAATATTCAAGACCAAAAATTACTAGAGACTGTTACAAAAAAACATCGTGGTACTCGAACAGAGCGAGAAATGGTTTTAAAACTTTTGAAATCTGGATTTCCTCCCGAAACTATTTTTCATGATCTGTATTTAGAAAAACCTGGTAATCATTATTGTCAAATCGATTTAGTTGTTGCTACTAAAGTTGGGATAATTGTTTTTGAAATAAAGAAATACAATGGCTGGATTTTTGGGTTGGCGAATCAAACTCAATGGACACAAGTTTTAGATTATGGTAAACAGAGATATCGCTTTTACAATCCAATACTTCAAAACAAAAAGCATGTACAAGATTTGAAAAAACAATTACCTCAATTTGAAAATATTCCTTTCTATTCTATGATTGTGTTTTTTGGTGACTGTAGTTTTAGAAATCTTGATTATGTTCCGAATAGAACTTTTTTGGTAAAATCTTATAATGCAATTGAAGTAGTGAATGAAATTATAGAACAAAATGATTCCGCTAAATATAAAAGTAAAAGAGAAATTGTAAATCTTTTACAATCCGCTTCATTAAATGGAGACAATGAAGCTATTAAAGAAGCACATATTAAAAATATAAAACGAAATTTCGGATAGCAGAAATTTTATATATTTGAAGGAATAATTTAGCGCAATGTCAGAAGACATTTGCGCAGCAGAGTGCTAAAAGAACACTTTGCGAGCTGGATTCTCTGGAGTGATGGTTCTTCTAAACTCCGCATTTGGAGCTGATGGCGGAAAATTCCTTGAATATGTTGCATGTATAAATATATGAAAAAATAAGGAGGTATACAAACTTTTTTCTATATTTGTTATGAAGATTGTAGGTTTTTTCACAGTCTGGCGTTAGCGGTAATATTAGAAAAACTCTGCAAAAAAGAACATTTTTATGAAAATTGAAAACCTAAAAATAAAGAATAACTTAATTCTATTTGTTCCAATTTTTATTATAGTTTTTTTAATTGCTTGTACAAATACAATGGAAGTAATTAGCGGATTAACTGTTTATATAATTACATTATTTCTTATTTATTTCATTTCTTTTTACACTGACAAAAAGCTTGAAAGTAAATTTAACAAAATATCTTTATTACTTTTGATTGTAAGCTTTGTGGGAATTGGTTGCGGAATCTTAACTTTTCCAATACAAGAGAAACTAAATTCAAAAAAAGCTGAAAAATTTATTACTGAAATAGAAGAATTCAAAAAACTTAATAAAAGGTTACCTAAAGACGAAACAGAAATAAAATTTCCAAAATCAAGAAATGGATTATATGTTGAAGAATTTGAATATTATATTCCTGAAGTTGAACAAAGTGGATACATAATAAAATATTTTGATGGATTTTGGAACACAAAAGTTTATGTTTCTAATAGTAAAAAATGGTTTACTGACGATTAAATACTACCGCTAACAGCGGTAACTGTTGCACAACCTCTTTTAAAAAGCAAAAAACATCAATCTTAACAGAAAAAGACCTCTTTAGAAGCGATTTTAGAGAGGCTTATTTTTTAGTTCAAGTTGTAAATGGTGAATTTTACAGGGGTTAGAAAGGCTCTTTTTAAAAGATAAAAAGTGGTTTTTAGACTCGTTTGTACTTTCCCTTTCATTGAGGCAACAATACCCCTAACCACGCTATTCCTTTCGCGGTTCTATAAAGAAAGTAAAAGATACTTTGAGTTACTAATACGATTCCTCTTTTGTCGGAATGAAAAAAGACATTAAACACATGTAAAGAGTTTTTCTGTTGTGGAATGGTTGCATTAACACTGTTATTTCAGTAGTTCTCGATACTATTTTCTAATTCAAAAACTAGCATTTTTAAATCAGAAAATCACTCGAAGTGACGGTAGTAGTATCGACAGCGTTATTAGGAGCAAAAAAACAATAATTTTTTCCCAAACCCAATTCAAAAAACATTTCAAAACCTTATTTTTGCCTCATGGGAAAAAGAAAAACCGACCGAATTATATTTGAAAACGTGACTGTGCTCGATGCAGGTGCCAAAGGCGTTTCTGTGGCCAAAGCGCCTGAAGGACAAGTCCTTTTTATACCTAATGTAGTACCTGGTGATGTTGTAGATGTACAAACCTTTAAAAAGCGTAAATCCTATTTTGAAGGAAAAGCCATCAAATTTCACAGCTATTCCGAAAATCGCATCGAACCTGTATGTGAGCATTTCGGTGCTTGTGGCGGGTGCAAATGGCAAAACATGAAGTACGAACAACAGTTGTTTTACAAAAACAATGAAGTGTTCAATAACCTAAAACGCATTGGTAAAATTGAGTTACCCGAGTTCGAACCCATCCTAGGCTCAGAAAAACAATTGTTTTACAGAAACAAAATGGAATTTGGGTTTTCCGATACGCGTTGGTTGACCGACACCCAAATTCAATCGAACGAAGAAAACCTAAGCAAGAAAAACGCTCTAGGCTTTCACGTTCCTAAAATGTGGGACAAAATCCTAGACATCAATAAATGTTGGTTGCAAGAAGACCCCTCTAACGCTATTAGAAATTCAATAAAAGAATTTGCCGATAAAAACGGAATGACCTTCTTCAATGCACGAAACCACGAAGGATTGTTACGTACCTTGATGATTCGCACCGCATCTACTGGCGAAATCATGGTCTTGATTCAATTTTTTGAAGACGATAAAGCCAACCGCGAATTGTTGTTGGATTATATCTATGAACAATTTCCACAAATTACGTCGTTGCAATATGTGATTAACAGCAAAGCCAACGACACGTTGTATGACCAAGACATTAAATTATATAAAGGAAGAGATTATATATTGGAAGAAATGGAAGGATTGCATTTTAGCATCAATGCCAAATCGTTCTACCAGACCAATTCCGACCAAGCGTATGAATTGTACAAAATAACACGTGAGTTTGCAGGATTAACTGGTAATGAAGTCGTGTTTGATTTGTATACCGGTACCGGAACCATTGCGCAATTTGTTTCGAAACAAGCGAAGAAAGTAATTGGTGTAGAAGCCGTTCCAGAAGCCATTGCCGATGCTAAAGAAAACGCCAAACGCAATGCAATCACCAACTGTGAGTTTTATGTAGGGGATATGAAAAATGTCTTTAACGATGAGTTCATCAACCAACACGGAAAACCCGATGTGATCATCACCGACCCACCAAGAGACGGCATGCATAAAGACGTAGTAGAAATGGTATTGAAAACAGGCGCTCCTAAGATTGTCTATGTAAGCTGTAACTCGGCTACTCAAGCAAGAGATTTGTCTTTGATGGATGAAAAATACAAAGTGACGCGGGTGCGACCTGTGGATATGTTTCCGCAAACGCATCATGTAGAAAATGTTGTACTTTTGGAGCTTAGATAAAGTAAATAGTATTTGCTAATCACTAATCACTAAAAAATTTATGAAAAAAATAGTTTTGTTATTAGTCCTTGTGTTCTCCTTCTCAGGTTGTGAGAAAGACGATATTTGTGATGCCAGTACGTCTACAACCCCTAGACTCGTGGTGGAATTTTACGACAATGCCTTACTATTGCCCACTACCAAGGCCGTAACAAATCTAAAAGCGGTTGCCAATGGCATGACGGATGGAGTGGTTTTCAATAGCACACTAGCTACTTCTGACCCCTCACGGTATTTGTCAAACGATAAAAAAATATTTCTACCTCTTCGAATGGGTGAAACAGACAACAGTACGACGTATGCTTTAACCCTAAATTCGGGTGTTGTAGGAAGTGAAAATACCGATTATGTGACCTTCACATACAACAAGCATAATGTATATGTATCTCGAGCTTGTGGCTACAAAACCTTATTTGATTTGACCAATACTAATTCGAACATTCTCACTCCAGACAGTGATAATTGGATTAAAGATATTTCTATTTACAAAGCAAACCTTGAATCGGAAAATGAAGTACACATTAAAATTAAGTTTTAGTTTTTTAGTGCTGCTAACTACAGTTTTAGGGCGAGCACAAGAGGCTAAAGAAACAAAAAAAACGGACAGCATCAAACCCAAAACCGAACGCTATGGATTGCGTGTGGGAATTGATTTAGCCAAACTATCCCGTTCTTTTTACGAAAAAGACTACAAAGGATTAGAACTTGTAGGCGATTTTAAAGTGACCCGAAGACATTACCTTGCGGCTGAGCTGGGCAATGAAAATAAAACTGTTGATGACGACCGATTGAACTTTACCACCAAAGGCACCTATATTAAAGTGGGTTTCGATTACAACTCTTACGACAATTGGTGGGGCATGCACAACATGATTTATGTAGGATTGCGTTATGGAGTGAGTACTTTTAGTCAAACGCTTAACAGCTATTCTATCTACAATACCCATCCTTATTTTGAGGAGACGCCTACACTTATTTCTGGAGAAAAATTCGATGGCTTATCGGCACAATGGATCGAAGTTGTGGCAGGACTTAAAGCTGAAATTGTACAAAATCTCTATGTTGGGTTTAGCATACGATTGAACAACCTGCTTACTAATAAAACTCCCGACAACTTAGACAACCTCTACATCCCTGGATTCAACAGAACGTATGGGGGAAAGTTTGGCGCAGGCTTCAATTACACAATTTCGTATTTTGTTCCTATTTTTAAAACTACGTTAAAACCAAAAGAGAAAGAAGCTAAAAATAAATAAACTATAATTTTCAGCCACAGATTCACTGATTTATTTAAATTAATCTGTTAATCTGTGGCTAACTATTTTAAACCTGAATTAATTTATTTCTTTCACGCCTTTTATAAAAATAATTTTCATAAAAATTTTCTCCCCGTCTTTGGTGCGAATCGCTTGAAATTTTGGAGCCAAGATGGTACTGATTACAAAAGCTACACCCATCATGGCAAAGCCTTTCAAACTTGTAAAGCTGCTTAATAAAAGTTGCGCCGGTAAAAAGAACGCGGCAAAACTTAAAAAGTTATATAAAAATGATTTGGTTGTTTTAGACATGATTACTTTTATTAAATTAAACGGAAAAGTGCGACTGAAAACTGTGACTGAAAACTGTGACTGAAAACTATATATTAACTAATCTCTATTCTGAAATTTCGTTCGTTTACTTCCTTCATACATTTCGTATTTCACAAGTCTCGCCTCCAAGCTTCCGTTGAATAATTTGATTTTTCTTGAAGGTTTTAATCCTACAAACTTCAAGGCTTCTAAATTGGCTGTAATAAACCACGCATGAGTTCCTGGATAGTTCTGTTTCATGGTATCGCCCATCTCTCTGTAAAAACGCTCTAAGTCAATATCCAAACGTTCTCCATAAGGTGGATTAAACACCATGTGTAACGGTCCAACGGTTTCTTTTTTAGTATCAAAAAAGTTGTGTTGCTCCACTGTAATGAATTCGTCTACATTGGCATTTCTTATATTGTCTTTGGCTTTGTTTACCGCACTTGGTGCTTTGTCATAGCCTTTAATCGTATAATGAAATTCGCGTGTTCTTTTCAGTAAGGCGTCAATAATTTGGTCAAACAAATCGTTATCCCAATCGTTCCATTTCTCAAAAGCAAACTCCTTGCGATTGATATTCGCTGGAATATTACACGCAATCATCGCAGCTTCCACCAAAATAGTTCCCGAACCACACATAGGATCTAGAAAATCGGATTTCCCTTCCCAACCCGAAAGCAAAAGCATACCCGCTGCCAACACCTCATTAATCGGAGCCATATTCGTAGCTGTTCGATACCCACGATGGTGCAACGAAGCCCCAGAAGTATCTAAAGCTACCGAAACTTGATCTCTATCTATGTGAATGTTAATTCGCAAATCGGGAAAATCTTTATCTATACTCGGACGCATGCCTGTTTTTTCACGAAACTGATCGACAATAGCATCTTTCGCTTTTTGAGAAACAAACTGCGAATGTTTAAAGTGATCCGAATGAATGGTCGTGTCAATGACAAAAGTTTGATTAGCATTCAAATAGGTGCTCCAATCCACACCTTGAATGTTTTTGTACAACTGCACTTCATTGGTCGCTCTGAAATAATAAATAGGTTTCAAGATTTTCAAAGCGGTTCGCAAGGACAAATTGGCTTTATACATAAATCCTTTATCGCCTTTAAAACTTACCATTCTCGTCCCTATTTCAACGTCTTGAGCCCCTAAAAGTTGTAATTCCTTGGCCAATATCTCTTCAAAACCAAAAAAGGTTTTGGCAATCATTTTAAAATTTTCCATCTGTATAAACTCCACTATTCAAATAACAAATTCCAAATAAATCTAAAATCCTAAAATATCAAACTTCAAACTTGGAATAACTTCTGCAAAAATACATTAAATTTGCACGTTAAGAATTTTATGTACAAGAATTCATGTCAGAAATCTCAAATCAACATACCTCAAACGACAATATGCAATCTTCTTGGTTCGCGTCGTGGTTTGATACGTCGTATTATCACATCTTATATAAAGACCGCAACTACCGTGAAGCACAAATCTTCATGGACAATTTGACGCATTACCTCAACTTACCAGAAGAGGCCAAAGTATTGGATTTAGCTTGTGGAAAAGGACGTCATTCCATTTACTTAAACCAATTAGGATTTAATGTTTTGGGCGTTGATTTGTCTGAAAACAGTATTGAAATTGCTTCTAAAAATGCTAACGATAAACTGCATTTCAAAGTGCACGACATGCGCGAACCCTTGGAAGAAAAGTTTGATGCTATTTTCAATTTATTTACGAGCTTTGGGTACTTTGATCATGACGAAGACAATTTAAAAACATTACTAGCCATTAAAGAAAGTCTTTCAGAATATGGGTTTGCTGTGATTGATTTTATGAACGTACCGTTTGTATTAGACAATTTAGTCGCCGAAGAAACGAAAACGGTTGAGGCAATTGATTTTCATTTGAAACGCTATGTAAAAGACGGTTTTATCATCAAAGAAATTGATTTTGAGGACAACGGCAAGAAATTTCATTATGAAGAAAAAGTAAGAGCCTTAACCCTAGAGGATTTCACCAAAATGATGGATGAAGCAGGAATTTATTTATTGGATATTTTTGGCGATTATAAGTTAAAAAAATACTACAAAAAGACCAGTGAACGATTGATTATGATTTTTAAATAGGGGGAGAAAATAGAATATAGACTTTACCAAATGAATTATTTATTACCACTACTTTCCGTGTTACTTGGATTTTCTGCTGCCCTTTGGTTCCAACCTAAAGGCAAAAAGAATCTAAAATTATTATTGGCATTTAGTGGTTCGTTTTTGCTTTCACTCACCGTGATGCATTTGTTGCCAGAGGTGTATGAAAGTGGCAATGCCAAAGTCGGAATTTATATTATGGTTGGGATTTTGTTCCAAATCATCCTAGAATTTTTCTCTAAAGGTGCCGAACACGGACACGTACATGGGCACGATAAACTGACACAAATGCCTTGGTTGTTGTTTATCAGTTTGTGTATTCATGCGTTATTGGAAGGTTTTCCTGTGGGTCATCATCATGATTTAGCAATCGGAATTGCGATTCATCACTTGCCAATTGCAATTATTCTGACTACCTTTTTCATTCACGCCGAATTGAATAAAACCGCTTTGTTTCTATTTATGTTTTCGTTTGCCATCATGACGCCACTAGGAACTTTGATTTCAGATTATTTGCCCTTTTTAAATAATTATTACACTGAAATAACAGCTGTTGTCATTGGAATTTTATTTCACATCTCTTCCACTATTATTTTTGAAAGTAGCGAAGGACATAAATTTAATATTGCTAAGATTTCAATGATTATTTTAGGAATTGTACTGGCTTGTTTTGTGTAATTCCGAAGTTTTCTTTTTACATTTGACAAACAAATTAAAAATAAATTATCATGGGATTATTTTCTGCCTTATTGGGAAATGCAGGCGCTGTTAATCAAGAGACTTTACTTAAAGACTATGGAAAACTGTTAATTGAGGGTGAAGCTATTGAATTGGGGTTTAAATTAATAAGAGACACTTTTATTTTCACCAACAAACGATTGATTTTGATTGAAAAGCAAGGAATCACTGGTAGTAAAGTGGAATATAAATCTATCTTATATAAAAGTATTACTCGATTTAGTGTAGAAACAGCAGGAACTTTTGACCTTGATGCAGAACTTAAAATCTGGGTATCGAGTGAGACAAATCCGAGCATTATCAAGCAATTTAATAAATCTGTAAATGTTTATGATGTTCAAAGTGTTTTGGCACATCATGTTTTAAAATAGAAATCATGACCTTTACTAAAACTACCGAACAATCGTCCAAATACGAACATTTAGAACACATGTCGGTTGTCGCTTTGTTGACGAACATCAATAACGAAGACAAAACCGTTCCTTTAGCGGTGGAAAAAGCATTGCCACAAATCGAAGCGTTGGTTACTAAAGTGGTAGAAAAAATGAAACTTGGTGGAAGGCTTTTCTACATTGGTGCAGGAACTTCAGGACGTTTAGGAATTGTAGATGCTTCGGAATGTCCTCCAACTTTTGGAGTGCCTTTCGATTTAGTAAACGGAATCATTGCAGGTGGTGACAAAGCCATTCGCCGTGCGGTAGAAAATGCCGAAGACAGTACGACTCAAGCTTGGGTAGACTTACAAGAACAGAACATTGGAGAAAATGATGTTGTCATCGGAATTGCTGCATCTGGCACCACTCCTTATGTCATTTCAGGTTTAAAAAAATGCAAAGAGAATAATATCGTTACGGGTTGCATTACGTGCAATGAAGGAAGTCCGTTAGCATTAACCGCTGATTTTCCTATTGTAGTAGTCGTAGGTCCCGAATTCGTCACAGGAAGCTCCCGAATGAAAGCGGGTACGGCTCAGAAATTGGTTCTAAACATGATTTCTACAACAACCATGATTCAATTGGGACGTGTAAAAGGCAACAAAATGGTCGATATGCAATTGAGCAATGATAAATTGGTCGATCGTGGCATCCGAATGATTATGGATGAAATCCCTGTCGCTTATGAAAAAGCAGGGCTTTTATTAAAAGAATACGGCAGCGTTCGTAAGGCTGTCGAGAATTGGAAACAACATAAATAATAATAACGTATGAAAAGATTAATTATGCTTGCTCTGCTGGTTTTAGGAACCTATGCAAATGCACAAGAAATTACCTTAACAAAAGGCAAATTTTATGTCGATGGTGCCCAAATTTCAACTCGGGATACAAAAAAAATGCTCCAATCCAATTACAAAGCATTCCGAATGTTGCAATCGGGAATTAGTAAAGAATCAACAGGAGGATTTCTATTGGGTTTTGGAGGAGCATTAATCGTAACTGACTTGGTAGTAGGCTTGGTTTCTGATGTGCATTATCCAACAGCTGCTACCTATATAGGTGCGGGTTCCTTATTGATTTCGATTCCTGTTCTATCAGGAAAAAACAAAAAAATAAAGAATGCCATTGATTTATATAACAACGGATTGAAATCAAACAGCACTATAAATTCCGATGTTGAAGTGTCGTTTATTGGGAATCAAAGAGGCTATGGCCTTCAAATACGTTTCTAAGATGGCAACCGACAAAGAACTTTTAGCAAAAGGAATAAAATATTTGTTTGGAGCCTTACCCCTAATGTTTTTAGGCCCAAGTGTCATCTATAATGCTTTTATGAATAAACAATCTTCTTGGTACTATTTGGTATTAATTATTGGATGTGGGTTGTGTATAGCCTCTGTTGGACTTGCTTTTAAAGGATTGAATTTCATAGTCAAAGCTTTGTTTGATGGAGAGCAATAACTACTATCTAGAAAGCGTAAAGAAGCAATTTCTTTATTATAAAACCCTGGGAGAAAAAGCGATTGATCAATTGGAGCCTGAACAATTATTTGTTGCTGTCAACGAGGATACTAATTCGATTGCTACCATTATTAAACATCTTTCTGGGAATATGTTGTCGCGTTGGACCGATTTTTTGACGACCGATGGCGAAAAAGAATGGCGCCACCGTGATAGTGAATTTGAAACCTCACTTCAAACCAAAGAAGACGTACTCGAAGTTTGGAATACAGGTTGGACGTGTTTTCTAAACGCCTTGGATTCTATTACCCCTGAACAACTTACAACAATAATTTATATTCGTAACGAAGGACATACTGTCATTGAAGCTATTAATCGTCAGTTGGCGCATTATCCCTATCATGTTGGTCAGATTATTTTTTATGCCAAAATGCTCAAGCAAAGTGAATGGGTCAGTCTTTCGATACCAAAAAAACAAATCCAATTCGTATAACGCTGCTAAATTTGCTAAAGAAAAAAGCCTCAGAAACTTTACGGATGACGAATTAAACCGATTACACTAACAACAATCCATATCCTATTCAATGTCAAACTATAACTTTCAACTATTACTTCTCTTCTTCATACTCCTTTCATCTTGCCAGCAAAGAGTAGAATGCAACCCAAAAGAGTTTAAAACAGGAACGTTTGAATTTTCTCAAACCGTAAATGGTAAAAAAGAGACTACGCAATTCATTCGTACTGATAAACTTCAAATCGAAACCTACAAAGGAAAAACGGATACGGCTACTGTACGATGGATCAATGACTACGAATTTATCTTACAAAAAATTCATCCAAAAAACAGAGCAGAAGAAAAGGCGATTTCTATGCGTATTATAGAAACCCATGGAGCCTCTTACACGTTTGAGTATGGTTTTGTTGGCGCAACAAAAAAACAAATCGGAATTGTAACAAAAATCCATTAATCCCGTAAAACTACTTTATAAATTAAAATATATACAACCCAATGATGGAATTAATCACCAATCCAAATGCATGGATTGCGCTTTTAACACTAACGTTTTTAGAAATTATTTTAGGTATCGACAACATCGTTTTCCTTTCTATTGTTTCAGGAAAATTGCCTGAACAAGACCAACCCAAAGCACGCCGAATTGGTTTAACATTAGCCATGGTGTTTCGTATTATATTACTTTTCGGAATCACTTGGGTGTTGAGTTTGCAAGAAACTTTAGTGAGCGTCAATTGGGGCTTCTTTGAAGCGCACATCACAGGGCAAAGCATCATCATCTTTGGTGGAGGTTTGTTTTTGTTATACAAATCGGTGTCTGAAATTCACCACAAAATGGAAGGCGAAGAAGAAGGCACTAAAGGAAAATCGGCTTCAGGATTGATGGCAGCAGTGTTGCAAATTGCCTTATTAAACATTGTGTTTTCATTTGATAGTATCCTAACCGCTATCGGAATGATCAGCATGAAAAGCCCAGCCGAAGGCGGTTTTGGTTATGAAGGGGCTTTAGTAATCATGATTTTATCCATCATTATTTCTATTGGGATTATGATGATTTTTGCCGGACCCGTTTCTAAATTTGTCAACGAACACCCAACCATTCAAATCTTAGGATTATCGTTCTTAATCTTAATTGGTGTCATGTTGATTGCAGAGGGGTCACACTTGGCGCATTTCCGTTTTGGAGATGATTTAGAAGTCAATAGTATTCCAAAAGGCTACCTCTACTTCTCGATTTTCTTCTCGCTATTTGTAGAGTTCTTGAATATCAAAATGCGCAAAAACAGTAATAAACCTGTGAAACTGAAAAATAACACAATCGTTGATAAGAAATTGGAAGACGAGGATATTACCAACTAGTATAAATAAAAAAAGGTGATTTTAAAATCACCTTTTTTTATTTATGATAAGCCCGAAATTTTTCCATTCGTATCAATATCCATTCGTTCTGCATTGGGAATCGCAGGTAACCCTGGCATACGCATCACATCGCCCAACAAAGGAACGATAAAGCCTGCTCCACTAGCAATTTCAAACTCGCGAACGGTAATATCAAAATCTGTTGGTCGCCCAATCAACTTTTCATTATCGGAGAAACTAGCTGGCGTTTTTGCCATACAAACGGAAAACTCATTGAATCCAAGGTCGTTGATCATTTTTAATTGAGATTTCGATTTGGGTGAAAATGCTACCGAACGAGCACCATAAATCTCTTTGGCAATGGTAGTAATCTTGTGTTCTAAAGCATCCTCTTTTTGGTATAAGGGTTGGTAGTTGGCTTGTCCTTTATTGATTTCTTCAATGACTTTTTCAGCCAAGGCAGCCGAGCCTTTTCCGCCTTCTACAAAAGCTGTACTCACAATGGCGGTCACCCCTTTTTTCAAACACAAGGCTTTCAAAACTTCATATTCTGCCTGGGTATCATCTGGAAAAGCATTGATACACACCACTGGATTAATACCAAATTTCTGAATGTTTTCAATATGTTTTTCTAGGTTGCAAAACCCTTTTTCAATAGCGTTTGTATTCTCTGTCTTAAATTCCTCGGCGCTCAACCCAGCATGATGTTTTATAGCACGAACCGTGGCTACTAAAACCACCGCATCAGGTTTTAATCCACTTTGTCCGCATTTGATATGAAAGAATTTTTCAGCCCCCAAATCAGCACCAAAACCCGCTTCGGTCACTACATAATCGCCTAACGAAAGTCCCATTTTGGTTGCAATTACGGTATTGGTTCCCTGCGCAATACTCGCAAATGGTCCACCGTGAAGAATAGCAGGATTGCCTTCTAAAGTTTGTACCAAATTCGGTTTCAAAGCATCTTTCAGTAAAACCGCCATCGCTCCTACTACATTCAAATCTCTTGCAAAAATAGCTTTTCCCTCTAAAGTTTTACCTACATAGATAGTACCTAATCGCACTTTCAAATCTTCTATATCTTTCGACAAACAAAGAATCGCCATGACTTCAGAAGCTGGAGTGATATTGAAACCGTCTTCTCGCATCGTGCCGTTGGCTTTAGTCCCCACACCTATAATGATTTGGCGCAACGAGCGGTCATTCATGTCCATCACGCGTTTCCAGGCAATAGACTTTGGATCTAAATTCAACGAATATTTCGGATTTTGAAGGTTGTTATCAATCACCGCAGACAGCAAATTATTCGCCTTTTCAATCGCTGAAAAATCACCTGTAAAATGCAAATTAATATCTTCCATGGGCACCACTTGCGCATAGCCCCCACCTGCAGCACCGCCTTTTAATCCAAAAACAGGTCCGAGTGACGGTTCTCTCAAAACGCCAATAGCTTTTTTACCAATACAATTCAAACCATCTGTTAAACCGATGGACATCGTGGTTTTACCCTCACCATACTTTGTGGGCGACATGGCAGAAACCAAAATCAGTTTGCCTTTGGGGCTTTCAGATTGTAACGAAAGGGGCAACTTAGCTTTATACTTGCCATAGTATTCTAAATCGTCTTCTGGAATATTTATTTTTTCTGCTATGTTTCGGATGTGTTGCAAGGTAGCACGTTGTGCAATTTCAATATCAGAGGGAAATGTTGACATTATTCTAATTTTTATTTTTTAGCCACAGATTCACAATTTTTTTTATGTAATAATTTGTGAATCTGTGGCTATCTATTTTTATTCTAACGATAAGGTAATTTGACCATCATCGTCTAATTCTGTAGGAATCGTATCTGAAAGGCTGTCTTCAGTAGAAACCTCTTCTGGAGTTACTTCTTCTTCTGGTTCTTCAAAAGGTAATGGCTCTAGTAGATTGACTTGTTTTAATTTATCAGTGGTCAATTGGTTTCCTAACGCTTTGATTCCTTTGACCGCAATAAATTGTTCTAAATCGACCGTTTGATTGTCTTTTTGAACGCCTTTTACTTTGGCAAAAATAAGTTCAGCAACTGGTCGCCAATCCGTAGAAACAATTTCCAATTGGGATTTCTCATGCTCGGTGATAAAAATTTCTTCCTTGTTTTCGTTTTCCACCAAGAAGCGTTTCACAAAGTAACGTTCTTTTTCTCCATCATAATAAATACACGAAATGGGTTTCTTAGGATTCCATTTTT
The DNA here is from genome assembly GCF_003268855.1 of Flavobacterium aciduliphilum. Lineage (GTDB taxonomy): Bacteria > Bacteroidota > Bacteroidia > Flavobacteriales > Flavobacteriaceae > Flavobacterium > Flavobacterium aciduliphilum. The sequence goes on from NZ_QLSZ01000001.1 coordinate 246,094, forward strand.
CGAGCACGATCATGTCTTCATCGAAATGCGTGGTCAACTCAGGAATAATGGTTTTTAATTTTCCGGTTTGATTGATAATTAAAAGTCGGTCATTGGGTCTAAATTCGCCAAGCAACTCCCCTCTTCCGTCAACATTCAAACGTTGTACAGTATCATCAAACCACACTTTTCTCGGACGCAAGGTTGAAATACCTTTTTCTTTTAATTCAATTTTCTTGATAGGATATTTAGTCACCGTATTCCCACGAGACGCACGCCCTTTAATCGCTATATCCGAAAAATCGACGTCCCATTTTAGTTTTTTGACACTGCCTACTTGACGCAATAATATCGTGACTGTTTCTGCTTCACCATTCGGATTAGCCGAAAAATAAGACACTTGTGAGCCTGGTTTTTCTTGGGTTAAATCGTAGAATTTATCACGAGTGACTCCCGATACATTAAAACGTTTTATAAAAGTAGACCCATTTTTACCATCGCGATACATCATGTTGTAAATGGTGCGTTTGTCATTTTTATCAAACACGCCAATATGGATAATGTCTTTTCCTACAAATTTTTTATCATCCACTTTAGAAATCATCATTTTTCCATCGCGAAGGAATACAATCACATCATCAATATCAGAACAATCCGCCACATATTCGTCTTTTTTCAAGCCCGTTCCAAAGAACCCTTCTTCTCTATTGACATACAGTTTGGTGTTTCGTAATACCACTTTTGTGGCTTCGATATTTTCAAAGCTTCTCAATTCCGTTTGACGCTCACGACCTTTTCCGTATTTCTCTTTCAATTTAGCGAAGTAATCAATAGCAAAGTCGGTGAGGTTGTCTAAATGATGTTGCACTTCTTTCATTTCGTCTTCCAACTTAGCAATGAAGTCATCTGCCTTATCTGAATCAAAACGCGTAATACGAATCATCGGAATTTGCGTTAATTTCTGCAAATCTTCATCAACAATAGCTCTTACAAAAGACTTTGTAAACGGTTCGAAGCGCTTGTACATGTACTCATAAAGCGTCTCTCTATCAGAGTACAATTTGAAATCAATGTACATTTCTTCCCGAATGAAGATTTTTTCTAACGTAGAAAAATGCCATTTGGCTTTTAATTCTTCCAATTGAATTTCCAACTCTTGACGCAACAAATCTACAGTACGATGCGTAGAAATTTTAAGCATTTGAGAAACCCCCACAAAGAGAGGCTTATGATTTTCTATCACGCATCCAAGAGGAGCCACGGAGGTTTCACAAGCAGTGAAAGCATACAAGGCGTCAATGGTTTTATCAGGAGAAACTCCAGGGGGAAGATGAATAACTATTTCAACCTCAGCCGCTGTATTATCTTCTATTTTTTTTACTTTAATTTTTCCTTTTTCATTCGCTTTAAGAATACTATCAATTAATGTAGTAGTATTGGTAGAGAATGGAATTTGGGTAATGACGAGGGTTTGTTTGTCTAATTGTGAAATTTTAGCACGAATTCGAACTCTACCCCCGCGCATTCCATCGTTATAATTGGACACATCAGCAATCCCAGCGGTTGGAAAATCAGGATATAACGTAAATGCTTTTCCTTTTAAAATTTTTATCGAAGCATCAATGAGTTCGTTGAAATTGTGTGGCAATACTTTTGTAGAAAGCCCTACAGCAATTCCCTCAGCGCCTTGTGCGAGCAAGAGAGGAAATTTTACAGGAAGGTTTATGGGTTCGGCTCTACGACCATCATAAGACAAGCCCCATTCTGTAATTTTGGGAGAATATAAAATATCATGACCCAGTTTAGATATTCGAGCTTCAATATAACGAGACGCAGCTGCACCATCTCCAGTCAGAATATTCCCCCAGTTTCCTTGCATGTCTATAAGCAAGTCTTTTTGACCAATTTGAACAATAGCATCTCCAATACTGGCATCTCCGTGGGGGTGATATTGCATGGTATGTCCAACAATATTGGCTACTTTGTTATACCGTCCATCATCCAATTCTTTCATAGAATGCATAATGCGACGTTGCACGGGTTTGAAACCATCTTCGATCGCAGGAACTGCACGCTCTAAAATCACATAGGAAGCATAATCCAAAAACCAATCTTTGTACATGCCTGTTACTTTGGTTATGGTGTCTTCTGGATTTTCGTCGTTTTCGTAGAAATGATTTCCAGTAGAAACGATGTCTTCAAAACCTTCGTCGATTAGGTCGTCGTTGGTTTCATTTGATTCATCCTGAAAATCATCTTCTGGGATGATGTTGTCTTCTTCGTCTTTCATATTTTTTGTAGCACTATGTTACTCAAAGTTTTCACAAAGTTTCACTATGTTTTTTTTATTATCTAGAGCAAATTTATTCAACGTTTTATAGTAAGTTTCGCAATGTTTTTGTGTCACTTTGTGCCTTACATTGTGATACTTTGTGCTCCATTAACTATTTCTCCATCAATTCCTTATCCAATTCTACTTTCAAATTATTGATGATAAAATCTTGTCTGTCAGGTGTATTTTTTCCCATATAAAACTCAAGCAAGGTTTCAATTGTAGTAGTTTTATCAAGCATTACAGGATCGAGACGCATATCCTCCCCAATAAAAAAACGAAACTCATCAGGCGAAATTTCACCCAACCCTTTGAATCGGGTTATCTCTGGTCGTGGTTTAAGTTTTTCAATAGCATCCACACGTTCTTGGTCGGAGTAGCAATAAATGGTTTCTTTTTTATTACGTACACGAAACAAAGGAGTTTGTAAAATATACAAATGCCCATCTTTAATCAACTCAGGGAAAAATTGCAAGAAAAAGGTAATCAACAACAAACGAATGTGCATTCCATCGACATCGGCATCGGTGGCAATGACGATATTGTTATACCGTAAATCCTCCATTGATTCTTCAATATCTAAGGCTGCCTGCAATAAATTAAACTCTTCGTTTTCATATACAATTTTCTTCGACATGCCATAAGAGTTCAAAGGTTTTCCACGCAAACTAAAAACCGCTTGCGTATTGACGTCTCTTGATTTGGTAATCGACCCCGAAGCCGAATCCCCCTCAGTAATAAACAAGGTGCTTTCTAAACATCTAGGATTCTTTGTATCGGTCAAATGTACTCTACAATCACGAAGTTTTTTGTTGTGTAAACTGGCTTTTTTAGCACGTTCTTTGGCTAATTTCCGAATGCCTGAAAGCTCTTTTCGTTCACGTTCGGCTTGTAAGATTTTGCGTAGTAATAAATCGGCTGTCTCTGGATTCTTGTGCAGAAAATTATCCAATTTGGTCGTGACAAAATCATGAATAAAGGTACGCACGGTTGGTCCATCGGGACCTACTTCTGTGGAACCTAATTTGGTTTTGGTTTGCGATTCAAAAACAGGCTCTTCTACTTTTATGGCAACAGCAGAAACAATAGATTTCCGAATATCAGAAGCTTCAAAATTTTTATTGTAAAAATCACGAATGGTTTTTACTACAGCCTCACGGAAGGCATTCAGATGTGTTCCTCCTTGAGTCGTATTTTGTCCGTTGACAAACGAATGGTATTCTTCAGAGTATTGCGATTTACTGTGGGTGAGTGCAAACTCAATATCGTCCCCTTCCAAATGAATAATTGGATATTGCATATCCTCATCGGAAATGGTTTCTATAAGTAAATCTTTTAATCCAAATTCGGAAACATATTTATCCCCATTAAAATATATCGTTAAACCTCTATTGAGGTAACAATAATTTTTAAGCATTCGGATGACGTACTCATTGCGGTATTTATAATTTTTAAAGATGGAGTCATCGGCGATAAAAGCTACTTTAGTCCCTTTACGTTTGGTAGATTCTTGAATTTCTTCTTCAATTTTTAAATTTCCTTCCGAAAATTCAGCAGCTTTTTGTTGGTTATCACGAACCGATTCGACACGAAAATAATTGGATAGTGCATTGACGGCTTTTGTACCCACTCCATTTAAACCGACCGATTTTTTAAAGGCTTTGGAATCGTATTTTCCTCCAGTATTCATTTTGGAAACCACATCCACCACTTTTCCTAACGGAATTCCACGACCATAATCACGCACCGTAACCAATTTATCTTTAATGGTTACCTCAATGACTTTACCCGCACCCATCACGAATTCGTCAATACAATTGTCGATAACTTCTTTTAAAAGAATGTAAATTCCATCATCTGGCGAAGAACCATCTCCGAGTTTACCAATATACATTCCAGGACGCATGCGGATGTGTTCTTTCCAATCGAGCGAGCGTATATTATCTTCGTTATATTGTGTTTCTTGAGCCATTTTAAAAGGTATCGATTTTAACTGCGTTCAATTCGACTTCTATCTAGATAGAAACCTCGGGTCAGCTAATTTAATGATATTCCGAGATATTTTAAAACGATCTTTATTAAAGTTATTAAGAATGTTTTTGACAATTTTAGAGAAATATATATAGAAAAAAACCGCAAAATTTCTTTTGCGGCTAGTCTATTTTTTATATTATTATATCTATTTTTCTAAAGTCTATACATTAAAGCGGAAATGCATCACATCGCCATCTTTTACTACATATTCTTTTCCTTCTACTCTTAATTTTCCCGCTTCTTTCACCTTAGCTTCTGAACCATAATGAGAAAAATCTTCAAAAGCAATAACCTCAGCTCGGATAAATCCTTTTTCAAAATCGGTATGGATTACGCCTGCCGCTTTAGGAGCAGTATCTCCTACATTGATAGTCCACGCTCTTACTTCTTTAACTCCTGCAGTGAAATAGGTTTGTAATTTCAACAACTTGTACGCCGCACGAATCAACACCGACGAACCTGGTTCGCTCAATCCTAAATCTTCTAAAAAAACCTGACGCTCTTCATAACTTTCCAACTCATTGATATCGGCTTCTGCCCCTACTGACAACACAATAACCTCAGCATCCTCATCTTTTACCAACTCACGAACTTGATCAACATATTGATTACCCGTAACAGCCGAACGTTCATCTACATTACAAACATACAACACAGGTTTATTTGTAATGAGTTGAAACTCTTTCATAAGTTCTTCTTCATCTTGATTTTGAGGTTGTACAGTTCGAGCCGATTTTGCTTGCAACAATGCTTCTCTGATTCTGTCTAATAAAACTTTCTCAACTTGTGCTTCTTTATTACCCGTTTTGGCTGCACGATTAACCTTTTCCAATCGTTTTTCAACGGTTTCCAAATCTTTGAGTTGCAACTCAATATCAATCGTTTCCTTATCCCGAATCGGGTTGACATTCCCATCGACATGTACAATATTGTCATTATCAAAACAACGCAATACATGAATGATGGCATTACATTCTCTAATATTTCCTAGGAATTGATTTCCTAAACCTTCTCCTTTACTTGCCCCTTTTACAAGTCCAGCAATATCCACAATATCTACCGTTGCCATTTGTACCCGTTCAGGTTTTACTAATTCTTCCAAACGTGTTATTCTTGGATCGGGCACATTGACCACACCAATATTGGGTTCAATAGTACAAAACGGAAAGTTTGCACTTTGCGCTTTAGCATTTGACAAACAATTAAATAAGGTTGATTTTCCAACGTTGGGCAATCCTACAATTCCTGCTTTCATGGTATTAATTTTACAGTCAGCCTAGTGGCCAACAGTTTGATTTTATTTTTTTACGCTTGCAAATATAGTGCAATAAAATCAAGTACCAAATGAGGCTTTTTTAAGTTATTTTTGAAGTCTCTCTTCTACCGAATTTATGATGTCGAGTTCATCCTCTGTGGCCGTAAGTCCTGAAACGTTCCAATAATCAGACAATATTACGTTTTTTTTATTAAATAACGTTTTGTCTTTATAGACATCCTCTTTAGAGAAACTATATTTCTGCGTACTAAAATTGTTGATTACCATATAATTTCTCACTTCAATCGAACTTACCCCTTTCTTTTCGACTTTGTCAAATCCAATTTCCTCTTTAGAACTCATCAAATAATAATTTGAACCATCAAACTTATAGGTGTTTTTAAAATAGGATTTATATAGATTTTTTGCTCCGACAGTCGTTTTTTCTTTATTTCTCGCTACTACAGCTGGCGATAAGGAGGCCGTTACTTCCAATATTATTTTTTTCTTTTTATCGTATAATACGGTATACTCATCTAAGAATCCTGAAGCATTTTCTAAAGGTTTTATACGCATCAAATAACACTCAGGATTGGCATTGTAAGTATTGATTAGAAAATCAAATTCTTTCCTAGCATGAGGTTCTAAAATAAATTCTAAATATTTAAAATTATAATAATTTTCCATAATATTATTTAAATCATACCCCAAGAGATAGTCGCTAACTTCTGCATCTAACAGATTAAAAGAACGATTTTGTTCGACCAAAATATCTGTTTTAAAATCTTTTTCCTTACCAGAAATCTGAAAATTTATCAACCCGTCATTATAATAAGAATAAGCTCCATTGTATTTAAAAAATTCACGCATGTAGACTTTTAATCGGGCAGGAACGGTTAATTTTTCAATAGAATTATCCACAAGATTTTTCAATATCTTCTGAGGATGTTGTTTTGTGATGATAACTTCATCCAAATCACTTACATTCTTTTTTAGATAAATCACAGAAGAAAGGTTGTCCAAGGTATTCGATCTAACAATAAACGTTTGATAAGAAGTATGTGTGATTTTAATTGAGGATATTCCGTTTAAAAGAAAACTCACTTTCCCTTCAGCATTACTTAAAAAGTTTTGTTTTGTTCGAACCACAGTTACCGTAGCATCTTCAATAGGAGCTTGACTATCGGCGTCTTTAAGTACAATAGTCACCGTACCATTTTGTCCATAAAAGGTACCCAGCATCATAAAAAAAAGTGCCAAAAAAAACTTTTTCATCAACCTTGTGTTTTAACAAATTTAATAGTTTTTTTCTACTATTAATAAAAATGATGCTTTTTTTTACGAAAAATCCTGAATTTCTTCAGGATTTTATTTTATTCGTTATGTAAAAAAGATTGTCTGTTGAACAAGGTTTCTTCACTTTCAACATGATTGTCATCAGGGACACAACAATCTACGGGACAAACGGCAGCACATTGTGGCTCTTCATGAAACCCTTTACATTCTGTACATTTTCCAGGTACAATATAATACACATCATCCGAATAGGGCGTTTGAGGAGCCTCTGCATCTACTTCGGTTCCATCGGGTAAAACAACTTTCCCTTTAAGTTTTGTACCGTCTTTCCAGCGCCAATCGTCTGCACCTTCATAAATAGCGTTATTCGGACATTCTGGTTCGCATGCGCCGCAATTAATACATTCGTCTGTTATTATGATTGCCATTTTAAAAAATTTATTTGTTTGAAGTTATTAAGTGTATGCATCAAAAACATACAACTTTTTTAACTTTTGGCCCGTGCCTCGTTTCTATTTCTTAATTTTGTGCAAAATTACAATCTATACTACATAAAAACAAGTTACCTATGTTACAAATCGAGAAAAAAAAGTGTTTTATTGCATTAGGGCAATTTTTAAGTCAATTTTCTTTGCACGATACTCAGAAAAATAAAACCGTACTTTTTAACGATTTGTTTTATGATGATTTTGTGCAACTCATTGAAATATCGCAATCTCACAACGGGTGGTTCACTCCTGAACAAGTTTACCATGCTATTCAATCGTGGGCACACGCTTTGACCGAACCAAATCTAGACCAATGGCTCTCTAAATATGAATGGACAAACGTTGAACCAAAAACAGTGGGGCTGATTTTAGCGGGTAACATTCCTCTCGTTGGATTTCATGATTTTTTGTCGGTTCTAATTTCGGGACATAAGGTTTTGGTTAAAACTTCCTCCAACGACCAGTATCTTATAAAATTTCTGGCAAAATATTTGATTTCGATGTACCCCGAATTTGAAAATTACATCACCTTTACTGAAGGAAAATTAGAAAATTTTGATGCCGTAATTGCAACAGGAAGTAACAATACAGCGCGATATTTTGAGTATTATTTTAAAGAAAAGCCATCCATAATACGAAAAAACAGAAATTCTGTTGCCGTTCTTAATGGCGGTGAAACTCACGAAGAATTGCAAGCCTTAGGAGAAGATATTTTTAGGTATTTCGGACTCGGATGCCGCAATGTATCTAAACTATTTGTCCCAAAGGAATATGATTTCCAACCTTTTTTCAAGGCCATTTTCAGCTTTGGAGAGCATATTCACTATGAAAAATACGCCAATAATTATGACTACAACAAGGCTGTTTTTTTGATGAGTAATTTCAAACTTTTAGATAATGAGTTTTTAATTCTTAAAGAAGACAAAAGCTATGCCTCACCCATAGCCTCACTCTTTTACGAATATTATGAAAATCTGGATGAAGTTCAAAAACAACTCGAACAAGATGCTGATCAAATCCAGTGTGTCGTTTCAAAAAATCTTATTCCTCATAGCATTCCTTTTGGAAAAACACAACAACCCGAACTTTGGGAGTATGCCGATGGTGTAGATACCATCGATTTTTTAATAAAACTGTAATAGTAAAATCAAAAAATAAAATATAAACTATTACGATTTCGTTAATAACATCATCGAATTATTATGATATTCTAACTCCTTTTTTAATTGGTATTTCAGAAATTTGCTTCCGATTTAAAAAAGTACCCTACGATGAAAAAACACAATTACAGTGCAGGTCCTTGCATATTACCGCAAGACGTTTTTGAAGAAGCCGCTCAGGCAGTAGTAAATTTCAACAATTCTGACTTGTCCATTCTTGAAATTTCGCATCGTAGTAAGGATTTCATTGCCGTAATGGAAGAAGCTCGTGCCTTAGTTTTAGAATTATTACAATTAGAAAACAAAGGGTATCAAGTCCTATTTTTAGCAGGAGGAGCCAGTTTAGAATTTTTAATGGTGCCCTACAATTTGATGGCTCAACATGGAAAAGCAGCCTATCTCGATACGGGAACTTGGGCCAGCAACGCCATTAAAGAAGCCAAACCTTTTGGAGAAACTGTAATTGTAGCTTCTTCAAAAGAGCAAAATTATACTTTCATTCCGAAGGGCTTCGATATCCCAAATGATGCTTCATACTTTCATTGCACCAGCAACAATACTATTTTTGGAACACAAATGAAGTCTTTCCCAAAAACAAATGTTCCTCTTGTGTGCGATATGAGTTCGGATATTTTTTCTAGAACTTTAGATTTTTCTCAATTTGATTTAATTTATGCTGGAGCTCAAAAAAACATGGGCCCTGCTGGAACCACACTTGTGGTTGTTAAAGAATCGATTTTAGGAAAAACTGGACGATACATCCCAAGCATGTTGGATTATGAAAAACATATCAAAGCCGAAAGCATGTATAATACTCCTCCCGTATTTCCTATATATGCGTCACTTCTCACGTTGCGCTGGTTGAAAAAATTAGGAGGTATTGCAGCCATCGAAAAAATAAATGAAGCTAAAGCTCAATTATTATATGATGAAATAGACCGAAATCCATTATTCAAAGGAACTGCGGCCCCCGAAGACCGAAGCATCATGAATGCTACGTTTCTTTTGTTGGACGAAAATCATGTTCCCATTTTTGACAAGATGTGGAAAGACGCCGGAATTTCTGGGTTAACAGGCCATCGCTCTGTGGGAGGGTACAGAGCTTCCATGTACAATGCCTTGCCTTTAGAAAGTGTTCACGTATTGGTTGATGTCATGAAAGAATTAGAATTAGTGGTATGCAAACAAGAAGCAACACTGTCTTAAAAATGGAATCTTTATAGTGTCCTTTATTAAAATTATAATCTTATAAATGTAAAATGAAAATATTAGCTAACGACGGAATTTCTAAAAGTGGTATCAATACTTTAGAAAAAGCGGGGTTTGAAGTAATCACAACCAAAGTAGCACAGGAACAAGTAGCAAATTATATCAACGCGCATAATGTGGGCGTACTTTTAGTACGAAGCGCAACTAAAGTGCGTAAAGACCTCATCGACGCTTGTCCTGGACTTAAAATCATTGGAAGAGGAGGCGTAGGAATGGACAATATAGATGTCGCTTATGCCCGTGAAAAAGGAATACAGGTAATCAACACGCCTGCTTCGTCCTCTGAGAGTGTCGCCGAATTGGTGTTTGCACATCTTTTTACAGGGGTTCGTTTTTTACATGACTCCAATCGGACAATGCCTTTGGAAGGAGACTCAAATTTTGAAGGACTGAAAAAAGCGTATGCCAACGGTATCGAATTGCGTGGAAAAACGCTTGGGATTATTGGGTTTGGTCGAATTGGGCAAGCGGTGGCAAAAATGGCGTTAGGATTGGGAATGAGAGTCATTGCTGCCGATAAATTTGTGAGTAAAGTAGACGTAAAAGTAGATTTTTACAACGGCCAATTCATCAATGTTGCCATTGAAACAGAACCTTTGGAAGATGTATTTAAGCATTCCGATTTCATCACATTACATGTTCCCGCACAAGAAGGTTATGTTATTGGTAAGGCGGAATTTGCTCAACTTAAAGAAGGCGTGGGAATCATCAATTGTGCTCGAGGAGGGGTTGTGGATGAAGTCGCTTTGATTGAAGCTTTAGAAAATGAAAAAGTGGCTTTTGCTGGATTGGATGTTTTTGAAAGCGAACCTAAACCTGAAATCCAAATTCTCATGCACCCAAAAGTGTCGCTTACCCCTCATATTGGAGCCGCAACGCTTGAAGCACAAGACCGTATTGGTACCGAATTAGCCGAACAAATCATCGGATTATTATGTAATTAAGTTTTTCATATATTTTTTCAAAACCCAAATCAGGAATCCTTTCTAATTTGGGTTTTTCTTTTTTATTATTAAAAAGAGTTTTCTAAAATACTGTTTCACAATTATTTGAACAACATATTTTTTAAAACATAATTTACAATAATTAGCACTTCCTATAAAAAAGTACTATCTTTGTTTGTATGAAAAACATCAAGCATCGTTGGAATGTAAAATCAAACTTTCAGGTTTTTGTAATTATTCTCGTGTTTGCCTGTACTGGGTCGGCTACAGCATGGCTCACTAAGCCTATATTGGCTTATTTTGGAATCTCCAAAATTACACTCAACCTGGTGGAGTATTATGGCCTTTACCTTTTAGTACTTTTTCCAATTTACCAAATACTGCTATTAAGTATAGGTTTTGTTATGGGGCAATTTTCATTTTTTTGGGCTTTTGAAAAAAAACTACTTAAAACCCTTAAATTTAATGTGATTTTTAACCTATTTCGAAACAAATAATTCGTAAGAATTTTGATCCTCATGAATAGAGTTTCGTAATTTCTTTGTTTCTTTGTAAAAATCAATGCTATGATTATCGCCAAAAACATCCACAAATACTATGACAAACTCCATGTATTAAAAGGAGTCGATTTACACATCAAAAAAGGGGAAATTGTATCCATTGTAGGCGCTTCTGGAGCAGGAAAAACGACCTTACTTCAAATTCTGGGAACATTAGATAAACCTCAAGCCGATTCCGAAACAACTCTTTCTATTCACGGCGAAGCTGTTTTAAAAATGAATGATAAAAACTTATCAAAATTCAGAAATTTGCACTTAGGTTTTATTTTTCAGTTTCATCAACTGTTACCCGAATTTACGGCTCTTGAAAATGTTTGTATTCCTGCGTTTATTGCAGGGAAAGAAAAAAAAGAAACCGAAGAAGAAGCTAGAAAATTATTACATTATTTGGGATTATCCCATCGAATAGAGCACAAACCCAATGCTCTTTCGGGTGGGGAACAACAACGGGTAGCCGTGGCACGGGCGTTAATTAATAATCCCGCCGTTATTTTTGCTGATGAACCTTCTGGAAATTTAGACACCCATGCGGCTGAAAATCTTCATAAGTTATTTTTCCAACTTCGGGATGAATTCGGACAAACGTTTGTCATTGTAACCCATAACGAAGAATTAGCCAACATGGCCGACCGAAAACTAACTATGATTGACGGGTTAATCGCGCTATGATACTCATTTTTCTTTCTTGGATATATATTTTTTTTACGACTATAACCCTTGGAATCGGTCTAGGAAAAATTGTTTCTATTAAAACAAATGGTATTATAACCTCTATTTTCGGACTTATTACAACAACTATATTAGCAAGTATTTGGGCTATATTTGGAAGGATAAATGTAGAGTTTCATAGCACATTGTTACTTTTGAACAGTGTTATTACAATTGTCTTCTTTAGGGAAATACGAGATATTTTCAAGATCTTTTACAAAGATTTTACGCAATTATACCAGCCTTTCAAACTTCTATTTATTATCAATAGTATAATCATATTAGCACAATGCGCAGCGCCTCCTTACATTATTGACAATGAATCTTATTATATTCAAACAATAAAATGGCTCAATGAATACGGTTTGGTAAAGGGTCTAGCAAATGTGCATATTTTCTTCGGTCAAACTAGTGGTTGGCATATCTTACAAAGTGCTTTTAATTTTTCATTTCTCTACAAAAACTTTAATGATTTAAGCGGTTTTTTTCTACTGTTAGCCACTGCCTTTTCTTTTAAAAAACTCAACAATTACCTAACGAACGGAAATAAAGTAGATCTCTGCATAGGAATTTTAATGTTGGCACAAGGCTACTTTCTACAATTTATCAGTGCCCCATCACCCGATTTACCTATCTATTGGCTAACATTTATTATTTTTTACATTTTTCTAAAAAAATACAACAAACCAACGGTAGAAGACACTAATCTAATTCTATTGCTTGTTACTTTCTTACTCTATATAAAACCTATATATTTTACTTTATTGATTCTTCCTATTGCCTTCGGAAGAACACTATTCAGAACAACATTCAAAAAAACAATACCCACAGTAACAATTGCTTTTCTTTTTGGGGTGCTCTTGGTAGTAAAAAACTGCCTTTTAACGGGGTATCCTCTATTCCCTTTAACAACATTTTCAATTCCTAAAATAGATTATGCTGTTCCAAATCATGTGTTACAATACCATTTTTCTAGAGAACGCTTGTATCGATTTTTTATCACAAAAAACGAATTTCATACCCTTACAACACTACAAATTTTCCTAAAAGCCATATTCTTCGAAAAAATAAGTACTTTTTTCTACTTTTTAACCTTTGGAACACTCATCATTACCCCATGGAGCATCTATAAATTTGGAAATAAAAAATCTCTTTGGATACTCTATTCTGTGTTTTGCTTTCAGCTTATTTTTCTCATTTGGAATGCTCCTTTATATAGGTTTTTCATACATTTTACACTTCTGTTCATAAGCATAAACGGAACAACCTTTTTGTCAATAAAACCAAAATTTATAACGCCCGTCTTAGGATTTAGTACTCTTCTTTTAGTAATTCTTGTTTTTATTCCTCTTAATTTATCACTCCTAACGCATAATAAACTATTAAAACATAATGCGGTTTTTATGAGTGAGCAACTCCTTTTTCCATATAAAAACTCAAAGGAAAATATTAAATACAAAAAAGAAACTTATGGCAACCTCACTTTTTACTCCCCAGTACAAAATGATTTTTTTTGGAGAACTGGTGATGGTGATTTACCTTGTGTTAACAAACAACAAATAGATTTTTTTGCAAAAAAACTTAAGATTATACCACAAAAAAGATCTTCATCATTAGCTGATGGATTTTATAGTAAACCAATTCTGGAAAATGACCCCATTAGATCACAAAACATTCCTTGACGAAAAAGCAGCCCAATACAATACCCCTAACTTTATTGAGAGTGACCCCATTCAAATCCCTCATCAATTTTCTCTAAAAGAAGATATTGAAATTGCTGGTTTTCTTACCGCTACCATAGCATGGGGAAATCGGAAAATGATTATCTCTAACGCACAAAAAATGATGACTCTAATGGGAAATTCCCCCTATGATTTTGTGCTCAACCACGAGAACCATCATTTGGAGAAAATAGAACATTTTGTACATCGAACATTCAATGGAACCGATTTTATTTTTTTCATCAAAGCCCTACAAAACATATACAAAAAACACCACGGTTTGGAAGCTGTATTTGCCAAGAATACGTTAAATCTATCCGTGCAGCCAAGCATATCCGAATTTAAAAAAATCTTCTTTGAAATCGAATACCCCAACAGAACTCTAAAGCATATTTCCGACCCATCAAATAATTCGGCTGCCAAACGCATCAACATGTTTCTACGTTGGATGGTACGTCAGGATACAAAAGGTGTCGATTTTGGAATTTGGAAAACCATTCCCATGGCTGCACTTTCGTGTCCACTAGATGTCCATTCTGGAAACGTAGCCCGAAAATTAGAACTCCTCACTCGGAAACAAAATGATGCCAAAGCATTATTCGAATTGGACAGCAATCTCCGAATATTAGACCCCAATGACCCCGTAAAATATGATTTTGCACTATTTGGTTTAGGCGTTTTTGAAAAATTTTAACCCTTTTAAAGAGAATACACTAACTCTTTTTTGGATGTTTTTTCCTTCTAATTACTATTTACTAATTACTAATTACTATTTTTGTACAAACCAAAACACAACACTTTAACATGCTTATTATTGGAATTGCTGGGGGTACCGGTTCGGGTAAAACAACGGTTGTACACCAAATTATGAATGAATTGCCACAAACGGAAGTAGGAATTATATCGCAAGACTCCTATTACAAACACAACGTGGGAATGAGTTATGAAGAACGTAGTAAAATAAATTTTGATCATCCTAGAGCGATTGACTTCGAACTTTTAGTGGAACACCTTAAAGAACTTAAAGCTGGAAAAACTATCGAACAACCTGTATATTCTTTTGTGACTCACAACCGTACCGACGATACCATTGTGACACACCCCAGAAAAGTCATGATTGTGGAAGGTATCCTTATTTTTACCAATCCTGAACTACGCGAAATGTTTGATGTAAAAGTCTTTGTTCATGCCGATTCAGACGAACGTTTAATCCGTCGTTTAAAAAGAGATATTGCCGAAAGAGGCCGAGATATGGAAGAAGTATTAAACCGATACCAAACCACTCTAAAACCCATGCATCAACAATTTATCGAACCCACAAAAGCCTTTGCTGACATCATCATTCCAAATGACAAATACAATACGGTAGCCATCGATGTAGTGCGTGCCGTGATCAATCAACGAATTGCTTAAAACCAATAGCACATGTTTAAAAAACTCCAAAGTCTAAAATCAAACAATCGATTGCTAAAATGGATCGGAAACAGATATGCTTTGGTGTTTCTATTTTTTATTCTATGGATGCTTTTTCTAGACAATCAATCCTACATGGATCAAAGAGTTTTAGACAAACAAATCGAAGAATTGGAAGACAACAAAGCATACTATAAACAAGAAATTGCTAAAGACGAGCAAAGCATCAAAAACCTTAAAAACACAGGACAAACCGAACGCTATGCTCGTGAAAAATATTTTATGAAAAGAGATAGTGAAGACATTTACATCATCGATATAGAAGACCAGCGAATTAAAGACAGCCTCGCTGAAGCCGAAAAAAACCATTAATCTTATTTCCAAAATCGCATCCGATTCCTTTACCAAAACGACACCTAGTACTCTCTCGTTTGAGGGTACTCCGTGCCAATTCGGTCGCAATATATACCTATTTTACAAAAAAACTACACGGTTTGTAAGATACAGATTTATTTTTTGTCTAACTTTGGACTAATTATAAAAACAAACCTTGTGAGCACTAAAACTAATCTTTTTTCTGAATTTGAAGCTGTATCTTCCAAACAATGGAAACAACAAATTCAATACGAATTAAAAGGGGCAGATTACAACGAAACCCTCGTTTGGGAAAGTCCAGAAGGCATTAAAGTAAAACCGTTTTATCACCTTGATGAGGCTGCTGTCAATCTACATACACATGCTCCTGAAAAGGCCTTCGCAATTGTTCAAAATATTTTTGTACACGATGTAAAAAAATCAAACGAACGAGCACTTGACACGCTAAATCGTGGTGCCGAAAGCATACGTTTTACCATAGAAAACGAATCCATCATCGTGGAGGATTTGATGCAAAACCTGCCTTTAACTGCGACCTATTATTTTAATCTTCCTTTTCTTTCTGTAGCGTATGCTAAAAATCTTAGCGATTATGCCACCAAACATCAAGCAAAATTTGTCTTGCTAGTAGACCCTATTGGACAATTAGCCAAAGAAGGCAATTGGTTTGAAAGCATTGAAAAAGACATCGAAAAACTTGATACCATTGCAGCAGCTTCTGCAGTAAACTTCCTAAGTGTTAACGCTGGATTGTACCAAAATGCTGGAGCAAATATCGCACAGCAATTGGCCTATACCCTAGCCCATGCAAACGAATACTTCAATCGAATTCCTGCCATAAAACATCCTATAACCTTTGAAATAGCCGTAGGAACGAATTATTTCTTTGAAATAGCCAAACTACGTGCGTTGCGTATTCTTTTCAACACACTTGCTACAGAATACCATCATAATTTTGAGTGCCACATCATCGCTACGCCAACAAAAAGAAACAAAACATTGTACGACTATAATGTCAATATGCTGCGTACTACCACCGAATGCATGAGTGCAATTTTGGGAGGCGCCAATGCCGTTGCCAATCTACCTTATGATGCGCTATACCACAAAGACAACGAATTTGGAGATAGAATTTCCAGAAATCAATTGTTGGTCTTAAAACACGAAAGCTATTTTGATAAAGTACACAACCCTGCCGATGGCGCTTACTATATTGAAACGATAACCCAACAATTGGCCGAAAAAGCGTTGTTGCTTTTCAAAGATATTGAAGCGAATGGCGGATTCATCACCCAATTGATGGAAGGCACCATTCAAAGAAAAATTAGCGAAAGTGCCCAAAAAGAACAAGAATTGTTTGATAACGGTAAAGAGATTTTACTAGGAACCAATAAATACCCTAATAAAAACGACCGCATGAAAGACGATTTGGAATTGTATCCGTTTGTGAAACAAAACCCACGCAAAACGCTCATCACACCGATTATTGAAAAACGATTGGCGGAAAAATTAGAACAAGAACGCCTAGCTCAAGAATAATAGCTTATATGAAGAAAATTTTTCTAATACTATTACCATTTTTTACAATCTATTTGAATGCTCAAACACCTTCTTGGTCTTGGGCAAAATCCATGAATGGCACAGATATCAATTATATCACAAAAACAGTAACTGATTCTCAAAATAACATTTATATATTAGGTCGTTTTTATCTTGGCATCAATTTTCAAACCATATCTTTAACTACCAACTACAGCGCTAACTACCTAACAAAATTTGATCCATCTGGCAATGTTATTTGGGCAAAGAAAATTGAAAATGGAGGGGTGAATAATATTATATTCTCTTTTTTAAAAATAGATATTAACGATAACATCTTAATGGGTGGATATGCTAGTCTAAATACTTTTTCAGGAAATATTAACTATAATGATGAAACGAGCATCTATTTTGAACCAACTCCAAATCTCGGAAATTCAAGATATTTTTCGATGAAAATTGATGCTACTACTGGTTCGGCTGATTGGTACGATACTGATTTTGGAAAGTCCTCCTTATATAGTGGAGATATTGATAATTCAAATAATTATTATTTTTTTGGAGATTATAATGTTTCGATTTCAATTGAAGGCACATTATTACAATCAACAACTGCTTCTGGAGCAGACTTTTATATCCTTAAAAAAAACAACAATAATCTCATCTGGGCTGAACCATTTAACTTTAATTGTATTTTACTTGACCCCAAAATAAAAGTTATTAACAACCAGAATTTAGTTTTAGTAGCAAAAACCTTTTCTGAAGATTTTTCATTTCAAAATAATTCTTTCCACATGGGAAATACAAATATTCCCAAGCTAATCCTTTTAAAACTAGATTTGAATGGTAATTTTATTTCTTTCAATTATTATGTTGATTGTCCATTCGATTCCAATGCCAGTTCGCAAGATAATTGCTATATAGATGAAGATGGCAGTATCTTTTTATATGGAACTTTTATAGATAACACTTTGCAAATTGGCTCTACAACTCTAAACAAAATAGGAACAGAAGACATTTATGTCTCAAAATTTAATTCAAATGCAAATTTATTATGGGCAAAAAGTATTGGAGTTCAGAACTTCGAGTTAAATGCAGATTGTTTTATAACTCATAACGGAAATATCCTAATCGGTTCTGATTTTAATCCAATTGGTAATTTTACAATTAACAACTCTAATTACGTATGTAATGGAGCCTTTACTTCTTTGTTTATTAAATTAGATGCTGATTTTAATTATATTTGGACTAAAAGTGCAACCGGAATAGGAAATCAAAATGGAAATTATCCTAATACACTAACATATAATAATCAAAATGAAATTATTATGACAGGTGTTTATAATTGTGAAAATATAAGTTTTGATAATTTTAATCTACTTGATACAAATAGTACAAATTCTTATAATAAATCTTTTTTTGCTAAATTGATTGATAACAACTTAACAACTACTGATTTTAATAAAAATTTAGCCACAATGTACCCAAATCCAGTAAATGACAACCTAAGTATTAGTGGAATTGAAAATTTAAAAGGAACAAGTTATTCCATAACTGATACTTCTGGTAGAATAATTAATAATGGGATTATTACAGACAGTTCAAATTATTCATTTGAAGTAAGCAACTTAAAAACGGGAATCTATTTCTTTACTACAAATAATGGTTTCTGTCAAAAATTCATAAAAGAGTAAATCTCAAACATCATGAGAAAAAACATCCAACATATCACTTTGGAAAATTCCAAAAAGGAAACTCCAAAACACAATACTTCAGCTACTTTCCACACCGCCGAAAACATTGAAGTTAAACCAATGTACAACGAAAACGACCTTCAAGGCATGGAACATTTAGGTTTCGGAGCGGGTTTTGCACCCAACCTTCGTGGACCTTATGCTACCATGTACGTTCGCCGTCCTTGGACGATTCGTCAATATGCAGGATTTTCTACTGCTGAAGAAAGTAATGCGTTCTACAGAAGAAACCTTGCCGCAGGTCAAAAAGGATTGTCGGTAGCGTTCGACTTGGCTACGCACCGAGGCTACGATTCCGATCACGAACGTGTGGTGGGTGACGTAGGGAAAGCCGGTGTAGCGATTGATTCGGTAGAGGACATGAAAATCTTATTCGACCAAATTCCTTTGGGAGAAATGTCGGTTTCCATGACCATGAACGGTGCCGTATTGCCAATTATGGCATTCTACATCGTAGCAGCCGAAGAACAAGGTGTAGCGCCTAGTCAACTTTCTGGAACGATTCAAAACGATATCTTGAAAGAGTTTATGGTGCGTAACACCTACATCTATCCGCCTACGCCATCGATGAAAATTATTGCGGATATATTTGAATATACCAGCAAAAACATGCCGAAATTCAACTCGATTTCCATTTCAGGCTACCACATGCAAGAAGCGGGTGCTACTGCCGATATCGAGTTGGCGTATACCCTAGCCGATGGTTTGGAATACATCCGTACGGGTTTGGCTGCCGGAATGAAAATTGATGATTTTGCACCGAGATTGTCCTTCTTCTGGGCGATTGGCATGAACCATTTTATGGAAATTGCCAAAATGCGTGCCGGTAGAATGTTGTGGGCGAAATTACTAAAACAATTCAACCCGAAAGACGAAAAATCATTAGCCTTGCGTACGCATTGCCAAACCTCCGGTTGGAGTTTGACCGAGCAAGACCCTTTTAATAATGTGGCACGTACCTGTATCGAAGCTGCCGCTGCGGCGTTTGGGGGTACGCAATCCTTACACACCAATGCCTTAGACGAAGCGATTGCCTTGCCTACCGATTTCTCGGCGCGTATTGCTCGTAATACGCAAATCTTCTTACAAGAAGAAACTAAAATTTGTAAAACGGTCGACCCTTGGGCAGGTAGCTACTACGTGGAAACCCTAACCAAAGAAATTGCCGATAAAGCTTGGGCGTTGATTGAAGAAGTAGAAGCCTTAGGCGGTATGACCAAAGCCATCGAATCGGGGATTCCAAAATTGCGTATTGAAGAAGCTTCGGCTCGCAAACAAGCCCGTATTGATAGCGGACAAGATATTATTGTAGGCGTGAATAAATACCGATTGGAAAAAGAAGACCCATTGCAAATTTTGGATGTAGACAACCAGTTGGTGCGCAAACAACAAGTAGAACGCTTGGAACACATCAAAGCGACTAGAGATACCGCTAAGGTGCAAGCGTGTTTAGCCAAATTAACCGAAGCAGCACAAACGGGTAGTGATAATTTATTATCTTTAGCCGTCGATGCAGCACGAAACAGAGCCACCTTAGGTGAAATCAGTGATGCTCTAGAAGCCGTTTTCGGAAGATATAAAGCACAAATTAGAAGTTTTAGTGGCGTGTACAGTAAAGAAATTAAAAACGACGAGAGCTTTGAAAAAGCCAAACAATTAGCCGACGCTTTTGCTAAAAAAGAAGGACGTCGACCACGTATTATGATTGCCAAAATGGGGCAAGACGGTCACGACCGTGGCGCTAAAGTAGTAGCCACAGGGTATGCTGACGTAGGATTTGACGTAGACATTGGTCCGTTATTCCAAACACCTCAAGAAGCCGCCAAACAAGCCGTAGAAAACGACGTGCATATTTTGGGCGTTTCCTCACTAGCAGCAGGTCACAAAACATTGGTCCCTCAAGTAATTGAAGCACTAAAAAAATACGGAAGAGAAGACATTATGGTGATTGTGGGTGGCGTTATCCCCGCACAAGACTACCAATTCTTATTCGATGCGGGTGCCGTAGCCGTTTTTGGCCCAGGTACTAAAATTAGTGATGCGGCTATTAGCATCTTGGAGGTCCTTTTGGAGGATTAAAGTGTTCCTACACCTGTCAGGTTTAAAATCCTGACAGGTTAAAAAAAATCGTTCTAACTTGTCTACTTATAAAAAAATTCGTACCTTTAATATAGAATTTAAACCTAGTATTTATTCTTTAAATGTAACGTTATGAAAGCGAA
Organism: Flavobacterium aciduliphilum; assembly: GCF_003268855.1. Lineage (GTDB taxonomy): Bacteria > Bacteroidota > Bacteroidia > Flavobacteriales > Flavobacteriaceae > Flavobacterium > Flavobacterium aciduliphilum. The sequence goes on from NZ_QLSZ01000001.1 coordinate 267,143, forward strand.
AAAAAGACTCGGAATATGGCTCGACCATACCCACGCCCACCTCATGGAATACACCACAGACAATTTTAAAGTAAACACCATAAACGCTCTTTCTGAAAACCCGTCCGAAAACGACTTAAAACATACCGAAAAAGAAATTCAGCACAGAGAAAATCAAACACGCCATAGCTATTATAAAAGCCTTATGGATCAAATAAAAAATTATGATGAAGTCCTCCTTTTTGGCCCCACTTCTGCAAAAACAGAACTCTACAACCTCATCAAAAAAGACCATAAATTTGATACTCTTTTTATCGAAACCAAATCAAGCGATAAAATGAGTTTTGCCGAGCAACATGCTTTTATTAAAAACTATTTTTCCAAACTACTCAATGCGGTGAATCCGCTATATGTATAACCCACTATAGGCTGTCAGGTTTAAAACCCGACAGCCTATAATGCAAAATACCGTTCCAAAGCCTCAAGCGCAGGCACAAACGAGATAGGTGCCACTTCCTCAAAAAAATCAATCGCAGTGTTATGAGGTAAAAAGTCTGATATAACGCGCACAATAAAATCCTGTGGTTTCTTCAAATACATAAACGTATAATCCTCCATATTTACCACGGTTTGTACCGCCAAATCGGTAGTACGAACAAACTTATCTGAGGTTAACGACTGCAAACCGGGCACATCCAAACGCGCAGGTGCCACAAGCGGAGCCCCATTTTCAAACAACCCTCCTTCATAGCCATACAATGAGGCTTGCGTAATCTCGACAGGCATGCCCAAGTGCAGCGTAGGAGGCAATTGTTCCGCTACACCTACTATCGCACCAAACCCCAACAATACACATACGTCATGAGGCGGCAAGTTCATAAAAGTCTTTGCCGTTTGCTCTCGCCCAATACCCGACACCACCACTTCATATTTATGTGACCCTCCTCCTATTTCAGCCAAAGCCAAGGTCATTTTTTCGTGCTCCACTGGCATGGGAGTCATAATGATTATTTTCATGTTTTTTGGTAAAGATAAAATTATCGAAATTAGCTTAATAATATATTTTTAGAATTACAAATCTAAAACAAGGTAAATTTGCTTATAATTCTGTAAAATTTAACAAATAAAATGTACTTTTGTTTTAAGAGCTAATATATAATTTTCAGATTAATTTTTATGGCAACCCGAAACCTCTGGACACGTGAAGAACTAATCCTTGCATTCAATTTATATTTAAAAATACCTTTTTCAAAGATTGGATCAAGAAACAAAGATATCATTCATTTAGCCAATATAATGGGTAGAACACCCAATTCTATAGCTTTACGATTAGTGAATTTCGCAAGTGTTGACCCAATACTAAAAGCCAGAGGAATAAAAGGAATGAGTGGCGGCACTAAAATTGTGCAACCTATTTGGGATGAATTTTACAACAATCAAGAAGCATTAGTATTCCAAAGCGAACAAATTCTAGCACAAAAAGAAAATACATCAATAGAAAATAAATACCAAGACATTCTTTTTGACCTTAAAGATTTAAAAGGAGAAACTGCAATTCGTGAAGTAAAAACCAGAGTCAATCAATCAGTTTTTAGACAAATGGTCTTAGCGAACTATTCTAGCAAATGCGCTATAACAGGCATTGATATTCCTCAATTATTATTTGCAAGCCATATTGTGCCTTGGTCTGTAAACGAAAAAGAAAGGTTAAACCCTGAAAATGGCATTTGTCTTTCTCCTCTATACGACAAAGCTTTTGACAAAGGATTAATTGGTATCAATACCAACTATCAAATCATTTTGTCTAAAGAGTTAAAAACTAAAAAAGAAACTGCTTTTTATTCCAATCACTTTGCTTCAGTAGAAAACCAAAAAATAACCGAACCTTTAAGTTATTTTCCAAGAAAAGAATTTTTAGAATATCACATGGATGTCATTTTTGAGAAATAATACTTTATGCGCAATAAGTTTAAAATCAAAATCCATTGTCGTAAAATTTGTATTACTCTATAAAATTATTTTAGGATAGCTCATAGTGTATGGCGAGTGTATCACGAGTGTATGCTTGATGTATGAGGAGTGTATGCCAAAGGTATGGATAAGGTATAGCAAAGGCATAGCAAAGGTATATTTGTCGTAGCCATAAACTACTTTTAAAAGAGGTGTGCCAAGGTATCATTTATTCTATTAAATTTGTAAAAAGAATAGCACGTGAAAAAAGAATATTGGGACGTCTCTAACGAACAAGTAGTGGCTAAAACAGGCAAAACTATCGAAGAATGGGTTGAAATTTTATCTCAATACCAAGCACACAATAAGAAATCGAATGAGGTTGTAGCCTACCTTCAATCAGAATTTGAAGTGCCTCGCTACTGGGCAAGAACGCTTACCACACGCTATCTAAAACAATAAATCATGTCCAAACTTCCTCATATCGGTACAAGCATTTTTAGCACGATGTCGCACATGGCCAACGAGCACAATGCCATCAACCTCTCTCAAGGATTTCCAAACTTCCCAGTAGACAATCGACTGAAAAACCTTGTAGCCCATTGGAGCAGTCAAGAAATTCATCAATACCTTCCCATGGCTGGTTTTCCTCCCTTGTTAGAGAAAATTGCAATACTTACGCAAAAATCTTATGGAAGAAGCGTCCATCCAAATACGGAGGTTCTAATCACTGCTGGAGCAACTGAAGGTATCTTTGCAACCCTTCAAGCTTTAGTCCACCCGAAAGAGGAAGTAATCATTCTAGACCCAAGCTATGATTGTTATGAAACCCCTATTTTATTAGGCAATGCCATTCCCAAACGCATCCCTTTAAAGGATGATTTTACGCCAAACTGGGAATTAATTGGTAACACCCTAAACGCCAATACCAAAATGATTATCATCAACAATCCGCATAACCCCTCTGGAAGAATATGGTCGGAACACGATTTCACACAATTGGAACAACTCGTAACCCTCTACCCCAACCTTCTGATTCTTGCCGACGAAGTGTATGAATACATCACTTTTGAACAAAAACATCGTTCCATTAATCAACGAGAGCAATTAAAAAACCGCAGCATCATTGTATCTTCTTTTGGAAAATCATTTCACATTACAGGCTGGAAAATAGGCTATTTGATTGCCCCAGAACCGTTAATGAACGAAATTAAAAAAGTTCATCAGTTTCTGGTTTTTAGTGTGAATAGTATGGCTCAATATGCCTTGAACGATTACATGGAATTGGTCAATGTGAACGAATTAGGGGCTTTCTATCAACATAAAAGAGATTTTTTCAGAAGCCTTCTTCACGAAACACCATTGGAATTATTGCCCTCTGAAGGCTCTTATTTTCAAGTCGCCTCCTATGCCTCGCTTTCTAAAGAAAATGATTTGGATTTTACCAAACGACTGGTCACAGAATATGGCGTTGCTGCAGTTCCGCTTTCGCCTTTTTATGCTGACAATAAACAAACACAATGCATTCGATTTTGTTTTGCCAAAGAAGACCACACCCTGCAAGAAGCAGCCAAACGTTTACGTAATTTATAACTCCTTTCACAATTTTTTAACAATTGTTACGTTTTTTAACTAAACACAAGAACGTATGAAAAAGAACCTCCTTTTTTTAGTTGTATGGGGACTCCTATTGAGTTGTTCCCAACAGAGTGCAGCCCAAGCGGTTATCAACAAGAGTGATTCGCAATCGGGTTGGTTTTCGTTAGGTGGCAGAAGCACTTTGAGTCTTTTTGACGGAGATGGTACTGGCATCGGAACAGGAGGACAATTTCGAATTCAGTTGAGCAATCAAGTCAACACCGATTGGTTTGCCGATTACATTTCGATTAACGTCCAAGACAAAGTGCGAAGCGATTATGCACACATTGGTTGGTCGGTGCTCTTCTACCCTTTTAACCATCGGGAATTTCCAAAAGTAATCCAACCCTATATTGTAGCAGGACATTGTTTTGATTATAATAAAAAAACAGCGTTAAACGATGCTTCAAATTCGGCACAACGCTGGGGCTCTGCGGTTCAAGCCGGTCTAGGAACTCATATCAACATCACCGATCGTTTTGATATTTCCCTTACCTGCCAATACATGATTCACCTCACCAAGGAATTGGATGCTGATATTGATGGAGATGAGGTCACCATCACCGAACAAAAACCGACTTCGTTGGAAGGACATTTATTAACTACTGTAAGTTTCAACTACAAACTTTTCAAATTATGGAAACGATAACCAAATACATACTGCTGTTGTTCCTTTTGGGGACAGGAACCCTCGCAGCGCAAGAGTCTAAAATAATCAAAAAAGGCTTAATCAATATGCAACTCACATTGAGTCCATCGAAAATGCTCTCCACTAACGAATCCTATTTTTACCTGCATGGGGCTTTGGAAGGATTTGTCACTAATACCCTTTCGTTTTCAGGAGAAAGCTACTATTCTATGGGGGCAATGGGGACACAAGAAAGCACCTTTCAATACAACCACAACCTATTTTTTGGGGCATCCAAACACTTTGTTTCGAATAATCATGATCTGTATATAGGACTACAACCTGGGGTTTCATTCACAAAAATTAACTCGAATCTCGTTCCAGATATCGAATCCAAAATGGGAGTTAATCCTGTTATCTCTGAAGTGGTAGGATACAATTTTTATGTAAACAAACTCTTTCATTTCTTTGTGGAAACCCGATTCATTGAAGGCACACACAAATACACTCTAGCAAAGAGTTTGAATGAAGTACGCTTTTCAGCAGGCTTAGCGTTCAACATCAATGCATTCTAAAACAAAAAAACGAGGATGTATTAAAATAGTATGCACGCCTAGTTTTTTTTCTTATCTTTGAATTTTAATTTTCATCACATGAATACATCGGCAAAAATGCTTCGAGACGACGCCCTTAAAGGAAAAACCATTGTAGTTACAGGAGGCGGAAGCGGTCTGGGTAAAGCCATGACAAAATACTTCTTGGAATTGGGTGCACAAGTAGCCATTACCTCTCGAGACCTCGAAAAACTGCAACATACAGCCCAAGAACTTGAAAAAGAAACTGGAGGAACTTGTCTTGCTGTGGCTTGTGATGTGCGCCATTACGACCAAGTAGAAGCGATGCTTGCTCACGTTCTTGAGACATTTGGTGCGGTAGATGTATTACTCAACAATGCTGCTGGAAATTTCATATCGCCTACAGAACGTTTGTCTGCCAATGCTTTTGATACCATTATCGACATCGTACTCAAAGGAAGTAAAAACTGTACCCTTGCTTTTGGGAAACATTGGATACACACCCAACAAAAAAACACTGTAGTACTCAATATCGTAACTACCTATGCCTGGACAGGCTCTGCCTATGTGGTGCCTAGTGCCACTGCCAAAGCAGGAGTACTCGCCATGACGCGAAGTTTGGCTGTAGAATGGGCCAAATATGGCATCCGCATGAACGCCATTGCACCAGGACCTTTTCCAACAAAAGGCGCTTGGGACCGTCTTTTACCAGGTGACTTAGCCGATACATTTGACATGAGCAAAAAAGTACCTTTAAAACGTGTGGGAGACCATCAAGAATTAGCCAACTTGGCCGCCTACTTAGTTTCCGATTTTTCAGGCTACATCAACGGAGAAGTCGTTACCATAGATGGAGGCGAATGGCTGCAAGGAGCGGGACAATTCAACATTCTTGAAAAAATCCCTCAGGAAATGTGGGACATGCTTGAAATGATGATAAAAAGCAAAGGCAATAAATAGTTTTCAATGATCAGTTTTCAGTGATCAGTTGCGTACTTACTAAATTAGCTTAGATAGAAATTTCTTTCTGACTTTTTCTATGTAGCTGAATTCTATATTCTTTTCTCCTTCATCTTTTATCTTTATTCAAAAAATTACAAGATTGTTAACAAATAACACTTTCACAAACGATAATAAATCGTATTTTTACACCTCAAAATTTGATATTAAGAAATGGGTAAAATCATTGCAATCGCCAATCAAAAAGGAGGCGTTGGAAAAACAACAACTTCCGTAAATCTTGCCGCTTCATTGGGCGTTTTAGAAAAAAAAGTACTCTTAATCGATGCCGATCCACAGGCGAATGCCAGTTCAGGATTGGGAATTGATGTGGAGGGTGTGGAAATCGGAACCTATCAAATTTTAGAACACACCAATACCCCAGAAGAAGCCCTAGTAACCACTACTGCTCCCAATGTAGACGTCATTCCAGCACATATTGACTTGGTTGCTATTGAAATTGAATTGGTAGACAAAGAAAATAGGGAATACATGCTGAAGCAAGCCCTAGAAAACATTAAGGAAAAATACGATTATATTTTAATTGATTGTGCGCCTTCTTTGGGATTACTCACGCTCAATGCGCTTACAGCTGCCGATAGTGTTGTGATTCCTATTCAATGCGAATACTTTGCTTTGGAAGGTTTGGGTAAATTGTTAAACACCATAAAAAGTGTTCAAAAAATACATAATCCGAACCTCGATATTGAAGGATTGCTCTTAACCATGTATGATTCTCGATTGAGATTATCCAATCAGGTGGTAGAAGAAGTTCAAAAACATTTTAACGATATGGTGTTTAAAACCATCATCCAACGAAATGTAAAGTTGAGCGAAGCCCCAAGTTTTGGAGAAAGTATTATTAGTTTTGATGCTACGAGTAAAGGAGCTACAAACTACCTCAGTCTAGCCGAAGAAATTATACAAAAAACCGCAAGTGATTTATGACAAAAGCAATAAAAAAACAAGCTTTAGGAAGAGGCTTGTCAGCATTATTAAAAGATCCTGAAAACGACATCAAATCGGTTGAGGATAAAAACGCCGATAAAGTTGTAGGAAACATTTTAGAAGTTGATATTGATGCTATTGAAATTAACCCTTTTCAACCACGAACCAATTTTAATGAGGAAGCCTTACAAGAATTAGCTTCTTCCATTAAAGAACTTGGGTTGATTCAGCCTATTACGGTTAGAAAATTAGATTTCAATAAATACCAACTCATTTCTGGGGAACGTCGTTTACGAGCTTCAAAAATTGTAGGCTTACAAACCGTTCCTGCCTATATCCGAATTGCCAACGATAATGAATCTTTGGTCATGGCTTTGGTAGAAAACATCCAACGCCATGATTTAGACCCAATTGAGATTGCATTGTCCTACCAAAGGTTGATTGATGAAATTCAACTCACACAAGAACAAATGAGTGAACGTGTTGGAAAAAAACGTTCGACCATTACAAATTACCTTCGCCTACTAAAATTAGACCCGATTATTCAAACTGGAATCCGAGATGGTTTTATCAGCATGGGGCACGGTAGAGCGCTTATAAGCATTGACGACCAAGACGTTCAAAGCGATATTTATCAAAAAATAGTGAGTCAAAATCTTTCTGTTCGTGAAACCGAAGCATTGGTTAAAAAACATCAAGATGGCACAAAACCCAATGTCGCTGTCACTAAGAAAGAAGGAAGTTTTGCGGTAAATGAAGAACAGAAAAAAGCCTTAACCTCATTTTTTGGCTCTAAAATTGACATCCAAGTGGCAGGAAAAGGAAAAGGAAAAATTACAATTCCATTTCATTCTGAGGAAGACTTTCATCGAATTATAAAATTAATCAACAGCTAGTGCGTAAGTTTTTTTACATAGCTGTTGTTGTATTTCTTTTAGGAAATTGTATTGGCTTTGCTCAAGATAAAAAAGAGTTAGTCCTTATTCCTAAAGATTCTGTGGCTATAAAAAAAACAACGATTAATCCCTTAGCTCCAGCAAAAGCAGCTTTTTATTCGGCTGTTTTTCCAGGAATGGGACAGGCATACAATAAGAAATATTGGAAGCTTCCCCTTGTGTATGGCGCTTTGGGAACCACTATTTATTTTTACATCAGCAATAACAAAAAATACCATCAATATCGAGATGCGTATAAAAGACGTTTGGAAGGCTATTATGACGACAATTACTCTTACCTAGATGATTCCCGTCTAATATATGCCCAAAAGTTCTACCAGAATAACAGAGATTTATCAGCCTTACTTACTGCACTTTTTTATGTATTAAATATTGTGGATGCAAATGTAGATGCTCATTTAATGCAGTTTAACGTCAATGACAACCTCACCATAAAACCTGATTTCTATAACAACGATTTTACGAAAAAACAAGAATTAGGCATTTGTTTACGCCTTAAATTATAAAATTTTCATAAAATTTGTAACAATTGGGAGACCTTAAAAACTAATCCAACATGAAAATAGCACTTTTAGGATACGGAAAAATGGGAAAAGTAATTGAACAAATTGCTTTAGAACGTGGACACGAGATTGTTTTAAAAAAATCGAGTAACACCCCTTTTGACGGACTTGAATTGGCAGAGGTTGCAATTGATTTTAGTGTCCCCACATCAGCGGTGGAAAATATTTCCGAATGTTTACATCGAGGCATTCCTATTGTCTCTGGAACAACGGGTTGGCTCGACCACTATGATACCATGACCGCACTTTGTAAAGAAAAAAATGGGGCTTTTATATATGGTTCTAATTTCAGTTTGGGCGTTAACTTATTTTTTGAATTGAATGATTATCTGGCTAAAATGATGTCAAAATTCAATCAGTATAGCGTATCCATGGAAGAAATTCATCATACCCAAAAACTTGATGCGCCAAGCGGAACAGCAATTTCCCTAGCAAAAGGAATTATTGAACATTCCAATTATACCCATTGGACATTAGAAAAAGCAACAAACCATGAAATTCACATTGATGCCAAAAGAATAGAAAACGTACCTGGCACACATAGTATTTTTTACTCGTCAGCAGTAGATACTATTGAAATAAAACATACGGCTCACAATCGTGATGGATTTGCGCTAGGCTCTGTTATCGCAGCAGAATGGTTGATTGGTAAAAAAGGGGTTTACACCATGCGTGATGTGTTGGATTTAGAAAAAAGAAGATAGAGAATAGAACAAAGATTTAAAATGAGTTCAAATAGACGTCATAATTATAAAAATTTGAAGATTTGGCAATTAGGAATTGAAATTGCTAATGATATATCAGATATTTTAATTGACTTTCCAACACCTGAACGATATGATTTAAGCGCTCAAATAAGTCGATGTTCGGTATCCATACCAAATACTGTTGCTGAAGGTTCATCAAGGACAGATAAATCATTTCGTCCTTTTTTAGATATTTCGCTAGGTTCTTCATTTGAATTTACTTCACAATTAATTATTACAAAACACAGAAAATATATAACTGAAATACTATTTCAAAATTTAGAAACAAAAGTAGAAGAATTTCAAAAGATGACGATGTCCTTTCAAAATGGGCTGATATAAGTCTAATTTCTATTCTCTATTTTCTTTAATCTTAAAAATAAAAAACTATGTCAATGTATCAATGGATTTTGTTTTTCCTAATAGTTCAAGTCATTCACTTTTTAGGAACATGGAAATTATATGTAAAAGCAGGTAGAAAAGCATGGGAAGCTGCTGTACCTGTGTATAATTCGATTGTATTAATGAAAATCATCAATCGTCCTACTTGGTGGACTTTGTTGCTTTTTATTCCTATCATCAACTTAATCATGTTTCCTGTAATTTGGGTGGAAACCTTACGTAGTTTTGGAAAAAAATCTACAAACGACACGCTACTAGGAATTTTTAGTTGTGGTCTTTATTTGTACTATATTAATTATACACAAGAGGTGACTCACGAACCTGAAAGAAGTACAAAAGCAACAACCAAAACAGGGGATACCATTAGTTCATTACTTTTTGCGGTGATTGTGGCAACTTTTGTACACACCTACTTTATTCAACCGTTTACCATTCCAACATCGTCGTTAGAAAAATCATTGCTTATTGGTGATTTCCTTTTTGTGAGTAAATTCAATTATGGTGCGCGTACGCCAATGACAACCGTTGCGGCGCCTATGGTGCACGATACTTTGCCTCTTATCAAGACAAAGTCGTATCTAAAATGGCCGCAATTGCCTTATTTTAGATTACCTGGTTTTGAAAAAATCAAAAAGAATGACATTGTAGTATTCAACTGGCCAGGGGATACAGTGGTAAAGTTTTTCGACAAAAAAGGACCACGTGTAGATAAACCAATTGATAAAAAATCAAATTATGTAAAGCGTTGTGTGGGAACTCCTGGCGATTCCCTTCAAATTAAAGATGGAGAAATATTCGTTAATGGAAATAAGTTAATTTTACCAGAACGAGCTAAACCTCAGTATTCGTATATTGCAATTTGGGACAAAAAAACACCTATTGATGTCGATGGTTTATTACAAAATTTAAAAATTACACAGGCTGACGCTCCTTTTCCATTAAATGCCAATAGAGATTCTATTTATTTCCCAGCGGTAACGGCAGAAAGTGCAGCAAAACTAAAACAAGTTTCAGGTCTAACGGTATCCCGTTTTGTTAATAAGAAACCTGACTTAGCTGTTTTCCCTCATTGCAAACCATGGAATATCGATAATTACGGTCCAATTTATATTCCTGAAGAAGGTAAAAAAGTAGCTTTAAATTCGGTATCTTTACCCTTATACAAGAGAATCATCACTGAATATGAAGGCAATACATTAGAAGTAAAAGAGGGCGTTATATACATCAATGGTAAAAAAGCAGATTCATACACTTTTAAACAAAACTACTATTGGATGATGGGAGACAACCGCCATCGATCTGAAGATAGTAGATATTGGGGATTTGTTCCTGAAAATCACATTGTAGGAAAACCAGTATTTATTTGGATGAGTTGGGATAGTGACGGAAAAGGCATCCTTAATAAAATTCGCTGGGAACGTCTGTTTACTACAGTAAATGGTGAAGGACAACCTCAATCATATTTTAAATTTTTCCTCATCTTTTTAGCATTATACTTTGTGGGAGAACATTTTTGGAAAAAACGTAAAAACAAATTGTAATTGACCCTTTTACACTGACAAATTCATGAATCCCGTTTTACTATATCCTACTTATTTTGGTTCCATTAGTCATTTTGTGGCGATGGCTCAAGCAGACCGAATTGTTCTTGAGGTAGAAGATCATTTTCAAAAACAAACCAACCGAAACAGGATGTATATATACAGTCCGAATGGGATTCAACTGCTTAATGTGCCTGTAAAACACAGCGCAAAAAACCATCAAAAAACAAAAGAAGTACGCATTGAAAATGATTTTGGTTGGCAAAAACAGCATTTCAAATCGTTGGACGCTGCCTATAGAAGCTCCCCTTTTTTTGAATATTTTGAAGATGACATTCGGGTAATTTTTGAGAAACACTACACCTATTTAATGGACTTGAATTTGGATACGTTAGATTTGGTAAGCCGTTGTTTACGTATGCCTTTAGACTATACTAAAACCATTGAATACTTCCATGAACCCGAAGGAGTAATCGATTTGAGACCTTTAGCTAATGGCAAAAAAGATACAACCCTAGTGACACCCTACACACAAGTTTTCGAACAAAAACATGGTTTTTTGAATAATTTAAGCATCCTAGATGTGCTCTTTAACGAAGGAAAATTTGCCTTAGATTATCTGAAATCTCAAGTATTATAAACCAAAAAACTAGTCGAGAGCCAATCGGGCAAGAATTGGATAGTGATCTGAGTTTTTAAATTCGGGAAAGTTTTGAAAACTCTTTACTTTCATTTTTCTATCAGCAAAAATATAGTCGATACGTGCTGGATAGTATTTAAAATTGTAAGTTTGTCCAAAGCCATTTCCAGCTTCTTCGAAACAATCATTTAGATTCCCTTTAATATTTCGGTATACATAAGAAAAAGCACTATTATTCATATCGCCACAAATAATCATGGGGTAATGGCATTCTTTTTTATGTTTCACTAAAATTTCGGCTTGTCGTTGTTGTTTTTTGAAGGCTTTAGAAATTCGTCTCACTAAAAGCTGTGATTTCTGTTTGCTAATAGAATCCACATTCTCCTCAATCTCCGTAACATCGGGTGATATTTTTATGGATTGCAAGTGCATATTGTACACACGAATGGTATCTTTTCCTTTGCGAATATCAGCAAAAACAATTAAATTATCCGATTCTGGGAAGTTGATATTTCCTTGATTCACAATAGGATATTTAGACATAATTGCTTGTCCCGTTTTAATCTTTTTGCCTTGCATAAAAATAAATTTATGCTTGTACACGCGAAGGTCGACTTTGGCGGTTTCTGAATATTCTTGAATGCATAGAATATCAGGATTGATATCGTCTATAAACTTTTTAATATCACTTCCAACATGCTCTCTCGGAATCCACTGAAACAAATTGAACAAACGCACGTTGTAACTCATTACAAGAAAATCTTTTTCTAATACAGGCTGTTCATTTGAAGAAAATTTATAAAACGTGTTGATAAAGGTAATTCCAATAGTAAGAACCATACCCGACAAAATCATTTGTCTTTTAACTTGAAACAACCAATACAGAAAAAAACAGGCATTAAGAATAAGGAACAAGGGTAAAACAAGTGTTAATACCGATAAAAAAGGAAAAAAATTAGGTGCTAGAAAAGGTAAAACATACGCCAAGACAGTCAATACAGTAAGGACTATATTGAAAAAAAACATTACTTTATTGAAGGTAGACAGTTTTTTCATAATTCTTGTCTCAACTCAAGTTTTGGCGATACTCATAATGCCATATAGGTTTATTTTCCCGATTTAAATAGAAATTCTTTTTCTTCTGTTGTGAGGCTATCGTAGCCTGATTTACTTATTTTATCAAGAATTTCATCTACTTGTTGTTGTTGCTTATCTTTGAGTATAATAGAACTTTTTGGAGTTGTATTAGGCTTTTTATAATTTACATGAACGCTTTTAAAAGGGGTTTTCTTTTTAGGCTGAAACAAAGTAACAAAAAAATCCATCACTTTTGAAATCCAAATACTTAAATCGGTTCCATTTTGAAGCAATTTAATATAGAAAAATCCAAAAAAAGCGCCACCAAAATGAGCAATATGCCCGCCTGTGTTGTCTACTCCAATCTGCAAAAGAAAAAGCAACAATATCACCCCCGTTACATGCCATAATTTTACCGCTCCAAACAAAAACAAACGAACTCCCATCAACGGTTGGTAGGTTGTCGTGGCAACCAAAACCCCCATAATGGCCCCTGAAGCTCCAACAAGATTGCTTTCTATTCCCATAAAATAGGATACTCCTACAAAACATAACCCCGCAAAAATGCCACTGAGAATATACAAGCCTACTAATTGCTTTTGTGTAAAAAACGTTAAAAACAAGCGACTTGCAAATTGAAGCATCATCATGTTAAAAAACAAATGCCAAAATCCCGCATGAAGAAACGAATAGGTCACCAACGTATAGGGAAAATAAAGCACCTGATGCCAATTGGAAGTTAAAGCGATCCAAGTGGGATAATCAAAGACATACTCATTAAAATGGAAAAACAAAGGAATAGAAATAAGAAAAGCCCCTACATTCCAATAGATGATTTTATTGGCCATTCCACCCGTTTTATATTGCCACTTAATATCGTCTAAAATAGTCATAGTAGAAATAATAAATTAGTTCCAACGGTTATGATTAAACTGATTCTTCTTCCAATACCACATCATAATAAATCCGGTGATAGCACCTCCGATATGAGCAAAATGAGCAATTCCAGTACTTCCAGCACCAAAAATGGATTGTCCTTTTAATCCGAGAAACAAGTCTACGGCCAACAAACCCGGTACAAAATATTTTGCTTTAATTGGAATGGGAATAAACATAATACCCAACTCTGCATTGGGAAACATAAAGGCAAATGCCACTAATAAACCATAAATGGCTCCTGAAGCTCCTAAAGTTTGAGAATTATATGCTTGATACATGTCTCCTAAATCTGAAATTGAAATAAAATTTAGGATATTAGAATTATATCTTCCTTCATTTAAAAAAACAGTAATATCATTCTGTGATGCATTTGCTTCATTTAACAATTCTAAAGCATGATGAAATTGATAATAATGGATTCCTTGGTTTAATAAAAAAGCACCTACTCCACAAGAAATATAGAAAAATAAAAACTTGGTACCTCCCCAAAAATGTTCTAAGGCGCTTCCAAAAGAATACAATGCAAACATATTAAAGAAAATATGTGTAAAATTTGGTAATGGTGCATGCATAAACATGCTAGTCAAAGGTTGCCAAGCTCTAAAATTTGAATTTTCAAAATAAAACTCTGAAAACAAAGGATAGGCTCTAACACTTGGAAACTGCGATCCAATGTAAAAAATGATATTTAATATCAAGAGTTGTTTTACAACAGGGGTGATTCTCATCATAGGGCAAATTTTTTATCGATATCTTCCACACGCATGGTGATGAAAGTGTTTTTTTGAAAAGGTGTTGTATTAGGTTCTTTACAAGCAAAAAGATTGTTTACTATATTTTCTTGGTCTTTTTCGGAAAGATAAACTCCATTTTTTACAGCTAAACTCTTAGCCATCGATTTGGCTATTGAGTCATTCAAACTAAAACTATTTTCTGGAATGCCTTCCGACAAATCGCGCATCAATTGTTCTAATAAGGGTGGAATTTCAGACTCAGAAGTGTGTGCCGGAATCCCTGAAATGTGAACTGCATCTGACTCAAATCCTTCAAAAATAAAACCAATGCTATGCAGTACCGCTTGTAATTCTGCTAATAGATGAATTTCATTTCTCGTAAAAAATAAATGTAAAGGAAACAACAATTGCTGACTCGATGCGTGTTGGACAGTCATGTTTTTCAAAAACTGCTCATACAAAATACGTTCATGCGCTCGATTTTGGTCTATAATCACCATACCCGATTTTATAGGGCTTACAATATATTTTTTTTGAATTTGATAGGTTTTGGTTACCGATTGTTCCGTAGGTTCATCCTCAAATAATGAAGCTGTGACTTCTTCATTTTCAACTTCAAAAGGCGCAATATCAAAAGCCTCTTGCTTCAAACCAACATATAAACTTTCCCAACTAGAAGCACTCTCTGTTTTGGGGTAATGGTTTTTTGTACTGCCACTTCGTTCTTTTTTCTCGTCAGAAAACGGATTGTATGAACGATCTACTTGAATCGTAGGGTATTCAGCTGCTTTGTTTTGGAATGCATAAGGAGTATCTAAATTCGGATCCCGATCAAAATCCAATACCGGAGCCACATTAAATTGTCCCAAACTATGCTTAATGGTAGCGCGTAAAATTGCATATAACGCCTGTTCATCATCAAACTTAATTTCTGTTTTAGTAGGATGAATATTGATATCAATCGTGTGGGGTGGCACTTGCAAATAGATAAAATAACTGGGTTGTGACCCTGCCGGCAATAGCCCTTCATAGGCGCTCATCACAGCATGATGTAAATACCCACTTTTTATATATCGATCATTTACAAAGAAAAACTGTTCTCCTTTATTTTTTTTAGCAAATTCAGGTTTACCCACAAATCCTTGGATTGATAGAATATCTGTTTCTTCCTGAATAGGTACTAACTTTTCGTTGGTTTTTCCCGAAAAAATATTCACAATTCGTTGTCTCACATTTGAATTGGGCAAATTGAATGCTTCACTCCCATTGTGATACATGGTAAAATAAATATTTGGATGAGCTAATGCCACGCGTTGGAATTCATCTATAACATGTCGTAATTCAACCGTATCTGATTTTAAGAAATTACGTCGTGCTGGAATATTGTAAAATAGATTTTTAACTGAAAACGATGTTCCTTTTGGAAGTACTGCGGGTTCTTGCGATACAAATTTACTTCCTTCGATAACGATATGATTTCCGAGTTCCTCTTGCTCTTGACGCGTTTTCATTTCGACATGAGCAATAGCGGCAATGGAAGCCAATGCCTCTCCCCTAAATCCTTTAGTATGGAGTGAAAACAAATCTTCTGCTTGACGAATTTTAGAAGTAGCATGACGCTCAAAACACAAACGTGCATCAGTGACATTCATGCCAATGCCGTTATCAATGACTTGAACTAAAGATTTTCCAGCATCTTTGAGTACTAATTTTATATCAGTTGCCTTTGCATCTACCGCATTCTCTAGCAACTCTTTTACTACCGAAGCTGGACGTTGTACTACTTCACCAGCGGCTATTTGGTTGGCTACATGATCAGGAAGTAATTGAATGATGCTAGACATTTTTTTAGTTTTCAGTGTTCTATAATTAGTTTTCAGTAAGAATGGCATAAAAACCAAAGATAGCAAAATTAAGGAAAATCTATTGGTTAATATAGTTAAGAAGTTCCTAAAAAAAGAAAACCTATTTAAAAAATAGGCTTTCGATGTTAGTTACTTTATAGGAGCCGTGGCACGCCTTAGCTCAGCCATCTTAATCGCAGCTATAGCAGCTTCAGTTCCTTTATTTCCGTGAACCCCTCCGCTTCTATCAATGGATTGTTGCTCGTTATTATCTGTCAGCAGACAAAAAATTACAGGCACGTCGGTTTGCACATTTAAATCTTTTATTCCTTGAGTTACCCCTTCACAAACAAATTCGAAATGCATGGTTTCCCCTTTTATTACACATCCAATAGTTATGACAACATCTACTTCTTGGGTAACAATCATGCGTTGTGCTCCATACACCAATTCGAAACTACCAGGTACATTCCATCGAATGATATGCTCCTGAATCGCACCACAATCCAATAATGCTGCTAGAGCACCCTTGTAAAGGCCTTCCGTAATGTGGTCATTCCACTCTGAAACAACAATCCCAAACCGAAAATCTTTCGCATTTGGGATTGTATTTTTATCGTAATTTGATAAATTTTTATTAGCTGTAGCCATTTTATTTGTTTGCAGTCTCAGTCCCAGTTAACATAGTTATTGAAAACGAAACACTGATGAATACTGATTATTGCGCCATTCCAATCAAAGCATCAATATTTTGAGCTTCTGGTGTAGCATCGTATTTCTCTTTGATTTCAGTAAAATATTTTAAAGCTTCTGCTTTATTGCCTAACAATAATGCAGTTTGTCCAGCTTTAAACAAATATCTAGGTGTAGTAAACTCATTTGTTGTTTGGTGTGCCGCTTTCTCATACATTTCTAACGCCTTTTTGGCATCATTTTTTTGTGCATAAGCATCTCCAATGGCACCAATGGCAATAGAACCCAAGAACGCATCTTTTGAAGAAAACTTTTCTAAATATGAAATTGCATCGTCATACTTTTTTAAATTTAAAGAAGCAATCCCTGCATAATAGTTAGCTATATTTCCAGAATCAGTCCCAGAGAATTGTTCTGCAATACCAGGAGCACCTTGTTTCCCCTCAGCACCTTTTAATACAAGCGTATACAAAGAGTCTTGTTTTTTTGCATCAGTTGCATCAGTTGCCAATTGGAAATTGTTTTGAGTCACAAATAAATCTGTTGTAGCATCCTCCTCTTTGGGTTCTACAATAAATTTTTGGAATGATAAATATCCAAGAGTTACAAAAGCTGCCGCTGCAATTACACCAATAATATATTTTTGATTGCGTGCTACCCATTCTTCGGTTTTTGATGCCGTTTCGTCTAAAGCGTCAAAGGCTTTAGCTGTAGTACTATCTTTTGTATCGATTTCTGGTGTTTCTTCGATAAAAGTATTTTCTACTTTTTCTTCTTTTGGTTTCGGAGCTTTATAACCTCTTTTATTGAAAGTTGCCATTTAAATTTAATTTAGTGTGCGCAAAAATAAAATTTTTATTCAAATTTAAAAGCGATTTTTATCGATATTTTTCAATAATTTGCAGGCTTGAAAAAAAAGAGCTTCCAAAAAAGAGCTTACAGCACGTAAATCTAAGTCATTTCAATGTTTTTAAAAAAATTATCTCTCTTCAATTATAAAAATATTTCGGAAGAAAATTTTGATTTTGATGCCAAAATCAATTGTTTCGTAGGAAAAAATGGTGTAGGCAAAACAACGATTCTTGATGCTGTTTATCATTTGGCAAACGGGAAAAGTTATTTTAACCCCATTACACTACAAAACATAAAACATGGAGAGGATTTTTTTGTTTTAGATGGTCAATTCATATTAGAAGAACGAACGGAACAAATTATTGCGAGTTATAAAAAAGGACAAAAAAAAATCTTAAAACGCAATGGAAAAATTTACGATAAGTTTTCAGATCACATTGGCTTAATCCCTTTGGTGATTATTTCTCCTGCTGATAGTGATTTAATAATTGAAGGAAGTGAAACCCGTAGACGTTTTTTAGATTCAGTACTCTCACAACTAGACTCCCAATACCTTCATGAATTAATCCAATATACCAAAGTATTGAGTCAACGCAATGCATTATTAAAATATTTTGCTTTGAATCACGTCTTTGATCACGACACCTTATTGATATATAATGACCAATTGAATACCTTAAGCCTTCCCCTTTTTGAGAAAAGAAAAAAATTCATTGAAGCCTTTATACCTATTTTTAATTTCTACCATCAAACGATTTCTGGGGCTGCTGAGGCAGTACAATTGATCTATGAAAGTCATTTGCATCAAAACTCGATGCACACCCTCTTAGAACAACATTTAACTAAAGATCGAGCACTACAATACACATCCGTTGGGATTCATAAAGACGATTTATCTTTTGAAATTGATCAACATCCCATTAAAAAATTTGGTTCACAAGGTCAGCAAAAATCATTTTTAATTGCTCTGAAACTGGCCCAATTCGATTTTGTAAAAAAACAATCCGGCAAACTCCCTATACTACTATTTGACGATATTTTTGATAAATTGGACGAAGATCGAGTGGGAAAAATTATTGAAATGGTAAATCAAGATACATTTGGACAATTATTTATTTCAGATACTCATGCTGAGCGGACCGAAACCATTGTAAAAAGTACTTTACAAACTTATAAAATATTTAATTTGTGATTTTTAGAATACAATTCATATATTTACCTTTTTAAACAACAATAACCCCAAAAAAATGAAAACAAAAATTACACTATTCTTTGTACTTAGTTTAATTTTTTTTAGCTGCAAAGAAAAAAGTAAAGATTCTTTTACTGATGCAAATACGCAAGTAATTTCGTGCAATTTGGATGCCCTATCTTTTTCTAATAAACTTAAAAGCACAAATCATGCACAATTAATTGACGTGAGAACTCCAGAAGAATTTGAGTCAAATCACATTCCAAATGCTCTTAATGTAGATTACAACAATCCTGAATTTGAAAATCAAATTGCTAAATTAGACAAAACCAAACCTACTTTTGTTTATTGTCTAAGTGGCGGAAGAAGTAGTGAAGCTGTAAAACTTATGGAACAAATGGGATTTACCGAACTTTACAATATGGAAGGTGGCATGATGAAATGGGACGCTATGGGATTGAATAATAAACAAACAAATGCAAGCGGAATGTCTCAGTCTGATTTTCAAAAATTAATACAAAATAACAATAAAGTTCTTATAGACTTTAATGCGAAATGGTGTGGTCCCTGTCAAAGAATGGCTCCTTATTTAGAAAAACTTAAAGATGAACTTAAAGAAAATCTTACTATTATTTCAATAGATGTAGACTCAAACACTACCTTAGCGGGATCTCTCGGCATAGAAAGTCTGCCTACATTATTATTATATGAAAACAAAAAAGTAGTTTGGAAAAACATTGGATTTATTTCAGAAGATGAACTAAGAAAACATATTTAAATCAAAAAAGTAGATAGCAATAAATTAAAAATATGATTAGCACCGAAGCACTTCGTTTTTTAGAAGATTTATCAGCCAACAATAATACTGAATGGATGCATAACCATAAAAAACGTTATGAAGCCTACAAAAAAGAGTATCACAACTTTATTTCTTTGTTATTATCTGAAATGAAACCTTTAGACGAAAAAATCGAGGGCTTAGAAATAAAAAATTGTACCTTTCGAATCAATCGAGATATTCGGTTTTCCAAAGATAAGTCTCCCTACAAAACGAATATGGGCGTTTGGCTGTCACAAAATAAAAATCGTAAAAATGCTCCAGGCTATTACATTCATTTTGAAAAAGGTAATTGTTTTATTGCGGGAGGCGTTTGGTGCCCTGAACCAAATGAATTAAAACTCATTCGTAAAGAAATTGAATTTTTTTACGATGATTTAGAATCTATCCTTACTGCAAAAAATTTTAAGACGATTTTCAATGACTTGGATAAATCTGATGAAAACATGCTAAAAAAAGCCCCTAAAGATTTTGATCCTAGTCATCCGGCAATAGAATTTCTCAAATTAAAAAGTTTTACTGCTTCTTATAAAATTGATGAACATGAATTTACTAAAGCTGATTTTAGTAAAAAAGTTGCTCAAAAACTAATTGCCTTAAAACCATTGAATGATTTTTTGAGCCGCGCTCTAGAAACCGAAGAATAGTTTTTAATTCATAAATTAAAAATGACGAATTACGAATTTTTAATTTCAATACTTTTGCAATTCGTAATTCACAATTCGTAATTATTTATGCACATTCAAAATAACTTTTCCCTCAAAAAACATAACACTTTTGGCATCGAAGCCAAAGCAAAACAATTTGTTGCCGTACATACCTTGGATGAATTAGAAACCCTATTAAAACAACATCAAAATGAAAAAAAATTCATTTTAGGGGGAGGAAGCAACATGCTTTTAACAAAAGATATTGATGCTTTAGTCATTCATGTGGACTTAAAAGGAAAAAGAATCATACAAGAAGATGAGGATTTTGTTTGGGTCGAAGGACAAGCAGGAGAAGTTTGGCATGATTTTGTTTTGTGGACTATTGCTCAAAACTTCGGTGGATTAGAGAATATGTCTCTAATTCCAGGGAATGTTGGCACAACTCCTGTTCAAAATATAGGTGCTTATGGTACCGAAATTAAAGACACATTTGTTTCTTGTGAAGCCATTCATGTCGAAACTCAAGAAAGAAGAATATTTACCCATAGTGCGTGTCAATTTGGCTATCGTGAAAGTATTTTCAAACATGAAGTAAAAGGGCAATATATCATTACTTCGGTGGTTTTTAAACTTACCAAACGAAACCACAACATACACACAGACTATGGCGATATTAGGTCTGAACTTGATCGTAAATCCATTACACATCCAACACTACAAGACATTTCGAATGCTGTGATTGCTATTCGTCAACAAAAATTACCCGACCCAAAAGTACTAGGTAACAGTGGAAGTTTCTTCAAAAATCCTATAATTTCTAAAACTCATTTTGAAAAAGTGCAAGCCCAATTTCCCGATGTAAAATTTTTTGAAGTTTCGCCCACTGAAGTAAAAGTCCCAGCGGGATGGCTTATTGAACAAGCTGGATTGAAAGGGTATCGAAAAGGCGACGCGGGCGTACACAAAAATCAAGCCTTGGTTTTGGTCAATTATGGTTCTGCCACAGGTCAAGAGCTTTTAGACTTATCCAAGTATGTTCAAGATACCGTTTTAAAAAAATACAACATTGCTATTGAAGCAGAAGTAAACGTTGTTTAACAGTTTTTCTTGTTCATAAAAGTATATTCTTGATGAAATTTAATCAAGTAAATAAAATCCACTTTTGAATATCATGATATGTGATTCATCTGAGTGAGTATCTATTTGTTAAAAAAACTAGATTGCTTCGCTATTTTCTAAAATGCTTTTTTGTAGTTTTGCATACGTTTTTTTTAAGACTTTTAAACTGTTATGCTACTCACTCTTTTTTGTTTGTTCATTGCCGTAGTTGTGTTGCAACTTGTGTATTATATTATAGTTTTTGGAAATTTTTCCTTTGCCAAACCACAAACTATTAACCCCAAAAGAGTGCCCATTTCGGTTATCGTATGTGCTAAAAACGAAGAGGAAAACGTAAAAAACTTTATTCCTTTGTTGGCCCATCAAAATTATCCTGATTATGAAATTGTGTTGATTGACGATGCCTCTCGAGACGATACTCTAGAAATTTTTGAAGCTTTTGAAAAGGAATACAGCAACATTAAATTGGTAAAAGTAGAAAATAACGAAGCTTTTTGGGGTAATAAAAAATTTGCACTGACACTTGGCATTAAGGCCGCTAAAAACGAATATTTATTATTCACTGATGCGGATTGTTACCCAAAAACCACCGATTGGATTCAGACAATGAGTGCGCAATTTACTAAGGAAAAAACTATCGTTTTAGGGTATGGAGCGTATGAAAAGATTAAAAATTCGTTTCTAAACAAAATGATTCGTTTTGAAACACTATTGACCGCTACACAATATTTTGCTTGGGCAAAAATAGGCAAACCTTACATGGGTGTAGGTCGTAATATGGCATACAAACGAGAAGAATTTTTCAGGGTTCGAGGCTTTATTGACCACATGAAAATTCGCTCAGGCGATGATGATTTGTTCATTAATCAAGCGGCGACAGGTTCAAATACCACCATATGCTTTCATGCCGACAGTTTTACTTATTCAAAACCCAAAACGACTTTCAAAGAGTGGTTTACACAAAAAAGAAGACACGTCGCTACAGCTCAACATTACAAATCATTTGATCGAATGCAGCTAGGCTTATTTTATATGACGCAATTATTATTCCTTGTGTTGCCTATCATTTTACTTTCATATCAATTTCAATGGATTATAGTATTAAGCATCTTGGGATTTAGATACTTATTTGCTTGGATTTCGCTCGGATTTGCCGCTGGAAAACTGCAAGAAAAAGACACCATATATTGGTTTCCTTTTATCGAATTACTCCTTGTTTTCACACAATTGTTCGTGTTTATAAGCAATACTTTTTCAAAACCAGTGCATTGGAAATAACTCATTACATAGAAAAAGCCAAACAAGGCGACCAAGTAGCGTTCACGTTTCTTTTAGACCACTATTGGAACGAAGTGTATGGTTTTATGCTAAAACGTACTGAAAACGAAACCAATGCTGAAGATATAACCATAGAAACTTTTTCAAAAGCCTTCGACAAATTAGCTACTTATAATCCGGAGTACCAATTCAATACTTGGTTGATTGCCATTGCAAAAAATGTTCATATCGACTTATTACGAAAAAAGAAATCCTCTCTTTTTATTGAAATTACTGATGAAGAAGATCAGCAAGCCTACAACGTAGCGGACACCTCCCCTAGCGCAGAAGACGATCTCATTACGGAACAAAATTTATCTCAACTCCTTCAATTTATTAAAGAATTGAAACCTCATTATCAAGAGGTGATTCATTTGCGGTATTTTCAAGAAATGAGTTATCAAGAAATCTCAGAACAACTGAACGAGCCACTTAATAATATAAAAATCAAACTGTTGCGTGCTAAAAAACTTCTTGCTGAAATTATTCAAACTAAGCGTTAGTTTTCTGTTCTTCCTTTACGTTTGCACACAAAATTTAAAACAACGAGTTTTTTATTTAAACATACTCAGTAAATCTAGGTGATTTTAAAAAATATCTCAATATAAAATCATATTTATTACTATACCTACACAATATTCACAAAATACTTGCGTTATTATCATAAATCCGCTTTACTTCTTTTACATGTAAAAATAAGGCCTATGTAACAATGATACCTAACCTTTAAAATTTTGAATTATGTTACACGTAAGTATCTTTGAAAAAAAGTGGTTAGACCTTGTTTTTGAAGGCAAAAATCAACAATATGGTGCCTATCAATTACGTCTAGAAAGCGCCAAAACAACCTTTTTTGCTTTTATTTTTGGAATTGGATTTCTTGTTGGAGCCATCGTTTTATTAAGCTCATTTAACACAAAACCTAAGGAAAAAATTATTGCCTGTACATTACCCCGTGCAAGTCATGTTAATCCGGTTGTACCGAAAACAGAACCTAAAAAACCCGAAGTAAAAAAAACTGAGGCAAAAGCTCCATCAGCAAAACCCTTAACTCTTAATGCACCATTGGTAGTGGTTGAAACGCATCAAGCTCAAACTTCAGTTACAATAAATGCCGAAACACCAAAAAATAGTGGTTCGACCTCATCCATTGGAACAGGAATTAGTTCCGACCTTCCAACAAATCATAACAGCGGCGGTTTATCCATTTTGCCTACCCCTGTTGAAGGGCCAGTAAATTCTAAAGAATTAGATCGTCAACCCATGTTTCCCGGAGGTATTAAAAACTTCTGTGAATATGTTGGCTCTCATTTTGAACGTCAAGAAATGGAAGAAGGGGAAACTGTTCGTGTGCTTGTTTCCTTTGTCATTGAAAAAAACGGCACAATGACAGACATCGAAATTATCAACAAAACCACACCCGTAATTGACAATGAAGCCCTTCGTGTTCTTACATCATTAAAAACAAAATGGAGCCCTGGTTATAAAGATGGAGCACCCGTGAGAACTCGATTCACAATGCCTATTACGGTTACATCAGAATAAAATCTTCTATTAAATTTGTTAGTTTGAAAGCCTGTCGCAACAAGAGCGACAGGCTTTTTTAGATAACATTTGATAAAAATTTCTTAAGAACACGAAAAAGCGAAATCTAATGTTCGAAATCTAAAAACTACATTCGTATCTTTGCAAATCAAAATTTCATGTATGGAATCGGTTACAGAAAATACACTTCCTATTGGAACCCGAGATGGTGCAAAACCAAAATGGCTCAAGGTAAAATTGCCTATTGGACAAAAATATACAGAACTTCGTGGTTTGGTCGATAAATACAAATTAAATACTATTTGTACTTCGGGTAGTTGTCCAAATATGGGTGAATGTTGGGGTGATGGTACTGCAACCTTTATGATTTTAGGAAATATTTGTACTCGCTCTTGTGGTTTCTGTGGCGTAAAAACGGGTCGTCCTGAAAATGTGGATTGGGATGAACCCGAAAAAGTGGCACGCTCAATAAAACTCATGAAAATCAAACACGCTGTCATTACGAGTGTTGACCGTGACGATTTGAAAGACATGGGGTCAATTATATGGCAAGAAACAGTAGAAGCGATTCGTAGAATGAATCCCGAAACTACTTTAGAAACCCTAATCCCTGATTTTCAAGGCGTAGAACGTCATATTGATCGTATTGTTGCAGCAAATCCTGAAGTGGTTTCTCACAATATGGAAACCGTTCGTCGTTTAACTCGTGAAGTCCGAATTCAAGCCAAGTATGACAGAAGTTTAGCGGTATTAAAGTATCTAAAAGAACAAGGCATTCGCCGAACGAAATCAGGCATCATGCTCGGATTGGGTGAAACCGAAGAAGAAGTATTAGAAACCATGCAGGATCTTCGTGATCAAAATGTGGATATTATCACCATCGGGCAATACTTACAACCTAGTAAAAAACATCTACCTGTTAAAGAATTTATTACTCCAGAGCAATTTGCACACTATGAAACTATAGGAAAAGCGATGGGATTCCGACATGTAGAAAGCGGCGCATTGGTACGATCGTCTTATCACGCACAAAAACATATTTTGTAAACATCACGTATGAACTAAGTAGTTCCTTTTTAAAATTATGATAAAAATTGCTATCAATGGATTTGGAAGAATTGGGAGAAATCTTTTCCGATTGTTGCTTAATCATCCCACCATCGAAGTTGTGGCTATCAACGATATCGCCGATAATCGTACCATGGCTCACTTAGTAAAATATGATAGCATACACGGGATTTTACCTTATGAGGTTAGTTATGATGACTATTCAATACAAGTAGCTGAAAAAAAATACACTTTTTATCACGAGAAAGACATTTCGAAATTAAATTGGGAGGGTATTGATATAGTTGTAGAATCAACAGGAAAATTCAAAACCTTTGCAGAACTCAATCAACATATTATTGCTGGAGCTCATAAAGTTTTACTATCAGCGCCGTCAGAAGTACCCGAGATTAAGACAATAGTTTTGGGGGTAAATGAATCGATACTTGACGGTTCGGAAAGCATTGTTTCTAATGCGAGTTGTACGACAAACAATGCGGCTCCAATGATGAAAATCATTAATGATTTATGTGGGATCGA
The DNA here is from genome assembly GCF_003268855.1 of Flavobacterium aciduliphilum. GTDB lineage: Bacteria > Bacteroidota > Bacteroidia > Flavobacteriales > Flavobacteriaceae > Flavobacterium > Flavobacterium aciduliphilum. Next base: position 293,095 of record NZ_QLSZ01000001.1, read on the forward strand.
ACAAGCCTATATTACCACCGTCCATTCTTACACAACCGACCAAAGTTTGCACGACCAACCCCATAAAGATCTCCGTAGAGCTCGGGGAGCAAGTCAGTCGATTGTACCAACCACAACGGGAGCTGCCAAAGCATTGACTAAAATTTTTCCTGAATTGGAGGGCAAAATTGGAGGTTGTGGTATTCGGGTTCCTGTTCCAGATGGGTCACTAACGGATATCACTTTTAATGTGAGTAGAAAAGTTAGCATTGAAGAAATTAATACAGCTTTTAAAAATGCGGCTAAAACAAGGTATCGTGGCATTTTAGATTACACAGAAGACCCTATTGTATCAGTAGATATTTTAGGAAATACCAACTCCTGCCTCTTTGATGCACAATTAACGTCTGTAATTGATAAAATGGTAAAAGTTGTAGGTTGGTATGATAACGAAATTGGATATTCCTCCCGACTTATAGACTTGATTTTAGTATTACATCAAATGTCAAGATAGTAAAAAAAGGTTCTACGAAAAAAATCATAGAACCTTTTTTATTTATTTGAGGTCGTTTTACATCCCTGCTACAATGTAATTGTAAATCTTTATCCCTTCTGCATCTGTCAAATGTGCTTTTTTCTGCATTTTTAAGACAAGAGGTTTCCAAGCTTCTTTAGTAAAATCGGTGGCTTCATACAATTTATGACATTTGGCACAATTATTCTCATAAAGAACTTTTCCCTCTGCCAGTTCAGGAGTCATTTCTACTTTTTTAAGGGCCTCAGGTTTTGTCGTATTTTTTGAAGTTCCGCAAGAAAACAAGACCAAAGCAACCACAGCTACTACGTAAATTTTATTTTTCATATCTTATTATTTTGAAATATAAATGTATGAAAAAAGCTGTTTTTCCAAACAGCTTTTTCTAATTATTTTACATCCATTAATTCCACATCAAAAATCAACGTAGCATAAGGTGGAATTACCCCTCCTGCGCCACGCGAACCATACCCTAAATAAGATGGAATAACAAAACGAGCTTTATCGCCTACTTGCAATAATGCAATGCCTTCATCCCAACCTTCAATGACATGTCCTTTCCCTAAAGGAAATTCAATCGGTTTCTTTCTTGAATAGGAATTATCAAATATTTTTCCATTCTCTAATGACCCCGAATAATGAACCGAAACTGTTTTCCCAGGTTCTGCTTTTTTGCCATTTCCTTTTTGAATGAATTGATAACGCAATCCACTTTCTGTTTTTTCGAAACCTGCCGCTAGTTTTTCTAGGGCCTCTTCGGCTTTTTTACGTGCTGCTTCGATTCTTTTAGCGCGTGACCCTTCAAACGTGCGAAACGCCTCAATAGCATTCCATTTTTGAGCTTCCTCTCCTACTCTAATGATTTCTATATTTTCAATAATGTCGTTTTGGGCAATTTCATTAACAATATCTTGTCCCTCAACCACATGTCCGAAAACCGTATGCTTATCATCCAACCAAGTTGTAGGCACATGTGTAATAAAAAACTGTGAGCCATTCGTTCCTGGTCCAGCATTGGCCATCGACAACACTCCTGGCTTGTCATGTCTTAAATCGACGCTAAACTCGTCATCAAATTGATATCCTGGCCCTCCTGAACCAATTCCCTGTGGGCATCCTCCTTGAATCATAAAATCGGGAATCACACGATGGAATTTTAATCCATCATAATAGGGTTTACCCATAGGTCGTGCCGTATTTTCTAATTGACCTTCGGCTAAACCTACAAAATTACCTACAGTTCCCGGAGTAATATCGTGTGTAAGTTTTACTAAAATGGCGCCTTTCGTTGTATTGAATTTAGCGTATATTCCGTTTTCCATTGTATTCTATTTAAATTGAGCGGCAAATTTAGCACATTCTTGTAGATTATCATAAATATTGTATCTTTGAAGAGTAAATTTTAAACTATGAACTCAATATACGACTCGCACTCAAATGCTCTTTTGATAAATCGAATCAATACACTACAACCCGATAGCCAGCCTCTTTGGGGTAAAATGTCTGTAGGACAGATGCTAACTCATTGCAAATTGGCAAGTGATGTTGCTTTTGGCAAAATGGACATCAAAGTTACTATTATAATGAAACTTTTGGGAAAACTGTTAAAGAAAAAAGTATTTTATGGTGGTGATATGGGAAAAAATTCGCCCACCGCTAAAGAGTTTGTAATCACGGATACTATAGAATTTGAAAAAGCCAAGACAGAACTCATCACAAACATTCAAAAATTTGCTCAAGAAGGTCATGCAGCAATTTCATTGATGGAACATCCTTTTTGGGGCAAAATGAGTTATGAAGATTGGGATGCCTTGATGTGGAAACATCTCGACCATCATTTAAAACAATTCGGAGTGTAATATTTTTATGGATTCTCAAAATTACATCGAAATCAACAGAAAAGCTTGGAATGAAAAAACAGCATTTCATGTGGCTTCAGATTTTTATGAGATGAATGCGTTCTTGGAGGGCAAATCAACTTTAAACCCTATTGAATTAGAATTACTAAAAGAGGTCACAGGAAAGAAGATACTACATCTTCAATGTCATTTTGGACAAGATTCGATGACTTTATCTCGTATGGGAGCCCACGTTACAGGAATAGATTTATCCAACAAAGCCATCGAAAAAGCAAAAGAAATTGCTCAAGAACTTCATTTAGACACGCAATTTGTTTGTTGTAGCGTATACGACACTCCTCAATACATCAACGAAACCTTTGATATTGTATTTACAAGCTACGGCACTATTGGATGGCTTCCCGACTTAAACGAATGGGCAAAAGTTATCGCTCATTTTTTAAAACCCTCTGGCCGACTAATCATGGCCGATTTTCATCCAGTCGTCTGGATGTATGATACTGATTTTAAAGAAGTTTTTTACAGTTATTTTAATGTAGAACCCATTATTGAAGAAGAAACAGGAACCTATGCTGACAAGGAAGCCTCGATAATCTCAAAAACAATCAGTTGGAATCATCCAATTTCAGAAATACTGAACGCCCTACTCTCAAATGGATTGACGCTTTCTTGTTTTCATGAATATGATTATTCACCATATTCTTGTTTTAATAACGTAGAAGAATTTGAAACAGGAAAATTTCGCATTAAAAGTTTACAAAATAAAATCCCGATGGTATATGCATTGGAAGCCGTGAAACCTTAACTTTTATAATTTTGTAATAAGAAACTCTGATCTTCTATTGGCCTGATGTTGAGCCTCTGTACAATTGGAATCATTGATTGGTTCGCAAGCACACGCATTTATTAATTGCGTTTCTCCAAATCCTTTAGCCGTAAGTCTTGAAGCATTGATTCCTTTTGAAACCAACCACTCTAGTGTGGCTTTAGCTCTATTTTCTGATAAGATCAAATTATAAGTCGCACGATTTCTACAATCAGTATGCGAGCGAATAGCAAGCGACATGTGAGGATATGCTTCCAAAACATCTAAAATTTTTGCCAATTCGACAGCAGCATCGGGACGAATTTCGAATCGATCTAAATCGAAGTAAATATTTTTTATATTGAAGACTTTAGACAAATCATCTCCCACTTTCAATACTTGAATCGTCTCATTAATCTGAATTTGTTTTTCAATTCCCTCATCTTCTACCCGAATAGCTTCTTCTTTTGTTTCAAAATCTTTTCCTTCCACTCGAATCGCATAATCTGCATGACAAGCCACTTCATCAAACACGAAATTTCCTTTTGAATCAGCAGTTATAGTTTTTATCAATCGGTGCTCGTTATCATACAAACCAACCATTATTGACGTTGACGGAACTTCGGTTCCTTTTGTCAGCACCAAACCTCTTATAGATTGCGTACATATTTTATTAATAGGTTTTATTCTATAAATATCATCATTCCCTTTTCCGCCACTTCTATTTGAAGAAACAAATCCAAAGTGCTTGTTTGGCGCCATGACAAAAGCAAAGTCATCAAACGGACTATTTATAGGAGTGCCTAAATTTATTATTTTTTGTATTGTGCCATCAGAGGCTATTTTGGTTTGAAAAACATCTAAACCTCCCAAACCAGGATGCCCATCTGAAGCAAAATAGAAAAATCCATCCGTTGAAATGTAAGGAAATGTTTCCCTTCCCTCTGTATTTATAGTGGGCCCTAAATTGATTGGGGTTCCATAACTTCCATCGTCATTAATGCTTACTTTATACAAATCGGACTGTCCATAACTTCCAGGCATGTTAGATGCAAAATAAAGTGTTTTCTCGTCAACGCTCAATGCTGGATGCGCTACACTGTATTGGTTGCTATTGAAAGGCAATTCCGTACATTTCCCCCAATGATTTTCTTGCCATGTGCTTTTGTAAATCTTTAACAGTGTTGAATGTAGAGAATCTTTTCCTTTTTTACCATCATTATAATTGTTCCTTGTAAAATAGATGGTTTTTCCATCCCGTGTAGCAACTAAGGATGATTCATTAAACTTTGAATTAATAGAACCAGCGCATTTTGTCGGTGTATGTAACTTTCCCTCCTCATCCCATTCTGACTCGTACAATTCTGTAAAATGCTCTCCTGTCCAAGAATGGACACGTTTTCCGATACTTCCCGTATCTCGAGCCGAAGCAAACACTAATTTGTTTTCCAAAAAAGCTCCCCCAAAATCGGCATACTTTGTATTAATTTCTGTATTTTCTATACTGTAAAATCCAGAATTCTTTTCTATAGTTTTCAAATACTCTTTTCCCTGTTGAATCAATAGTGCGCGAGTTTCTTGCTTCCTTTTATCGGCAAAAAAGACCATCATTTCGTCTGCTTTTTTATAATTTCCTAGGGTTTTTAATGTGAGCGCATAACGATAATAATATTCTGGATAAACCTCTTGATTCAAATCTATTAAACGACTATAATATTGAGCCGCTTTTTCATAATCTGCTTTAAAATAATAACTATCGGCTAACTTTTCTAAGATTTCGACGGAAACATACCCTTTTGAAACCAATCGTTCATACGTTTTAATAGCATTAACATACGCCAGCTTCTCATACGCCTTTTCAGCTTTTTGTTCTATTCTTTTTTGTGAAAAAATAACACAAGATTGAACCAAAACAACTATTTGAAAAATTAATTTACACTTCATACTACTAAAAGAATCTTGGGGAAACGATCCGACTTTGTTTTTTATTCCATTCCCATCGCATAAAAATTTCATGAGAACCCGAATTATAATTATTAAGTTTGGTGGTCTCTAAATCATAGCCATAACCGATATAAAGTCCGTCTGTGACTTGAAACCCCGTTAAAAAACTCATGGTTGCATTCCACCGCCATGCCGCTCCAAGAACAAACTTTTCATAGAGCAACACATTGGAAGATACATCACATTGTATAGGAGCGCCTTGAACAATTTTAACTAAAAAAGCAGGTTTGTATTTAATATCAGGAGTTATATCAAACACAAAACCACCAATACCATAAAATGTATACTTTTCTTGATAAACGACCATCTCATTGTCGGAATATCGTTTCGTTTGAAAAATATTAGGTATCGATATGCCAACATAGTTCTTTGCCGAATGAATATACAACCCCGAACCTATATTGGTTGAATAGGTATTTCTGATAGAAAACAAAGAAGGATCGTAATTGTTGGATGGATTTAATTTTGATGCCTCAAGAGTGAAGTTTTGAACAGAGCCTTTCAATCCAAATGCCATTTTGTAGGAATCTGATAAAGAAATCGTATAAGAAAGATCTATAGCAGAATTATACGAAACAGAGGGTCCAATTCTATCACCAACAAATGAAACTCCCATTCCGAACGAACGAATTCCTAACGGTGTATTTACCGAAAATGCATCCGTTACAGGAGCTCCATCCATTCCAACCCATTGATTTCTATACAATCCAAAAACACTCATTACTCCCCTTGAACCCGCATACGCTGGATTAATATTAATGGTATTATACATGTACTGAGTATATTGAGCATCTTGTTGCGCAAATCCAAGATAACACACAAATAAACAGAAAAACAACATTTTTTGAACCATCAGTACCTGTACTTCATATTACTATTTTTTAGTAAAAAAGTAATTTTTACACAAAAATCTACAAAAACAAAATATTTAATGCAAGATACAAATTGTTTTATAAATACGATTCATTTTCTAAGACAATTCCATTAATCATTTAATGAATAGAACTTGTTTAAGCAAAATCAAAACTTTTTGATTAATTTTTATTTATTATGGGAGTTAGCTACTTTTGCATACTTGTTTTAAAAAATATGAGAATCGACATTATCACCATCTTACCGGATCTATTAAAGAGCCCTTTTGAAGCCTCAATCATGAAAAGAGCAATTAAAAAAGGCTTGGTTGAAGTTCATTTTCATAATCTTAGAGATTATACAAAAAATAAGCAACGAAGTGTAGACGATTATCCTTTTGGCGGAGGAGCAGGTATGGTTATGATGATTCAACCTATCGATGACTGCATCACCAAACTCAAAAGCGAACGGGATTACGACGAAATCATTTACATGACCCCAGACGGAGAAACTTTGAATCAGAAAATGGCAAATTCTTTGTCTTTGTATGAAAACATTATTATTCTATGTGGTCATTACAAAGGCGTTGACCAGCGGGTTCGAGATCATTTTATTACTAAAGAAATTTCTATTGGAGATTACGTACTCTCAGGCGGTGAGTTGGGCGCACTAATCTTATGTGACGCCATCATTCGATTGATTCCAGGAGTACTCTCAGACGAGACCTCTGCACTAACAGATAGTTTTCAAGACAATTTACTCTCAGGTCCCATCTATACTAGACCTGCGGAATACAAAGGATGGAAAGTCCCAGAGGTATTAACCAGTGGTCATTTTGCAAAAATTGACAAATGGAGAGAAGACATGGCCTATGAACATACTAAAAATAGAAGACCCGATTTGTTAGATGAAAATAATTTATAATTGCTGTTTTATTATTCATAATTATTTTTTAATTTTGCACCCACATTTGACTAACCTCTGGCGAAAATCGTGAATGTTGCTCAGATTTTAAACCATAATAATTATTTAAAATGGCAAATTTAGTAGATTTCGTGAACAACGAATTATCAACAAAGAAAGATTTCCCTGCATTTGGAGCTGGTGATACAATCACAGTTTACTATGAAATTAAAGAGGGAGAAAAAACTAGAACGCAGTTCTTTAAAGGAGTAGTTATTCAAAGAAAAGGGACTGGAATTACTGAAACTTTTACCATTCGTAAAATGTCTGGTGCTGTTGGTGTGGAGCGTATCTTTCCAATCAACATGCCCGCTTTACAAAAAATCGAATTAAACCAAAGAGGTAAAGTGAGAAGAGCTCGTATTTTCTACTTCAGAGAACTTACTGGTAAAAAAGCAAAAATCAAAGAAAGAAGAAAATAATTCTTATTTTTCTATCAATAAAAGAAGCTCCAATGATTTGGGGCTTTTTTTATGCAAAAATTCATGCTTTATTTTATGAAATTCATAATTTAATATCGTTTAAATATCAAATTGATAATTCAATCGATTTCGCTAAAAATCAGCTTCTTTTTTCCCTCATTTTCATATCTTTGCTAGCCTTGAAAACTATTTTATTTTCATTTACAAACAAAAATCGAAACTTTTGTTTACTATAAAAACAAACAACAAAATGTCACAATCTAAAATCATTTACACTATTACAGACGAGGCTCCCATGTTGGCCACTCATTCTCTTTTACCTATTATTAAATCTTTTGCTGCTACAGCTAATATTGAAGTTGAGACCCGAGACATTTCTCTTGCTGATAGAATCATTGCTAACTTTCCAGAATTTCTAACAGAAAACCAAAGAATGGATGATGCTTTAGCCGAATTAGGTCAACTTGCCAATACACCTGAAGCCAACATCATCAAATTACCTAATATTTCAGCCTCAGTCCCTCAATTGAAAGGCGCTATAAAAGAATTAAAAGAAAAAGGCTATGCACTTCCTGATTATCCTGAAGACGCTCAAACCGTAGAAGAAAAAGCAATAAAAGCTAAATATGCCAAGGTATTAGGATCGGCTGTAAATCCGGTTTTACGCGAAGGAAATTCAGATCGAAGAGCCCCTAAAGCAGTAAAAAATTATGCAAAAAAACACCCCCACAGTATGGGAGCGTGGTCATCTGAATCAAAAACACATGTTGCCAGCATGACAGAAGGTGATTTTTATGGCAGTGAAAAATCAGTTACTGTACAAGAAGCCACCGATGTTAAAATTGAATTCTTTGATATTAATGGGAATACAACCGTTTTAAAAGCCAGTACCCCATTAAAAGCAGGTGAAATTATTGATAGCTCAGCACTTAACTTAAATACATTCAAAGAATTTATAGCTAAAGAAATCGAGGACGCCAAAGCGAAAGGCGTTTTATTTTCAATCCACATGAAAGCCACAATGATGAAAGTGTCTGACCCTGTAATTTTTGGGGCTGCAGTTGATGTTTTCTACAAGGATGTCTTTACAAAATATGCCGATTTATTTAAAGAATTGGGTGTTGATACTAAAAACGGATTAGGAGATGTATATGCTAAGATAGCTGGGCGACCTGAACAAGCAGAAGTAGAAGCAGCCATTACCAAAGTATATGAAACAAGTCCGGCCCTAGCCATGGTAAATTCAGAAAAAGGCATTACAAATCTTCATGTCCCTTCCGATGTTATTATAGATGCTTCCATGCCAGCCATGATTAGAACCTCAGGACAAATGTGGAACGCAGAAGGAAAAGGACAAGACACTAAAGCAATTATTCCTGACAGAGCCTATGCTGGAGTTTATGTTGCTACTATTGATTTCTGTAAAAAACATGGTGCCTTCGACCCAAAAACTATGGGAAGTGTTCCTAATGTTGGATTGATGGCTCAAAAAGCAGAAGAATATGGTTCGCATGATAAAACGTTCCAAGTACCCTCTGAGGGAGTTGTTAAAGTTACAGATTCAAAAGGTGTCGTATTGATGGAACAAGCCGTTGTAGCGGGTTCAATTTTCAGAATGTGTCAAGTAAAAGATGCTCCTATTCAAGATTGGGTAAAATTGGCCGTAAATCGCGCAAGACTTTCTAACACGCCAGCTGTTTTTTGGCTAGATGAACATCGGGCACACGACAGACAATTAATTGAAAAAGTAAATACATATTTAAAAGACCATGATATTTCTGGTTTAGATATTCGAATTTTAAATCCTATTGAGGCGACACATTTTACTTTAGAAAGACTCGTTAAAGGATTGGATACAATTTCGGTAACTGGAAATGTGCTTCGTGATTATTTGACCGATTTATTTCCTATTCTAGAAGTGGGAACTTCTGCCAAAATGCTTTCCATTGTTCCTTTAATGAATGGAGGCGGATTGTTTGAAACCGGTGCTGGGGGTTCAGCTCCAAAACACGTAGAGCAATTTATTGAAGAAGGGTATTTACGATGGGATTCACTAGGCGAATTTTTAGCATTAGGAGTATCTTTGGAACATCTAGGTCAAGTTTTTAATAACAAAAAAGCGTTAATTTTATCTGAGACTCTGGATAGTGCTACAGAAAAGTTTTTAGAAACCGATAAATCTCCTGCACGAAAAGTAGGACAAATCGACAATAGAGGTTCCCATTTTTACCTTACCTTATACTGGGCACAAGCATTGGCAACACAAGAAAAAGATGTTGATTTAAAAACTATTTTTACCCCTATCGCTCTTGAATTAACAGAAAACGAATCTAAAATTGATAGTGAATTATTGGCTGCACAAGGTACGCACCAAAACATAGGCGGCTACTACAAACCAAATCAAGACTTATTAGTCAAGGCCATGAGACCTAGCTCAACGTTCAACGCCATATTAGAAAAGTTAAATTAAAATCCTCCATATAACACAAAAAAAGACGTGAAATCACGTCTTTTTTTGTATTTACTTTTCATCAGCTTTCTTTAAAATCTTATCTTGATACTCTATCAAAATTCGGGCTTTATACCCGATACCCAAATTCCAATACTGATTGGTTATAAACTGATTGTTGGCGTCATAAAAAGTAAATTGCCCTGTATTTGGGGATAATTCTCCATAATTTAACGCTTCAATTTCTATAACATTGACCCCTTTTTCCAAGGTAAGCTGTATTTGTTTAAACTGTGATTCCAAATAAATACGATCGGTAATTACCACACCATTGACCCAAAGCCTCACTAAATCACCATCTATAGCCCCGTAATCTCTAGAATTTAAATTGATGTTTTTAGTATACACAACAAATTGACCTAAATTCATATCCCGATTAAATAATTCAGGACGTATGCCGTCTTCTTTCATTTGCTGATTAAATTTCTCTGTATAATCCTCTGCAGGAGTTTTTAAAGGATAGGATTTAGGTGTTTGTGTTTGTCCAACTTTTGGGAGTTCTGGTAATCCTTCTAAAAATTTACTTTTAGGTTCCGAAAAATAATGACTTTCAAATTTTAGTGACGGAGCTATTGAAATAGGATTATTCTGAGGAACTAAGGCCTTTTTTTGGGGTGCTTTTTGAGGTTGAGCACTAATATTAACTTTGCGTTTGGAGGCCTCAAACTGTGCTTGTGCATTCCAAAAACTGAAAACAAAAACTAGAATCAAAAAAGACAATCGCATGTTTTTCGTAAACTTTTGGTAAATATATTCAAAAAGCAATGATAAAAGCCATTTCATTAACCATACCTTAACAAATGTTGTGTAACATAAGTGCAAAGAATTCGTCACATTTGCAATTAAATTTTTGTATATGTTATTTAATAAATTTCTACTCTCTTTTTTAGTATGCTTCCTGACGACTTTTGGGTTTTCACAGGAAAAATATACCGTAAGCGGGACCATAACTGATAAAAAAAACAATGAAACTCTTATTGGGGTTACCCTTAGTATTAAAGGCACTTCCATTTCAACGCTTACCAATGAATATGGGTTTTATTCATTAACTCTTCCTAAAGGGAATTATGAACTAACCGTCAGTTATATTAGTTATGGAATTATCACTGAAAAAATAAATTTGACTCAAAATATTAAGATGAATTTTTCAATGACCGAAACTAATGAAGTCCTTCAAGAAGTAATCATCACTGAGAAAGCAAAGACCAATACGAGAAAACCTGAAATGAGTGTTAATAAAATGTCGATGGTCACCATAAAACAAATGCCTGTGGTTTTGGGGGAAGTAGACGTAATCAAATCGATTTTGTTTCTTCCAGGTGTAACAAACGCAGGTGAGGGACAATCAGGATTTAATGTTCGTGGCGGTGGAGCCGATCAAAACTTGATTCTTTTAGATGAAGCGACAATATATAATTCTTCGCATCTTTTCGGATTCTTCTCCGTGTTTAATCCCTATGCCATCAAAGATTTAAAATTATACAAAGGAGGGATTCCCGCTCGATTTGGAGGTCGCGCTTCTTCAGTTATAGATATTTATCAAAAAGATGGAAACAGTACTAGTTTTCACATGAATGGTGGCATCGGATTGATATCAAGTCGATTACTTGCAGAAGGACCTATTGTAAAAGATCGAGGTTCCTTTTTAATAGGAGGCCGTGCGTCTTATGCACATTTATTTTTAAAATTATCTAACAATAAAAACTCCGCTTATTTTTATGATTTAAACACCAAATTAAACTATAAACTAAACAAAAACAACAACCTATTCCTTTCTGGATATTTTGGACGCGATGTATTCGATATCAATCAAAGTTTTAAAAACACTTATGGAAATTCAACCCTAAACTTGCGTTGGAACCACCTCTTCAATGATAAATTATTCTCAAACTTGTCTATGATTTACAGTGATTACTATTATGGTTTGAATCTTGATTTTGTAGGTTTTGATTGGAATTCAGGAATCAAAAATTATAATTTGAAATACGATTTTAAGTATTATCTATCAGATAAGATTAAGCTCAATTACGGAGCCAATGCAATCTATTATGATTTTAACCCCGGAACAATCGAACCTAGTCGCAGCGATTCGGGAATCAATTTCAAGCAATTAGAGAAAAAATATGCATTTGAACCTTCTTTTTACGCAGATAGTGAGGAAAAACTTTCTAAAAACTTTTCTATTAATTATGGTTTGCGCTATAGTTTATTTTATCGTCTAGGAAATTCAACAGTAAATTTATACGCCAACAACCAAGCCGTTACTTTTGACAACGATTTGAAAATTTATGAAAAAGGCGTACCCATTGGAACCGCCTATTATGGCAAAAACAAAACCATCGCTAGTTTTAACAATTTTGAACCCCGATTTTCTGCTGCTTATGAACTATCCGAACACGCTTCAGTGAAAGCCAGTTACAATCGAATGTTGCAGTATCTACAATTGATTTCTAATACCGCTTCTCCTACTCCTTTAGACGTTTGGACACCGAGTGACACTTACATCAAACCTCAAATCGCAGACCAAGTGGCAGTAGGTTATTTTAAAAATTTCAAAGAAGACCAGTATTCCTTGGAAGTCGAAAGCTTTTACAAAAAAATTAAAAACCGCATTGACTATATTGATGGAGCGGATTTGATTGCTAATGAAGCTATTGAACAAGTAATCTTGAATGGGGAAATGCGATCTTATGGTCTAGAACTTTTACTTCGAAAAAATACGGGTAAATTTACTGGCTGGATTGCCTATACACTATCTAAATCGGAACAACGAACTCCAGGAAGAACAGCCAACGAAACGGGAATTAACAACGGAAATTGGTATCGATCTGCCTATGACAAAACCCATAATTTGGCCGTCACTAGTTCGTATAAACTGAGTAAAAAATGGAATTTTGGTGCTAATTTTGTTATACAAACTGGGCAACCTGTAACTTATCCAAACGGACAATATACGTACATGGGCATAACAGTTCCGAGTTACGGAACTCGTAATGAAAACAGTTTACCTTTATACCATCATTTGGATGTTTCCGCTACTTTAACTCCTAAAAAAAGTCAAAATCATAAATGGAAAAGTGAATGGGTTTTTAGTATTTATAATCTCTATGGCAGAAAAAATGCGGCCTCAATCAGTTTCAGACAAAATCAGGATTCTGGTCAAAACGAAGCGATTCGTTTATCCATTTTTGGAATGGTTCCTGCTGTTTCTTATAACTTCAAATTTTAAACTTATGAAAAAACGATATTCTATTCTCTCATTCCTAGTCATTTCATTAACATTAATCAGTTGTGAAGACAAAGTAAACATCCCTTTAGAAACTGCTGCTCCAAAATTGGTTATTGAAGCGAATATCCTTTGGCAAAAAGGAACAGCAGGAAACGAACAAAAAATCAAACTTACTACAACCACGGATTACTATAATGAAAACATCCCTACGGTTTCAGGTGCTGTGGTATCCGTTACAGATGTTTCAAATCCCACACCTGTACTATTCCCTTTTGTTGAAACACCGAATACTGGCGAATATGTTTGTCATACCTTTATACCTATAATAAATCATGATTATTTGTTGACCATTGCCTATAATGGACAATCTTATACCGCTACGGAAAAACTTTTAGCCACACCTACAATTGACAACGTGCAACAAACTACGGTTCAAGGATTTGGAGGCGAACGAATACAAGTCAAGTTTTTTTATCAAGACAATGGTAATGAAGATAATTATTATCTTATTGGTGTCAAAAACTCAACAAAAGCAATACCTGAATATGGGGTAGTCGACGATACCTTCTTCCAAGGAAATCAGATGTTTGGATTCTATTCTGATGAAAAATTGAAGGCTGGCGATCAATTACTATTTAGTTTGGAAGGCATTTCGCTTCGCTATTACAATTATATGAATAAATTATTGAATATTGCCGGAAACTCTAATGGTAGTCCTTTTTCAACCCCACCAGCCACTTTACGCGGAAACATCATCAATCAAACGGATGATAACAATTATCCTTTAGGATATTTCCATCTCTCTGAAATTGATACGAGAAATTATATTGTTCAATAATTAATTTGAAATTACGAATTACGAATTCTAAAATATTTTTTTAACTACTTTTACATAATTTAAAATTCATAATTCTAAAAATGTCTTCACATCACATCGTTCGCGACGATCAAGAACCAGCATTAATTATTGCTAATGGCGCCTCGTGCAGTTTAGAATTATTAGGTCAATTGCTTGAATGGTCTCCTGTTGTAGTAGTTTTGGACAGTGCTATTGAAAGAGTTTTGCCATTAGACATTAAAATAGATGTGCTTTTGGGAGATTTTGACAATAATTTCAATCCTGAAATATATGCAGAAAAACAGTTTCCGTTACAAATCGTTCACACCCCCAATCAAGACAAAACTGATTTAGAAAAAGCTTTCGATTACTTGATTGAGAAAGGGCATAAAGCCGTAAATGTGGTCTGGGCTACAGGAAAACGTGCCGACCATACCATCACCAATATTACCAATATTGTACGGTATCGCAACAAACTGAAAATAGTCATCCTTGACGATCATTCGAAGATTTTTTTATTACCCAATACATTTGAAAAATGGTATCCAGCCCATACTCCTCTTTCCTTAATTCCTATTGGAAAAGTGACTCAAATCAAAACAGAAAATTTGTTTTACCCCTTACACAACGAGGAACTCACCATAGGTTATCGAACGGGAAGTAGCAATCATGTTACAAAAGATGGCATCGTAAAAATTGAACATGCAGAAGGTGACTTGCTTCTCATGGAATGTTTTGATTAAAAAGATTGTTAAATCGCATTCATTTTAGTATATTTGATAACGAGAAAAGACAAAATGAAGCACAAAACACCCACCGAAAAAAGTTCTCTTCATCCTAGAAATCAGCATAGAAACAGGTATGATTTTGAGAAATTAACATACAATTATCCTGTATTAAAAAATTATATTTTCATCAATGAACATGACATTGAAAGTATTGATTTTAGTAATCCGGAAGCCGTTAAAGCGTTAAATAAAGCCCTTTTAATTTCTTATTATGCTGTTGCCTATTGGGACATTCCTAAAGACTATTTGTGTCCGCCCATTCCAGGAAGGGCCGACTACATCCATTATATAGCCGATTTATTAGCCAATAGTAATAATGGTATTATTCCAAAAGGCGATTCTGTTGTAGGATTGGACATCGGGATTGGCGCCAACTGCATTTATCCCATTATTGGCCATCACGAATACGATTGGTCTTTTGTGGGCACTGATATTGATGAAAACGCCCTTCAAAATTGTAAAAAAATCATTGGCAACAATCCAAAATTAACCGATGCTGTTAGTTTACAATTACAAGTAGAACCTCGGTATATTTTCAAAAACATCATTTTATCTGAAGATCGATTTGCTTTTACCGTTTGCAATCCACCGTTTCATAATTCAGAAGAAGAAGCTCTGAAAGCCTCTTTACGAAAAGTTAACCATTTAGAAGACAAAAAAGCAACTAAACCTGTACTTAATTTTGGAGGTCAAAACACAGAATTATGGTGTACAGGTGGTGAAATTGGATTTATCACTCA
This sequence comes from Flavobacterium aciduliphilum, assembly GCF_003268855.1. Classification (GTDB taxonomy): domain Bacteria; phylum Bacteroidota; class Bacteroidia; order Flavobacteriales; family Flavobacteriaceae; genus Flavobacterium; species Flavobacterium aciduliphilum. The sequence continues at coordinate 308,618 of NZ_QLSZ01000001.1, forward strand.
GATGATTTACGAAAGTGTGAAATACCCCTTACACGTCTTTTGGTTTACGACTTTAGTTTCTAAAAAAGAAAACTTAAAAAGTATTTACAAAACCTTAAATAAAGTGGGAGCCGTTGAAATAAAAACCATAGAAATGGCACAAGGTCAAAAAATAAGCCGTTTTGTAGCTTGGACTTTTTTAAGTGAAAAGCAACAGAAAGAATGGAAGTTTTCGATTTGATAAAACCATAACTTTGTAACTTAGAATCTTTGAAACTTAATTAATGAAATTCCAAGTCATATCTGATTACAAACCGACTGGCGACCAGCCCCAAGCCATTGAAAAACTTTCAAACGGGATCCTTAATGGCGAAAAATACCAAACCCTCCTAGGTGTTACGGGGTCTGGAAAGACATTTACTGTAGCCAATGTCATTCAAAACGTAGAAAAACCTACCTTGATATTGGCACACAATAAAACCTTAGCAGCACAGTTGTATTCTGAGTTTAAACAGTTTTTTCCCAATAATTCGGTGCAATATTTCGTTTCTTATTATGATTATTACCAACCCGAAGCCTTTATTCCAGTTACGGGAACCTATATAGAAAAAGATTTATCTATCAACGAAGAGTTAGAAAAACTGCGATTGAGCACCACTTCTGCCCTACTTTCTGGTCGTCGTGATATTATCGTAATTTCTTCCGTATCATGTTTGTATGGCATAGGAAATCCTGTGGAATTTCAGAAAAATGTAGTCTCGCTAGAAAAAGACCAAGTGGTTTCTAGAACTAAATTATTACATCGTTTGGTGCAAAGTTTGTATTCTAGAACCGAAGCTGAGTTTTTACCAGGAACCTTCCGCATCAAAGGAGACACGGTCGAAATTTATCCGAGTTATGCTGACGAACCTTTTCGAATTCATTTTTTTGGAGATGAAATCGAAGAAATTGAAGCTTTTGATCCTAAAACATCTCAAGTATTAGAGCGCTATGAAAAACTGAATATCTATCCCGCCAATATGTTTGTAACCTCCCCCGATGTCTTACAAGCTGCTATTTGGGACATTCAACAAGATTTGGTCAAACAAGTCGATTATTTCAAAGAAATTGGCAAACATCTAGAAGCCAAACGCCTAGAAGAACGCACCAATTTTGATTTAGAAATGATTCGCGAATTAGGGTATTGTTCGGGGATTGAGAATTATTCGCGCTATTTAGACCGTCGCCTCCCTGGCACACGACCGTTCTGTCTGTTAGATTATTTTCCAGATGATTATTTGATGGTCGTCGATGAAAGTCACGTGACCATATCACAAGTGCATGCCATGTATGGAGGTGATCGAAGCCGCAAAGAAAACCTAGTGGAATACGGATTCCGATTACCTGCGGCCATGGACAACCGTCCGTTAAAGTTTGACGAATTTGAAACCATGCAAAATCAGGTGATTTATGTTTCCGCGACACCTGCCGATTATGAATTACAAAAAACAGAAGGCATTTATGTAGAACAGGTCATTCGGCCTACGGGGTTGTTAGACCCAATTATAGAAATACGCCCCAGTTTGAACCAAATCGACGACTTAATAGAAGAGATTCAACAACGTTGCGACCTCGACGAACGTGTGTTGGTGACCACGTTAACTAAACGCATGGCAGAAGAATTGACCAAATATTTAACTAAAGTGGCCATTCGTTGTCGGTACATTCACAGTGATGTTGATACATTAGAGCGTGTCGAAATCATGCAAGACTTACGTAAAGGCCTGTTTGATGTGCTCATCGGCGTCAACTTATTGCGAGAAGGTTTGGACTTACCCGAAGTATCGTTGGTTGCCATTTTAGATGCCGATAAAGAAGGATTTTTGCGAAGTCATCGCTCGTTGACCCAAACCGTGGGTCGTGCCGCACGTAACGTAAATGGAAAAGCCATTATGTATGCCGATAAAATCACAGCTTCTATGCAAAAAACTATTGACGAAACCAATTATCGTAGGGAAAAGCAAATTCGTTACAATACTGAAAATAACATCCAACCCAAAGCATTAAACAAAAGTTTGGGCAATGCCTTGAGCAACAACTCGGTTTCGACTTCTTACTATGAAGAAAAAATTCTAAAAGCCGCCGAACCAGAACCTTTGTATTTATCTAAAGCTGAAATAGAAAAGAAAATTAGAGCGACTCGAAAAGCTATGGAAAAAGCCGCCAAAGAATTGGATTTTATGCAAGCAGCAAAGCTACGAGATGAGATTAAAGCGCTACAAGACAAGATTTAATTTATGGTACATCAAGCACATTACACTAAACTTCAAAACATGTACGTATCGGGGTTGATAAACAAGGAGCTTTATGATTCGGCACACCTTGAAATAACTGATGAAAAAGCTGAAATTTCCATGCTTGTAGAACCCAAATATTTTCATGCTGGCAATTCATTACATGGTTCGGTCTATTTTAAAATGTTGGATGATGCAGCTTATTTTGCTGTTCATTCCATTGTTTCAGATTCTTTTGTTTACACAACTTCATTCAATATTCAAATCCTTCGCCCGGTAAAAGTGGGTAGAATTAGAGCCGTTGGCGAACTCAAATTCAAATCGAAACATCTCTTTATTGCCGATGCGGTTTTATATGATGAAAAAAATCGGGAAGTCGCTCGTGGAAGCGGAACCTTTATGAAAAGCAAGATGTCTTTAAACGAAACAATGGGTTATAAATAAAAAAAAACGCACCTTTTAAAGGTTGCGTTTTTATGAAGTGTTAAAGCCTTTTAGGCTATTTCTATCAATCGTTTTGGTTTTGGTAAAGCTTCTTCTCTTTTGGGAAGCGCTACATGCAACACACCATTTTCATAAGTAGCATGAATATGGTCGGTATTCACGGTTTCTGGCAATGTAAACGCACGTCTGAAAGAAGCGTAACTAAATTCTCTTCGGGTATATTTCCCTTGTGTCTCTTCTTTTTCAACTTTGTCTTCTGCAGAAATTGTGAGTACATTGTGATCGATTTCGATGTTGAAATCTTCTTTTTTCTTTCCAGGAGCCGCCAACTCAATTCCGAAACTCGTATCAGTTTCTTTGATGTTTACAGCTGGTACATTGGCACTAAAACTTTGCATGCCTCCCAACCAATCTGGTTTTAATAATTCATCAATAAGTGATGGAAAAGGTACTGTGTTTCTTTTAATTACGTTCATAATCGTATGTTTTTAAATTAGACATTTTATGGTTATGCCTATCCTAAAAACAAATGATGTACCAAGGCAAATTTTAAGTCATTTTGACTGATAACTAATACTTTACACTGAAATTTTGTCGTTTTTCACTCGTTTCAACTGACTACTTTTCAGTTTTGTTGTTCTTGAAAAACTTCCAATAGATACTCCGGAGAAACAGTTCGAGTGGGTGATTGTTCCATCGCTTTTAGAACCCGTTTCATCGCAAAGGGATTTAATCCCATGTGAATTCCTATTTCGTGAATTTTTATTACTTCTCGCTCATGCAACACACCGTCACAATGCATCAACAAAGCCAAACGATAAAACTGCTGAATACGTTGAAACTCTGTTTTGATCATTTCACTTCTGTTTTCTTCATGAAAAAGTTGTTTAAATTCTTCTTGAGTTATCCCAAGTTCTACAGCTATTATGGAAAGAAAAGTATATTCTCTTTCATGCAATTGTCCGTCTACAATGGCAAATGCAATCATATCGGCTAGTAAACTCAACTTTTCTACTTTGGTTTGCATGTTTTTCGTATTTTTAGCTAAAATATAATTATTTGTTTCATTCTAAAAATTTTTATCCTTTGAAATTCATTTTTTCAATTTTATTTGGGCTTCTTTTTTTTAATTCCCATGCACAAAACAGTACGGCTAGTAATCAGGTTTCGACGTTTACTATTGCAGCGCCACAATTGAATACTTCAAAGAAAATTTGGGTGTATCTACCTAAAAATTATACCACTTCTAAAAAGAAATTTCCAGTAATTTATATGCACGACGGACAAAATTTGTTTGATGCTAAGACGTCTTATGTAGGCGAATGGAATGTCGACGAAACTTTAGATAGTATTGCGGCTCAAGTAATTGTCATTGGAATTGAACACGGAGGTGAAAAACGTATGGAAGAATTAACGCCTTTTATAAATCAAAAATATGGAGGAGGTCATGCTGATAAATACTTAGAGTTCATTGTAAAAACGTTAAAGCCGTATGTCGATAAAAACTACCGAACGAAACCCAATGCGAACAATACCTGCCTCTGGGGAAGTTCGTTAGGCGGATTGGTTTCCTTCTATGGCGCTCTAAAATATCCCGATGTTTTTGGAAAAGTAGGCTGCTTCTCTCCTTCTTTTTGGTTCAATCGAAAAGAACTTTTTGATTTGATGGAACGTACAAAAAAATACAATACCAAAATCTATTTTCTTTGTGGCGACAACGAAGGCGATGACGATATGGTGAACGATCTAAACGCTATGGAATACCAAATCAATACGAAACGCTGTGTTTGTGAACGACTCAATAAAAAAATCATTGTAAAAGGCGGCCAACACAATGAAAAATTGTGGCGTGAAGGATTTAAAAAAGCGTACCTTTGGCTGTTCTAAGGTTTAATCGTTTAAAAGTTTAAGTGTTTATTTGGTTTCATCTTAAACAACTTTAAACTAAATCAAACAATTTTAAACAACAGTAAACAAATTATACAATGAACAACAACGATATATTCAAAAAGCTCCGAGTTGCGTTAATGCTTCGTGATGACCAAATAGAAGACATCCTTAAATTGGTTGATTTTCGTATGTCTAAAGGGGAAATTGGAAACTTTTTTAGAAATGCCGATCATCCCAAATTTGTAGAGTGTGGCGACCAAGTATTGCGCAATTTCTTGAACGGATTGGTCATTCATTTGCGAGGCACCAAAGAAAATCCGAAAAATCCCATGGAGGTTATAGCGGTTCATAAATCGGAAAGAAGACCAAAAGAGGAGTTCAGAGAAAAGAAAATAGAGAAAAGAGAAAAGACTGTAGCTCCTAAAAAGAAATTTGCACCAAAAAAAACCGTAAAAAAAATCGAAATTGTAGAAAAAGTACACTACAAAAACGGGAAGAAATCCAAAGACTAGTAGCGTGGTGTAACATTTGTAACACACCATATGTTTTTTATTGCGTTCCTTTGAGTTTTATTAAAAACTTGAAGTCATGAAAAAAAATATGGGTACAGCAGACCGTATTATCCGATTGATAATTGCTGCAATTTTAGGTGTCTTATTTTATAACGGAACCATTACGGGCACATTAGGCATTGTAGGTCTTGGGATTGCTGGGGTTTTCGCTCTAACCAGTTTGGTAAGTTTTTGCCCTTTGTATACTCTTTTAGGCATCAATACATGTTCTGGTAAGAACTAAAATTTCATAAAAAATCCCGAGCATCAAACTCGGGATTTTATATTTAAAACAATTACTATCGAATTAAGAAAGTGCTTTTTGAACTTGGTCAGCCGCTTCTTGAAATTGAACAGCTGATAAAATAGGCATTCCTGAATTGTCTATTAATTCTTTGGCAATCTCAGCATTGGTTCCTTGCAATCTTACAATGATAGGCACTTGAATCGCATCACCCATATTTTTATAAGCATCAACCACACCTTGTGCTACACGGTCACAACGTACAATTCCACCAAAAATATTAATCAAAATGGCTTTAACGTTTGGATCTTTTAAGATAATTCTAAAAGCGGTTTCTACACGTTTTGCATCGGCAGTACCTCCCACATCTAGGAAGTTTGCAGGCTCAAAACCAGCATATTTAATCAAATCCATAGTAGCCATCGCTAGCCCAGCTCCATTTACCATACACCCAACGGTTCCGTCAAGGTCAACATAGTTTAACCCTGCTTCTTTTGCCTCAACTTCAATAGGATTTTCTTCTCTAATATCACGCATTTCTGCGTATTTAGGCTGACGGTATAATGCATTGTCATCGATGTTTACTTTGGCATCAACAGCTAAAATTTTATCATCTGACGTTTTTAATACAGGATTGATTTCAAACATAGAAGCATCACATCCGATGTAGGCCGCATACAATGCTTCTACAAATTTTACCATTTCTTTAAACGCATTTCCAGAAAGTCCTAAATTGAATGCTACTCTTCTTGCTTGGAATCCTTGCAATCCTAATTGTGGATCAATTTCTTCTGTAAAAATTAAATGTGGTGTATGTTCTGCTACTTCCTCAATATCCATTCCCCCTTCAGTAGAATACATAATCATGTTTCTTCCTGTAGCTCTGTTTAATAAAACAGACATGTAAAACTCCGATGTTTCACTTTCTCCTGGGTAATATACATCTTCAGCAATCAATACTTTGTGTACTTGTTTTCCTTCTGGTGGTGTTTGAGGCGTTTTAAGCATCATACCAATAATTTGCTCAGAAATTTCGGTTACTTGCTCTAAATTTTTAGCCAATTTTACTCCGCCTCCTTTTCCTCTTCCTCCAGCGTGGATTTGGGCTTTTACTACATACCAGCTTGTTCCTGTTTCTGCAGTTAATTGTTTTGCAGCGGCAACTGCCTCTACTGGATTATTTGCAACTATACCACGTTGTACGCGTACCCCGTATTTTGTTAAAATCTCCTTACCTTGATATTCGTGTATGTTCATAATAAAAAGTTTGTCTAGTTAGATTCTGAAATCCCATTCAGAAAATGGTTCGGCAAAAGTAGCGAAATTGAATCAAACGCAAAAGAAATGTATATCAATTTAGTAACTTTTTTTTAAACTCTTTTCTTGTTGATTATCTTTGTAATACAAAACCTCTTTTACTATCTTTACTTCTTAACTTTTATACCAAAATGACAGCAAATGATTTACTCCCGTTGACAGAAGAATATGGATGTCCGTTGTATGTGTATGATGTGGCTACCATAGAACGTCAATACCAACGCTTAACAACTGCTTTTTCTAAAGTGGAACACCTTCGGATTAACTATGCCATGAAGGCCTTGTCGAATCTTTCTATCTTGAAAGTCTTGTTAAAAATGGGGGCGCAATTGGATACCGTTTCGATTCAAGAAGTCCTGTTGGGCATCCATGCCGGCTGTCCACCAGAGAAAATTATCTTTACACCCAATGGGGTTTCGTTTGAAGAGATTGAAGAAGTGGCTAAAATGGGGGTTCAAATTAATATTGACAACCTCTCTGTTTTGGAACATTTTGGCACCAAATACCCTACTATTCCGGTTTGCATCCGCATCAATCCGCATGTGATGGCGGGAGGGAATCAAAATATTTCGGTGGGACACATTGATAGCAAGTTTGGGATTTCTATTTATCAAATTCCGCATATTTTACGCATTGTAGAAAACACAAAAATGAAAATCAACGGAATTCACATGCATACGGGTTCGGATATTTTGGATATTGAGGTGTTTTTGTATGCTTCTGAAATTTTGTTTGATGCTGCCAAAAACTTTACCGATTTGGAATTTCTCGATTTTGGTTCGGGATTTAAAGTGCCCTATAAAAAAGGAGATATCGAAACCAATATTGAAGAATTGGGTAGAAAATTAACGAAACGCTTTTTGGCTTTCGAAAAAGAATATGGGCGCCCGTTGACGTTAGCCTTTGAACCGGGTAAATTTTTAGTGAGCGAAGCGGGTTATTTCTTGGCCAAAGTAAATGTAGTGAAGCAAACGACCTCAACGGTTTTTGCAGGAATAGACTCTGGTTTTAATCACCTTATTCGCCCCATGTATTACGGTTCGCAACATACCATTGAAAACCTTTCGAATCCCAAAGGCAAAGAGCGTTTTTATACCGTAGTAGGTTATATTTGTGAAACGGATACCTTTGCCAACAACCGACGCATCGCTGAGATTACCGAAGGCGACATCTTGTGTTTTAAAAATGCTGGGGCGTATTGCTTTTCGATGGCGTCTAATTACAATTCGCGATACAAACCCGCAGAAGTCCTCTGGAAAGACCGGAAAAGCTACCTGATTGGTAAACGGGAAACTTTTGAGGATTTGATTAAAAACCAGATTGTGGTGGACGTTTAGTAATCTATTTATTTCTCCGTTTGTCATTTGTTATTTTACAATTTTTCGAGGTAAAATTACTGCTAAACTAAGTCATACCTTAGGAGCAGTTAGCGGAACGATTTCGTTCGGTTAAAGATAATTGTTTTAGAAAAGAATAACATCAATTTATTATAAATATCACTATTGCACAAAACCGTTTTTCTATGTAGCTTTTTATTCTTTCTTAGGCTTTAATTTTAAATCAAACCACAATCTCTCACCAATATTTTTATCATTTATGTAAATATCAATTTTTGCATTTTCATACTGCCTTGTCAAAAATTCAATTGAATAATCCCCTTCTGGTAAGTATAATCCTTCTTCTCTGGAGAATAGGTTAATGCTGTCAATATCGAATCCTTTCCCTCCTGCTTTTTTTATAATTTTTGCAGTCATTAATAAAAAACCAAGGTCTTCAGATTCGTTATAGCAAGAAAATCTTATGTCTGCAACATTTGAATGAATGTCTGTCCATTTCATTTCTCTCATCAATATTTTTTTTTCATTTTCTTCGGATTTTGATTTCAGATTTGAATATCTATTTATCATCAAACCAAAAACGGCAGCTAGAATTCCAAATATTGCTGACAAAAAATTAGATATTGCTGGTAACAATCCACAAACAATTGACAAAACTCCAAAAACAGCAGTTAAAACAGTTGTTTGAAATTCAAGTAATCTATAGACAGCCGAATGATTTAGAATTTTTTCTTTGGTCATAATTAGGTGGTGTTATTTTTTGTTTTTTTAACTAGAGTTTTGTAAAAAGATGCACGCAACAGCTAGAGTTTCATTGTGGCTGTAAGCTGAACAATAAAACCATAGCTATTGTTGGTTGTATTTCTTAGGTTGTTAATTTTTTAACTATTTGTTCAACAGAATAGTTCATTTGGTCCTCTAATTTAGGTCTAATTAAATAATATAAAAAGTCTGGAATTAATGGACTCAATATTCTATTTGAATAAATTCTGTCTTGAATTTTTCTTAATAAAGGCTTTTGAATATTACTTTCAATGGTTAAATTGTTAAGATTTACTTCAATTAGATTTCTTAAATGTTCCAAGTTGTCAATTGATTCTGTATTTGAATTAATTTCTTTATAGGCAAACATAAAGACAGGAATTGAAGGTATAACTACTTCTATCAGGAACAATTTTAGTGTAATGTCATTTTTTAATGAAATTACCATTAAAATTATAAACGTAAGAACTACTATAATTCTCATTGCGCAATTATATCTTTTGCGAACTGAAAAGTCATAGAAAACATTAGTTCTTTGACACAATATACTTGCAATGTTTGTTCTTATACTTATAATATTAAGTGAATACCAATTTGTAACATCTGCCACTCTTTTGCTTTTCTTTCTCGGTCCTTTTGACTTTTCTCTTATCAATTCATTGTCAATATTTACTGTGTTTAAAGATTCATTTTCTTCAATATTTAAGACTTTTGTATCAAACGCCTCTTGTATTGAAGCAGCAAGTTTCTTATATCTGTCAACATAGTTTTCTAATACTTTTTCAAAAAGGGATGCCAAAACCAAGTAAAGTACAAAAATCCAATGCTTTTCATCAAATAAAGTCGGATAAAATTTTAATATTAGTGCTATGATTATAGGCAAAGGAATTGTAATAAAAATTAAAATTCCCTGCAAAATTTTGGCATTTGAATAAATTTTTTTTTGTGCCAAAAGCTGGTCAATATGAAAATTTTCGTTTTGAGTTTCTAATATATGCTTTCCTATATTATCCATATGTTGGGAATTTTGAGCCAAAAATTTCACCCCACTTATTCATGGCTTTTTCTTGGTCTTTTTCATTTGTTTCTGCATTTGTTGCTTCTTTTGCTTTACTATATGCCCAAGATGACTTATCTGAAATGGATTTCTTTTGGTCATATGTTAAAGTATTTAAGTTACCTTGAATTCCTTTTGGATCATTTACAGCACTATATATACTTAAAGCTAAATAGTTATAAAAATCTCTTATGTCAAAATCTATCCATTGACTTAATTCAGTTCTGCTATTTGTATAATTGATGACAATTTGTTCAAACAGATATGATGAAATTGTATGACTTGAATGATGCCTATTCCAATATTTTAAGGTTCTTATTAGTTGTAATAATCTGCCATTATAATTTTGATTTGTGTTAGTAATTAATTCTTGGTCAATTCTTGGGTCTGTTGATTTCCAATTTCCATTACCATCTGGTATTAAATATAAATTAGTGTCAGTGTAAAAACAAGGAACAATATCAAATACCCATTCATAAGATTGTAGATTTAAGGTCGCTGCTTCTCCTCGACTATGCAAATCTGCCGATTTATAATGTTCAATTTTTGAAAGTGATGATTTAAGTTTATTCACCACTTTTCTGGAATTTAGAATATAATTGTCAGATAAATTTTTTAATCTATAACCTGCATTTGAGGTATGAATAGTATAGGTATTAAATTTTTTTAAATAAGTTGCTCCATTTGCAGTTAAGCAAAACATTATGTCAACATCATCAAGCTCTCTAATTTTTGTTTTTCGAGCAAAAGAACCAAATTTTATATGTTTATCTTCATATTTGAAGGGAAAGTCTAAATCATCTTTACTGTCTAAATTATTTAACTGTCCAAATAACCAATCTCTACTGGAATTTGCTTTGTTGGTTCTGTCGATATCCAAGTTCACAACGTCTTTGTTAAATTCATTAAAGGCTGTATTTACTGTTTTTGCCATTTATTTTGTTTTCTGTTATTTTGATATTCAAGGTAATATTGCCTCCAACTTGCATATATTATCAAAAATACTATTATTATTAATTTCTAGCTATTCGTTTCCCACCGCATTGCTCTTGTTTTCTTTTTTTTCAAGCCTGTCAAGTAGTCGAAAGTTTTTTAGTGCTAATGCTTTTTGGTGTTGCAAACCTTGTCATGGTCTATTACTGTATTTAAAAAAGGGTACTCGTTAGCACCCTTTTTATTTTTTAGGCCGTTGGTGCAGGAGGCGGAGTCGTTTTACTGCCGCTACCATACCCCGCTACAATCGTGGCATAATATTGTCTGCTGTAGTTGATGGTAGTGATTAGCGTATTGTAATAGGTATTATTTTTTACTTTGGCCATCACCTCGGCATATTCGGTTAATGCCTTATAGGTCGTTAAAATGTTTTTTTGCAATTGTTTAGTGTCAAACGTTTGGGTAGAAATCACATTGGTAGAACGGATATCAAATTTGGCAATAAAATTTTGATTGGCTGTTTCTAAATTATCAATATGTGGAACAAGCCCCAACAAACTGGCATAAGGAAGATGAATTGTAGAACGCAAATCGGTGATTAAATTGGTTAATGCCAAACTCTCGGCGGGATAGTTTGCTTTTTCAATGCCTTTATACTGATTGATAATCACTTTTATTTTGCCATAGGCTTCTATAACAGCTGCAGTATCGCTATTTCTTGCCACTGCTAGTGCTGTGCGAAGTGTACTGAGTTTTTTATCTCTAGCATGATCGAGTAATAGGAGTTCTTGGGTTTCGGCATGAGCTCTAATTTGAGCTAAAGCCTGATTGAATACAGGTGATTGTGTAGCAAGACTATCATGAAGTGTTTTGAAGTCGGGATCTACCGTGAGGTCTATCCCTTGGTTGGTAACATCAGTTAAGTAACGAACAATAAATTCTCCAGAATCTAAATACGTAAGTTTGGATGGACTAAAAGAATACAATTTCATACTATTATTATTTAAAAGTTAAAAACTCAATATTTGTGGGGTCAACATACTGCTTTGACGTTTTCCCGAATGTGGCAAAAACTTGTCAAACTACTACAATAGGCTCCCGAACGTGGCAAAGGCTTGTCAAAGTACTATGACACTTTCCTGAACGTAGCAAAGGCTTGCCAAAATACTATGATATTCTCCCGAATGTGGCAAAGAATTGTCAAAGTAGTATGATACTTCCCGAATGTGTCAAAGCGCTGTCAAAGTACTATAACAAGACCCTTTTTTTGTCTATCGAAGTCACTTGCTTTACAAATGTAAAAACCAAATAAAATTTTAACAAGCAGAATAATAGGAATTTAAGACTAATTATTAACAAAGTAGCCCAAAACAAAAACGTCTGACAAAAACCTCACACCCCCTTTAAATACTGATATTTTAAAAAAGGGCATATACGGATTTAAGAAGAAAAAAAAATCCCTATTTGTAGGTATTTTTTGAGTTTTTTTTTAACATAGGTATTTTTAAGGTTTGACACAAAAAGGCGTCGAGAAGATTAAAAATAAGCGTCTTAGATTTGTAAAAACAAGTTTGGCAATAAAAAAACTACTCTATTAAATATGCCCAAAAAAAGTTAGTCTTCATTTGGGGCATGTTGATACTGATGGTCTTTTTTGGGTTATTTACCAATGAGGAACGCAATGGGATTTGCGTATAGGCTTTGGGTAGTTTTTATTTCTGCTTTGTCCATATCCACCATTCATTAGCTACTTTGTCCCAATTGAATATGTTATAATTTGGTTGTCCAGTTGTTGTCAACGGAAAAAAATTATGATCAAGTCCAATGTAGGCTTTGAATGTAAAGTTTTTTTTATTCTGTCGTAACATTTCAACGCGTAGATAATCATTAAAAGGTGCACTCCAGTCTTTAGTGCCATAACAAATCAAAACTGGAATTGTCAATTTTTCTAAATATTGAATTGGCGGAATAGAGAAATCATACGTTGCTTTGTAAGTATCTCCGTTTGTATCGTCCATATTACTTTTGTCCTTTACAACTTGTTCCCAATAATCAAATTCGCTTTCTCCATATCTTGTGCTGTCAGTGTCGGTTTCTGTTGCTCTATCTTGGCCTATCATTGCCATTATTCTGCCTAATGGGCAACCACTGGAATAAATAAGTTTTGTTACCCTTTTACTCTTAAGTGCTAGTTTTGCAGCAATTGTGCTTCCTTCTGAATGCCCTGCTAACACTAATTTAGAATTGTCAACAAAGGGAAATTTTTCTAAATAATCAATTACTTTCAAGTTTCGTTCTACATAATAATCAAGGAGATTCCGGCTTGAATACTCTTTTGGAATTTTTCCTGTTTTCGGGTCTTCATAAACGAAATTGCGCCCTAATGTTTTTGCATCAACAACCATTGGAATAAATGGCTTACTAATTATTGCAATGTGATAATCAATTTCTAAGCTGTCTGTTTTAAATGGGAAAACACTATATGTTTTATCTCCGTATTTTTTAATGAGTGGTTGAGGCAAACTACCTTGACAAAATAGAAAAATTGGCTTTTTTTTTTAGTTCATCTCCTTTCTTTGATTTTATCAAGATGTCAACTGTGTCACCTTTGTAAATTGTCTGAAAATGTCTAAAACCAAAGTCTTCAGCTTTATTTTTTTGAGCAAGAACTTGGGAAGCCATAAATATTGTCAATATGTAAATTGTGGTCTTCATAATATTACAGTTAACTTGAATTTATATAAAATATACACCTTTTTTTTTAGCTATTTCTTTCGTTTACAACTACTGCCACATTCTTGTTTTGTTTTCATTTTAGCATTGTTCAGAATGTATTTGTGTAGTAGTATGGGAACGAATTGTAAATTTGCTTCGTCGGATTATTTAGTTTTTTAATCCTCTGTTTTTTTTGTATAAAGTAAAAAACTAGGTGAAACGAGAGTACTTTTGTGTGGTTTTTTAAAAAAGCTATTTGCAAAATCGTAATTGATTAACCTATTAACATTAATTAAATCTGGTGTCATTTCTTTTGTTATATAATTTATCCCTTTTGAATAATAATCAGTTTTATTAGACAATTGAAATTCTATATTAGTTTTTTTATCTTCATCAGGATTTATTATTTTATTCTTTTCATCTTCATAATTTATTAATTGAACAGAAACAAATAAAGGTTTATTAGGTGTAAGGTAAATTTCAGAATTTATATCTACTTCTATTCTCTTTTTTTTATTAGGATATATCAATAATGTATCCGAGGAAGATAATACATTTCCAATCTGTAAAAATTGTTGCCCTTTTTGTGGAGATGTTTCAGTAACTTCAAAAAAATTGATTTTATATCTAGTTTTGTAGGTTATTTTATTGATATAAAATACCATTTTATTTATTTGTACTTTTTTTGTCAAATCATTTTTAAAAATCACTCCATAAATTAAATCTTTATTTATTGGCTTACTCTGTCTATTGACAAATCTGTTTGTTTCTCCCAAAACAATTTCATTGCTTTTTTTTGACCCTACTACTATTTCATCAAGAGATATTATCTTCTTGGATAAAAATAAGCTTGAATTAATTTTTTGTTTTGTTATTCCTAGCGTTTGATAATCAACTCTTGATAAATTAATAGAGTCAAATTCAACACCAATATTTAAATTTGTAGCTCTCTCATTTTCAGTAATCCCTTTAAAGACTACCTTGTTTTTCAAAAAAAGCGTAAAATTAACATTTTCTATAAATTCATTAGTATCTTTATCTAAAGGGATAAAATTCTGCCCGTATATTGTAAAAGAAATTGATACAAATAAAACAAACAAGAATATTTTTTTCATAGTTAAATAGTAAAATTGATTATAGCTTGTTTGCTATAATGTTATTTGAAGATTTTTTTTTTACATTTTCCTTTTTTGTCCTCTTCGTGTCATAGAATAACTAAACAAGGTCTTTGGATCTAGTCTAAATCTGCTCAATCTATACTCCAAACTATTATAGTTCTACTTCTCCAAAACCTCCATCAAAACCTTTGCTTCGGTTCCGTTGGGAAACGTAATTTTGAGTTTTTGAGCCAATGTGGGCGCGATTTGCGTAATTTCTTTACGATCGTGGGTTGCTCCTTTTTTAATTTGCCAGCCATAAAAAAGCAAGGGCACATGGGTGTCATAGCTGTAAGGAGTTCCGTGTGAGGTTCCGGTAGCGCCATATTCAATATAACCGGGTTGGTCTAAAACAACCATATCGCCATCTTGCGTGGGGTCATACCCTTTGGCAAGGGCGTTTAAATAAAAATCATTGCCCGTAGCCCCCAGAATTTCTTCTTCGGTATAGACCCGTTTTACTTGGTCTTGGGTATATAAAAAGTCTTTGAATGCTTGTTTTACTTTAGGCAACTCTAAGCCTTTAGTTTTGAGGAGTTCTTTATTAAAAAAGAGGTTAAAGTTGGAGTAATTCAGCACCACATCTTCCCCAAAAGTATCAGTAGAAAATTTCTTTAAAGAGGCACGAATGTCTTTGGGGTCTATGTGGGTCACATTGTATTTTTTGTCGTTTAAGAATTGAGCGTTTTCTGCCCCAGCATGGTCGGCCGTAAGAAAAACCAAATAATTTCCTTTGCCCACCGTAGTATCTAAATAGTTTAAAAAATCGGCTAGTGTGGCATCCAAGCGCAGATACGTATCTTGCAATTCCATAGATCGGGGTCCTAATGTATGCCCCACGTAATCGGTAGACGAAAAACTTACCGTAAGAAAATCGGTAGTAGCATCTTTTCCTAAATCTTCCTTCTCGATAGCTTTTTTTGCAAATTCTTCTAATAAATCGTTTCCAAAAGGTGTGGCACGCAGAATGCCAGCATCGTTTTTCTCATACATCTCTTTTAGGTTGTAGGGAAAGACAGGTTTAGCGCCATATAACTTGCTTTCATAGGGATTGTCGTCGGGCAAACTTTCGTCATAAGTTGCCGCGGGTTTTAATAAATCCCAACCTTGATTGATGTAGGTCATATAATGCTTTTCTGCATTGAATTGGGTCACCCAATCGGGCAACGTTGCGCCATAAAACGTACTAGAAATGAAGGCACCTGTCTTGCTGTACCAAAATGCCCCATTGGCAAAATGTCCTGCGGGAAGAATAGCCCCTCGGTCTTTTAGGCTTACTCCTATAACCTTTCCTCTAAAATTGGTGGCTAAGCGCAGTTCATCTGTAATGGTGGTCGCTAAGAGGTTCTTGGGCGACATCTCCCCTTCTGCTTTTGTGCCGTCTCCCACGGTTTGCACGGAAGCATCATCGGTACAATACCTTTCTTTTCCTAGTTTTCTACTAAACCATTCATTGCCCACAATACCATGTATGGCAGGCGTAGTACCCGTATATATGGAAGCATGACCCGGTCCTGTATAAGTAGGCATATAGTTGTAATGCACATTATGAAAAACATAGCCGTCTTCGATCAATCGCTTGAATCCTTTATCGGAAAAATCGTTCGAAAAACGGTATAGGTACTCCATTTTCATTTGGTCGACTACGATGCCTACGACCAATTTGGGACGTTCTTGTGCTTGGTTGACCCACACACACGCCAACAAAAGAAAGCTAACCATTTTTTTCATAAACTACTGATTTGTTGTTTTGCTAATTCAAATTCGGCGATAATTTCTTTGATGATATCCTCTACTGGTTTGATTTCGTGGATTAATCCAGCTATTTGACCTATTTCCAATTCGCCTTCTACCAAATCGCCTTCAAACATGCCTCGTTTGGCGCGGCGTTTTCCTAAAAGGGACTCTAAATCTTCTTTCGACGGACATTGAGCGTATAAGGCTTGCACATCATTATAGAATTTATTTTTAATCAATCGCACAGGCGCTAGTTCTTTTAAAGTCAATTGCGTATCCCCCTCACCTGTTTCTAGTACGGTGTTCTTAAAATTTTCATGTGCCGAACTTTCTACAGAGGCTACAAAACGGCTTCCCATTTGCACCCCATCAGCTCCCAAAACTAGGGCTGCTAGCATGCCTCGTCCCGTAGCAATACCTCCCGCAGCAATAAGAGGAATGTTTATTTTTTCTTTTACCATTGGAAGTAACGTGAAGGTGGTGGTTTCCTCTCGTCCGTTGTGTCCCCCGGCTTCAAAGCCTTCGGCAACTACGGCATCTACACCCGCTTCTTGGGCTTTTAAAGCAAATTTAGAACTGCTCACTACATGCACTACTGTGATGCCTTTTTCTTTTAAAAATGACGTCCATGTTTTCGGATTTCCCGCAGAAGTAAAAACAATCTTCACGCCCTCTTCAATGATAATGTTGATGATTTCTTCCACATTGGGATACAACATAGGAATGTTTACTCCGAAGGGTTTATCGGTGGCTTTCTTGCATTTTTGAATATGTTCGCGTAAAACATCGGGATACATTGACCCCGCACCTATTAATCCAAGACCGCCTGCATTACTCACCGCACTTGCGAGTTTATAACCACTATTCCAAATCATTCCGCCTTGAATAATAGGATATTGTATTTTGAAAAGTTGTGTGATTTTGTTCATAGAGGTGTGCTTTATTTTTTTATAATTTTACCCGTCTGTGTGCTTCTTGCACTTTCAATTTTGTATAAATAAACCCCTGTATTCCAAGAATCAACAGCAATCGTGCGCTGTGTTGTGAGGGTTTCTTGATATACTAATTGGCCAAGAGTATTGTAGCATGTGAAAGTTGCGGCACTAATTTCTTCGGGCCATGAAACGGTAATGTCATGCTCTGCTGGGTTAGGAGTTATTAGAAATGAATTGGTTTCGTGTTGTTCTGATACAGTCAACAAAGCTGTTGTTAGGGCTTGTTGAAAATTAGGAATACCATAGCCATATAAAGTATCGGGATTGGAGTACCTATCGGCCGATTGTTTTACAAAATCAATTACTTGTTGATTGGATAATTGTGGTACAGCTTGCCAAAAACTTGCAATCATTCCAGCCATAACGGGACACGAAAACGAAGTTCCACTCGCAGTCATGATGTTTCCTGAAGTGTCAGATACAGTTGTAGCATATCCTTTTGCCATGACATCGGGTTTGATGCGTCCATCATAACTAGGTCCTACCGAGCTAAATGGAGCATAATTTCGGACACTGTCTACCGCTCCTACAGCTAAAACGTGAGTCGCTTCAGCAGGAACCCCTATATGTGGTTCATCAGATCCACCATCATTTCCTGCACTTGCAACCACAATCATTCCTTTGCTAAAAGCCATATTGGCTCCTTTAGACGCAAACGCTTCATTTCCCGTCATGTCGGCATAAGTATGCCCATAGTTTGGATTATCAAAGGCAAAATAACCTAAAGAAGTCGAAATAATATCGGCTCCCACTCTATCAGCTTGTTCTGCGGCTTGAACCCAGTAACTTTCTTCTACGGGATTTTCACTATTCACATCTTCTGTTATGTATAAATAATAATCGGCATCAGGTGCTGTCCCTACCAATTGTCCGTCAACATAACCTGCCATACAAGACAATGTCATGGTGCCGTGATTGTGTGTAGAAAAAACGTCTGTAGTTCCTGCTACAAAATTATACCCCCCTAAATAGTGTCCTTGTGTAAACATTCTGCTAAACGGACTAATCGTATTTACACCTATAAATCCAGCATCTAATACGGCAATAATTTTTCCACTTCCTGTATCGTTGGCCTGATGCAAATATTGTCCGTTCATCATTTCAATTTGGTTGGCCGAATTGCCATAATTGAAACTCGTTTGCACTTCCATAGTTTTATGAAACGGTTTGACACTAGGGACGTGAGTGGCCATTTTTAGATTTAATGAATTATCAGCATAATGAATATGATGGACAAAAGGAAAAGTCAATACGTTTTGAATATCAGAATACGCTCCTCGAACATGCACGCAATTGAACCATTTTGACTGTGCCATTATCGTAACTCCTGGTGCCGTGGCCAACTGTGTAATATAAGACGATTCGATGGGAGCATCGGTATCGTTTAGAGCCATACCTTGGGCTTGTCTTCTGTCGAGCGCTCGCTGACTTAATTCGCCCAACGGATTATCAAAAAAAGCTTGTACATTAGGCTTGTCATTAAAATACACCCAAGCGTCTTCTTGAGCCCAAACCATTTGAACCAGTCCTAAAACTACAATGACAACTATTTTTCTCATATTAAAACTTTTAAGAACTGCTAAATTACGAAATTACTCCAGACCCAACCAATTCTTCTCCAATATTCCATGCTACGAATTGTCCCTCAGTTATCGCCGATTGAGGCTCATCAAACTGCACATACAATCCACTTTCAAATTGGTATAACGTGGCTTTTTGAAGTTCTTGACGGTATCGAATACGTGCACGTACTTCTAGTGTTTGCCCATTTTCAAGTCTTAAATCTTGACGTATCCAATGCACCTCTGAAGGTTGTACCCGCAATGTTCTTCTGTATAATCCTAGATGCAAATGCCCTTGTCCTGTATAAATAGCGTTGGTGGCTATGTCGGTCGCAATGATAAACAACGGTTCTTTTGTTCCACCCACATTAAGTCCTTTTCTTTGCCCAATGGTATAATAATGTGCCCCTTGATGGGTGCCTACTTTTTTTCCATCGGCTGGAGTATATTGAATTGGAGTGGCTTCAAACTGCAACGCTTCTTCTTTTGAATTAAAAGTAGGGAGCTTTTGTTGGTATTTTTCACACGAAGCTGGAATTTCATAGATAAATCCCTCTTTAGGCTGTAATTGTTGTTGCAGAAATTCGGGTAACCTTACTTTTCCAATAAAACAAAGCCCTTGCGAGTCTTTCTTCTCGGCGGTAACCAATTCCATTCGAGTAGCGATTTCTCTAACTTCAGGTTTGGTTAACGCTCCTATAGGAAATAGGGCTTTTGCTAATTGTTCTTGAGCTAATTGACATAAAAAATAAGATTGATCTTTATTCCCATCTTTTCCAGCCAACAATTGGTATACAGGTTTTCCGTCGACTTCAATTTCGCCTTTTCTGCAATAGTGACCAGTGGCAACATAATCAGCTCCCAAACTCAATGCGATTTTCATAAATACATCAAATTTGATTTCGCGATTGCATAACACATCCGGATTAGGAGTACGTCCTTTTTCATATTCGTTGAACATATAGTCAACGATTTTCTCTTTGTATTGCTCACTCAAATCGATAGTTTGAAAAGGAATTCCTAGCTTTTCTGCTACCAAAAGGGCATCGTTACTGTCTTCCAACCATGGACATTCCGAAGAAATGGTTACCGACTCATCGTGCCAATTTTTCATAAAAAGACCTATGACATCATACCCTTGCTCTTTTAAAAGATAGGCTGCTATACTCGAATCAACCCCTCCAGAAAGTCCAACTACAACACGTTTCATGACTCAATTATTTATTTGCAAAATTACATCAAATAATAAAAAAAAGTATATGCTTTGAGGGAAACATATACTTTTAAAATTGGGTTTCTTATTTTTTATCGGTCTTCTGGTCTCGTAATGGGCTTTTTGATAAACTTTCTAACTTTTTGTTTAGACATGTTGGTTTTTAATAGAACCCCTTTTTCATTAATCATTTCCCAAATGCCTTCTTTTTTGCCTTTTATAAACATTCCTTTAGCCACGACTTTATTTTCTGGACTTTTAAAAATGGCTAATCCATCAAATTCCCCATTTTTATAGAGGCTCTCTTCAAGTATTACTCCCGTTTCGGTGTATTTTTTATAAATCCCGTCCCGTTTTCCATCCATATAATTAGCCTCCTCAGCTATTTTACCACTGGGGTAATACACTTTTCGCAAGCCGTTAAGTTTGCCATTGCTGTAAAGTTCCAACGTCATTATCTGCTTGGAATCTTCATGGTAGTATTTCCATTCGCCTTCATACAATTTATTAACCAACTTTCCTTCACTTACTTTATTCCCTTTTTGATTGTAAAAAATAGTATAACAAGAATTGTCTTTTGGATTAAATTCTCTTGTGGCAATCACAGTTCCTGCTTTGGTATCGTCAAAAAATTTAAACATTCCTGTTTCCTTACCGTGAACAAAAGTCCCTTCATATCGTGGCCGTTTAGATTCTTCATAAACCCCTTTCCAAATCCCATCTTTTTTCCCATCGACATCAAGCTTATTAATGTCTTGTGCAATAGAAATTATAGGGATAAACAGTCCTAAAATAATATATTTCATACAATGTATTTTGTTAGATAACTCAATTTTTAATTCATTATTGTTTTATAAAACAAAAGCCATCATTACTGACGGCCTTTTGGTTTTATTTTCTGTTTTTTTGAGCCTCAGCTTGTTCCATAGCTTCTCTGAGCTTTTTCTGGAATTTGCCTTCCTTAACAGGTTTTGTTTTGTTTTCTTGAATTTGCGCGTGAATTTTATCACTGTCAATAAAATATTTTTTGATGACTAACATGATTCCAATTGTAATTAAATTGGACATAAAGTTATACAAACTCAATCCTGAGCCATAATTATTGAAGAAAATTAACATCATCAATGGTGAAATGTAAATCATCATTTTCATCATTTTGGTCATATCTGGCATTCCTTCTTGTTGGGGTTGTGCCATTTGGTTGTCGCCCGATGTCATTTTCATGTAGAAGAAAATTGCAATCGCAGCCAAAATCGGGAATAAACTCACGTGATCACCATACATCGGAATATTAAACGGCAACTTAAAGATTTGGTCAAAAGAAGACAAATCGTCTGCCCACAAAAACGGTTGCTGTCTCAATTCGAAAGCCGATGGGAAGAATCGGAACGACGCCATCAAAAATGGCATTTGAATTAAAGCGGGTATACATCCTGCCATTGGATTTACTCCTGCTTTGTTATACAACTTCATAGTTTCTTGTTGTCTTTTTACTGGGTCTTTTATTTTTTCAGCGATTTCAGAAATCTCTGGACGCAATACTTTCATCTTCGCTTGAGACAAGAAAGACTTGAATGTAATAGGAGACATTGCAATCTTTATGATAATAGTAAAAATAATAATTGCCAATCCAAAAGACATAAATCCTCCTAAGAATCCGAACAACGGAATAAAAATCAATCGATTGATCCAACCAAAGATTCCCCATCCTAAAGGAATAATTTTATCTAAATTTTTTCCTTCATATTTTCCTAACGTTTTATAATCGGTTGGCCCATAATACCAATTCATTTTGTAATCAACTTCTCCATTTCGAAAGGCCAACGGCATAGTCGATTTAAATTGTTTGATGAATACCGTATCTTTTTTTACATCATTTACCAGAGAAGCGGAGTGAATTTTAGTCGTTTCAAATGGTGTTGACGTCATTAAAATAGAAGAAAAGAAATGTTGTTTGTAGGCAATAAACGTAGTTTTTGTTGGATTTTCTTCTTTATCTTTTCCTTGTCCTACATAATCAATTTTGCCATCATTATATTCAAAATAAGCTTCCGCATTTTGATTCTCATAAGACACACTTTTCTCATTTCGATAGGTTTTTAAATCCCATTCTAAATTGATGGGTTTTGAAGTATTGAGTACGCTTTGCAATCCTTGAGAGCGTACATCAAAATCAAGCATGTAATCATTTGGCTTCAGTACATATTTATATTCTAAATAAGCTTGATCAGAAGCCTTTAATTTCATAGAAACAACTTGATTACCATCTACTGTTGTTAGGGTAGGCTCAAAATACATGTCTTTTGTACTTAAAACACGATTGTCCTTCGTTTGCAGTGTCAAATTTAAACTTGCATTGTTGTTTTTAATCAACTCTACTAATTTACCTGACCCTTTTTTAAATTTTTCGTATTTTTTCAAAACGGCGCTAGCAATATACCCTCCTTTGTTAGCGATGGTTAATTTTACTAGGTCGTTTTCTATAGTTGTGACAGCATCTTTAGCAGAAGGTAAGGTAGCTGAATAAGCAAAACCACCCAACGTATTTTGAAGTGCTTTCATTTTTAGAGTATCGCTTACTGTTGAATCTTTTACAACAGCGGCTACTTCTTTCGACTTATTGTCAAGCGCTTTTTTAGCTTTGTTTACGGCTTCTTGTTTAGCTTTTAAGATGCGTTCTTTTTCAGCTTCTTTTTGATTGTTGATCGTCATCCAAACAAAAATCAAAACAATCAATGTTATTCCAATTATTGAATTTTTGTCAATTTTCTTTTGTTCCATTCGTGTTACATTTTAAACTTCGGTCGCAATTGTGTGACTCATTTTTTATTTTTCACCATTGCCGCCACAAAGCTAACAAAAATTGGCTGTGGTTGGGCAACTGTACTTTTATATTCTGGATGGTATTGAACACCAATAAAAAACGGATGGTTTTCAAGCTCTATGATTTCCACCAATCCTGTATCAGGGTTAATCCCTGAGCTTATTAATCCTCCTTTTTCGAGGGCTGTAGCATATTTCGAATTGTACTCATAACGATGACGATGGCGTTCTTCTATAGCTAATGTCCCATAAATTTTATGTGCCAAACTTCCTGATTTTAATTGACATTTCCAACTTCCCAAACGCATCGTACCGCCTTTGTCTGTAATTGTTTTTTGCTGTTCCATTAAATCAATTACAGGATAAGACGTGTTTGGATTCATTTCTGTGGAATTGGCGTCTTGATATCCTAAAACCGTTCTGGCATATTCTATAACAGCCATTTGCATTCCCAAACAGATCCCAAAAAAAGGAATCTGGTGTTCTCGGGCATATTTTACGGTAGCTATTTTTCCTTCTATGCCGCGTTCTCCAAAACCAGGTGCAACAAGAATCCCGTCAATATCTTTTAAATGATGTGCCACGGTATCATTATCAAGATGTTCGGAATGAATGCTAATGACATTTACTTTGGTCTCATGAACCGCTCCAGCGTGAATAAACGCCTCTAAAATAGATTTATAAGAATCTTGTAATTCTACATATTTACCAACCAATCCAACATTGATAGTATGTTTTGGATGTTTTAGGCGTTGTAAAAAATCATTCCATTGTTGTAAATCGGGTGTCGATTTTTCAGGGAGGGCTAACTTTTCCAACGCGACAGTGTCTAATCCTTCTTTGAGCATGAGATTGGGTACTTCATAAATCGTTGAAGCATCTATTGATTGAATGACCGCTTCACGCTTCACATTACAGAATAAGGCTAACTTTTGACGCAAGTCGTCCGACAATTCATGTTCGGTTCTACACACCAAAATATCGGCTTTAATCCCGCTTTCCATCAACGTTTTTACAGAATGTTGGGTAGGTTTAGTTTTCAATTCTCCAGCAGCCGACAAATACGGTACCAGTGTCAGATGAATCACAATACTGTTGTGTTCTCCCAATTCCCACACCAACTGACGGACCGATTCGATGTAGGGTAATGATTCGATATCCCCTACCGTACCTCCAATTTCTGTAATCACAATATCAAACTTACCCGATTTTCCGAGCAATTGCATACGCTCTTTAATTTCGTTGGTGATATGAGGTACTACTTGAACCGTTTTTCCTAAAAATTCACCTCGACGTTCTTTTTCAATTACAGAAAGATAAATTCTTCCCGTGGTCACATTATTGGCTTGAGAGGTGGGTACGTTCAAAAAACGCTCATAGTGCCCCAAATCCAAATCGGTTTCTGCTCCATCATCGGTTACAAAACATTCACCATGTTCGTAGGGGTTTAATGTCCCTGGATCGACATTAATGTAAGGATCAAATTTTTGAATGGTCGTGCGGTACCCTCGCGCTTGTAATAATTTTGCTAAAGACGCCGCGATAATTCCTTTTCCCAAGGAAGAAGTCACACCGCCCGTAACAAAAATGTATTTTGTTTGATTCATTGTTTTTGTGTGTTGTTGTGTTGTTGTATGTTCTTGTAAAAACGTTGCAAAAGTACAACTTAAATCGGATTTTTTGATGGTTCTAACATTAGATTTAAGAAAAAAAGAGGGCTATTAAAAGCTAAAATCTAATCCTCTTTTTGAGGGTATTGCTTTTTGATGTTGCGAATAAGTTCCTCCAATCCATTTAACTTTAATTCATATACAAGTTTGAGTTGTTCGCCTAGAACACCTTTTGGGAGTCGATTATTTTGAATCCAGACCAAATAATATTCGGGTAAGTCAATGAGATACTTGCCCTCGTACTTCCCGAAAGGCATTTTAGTGTGAGCCAATTTGATAAGCTGTCTTTGTTGGTCGTCCATCTTTATTTAACCGCAAAGCGCGCAAAGGTTTTTCACAAAGTCCGCAAGTATTATTTCCAATTAAAAACAATCTCTTTTTTAATATCTGGATGTAAACTATAGAATACTGGACAAGTCATTGCAGTTCGTTCTAAAATGGTTTTCGTTTTTTCATCGGCAGCTAAATTCATTTGAAAAGTGATATGAATTTCTGAAATTCTTCGAGGATCTGTAGCCATGATTTTAGTTACTTCAGCAGTTGACCCTGAAAAATCTACCTCCAAGTCTCGAGCTTTAATTCCCATTACCGTGAGCATGCAGGTTGCTAAAGAATTAGCTACCATATCGGTAGGAGAAAACGCTGCTCCTTTTCCGTTGTTGTCTTTTGGAGCGTCAGTAATACTTTCAATTCCCGATTGTAAATGTATGGAAGTTGTGCGTAAATCGCCTAGGTAGGTTACTTTCGATGTTGCCATTATTGTGCTTGTTTTATCGTTAAATCTTCGTCGTAATAGAGAATATAAATTCCGTTGTTGGTATACCCTCCTGAAATTCTTTTGGCATAATCAAATTTTCCTTCTACTTGTTCGGTAGCATCTTGTTCCAAAGATTCTTGTAATGATGAACTTTGCGACATGCGCAACAAGGTATCGAACGTCACATCAAATCCTCGTACCGCATATTGATTGGGGAAAATTCGATTTTTCTTTTTGTAGGCGATTTCAAATTGTTGCGCCTCTTCTGTATCATTATCACGGGTTGTCGAGGGATACATCAACTTTAATTTAGTGAGGCTATTCAAATCAATTTCTTCAAAATCAAGGGTTTCGTTGGGTTCTAAAATTACCATTTGGACTTTATAATCCTTCATAAAAATTTGTAACGCTTTGACAAAAGCAAGAACTGTTCCTGTTTTTTCGGAGCCCAAAATCACATAATTCATTCTATCTTTTACCAAATATTTTTTAATACTATCGGAAACAAATCCTTTATCAGAAAATCCGACTATTTTAACCTCTTTTTGATTGTCGTGAATGTATTGTTTTAAAGCCCCTTTTTTTGGATCAATTACTGCAATGATGCTTCCATTCTTTGCATGCATATACTCAAACATTGCTTTTCGAATAGTCTCATTTTGAGGCATGGATTGGTACAAGTTAGATACACTTCTACCTTCATCTTTAGATAGCGGAGAAATCACAGGAATGTTTTTATTCTCCAAAGCTGTCGCTACTTTTTCGACATTTACTTGATAAAAGGGGCCTATTACCGCATCTACATTTGTAAAATTTTCACTCGCTATAATATTCAAAGCATTTGTCGTATTTTTGGTTTCTTCCGAATCAAAGACTTTGACGTCAACATTTATACCTAATACCTTGGCCGAGTCAATAGCCATTAAAGCACCCGAATAAAAATCGAGCGTTAGGTTTAAAAATTTGTCTTTTTTCAAACGCTCCCCTATTGAAGTAAGGGAATCATTTTCTATTTTTGATACATTAAAAGGTAAAAATAATGCTAGTTTTTTCCGACTTTGAGTAGAAAGCGTTTTCGTTAAATCTTTATTTTTATTTTTCGATTCCTTTGTTAAGAGGATGTTAGCAGGAACTTTTAAAACCATTCCTTCTTGTACTCCTTCTTTCAAACTTGGATTGAGCGCGATCAAGGCGCTTTCAGATAAATTAAAAAGATGAGTCAAACTATATAGGGTATCTCCAGATTTCACCTTATATTCGAATAAATCGGAAGATTGACTATTAGGTTTTAACTCCTCTGTAATCCGATTTGGATTATCTTTTTTACTAATATTCAATTGAGTTCCTAAAGGTAATCCCTCTTTTATTATTGGATTTTGAAGTTCTAATTCTTCAATCGTTATACCAAATTTTTTTGCCAAACTGTATTTTGTGTCTCCTTCAACAACGGTATATAAATCTGTATCCTTTTGCGATTGTTGTTCTTTTACTACCGGCTTTTTTAATGACGTTTTGGTCACACCTTGAATCATGAGTTTATATCCTAAAGGCAAAGCATTCCCAATTTCAGGGTTCCAATCGTGCAGTTCTTCTACAGTGACTCCATATTTTTTAGCGATGCTATATGCTGTTTCTCCTGCCAATACTTCATGAATGACTCCTTTATTTTTTGAGGTAATAATGGGTTTCGTATTGGACGTATCATTTTTTGGAATTAATAAAATCATGTTGGGTTGAACGCCATTTTTAGCATCTGGATTTAACTTGTAAATATCAAAAGGCGTAACTTTATATTTCTGTGCGATTAGTACAATCGTTTCCCCTTTGGCTACTGTGTGTTTGGTATAACTCTGTGCCAAAACAGTAGTTGTAAAAACCAATATTACAAGGTAAATAATTCTTTTAAACATAATTATTAAATTACAAAAACAAAATCCAAATTTCAATTCCGATATACTGACAACTGAATACGATCAATAAACTATTCCCACTCAATGGTTGCTGGCGGTTTTGAACTGATGTCATAAACCACTCGATTTACCCCTTTCACTTTATTGATGATTTCATTGGATATTTTCATTAAAAAATCATATGGCAAATGCACCCAATCGGCAGTCATCCCATCAGTTGATTCTACAGCACGGAGCGCAACTACTTTTTCATAGGTGCGTTCATCTCCCATAACTCCTACACTATTTACAGGCAGCAAAATAGCCCCAGCTTGCCATACTTTATCATACAATCCATGTTCTTTCAATCCCTTGATAAATATGTCGTCAACTTCTTGCAAGATACGTACTTTTTCTGGAGTAATGGCTCCTAGTATACGAATTGACAAACCAGGCCCTGGAAATGGATGTCTCCCCAATAATTCGGCATCAATTCCTAGAGTGGCCCCCACTCTTCGCACCTCATCTTTAAACAACATGCGGAGTGGTTCTACTATTTTTAATTTCATAAAATCGGGCAAACCGCCCACATTATGATGTGATTTTATTGTGGCACTTGGTCCTTTTACTGAAACCGATTCGATAACATCAGGATAAATTGTTCCTTGTGCTAACCACGATACATCTTTTAATAGGTGGGCTTCTTCATCAAAAACCTCAACAAAAACCCTTCCAATAATTTTACGTTTGGTTTCTGGGTCTTCAACGTCTGTCAACTCAGCCAAAAAACGTTCCGAAGCGTCGACGCCTTTCACATTCAAACCCATGTCTTTGTATTGGTGCAATACGTTTTCAAATTCGTTTTTACGCAATAATCCGTTGTTTACGAAGATGCAGTATAAGTTTTTACCAATCGCTTTGTTTAGTAAAACTGCTGCTACAGTAGAATCAACACCACCTGAAAGTCCTAGCACTACTTTATCGTTTCCTACTTTTTCTTGCAGTTCTTTGACGCAATCGTCGACAAAGGCATTGGGAGTAAAGGATTGCTCTACCTGTGCTATTTTTACTAAAAAGTTTTCCAACATTTGCTTACCATCGGTTGAATGGTATACTTCAGGATGGAACTGAATGGCATAGGTAGTTTCGCCTTCAATTTTGTAGGCGGCATTTTCGACATCATTGGTGCTGGCTAGTTTTACACCATTCGTTGGTAAGTGTTTGATGGTATCGCTATGACTCATCCATACTTGCGAATGGAAGTTGACCTTTTCAAAAAAGAGTTCATTTTCTTTAATGTAGCTCAGATTGGCTCTTCCGTATTCCCTGATGTTGGAAGCCGCTACTTCACCACCTGAAAAATGAGCCAAATATTGCGCACCATAACACACCGCTAAAATCGGTAGTTTACCTCGAATATGGGACAAATCGATGTGTAAAGCATCTTCGGAGCGCACGGAATAAGGACTCCCACCTAGAATGACTGCTTTGTAAGACGATAAATCAGTGGGACAATGGTTGTAAGGAAAAATTTCGCAGAATATGTTTAATTCGCGAACGCGGCGTGCAATGAGTTGTGTGTATTGCGAGCCGAAATCTAAAATAAGTACGTTGTGTTGCATGTGCAAAAGTATAGTTGTGTTGTCTGTTGCTGTATATTCAATACCTTAAAAAAAGAAAATAAGAACTTTTTTATTGACGATACAAAAGTAAGTAAAACAAATTACTTTAAGCAGGTAATCTCACAACTATACATATAGGCCTATAAAGGCTATATAAATTCAAGTTTATTCAAATTACTTTTTTTAGATTTTTGATATTATAAACTTAAATCATTTTCTTTATTGTAAAAAATGGAATAATAATCTATCTAACTTGAATTAAATATTTAAGTTTGACTTATTCAATGATCAATTTTTTTGTCTGTGTTTTTCCTTCCGAAGTTACAGTAACAAAATAAACTCCTTTCTCAATTTGCCCAAGATTAATATCTTGACTAAAAGAAGTCGTGTTATTATTATATTCATTTACAAAACATTTTCTCCCACTAACATCATACAATTCTATTTTTACTTTATCAGAAGTAGCATAATTGATTGTGACTATCCCTTTAGTAGGATTTGGATACATTGAAAACATTTCAAAATTTTCTTTTTGATTTGATAAAACTTGGGTTCCTATAACTTCAAAATTATCAATAACTGCGCCTTCGTATTGAACTCCCGGATCAGAAACAAAATTAAATCGGAATATAATGTTTGATTGTGGTGCAGAACCTCCATAACCAAAATCTGACATATTCCAAGAATAATTTACCATATCAGCATTAACCCCTCCAATTTGGTTATTATCCGAACCTGCTCCAGTCCATTGAGCACCAACGCACAAATCACAATTAGTAGAATTTGGAATATTAGCACTATTATACCATGTGCTTCCCGAACTAGCATCTCCTAAAATTGACCAAGTGACACCACTATCTGTTGAATATTCTACATTAATATAATCATAATCAGGCTCTAAATCAAAAGCCATATCAAATTTGATCACTGGATTTTGAATTTGTGTTAAATCATAACATTGAGAAACAAGATAGGAATTCATACTATCAGGGTATAATCCGGAAAGATTTGTACCATAAACTTTTGAACCTCCTGTCGTATTATTGTTTAAAACAGAACCTAAAGCTTGTCCTCGTTGCCACAATAAGTTTGTATTACCTTTATCATAAGAAATGAGAGTATCGGTTGTTGCGTCAAAAGTGTTTATAGCATTTACTGTTCCTGAGTCATTGACTAAGACTAATGCTGTTTTAGTATTATTGGTTGCATTACCATCATTATTAGTGGTAGTTGTAAATGAAATAGTATGAGTACCTCTACTCAAGACTCCTAATGTAAGCGGATAACTAAAAGCTTGACAAGCCGCTAAAGATCCTGTCCATGTAGTCATTGTTACAGCACCTCCATCAATACTATAAGAAATAGTTACTGAATTAATAGTGTTTGTTCCACTATTTTCAAAAGTGATCGTTGGATTATTAATAGCTCCACAAGCCACTGACATGGGTTGCGTTACATTTTTAAGAGCAACATCTGTTGGATAGCCAACATATTGATTTCCAACATTCACAGCATACCAAGCATTGGTTACTGCAATAACTTCTGCACTTGAACCACAATACAAATTGTTTGCTACTTCAAGTGTAGCATTTCTCATATCTAAATAAGTTGCATTAGACGTCAAATAATCTCTCTCTGCATAGTATACTATTTGAGAAGATTTAGTCATACCAATCCCTGAAACAGAATAGGAATATGGAGTCGGAGCAGTATTAGTTCCTGATTGTCCTGCTGTGATAATATAAAACCAATGATTCAAAACACCACTGTTATTATGTACACCACATTGGTCATTATTGCTTGAAGGAGTACAATTCCCTTCATCACCAGTAGAAGTCCAATTAGTCCCCAAATACGTGTCAGGATTTCCATGGGTTAATGGCGCACTCATACTTCTAAAAGGTGAAGAACCTAAATCTTCAGCAATTGTAAATACGGCTGATGCATAAGGTCCTGTTAAATTCCCATTTCTACCATATTGTTCTATACAAGCACCCCAAATATCTGAAAGCCCTTCATTTATTGCTCCTGATTGATTTTGATAAGCTAAATTAGCCGTAGCGGAACACACTCCATGACCTATTTCATGCCCACAGACATCAATGGCCGTAAGAATATGAACAGAATTATTTCCATCACCATAAGACATTACAGCACCATTCCAAAAGGCATTTACTAAGCTTGTATTTGCATTTGAACGATAATGAACATAACTTTTTAACATCGTTCCTTGGTCATCATAACTGTTTCTATTGAATATATTTTTCCAAAAATCATACGTCATTTCGGCACCCCAATGTGCATCTAAAGCTCCTTGATCTAAGTTAGCGTTATTATATTCTGCCGTTGTCCAGTTATTATCATTATCTGAAAAGTTTGTTGTTGGGTAGGTTGCCGTTTTTGCACTATTAAATGTTTGAATACCACCACCTCGAGTATCATCTTTCAAAATGTATTTATTAGTAGACGTGTTTAAAGTGGTTTTTATAGCTCTAACCCCGCTGTATTTTGTTGAATTTGCAGAACCAGTTACTGAAACTGAAGTTGGAGTTATCGAATTATTTGTGTTTTCTGACAAATCATGAACGTGTTTTATGATTGGATTACTATAAATAATTTGTCCAGAATGAGCATCTACATATATTTCGTCACGTGCTAAAGGTTCTGTAGAATAGATATCAAACTTGTACGCTAAATTTACAGTTCCTGTTTTTACATTTGGTAAAATTAATAATTCCCCTTTGGGCTTTTCATAATTCATTACAATAGCATCTTCTGGAAATTCCCATAAATATTTTGCTCCTTTTTTTGAGTTTAAAATAACATCTAAAGCTTGATTGTTATCAATAGTTGGGATTAAATCTAAATTTAAAGCATTATAAACTTCTCCATTCATCATATAAACCTGATTATTCTGACTATGTGTAATAACCACACCAAATTCTACTTTCAAACCTTTATAGTATTGTTGAAAATGTTCATGTCTTCTTCCTGTTTCATCTATATTTGAATACGTAGGAACATAACTATTCGCTTTTTCTAGCTTATTTTTAGATTTGAATTGATTAAATGCATCTGTTTTAGAAACAGGAAATTCGAATTTTAAAATAGTTTGAATAGGCTCGTTATCATTTAATTTTTTGTTAATTTGAGCTATACCACATTGTAAAAAAAACATTGAAAAACAAAAAGTTATTATTTTACCCTTCATTAATTTTAAATTTATTGATTATTACAAGCAAACTTACTAATAATTAAATAAAACAGAATTAAGATTCTATTAATATAAAAATTATGAATACTATTAATCTTTTAAGATTTTATAAATCAAGTAAATAAAAAAATAATACCATTACAGAAATAAAATTAATGAAGCTTTTCTTTTATCTTTAAAAATGGTAATTCTAGAAATTGGTATGAAAGTGATGCAACAAAAATGCTTAATCCAAATGTAAAAAAATACAAAACAAAAAAATGATACCCTATTGTTTTAGAAAGACTATTTAACACAAAAACAATAATGATTTGATGATACATATACAATCCGTAAGAAATTTTTCCTAAGTAATTGATTGGTTTGGCTTCTAACAACTGAGCTAATTTAGGATGATTGATTAGATTTAAAATAAGAATAATAAACAAAATCGCATAATATGTAGCCTTGAAAAAACCTAAATTAAACGAATAAAAAACTGAAATCACAACTAAAACAAGTGTGCAAAAAAACACATACAAATGAGTTACTTTTTCAACAATTACACTCTTACAATAATACAAATAAGCACCTAAAGCCCCTAGAGTTAAGCAATCCAGTTGAAAAAAATGCACAAAACTATTAAGTAACTCAAAATACCTAAAGTTAGAAAACACACGGTATTGTAATACTAATAAAACAAGATTATACCCTAGAACTATACTTATAAATATTGGTTTTAATCTTTGGCATTTAGAAATTAAAAGGGGCCAAATAAGATAAAATTGTTCTTCGGTTCCAATAGACCACGTTTGCGTTGCAAAAGGAATGAGTTTTATTGATATTAATACATTAGTAAGAAAAAAAACAAAACATCCAATCATTACAAAGAGTCTTGTGGGTGACTCAATATCTAATTTTAAATTTGGAATGTGAAAAACCTCAAAATTGGGAAGCACAACTAACGATAATATCATTATAAAATAATAAAGGGGCCAAATGCGATAAATACGTCGTAAGTAAAATTTTTTTAACGATATAAAACCATTCTTTTGTTTTTCTTTAAGTAGCAAATACGTAATTAAGAAACCGCTTAATACAAAAAAAAGAGATACTCCTAGCCAACCCAAATCTTTTACCTTTTGAAAAGAATTTGATATGTTAAAATAAGATTTATTTAACTCTATATGACTTATAATAACAAGCAATGCAGCAATTCCTCGCAAACCATTTAAATTATTAAAATATATTTTTTCTTTCATAGTTTCTTTCTTTCAATCACTTAAAATTATCTTTCAATCGATTAGCATAATACAAACTTTGACGCCATTGTTTCATAAGATAAATCGTGTATAAAATTGGATTTTTCATTTTTTGCAAAGGATAATATTGTAAAAACAATAAGGTTTTGGCTCCTAACAATTCTTTCGATGAACTGTGCAATAAATGGTAGAGCATGATTGTAGGAGAAGGTTTTGGTTGTATTTTATCTTCCTGCCAAGGAAACGTGAACGGAGTTCGGAATCCTCCAATGGGAGCCTTTAAGTGTGTTATTTTTGGATGTGAAAAAAACACAATATCAGTTCCTTTATTTCGTATTTGCATCCCAAAATCCAAATCTTCACGGTATCCGAATTCATATCCTAAATGAAATGAGAGCTTATCTAATGCTTCACGAGCTACAAAACTGCAACCAGAACCAAAATATTCCAATTGATAAGGAGGAATCTCAGGCTGACTCACTCCTTCTGGTAAACAAGAAAGCGTTATCGCTTTTTGTCCATAACTTATACAATTATGAAGACATGTTTCTAAAAAATGAGGATCAATCCGTATATCATCGTCTGCTAAAAACACCCAATCATTACGCACCAGCAGTAGTCCTTTGTTTCGAGCCTGACACGCCCCCAATTGATGTGTAAAGACATGCTTTATCTCAAAAGGCCATTCTTCATTTGTTACATAATCTAACTCCGAAACAGCAGCGTCTTGCCCATTTTGTTCTACGATGATAATAGCTTTGGGTAGTATCGATTGATTCTTTAAATCACATAAAACATCATACAAGTACTTTTTACGTCCAATGGTTGGAATGAGCACGTCTATAGTTTGATTTTTTAAAGCCACACCTTCCTTGAATTTCGCTTCCATTTGATGAGGCACTGGTTTGATTTTTTTATAAAAGAAAGAGATAAAACAGCCCCAAAAAGGGATTTTTTTTTCGTGAAGTAAAAAATTAAGTAAAAGAATAAAAATCCAAGGGGTTTTATAGTGTTGTTTTATAAATATAAACAACCGTGATTGAGAGATAACCTCTTGTTTGTAAGTCAATTCGGTTGAATTTAAAAGCAACTGTGGCTCAGAATAACAAAACAATCCATATGCTTGATAAGATTTAGCTAATGAATGCAAAAAAAAATCTAAATTGGAATGTCTTGGATGTTCTTGATAAGCATTTAATACAGAAGCATCGGTAAATCCCACAGCACCCGACATCAACCAAGTTGGATATTTTACCGTTCGATTCACCTTAATAAATGGGTTCTGTTCTACATATCCTATAGCTTCTGAAAGATAAGAAGAATTACTCGGTTGAAATGTAAATAGGGTTTGAGAGTAACTATTATTATTCTGAATAAACACTTTATTTAGGTTTTTTTTCAAATCTTTATGACACCAAACAATCTTATCATGTGAAGCTTTTTTTGCCACTAAAAAAAGTGCATCAACCACAGACTTTCCTTCAAGACCAGAAAGAAGTTCCAATTGAACC
Source organism: Flavobacterium aciduliphilum (assembly GCF_003268855.1). Taxonomy (GTDB): domain Bacteria; phylum Bacteroidota; class Bacteroidia; order Flavobacteriales; family Flavobacteriaceae; genus Flavobacterium; species Flavobacterium aciduliphilum. The sequence continues at coordinate 343,511 of NZ_QLSZ01000001.1, forward strand.
CCTTCTACAGCAACTACCTTATGATTCAGATGATAAATTACAACCATTACTCCAACACAGCTTACAGAAATTAAACCTTACAAATATAATAGATTGTGTCCTACTTTTTAAATAGATTTATTCAGAACTTATTAATAGATAATATAAAAAACCTTATTCGGTTGTATCCTTTTTTTACTACTTTTGAGACACTGTTAAAGAAATAAAATTAATGTATAATTCTATAAAAAGCATCCCTAAATGGCTCATGATTAGTGCCGGTGTTGGTATTCTATCGGGTTTAGCTTCTGCACTATTTTTAGTAAATTTAAGTTGGGTCACTTCTTTTAGAGAAGCACATAGAGACTTATTTTGGGGCTTACCCTTGGCTGGAATTATGATTGGTTTGGGCTATCACTATTATGGAAAAGAAATTGTAAAAGGAAATAACCTTATTTTGGAAGAATATGAAAATCCACAAAAAACAATTCCTTTTAAAATGGCTCCTATGATATTTCTTTCAACTTTACTCACCCATTTAGTGGGGGGTTCCGCTGGACGAGAAGGCACGGCTATTCAATTGGGAAGCACGCTAGCAGACCAATTTACGAAATTCGTTACCCTAAGCAAACACGAACGAAAAATCCTTTTATTACTTGGTATTAGCGCAGGATTTGCGTCTGTTTTTGGAACGCCGATTGCTGGTGCTCTTTTTGCCATTGAAGTCTTGTGGTTCAGTAATGTATCGTACAAAAGTATCTTTTTATCTTTTACTACAGCCTTTTTTGCTTATTTCACTGTATCTTTCATGCCCGTTGTTCACACCCATTACGCCGTAGTACCCTTAGCCCATGAACATATTTCTTGGCTTGCTTGGGCACTAGTTTTTGGTGTCATTTGCGGACTTATAGCCTTATTATTTTCAAAAACAGTACATCTATTTAGTACTCAATTTACAAAATATATTCCCTATCCTCCTCTTCGTCCAGTAATAGGAGGCGTTACCTTGGTCTTATTTTTTTATTTGTCGAATGAATATAAGTATGCAGGACTTGGCATTCCTACAATTGTAGATTCATTTAAAATACCTAGCGGTTTCTTTGATTGTATCCTCAAATTAATCTTAACATGTTTTACATTGGGTTGCGGATTTAAAGGAGGAGAAGTGACGCCACTTTTTTTTATTGGAGCCACTTTAGGAAGTAGTGTGTCTGGCTTTATTCCCATGCCCATATCGCTTTTGGCTGCTATGGGTTTTGTAGCCGTTTTTTCAGGTGCAACACATACTCCTATAGCCTGTACCGCAATGGGTATGGAACTTTTTGGATGGGAAAATGGTATTTATATTGCAATTGCTTGTTTTTTTTCTTATCTTTTTTCAGGAACTAAAGGAATTTATAGGTCTCAGCAACTAAAAGGATTGAAAAGTCGATTTATATTAAAATACTTGTAAGAAATTCAAAATAAAAAAGGGCAGCTTATCACTACCCTTTTTTAATTTAGTCCTATTATAATGGAATATTTCCATGTTTTCTTTTTGGAGTATCAACAACTTTATTTTCAAGCATACTAAACGCTTTCAATAATTTGCGACGAGTATCTTTTGGCAAAATAACTTCATCTATAAATCCTCTTTGTGCGGCCGTGTACGGATTGGCAAACAAAGCAGCATATTCAGCTTCTTTTTCCAATAATTTAGCGGCAGGATCTGAGGCTTCACCAATTTCTTTTTTGAAAATAATTTCAGAAGCCCCTTTAGCTCCCATCACGGCAATTTCTGCGCAAGGCCAGGCAAAGTTCATGTCGGCTCCGATGTGTTTCGAATTCATCACATCATAAGCACCACCATACGCTTTACGAGTTATGACCGTAACCCTAGGCACTGTAGCCTCACTGAAGGCATACAATAATTTGGCGCCATGTACAATGATTCCATTCCATTCTTGATCGGTTCCTGGTAAGAATCCAGGTACATCTTCTAAGACCAATAACGGAATATTAAAACAATCACAAAAACGTACAAATCGAGCGCCTTTTATAGAAGATTTCACATCTAAACAACCAGCTAAAAACTGCGGATTATTGGCTACAATTCCGATACTACGTCCTCCCAATCGGGCAAATCCTACGATAATATTTTCTGCAAAATCTTTATGAATTTCAAAAAAAGAATCTTCATCAATAATGTTCTCAATCACCTCGTGCATATCATAAGGTTTGTTTGCATTATCAGGCACAAGTGTGTCAAGTTTTTCGCGCACTTCTTCTCCAACAACATAGGGTATTTTAGGTGTCGTTTCCCTATTGTTCTGAGGCAAATAACTAAGGAGTCTCTTGATATCTTCGAGACATTCGACACCATTAGGTGAGGTAATATGTGCTACACCCGATTTTGTAGAATGCGTACTGGCTCCTCCCAATTCTTCCGAACTTACTTCTTCATTGGTAACTGTTTTTACCACATTAGGTCCCGTAACAAACATATAACTATTGCCTTCTACCATCATTGTAAAATCGGTCATCGCAGGAGAATATACCGCTCCTCCAGCACAAGGTCCCATGATAGCAGAAATTTGTGGAATGACTCCACTTGACTGCACATTTCTGTAAAAAATATCGGCATATCCGCCTAAAGAACGTACCCCTTCTTGAATACGAGCCCCGCCCGAGTCATTCAATCCAATCATAGGTGCCCCACTTTTTAATGCCATATCCATTACTTTGCAGATTTTTTCGGCGTGGGTTTCTGATAATGACCCTCCAAATACGGTAAAGTCTTGAGCAAAAACATATACTACACGTCCATTTATCGTTCCGTAACCAGTCACTACACCATCCCCGTAAACAATTTCTTTTTCCATTCCAAAATCGGTCGTTCGGTGGGTCACTAACATTCCAATTTCCTCAAAAGAACCCTCGTCTAAAAGGTATTCAATTCTTTCACGAGCAGTAAGTTTCTTTTTGGCATGATGCGCTACAATTCTCTTTTCGCCTCCACCTAATTTAGCCAAGGCAATTTTATCGTTTAATATTTTGATTTTATCTTCCATATTTTTGAGATTAAAGTAAATAGAGAATAGAAAAAAGACTTTATCAGTGTATGTTCTATTTTCTATTATCTATATCCTATGTTCTTTATTCTTATTTTTTTACTCAATAGGTAATCGTAAGATTTTTTTATCTTCTAGATATTGTTTTAAGGCAACCCTAGCAGCAATTTCTGCTTCTACATCCAATTGCGCTTTCATTTTCTCAGGATTGTAATACGCTTTTACAAATCCGGTGTCAAAATCTCCAGAACGGAATGCTTCATGCTCCATGACAAATTTCCCAAAAGGAAGGGTTGTTGCTACGCCTTCTACATGATAATTGTCGATAGCTTTAATCATCAATTCAATGGATTCTTCACGGGTTTTTCCATAAGTAACCAATTTTGAAAGCATTGGGTCATAATAAATAGGTACATCCATGCCTTCTTCAATACCATTATCAACTCGAATTCCTTCCCCTTCAGGAAGTTTATAAGTACTTAAAAAACCAACATTGGGTAAGAAATCATTCATAGAATCTTCGGCATATACACGAAGTTCCATGGCATGACCGTGAATTTTTAAATCCTCTTGCTTGATGTTGAGGGTTTCGCCGCGAGCTACACGTATTTGTAATTCTACTAAATCTAAGCCTGATACCATTTCTGTTACTGGATGTTCCACTTGTAGACGAGTATTCATTTCTAAGAAGTAAAAATTATGTTGGTCGTCCATTAAAAACTCAACCGTTCCAGCTCCAACATAATCGCAAGCACGTGCCACTTTTACAGCCGCTTCTCCCATTTCTTTTCGTTTTTCTGGAGTTAAAATTGATGAGGGCGCTTCTTCAACTACTTTTTGATGTCTTCGCTGAATACTACATTCTCTTTCAAAAATGTACAACACATTGCCATGCGTATCTGCCATAATTTGAATTTCGATGTGTCTCGGTTTGGTTACATATTTCTCGATGAATACAGATCCATCCCCAAAAGCAGATGTTGCCTCGCTGATAGCCCGATTCATTTGTGATTCAAAATCTTCTTCTTTCTCCACTATACGCATCCCTTTTCCACCTCCTCCTGCGGAAGCTTTAATTAAGATAGGAAATCCAACCGCTTGGGCTGTTTTTTTGGCTTCTTCCACGTCGATAATCGCATGATCAACGCCAGGAACCATAGGGATATCATATTTCATAACAGCTTCTTTAGCCGCTAGTTTGCTGCCCATCATTTCAATCGCTTTCGATTTTGGACCAATAAAGATGATGTTGTTTTGTTCGCAAGCCTCTGCAAAATGTGAGTTCTCACTTAAAAAACCATATCCTGGATGCACGGCATCAACTCCAAGTTGTTTGCAAACTTCAATTATCTTATCACCACGTAAATAGGATTGACTCGAAGCAGCTTCTCCAATACAAACCGCTTCATCAGCATATTTTACGTGTAGGGCATTTCTATCGGCAGTAGAAAATACCGCTACCGTTTTAATGCCCATTTTTTTTGCGGTTTTCATTACTCTGATGGCAATTTCCCCGCGATTGGCAACTAATATTTTGGATATTTTTTTCATATTTGTAAGATTTAAAAGAAGAAAGACTCTAACATTATTCTTGTTTCTTTCTACTTTTTTCTATTTTCTATTTTCTATTTTCCTATTCAAATTCAATTAACAATTGTCCTTTATCAACAGCGATTCCTTTGGTAACAGCAATTGATTTTATCTTTCCATCTCGTGGAGATAAAAAGCTGTTTTCCATTTTCATCGCTTCCAATATTAATAGTGGATCATTTTCTTTTACCTCTTGTCCTACTTCAACATTGATTTCTAAGATTAAACCAGGCATCGGAGCTTTGATGGCGTTGACCACTTTGGTTTTCCCTCGTTCAATACCAAGTCCTTTGATGAGATTGTCTAAGTCATTAGAAAGTGATACTTCATAGGTGTTGTTGTTTACTTTTACGGTGTATTTTTTTGCTAAAAAATCACATGAAATAATTTCTGCCACATAGGGTTTACTGTTTTGGAGCACATGGAATTTATGAGTTCCAATAGCCACAGCGTCTAAATGTTCTAGAGAACTTTCATTGAAATCAAAAGTTGTGGTATGATTTACTGAAAGTGTATACGTTTTACTCATAGTGCTATTTTTAATTTGTTGTAAATTTAGGAAAAGAAAACGTTTTCGTTACTGATATATATCAGAAATTTGGAAAATTAGTATAGCTTTTTAAGTGAGCTTTAAAAAATATTGTTTGGAAAAAGCTTATTTTTGTTAAGTAAATAAATCCGTAAAATGAAGAAAATTATATTGTTTTATATGTTTTTTTGGAGTATCATAGTTTTGAGCCAAACGACTAAGCAACAGCTAAAAGAAAATGCACAACAAAAGTACTATGTTGAAAATTTTAGAGGAGCAATTTCCGATTTTGATACATTACTTAAACAATTTCCAAACGATTCATCAGCCTACAATGACAGGGGATTGATAAAAGAACTCATACATGATTATAAAGGAGCTTTACGTGACTTTTCTGAGGAAATAAAAATAGATCCTACATTTGCAGATAGTTACTTTTTTAGAGCCATGGTTAGAGATAAAATTGGAGACAAAAAGGGAGCTGTTTCAGATTATAAAATGACTGTGAAATTTGAACCCAAAAACTCGGATGCCTATTATTTTATGGGTATCGACCAATTTAAATGCAAGCAATACTATCAGGCATTAGCAAACTTTAAGTTAGCCCTTACAAAAAGAGACGATAATTATGCGGTATATGCCGACATGGGGTTACTATATGCTCAATATAAAAAATATAAAAAAGCATTGTATTATTGTGATAAAGCAATTCGATTAGATAAAACAATTTCAAAAGCCTATCTATATAAGGGTTGGATTTTGGCACAAGATAAAAATTACAAGCAAGCATTGATGACTTTCTATGACGTTTTTAAGGAAGATTCTTCAGTAGAAGACAATTTATATTATGGACATTTGAAAAAAAATTATAAATCCTTTAAAAAAGTATTATTTGATTTTAATAAGACCAATAAAGATTCAGCTTATTTTGCAAAAGGAATTTTAAATCAATATTTAAAAAACTATTCTCAAGCCTTACACTATTATGACAAAACCATTCAATTGAATCCCAATTGCAGAGACGTTTTTGAAAAAAAAGCACAGGTAGAACAAATTCTGGGTCTTAATAATAACGCTTTAGCGGATTATACAAAATCTTTGGAATCGTCTTCAAGGAAAGACAAAATTCTATACGAAATAGCGCTAATATATTATAAAAAACAGGATTGTAAAAATGCTTTAATCTTTATCAATAAGGCTGTTCAAATGAATGAGTTTGATACTAAATATGCCTCTTTAAAAAGTAAGATACAAAAAAATAAAAGCACAATAAAATAATATCTAATCTTTAAAATAATGAAAAAAGAATTTATCATACTAATCCTATTTCTTGTTAAAATGAGTTCATGTTGTGCTCAATTACAACCCATGTTTGTAGAAGGCTTCGCCCAAGGCACAACATATCATATCACATATATAGATAAAGAAGAACGTTTTTTTAAGAAAGAAATCGATAGTATTTTGAAAGATTTTGATTTTTCTGTATCGACGTATAATCCAAATTCGATTATTACAAAAGTAAATACAAATAAAGATGTGGTTCTTGACAACTATTTCCTCACATGTTTTAATCAAGGGAAAAAAGTTTGGAAAGATACCCATGGAACTTTTGATCCTACTGTTTTTCCATTGGTTAATGCGTGGGGATTTGGTCCAGGAAAAAAACAAAAAATAGAGTCTAGAAAAATTGATAGTATCTTAAAATTTGTTGGATTTAATTTAATAAACTTAAAAAACAACAAAGTTGTTAAATCCGATTCCAGAGTCGCACTAGATTTTAATGCATTTGCTCAAGGATATTCTGTTGATGTTATCGCATCCTTTTTGAATTCAAAAGGGATTACTTCCTATATTGTAGAGATTGGAGGTGAAGTATATGCACAAGGAACATCTGAAGAAGGTAAAAAGTGGGTTATTGGTATTGAAACTCCTATAGAAAATAAAGCCGCCTCTAACCCTATTATTCAAAATATTCAATTAGATGGGTTAGCGATTGCTACCTCTGGAAATTATAGAAAATACATTGAAGAAGACGGAACTAAATATGCCCATCATATTGATCCGAGAACAGGATATCCTACAAAAAACAGCTTATTAAGCGTGTCTATTGTTTCTAAAAAGGGAATCATTTCCGATGCTTATGCCACAGGCGTTCTAGTTATGGGGCTAGAGAAAGCCATTAAGTTTTTAAAAAAACACAAAGAATTAGAAGCTTTTTTAATTTATGCAGATACTGAAGGAAAATATCAGTTTTATGAAACACCTCGTTTCAAATTATTAAAAATATAAAAAAATAGAAGCCGTCTAAAAAAGACGGCTTCTTATTCTTAGTTAGAATCTTGTTATGATTATTTATCTAACACAACTTTATAACTTGATGAACCATTATCATCTGAAACATTAATAAAGTAAATACCATTAGTATAAGCCGACAAATCAATAGATTTTGAAGTTGTTGCTGCAGTAGCTTCTATGTTTTCTTCATAGATAATTGCTCCAAGGGTATTAACAACAGTTATGTTTTTTATTGGTGATTTAAAATCAAGGTTAAAAATTCCTTTAGAAGGGTTTGGATAAACCACCACTTCAGGTCCTTTTGTAAAAGAATCTGTAGCCAATGTTGGTGTCCATGTTAAAGTAATCCCTGTAAAGTTTGTATCTGCAGTTACATCAGTAGTGTTTGTGTATGCAGTAGCACCTTTCACAAATGGGAAATAACGTGTGGCTGTAGCTGAACCATGTCCCCAAGTTTCTTGGATACATACTCTGTAATTTCCATCAGCCATCAATGTAGTACCCGCAGCGTTTTTACCATCCCATGTTACCGTACGAGCAGCAAAAGTAGTTTGAGTTGAACCTGTTATAGCTCCTGTTGTACTCGCTCCTGATTTCGAATTCCATGTTGGCAAGTGGTCGTTTGTACCTCCAGCCCAATAACGTAAATTTGTTTTAACAAATGTAGAGGTTCCTACTGTAGTTCCTGCACCACAAGTAGTACAACTCTCAATCCATACTGCCAAAACATATCCTCCAGAAGTAATATAATTACCTGTCGTATGCTTAGGGGTTGTAAACGTAAACGACATAGTTCCCGCCGTTTGGGCTTGAACGGAATAAGACGCTCCCATAAAAAGAGCAAATAAAGCTAAAGTAATTATTTTTTTCATGATTAATTTTAATTTTTGATTTGTTATTTTTTATCTTCTAATTCTAATTTAATACTGATTTTAGCTGTTTCAGCCAAGGTTTTCTTTGCCATAGCAGGTACTTCCAATTTGTAATCGTTTAGTTTTACAGTAAAAGTTCCAGATACAGTCACTGAACCACCTGCATTAGAAACGGTTACTTTAGTTTTCACTTTGTTAGTCACACCATGAATCGTTAAATCACCTTCTACATCGTAAGTTCCGTTTTTACCATCAAAACCAACGATTTTTCCTTTAAAAGTGGTTTTTGGAAGTTTATCACTTTCCATATAATTTTCATTATAGTGTTCTTCCATCAAAGGCGATTTGAATTTAAACGATTTCACCATGCCTTGAACCACAAAATCTCCAGTTGCTTTATCAAGAATAGCAGAAACCGTGTTGCTCGTACCTACTACAGGATCCATAGCTCCTGGAACGGTTGCGTCAAATTTTATTTCTCCTGAGCGAGTCATCACTTTTTGTGAAAACAGTACGCTTGAGAAAACTAAACAAATTAAAGTTACAATTGTTTTTTTCATAATATAGTTTTTGATTGATTCTTATTGTTCTGGATAGTTGTTATTTATCCAGGTACTTATAGTCGTTATTGTTGAACTTGATAAAGGAGCATCTCCTTTTGGCATTCTATTTGATGTACATGGACTAGACATTAAGCTACAAAGCAATTGATTACTATTTGTACCATCTTGAGCACCTTTTACAGCAGCATAGGTATCTAAATCTGGAAATTGATTTCCGCCAGAATGACAAGACACACACTTAGCATCCATAATAGGCTTAATGTTCTTAACATAGGTAGGATCTTTTACGATTTCTAATTCTTGTTGCGTTCTTGAATCACATGAAACAAAAAATACAATTCCTACTAATGTTGTTATAATTAAATTTATTTTTTTCATAACTAATTTTATTAAAAAACTCTATACATGTTAAATCCAAAGAAAATTCCTCTACCTCCTTTAATTCCAGAAGCCGTTGTGTAATAAGCCACATCATTCATAGCTTGACTATTAGACAACACTAACTGAAAGACATGACCACCTGTTTCTATGTCCATACCCAGAGTAACGGGATTTTGAGATAGTTGAGTATAATATGGAAGATTAAGAGTGGCTCTTTTTGCATAATCCATATTTAAACTGATTCGTTTAGAAAGTTTATAACGTGCTCCAACACCTAAAAATACAGCATTTTTTTCATCTTCAAACATATCATAGAGATTTCTATGAATAAATATTGGATTGAATTGATATGAAAAAGAACTATTAACTTTTCTTGAAATAATCAACTGCGTTGAGAATGCATAACGATCAGTTGCTTTTAAGTCTGAATACATTTCTTTTTTCAAATCACTACGAATATCCATGGTATTGTAACCTACAATAGTAACAGGGAATCCGTTATCTTCTTGATTCGCTAACTTATATTTTGCAGCCAATTCATATGTTTTTTGATATGTATGTCTTGAAATTCCAAGAGACAACCAATTGGTTACACCATAGATTCCAGATAATTTGGTTAAAGCACCATCCAACCCGTAAAAGTTTTCAAATCCATAGGTCAAATCACCAAAACGGTGAGATACAAGAAAATAGAACTCTCCTTTAACAGGAAGTTTAGTCGATTGCATATTGGCTACTTGCAAGCCTTTAAAAGCTGCAGAGGCAATTTCTTTTTTATCATTGTTTCCTGAATCCAATTCATTCATCAAATCGTCTTGTGCTTGAGCAAATCCAAAACACAACAACGCAAACATTGAAATTTTAAGTTTTGTTAATTTCATTTTTTGTGGGGTTAATTAATTATTTATCGAACATTGATCTAAATTGACACTTCCCATTAAGTCATCAAATCCAACCGCTCTTCCTTTAATACTGATGGTTTGACCTACTTTAAGCGTAGCATCTGGAGTTGTGAAATTGCATACAACTACATCGTCCAAAATAACTTCTTTTCCATTTACTGAAGTTATGGCACCCGATACTGCTACTGGTTTTTCTAGGTATTTTTTATTAGCAGAAGCTTCATTCGCTGTAAATTCGGCTACAAAATCTTTTGCTTTTAATGTAAATGCAGCTTCTTCCGACTGCACGTCTCTTTTACCGCCATGATAGGCGTAATAACGCGCTGCAAAAAAGCCAACAACACCAATAATTGCAAGTAGTAAGAAAGCAATTATTACTTTTTTTAAGGTTTTTCCCATTGGTCTTTTATTTGTTTTTTATTGAGTTGATTATCATACCAAAAGTATAAATAATATATCAAAACAACCTTGAGAAAACTTAATTTTTCCTTAAAATATTGTTTTTTTTTTAGATTAATTCTAAATTATATTGGTTTAAAATTTACAAAACTAAAAGTCCAAAATCTCGCAACGTAGTAATTGGTTTAGAAAACCAAAACAATTCAAAATCTTGAAAGTGTTGTTCAAAATCAGATTTTAATTCTTTGTAGGTTATTTTATGATTCATTTGAACCGAAATTCTTTCTAAAATCTGAAGAAGCCATTGTGCTTTGTCTTTATCTAATGTGATTTCGAAGGTTTCTGTTTTATCATAAAAAGTTAATTTCATCATTTCCCACGAATGTCCTTTTTTGGATTTTGTGAAGGTTTTCGAAATTGGAGCTCCTCCTATCCAAACAATTCTAGCAGAGGATTTTATATTAAAATCAAATTCTTTTTCTAGACAAGAAACAATATAGTCGGGAGGGATTTTGGTGTTTGGAATTTTAAAATCAAACCATTCTTGCAGTGGATAATCAAAACCAATTCCGTACATGTAATTGAATAGCGATTTCTTCAATCCAAAACTGAATCTATCGTGATTGATTCCTGTTTTGTCTTTGAAGTTGATGTCATTATGAGCAAAAGTAATTTCGTTTAGTTCAGGTATGACACCAAATTCTTCTGGAAACATTCCCACTGGTGCATGGGCTGTCATGGCAAACTGATGCCAAAATCCGCTTTGTAAAATTCCAAGAGCAAACAACTGACGCACCATTTCGAGACTATCCATTGTTTCTTGAACCGTTTGTGTAGGAAAACCATACATTAAATACGCATGTACCATAATGCCACTTTTAGTAAAATTTCGGGTAACTTGCGCCACTTGTTCGACAGTAACTCCTTTTTTAATTAATTCCAAAAGTCTATCGGAGGCAACTTCGATTCCGCCTGAAACGGCAATACATCCAGAAGCTTTCAATAAAACACACAAATCTGAGGTAAAATTTTTTTCAAAGCGAATATTAGTCCACCAAGTGACCACTACCTTTCTTTTTATAATTTCAAGAGCTACTTCGCGCATCAAGGCGGGTGGTGCCGCTTCATCTACAAAATGGAATCCATTTTCTCCCGTTTGAGCTATTAATTCCTCCATCCTATCGACTAAAATTTTAGCAGCAATAGGTTCGTATACTTTGATGTAATCTAATGAAATATCGCAAAAGGTACATTTTCCCCAATAGCAACCATGCGCCATAGTGAGTTTGTTCCAACGACCATCGCTCCACAAACTGTGCATCGGATTGGCCATTTCTATCACCGAAATATATTTATCCAACAACAAATCCGAATAATCAGGAGTCCCCACTTCGCTTTGTTTGTAGTCTGGTTTTGTGGAGTTGTTTCTATAAACTACTTTATCATCTTCAAGAAGAAAAGTTCGCTTGAATTCATTTGAATTTGGATTTTGAACACTAGAATATAACAATTCAATGGGTAGTTCTCCGTCATCCAAAGTGATAAAATCAAAGAATTCAAAAACGCGTTGGTCTTTTACTTCCCGTAATTCGGTATTTGGAAATCCGCCTCCCATGGCGATTTTCACAGAAGAAAAATGATTTTTTATATGTTGAGCACAACGAAAAGCACTGTATAAATTCCCTGGAAAAGGAACTGAAAAGCAGATCAATTTAGGCCGTACTTCTTCAATTCTTTTATTTAGAATTTCAAGGGTGATTTTGTCAATATACGTGGTTTCGCTTTGTAAATATTGATACAATTCATCAAATGAGTTGGCACTTCTTCCTAAACGTTCGGCATAGCGACTGAAGCCAAAATTTTCATCCACACATTCTACAATAAAATCGGACAAGTCTTCAAGATATAAGGTAGCCAAATGCTTGGCTTTGTCTTGCAATCCCATCGTTCCAAAAGCCCATTCCATATCGTCAAGTTGTGCAAATCGAGAAGCTTCTGGAAGGAAATTCCCACTACAAATTTGACGCGCTAAAGTCGGATTTTTCCCTTGTAAAAATGCAATTACGGAGTTGATGGTTTCGATGTAATCATGTTTAAGAAAAGCTATTCTTTCCGCGTTTGGTGATACGTGTTGAAAGTCGGATGAAAATAGTTCTGTTAACCCTTTTTTAGAGAATAATTCCAAGATTACTTCCATACCCAAATCCATTTGAAAAGCAGAAATGCGTTTTGTATTCAAATACCCTTTCAAATAGGCCGTGGCTGGATACGGTGTATTCAGTTGGGTGAAAGGTGGCGTAATTAACAATAGGTCTTTCAAATGGAAATCATTTTTGCAAAAGTAAGGGAAATTAAAGTTTGCAAAAAGGAAAACGATTTGCTTTTCAAAAATAAGTATTTTTGCACAAAAAAAGTATGGACTACGATTGTATTAGCTATCAAAAATCAGGATATTTCACTAAATTAATGATGGATTATTTAGATGAAAAGCCAGAACTAAAACAATTGTACAATCGGTTTCCTACTCTTGATAATTTCAAAGCACAAATCGTTGAAAAACAGCATAACTATCCTTTTGAACATCGGGAAATTTTGGTCTCCGAATTAGAAAAGCAATATGCTTGTTTTGAACCATCCGAAACAACATTAAATCACATCAAACTTTTAAACCTTTCTAACACGTTCACCATAACGACGGGACATCAACTAAATTTATTTACAGGACCGTTGTATTTTATTTATAAAATCGTTTCTACAATTAACCTCTGCAAACAACTAAAAAAGGAATATCCTGAAAACAATTTTGTCCCTGTGTATTGGATGGCCACGGAAGACCATGATTTTGAAGAAATCAGTTTTTTTTATTGCAAAGGGCAAAAAATACAATGGAATCGAGAAAGTAGCGGTCCCGTTGGAAGATTATCCACAGCGGGCTTAGATGTGCTTTTGACGATTTTTTCAAATGAAATTGGGACTTCCGAAAACGCATTAGCATTAAAAAAACTTTTTGAAAATGCGTATTTAAATCATACAAACCTGGCGGATGCAACTCGCTATTTAATAAACGAGTTATTCAAGGATGAAGGTCTAGTGATTATTGATGGTGATTCGGTTGCGCTAAAAAAGGTATTCATTCCTTATGTGGAAAAAGAGCTTTTAGAACAAACCTCGTACAAAAAAGTAACCGAAACCAACACCCTTTTAAAAGACTATGACGTTCAAGTTAATCCGAGAGAACTGAACCTTTTTTATATGGAAAACAACCTACGAGAACGCATTGTACTTGAAAAGGAAACCTACAAAATAAATAATACTTCCATCCAATTCTCAAAGGTTGAACTCTTAAGTGAATTAGAAAACCATCCTGAAAAATTTAGTCCTAATGTCATCCTTCGTCCGTTGTATCAAGAAGTTCTTTTGCCCAATCTTGCTTATATTGGAGGGGGAGGCGAATTGGCGTATTGGTTAGAATTGAAATCTAATTTTGAAGCCAATACTACCACATTTCCAATCTTGGTATTACGTAATTCGGCACTCTTAGCCCATCGAAAACAAGAACAGAAAATAAAAAAATTAGGTTTGACGTGGCAAGATTTGTTTGTAAAGCAACAAGAATTACTTAATAGAAAAGTTAGTGATTTTTCTAACATAACAATCGATTTTACAGAACAAAAAGAGATTCTCAAAAAACAATTTGAGGCTCTTTATAAAATAGCTCAACAAACCGACAAATCTTTTATTGGAGCCGTAAAAGCCCAAGAAGTCAAACAAATGAAGGGACTTGATCATATAGAAAAACGCTTGTTGAAAGCAGAAAAAAGAGTGCATCATGATCTACTAGTCCGAATAGTTTCAATACAGAATGAGTTGTTTCCTAATCAAAGTTTGCAAGAAAGAAAAGCTAATTTTTCCGAATTTTATATAGAATATGGTCAAGAATTCTTCAAAAAAATTGGTGCTTTTTTTGATCCTCTTGACGCTCACTTTAGTATCCTTATTTTCGAATAGGCTTCCTTTGAACAAAAATACATTATTTTCAAAACATTCTTAAAATCCATAAGCGGTTGATTTTTTTTTTCGCTTCAGATACCTTACTTTTGCCAAAAATTTAAAAAAACAAGATGGCAACAAATAGAACATTTACCATGATTAAGCCAGATGCTGTTGAAAAAGGACACATCGGAGGTATTTTAAATATGATTACTGAAGGAGGTTTCAGAATTGTATCTATGAAATTAACCCAATTGACGGTAGCGGATGCACAAAAATTTTATGCAGTTCACGCTGAAAGACCGTTCTACGGAGAATTAGTTGAGTTTATGTCACGCGGTCCTATTGTAGCAGCTATCTTAGAGAAAGATAATGCAGTAGAGGATTTCAGAAAATTAATTGGCGCTACAAATCCTGCGGAAGCTGCTGAAGGAACTATTCGTAAAAGATACGCCACTTCAATCGGTGAAAATGCTGTACACGGATCAGATTCTGATGAAAATGCTGCTATAGAAAGTGCATTCCACTTTGCAGGAAGAGAGCAATTCTAGTATTTAGTATTCAGTAGCAGTTTGCAGTTATGCAAATTGTGTAAAAATAAAAAATCCCATTTCGTAATTGAAATGGGATTTTTTATCGTAAAATTAGCTCTTTAACTACTTCTTTTTGAAGTTCTTCATTAAGCATACTGATGATTTTATGTTTCCCATAACTCAGCTCTTCTCGTAATACGGCTGAACTTAATTTGACATAAAGCGTCTGTCCTTTAAGCACCACTTCTTGAGTGTAACTATTAACTCCGTTACCCATAAGCGTTTTCCAAGCCTGTTCCACATCAATCTTATCCATACCTGATTCTAATTTATGCTGTTGAATGAATTCTTTCAATACAGCCGAAATAGAACTCTCGTTGCTTAATCGTTTTGCCATTGTACCTGTTTATTTTATTGAAAAAGGTGTTTGACGCACATAATGATATTCCGTATTATCTTTATTTTTCAAGACCATAATACTATCTTGTAGGTCTAAAATTTCTTCTTTCCATTTGCCATAATTCGAATGATATTCAATGTAGTAATTTTCTTCACTTTTGGAAATCTCTAGTGCCTCTCTAATGTCGTTTGTTAAGTACTTTCCATCTAATTGAGGCATCACTTTCATACGAAAACCTTTCTTGCCATCCAATTTAAAAAAATCAATAGTCTCATTAACTTTGTATTCTTTTTTAGTACCATCGGGCATTTCTACTTTTTGAATTTCCCAATACCCATTCAGTTTTTTGATATCTTGCTCTGAAACAGCATGATGACATGAAATTCCAAAGAGACCCAACGTTATTAATACATATATTTTTTTCATACTCTAAATAAAATCTAAAAATACAATATATTTTAAAAAATAAAAAAGTAATTTTGATTAAACCTTCTGTCTAAATTTTGTTCCTACTCTAAAACCCAACAAAATGATACAAAAAATAACATTTCTCACCTTGATTTTTATTCTTTTTAGCTGTTCTACAGAACACAGTGAGTCTAATACAAGTGCTGATAACATGTATTTCCCTCCTACAGATGGAAGTACGACATGGGAAACAAAATCCATTACCGATTTGGGTTGGAATGTTAGCGCTGTTCAACCGTTGCTGGATTATTTGCAAGAAAAAAATTCGAAATCATTCATCATTTTAGGCAATGGGCGTATCGTTTTAGAGCACTATTTTAATGGCCATACTGCGTCTACCCTTTGGAAATGGAATAGTGCTGGAAAAACACTAACCTCAACAGTTGCAGGAATTGCTGCACAAGAAGGTTTACTTAATCTAAACAATAAAGTATCGGATTATATCGGAACGGGGTGGACTAGCGCCCCATTGACAAAAGAAAACCTGATTACCTGTAAAAATTTATTATGCATGAATTCAGGTCTTGACGATTCTTTAGGAGATGATGTTTCTCCTTCAAATTTGAAATACTTAGCTGATGCAGGGACTCGATGGGCGTATCATAATGTTTATGTTAAATTACAAGATGTTGTTGAACAAGCCTCTGGACAACCCTGGAACACGTATTTCAACACAAAATTGCGAGATAAAATTGGCATGGAATCCTCTGGATTTTGGTATATAGGTACTGGAGCTAACTTAGGTTTGAAAATTTATTTCAGTACTACACGAAGTATGGCTCGATTTGGATTATTAGCCTTAAATAAAGGAAAATGGAATGGTACTCAAATCATAAACGAAGCGTTTCTAAACGATGCTACTTCAACCTCACAAAACATTAATCAAGCCTACGGCTACTTATGGTGGCTTAATGGAAAATCCAGTTATCATTTACCTCAAACACAACTTCAATTTAGTGGCTGTTTAATCCCAACAGCACCAAACGACATGTTCTGTGCCTTAGGAAAAGACGATCAAAAAATCTACGTAATACCTAGTAAAAAAATGGTGATTGTTAGAATGGGTGATGCCGCAGATAGTAGCAATATGGCCTTATCTGATTTTGATGAAGTTTTGTGGCAAAAAATAAGCGCCTTATATCCATAAAGCGCTAGTTTCTTTTCACTTAAATATTTTGTTAAAAAACTTAATCAAAGCATATATAAATAGGGCAAAAGTTATGAGCTGAAGCCCCATGGCTATATCTGTAAATTTTTTTTCTATAAATTTGGCTAGAATTCCGATTGCTCCACTTATCAACAAGAGTATTAATGGGGAAGCCGATTTGAAAAACAAACTCATTTTATTCATAAAACCCTATTTAAAAAAACTATCCACAAATTCGAATTTATTAAATACTTGTAAATCGTCAATTCCTTCTCCTACTCCAATATATTTTACTGGGATTTGAAATTGATCTGAAATTCCAATAACCACACCACCTTTTGCCGTTCCGTCCAATTTTGTGACCGCCAAGCAAGAAACTTCAGTGGCAGCAGTAAATTGTTTCGCTTGTTCAAAAGCATTTTGTCCCGTAGAACCATCTAATACTAAAAGAACATCGTGCGGCGCATCACTTAGTACTTTTTGCATTACTTTCTTAACCTTTGTAAGCTCATTCATTAATCCAATTTTGTTATGCAAACGCCCCGCAGTGTCAATAATCACCACATCCGCATTTTGAGCCACAGCACTTTGCAATGTATCAAAAGCGACAGAAGCAGGGTCACTCCCCATTTGTTGCTTTACAATAGGCACTTGCACCCGATCTGCCCATATTTGTAATTGATCGATTGCGGCTGCTCTAAAAGTATCAGAGGCACCCAACACCACTTTTAGTCCGGCTTTTTTAAACTGATATGCTAATTTTCCAATAGTTGTCGTTTTTCCTACACCATTAACGCCAACTACCATAATAACATAGGGCTTTTTATTAGCTGGCACAACAAATTCGGAATCATTTCCTGAGTTTGTCTCCGCCAAAAGTGCTGCAATTTCTTCTCTTAATATTTGATTGAGTTCGTCAGTACCCAAATACTTATCATTGGCAACTCTAGCTTCTATTCGTTGAATGATTTTTAGAGTTGTTTCTACACCAACATCAGAAGACACCAAAATCTCTTCAAGATGATCTAAAACTTCATCGTCGACCTTAGACTTCCCTGTAATAGCTTTAGTGAGTTTAGAAAAAAATGTGGTTTTCGTTTTCTCTAATCCTTTATCTAATGTTTCTTTCTTTTCTGAAGAAAAAATTCTTTTAAAAAAACTCATTTATACAAATTATATTAGTTGTAACACTATTTTGCTACAAAGGTAGAACAAATATAAAAATAAAAAAGCTACTCTCGCATGAAAGTAGCTTTGTTATATTATGAATTATGAATTATTTCTTTTTAAGAAACTCATCTACTTCTTCAGGAGACATAATGCTTTCAACGAAAGTATAGGCACCTGTTTTTGGAGATTTTACCATTTTGATGGCTTTTGTTAATCTCTTTGAAGCTGTTTGTAACGTTGCAACGGTCTTTTTTGCCATGATTTAACAAGTATTTTTGAATTTTCTATAAAAAAAATCCGAATTATTTAATTTCTTTATGAACAGTCATTCTCTTTAAGATTGGATTAAATTTTTTAATCTCTAATCTGTCTGGAGTATTTTTTTTGTTTTTCTTTGTGATATAACGTGAAGTTCCTGGTAAACCAGTTGCTTTGTGCTCTGTGCACTCTAAAATTACTTGAATTCTATTACCTTTCTTTGCCATCTTACTTTATTTTTATTGGAACAAGAATTATTTGATAAACCCTTTAGCTCTTGCGTCTTTTAACACAGCAGCTAATCCATTTTTATTGATTGTTTTAATTGTAGACGCTGCTACTCTAAGAGTAACCCATCTGTCTTCTTCAGCAAGATAAAAACGTTTTTTTACTAAGTTCACAGAAAACTTTCTCTTAGTTTTATTCATAGCGTGAGAAACGTTATTTCCTACCATCGCTCTTTTACCTGTAAGGTCACAAACTCTTGACATTATGCTTTTCTTTTATCGTTATTCAAAATCAGGGTGCAAAGAAACAAAAAAGAAACCTTATACACAAAAAAATATTACACATTTTTTAAAATTTCTTTTCTCAGCATTTCAAACGCTTTGACAACAGCTCTGTCTATTACTTTTTCACGAGGTTGTCCAAAATTAAACTCCTCTACTTCAACCCCATAAGGAGTTGCAAGCGCAATACAAACGGTTCCTATTTCAACATCAGAGTCTCCCTTAAGCGGGCCGGCATTGCCCGTTGTTGCAAGAGCATAATCGGTATTCATTATGTTTTTTACTCCCAATGCCATTTCTTTTGCAACTTCTTTACTCACCACAGAGTTTGTTTTAATCACATCTTCAGAAACGTTCAACACAGATACTTTGACATCGGTTGCATAGCTCACTATACTTCCTCTGAAATAGTTCGATGCTCCTGGAACCGATGTAATCATCTGAGCTATCTTACCTCCTGTACAACTTTCAGCCGTAGCTAATGTCCTTCCTATTTTAGAAAGTTCTCTACCAACAACCACTTCTATAGGCTCATTATCGTCATAGCCAACCACAATATCGCTAAGTATCGATACTAATTCTGATGCTTTTTGATTTATTAAATTTTCAATATAATTCCTGTCAAAATCCCTAGCCGTAAGTCGTAATTTCACCCTACCAGGGGCAGGAAGGTAGGCTAACTTAATGTTTTGTGGCAATTCATTTTCCCAAGTTTCAATTCGTTCTGCCACTAAACTTTCCCCTTGCCCATAGGTTTGGATAGTTTTATGAATAATATAAGGCCTCTTATATTCTTGTACTATCTTGGGAACGACTTCATTCTCTATCAAGTATTTCATTTCAAAGGGGACACCAGGCAAAGACACATAAACCGTATCTTCCTTTTTCATCCACATTCCAGGAGCAGTTCCATATTTATTAAAAAGCACATGACATTTTGAAGGCACAAGCGCTTGCTCTTTATTCATTTGGGTAATAGGTCGTTTAAACACACGTTCAATAAGCTCTTTTACATGTTCTAAAACTGAGGTATTCTCAATTAAAACATCATCGAAATACTCACAAAACGTTTTTTTTGTGATGTCATCTTTTGTAGGTCCAAGTCCCCCGGTGATAACCACCAAATCTACATGATTCTGAAATTTCTCAAATGTTTCTAATATTTGCTGTTTATCATCTGAAATCGAGAGCATCTCAACAACCTGCACCCCAACAGCATCTAATTCTTTTGCAATAAATCCTGAATTGGTATCTACAATTTGCCCAATTAAAATTTCATCCCCAATAGTTACAATAGCTGCTTTCATCTGTTAAATCGGATTGACTTAATACATTACGTATTTTATAAATTAAAGTCTTTTTTTATTTCTTTTATAGCTTTATCCAATTGCGCTTTTAAACTTTTAAAAACCTCCTCTATTTCTTTTCTCTTTCCTTTAGCTTTTGTCCATGACTCTATTTGAAGTATTTCGTCATACATCATTTCCATTCCTAATAAATCAAGTGTAGGCTTAAGTTTGTGCGCATAAGAATAGGTTTGGCTATAGTTTTTTTCTTCGATTCCTGATTCAAGATGCATTAGATCATGGGGTACTTCGGCAATAAAAACCTTCATGATTTGCAATACAAAATCAGAATCATTGTCTGACAATGCATAAACTTTTGATAAATTGTAGTGTAAAGCCATTATTTAACTTGTATTCTAAACGATTTTTTTTCTTGAATAAATCCTTCCAAAATATCGTTGGGTTTAACACGTCCAACTCCTTCTGGAGTTCCTGTAAAAATAATATCTCCTTTTTTTAAGGTCACATATTGGGAAACGTATGCAATCAACTCGTTAATATTCCAAATCATCTGTTGGGTATTCCCTTTTTGCACGATTTCTCCATTTTTGTAAAGTTGAAAATCTATATTTTCAGAAGATTCAAATTGATCTTTCGGATAAAACAACCCAATTACCGCCGAACCATCAAATGCTTTTGCTTTTTCCCATGGTAATCCTTTTTCTTTCAACTTATTTTGCACATCACGTGCTGTAAAATCAATTCCTAACCCTATTTCGTCATAATAATTAGGCGCAAATTTTGGTTCGATGTATTTACCCACTTTACAAATTTTCACAAGAACTTCCACTTCATGATGCACTTCATTTGTAAACTCCGGAATCACAAAAGGATGTTGCTTTAATAAGACAGCCGAATCTGGCTTTAGAAAAAAAACAGGTTCTTCTGGCTTTTCATTCTCAAGCTCCTTAATATGATTGACATAATTTCTACCAATACAAATTATCTTCATTTTAAAACTATGCTAAAAAAGGCTACAAAATGCACCTCTTTCTATTTCGTATTTAACTTTCTTAATTTAATTCCTGTTAATACTTTTTTAGTATACAGCGGAAAATCGGCTCCTTGAATCCAACCATAATATCCAGGTTCTTTCTCAAGTACCTCTTCAACCAATTGTCCTTTATTTTTCCCAAAAGTAAAAATTTCTTGCCCTTTGTCATTTAAAGCAATGAATCCAGCAAAATCAACTATTTTTTTTCGGGTAGTAAATTCTGAAAGCGCTTTGATATCATTTTTCAAATCTTCATAACGATCAAGTTGCGCCGTCAATATTTCATAGGTTGCCATTGTATCTGCTTCGGCAGAATGTGCATTATCGAGATTTTTATTACAATAAAACTTATACGCGGCACTTAATGTTCGCTCTTCTTTTTTATGAAAAATTGTTTGAACATCCACTGAAACACGGTTTTTCATATCAAAATCGACTCCAGCACGTAGCAATTCTTCAGCAAGTAACGGAATATCGAATCGGTCGGAATTGAATCCCGCCAAATCAGCATCTTTAATCATGTTGTGAATATGAGAAGCCAATTCTTTGAATGTAGGTTCATGGGCTACTTTTTCGTCGGTAATACCATGCACTGCAGTAGTTTGTGGCGGAATTGGAATGGTGGGATTGACCAACCATGTCTTACTTTCTTTATTCCCATTTGGATACACTTTGAAAATCGAAATCTCTACAACTCGATCTCTTGCCACATCAATTCCAGTTGTTTCAAGATCAAAGAAACAAATAGGCCTATTTAGTTTTAATTCCATTCTTTTTATATTATGCTACAAATATATGATAATGTGTGTGTCGTTTATCGATAGCTTTATTTTTTTACTCACAAAAAAAGACTGAGACAATTTAAGCTGACTCAGTCTTTTCAATGTTATGTAAAAGTTATTTTAAAATTCTCTATTCACATCCCAAGCCTCAAGATAATCGGCTACACGTTTTACAAAACTTCCGCCAAGGGCACCATCTACCACTCTATGATCGTAACTGTGTGACAAGAACATTTTTTGACGAATTCCAATAAAATCACCTTCTGGAGTTTCAATAACTGCTGGCACTTTTCGAATAGCACCCAATGCTAAAATCCCCACTTGTGGCTGGTTGATAATAGGTGTTCCAAAAACCGAACCAAAAGTTCCTACATTGGTAACCGTATAGGTTCCTCCTTGTGTATCGTCTGGTTTTAGCTTACCCGCTTTCGCGCGGTTTCCTAAATCATTCACCGCTTTTGCCATTCCCACCAAATTTAACTGGTCTGCATTTTTAATCACAGGAACAATTAAATTTCCGTTAGGTAACGCCGCAGCCATACCTAAGTTAATATTTTTCCTTTTGATAATATATTCGCCATCTACAGAAATATTCATTCCTGGAAAATCTTTCAACGCTTTAGCAACAGCTTCCATAAATATAGGTGTAAAAGTAAGTTTTTCATCTTCACGTTTTTCGAAAGCATTTTTAACGCGATCTCTCCATTTCACAATATTCGTAACATCCACCTCAATAAAGGATTGTACGTGTGCCGAAGTTTGCACTGAAGCCACCATATAACCTGAAATCAGTTTACGCATACGATCCATTTCAACAATCTCGTCGCCACCATTAACCGATACTGGCGTTGCAATTGGAGTAGTTGCAGCAACTGGTTTAGATGCTACTGGTTGTGAAACCGATGCTGGAGCCGTCGTTACAGGTTGATTGCTTCTATTTTTTACAAAATTTAAAATATCTTCTTTTGTCACGCGTCCCTCTTTTCCTGAACCTGCAATACTTTCTAATTCAGCCAATGACACACCTTCTTCTTTAGCAATGTTTTTCACTAATGGAGAAAAGAATTTGTCAGAACCCGAAAAATCAGCAGGAGCAGCCGTTTCTTTAGCCACCTCAACCGCTTTAGTGATTTCAGCAACTGCAGGAGCCACGGCTTCTGAAGCTTTAGGAGCTTCTACACTTCCACCTTCTGTTTCAATAATAGCAATCGTTTGTCCTACTTGAACCACATCGTTTACTTGAAACAGGAGTTCTACTAGTGTTCCCGAAACTTCACTAGGAACTTCACTATCAACTTTATCGGTCGCAATTTCCAATACTGCTTCATCGGCAGCAATAGAATCGCCTACGTTTTTTAACCAATTGGTAATGGTCGCTTCCGCAACACTTTCACCCATTTTCGGTAATTTCAATTCAAACTTTGCCATATATCTAAACTAAAGTTGTGTTTTTTAATTATGATTGCAAAATTAGTAATTTTCTCTTCATTTTATAAAGAATATACTAATTTTTTACTTGCCATACTTCTCCTCGATCTATTGCATTATTACTTCCAATCAAATAATTTGAAGTGTAAATATAGTTTTTAAATGTTAAATTTTTACTTTTATGAGAATTCATAAAAGCGATGATTTCTTTATAACTAAATGATTTGGTGTCAAAAACAACCTCTATTGAGTTTTGAAAATCGTTTTTAAAGTGGATCAAATCATTCAAAATCGTTTCTTTTTTTCCTGAGTGTAAGTATAGTTTTTCTTTAGAGAAAATCACATATTCATCAATCGCTCTTTTTTGTGAAACAGATTGCTTTTTTTTGAGAAATGAAAAAGCCAACGCTCCGATTTTCATAAAAAAATCAAATACAACCGATTTTTTAAAATGTTTGTTGTAAAAAAACTGCATGGCTTCTTGAAAACGTTTCATATATTTTTCGTCTCGAATCGTACTCTCTCCTTTATAATGAATTACAGTCGTTTCAGGGAAGTAATAATTGGTTTTCCCTTTTTGCAGAACCATATAACTCAAATCTATATCGTCAGAATACATGAAGCACTTTTCATCAAATCCTCCTACTTCTAGATATAAATTGCGCTTCATCACCATAAAAGCACCTACCAAAATATCCACTTTTCCTGATTGATTTTCAGATAAATGTTGTGCATAATATTTCCCAAAAACATCAGAAAACTTATAGAACCCACAAATTTTTGTAATCGCAACCCATGGGGTGGGAACGCCACGCTTACTTTCAGGCAAAAACGTTCCAGTGCCGTCAATCAATTTACAACCTACAACTCCCACATTATCTGTCACTTCGAAAAACGCAGCAATCTTTTTAAAAGTATCTTCCGCTACTACTGTATCGGGATTTAAGATGCAAATGTATTCCCCTTTTGCTTGAGCCACTCCAATATTATTCCCTTTTGGAAACCCTACATTTTCTGTATTTTCAATAAGTTTGACATTAGGAAAACGTTGCTTCATCATAGCACAACTCTCATCAGATGAATGATTGTCCACCACAATGATTTCGCCATCCATGCCTTCAAGGGCTTTTTGAACACTTAAAACGCATTGCTCTAAAAAATAGCGCACATTATAATTAAGGATGATAACCGATAGTTGCATAGCGCAAATATAAACTTTTTAAAATTCCAAAAAACAAATATAAATTCCAAAAAACAAAAGTCTATTTTTGCAAAAAATTACACTTGTGAATTACCTTTCTGTAGAAAATATTTCAAAATCGTTTGGCGAACGCACCTTGTTCAAAGACCTCTCTTTTGGCATCAACAAAGACCAAAAAATCGCTTTTATTGCAAAAAATGGCTCGGGTAAAACTTGTATTATGAAAATTTTGAATGGGGAAGACGAACCTGATACGGGTCAGGTTATCATTCGAAAAGACATTAAGATGGCTTTTTTGTCGCAAGTACCGAATTTGCAAGATGAATTGACAGTGGAAGAAAGCATCTTTGCCAGTGATAATGAAATTCTACATGTGATTGAACGTTACGAAAAAGCGTTAGAGAATCCAGAAGACACTGAAGCATATGAAAAAGCTTTTGACGATATGGACCGATTCAATGCGTGGGATTTTGAGACACAATTCAAACAAATTTTATTCAAATTGAAGTTGGAAGATTTCAAATTGAAAGTCAAAAACATGTCGGGAGGACAAAAAAAACGTTTGTCCTTGGCGATTATCTTAATCAATCGTCCTGATTTATTGATTCTAGACGAGCCCACCAACCACCTCGATTTGGAAATGATTGAATGGTTGGAAAGTTATTTTGCTAAAGAAAACATCACCTTGTTTATGGTTACTCACGATCGGTTCTTTTTGGAGCGTGTGTGTAACGAAATCATTGAATTGGATAACGGAAAGTTATACAGTTACAAAGGCAATTACTCCTATTATTTAGAAAAAAAAGAAGAACGCATTGCTTCTGAAAATGCCACAATCGACAAAGCTCAAAACTTATTTGTCAAAGAATTGGCTTGGATGCGACGTCAACCCAAAGCGAGAACAACTAAATCAAAATCCCGTCAGGATGATTTTTACAAAATCAAAGCCGTTGCTGAAAGTCGTCGAAAAGAAAATGTAGTCGAACTCGAAATAAACATGGAACGCTTGGGCAGCAAGATTATCGAGTTGCACAAAATTTCGAAAAAATTTGGAGACAAAAAGATTTTGGAAAATTTTAGTTTCGATTTTCAACGTGGCGCACGCATTGGGATTATTGGTAAAAACGGTACAGGAAAATCAACTTTTTTGAATTTATTAACTCAAACTATTCCTACAGATTCTGGAAAAGTGATTACCGGAGACACTATTAAAATTGGGTATTACACACAAAGTGGCATCAATCCAAAACCAGGTCAGCGTGTGATTGATGTGATTAAAGAATATGGCGAATACATCCCGTTGATGAAGGGCAAATTGATTTCGGCCTCTCAACTGTTGGAACGCTTCTTGTTTGACAGCAAAAAACAATACGATTATGTAGAAAAATTGAGTGGAGGCGAATTGAAACGTTTGTATTTGTGTACGGTGTTGATTCAGAATCCGAATTTTTTGATTCTCGATGAGCCCACCAATGATTTGGATATCGTAACGTTAAATGTATTAGAAAGTTTCTTACTAGATTATCCTGGTTGT
Source organism: Flavobacterium aciduliphilum (assembly GCF_003268855.1). Taxonomy (GTDB): domain Bacteria; phylum Bacteroidota; class Bacteroidia; order Flavobacteriales; family Flavobacteriaceae; genus Flavobacterium; species Flavobacterium aciduliphilum. The sequence continues at coordinate 369,831 of NZ_QLSZ01000001.1, forward strand.
TTATTAGTAGTCTCGCACGATCGTTATTTTATGGACAAAATTGTGGATGATTTACTGGTTTTTAGAGGTGAAGGGGTGATTGAAAATTTCCCAGGGAATTACTCCGATTTTAGAGCCTATGAAGACTCTATCGAGCCGGAAAAAGAAGATAGTCCGAAAGAAAAAAACAATTGGAAACAAAACCAAAACACGAGTTCAGGGTTGAGCTTTAACGAACAAAAAGAATTTAATAAACTTGAAAGAGAAATTAAAGATTTAGAATACCAAAAAAAGCAAATCGAACAATTATTTTCAGACGGAAAAGTAGCCGATAACGAAATTGAAACCAAAGCCAACGAATTACAAAAAGTAATTCATACACTAGAAGAAAAAGAAGAACGTTGGTTTGAACTTTCAAGTAAAATGGAATAATGGTTCACAAAGTCGCACGACGTTTTTCACAACGTTTCGCGATGCTTTTTTATTATTATTCCTTTGTGTTACTTTGTACTAAACTTTGAGATACTCTGTGCTACAAATTATAAAATCATACCTAACCTTCCTTTGGCACTCCAAAAACGAACATGGAGTCCATTCGCCTTTTGTGTTTGATTTAGTGACAAAATGCTTTTACGATAAGAAAAACTATACCGAATATTCTGTTTTAAAAGAATATCGAAATTCGCTATTACAAAACAAAAACACGATTGAAGTCACCGATTTTGGTGCGGGTTCACGAGTTTTTAAAAGCAACACACGAGCGATCAATCAAATTGCAAAAAACGCCGGAATTTCTTCAAAACGCGCTGAAGTATTGTTTCGACTCGTTCGTTATTTTCAACACGAAAACATTTTAGAAATAGGTACGTCGCTAGGTTTAGCCACTGCTGCATTATCATTAGGAAACAAAAATGCAAAAATTAGTACTTTGGAAGGATGCCCAAACACAATAGCAATTGCAAAAAATCAATTTCAATTACAAAATCTAAAAAATATTGAATGTGTAAACACCAAATTTGAAGACTACTTAAAATCTTTCAACTTTCGACTTTCGACTTTTGACTTAGTGTACTTTGACGGCAATCATTCTAAAAAAGCAACTTTAGCCTATTTTGAGTTATTACTACCCACCATTTCCAACGATTCCGTTTGGATTTTTGACGACATTCATTGGAATGCAGCCATGGAAGAAGCATGGGATAATATAAAAAAACATCCCAAAGTAAAAGTGACCATCGATACCTTTCAATGGGGCATTGTTTTTTTCAGAAAAGAGCAAGAAAAAGAGCATTTTGTGATTAGAATGTAACACTACTCTTTAATAAACTTTTGAATGGTTGTTTTTCCACTAGAAGTAACCGAAAGAAAATAAATACCCGAAGCTAAATTTTGAACATTGATTTGATTAAAATTATTCTTCTGTTTTAGCATCACTTTTCCCATTAAATCAATTACTGAAATCTCTTCTATTTCATTTTCATTTGAATTAATGTTTAAAATGGTTGTTACAGGATTTGGATAAATTTGAAATGAATTTAAAATCTGATACTCTTCATTATTTAAAGCAGGACAAGTTATTGTTATTGGTACCAATGATGTTGTAGTGCTTCCATTTCCAAGTTCGCCATAAAAGTTTTGACCCCATGCCAACATAGAATCATCCATATTAATTCCAATTGTATGATACTCACCTGTAAAGGCAAATTTCCAATTAGTAGCAGTTCCTACTTGTGTAAAAACATTTTTCTGAATAGTTGTTCCATCTCCAAGCATACCGTAAAGATTATAACCACTAATCCATAATGTTTTGTTGTATTTTATTGCCAAAGAATTCTCTCTCCCAACACCTATACTTTCCCAATCATTTTGAGTTCCAACTTGAGTTAGTGAATTCAAATTAGTTATCATACCATGTGCTAAAGCACCGAAACTACTGTGTCCTGTCGTGTAAATTGTACCATTTGTCTTTAAAGCTAGTGTATAATACGAACCTGATAAAGCAGTTTTCCAATTATTATCAGTTCCAACTTGAATTGGAATATAAGAATTAGTATTATTTCCATTTCCAAATTGACCATAAAAATTATTTCCCTATGCCCATAAAGTTCCGTTATTTTTAATTCCTAAACTGTGAGAAGGACTAGCACAAATTTGAGCCCAATCATTTGCAGTTCCTATTTGAGTTGGTACAGTTTTATTTACTAAAGTTCCATCTCCCAATTGTCCATAGTTGGAGTTATCACCCCAAGCCCAAAGCGTTCCATTGTTCTTTAATGCTAAATTAGAAAAAGCGGTCGCTGAAACTGTTTTCCAATCATTTGCAGTTCCTATTTGAGTTGGAATTAGTTTATCTGTAGTTGTTCCGTTACCTAATTGTCCAGAACTATTTGAACCCCAAGCCCACAAAGTGCCATTTATTTTTATTGCAAGTGCATGTGCTCCACAAATTGAAACCGTTTTCCAATTGTTTTCGTTTCCAATTTGTATAAAAGTATTGCTATCTGTCAAAGTACCATTTGCTAACTGACCACTCCAATTAGCACCGCAACCCCACAAAGTACCATCATTCTTAATGCCTAATGTATTGTAAAGTCCAACTGAAATCGATTTCCAACATTGCGCATTGCTATTTTGAAAAAAAAGAAGTAATAAAATTAAAATAAGAATCTTTTTCATAAATTTAGTATTATTCATCAATAATGCAAAAACCTGAAAGGTTGGATGAAATAAATTTGATTTAAAAAACTCTCAAATATATTAAAATAAAACTCAAATCTAAATTAATATTCTGTAACAAAAATAACAAACCTTATACTTACATTTGAAATAAATTTCCCATTAAGTGGTAATCCAAAATCAAAATGAGCACCCCATTAATCAACATCAGCAACATCAAACGTGATTTTCAACTTGGAAGTGAAATCATTAACGTTTTAAAAGGAATTGATTTACAAATCTACAAGGGCGAATATGTTGCCTTAATGGGGCCCTCAGGTTCAGGAAAATCAACTTTAATGAATCTTTTAGGATGCTTAGATACGCCTACTTCAGGAACATACATTTTAAACGGAAAAGACGTTTCGCAAATGCACGATGATGATTTGGCCGACATTCGCAATAAAGAAATTGGATTTGTTTTTCAGACGTTTAACCTTTTACCAAGAACAACAGCTCTAGATAATGTTGCCTTACCCATGATTTATGCAGGTTACAGCAAGATTGAACGTCATAAAAGAGCTACAGAAGTTTTAACACAAGTAAACTTGGCAGACAGAATGGATCATCAACCCAACCAACTTTCGGGAGGGCAACGCCAACGTGTCGCTGTTGCAAGAGCTTTAGTCAATCATCCATCAATTATTCTTGCCGATGAACCTACAGGAAATCTTGATAGTAAAACGTCGGTAGAAATCATGAAACTTTTTGGTGACATCCATGCGGCTGGAAACACCGTCATCTTGGTTACTCATGAAGAAGATATCGCTCAATACGCTCACCGCATCATCCGACTACGAGATGGACTTATAGAAAGTGATACGCCCAATGTGAATCACTTGTAATGTTTAGATCTCTTTTTGTTTAAAAAATTCATACAAGTGTATGATAGATGCAATAAGTAAAAAACCATAAAAAACATCCTCTATAGGAATGGTTCCTAATCGGATGCCGAGATTTTCCTTGTCATTATAACACACTACAGGCGCTTTAATAAAAGTACCTGTTAAAATTCCATTTACTAAAAAGAAAAAAGGAAGCGTTGCGCCATAAGACACGTATGTTTTAGACATATCAACTTTTTTCTTCCATTGATGAAATAAAAAAATCGAAGTGAGAAGGAAAGTGGAAGCGGTATACCATTTTGTTATGAAAATGAGCCCAATAACTGCCAAACTTAGAGCCATAAATAGTGTTAATACTCTTTCAAAGGAGAGTTTCCATGACTCGTTGATAAAGTACTTTGAAGCGAAATATATAAAAACACTTGCATAAGGAATAAAGAAAAAAAATAAGACTTCTTCTATTGGAATATTGACTAAATAATACCCCATTAAATACGTTTTATTAAATCCCCAAACGCCTAAATGGGTAAAACAAACATCCCATACAATAAAAAAAGTGGCCACCACACTGTTTGCCAAAAAAAAGGGTTTCCATTCCTTGACAAAAGCATGTTTTTTGTAAAAACTAGCCATGAAAGGAACAAAAATACTTCCTAGATTTAACGCCAAATAGAGATATGTATTCATTACATTTTGAAATATTTTTTGGGCACATACAGCATGCCAAAACATTCTCCTTCTTCTTTCCCTAAATGTTTGTGATGTACTTTATGAGCTTTTCGTAAACCTACAATATACTTGTTTTTAACCCTTGAAAACATTTTTATTCGCTGATGAATGATAATTTCATGTACCACAAAATAAGCCATACCATAAAGCAGTATACCCAATCCGATGAAAAACATAAAATTTAGTTCTGGATGCACACCAAAATAAAAAAGCAACATACTAGGAATGGCAAAAATCACAAAAAACCAATCATTTTTCTCAAAAAAAGAAAGATATCTGGGTTGGTGGTGGTCTTCATGCAGGTACCACAAGAATCCATGCATAACATATTTATGGGTTAACCAAGTAACACATTCCATGCCCATAAAGGTTCCAAAAGTGATTAAAAAAAATTGTAGCGCCATCATAACATGTAATTTAATTGGCAATTCACAAAAGATTTTCCAATAATAAACATTTTACTCACGTCATCAACACGAATTCGTTTATTTAAAATTTCTTCAGGTTCAGTTTTGGCGATTTTATGCAATAAACTTTTGTAATATCTGTACGCGGTATACACTCCAAATTTTGCCTCATTTGGTAAATTTTTAATTCCTACAAGTGCTTCTTTAAAATCGTTTTCGATTTCAGCAACTATAGCTTGCTTATCCGTATGGGATAATGATTTCATATTTACATTGGGAAAATAAATTCTTCCTAAATTCTCGTAATCATGTTTTAAATCCCGCAAAAAATTCACTTTTTGGAAAGCCGAACCAAGTTTCATTGCACTAGCTTTTAGGGCATCATATCGTTTTCTATCACCATTCACAAAAACCAAAAGACACATCAACCCTACCACATCAGCAGAACCAAAAATATACGCTTCATATTCCTCTTTAGTAAGATATTCTTTTTTATTCAAATCCAATCGCATACTTTTTAAGAAAGGCTTTACCAAATCGAGCATATCATAACGATGCACCACTTCTTGAAAAGCATTCAGCACAGGATTTAAACTTATTTTTCGCTCATAAGCTTTGTAAAAATCAGCTTCAAATTCGTCTAACAACTCTTTTTGATTGAACTCGTCAAAAGTATCTACAATCTCGTCGGCACAACGAACAAATCCATAAATGACATAAATATCATTTTGGATTTTAGGAGCTAACATTTTGATAGCTAATGAAAAAGAGGTACTATACTTTTTGGTAATTATTTTGCTGCATTCTATTGCAGATGTGTCAAATAAACTTTTCATAATTTGTTTTCTTTACTAATTTTATCACTTGCAATTTTTCCAGAAATTAGCGAGGGTGGTACTCCTGGGCCGGGAACCGTTAGCTGTCCCGTAAAATATAAATTTTTTACTTTTTTACTTTTTATTTTAGGTCTTAAAAAAGCCGTTTGTGTTAGGATGTTTGCCAATCCATAAGCATTTCCTTTGTAGGAATTATAATCATTTTTAAAATCATTAACACAAAATGATTCTTTGACAAGGATATGCTCTCGAACCGATTGATTGGTTATTTTTTCAAAACGAGTGATAATCTTTTCGAAATACTGTTCTCGTATTTCAGGAGTATCTTCAAGATCAATAGCTAAAGGGATTAAAAAAATAGCCGCTTCTTTATCTTTTGGCGCAAAACTATCATCAGTGATAGAGGGAAAACTTGCGTAGAATAACGGATTTTTAGGCCATTTTTTGGTATCATAAATCTCTATGGCATGTTCCTCGAAAGGAGCATCAAAGAAAAGTGTGTGGTGCTTTACGTGAGCAATCTTTTTATCAAATCCAACATAAAATAATAATGAAGAAGGAGCAAACGTTTTTTTGTTCCAATATTGTTCAGAATATTGACGAAGATTTGGAGCTAATAATGTTTCAGTAAAATGATAATCAGCACCACTAAGCACGATATCGGCTAAAATATTTTTTTTATTTACCTGCAAGCCTGTAACCTTACCCTTCACTACATTTATTTTTTCCACAGTAGCGTTAATATGAATTGTTACACCTAATTCTATCGCTAATTGTTCCATAGCCTCAACCACAGAATACATTCCTCCTTTTGGATGCCATGTTCCCAAGCCAAAGTCGGCATAATTCATAAAATTATAAAATCCAGGAGTGTTTGATGGTTTGGCACCTAGAAACAATATAGGAAATTCAAGAATTTGCTGCAATCGCTTATCTCTAAATCGCGACTTAACCGTTTTACTAATAGTAGAAAAGAATTGAGAGACTTTTAAAACTGTTTTTGGTGTAATCAATTCAAGAATAGAATCTCCAGGTCTGTACACCAAATCTTTAATAGCAATTTCATAATTATTTCTTGCCTCATCAATAAAGGAATGTAATTTTTTGCCACTACCTGGCTCAATTTCTTCAAAAGTTTGCTCGATTTGAGCTAACGAATCAGCGATTTCAACAGCATTATTTTGTCCAAAAAAAACTTTGTAGGCGGGTGATAACTTTTCAAGCTGGTAATAATCCTCTACTCTTTTTCCAAAATCTTGAAAGAATTTTTCAAATACATCAGGCATCCAATACCAAGTAGGCCCAATATCAAAGGTGAACCCTTTGGTTTTTAATTGTCGGGCTCGACCACCTACTTGACTATTTTTTTCATAAAGCGCTACTTCATATCCTGCTTTAGCAAGATAACAAGCCGAAGCCAGTGATGAAAATCCAGAACCGATGATTGCTACTTTCATTTATTGTCATTTTGTTTAACAAATGTAGTTTTTAAATTAAACAAAAACAAATAAAAAACAATATTTTATACAAAATCAATTAGAGATGCCACGGTATCAAACTTATAAATTCCTGAATATAAAGAGGCTAACTGTTTAGTTTGGGCTCCAGAAATCAATAATTTACTGTTACTTTGGGCAATTATTTCATCATTAAAACGGAAGAGATACGACTCTAAAACATCCACATGAGGGGCAACAGTAAAATATGATACATAAATGACTTCCTGAAACATCTTATTCATTTCTACCAAATCCGAAAACGGCACACTCGATCCCAAATAAATGGTTTTGTAGCCCATCTCTAGCAACTGGCTATTAACAAACATCAATGACATCTCATGTATTTCATTCTCAGGAAGAAACAATACAAATGTTTTAGTTTCATCTATATAATTAGCCTCTTTATTAATTGTAGCTATGTAGGAAATTAACTTTTGATAAATTAGGTAACTTACAAAATGTTCATGAATCGATTTTATACTATTGGTTTGCCAAAGCATTCCAATTTCTCTTAAAAATGGAAAATACACATCTATAAATATTTCACCAAAGCTTTTTACTTTAGCCAATTCCTCATGCGTCTGATTGAATAAAACAGAATCAAAATTAAACATCGCTACTTTTAGAACATTTATAGAGTAATTTAAGTTTGTAATGCTTGAATTTACTTGTTTTACAGTAGCAATCAGATCCTTATCAGAGAGTGATGCTATTCTAGAAATTTTATACCCATAATTATTCAAGAATGCAATATTCAACAATTTACACAATTCCTCAATAGAATAAAACCTTACATTTGTCTCGGTTCTATTGGGATTAAATATATGATAGCGTTTTTCCCATATCCTGATTGTATGTGCTTTTATCCCGGAAAGATTTTCTAAATCTTTTATACTAAATTCAATTTTAATATTGTTCATCTTAAACAAATATAATATTAAACAAAATTACAATTCCTTACCGAATAACCAAACAAAATACCTTAAAATAATGCAATTCCATTCTTTTTACTTTTATTCCATCCTTTTTATTACTTTTGAATCCTAAAAAAAGTCATGAAAATATATACCAAAACTGGAGATTCAGGACTCACCTCACTTTTTGGAGGTACACGAGTGCCAAAACACCACATTCGCATTGAAAGTTACGGAACTGTAGATGAATTGAACTCCTATATTGGTCTTATTCGGGATCAAGAAATTCATTCCCTCTATAAAAAGGTGCTCATTGAAGTGCAAGACCGACTTTTTACAGTTGGAGCTATTTTGGCTACTCCTCCTGAAAAAGAAACACTCAAAAACGGCGAGAAAAGACTTCAAAATCTCGGCATTAAAGCATCTGATATTGAATTTTTAGAACACGAAATCGACAACATGGAAGCCCATATCCCTCCCATGACACATTTTGTTCTTCCTGGAGGACATCCTACAGTGTCACATTGTCATATTGCGCGATGTGTTTGCCGACGTGCCGAACGTTTAGCTGTACATTTAAATGACATTGAGCCCACGGATGAGCATGTAATCAAATACCTAAACCGACTTTCTGACTATCTTTTTGTCTTGGCACGAAAGTTGTCTTACGATTTGAACGCTGAAGAAGTTCAGTGGATACCAAGAAAATGATGTTTTTGGATTGTTGATTAACGATTTATAAATTTTAGAGTTAAAAGCTACACAAAAATTGAAATCAAAAAACCAAAAATCATTGTTCTCAAATCAAACAAGCAACACGTTCTTAACTTTAATTAAAAATAAATCAATTTTTACTTGACTTTTTGAGTAATAAATTTATTTTTGCATAAATTATAAAATCGAAAGCAGATGTATTGGACATTAGAATTAGCATCTTATTTAAGTGATGCACCGTGGCCTGCTACCAAAGATGAACTCATTGACTACGCTATTCGAGCTGGAGCTCCACTAGAAGTAGTAGAAAATCTTCAGTCAATTGAAGACGAGGGAGAAATATATGAATCAATGGAAGAAATTTGGCCTGATTATCCGACTGACGAAGATTACCTTTGGAATGAGGATGAATATTAATCAAAAAATAAACTAAACCGTAAAAAAAGTCTCCTATGGGGCTTTTTTTTTGTTTAAATTTGCACACCCTATTCGGGGTATATTAAATAAAAAATTATGAGTTTTATTAACAACATTATCAAAATGTTTGTTGGCGATAAATCTGAAAAAGATGTCAAAGCCACACAACCTTATATTACGAAAATCAAAGCTTTAGAACCTGCTTTAATGGCGTTGTCACACGATGCATTGAGAGCCAAAACGACTGAGTTCAAAGAAAAAATAAAAACGGCACGTGCCAAACAAGACGCTGAAATAGCCGCTAAAAAGATTGAAGCTGAAAACACCTCTGATATCGACCTGAGAGAAGATATTTATAATGCTATTGATGCATTAGAAAAAGAGGCGTATGACATTTCTGAAAAAGTGCTCATGGAACTTCTTCCTGAAGCATTTGCTGTTGTTAAAGAAACCGCACGCCGTTTTAAAGAAAATGCAACTATTGAAGTTACTGCAACTGCAAAAGATCGAGAACTTTCAGCTACTAAACCCTATATCACATTAGATGGAGATAATGCTCTATGGGCAAACCAATGGAATGCTGCGGGAAAAGATATCACTTGGGATATGATTCACTATGACGTGCAGCTTATTGGAGGTATTGTTCTGCATCAAGGTAAAATCGCTGAGATGCAAACCGGAGAAGGTAAAACCTTAGTTGCTACCCTTCCACTATATTTAAATGCACTTACCGGTAATGGTGTCCATTTGGTTACTGTAAATGACTATCTAGCCAAACGTGATAGCACATGGAAGGCTCCCTTGTTTGAATTTCATGGTTTAACAGTAGATTGTATTGACAACCATTCACCCAACACTGAGGCGCGACGCAAAGCGTATGAAGCCGACATCACTTATGGAACCAATAATGAGTTTGGTTTTGATTATTTAAGAGATAATATGGCTCATGCTCCTGAGGATTTGGTACAACGAAAACACAACTATGCGATTGTCGACGAGGTCGATTCGGTATTAATTGATGATGCTCGTACGCCTTTAATCATTTCGGGACCTGTACCTGATGGAGACCGTCATGAATTTAATGAATTAAAACCTAAAGTTGAAAATTTATATAATTTACAACGTCAATTATCGAATGGTTTTTTAGCAGAAGCTCGAAAATTAATCAAAGAAGGAAACACAAAAGATGGCGGATTCCAATTACTAAGAGCCTACCGTTCGCTTCCTAAAAACAAAGCACTTATCAAATTTTTGAGTGAGGAAGGAGTAAAACAACTGCTCCAAAAAACTGAAAACGAATACATGCAAGACAACAATAGAAAAATGCCTCTTGTTGACGAAGCCTTGTATTTTGTTATTGAAGAAAAAAACAATCAAGTTGAATTAACAGATCATGGTATCAAATTCTTATCACAAGATACCGACGAAAATTTCTTCGTACTGCCAGATATTGGAACAGAAATTGCAAATATCGAAAAACAAAATTTAGATAAAGACAAAGAAGCTGAGGCCAAAGAACATTTATTTCAAGACTTCGGAATCAAATCAGAACGTATTCACACGCTAACTCAGTTATTGAAAGCCTATACGCTTTTTGAAAAAGATGTAGAATACGTGATCATGGATAACAAAATCTTAATCGTGGACGAACAAACAGGTCGTATTATGGATGGTCGTCGCTATTCTGATGGATTACACCAAGCTATTGAAGCGAAAGAGCAAGTAACTATCGAAGCAGCTACACAAACTTTTGCAACCATCACGCTCCAAAACTATTTCCGCATGTACAGTAAGTTGGCTGGTATGACAGGTACTGCTGTTACGGAAGCTGGAGAATTTTGGGAAATTTACAAATTGGATGTCGTTGAAATTCCTACAAACAAAGGAATTTCTCGTCATGATAAAGAAGATTTAATCTACCGTTCGGTTCGTGAAAAGTTCAACGCTGTGATTGAAGACGTGACCCAACTTGCTGCTTCAGGAAGACCTGTATTGATAGGAACCACATCGGTTGAAATTTCTGAATTATTAAGCCGAATGCTTAAAATGCGTGGTGTAGCACACAATGTGTTGAATGCTAAAATGCACAAAAAAGAAGCCGAGATTGTGGCCGAAGCTGGTAAACCAGGCGTGGTAACCATCGCAACAAATATGGCAGGTCGTGGAACCGATATTAAACTTACTCCAGAAGTGAAAGCCGCTGGCGGATTAGCAATTATCGGTACAGAGCGTCACGATTCACGTCGTGTAGACCGTCAGTTACGTGGTCGTGCCGGCCGTCAAGGAGATCCAGGAAGTTCTCAATTTTATGTATCCTTAGAAGATAATTTAATGCGTCTTTTTGGTTCAGAACGAGTGGCTAAAATTATGGATAGAATGGGCTTGAAAGAAGGAGAAGTGATTCAGCATTCTATGATGACCAAATCTATTGAACGAGCACAGAAAAAAGTAGAAGAAAACAACTTTGGTACACGTAAACGTTTGCTAGAATACGATGATGTGATGAATGCTCAAAGAGAGGTCGTTTACAAACGCCGCCGTCATGCTCTTCATGGCGAACGCTTGAAGTTGGATATTGCCAATATGTTGTACGATACTTGCGAATTAATTGTTAGTAACAGCAAAGCTACAAACGATTTTAAAAACTTTGAATTTGAACTCATTCGCTATTTTTCTATAACCGCTCCAGTCTCTCAAAATGAATTTGAAAAAATGAATGAGATGGAACTTACGGGAAGAGTGTACAAAGTAGCCATGCAATTTTACAATGAAAAATGTGAGCGTTGTGCCCGAGAAGCATTCCCTATTATCGCTAATGTATACGAGAATCCTAACAACCAATATGAGCGCATCATCGTTCCTTTTACAGACGGAATCAAATCCTTAAATGTTGTAACCGATTTGAAAAAAGCTTATGAGGGTCAAGGCGCTCAACTTATTGCCGATTTCGAAAAAAATATCACCTTGGCGATTGTAGATGAAGCTTGGAAAAAACATTTGCGTAAAATGGACGAATTGAAAACTTCTGTTCAGTTGGCCGTTCACGAACAAAAAGACCCTCTATTGATTTACAAACTTGAAGCGTTCAATTTATTTAGAAACATGCTAAATGGTGTCAACAAAGAAGTGATTTCTTTCTTATTTAAAGGAGATTTACCGCAACAAGACAACACGATTCAAGAAGCCAAACAAGAAGTTCGCAGAAAAGAAAATTACACCGAATCAAGAGAAGAATTTCAAAGTAGCGATACGTCCCGTCATGAGGGAGAACAACCGAAACGTCAAGTTACCGAAACGATTGTTCGTGATCAACCTAAAATTAACCGAAACGACAACGTGACGATTAAACATGTTATGAGTGGAAAAACTGAAAGCATGAAATACAAAAAAGCGGAGAGTATGATTGCCAGTGGCGAATGGGTCATTGTTCATGAATAATCAAAATATATAAAAATCCTCAATTGAGGATTTTTTTTTGCGCTTCTCAAAGTATCAATTCCATAACATAATCATCCATTATAAATCCTGCTCCAATATCAATAACAATGTCTTTAATGATTTCGAAACCATTTTTTTTATAAAATGAAATAGCACTATTTTGCTTATTTACATTTAGATATAAAGTCGTGTCATGATGCACTTTCGCTTGATGGATAACATAAGCTACAAGAGCCTTGCCAACTCCTGTTCCTTGAACTTCTGGGAGCACATATAGTTTGTGTATTTTAGTAGCTAGGCTTCCTTCTGCATGAAGCTCATAAGACACAAAACCTATAAAAGTGTCTGCTTTTTGAGCGAGAATAAACACATGACCTTGTTCTTTTTGCTGCTCTAAAGCCGATAAGGCATAAAACGTTCCCAACATATAATCCAACGACTCTTGGGAATGTGTCGCACCATACGTATGCGGCCAAATTTTGTAGGCTAACTCTCGAATAATTGGAAATTGCTGTGCAGTCGCTTCAACTAGAACCATTTTATTTTTTTAATCGTTTCTGTTCTCTTGCCAATAAAGTGTTTTTTAACAACATGGCAATTGTCATCGGTCCCACCCCTCCCGGAACTGGTGTAATGTAGGAAGCTTTTTTCGACACATGTTCAAAATCAACATCACCTACAATTCGATATCCCTTTTCAGAAGTTTCATCTGCAACCCGTGTGATTCCTACATCAATAATCACGACATCATCTTTCACCATTTCTGCTTTTAAATAATTGGGGACTCCCAAAGCGGTGATAATGATATCTGCTTGTGTGGTAATTTGGTTGATGTTTTTTGTATGACTGTGTGTGAGCGTCACGGTAGAATTTCCGGGAAAATGATTTCTGCCCATCAAGATACTCATGGGGCGACCAACTATATGACTACGTCCAATTACTACGGTGTGCTTTCCATTGGTTTGCACGTTATAGCGTTCTAATAACTCCAAAATCCCAAAAGGAGTTGCAGGAATAAACGTACTCATATCTAGTGCCATTTTCCCAAAATTCTCTGGATGAAAACCGTCTACATCTTTACTCGGGTCAATCGACATAATGATATGCTGAGTATCGATTTGTTTAGGCAACGGGAGTTGAACAATAAACCCGTCTATAGCGTCATTTTGATTGAGTTCATGAATCTTTTTAAGCAACTCGGTTTCAGAGGTCGTACTAGGCATTTTAATTAACGTCGATTCAAAACCAACTCGTTCGCACGCCTTTACTTTGCTGGATACATAGGTCAAACTGGCACCATCATTTCCCACAATAATCGCTGCCAAATGGGGTACTTTTTCGCCTTGGTCTTTCATTTTTTGAACCTCTGCGGCGATTTCGTTTTTAATATCCTCAGATACTTTTTTTCCGTCTAAAATTTGCATATATAGGTTGTTGTGTTGTTGTACAAAATTATAAAATCAATATTGATTTTATAAAAAAAAGACGCGATTTATCGCGTCTCTAAATATCATTATCTCATTCCTTTCATTCCTCCCATCATGCGCATTAAATTTTTACCACCAGGTCCTTGCATCATCTTCATCATTTTACTCATTTGGTCAAATTGCTTCATCAATTGATTGACTTCTTCAATTTTTCTACCCGAACCTTTCGCAATTCTTGTTTTGCGTTTCATGTCTATGATAGAAGGTTTGCTTCGTTCTTTTGGAGTCATCGAATAAATGATAGCCTCGATATGTTTGAACGCATCATCTTCAATTTCTACATCTTTCAAGGCTTTACCAGCACCTGGAATCATCCCAACCAAATCTTTCATGCTTCCCATTTTTTTGATTTGTTGAATCTGAGCCAAGAAGTCGTCAAAACCAAATTCGTTTTTAGCGATTTTCTTTTGAAGTTTACGCGCTTCTTCTTCATTATATTGCTCTTGAGCACGCTCTACCAGAGATACCACATCTCCCATACCTAAAATTCTGTCGGCCATACGAGACGGATAGAATACATCAATCGCATCCATCCTTTCTCCTGTACCCACAAATTTTATAGGCTTATTGACTACCGATTTAATCGTAATGGCAGCTCCTCCACGCGTATCCCCGTCCAATTTGGTAAGAATTACCCCATCAAAATTCAAACGATCGTTGAAGGCTTTTGCCGTATTTACTGCATCTTGTCCTGTCATGGCATCCACCACAAATAAGGTCTCTTGCGGTTTAATCGCTTGATGCACATTGGCAATCTCGGTCATCATTTCTTCATCTACCGCCAATCGTCCTGCTGTATCGACAATCACTACATTAAAACCATTTGATTTGGCATAGGCAATGGCTTTCAATGAAATATCTACAGGGTTTTTATTTTCAGGTTCTGAATAGACTTCAACACCTATTTGCACTCCAACTACATGCAACTGATTGATTGCGGCTGGACGATAGATATCACACGCTACCAATAGCGGTTTTTTATTCTTTTTTGTTTTTAGATAATTCGCTAATTTTCCTGAAAAAGTAGTCTTTCCTGAACCTTGCAATCCCGACATTAATATCACGGTTGGATTCCCCGAAAGGTTAATTCCTGTAGCTTCCCCTCCCATCAATTCGGTTAGTTCGTCTTTCACCAACTTCACCATCAATTGCCCAGGCTCTAGCGTCGTTAATACGTTTTGTCCTAATGCTTTCTCTTTTACAGAAGTAGTAAAATCTTTCGCAATTTTAAAGTTCACGTCGGCATCCAATAAGGCACGTCTTACTTCTTTCAGCGTTTCAGCAACGTTTACCTCAGTGATTTTTCCATGTCCTTTTAAAATATGAAAGGCTTTATCTAATTTTTCGCTTAAATTATTGAACATAACATTCTATTTTTTTGAAGTGCAAATATACTATAAAGGTTTAATTAAAATTTACATTCGTTCGGGAACTTCTATTCCTAATACCCGAAAAGCCAATTGAATCGTGTCAGCTACTTTTTTAGAAAGTTGCACTCTAAATATTCTTTTTGTTGGGTCTTCTTCTCCTAAAATGGACACATTTTGATAAAATGAATTGAATTCTTTCACCAAATCATAGGTATAATTTGCTATTAATGCCGGACTGTGATTTTTAGCTGCATCTTGAATAACCTCTGGGAAAAGTGCGATTTGTTTGATCAATTCTTTTTCTTTTGAATGCAACTCATTGAGGGATGCTACCGAGTCAAAACTAAAATTAGCCTTACGTAAAATCGACTGAATTCTAGCATAAGTATACTGTATAAAAGGGCCTGTGTTGCCATTAAAGTCGACCGATTCCTCTGGATTGAATAACATTTGTTTTTTAGGATCTACTTTGAGCATATAATATTTTAAAGCGCCTAGACCAATGGTTTTATAAAGCTTTTCTTTTTCTGCATCCGAATAACCGTCTAATTTTCCTAATTCTTCCGAAATGGTTTTGGCGGTTGTAGTCATTTCTGCCATCAAATCATCTGCATCAACCACGGTTCCCTCACGAGATTTCATTTTCCCTGTAGGTAATTCGACCATGCCATACGACAAATGATAGAGTTGTTCCGCCCATTCAAAGCCTAGTTTCTTTAAAATTAAAAACAATACTTTAAAATGATAATCTTGCTCATTCCCAACAGTATAAACCATTCCGCCTACATCTGGAAAATCTTTCACCCGTTGAATGGCAGTTCCAATATCTTGGGTCATATAAACAGCCGTTCCATCCGAGCGCAAAACAATTTTTCGATCCAACCCCTCTGCAGTCAAATCAATCCACACCGAACCGTCAGGGTCTTTCTCAAAAATACCTTTTTCAAGACCAAACTGCACCACTTCTTTTCCTAGCAAATACGTATTGCTTTCGTAATAATAGCTGTCAAAATCGACACCTAAATTTTTATAGGTTTGGGCAAATCCGTCGTATACCCATTGGTTCATGGTTTTCCAAAGTTCAAGGACTTCAGGTTTTCCGGCTTCCCAATCGAGTAGCATTTGTTGAGCTTCCAAAATAATTGGAGCTTCTTTTTTGGCATCCTCCTCAGTTTTTCCCTGCGCTACAAGAGCTTGGATTTGCGATTTATATTCTTTATCATATTCTACATAGTATTTTCCGACCAAATGATCTCCTTTCATACCTGAACTTTCAGGCGTTTCGCCTTTCCCAAACTTTTGCCAAGCCAACATCGACTTGCAAATGTGAATGCCTCGATCGTTAATGATTTGGGTTTTATATACTTTTTTACCCGAGGCTTTGAGAATTTCAGCCACCGAATACCCTAAAAGATTGTTACGAATATGTCCCAAATGTAAAGGTTTGTTGGTATTGGGGGAAGAATATTCTACCATAACTGCCTTGCTTTCTGCTTGTGCTGCAACAAAACCAAACGTTTCATTTGTTCTAATTTCGTTGAAGAAATTCACATAATACGCATCAGTAATCACAAGGTTTAAAAACCCCTGAACCACATTAAACTTTTCTACTACAGACACCTGCTCTACTAAATAGGTCCCAATCTTAGTCCCTATTTCAACAGGATTTCCTTTAATCAGTTTTAATAGCGGAAACACAACCACAGTGATATCACCTTCAAAATCTTTCCTTGTGGCCTGAAATTCAACTTTTTCGATAGTGGTATCGAATTGCTTTTGAACGGCTTCCTTAATGGCTTGAGATAAGATTTCTTGTAGTATCATTTTTAGTCTTTTTAGAGGATGCAAAGATATAGTTTAATTGCAAAAAAAGAAACCGAACCCCGCAATCTTGTTGCTTCAAAATTGCGGTATTCCGTTTGCGTATGATTTTTTAGAAGTGCCTTTTACCACCTCATGATGACGCTGCCCCACGTAAATCCGCTTCCAAAAGCAGCCAATACCACCAAATCGCCCGATTTGATTTTGCCTTGTTCCCAAGCTTCTGTTAAAGCAATTGGAATGGAGGCCGCCGTGGTATTTCCATATTTTTGTATGTTGTTAAAAACCTGATCGTCTGTGAGTTTGAATTTTTGCTGAATGAATTGCGAAATTCGTAAATTGGCTTGATGTGGGATCAACATATCAATATCTGATACTTGTAAATTATTGGCTTGCAAACCTTCCATGATGACTTCACTAAAACGGACTACGGCATTTTTAAACACAAACTGTCCGTTCATGTAGGGAAAATAACTTTCATCTTCAGGATTTTGGTCTGCCAAAATATCGGTTACCCAGCGTTTTCCCATTCCTGGGGCGATGAGAGCGAGTTCTTCTGCGTGTTGCCCTTCGGCATGCAAGTGTGTCGATAAAATTCCTTTGGCATCTTCATTGGAACGAGAGAGTATGGCTGCTCCTGCGCCATCGCCAAAAATTACGGACACGCCACGTCCACGAGTGGTCATGTCGAGACCCGTAGAATGCAGTTCAGACCCAATGACTAAAATATGTTGGTACATGCCCGTTTTAATGTATTGATCGGCAATAGACAAGGCATAAACAAATCCCGAACATTGGTTTCTAACATCCAATGCGCCTACCGTGCGAAGTCCTAAATCGCGTTGCACCAACACGCCAGGTCCAGGAAAATAGTAGTCTGGACTTAAGGTAGCAAAAATCACAAAATCAATAGCTTCAGGAGCTAACTGAGCATGGTCAAGGGCTTTTTTTGCTGCTTTAACCCCCATTGAGGTGGTGGTATCTTCGCCGCGCACCACATGACGGCGCTCTTGGATTCCCGTGCGCTCTTGAATCCATTCGTCTGAGGTGTCCATTATTTTAGACAAATCATCGTTGGTAACTCTATTTTCAGGGACATAATACCCTAGTCCGCTTATTTTTGAATGATACATACGTTTCGTTTCCTATTATATTACAAATGTAGTGATGTTTTATTTTTTTAAGAAACTTCTTTGCTTTTTCTAATATACTTACATCAATATTGCCTTCCTAGGGTTTTATAAAATTTTACATCCCCTCCACTTCAATACCCACAACGGTATTGGGTAATAGTGCGTCTTGTGCCTCAAAAAAGATTGTCGTTTGAGCTACTTGAGCTTCAATAAGGTAGGACGTTCCTCTAAAATAGGATTGCAACACAGTCGCTTTGGTGGGTGCTTGTGGGTTTAGGCGTATTTGATGTGGGTATCGGTAATGCGTTTGTGTGGAAGTTTGAATCACATTTACATCGCCAAAAAGCGCTGCGGTGTAGTGGTCCTTAGGGTGTTCGTAAATTGCTTTTGGCGTGCCAAAATCTATAAGTTTGCCGTCTTTCATCACCGCCAATGTATCGGCAAACGATAAAACATCTGTGCTGTCGTGGGTAGCCATAATACAGGTGATTTGTTTTTCTTTGATGTAGGCAAACAAAGACCGGCGGAGGCTGTTTTTTCTGAAAGCATCGATATGACTAAAAGGTTCGTCGAGCAACAAGACTTCGGGAGCTAGAGCCAAGGTTTTGGCAAGCGCCACACGTTGCATTTGTCCTCCACTCAAGGTTTTGGCTTTCACGTGAGCAAATTCTGTCATGTCGACACTTTTGAGTAATTCGGCAATGCGCTTCTTTTTGGCCTCAGGATTCCGATTGGACAGGTATTTCCCCACATTTTCTGCTACAGTAATGTAGGGCATCAAATCGAAATCTTGCGCCAAGTATTTCATGAAATCCATCCCGGGTATCAGGTTGTATTTGGGGCCTAACACTTCGGTATCCTTCCAAAAAATCTGTCCTTCATCCAAATCATACAACCCATAGAGGAGTTTGAGCAGCGTACTTTTTCCGCAACCACTCTCGCCAATCACTCCGAGTATCGTGCCTTGGGGAATAGACAAGGAAAGGTTTTCTATTGTAGGGGTATCGTTGTAAGAATACGTGATTTCTTTTACTTGTAGCATGATACAAAAATATAACGCAAAAAATGAGGAACAAAAAAAAAGTCCGCTTTTTACAACGGACTTTTCACATGTTATCTTCCTGCTTCTTTCTGAGCGTCTTCCACCATTTTAGCATTGGCTGTAATGGCAAACTCTACTCTACGGTTTTGACTTCTACCTTCTGGAGTATCATTGGTAGCAATAGGATCGGCGATGCCCATCCCCTTGGTAGTAAAACGCGATACATTCAATCCTTTGGAAGCCAAATAGGTTTTTACGGCTGCACCACGCTGTTCCGAAAGGGTTTGATTGTATTCGACAGCTCCTGTATTGTCGGTATACCCATATATAACCAAATCGGTGTCGGCATAACTCTGAAAAACAGGTACTAATTTATCTAAATTTGCTTTAGCAGCAGTCGTTAAGGTTGCTTTGTTGGTATCAAAACGTACTGCGTTTTCCCCCAAAGTCAATTTAATTCCCTCTCCCACTCGTTCTACTTGAGCGCCTGGCAAGGCCGTTTGTATTTCTCGAGCTTGTTTGTCCATTTTGTTGCCAATAACACCTCCTGCTACACCCCCAATAACACCGCCTAGTACTGCGCCCATGGCACTGTTTCCGCCTTTTACATTGTTGCCAATTACAGCACCTAATATACCTCCAGCCACAGCGCCTATGGCAGCGCCTCGTTGTGTTCTGTTGGTGTTTTTAGCTGCTTCACAACTAGATAATAACGAACCTAAACTCAAAATACTTACTAATACATATAAAGTTACCTTTTTCATAATCTTCTATTTTTATGGAATTAATTTCTTTGGAATTGATACACCACATCTACTATTTTGCCTCCCACATTGACTTGATCGATCAATTGGAATGACGATTCGGTTTGGTTGGCCACAGATAAAATATACCCGTCCAACACGTTCTTTGCTTTTGTTTCATTGATTATTTTCATAACAAATTTTCCCTCTTTATTAATATACCAAGTAATTGGTGAGGAAAAAGCGGGGCAATTCGAACTTGTCAATGCCATTTCTCCTTTGTTATTGTTGGAAATAAATTTCCAAGTGCTTCCTATAAAACATTTGGAATCGGCAATGTCAAAAGAAGTTACTTTAATATACTCCGACCCCAGATAGGTCACTGAACTAAGGGTCCAATTTCCTTTAATAGCCACCTCAGATTTAGTGTCTAATTTGGTACTGGTTACATTTTGTTGTGGTTTGCAACTTGTAAAAGCAATCATCATAAGTAATACAACTAATCCTTTTTTCATAGTGTTCTAATTTTAAAATTTATTTTTACAAAGATACTTTTCCTTTTTCTAACCTCACTAAATTACTAAAAAAATGTTTGTACAACAATTTCTACGTCATTTTGTCAGATTGTTTTGTTTGGTATTGAATTTGAAACTAGGCAATCAAATTTGTTTCACTTAAAAAAGTTCAAAATATGTCAACAGGAAAAATTAATGTTTCGGTAGAAAACATTTTCCCATTAATCAAGAAATTTTTATACAGCGACCACGAAATTTTTCTTCGTGAATTGGTTTCTAATGCTACTGACGCGACGTTAAAATTAAAGCATTTAACGAGTATTGGCGAGGCTAAAGTAGACTATGGCTCCCCAAGGATTGAAGTGAAAATTGACAAAGAAGGCAAGAAATTACACATCATCGACCAAGGATTGGGAATGACTGCCGATGAAGTGGAAAAATACATCAATCAAGTGGCTTTTTCGGGAGCGGAAGAATTTTTAGAAAAGTATAAAGATTCTGCCAAAGATTCAGGAATCATTGGTCACTTTGGATTAGGATTTTACTCAGCGTTTATGGTAGCTAGTAAAGTGGAAATCATTACCAAATCCTACAAAGACGAACCCGCAGCACACTGGACCTGTGACGGTAGCCCCGAGTTTACACTAGAAGCGGCCGATAAAACCGATAGAGGTACCGAAATCATTCTACATATTGCAGAAGATTCCCTAGAATTTTTAGAAGAATTCAAAATTCGTGAATTGTTGACCAAATACAACAAGTTCATGCCAATACCTATCAAATTTGGAACCAAACAACAAGCGCTTCCAAAACCCGAAGATGCCCCTGAAGACTACAAAACCGAATATGAAGAAGTTGACAACATCATCAACAACCCTACACCGGCTTGGACCAAACAACCTGTAGATTTAACCGATGAGGACTATAAAAACTTCTATCGTGAGTTGTACCCTATGCAGTTTGAAGAGCCGTTGTTTAACATTCACCTGAATGTAGACTATCCGTTCAACTTGACTGGAATTTTGTACTTCCCAAAAATGTCGTCGGACATGCAAATGCAAAAAGACAAAATCCAATTGTATCAAAATCAAGTCTTCGTGACCGACAATGTTGAGGGCATTGTTCCTGAATTTTTAGTGATGTTGAAAGGGGTGATTGATTCGCCAGACATTCCGCTTAACGTATCGCGTTCCTACTTACAAGCCGATGGTAATGTAAAGAAAATCTCAAATTACATCACTCGTAAAGTAGCCGACAAATTGAAATCGTTGTTCAACGAAAACCGTGACGATTTTGAGAAAAAATGGAATGATATTAAAATCGTATTGGAATACGGAATGTTGTCAGAACCTAAATTCTATGAAAAAGCGGGTGACTTTGTATTGTACCCCACCGTAGATGACAAATACTACACTTTAGCCGAATTGAAAGAAGCCATCACAGCCAACCAAACCGACAAAAACGGAAAATTGGTAGTCTTGTATGCTTCCAACAAAGAAACCCAACACAGTTACATTGATATTGCTAAAGAAAAAGGCTATGAAGTGTTATTGTTAGACTCTCCTATTGTATCTCACTTGATTCAAAAATTGGAGCAAGACAACGAAAACATGACGTTTACGCGTGTAGACTCAGACCATATTGATAAATTGATTCAAAAAGAAGACGCGCAAATCTCTAAATTATCGGAGGACGAGTCAAGCAAATTGAAAACCGTTTTGGAGGAATTGGTTCCAAAAGCGACATACACGGTTCAACTCGAGCCTATGGACAGTGCCATGGCCCCTTTTATGATTACGCAACCCGAATTTATGCGTAGAATGAAAGAAATGGGTCAAACAGGCGGTGGCGGAATGTTTGGTATGGGGAATTTCCCTGAAATGTATAATTTGGTGGTGAATACCAACTCCGAATTGGCTGCCACGATTTTACACACCGACGACAAATCGACACAAGAACGTTTGGTAAAACAAGCCTTAGACTTAGCTAAAATCTCTCAAGGCTTGCTGAAAGGCGAAGAATTGACCGCTTTCGTAAAACGAAGTTTTGAGTTGATTAAATAGACTGTAGTAATTAGTGATTAGTGAATAGTGATTAGTGAATAGTGATTAGTGAATAGTGAATAGACTATAGAATAAATAGAGAAAACCTGTGAGTAGAAACTTGCAGGTTTTTTTTGTACTTTTATAACGCTATTTCAAAATCCTAAATCCTAAATCCTAAATCCTAAATCCTAAATCCTAATTCCTAATTCCTAATTCCTAATTCCTAATTCCTAATTCCTAATTCCTAATTCCATGACTTTACACATCGAAACGCCTGCTTTATTATTCTCTGCGACTTCTTTAATCTTGTTGGCCTATACCAATCGGTTTTTGACCATTGCCCAGATTGTACGCGGATTGAAAAACAATTATGACGAAGTAAAAACGAAAAGTATTTTGCTTCAAATAAAAAGTCTTAATCTACGCTTATCGCTTATTCGATACATGCAATTATTTGGAGTGCTTTGTCTTTTTCTATCGGTTTTCGCCATGTTATCGCTATTTCTTGAACAACAAGTTATGGGTATTTACTTATTTGGGTCTAGCTTATTGTGTTTATTGATTTCGTTAGGTATTTCCTTTTGGGAAATCAGTATTTCAGTAACTGCACTACGATTGCATTTGAGTGACATTACGGCTATTGAAGACAAGAACAACGGTATTAAATAAAAGGCTCTAACGCGCAAAGACTTCCTATAAAGAGCTGTGCATTTGCGTAGCGTAGTGTTAAAAAAGAAGACTTTATGCGGCAGGGTTATTGGACAAAAAAAACCAAACCTTTCATAATCAACAAATAAACTTTTTAACATTATTTGAAAAATCCCTACTTATAGGGATTTTTTTTATATTTTAATACCTGAAATTTGTCGTTCTAATTTTAATTATCTATAGTTATGAAAACAACTTATGAAACCTGTGGTAGTTTTGATGTAAACAAAATGACTACACAAGCCAACACCTATTTACCCAGTATTGAAGGTGCCGTATACAAGTACATCGAATTTTATAACATTTCAAACGACAAAGAGTTTGGTGTTTTTGGAGTGATGATGGACAATATTGGTAACAATGATTTAACCAAATCCTCTGAACCTTTAAAACAAGTTCCAGTAGCACCCGCTTTAGACTTGGAATTCATTAATTCTAAATACGCCACACGATTGCTCACAGAAATTAAAGAAACCGACACGTTGTTTTTCTTTTGTTGGCACGACACCGCTTTTAACACAGACATTTTAAAAGTCTTTAAAGAAAAAAAACTGTCTATGACTGAAATTTGGGAAGAGGTAAAAGCTGGGTTACCCAATTATGAAAGCACATCTAAACCAAAGAAAGGAACAGGTGGTATTTTATCAATAACTGGAACATGCGACTAAAAGCTGTACAAAATGTAATTTTACTATTTGCAACGCTATTCTGTAGCGTTGCAAATGTTTATACCCAGTCAACCTCTATCACCCAATTAAACCAACTAGTTGCCGAAAAAAATATTGAGGCTGCTACCTCACTAGCCTCAAAGATAAATTTCAAAAAATTAAGCCTTTTAGACCTCGCTCGATTCAATCGTTGTATGGCTGAGGTGTATACTGAAAAAAACAGAGACGATATTGCCTACACCTATTTAATAAATGCCAAAAAACAATTTAAAGCTCTAGACAGCCTCGATCAAGCTATTGATATTAACATAGAAATCATTGAAGTCTTGCTCGCTTTTAGAAAAAACATTATTGATTATCATCCCTATCTTAACGAATATATTAACTATGCTAAACAAAAGAACAACCCATACAAATTGAGTAAAGCCTATATGCAAGTAGGTAAGTCGTTGTATGAAAGCAATATCAATCTATCGTTAGTATATTTCAAAAAAGCCTATCGGGAAATTCTTAAAACAAATAACTCACAGTATCTATGCCGCATATTACAAAATTTAGGCGTAGTCTATGCTGACCCAAAAATAAACAAAATTGACTCGGCTCTTTATGTTTATAACCTTGCCTTTCCTTATTTAAAAAAAGAGAATAACATTAATGATTTGTTTAATGTATACACCAATATCGGGGTTGCCTATCATTTAAAGAAAAACTACAAAAAAGCACTATTTTACTATAACAAAGCCGATTCAATTCCTATTCTCGAATACAAAACCAAAAAGAAAGAAATTCTATATGATTTTATGTCGGAGAACTACAAAAGCATGGGCGATTATAAAAAATCATTAGAATATATAGACAAAAAAAATGTATACAAAAACATTTTTGACGAAAACAAACAACAACTTGCTATAAAAGATATTGATACCAAATACAACACCAAACAAACAAAGCTTGAAAATGTAAGTTTAAAGAACGAACTGAATAAAAATTATGTCATATTAATAATTGGCTCAATACTGTTAATTATTACGATTATAGCAAGCGTTTTAATGTATAAAAACCTAGACAAAAAGAAAAAAATAGCCGAACAAGAAAAATTTATTCAAATTCAAAAACTAGAAGCGACCCTCAAAGAACAAGAACTTCACGAGATCGATGTGATGCTCGAAAGTCAGGAGAAAGAACGACAACGTATTGCCAATGAACTACATGATAATATCGGGAGTATTCTAGCTACGTTAAAATTTAATTTTCAAAACATTAAAAAAACCTTAGATTCTGAAGAAAAAAATAGGCTCCTCCTTTTTGAAAAAACAGATCAATTGCTTGAGGAAGCCTATCAAGAAGTTCGTGCCATTTCACATTTAAAGAATTTGGGAGTGGTTGGGCAAGAGGGGTTGGAAGCCTCGGTAAAAAAAATGGCTGAAAAAATGAGCTTTCTTGAAAAAATCACCTTCAATGTCTTGCCATTTGGCATGACGGAACGCATTGAGAATACCACTGAGATTATGTTATTTCGTATTATTCAAGAATTGTGCACTAACATTATCAAGCATTCCGAAGCTACAGAAGTCAATATATATCTCACACAACACGATCAATCTGAAATCAATATCATTATTGAAGACAACGGAAAAGGTTTTGATTACAAAAAAGTTACAACCAAAGGCGGTATTGGTTTAAAAAGCATTGAAAAGAAAATAGAACAAATGGGAGGTACCATCACTATTGATTCCGTCATCAATAACGGTACCACCATAATAATAGACTTAGAAATATGATCACTATTGTAATCGCTGAAGACCATCAAGCCCTTATTGATGGATTGCGAGTCTTTCTAGAGTATGAAAAAGATATTACCGTATTGGGAGAAGCCAACGATGGTGAAGCGTTAATCGAATTGGTGCGAAATAAAAAACCAAATATTGTAATTACGGATATTCGCATGCCTAAATATGATGGCATTGCTGCTACAAAAATTATTAAAAACGAATATCCCAATACAAAAGTGATAGCTTTTACCATGTTTGAACAAGAAGAAGCTATTTTACAAATGAAAGAGGCAGGGGCTTCCGGATATATTTTGAAAAATGCTTCCCTAAAAAAAGTACTTGAAGTGATTCGAATTGTTGCCGATAATAAAACCTTTTTCGAAAAATATGGTATAGGTACCGACAACGATTCTAAAGAAGAAATTACCCTAAGCAGAAGAGAGAAAGATATTCTTCGTCAAATTGCTAAAGGCAAAACTTCACAAGAAATTGCAGAAATATTATGTATTGGAAAAAGTACCGTTGATTCACACCGAAAAAACATCATGAAAAAAATAAACCTTCATGGTAAAAGTGATTTAGTTCGTTATGCTGTCGAGAGAAAGTACGACTTTTAAAAAAGACTCTTTTTTCTCAAAAAAAAAACAAAAAAAACTACAAACCCCTTATTTCACTAGTTTTTTAACCCTTTTACTCCTTAATCAAAATAAATGAAAAATCCCTACTTATAGGGATTTTTTTGTGCTTTATATTTTTAAACTTTGAGGTATCACTTAGTTCCGAAAGCCGAAAAGGAAATCAAAGAGTAGGCAAACAAAAAATTTAATGATTATGGAAGAAAAAAATTTAGTGATGTCTTATCACCGCATGCGAAGATGGGTGGGCTATTTAGGAATTAGCCTTCCTTTTACTTTATTCACTGGAAATTGGCTGTTTCATTTCTGTTCAATTTACAAAAACGACCTATTGATGGCTATGAAAGATCCCAACTATACTTCGACTAAGTTTCTCCGAGACAGCATTAGCGAATATTATTATACTCCTATGGGAGAGCTATTTGTAGGAACACTTTGTGCCGTATCTTTCTTTCTTTTTCCTTTATAAAGGCTATGATAAAAAAGAAGGCGAACTCTTCCCATCGGATAGTTTTATGACCAATTTTGCAGGTGTATGTGCTTTACTCGTGGCTATTTTCCCAATGGATTTTAATCTTTGGTTTCCTGATAATTTTCGATCTTTTATCAGTCATAGACTAGCAGGAACAATTCATTACTATGCAGCATTTTTCTTTTTTCTCTCTTTAGGAATTATTTGTATCATCAACTTTAGAAGAACAAATACCATAGAGAACTTTGGCAAAATGCCTTCACATAATTTTTATAAAATGTGTGGTTTTGGAATTTTTGGTTCCTTGTTTTTGATTATTCTTTTCAAAAGCATTCCATTTTTACATCAATGGGCAGTCCAAATTGGGTTTCCCTATCTTTTCTGGTTTGAAACCACTTCATTACTCTTTTTTGGTGCTTCGTGGCTCAAAAAAGGGCAAGTCTCCAACAATTAACTCTTTAAAAGACATTACATCATGAAAACATTTTTTTTAACATTAGCCTCCTTTTTGGTAACCCTACACCTTCTAGGACAAGACAGAACCACTCCAAAATACATGTTTATGAATGGTTTCGATTTTCAATTGGAAAATATTGACAAACTAAAATATGTAGGCCATTTTAATATTTACATCCCCGTGAGCGAATCTAAAAAATGGGGTTTTAACGTGGGGTTATTAAAACTAAACAACCTCAACAACGATAGTATCGCTCGATACCAACAAGACAATGTATTGAGTAATCCTTTAGATCATTTGGTTGTCGGTTCTAGTTATAATAAACAGTATAATAAATATACTACTAAGACTAGTGTTTCAACGTATAGTGCCTATTTTCAAGTATTGCGCAAAATTATTTTTACAAGTGATGTGTCGCTTAGCGTACATGGACATGCTGAACTATTAATTTCAAAGATTTCGTCTGCTACAACTATAGATACTATTGCCACTCGAACCGTTCTTATTGAAAATGAGGCTCAAATTCCTTCAAGCACTACTATAATACCCTATTTAGTAAAATACAAAGGTAGTAACTACTCCTCAGCAGCAGGGAACTTTGGTCTTGGTTTAACTCTAGACTACAACTACAATAAGAAGTTTTCACTATTTGCGCAAGGAACAGCAGGCTGGTCCCTAGAACATCCCTCCAATGCCTCAATGGGTAACATTGGGTATGACGGGTATCAAAAAAATTGGTTCTATCTGTTCAGAACCTATTTTCAATACAATACCTCTTCAAGCGCTAATACCCAACTGTTAATAGGAACCGATTTTAGAGGCATATTAGGACAAGTTCCGCTCAATTCTATCTATTTGGGAGTAAACCTAGACATTGAAAACATCACAAATTTGATTACAAAATAGACCTAACTTTTACCTATCATGAAAACTGCTTCTCCTGGAATTGCCCTCATCAAAAAAAGTGAAGGCTTTAAAGCCAAACCCTATCGCTGTCCGGCTGGGGTTCCCACCATTGGCTATGGTTGCACCCATTACCCCAATGGGAAACCTGTCACTCTTGCCGACCCAGCGCTCACTGAACCTCAAGCCACCGCATTGTTGCAGGCAGTCTTGAGTCATTATGAAGACGGCGTGAACCGCTACGTGCAAAAGCGCATCCATCAAAATCAATTTGATGCCTTGGTCTCCTTTGCCTACAATTTAGGACTGGAAGCCCTGCGGGGCAGCACCCTACTGAAAAAAGTAAACCAAAGCCCCAGCGACCCCACCATTAAAAACGAGTTTTTAAAATGGGTACACAGCAACGGCAAGATTCTCCCAGGATTGGTGGTTCGCCGAACGGAAGAAGCGGCATTGTATTTTAGTTAGGGAGTAGGGATAAAAGGGTTTATGGGTTTAAAGGTTTAAGAGTTTAAGGGTTTATGAGTTTAAGGGTTTAAGGGTTTAAAAGGTTATAAGGTTTATGAGTTTATAAGGTTTATAAGAACGATGTTGCTTTTGAATCCAAAAATCCAATAATCAAATAATCAAAAAATCCAATAATCTAAAAAAAAACAGGAATACCGACGCCTGAAGCAAGTAGGTACCATTTTAATACATTTTTTTAATGGCAAGAACCAACAAAATTTCCGCCGATTTTACCGCTGCTGCAAAGACCGCAGCGTTAACAAAAATTAACGAGTCAAAAGCTCAAATGCCTTTTCTAATCAGTTTGCCCGAAGTCGAACGAAAAAGCTATGGCAACATGGGACCAAAAAGTGTGGCCTATGCCAACCAATGTTTAGAAGGTGCAATTGCTTTTCCGAACGAATTGAAAGCCAATTTCAATTTAGCTGAGTTCCAAAAGGATGTAAACCTAGCCAACAATCTACTGGGCGTTAGGGTTGCTGTTGCCAGCTTGCTCGAACAGATAGACGACACTATGGCTGCAGCAGGCATAGACATTATGGGAGCTTCTAGTGAAGTATATGCTAGCTTGAAATCATCTTCAAAAAATAATGCAAGCGTAAAAGAAATGGTTGCCTTGATTAGTGAGCGATTTAAAGCACAAGGAAAGAAAAAAACAGTGAAATAGTTCAAAACAACTCGTGTTCTCAATTTCAGAACATGAGTTCTCGATTTCAAAACAGCAGTAATGAATTTCAGAACATGAGTTCTCGATTTCAGAACAGTAGTAATGATTTTCAGAACACGAGTTCTCGATTTCAGAACAGCAGTAGTGATTTTCAGAACACGAGTTCTCGATTTCAGAACAGTAGTAATGATTTTCAGAACACGAGTTCTCGATTTCAGAACAGCAGTAGTGATTTTCAGAACACGAGTTCTTGATTTTAGAACAGTAGTGATGTTTTCACTAACAGGAATACCGATGCCTGAAGTAAGTAGGTGAATTAACTTGTAAATAATAAAAAATGGCTTACAGAAATAAAGTATATGTAGCTTTTGATGCTGATAATGATATTAGATATTACAGATTAATGCAAGCATGGAAACAAAATGATAATTCGTCTTTTGACTTTTATGATGCACATGATATTAATAACTTAAGAGATTGGAGCACTGAAGAAACAATAAAAAACAAACTAAAAGAACGACTAAAAAACAGTAAAACATTCATACTGTTAATAGGTGAACAAACAAGATTTCATTATAAATATATCAGATGGGAGATTAACCAAGCTTTAGAATTAAATCTTCCTATCATATGTGTTAACCTAAATGGATTGAGAAGCATAGATACTGAAAAATGTCCTCCTATAATTAGAAATGAGCTAGCATTACATGTCAGTTTTAATGCTAAAATTATAGAAAAAGCATTAATTGATTGGGAAGTTATGCACTATGAAAATAAGAAAAAAAATATCATTGGAGACTTTTATTATGATTCTAATATTTACCTAAAACTTGGATTATGAAAGTAAAAGATTTATTAAATAAAATTTTAAGTTTTTGTATCAACTTATTGGCGTCTTTTGGAATGTTATGGTTATTAGTTAGTATAATTTCATATTTTGGTAATGATTTAGTTAGTAAAGAAATAAAAAACTACTGGTGGCTTTTTGGTCTAATTGGATTGTTATATGCTATTTTCAAATTACTTCCAAAAAATAGTTATGAATTTAAAGTCCCTCACAGAGATGCAATAATAAAAATTCAAAAGAAAAATATTTTAAAAGTGGAAGGTTCGTTAATTGTTCCCGTAAACTACTACTTTAAAATAAATCAAGATGGAAACCTACTCACATCAAGTAGTATTTTATCTCAAGTTGTGAAAAAATATTATGGTTCAAAACCTGAGGAATTACAATTTGAAATAGATCAGGTTTTAAAAGAAAATTTTTATATAAATTATAAAGTTGGAGAGCATTATAAAATTGGAACTGTCGTCCCAATAATTAAAAATGAAAAAAAATTCTACTTCTTAGCAAATACAATATTAAACAATCAAAATAAATCTGAATGCAATGATGAAATATTTGAAAAAAGTATCAATGAATTGTGGATGTATCTATCAGAATGCGCTAGTAAAGAAGATTTTATTATTCCTTTGATTGGTACTGGTAACGGTAGATTAAAAACTGATAGAGTAATAGTTTTTCAAGAAATATTACTATCATTTTTATCTTCATTATCTTCAAAAAATTATGCCGAAAGTTTAACTATTTGTTTTAATGCAACTGACATAAAAAAACACAAAATAAACTTTGAAAACATCGGTGATTTTTCAAAAGCTAAAATTGAATATCAAGATTATAGAACTAGAAGTATTAATGGAAAAAACAAGTTAAATTAAAAATTATAACATGGAAAATATTTTATACAAGTACAGAAACTTCGAAAATTTTAAAACATTTATAGATATTATTCTAAAAAACAGATTATATGCAGCAAAATTTAAAGAGCTAAACGATCCAATGGAAGGACAATACCTTTATCGAAATGGTGAACTCAACATAGATATAAGAAATCAATTATCAGAAGAAAAAAATAATCTTAGGATATGTTCATTATCTAGAGTGAATAATAATGAACTTATGTGGTCTCATTATGCTAATGGACAAAGAGGAGTTGCTATTGGTGTAGAAATTGACAGATTACAATATATGGTAAGACAGGTACAATACAATGGGCTTCCTTATATTCAAAATCATAAACTAAATAATCAAACAGCCATTGAAATTTTAAGCCATAAACTAGAAGTTTGGAATTATGAAGAAGAAGAAAGAGTTTTTATTCATGATAGACAATACATAAATGTTAAAATTAAAGAAATCATTTTGGGAAGAGCTATGAGCAATTATGATGTTGGTATAATAAGGGATCTTATTGAAAAAATTAATCCCGAAATTAGAATAAGCCGAGCAGAAAACATTATGATTTAATTTAATAGAAAACTATCACCTCCACAAAGTCTCCCACTTTGTAGCGTTCTAAAACCAGAAATACCTATGCCTGAAGCAAGTAGGTAAATAAAAAAAAAATAAATTATGAATTTAATAAACAGAATAGATTCTTTAAAAAGTGAAGAAATAAAAATTGTTTTTAAGGAATTGATGACCGATTATTTTAGTCCAGCATTTGGTTCAATATCAAAGAGGGATTTAGATATATTATTATTCACAAAACTTCAAAAGTTAGGTTTAATTTCTGATAATCCAGAAATGTATGAACTAATTTCTGAATTAAGGGTTACAAGAGCAAAAGCAAGAAACTTACTTTATGAATCTAAATTAAGACAATCTACTACAAAGCAACTAGATGCAGAATTAATCAACTATTTATCGAATCCAATATTTTTAAAAGAGAATGATAAAATTGGTTTAGAAATTGGGAACCCTTACTTAATCGATTATTTAAAAGACAAACTAAAAAAATTAAACCATATTACAGATGGTTCTTTTTCTCCTGAGTTAATCAAACTTACTCCCGATGCTTTCGTAGCTTTATTTGACAGTTATATTCCAGAGGAATCAAAGAAACAAATTACTGAGGCATTAGTAACTATTGGAGCGAAAGCAGACACAAGCTGGAAAGGTTTTCTAAAAGGGGTATTCAAAAAGCTAGGTACTAAAATAGCAGACAAAGCAGGTGAAGAAATAGCAGAAAACATTGTTGACTATTTAAGTCCATTTTTCACAAGTGATGGAGTTAGTAAAATACAAGAAAAGTTTAAAGATTTATATTCAAACGCATGATAAATTTTGAAATATTAAGGAGGGAATTAGGTACACAGAAAACATAATTTATCTTCAGTAACTAAACATAAACTATAAAAAAAATAAAATGTCTGATATTTTAACTTGCTACAATTGTCATTCTAAACCATGTAAACAAACAAAAAATGATACTTTTGATATTTGTCAATATGGTGTCTCATTTGTAAATAGACATGGGAATATTGAAAAAAAAGAGCCTAAAATTCCTTTATCAACAATTGCTAAAAACCTAAGACACGAGATTAACCCAATTTTACAATCAATTATTGAACAAGCAACAATTTTAGACCCAAATTTATCTACTAAAATTATTTCACTTGATAAACCATTAAGCATAATTATTGGAAATACCGTGATACTTGATAATTTTATACAGATGATTACTGGAGTTCATGAATTCCATTCTACTCCTTCAAATATTTCACAAAAACCAATCAACTTAAAGAATGTTATAGAATATTATTTTGGCATTTATAGCATTATTAAAGAAAACGATAGAGCTGAAAATATTACTCTTAATAATTTAATAAATAGAGATTATACTATTGAATTTTACAGTGATTTTATTAAATATATTATAGTAATATTAATTGACAATATCTGGAAATATTCTACAAACAATTCAACAGTAACTATCAGTGTAGTTAATAAAAAAAAAGATTCTTACAACATTGAGTTTACCAATCAATCAAATTATATTCCAAATAACATTAATTTATTTGAAATGGGATCCAAAGTAAATGAAAATAGTAAAGGTTTTGGATTTGGCTTATATTGGATAAAAACTTTAGAAGATAGTTATAACAATCTTATTCAAAACACTACTGAAAATAGATTATTAATAAGCCATGAACAAATATTAACAAAAAAAAATACTGCATTTCAAAAATTTAAAATTGAAAATATTAATCTTAAAATTAATAGCTTATGAAAAATGGTGGGTTTAACAAAATAGGAAAATTATTAATGAAAATAAGTCCTATGAAAATAATTATTATTGATGATGTTAAATCATATTTTAATGAAAATATGTTATCTATTGCTAGTGCTAACGGTAATATTTCATTTGAAAGATATTACAAATGTGATGGGATTTTGCTGAAAAATTTAATTGAAAATCCAAGAGATATTCTAATAATTGATATAAAAGGAACAGTTACAGAAGATATTGGAAAAGATGGATTCAATGTGGCAAGCCACGTTTTTAACAATACAAATACTTTTGTAGCTACTACATCGGCTCATAAATTTCATTTGAAAAACAGAGAAAATTATGGAGATTATATTATTTCTGAAAGACTTATGACACCAGTCGATTTTTGTGAAGAATTAAATATTATGATTGAAAAATATCTAAAACAAAAGACCAAAATCTATCAGAAAGTAATATATAAACTAGGAAAATATTTTTTTAAATACGGATTAAACAAACCTTAATTCCCCAGCTCTCCAAAGTCCCCCGACTTCGGAGTCCCCTATCCAAATACATACCTCGATAGGGCATTAAAACCAGGAACACCAACGCCTGAATCAAGTAGGAAACTTAAAATTAAAACCATGAAAAAAAAAAAAAAACCCGCTGCCGAGCGAATCCTTTCGCGTGGTTCTTTAAAAACAACCAGGAACGCCGATGCCTGAATCAAGTAGGTCAATTAAACTTTAAAGATTATGAAAGACAACTTATTTTCTATTTATGACTTTTTGGGATATTTTTTTCCTGGAATTTTTACAATTTACACTTACAGAATAATTTTATCAATTAAAGAAAACTCAAGTTACGATTTTGATAGTATGCTATCTGAAATACCTTCTTGCTCTAATGAATCAATTGTATTACTAGTTTTAATGTCTTATCTTGTTGGACATATACTTAGTTTCAGTTCTTCTATAACAATTGAAAAATATTCGATTTGGAAATACGGTTACCCTTCAAAATATCTTTTAAAAATTCCTTTTCCTAAATTTTTTGCTCATTTTAAATCATTTCATGGTTGTATTTGGGGAGCTATAATGATGATAATTATTTTGCCATTAGTTATTATTGATTTTTTACTAAATAATATTCTAAAATTCAAATTCTTGTTTGTTAGATCTTTAGATAATAAATTAATAGACGTTATTAATTTTAAAATTAATAATTTACTTAACAAATTAGGTATAAATGAGAAAAATGGTTTTAAAAAAGAAGAAAGTAATCTAGCCGACTTTAATAGAATAATTCATCATTATGTATTTGAAAATTCAAAAAATCATCAAAAAAAATTCACCAATTATGTTGCTCTTTATGGGTTTTTAAGAACATTTACATTAATTTTTGTTCTTATTTTTTGGTACATAATTATTCATTTTTGTTTTTACAGTCATTTCACAAAAGAAATAATATTCCTTTTAGTTCTAGTACTATTCCTTTCGTTTATTTTCTTCATGTCTTTTATGAAATTTTACAGAAAATATACTTTGGAAGGATTAATGATTATTGCAATAGATGAATTTGATCTAATTAATCAAACCAAAGTATAGATATTAAATTACAATAACAGCCCCACAAAGCCTCTCCTTTGCAGCAGTAAAATCAAAAATCAACAATCGTTAATCTTCAATCGTTAATCCTCAGAAACACCAACGCCTGAATCAAGTAGAAAACTTAAAATTAAAACCATGAAAAAAAAAAAAAAAACCCCGCTGCCGAGCGAATCCTTTCGCGTGGTTCTTTAAAAACAACCAGGAATACCAACGCCTGAATCAAGTAGGTCAATTAAAACGTTAATAAATGGAACCTGAAAAAATTTCAAAACTATTAGACACTTTAAAAAACAGGTTTTCTAGTAGATTAATAATTTATTTTTTAATCTATTGGTTAATTTATAATTGGCAAATTACAGTGTCTTTATTATGGTATGATAAATCCCAAATCAAGGCTAGTGGTTTTAATTCAATTTTTGAATTTATTTCTAATCAATTATCAAAAGATGGAGTTTGGTTTAAACTTTGGTTTATTGCTCCTATAAATAATTCTTGTAAGCCTCTTCTATATGCAATAGTATCAACTATTTTTTTTCCAATATTAAAATCTGGGATATTGTCATTTGATGCTTTTATAATAGTCAAAAGAAACAATTTTATTTCTAAAATTAAGAAAGATGAACTATTTGAAGAAAATTTAAAATTGAAAAAGCAAATCTCATCCGTTAGTGATTCCTCTATTTTAAATGGATATTGGGAACTAATAGAATTTAAAGAAAGTACATATGATTCAGAAAATGGTGTTAAAAGACAAATTTATATAAAAGACAACACCTGGTATGATTTATTAAATGATAAAATGGAAGAAGGCTTTACTATAATAGACTTTTATTTTCACCCAACTAATCTACTATTAGTTTTTACTAAAATCCTCAAATCTGACGTTAAAATTAAATATAGATACCGTTTAAGTTTAAATGGCAACGAACAGAATCAAAAACTAGAAGGATTTGAAAATGATAAAATTAAAGTCATTTTTAATAAAATTAGCAACTAACACACCCAGCTGCCAAGCGAACCCGCTCCACAGAACCTACCCACTTTGTGGAGTTATAAAACCAGGAAAACCGATGCCTGATTCAAGTAGGTAAATAAAAAATTATTACTATGGATTTAAAAGACCAACTGAAACAAATTGGAGATCGATTTGTAAAAATGAAAGACCAAATACAAACGGAAGAAGCTACCAAAAATGCCTTTATTATGCCTTTTTTACAAAGTTTAGGATATGATGTATTCAACCCTATAGAAGTAGTACCAGAATATATTACAGATATTGGCACCAAAAAAGGAGAAAAAATTGACTATGCCATTTTTAGAGATGGTAAGCCTGCTATCTTGATTGAATGTAAACATTGGAATAAAAATCTTGACCTTCATGATGGTCAGTTACTACGTTATTTTCATGTAAGTAAAGCCAAATTTGGAATACTGACAAATGGCATTCAATTTCGTTTCTACTCTGATTTGGTACAACCAAATATAATGGACGAAAAACCATTTATGGAAGTCAATCTTACTGATTTAAAAGAAAGTCAAATTGAAGAAATTAAAAAATTTCATAAAGCAAACTTTGACGCAGATGCAATCATTAATAATGCTTCTGAGCTTAAATTTATGAATGAGTTAAAACAACTTTTTCAGGCTGAAATTGCCAACCCTTCACCTGATTTTGTAAAACATTTTGCAAAACAAGTTTATCCTAGCATTGTAACTGCAAAAATTTTGGAACAATTTACAGGATTGACCAAAAGAGCTATACAACATCATATAACAGACTTAATTACAGAAAGATTAAAATCTGCTTTAACAAAAGAAAACGAAAATGAAAAACAAATGGTAGCCGAAGATGTTGAACTTAATGGAGAGGCAAATTCAAAAATCATTACCACAGAAGAAGAACTAGAAGGGTTTATGATTGTTAAAACAATATTAAGACAACATATAGCTGTTTCAAGAATTCATTATCGTGACAATCAGAGTTATTTTGCTATACTACTAGATGACAATAATCGAAAACCAATATGTAGATTATACTTTAACAGTTCTAAAAAATATATTGGAATTTTTGATAAGACTAAAAAAGAAAACAAAACCGAACTTAAAAGTTTAGATGCCATTTTTGAATTAGCCAATGAACTGAAAGAATCAATTGAAAACAATTTAGTTGAATAATATCATTACCATCCTTACCCCCCCTGCCGAGCGAATGCCTTGCAGCGGTTCAAAAATCAAAAATCGTTAATCTTCAATCGTTAATCCTCAGGAACACCAACGCCTGTATCAAGTAGGAACCCTAAAATTAAAACCATGAAAAAAAGACCCCCACCTCTATTTAGCACTTATTAAACCCTTAAACTTTTAAACCCTTAAACTTTTAAACTCTTAAACTTTTACCCCCCTGCCGAGCGAATCCTTTCGCGTGGTTCTTTAAAAACAACCAGGAACGCCGATGCCTGAAGGAAGTAGGTAGAGATAATAAACCAAATTGTTAATAGTCATATTCAAAAAAAATGATGTAAACTAATGAAGATAAGATTTTAAATAATCTTGTTTGTTACTTAAAAATTGATAAAAAGTGGCAAGAATTTTTATTTTAATCTAAAATTTCGAGTGTAAAGTTGTTGTTATTTGAGTTGAAACTATCTATACTTTTGGATTGAAACGGAGAAATAAGCTGAACAGAAACCGTAAAAAACATAGTAAGCAAAATTTAAAACTATAAATTATGAAAACAATCAAAAGTATCTTATTTTTATTACTTGTATCAACTAGTATACTTACTAGTTGTTCAAAAGATGAATCGAACAAAAATGTTAGCGAAAACACTAAAGTTTCAACATTTTTAAAATCATTTTACTCTAAAGACTTCAGTTTTGGTAAATCTATAGAAACAACATTAATTAAAAGCCCATCTGTAGCATCTAAAATTGCAGAAGTTGATGATATGATAATTACAGAAGTCTTTATTGTAGACAGTCAAATAGCTAGAGGGTATGTATTTACTAGTAAGGATACAAATTTATTTCTTTATTTTGTAGACGTTGACAGAGTTGACTATAAATTAACTTCTTATGACATTAAAGCAGATGAGATTAAAACATTTGAAAATATTGATGAACTTATCAAATATAGCACTACTAACAAGCTCGATATGATAAAAATCGCTTTAGGTTCAGAAAATGATCCAAATTTAACAGATAAACGTAGATTTTGGGGTTCATCTTATAGCCAAGGTCCATGTATAGGTGACACAGCTCAATTATACGAAGATTACTATGTATTTGGTATAAGAGTAAGCCATCATGCTGCAATCGGTGTTGATGGTGGAGATATGTTTGAACCTTGTGGAATGCACTAATTACTATAAAAGTGATTGAGTATATACTCAATCACTTTTAAAAAAATTTTATTTATGAAAATTATAATTTTATTACTAGGTCTCTTCTTCTTTCAAAATCAAAAAATTGTTGTTTTAGATGCAAATACTGATGAGCCTATTCAGTCTGCAACAATTCTAGTTTATAAAGATGGTAAAAATATTCAGTCTGGAAATACAAACGAAAAAGGAGAATTTTATATTAAAACCTTTTATGACTCAATAATAGTTCATTCAATTGGTTATGAAAATTATAAATATACTGAAAAAGATAAATCTAATATTATTATCCATCTTAATGAAAAGGTAACAATATTAAAAGAGGTAACAGTTAGAGCTAATAAAAAACAAATTATACTAGGTGATTATCTAAAAAAAAGTTCGAAAACTCGTGTAATTAGTAAAGAAGGAAGTCATTTTGCTGTTTTATTTAAAAATAAAACTAATAAACAATTATGGATAAAATCGATTTTATTGAACATAAAAAGAATACCAAACACAACTGATGTAGTTTTTGATTTTTATTCAATTGATACTATTCAAAGAAAGTATAAATCATATTCAAAAAATCCCACAGAAACATTATTAACTGAATTAATACCTAATATTAAAAAAAATCTTAATTCTTATCAATATAAGTTAAATGCAAGCCAAAATAAAGGTATTGTTGAAGTAAAAATTGATACTTTAAATTTAAAAATACCGAAAGAAGGTATTTTTATAAGTGTATACACTAAAAATATTTATGATAATGTAGGCATAAAAATACCTATTACTTCAATTATACAATTGCCCGAAATATATAAACACAAAACAGAAGATAATAACTATTGTGTATTTGTAGCATTAAATGATATAAGATGGCAGAATATTAATCTAGTTGAAAAGTGTGGAGAAGATAATGATGATTTTCATCCTCTATCTCCTATGATTTATTATGAACCATCTATTGGATTAAAAGTAGAAGAGATAGCTAATTAATTTTTTTTAAACTTTCTCTATCCCAGCTCTTCGTTCCCAGCTCTCCGGAGTCTCCCGACTTCGGAGCTACCCTATCATGACAACCTTTCGTTAGCTTTCTAAAACCAGAAACACCAACGCCTAAATCAAGTAGAAAAATTAAAACCATGAAAAAAAAAAAAAAACGCCTCTATTTAGCACTTATTAAACCCATAAACTTTTAAACTTTTAAACCGTTTCCTTAGCACGAGGCCTCTATGTGTTGGTCTTAAAAGAAGACGGTCAAATTACCCTACAGAAAAAATTAATCCTAGAATAATTTAAAAAAAACTAAAGGAATCTCTTCCTCGTAAGAGATTCCTTTATATATTTGATACACTTAAAAATTTTGGGCTGTCCTTAAATAGTGAATATAATCCCATTAAAACTGAATAAAACCACACGAAAGGATTCGGTAGGTTGTGGGTTATTAGGATTTTAAAGTTTATGAGGGTTATAAGAACGAAGTTTGAAGGTCTATGAATTCTATCTAAAGTGAAACGCCTTAAAAAAAACTATAAAATCAATATGTCTATGTGGTTTATAATTGAGCAATTAGGTAGTGGGGTAAAAAGGTTAAAAGTTTAAAAGTTTATGAGGGTTATAAGAACGAAGTTGCTTTTGAATCTAATTGACCAATAATCTAAAAATCCAACAATCTAAAAATCTAAAAATAATTAAATAGAGACCCCAAACGATTCAATTGGAAATAGTACCTTTGCCGTCCACAAAAAATTAACACTTATGGCGGCGATTACGTTAACAGAATGGGTAGGCTATTTAGCCTCTTTGGTTTTGATGATTTCCTTTCTTATGAAAAATATCATCACACTTCGAATTATTAATTCAATAGGCGCAATCATCTTTGTCATTTATGGCTTTATGCTCGATGTATCTTGGCCTATAGTAATTACAAATTTGTTTATTCTAGGAGTTAATGTGTATTACTTAGTAAAACATTTCACGAGCAAATAAACTACTAGGGACTTGAAGTCCTTAGTTTAGGTTGAGCAGACTGAAAGTCAGCAAAATTGAAGCATCATAATTTCAACCACAAATTACACGAATCTAAATTTACGGAAATTTGTGTAATTAGTGGTAAAAAATATTTTTAGAACTGAAAGATAAATGCACTAAAATGAATCGTTTTAACTCTAATTTTAAGACCAATAAAACTATTTTCTATACGCCTACGTGTATAGAAAATGCTTTTTTTTAGGCTATGGCTACGCTTTTTCCTTCCGAAAAAATCTTGTTCTCTAAAGAGGATGCTGACCTTTTATATTACCCTGCTTTTTTTTCGCCTGAAAAAGCTCAAATGCTTTTTGAAAAATTGTATGCAGAAATTCCCTGGCAACAAGACACCCTCACGGTCTATGGAAAAACGCATTTGCAACCCAGACTGACCGCTCTCTTTGGAAATGAAGGAAAACCGTATGCCTACTCCAACATCGTGATGCAACCCCATCCGTGGAACACCTTGTTGATGTATTTAAAACATGAAGTAGAAGAAGTTTGTGAAGAAAACTTTACCACAGTATTGCTCAACCTATACCGGCATGGCAACGACAGTAACGGATGGCATGCTGATGACGAAAAAGAATTGGGCACAAACCCTACCATTGCCTCACTGAGTTTTGGTGCCGCTCGTTTTTTTCACTTGCAACACATTACTAAAAAAGAAGAAAAGCTAAAAATTCTCCTCGAATCAGGCAGCCTCTTGATTATGAAAGGCCCAACACAACACTACTGGAAACATCAGGTTCCTAAAACATCAAAATTGGTGGGACCTCGAATAAATCTTACATTCAGGGTGTTAAAATAAGCTGTCCCCCTCCTATTCGTTCTCTGATAAAAAAAATAATATTTTTTTTACACACACTTTTGTGAAGTGATTATTTTTTTTCTTAATATTGGTTTATTATTTGATACATTAAAAAAAACTAACATTAAAGGTACTTTTCGACTAATGAAAAAAAGTAAAAGAGTAGAACTAAGCAGCGAACAGATTGAACGCGTTGTAAGTATGGCACAAGAGGAACGCAAACCTTTTGAAGTATTGAAAGCAGAATTTGGATTGAATGAAAATGACGTTACCGAATTGATGCGCAAACGATTGCCCAAAGATCATTTTGAACTTTGGAAAAAGAAAGCTACAGCAAGCAAACCCAAACCCAAACCGATTATAGATGATTTTGACGACGATTTGGAAGGGAAATATTATATAAAAAATAAATTTGATTAATCACAAAAAAGCTGTCTACTCTTTTAGACAGCTTTTATTTTAAAATGCACTCATGAAAAAAATCACGCTCACCTGCCTACTCTTTTTAGTAACACTAAATTCTTTTAGCCAAGACATTTCTGGAAAATGGTATGGATTATTGACCGTACCAGGCATGCAACTTCCATTAGAAATCAATATTACCAAAACCGAAACAGGGTATCAATCAACTATGGACAGCCCTGATCAAAAAGCCTTTGGCATTCCTGTTACCACCACCAGTTTTGAAAACGCTGTTCTTAAATTTGCCATCCCAGCTGGTCGAATTGAATATCAAGGAACGTTTGAAAACAACAAAATAAAAGGTGTTTTTAAACAAGTTGGACAAAGTTTTCCATTGGATTTGTCTCGCGAAAAAGTAGAAAAAACAGTTTTGACTCGACCACAAGAGCCCAAAAAACCCTATCCCTATTATACAGAAGAGGTTACCTTCAATAATACACAAGACGGTGTCACACTGGCAGGAACGTTAACGCTGCCAAACAAAGAAGGTAATTTTCCTGTAGTGGTCTTAATTACAGGCAGTAGTCCTCAAAATAGGGATGAGGAAATTTTAGGACACAAACCTTTTTTGGTCATTGCCGATTATCTAACTCGAAATGGCATTGGTGTTTTGCGCTATGATGATAGAGGAACAGCGGCTTCTACTGGAAATTATAACAACGCCACCACATACGATTTATCTCATGATGCCGAGGCGGCTGTTACTTATTTAATGACTCGTAAGGACATCAATAAAAAGAAAATTGGTTTGCTAGGACATAGCGAAGGAGGTGTCATTGCACCCATGGTGGCAAGCAGAAATAAAAACGTAAGCTTTATCGTTTTACTGGCCGGAACTGGTCTTCGTGGAGATAAACTTCTTCTAATTCAACAAGAATTAATTGCTAAAGCTGAGGGTGCCACAGAGGAACAAGTAAATGAGAATAAAGCCTTCAATCAAAAAATTTTTGAAACAATAGTCAACACCCCTGATGATGAAAAACTAAATAAAGACTTAACGAATATTTTCGAAGAGGCTATCGATAAAACCCCTGATGTTAAATACCCTGAGGGCATGACCAAAGAGCAATACATTCAATCTGAGATACATCAATACACCTATACTTGGATGAAATATTTCATTCGATTAGACCCTAGTCTTGCTTTAGAAAAAGTGACTTGTCCCGTATTAGCTCTTAATGGTTCTAAAGATTTACAAGTGGCTCCAAAAGAAAATCTAGAAGCGATAAAGAATGCCTTGGCTAAAGCTAAAAACAAAAACGTAACCGTAATTGAGCTTCCAAACTTAAATCATTTGTTTCAAGAGTGTACCACCGGAGCTCCTAGCGAATATGCTAAAATTGAACAAACTTTTTCACCAACTGCCCTAACCGAAATCTTAAAATGGATTCAGGTCCAAGTAAAATAATTGTAACAAAAACAAAAACTTCACTACCAATACTCTTGAAATAAACGTATTAAGTTATGAAAAAAATTATAGTTAGCCTATGTGTCGCAACGCTTCTTGTCAGTTGTAAATCAGGAGCTCCTGTAGCTACACATCAACCGGATCAAGTTGCTGTAACAATCGATTTAAATCATGTAGTAGACGATAAAGTACAAGTACACATCACCCCTCCTACCCTAAACACTAATGAAGTGGTGTTTCATTTTCCTAAAATTATTCCTGGGACCTATTCTGAAGATGATTATGGTAAATTTATCGATGATTTTAAAGCTTTGGATGCACACGGAAAAGCTTTAGCAATTACTAAACTTGATACCAATTCGTGGCTCATTAAAAACGCAACTCATTTAAATCAGGTGACCTATTGGGTCAATGACACGTATGATATTGAAAGTGGTGGTGGTTTTGGCAGTGGCGTGTTTTCTCCAGCGGGAACCAACATCAATGATGGAAAAAACTTTATGATCAACAACCATGGTTTTGTAGGGTATTTCGATTCCAAAAAAGACGTTCCATATTCGGTGACTGTTACGCATCCTGCTACATTATTTGGCGCGACTTCTTTGGTCGATACCGACAGTAGTACCACAAGCGATGTGTTTTCGGTAGCACGCTACAACGAGTTGGTAGACAACCCCATCATGTATTCGGCTCCAGATAATGTTACCTTCACCATAGACGGCATGGACGTTTTGTTTAGTGTGTACAGTCCTTCTGGAAAACATTCAGCAAAGCTGCTAGCCCCTGATTTAGAAAAATGTATGCGTGCCCAAAAGAAATTCCTAGGCCCCATCAATTCGAATAAAAGATATACGGTTTTGTTGTATCTCGCCGATATGAAAGGAAAAGACGCTAGAGGCTTTGGTGCCTTGGAACATAACAGTTCTACATCGGTAGTATTTCCAGAAATGATGCCAAGCAGTGCCTTAGGAAAAGAAATTATTGATGTGGTATCGCACGAATTTTTTCATATTGTGACTCCACTAGGCGTACATTCCAATGAGATTCATTATTTTGATTTCAACAACCCTAAAATGTCCAAACACTTATGGATGTATGAGGGAGTAACCGAATATTTTGCAAATTTATTTCAAGTAAACCAAGGCTTGATTGATGAGAATGCGTTCTACAAAAGAATGGTGGGAAAAATTAATAATGCCAAACGATTGGATGACACGCTTCCTTTTACCAAAATGAGTGCCAATGTGTTGGTGTCCCCCTGTAAAGAACAATATTTGAATGTGTATGAAAAAGGAGCCTTGATTGGCATGTGCTTAGACA
This sequence comes from Flavobacterium aciduliphilum, assembly GCF_003268855.1. Taxonomy (GTDB): domain Bacteria; phylum Bacteroidota; class Bacteroidia; order Flavobacteriales; family Flavobacteriaceae; genus Flavobacterium; species Flavobacterium aciduliphilum. Next base: position 414,327 of record NZ_QLSZ01000001.1, read on the forward strand.
TTATTATACGTGAAAAAAGCAACGGAACTCTTGGCATTTTGGACTTAATGCAAAAGTTAACCGATGAATATGGTCCGAAAAAACCTTTTGAAGACAGTGTTCTTTTTGACAAAATTACTGCTTTAACATACCCAGAAGTTGGCGATTTCCTTAAAACGTATGTTGATGGAAGTACCCCTATCCCCTATGATGTTTATTTTGCTAAAATGGGAGTAAACAACAGTACTATGAAAAAAAGTGTGAATCCGTTTATCTTCAATAAAGTGTCTTGCATTACAGCCAATGCTACTAAAGAAATTGTCGTAAAAAACACTACCTTAAGTTCTTTTATGACGGGCATTGGACTACTCGCTGATGACAAAATCATAGCACTAAACGACACCAATTATACCTTAGACAACATTTCAGACATGATGACAGCAGCTCAAAACTGGAAAGATGGTGATGCTGTTCGCATCAAAATCATCCGAAACGATAAAGAACAAATACTAACTGGTAAAGTAGCGCTAACCTTTGAAGAAAGTAAAGGCTATCTGTTTTCAGACGCCTCAAAAGAAGCGTTGAAAAATGCATGGCTTAAAGGATAGTAAACCACTCCTCACTATAAAATTTGAATTGCCTCAAAAAGTTAGACACTATTTGAGGCATTTTTTTATTTTTGTCAAAAAAAATCATGCTAAAAAAATATATTACCCCACTTGTACTTGTCTTATTATTTTCTTGTGGTGAGGAAAAAACCGATAAAAATCTGCACATTTCAGGTTATATCAAAGGATTAAAAAAAGGAACTTTATACATTCAACACATCAAAGAGGGAGCGCTAGTAGCCTTAGATACGATTAAAATTGATGGAGATTCTCACTTTACAAGTGATTTAACTATCAAGACACCCGAAATGTTCTATTTATTTTTAGACCGAGGGGTAAGCAATTCTATCGACAACAACCTTCCTTTTTTTGTTGAGCCAGGACATCTGAACATTGAATCTTCTCTAGAATTTTTTACTGCCGATGCTAAAATTTCGGGTTCGAAAAATCAAGAATTATATGACGAATATAAAACCGTAGTTTCGAGATATGTCGATCGAAATCTTGAATTGGTCAAACAACGCTTTGACGCCCTGAAAGCAAAAGAGGAAACCTCAGTAATAAAAATTGAGGAGGAACAAAAGAGAATCGTTATGCAAAAATATTTGTATACAACCAATTTTGCTGTAAATCACGGAGCGTACGATGTGGCACCTTATGTAGCTCTAGCCGAGATACCAGATATTAATTTAAAGTACCTAGATACTATCGAAAAATCCTTGACTCCAAAAGTGGCTCATGCCCTTTACGGAACAAAACTTCATGAATTGATCGCTGAAAGAAAAAAGACAGAAAAGAAATAGCAAAAAAAAAAATCCTGAACTATGTTCAGGATTTTTTTTAGTGACAAGTCTTATCGAGATATTTTCGAATTCTTGTGGGTGAGCTCGCACTTCCAGAACAATCTGGAGCATTGCTGAAATTATAATAACTTTTTATTCCTGTTACAGGATTTATATAACTCAATTCTGCCCGGGTTAAATACGTATCCCCATCATCATCGCTATCATACATATCAGCAATTCCGTCACCATCTGTATCCAGAAAAGGAATTGTGGTGATGGTGTATACTTTTGTACTAGGATTATATTGTACATCATAAGCATCAGAACCCGGATTTTCACGCCATCTTGTTTGAGAATTTGTATCGGTTAATCCGCGTTCGTCTTTAGACAAAATACCATCGCCATCATGATCACGATAACGCAATTCCATTAATTTAAAACTAAAAATCAAAGGAGAATAGGAAGAAAGTGATGCTGTAGCATTATTGTAATAGCCTAAACCTGATGGCAAAAACATAACTCCTGCCCCAAAGTTATTGAAAGTCGCTGGATTATTACCACTAGATGGTGTATAAGTTCCTGTTTTAAATGCAGGAATAAGGTGAGTCCAACCTGAGATAACATCTTGTAATTTAAACCAAACTGGAGAATCTGCACGATCAAAAACATCCTCATGACCTGTGGTAGAAGATTTAGTTAACTTAACCCCTTTGTATGCAATAAAAACAGAATCCACCTGAGTTGGTCTTCTTCCATTAGTTATGTCTCCTTGTCGCAATCGAATATAATGAACCTTGTAATTAATTCCATTTTGATACAATAACGTGTCTCTTAAATCAAGCGAAGAATCGGTTCGTATGGAACTATGACCACTTGTTGGTAATAAAGTATCAAATGTGACATTAAAATCAGAATCATAGGTGATAAAATGTGTATCAAGATAACTTTCTATCGCTAAGGAATCCGTTTTATATTGCGTTGCATAATCACGTATTGTAAAGTCATCACTGCTACTTTTCGAACACGAGATTATAGCAATACAAATCGCAATCACAACCAATAATTTATAACTATTCTTCATTTTTTTGTATTATTTTTGAGTCCGCAAGATACAATAATGATTTATTTTTGTAAACAATTTAACGTTGATTTTTGATATTTTTATGAGAGTTGATAAATACTTATGGTGTGTACGCTATTACAAGACCCGAAATATGGTTACCGAAGCTTGTAAAAAAAACCACATTACGGTAAATGGACAAGTTGCTAAAGCTTCTAAAGAGGTATTTGCAACTGATAAAATTACCTTACGAAAAGATCAAATCACGTATACGCTTACCGTACTGGACATTCCTCAAAATCGTGTTGGTGCAAAATTGGTTGATATTTACAGAAGGGATGAGACGCCCGAAGAAGCTTTTGCCCATTTAGAATTGCTCAAGCTATCAAAAGATCATTACCGAAAATTTGGTACGGGAAGACCTACAAAAAAAGAACGACGAGAATTAGACGAATTGGATTTTTATACTGAAACGGATGAGCTTGACTAAAGATTATTGGGAAAACCGCTACCAAAACCAAGAAACGGGTTGGGATGTTGGGAGGATTACAACTCCTCTAAAGGAATATTTTGATCAATTGGAAAACAAATCACTTAAAATTTTGATTCCAGGCGCAGGAAACAGTTATGAATTTGACTACCTTTTACACCAAGGGTTTCACAATGTTTTTGTATTAGATTTTGCTGAGACTCCATTACAAAACATTCAAGAACGATGGCCTCAACTTCCTAAAGAACATTTTATTCACGACGATTTTTTCGAACATAACGAACGCTACGACCTCATCATAGAACAAACGTTTTTCTGTGCTTTAGATCCTAATTTACGAAAGGATTACGTTAAAAAAATGCTAGATTTACTAAACCTCAACGGAAAAATTGCAGGATTGTTCTTTCAATTTCCTTTAACATTAGAAGGACCTCCTTTTGGCGGATCTAAGGAAATTTATGAAGAATTATTTCAAAATGATTTTACATGTAAAACACTTGCTCCTGCAAGAAATTCTATCAAACCTAGGGATGGAAAAGAACTCTTTTTTATCTTTATCAAAAAATAACTTATGAATCCGCATGTAATCCTCAATCATCAAGAAATTGAACATAAAATTAAGCGTATTGCTTATCAAATATATGAACATTTTATCCACGAAGATTCCCTAATTATTGCTGGAATTGCTTCCAATGGTTATGAGTTAGCCGTAAAAATTGCTACGGCATTACAAAATATCAGTTCGCTCGAAATTACACTATGTGAAGTCATTATGGATAAATCTAATCCGAGGAAAGAGGTAAAAACTTCTATTTCTAAAGAAGTATACCAAAACAAAGGCCTTGTTCTTGTTGATGATGTTTTAAATACTGGGGGCACACTCATGTATGGTGTTAAACACTTTTTAGAAGTGCCATTAAAAGATTTTAAAACGGCTGTTTTAGTAGATCGAAATCATAAAAAATATCCCATAAAAGCCGATTTTAAAGGCATTTCTCTTTCAACCTCATTACAAGAACATGTTACAGTCATTTTTGAAGACAATAACAATCACGCTACATTAAGCTAATAAATTCAACAGTTCATCAACAATTTCTGCAGGGGATTTGGCAGCAATAGCTATAGTAAACTTGGCCTTGGTATAATAATTACTTCGTTCAAATAAATGTTTCGCGATGAATTCTTTTAAGTCTTCCTCATGAATTTTAGCGATCATTGGCCTTTTGGTTTTTTCTTTTTTTAAGCGCTGGTACAAGACTTCGACAGGAGCTTTTAGGTAAATCGAATAAATTCCATTCTGCTGTAAGAATTCATGATTATTAAAATAACATGGGGTTCCTCCGCCTGTACTTATTATACCATCTGCCTCTTCGTTTAGTAATTGCTTAAAAATCTCATGTTCTAAGGTTCTAAAATAGAGCTCCCCTTTCGTTTCAAAAATTTTTGTCAAGGGCATTTGACATTTTTTTTCAATAATTTCATCCAATTCTAGACTTTTCATTCCCATTCTTTTTGCCAGTTCTCTAGCAACAACACTCTTTCCACAGCCCATATAACCTACTAAAACAACTTTCATACCAAAATAAACCCTTATAAATTAAGACATTAAGAACAATTACAAAAAAAAGGTAAATTTAAAACAAATTTGCTTTGATAAATAAATAATAACGTCTTATATTTGCACCCGCAATAAGATAATGATTTCGACTCCGTAGCTCAGTTGGTAGAGCATTACACTTTTAATGTAGGGGTCCTGGGTTCGAGCCCCAGCGGGGTCACAATTTTTTATCTTTATTCGCAAGACTCCGTAGCTCAGTTGGTAGAGCATTACACTTTTAATGTAGGGGTCCTGGGTTCGAGCCCCAGCGGGGTCACAAAAGTTAAGCTGTAGCTTAACTTTTTTTTATATCCAACGAGGCCACGTGGAGAAATTGGTAGACTCGCCATCTTGAGGGGGTGGTGTCGCAAGACGTGTCAGTTCGAATCTGATCGTGGTCACAAAAACAAAACAAGGCTGTCCAAAAGACAGCCTCGTTTCTTTACAACTAAACTCTAACCTATTTATAATCTATTTTACAAATCCTTTGAGGGGTTCTAATTGTTTCATGTCTATTTTTGAGTACTTTAAAACAGACAACAGAGTTAAGGCATCGGCGGGATTCATTTTATCCCCCAATATTCTCACTACAACAAGTCCTAAATCACTTTTCACCCCATAAAGAACAAATTCATCTACCTTATCTGCTTCCCCAACGTAACTAATGGAGGCACCATTTTTTCCCGAACCTATTTTCATCAATTGTTGGTAAGCTATCGTATCTTTTAATATTTCTGCAACGTTTTTTCGTTCCACATCTATCTGATTAGGATGTTGCTTATCAAATCGATAGGTTAAAATATTCATTTTATGAAATGATGCTAGCGCTTTACTTTGTTCTGGTGATATTTTTGTATTATCAATATTTAAAAGGGTAGGCGAAATATCCAGCACAGCAAATCCAGGTTGCTCTTGGTGGTCTACAAAATATTTTTGCAAACTAGGTTTTGAATGGCAACTACTGAGCAAGACGCTCAAAAAAACGAGGGTTATTTTTAAAACTTTCATACTTATTTTTTACTTGCTTTTTTTAATTCGGCTCCACCAGGCAACTTCATTTTATCTGTCAATGTGGAAAGCTCATCCAGACTAAAAGTTCCAGTCAATGACATTAAGACCGATTCTTGTTTACCAGACCCTTCAATAAACATCAAGAGCTCTTTAATTTGTGAATCTGAGGCACCAGTTCTGACAAAAATGCGAACATTTTCCCCTTTCTCATTAATACGCATCAATTCCTCTAAATCGGCACTTTTCACATATTTATCAACTGTCGCTTTCATCTCGCTTGCCTTTTTACTGTTTTCAGTAACAAAAACTTTAAGATTTTCTAGCTTTTTTATAAGATTGATATATTGTTGCGATTGTTTGTCTTTGGCATCTACTTTGCTCAACATACTGAACATCTTACTATTGACAATAACCGTGGTAACATCGTCTTGATTGTCAAATTTATCAAAGACTGATTGTGCAAAAATGGTATTAGATGCTAATACTAAGGCAATAATTAAAATTAGTTTTCTACTCATGATTTTAAAATTGTTTTTTGGGTATTCGTGAATCGTTGATTTCATGATTTCTATTCGTTTTGATGATTATTTTTTAAATATTTTATTTTTTGAGTTTTCATACTCGTTAATATAACCCACACTTTGAATTCCAGTATTTAAATGTTCTGAAACTAATGCTAAGGCTTTTTGTGTTTGCTCGAATGCCAATTCTGGAGAGTCTTCTGGGGTGCAAGCTACAAACTGCTTTGATTCATTATTTTCAAAATACATCATAGTACTAACACCAAGCAGCATCACAACCGAAGCCGCTATAGACAACCACATAACCTTATTTGGTTTTTTAGTTTGTAATGGAATCTCTTGCGTAAACTGTTGCTCTTTTGCTTGAGAGAAATACCCAAAAATAGGTTGGTAAGGTTTCAAATGCTGCGCAACATCTGAGGAAGAAAAATAATCTTTCAATTCGTTTTCTTCAGCAATACTCGTTTCTCCTTCAAAGTATTTGTCTAATATTTTTTCTATGTTATCCAATGCCATAATTATGTGTTTCGGTTATTCTTTCTCTAATCGTTTTTCTTGCTCTTGAAAGTGCCACTCGCACAGCGGTTTCATTCATCTCTAGAATTTTGGCAATCTCTTCATATTCGTATTGCTCGATGTCTCGCATTTGAATAATCAATTTTTGCTGTTCGGGCAACTCATTTATTATTTTTTCCACCCAACTCAAACTGTCTGCGTCTTCCAACTGTTGTAGCAAACTCGCCTGACTATCGGTGTAATTGTTGTGAACCAAGGTTAGATTACCCGCGCGTTTCGACTTTAATTGGTCTAGACAATAGTTTTTAGTCATTGTCATTGCCATCGCCTCAATACTTTTCAGTTCGCTTAACGTTTCGTTTTTAGTCCACAATTTCACCAAAACCTCTTGCGTCGCATCCTCTGCTTCTTCCGTGCTCACAAGGAGTCGTTTGGCCAATCTAAAGAGCTTGTCTTTAAACGGAGAAACTATCTTTATGAACTCGTTTTGCTGCATTTGTTTCTGTGTTATATAGTGAAGACGAGGCACTCTTTATTTTGTTACAAGATACTTTATTTTTAAATAAAAAAAAAACGCTTTCTAAGGAGGCCCCTGAAAAAGCGTTTTTAAAAAAGAAAAAAATTATCTTGTTACAAGGTGATGTTTAATCCGAGTTTGAAATTTCTTCCTCGTGTGGAATAGCCAATATTTTCAACAAAATCTGCATTTAAAATATTAGTCAATGTTCCGAAAATTGACATTCTCGTTTTAATTAATTCGTATTTTACTAAAGCATTGACTAATTGATACGACCCCAATTTTGCAACCCTTGTTGTGTATGTGTTTCCATCGAAAAAAGCATCTTGACGCCCATCTACATATTGATAGGACGCATTCAAAAACAATCTCTGGGTTGGTGAAAAATCAATAGCCCCATTTATCTTATGCTTCGGAATCAATCGGTTTAAAGCTTCATCAACTTGTGTAAAGGTGTAATTGGCATTTAAATTTAGCTTTGAATTGACATCATAACGAACCGTGGTTTCGATACCTTTTGCTTTATTCAACCCTTGAATATTGGCATAATGATAGGTGGCATCAAATCCAATTGAATTATGCTGCTCTCGATAAAACCCAACTGCATTACACGTCAATTTTCTATTCAACAAGACTACTTCAAAACCCGATTCAATAGTAGTATTCTTTTCGGGGGTGAGCGTAGCGGTACCATATTCCGAATATAGTTGATACAAGCTTGGCGTAATAAATGCTGTACTAATTGAACTCAAAATCTTTACAGGAACCTCTTTTCCAAAATGGTAGGACGGATTTATATTATAAACCAATTGATTGCCATACTGACTATGAACATTTAGGCGCAATCCTGCATTAACATTCAGTCCAGATTCAGAAGTATAAACTCCTGTTACATACGGATCAATCATATTAAATTTAGTCAAATTTCTAACAATATTACTGTATGGCGTCTCGCTATTCATGTCATGAAACTGATATGAACTCCCAGTTATCAAAGAAAATTCTGAATTAAAACGATATTTATTGAACGCATCAACTGAAATACTTCGAGCTTCATACGCTGATTTTTCCGTGGCCAATGTCCATAAATTATATTCTTGGTACGCTCGTTGAATTTTATTAAAACTAGTATTCAAATGAAATTCGCCATTGTTGTAGGTATATTTTGGAGAAAACCCTAATCGAAATTGCTCAGTTTTAGAATGATTTTTGTCTGTGTCGTTCAATCCCGTATTATCAAATGGAAAATCGTAGTCGCTATTCACTTTATCATAATTTCCAAAAAAGTCTAACGCTAAATGCTGTGTGGCTTTAAATCCTACTTTAGACCTATAATTGATTCTTGAAAAACGATCTTTGTCATAATAAGCATCTGGATTTGGTTCAGCTATTTGTGACATTCCGTTGGTTTCCGTACTATTTAGAGAAACTAAATAGCTTACTTTTTTTACGGTTCCATTTACAGAAAATCCTTGATTAAAATCCTGCCCGTTGTATTTGTGATTGGTAGACGTATTGTTTGAGCCAATATTGAGATATGCAGTGGCTTGAAGTGGTTTTTTACTGGATTTTTTCAACGTAATGTTAAGTACTGCGGTGGCGGCACCCGAACCATAAAGCGTACTCGCGGCTCCTTTCATAATTTCGATGCTTTCAATTTGATCAATAGGAAGCAATCGTAAATCGTATTCAAAACTTATCCCTGAAGCGTCGGTCACGGGATTTCCGTCTATCACAATCAAGACTTGTTGGTTTTTCCCTCCTCGAATATAGTAGCCTAAATTTTTACCATTGGCCGACTGGTTCCCATTAATTTCTACCCCTGCTACCGAACTCAAGACCGTCGCCAAGGATTGCCCTGATTTTTTTTGGAGTTCTGCTGCTGTGATTTTAGTAATGACTTTTCCTGATTTTTCTTTGCTTTGGGCAAATTTGGTATCCGAAATAACCACTTCATCCAATGAATTAACTTGGATGGAATCTTTTACTTGGGCATAGCCACAAGATGTTATCAATGCAAAAAACGCACTGATACAAATTCTCTTTTTGTTCATTTTTTAATTAAACAATAACTTAATACTACTGGGAGAAAAGCATAGAATTACCCATACTCAAACCTTTTTTCCCGAAAGTTTGATACTCAATGTACATGGCAGGTCTCCTGGCTCGCGTCTTGTTGTTTACCTTCTCATTTCGTTTTAGCGAAACAATGGTGTGTAGATAACAACAAGCTTTATAGCATACAGTTGCGGGTACAGCGTAAGATTTTTGAATATTGATTTTTGATTTTACTCCTCAATCTTCAATTACTTCCTTCCCTTTTAATGCTTCTTTGAAAATCAAAGTCACAACCGAAATACGAGGACAAAAATAACTTATTTATTCATTATTTATCGCCTTTTTTCCTAGAAAATTTTACAATCAGCCAAATAAATCCTACTAAGAAATGAAGTAAAATAATCCCGCTAACGGCATACATAAAAGTGTTCGAATCGTCTCTCATAAGCTATTTTTTTTCAAAATTACAAGTTCCTACCAAGGGTGCCTGTCTCTTTTGTTACACAAGAGGAATTTTGCCTACTTTTGCAAAAAAACATGCTATGTTTCGAAAAACATCTTTAATACTGCTACTCGTTTTGGCTTTTATGATAACCAATTGCCAAAACAAAACCACCGCAGATTCAAAAATTTCAGCCAAAAATACCATACAATACGCCACGGGTTTTTCGATTGAAAACTACACAAACTATTCGATCGTCACCGTTAAAAACCCATGGCCAAAGACGACCAAATCGTATACCTACATTTTAAAAAAGAAAAACGCAATCCTTCCCGATTCGTTAAAAAACAATGTCATTATTAACGTACCTATAAAATCCATTGTGGTTACTTCAACCACTCACGTTCCTTCACTTGAAATGTTAGGCGTAGAAAAAACATTAGTTGGGTTTCCGCATCTGGATTATGTTTCCTCCGAAAAAGTTCGCACATTAATTGACGCGCATAAAGTGAAAGAATTAGGCACCAATCAATCGTTAAACACCGAAGTTCTCATCGATTTACAACCCGATGTTGTCATTGGATATGGCTTGGACAACAACAATCCAACGTTAAATAATTTAGAAAAAAATGGTGTAAACATAATGCTTAATGGGGATTGGAACGAACAAACCCCTTTAGGAAAAGCCGAATGGATTAAATTCTTTGGTGCTTTGTACGACAAACAGAATAAAGCCAGTGAAATCTTTTCTAAAATTGAACATGACTATTTAAGAACTGTAGCAATTGCTAAAAGTGCCCACTCTAAACCATCCGTTTTAGCTGGTGACATTTTTGAAGGAAAATGGTACTTACCCCGAGGAACCAGTTGGGGAAGTTTACTATTAAAAGAAGCGCATGCCAATTATTTGTGGCAAGAAACCCAAGGAACGGGAAGTTTGTCTTTGTCTTTTGAAACGGTTTTTGAAAAAGCCAAAGAGGCCGATTTTTGGATTACTTCTGGGCAATTTGCTTCTTTAAAAGCGATGACCGATGCCAATCCGCATTATCAAAAATTCAAAGCGTTTCAAACTAAAAAGGTTTATTCCTTTGCTTCTAAAAAAGGGAAAACTGGAGGCATTTTATATTATGAATTAGCCCCTAATCGCCCTGATATTGTCTTAAAAGATTTGGTCAAAATATTGCATCCCGAATTACTCGTAGGCTACAATCCTTTCTTTTTTCAGCCGTTGAAATAGTTTACTACAAATTGTAAAATTAGGGTATCCTTGTGAATTCAGGATTTTTTCTCAACTTTGCAGCAAAACAAAGCCTACTTTCTAATGGTTTAAAACATAAAAAATGCTCAAAGCACGAAATACTTTTCTCTTTTCAATATTGTCATTAATCTTGATAGTGACCTTATTATTGAATATTTCGTTTGGGCAAGTAGCTATTCCATTAAAAGACGTATTGAAAAGTTTAGTAGGCACTCACGCCAGTAAAGATACTTGGGAATACATCATCGTTAACTTTAGATTACCCAAAGCCATCACAGCCATTTTAGTAGGAATCGGGTTATCGATTGCGGGGTTATTAATGCAAACTTTGTTTCGGAACCCGTTGGCAGGTCCTTATGTATTGGGATTGAGTTCGGGCTCTAGTTTGGGAGTAGCCTTCGTCATTTTGGGGGCAAGCTTGGTTCCTAGTGTGCTTTCCAAGGCACTCCTCTCTTCTTATGGAATTATTGTAGCCTCTTGTTTAGGGAGTCTTTTGGTAATGCTCCTGGTTTTAATCGTTTCGCAACGCCTTCGTGATACGGCAACGATACTGATTGTCGGATTGATGTTTAGCAGTTTTACAGGAGCCATAGTTTCGGTTTTGACTTATTTTAGTTCGGCTGAACAATTACAGAAATTCACATTTTGGAGCATGGGTAATCTAGGCAATCTTTCTTGGCAAAATATTTTTATTTTATTGGTTTCTGTCGCTCTTGGACTACTGCTGAGTATTTTTTCAATCAAATCATTGGATGCGTTGTTGCTTGGAGAAAATTATGCTAAAAGTTTGGGTATAAACCTCAAAAAATCAAGATATATCATTATTACAGCGACTTGTATTTTGGCAGGAAGCATTACTGCTTTTGCGGGACCTATTGCCTTTGTGGGATTGGCTGTTCCCCATTTAGCTAAGTTGTTATTTCAAACCAGTAATCATAAAATATTATTTTGTAGTACACTATTAATTGGCGGTATTTTGATGCTTTTTTGTGATACGATTTCACAATTGCCAGGATTGGATTTTACACTGCCAATTAATGCCATAACGTCTATAATTGGAGCACCAATTGTAATTTGGTTGTTAATTCGGAAGAAAAATTTAGTTTAGATAATATTATTTACCACAGAGGCACATAGTTTATATTTAAAAAAAATGATTACACAAAAATATTTAGATGATTTAACCTATGAAATTATCGGCTGCGCTATTGAAGTCCATAAAACATTAGGACCTATATGGTAAAAAAACAATATGAACAACAATAATATTCTTTCTGCATCAAATTTATCCATTGGTTATGCCACCAAGAAGGAGCAAATTGTGATTGCATCTAATCTAAATCTGAATTTGCAAGCTGGAAAATTGATTAGTTTAGTTGGCGCAAACGGCATCGGAAAATCTACTCTTTTGCGAACACTTTGTGGTATTCAAAAACCAATTTCTGGGAGCGTTTTGTTAAACGACAAAGACATTCAACGTTTTGAATCTTTGGCTTTAGCTCAAAATTTGAGTTTGGTTTTAACCGAAAAATTACCACCAAGTAATTTGACAGTTTTTGAATTAATTGCATTAGGACGGCAACCGTACACCAATTGGTTAGGAAAACTATCAGAAGAAGATTTAGAAAAGGTACATCAAGCCCTACAACTCACACAAATTGAATCATTAGCCAATAAAAAACATTTTGAAATTAGTGACGGACAATTGCAAAAAGTACTAATTGCAAGAGCTTTAGCACAAGACACCCCTCTCATAATTCTTGACGAACCGACAACGCATTTGGATTTACTTCACAAAGTTTCGGTATTTAAATTATTGAAAAAGCTCTCCCAAGAAACCAATAAGTGTATTTTATTTTCAACACATGACATTGATTTAGCCATTCAACTTTCAGATGAAATGATTGTGATGACAGAAAATGACGTGATTCAAGACGAACCTTGTAATTTGATTTCAAAAGGTGTTTTTAATAGGCTTTTCAAAGATGAAAATATTGTTTTTGAAAATGATAAAGGAAAATTTATTATCAAATAATTATGATTTGTTGTAAACAAAAAGACGTTTAAACCTATAGCTTTGTAAAAATTTATTCTAATGAAAAATATAATTATTCTTATTTGCCTAGTTAAGATGTTCGTTTGTCATGCTCAGACAAAAGTTTCCTACAACGACGGAGATCAAAAACTTGAAGGATTACTATACAATCCTGAAACAAAAAATTCCAATGGAAATGCTGTTTTACTTCTTCCAGCTTGGATGGGAATTGATAATAACGCAAAAGATAACGCTACGGAATTAACAAAACTAGGTTATAAAACATTTGTAGCAGATATTTATGGAATTGACAAAAGACCCAAAAACACTAGTGAAGCAGGAAAAATTGCAGGATTCTATAAATCAAACATAAAAGACTACCAAAACAGAATTCAATTAGCTTTAAATGAATTGATTAAATCAGGTGCAAATCCTAATAAAATTGCTGTGATTGGATATTGTTTCGGAGGGACAGGAGCTTTAGAAGCTGCAAGAATCAATATGAAAGTAAGCGGGGTGGTTTCTTTCCATGGCGGATTAGGAAGGGATGTTTCAAGAACAATCGAACCTATTTCAACAAAAGTTTTGGTGCTTCATGGAGCCGACGATTTGTACGTTCCTGACAGTGAAATCAAAGCGTTTCAAGACGAAATGAGAACAGCAAAAGCAGATTGGCAAATGATTTATTATGCCAATTCAGTTCATGCTTTTACTCACAAAGATGCAGGAAATGACAACAGTAAAGGTGTTGCCTACAACGAAAAAGCCGCCAAAAGATCTTGGCAAGCCATGTTGGATTTTTTTCAAGAAATTTTTAAGTAATTGATAACTGCCTTTTCGCTTCACCCACTACAAAAGCAACCGAATTGGCAACATTAAAACTGCGAATAAGCGAGGACATGGGAATCGTCAAATGATTTTCGAATTGGGCCAAAACTTCAGGACTTAATCCCACGCTTTCTTTTCCAAAAACCAACCAATCTTCATCTTGAAATTCGGCCTCATACATAGATTTTGAAGCATGGGAACTCATTAAAAAAACTCTCGATTTATCTTTAATTTGCGCCACCCATTCAGCTACATTTTGATATTCGGTTACTTCAAGATGTACCCAATAATCCAAACCCGAACGCTTTAAATTTTTGTCATTGATTTCAAATCCAAACGGATGGATTAAATGCAACCGACTCTCGGTTCCCACACACAAACGGCCTATATTTCCGGTATTGTTGGGGATTTCGGGCTCTACTAAAACGATGTTTAACATGGTTATTGGGTTGATTGATTAATTTTATTGTAAGAAATACAAAAATTCATAACTCATAATTCAAATTTCATAATTTCTTTCACTTCACCTGCTTTTAAATCGTTCAAAAAAATATTTCCTACTCGAACGCGTACCAACCGCAACGTAGGAAATCCAACAGCGGAAGTCATTTTTCGAACTTGTCGAAATTTACCTTCATTTATTGTTATTGAAATCCAAGAAGTGGGTCCGTGACGTTCGTCTCTGATTTTCTTAGCACGTTCAGGAAAACTCGGAATTTCATTTAAAATACGAGCTTGACATTTTTTGGTCAAATATTTTTTCCCATTAAAGCCTATTAAAACTCCTTCTTTCAGTTGTTCAATAGCTTCTTGGTGAATCAAACCATCTACTTGAACATAATATTCTTTTTCTACTTTTTTACTGCGAACCAACTCACTCATCATGCCATCAGTAGTCAATAAAAGCAAGCCTTCCGAATCTTCGTCCAATCTGCCTATTGCCATGGTATTTTCGGGAAAATCATACAATTCACCCAACAACTTTTTAGGACGTTTGAGTTCATAAACAAACTGACTCAAATAGCCGTATGGCTTATAGATTAGGAAATGTTGGTGTTTAAACATGACTCGAATTTGGCACAAAAATACTATTTAATCTGAGAAACAACTATTACAATTTTTAGTACTTTTACATTCTTATAAAAATTTATCCATGACCACAGTTTTACCTTTTTTATTAGTATTTGTCATCGCCTTAGCTATTGGAATTTCCCTTGGTAAACAATTATTTTCAGCCCATTCTAAATCGGAAAAAGCCTCATTAGAAGAAAAGTCTAATGGATTAGTCTCACAAATCAATCAACTGAAGGAACAGTTTCAAAACGAACGAAATCAATTTGAAAAACAATTGGCTGCTTCAAATTTAGAAAAAGAAGCCATCCGTTCAGAAAAAGAATCCTTAGCCATTCAATTGTCTAAAAAAGAAACTGATTTTGAAAATTTATGGGAACGCCACAAAGAACAAAAGCAGGAAGTAACGGAATTACAAGAGAAATTTACCAAAGAATTTGAGAATTTGGCGAATAAAATATTAGAAGAAAAAACAACCAAATTCACCGAACAAAATAAAGAAAATCTAAAAAACATTCTTTCGCCTTTACAAGATAAAATTCAGCTTTTTGAAAAGAAAGTAGAAGACACTCATAAAGAAAGTATTGATTATCATGCGGCTTTACGTCAGCAAATTTTAGGCTTGCGCGAAATGAACGAACAAATGAGTAAAGAAACCATCAACTTAACCAAAGCCTTGAAAGGCGATAGTAAAATGCAAGGAAATTGGGGCGAATTGGTTTTAGAGCGTGTTTTAGAAAAATCGGGATTGGAAAAAGACCGCGAGTATTTTGTACAACAAAGTTTTGTTACTGAAGAGGGCCATCGCGTGTTTCCAGATGTGGTCATCAACCTGCCCGATGGCAAGAAAATGATTGTCGATTCTAAAGTAGCCTTAACTGCCTACGAACGCTTCATCAATGAAGAAAATGACACCGCAAAAGCACAACATCTTAAAGACCATGTAACCGCTATCAATCGTCATGTGGAGCAATTGGGAAACAAAAATTATCAGGATTTGTACCACATGGAAAGCCCCGATTTTGTTTTGTTGTTCATCCCCATTGAATCGGCGTTTGCTGTGGCATTAAATGAGGATACGAGTTTGTACAACAAAGCGTTTGAAAAAAATATTGTGATTGTGACTCCTTCGACGCTTTTGGCTACTTTACGCACCATTGACAGTATGTGGACCAATCAAAAACAACAAGAAAATGCCCTAGAAATTGCACGTCAAGCCGGTGCATTATATGATAAGTTTGAAGGATTTGTCTCCGATTTAATAAAAATTGGAAAGAAGATGGAAGAGGCCAAAATAGAATACCAAGGTGCTATGAATAAATTAGTAGACGGAAAAGGAAACCTAATTACCAGTATCGAACGATTGAAAAAAATGGGCGCTAAAGCCAAAAAATCATTACCTGAAAACATCATCCAAAGAGCCGAAAAAAATGACGACATCTAAAACGGTAGCTTCTTCGCATACCCTTATCTCTCAACTTATGTTGCCTTCGCATTCCAATTTTAGTGGTAAAATTCACGGTGGGTATCTTTTGTCCTTATTAGATCAAATTGCCTTTGCTTGTGCTTCAAAATATTCTGGATATTACTGCGTTACTGCCTCTGTCGATACGGTAAATTTTTTGGCTCCGATTGAAGTTGGCGAACTCGTTACGTTAAAAGCAAGTGTCAATTATGTAGGAAGAAGTTCCATGATTGTAGGCATCCGTGTTGAGGCGGAAAACATTCAAACAGGAACAGTAAAACATTGCAATTCTTCTTATTTCACTATGGTTGCTAAAGATCCTAATGGGCATCCCGTTTCAGTGCCCACGCTTGTACTTTCAAGTCCAGACGAAATCAGACGTTTTTACAAAGGCATCAAACAATTGGAAAGTAAAAAAAATCGAGAAACGTTCGAGGAAACCCTTGACTACAACAGTCCCGAAATGCGTTCTTTTGTATCAAAACACAACACAATATTGGCTCTTGATTCGAAGTAATTCCTTTTTTCAATCCATTTAAAAATATTTTCATATATTTCGATAAATTTTAGTTGCTATGAATGTAATAAAGCGCCTTTCGCTCTACTGTCTTTTTATTTCTACTCTAGGAATTGCTCAAAAAAACACCGACCCTACTCCTGACGAAATAGATTTAGCCAAAAAACTCAGGGAAACACATGATAAAGACGACATTGCTCTTCTTGAAAGCTCGGAAGAAATTTCCTTCGACCTCAATAATGACAACAGTAAAGTCGTGGTTTATCGCAGTGTTTTTGAAAAGTTGATGAATATTAATTACAGAGCCAACATTCAGAAATATGAATTCTACGACGACGAATCGAGTATAGAAACGTTTAACATCAAATATAAAAACGATAAAAACACCAATTTATACATTAATGATGAGTTTTATAAAGATCATGATTTGTTTTACAACGATGCGCGGGTTAAACATGTTTTAGTCAATTTTCCCGTACAAGGTTACAGCTACAATTATGAGTTAAAAAAACGCTATGACGATGTAAAATATTTTACGGCACTATACTTTAACGACGAATATCCCACACTAAAAAAACAAATTCGAATAACGGTCCCCGATTGGCTTCAAGTGGAATTGAAAGAATTTAATTTTGGAAATCTTGTCACAAAAACGGTAGCTAAAGACTCCAAAAACAACACGGTTTACACGTATACAATGAACGATGTGTCTGGGCTTTCGAAAGAAGAAGACATTCCTGGAAGAAGTTATATTTATCCCCATCTTTTGGTTTTGGCAAAATCTTTTACCTACAAAGGGAAAGTCACCACTTTATTCAATACATCTGCCGATTTGTATCAATGGTATAAATCCTTAGTAGATTTAATGAAAGACGATACCTCAGTGCTAAAAAACAAAGTATCGGAACTCACTGCCAATGCAAAAACCGAAGAAGAAAAAATCAAAAACATCTACTATTGGGTACAAGACAACATTCGCTACATTGCTTTTGAAGATGGCCTTGCTGGTTTTAAACCCGATGAATCGAATCATGTTTTTGAAAACCGATATGGCGATTGTAAAGGAATGGCCAATTTGATAAAACAAATGTTGAAACTTGCGGGTTTTGATGCACGTCTCACTTGGATTGGGACAAAACACATCGCTTACGATTACAATACGCCTTCTTTGGCTGTGGACAATCACATGATTTGTACCTTATTTTATAAAGGCAAAAAGTTCTTTCTTGACGGAACAGAAAAGTACAATTCTCTCGGAGAATATGCCGAGCGCATTCAGAACAAAGAGGTCATGATTGAAGATGGAAATCAATTTTTGATTGACAAAATCCCAGCTGGAACTTGTGATAGTAACAAAGAAACTCTTACGACTCATTTTACTATCGAAAAAGAAAAACTCAAAGGAACGTGTAACCGCAGCTACCTTGGCGAAAGTAAATCTGAATTTTTATATGCAATTTACAATTCAAAAAATGATAAAAGAGAAGAAAATCTAAATAACTTCTTAGCAAACAGTGATAAAAATTGTCATATTACAGATGTAAAAACTTCCGATTTAAAAAATAGAGACCAAAAACTAACCCTAGATTACGCTATGGAATTAGACAATAAAGTCTCTTCTTTCGACAATGAAATCTATGTTGATTTAGAGTTTCTCAACGAATATAAGTCGTTGGATTTTAAAGATCGTAAAAATGACTATGAATTCGATTACAAAACACGGTATGAAGCCACCACTACCCTAGAACTCCCAGCTGGATATAAAGTATCAAAAATGCCCGAAAATTTAATGATAAAAGAACCTGATTTTGATATTTCGCTCACCTACCAAAAAACGGATAAAGAAATTGTCTATAAAAAAGTTTTTATCTTTAAAAACGGGGTGATTAAAACCTCTGATCTCCCCAAATGGAATGCTTTTTATAAAAATTTACTTTCCAATTACAACCAACAAATCACCTTAACCAAATAATTATGTCTAAGAAAATTCTTCTTTTGTTTGTTCTATTGTTTCAACTTAGTGCCTTTTCACAAGATAAAGCCGAGATTAAAGAACGCTTTTGGGGTGCGAACGACCCTTGCAAAAAAACCACGTCAATTCCAGATAAATGGAAAAATGAATCGGCTGTAATCATTTATAATTATGAATATTACGATTATCATAAATTTGGCACAAACGTTACATTTACCTCAGCCATTCGAAAAAGAATCAAACTGCTAGACCAAGCAGCCGTAACCGAATTTTCTGAATTCTCTTTCAAAGACAAATTTTATTCCAACAAAGGAATGTATACGTTGAGAAAGGGAACCAACACTATTGGGATAAAAATCGTAAAAGCCAATGGAAAAGAAACCGAGATTGACGTCGATAAAGAAGCAAAAGAAGCCGATAAAGAAAAGAAAATAGCCATTTCAAACTTGGAAGTTGGTGACATTATCGATTACTATTATTACAGTGTAGAGCCTTTTAAATCTATTTTCGAATATGGTTTTGACCCAGAAGAATCGGCTCTAGGTGATGTTTATCCTACGATGGAAATGAAACTAGCTTTTACAACAGAAAACGATTTTTTTGTAAATTTTAACACCTATAATGGCGCTCCAGAATTGAAAGAAATCCCCTCTGAAAGAGGAGGCGAACGACATTATGAACTCGTTGCCAAAGACATTGAAAAAAATGAATTTCCCAGATGGTTTTATCCCCTTGCCGAATTACCTTGTTATAAATTCCAAGTGTTTTTTGCACGCTCGGGAGCTTTTGAAAAAAGAGCTGATGCCTTTTTATCGAGCTCTGAAAAAATCATAAAAAAAACGGTTTCCAAAGAGGATGTTTACAATTATTATGAAGACAAATACCGTGCTAGTGGGGACTTATCTGAAATTAATGATTTTTTGAGTTCGAAAAATTTTGCCTCCGATGAAGAAAAAGTAAGAGAGGTATACTATTTTGCACGTCATGCGTTTTTTACCAAATACCTAGAAGCCTTTGTAGCTAATAAATCGAACATATTCTACCCTTTTGACTTATATAGAAATCCAATATTCTTTCAAACCGAAGATGCGTTCATCACCTATTTTATGGCGTTTCTTAAAAAAGCAACTATTGACTATGACATTATTGTGGCAACCCCACGCTTTAATGGTTCTATTGATGATTTACTGATTCAACGCAACTTAAATGTCCTGTTACGCGTGAATACAGCCAATCCTATTTACTTAGAATATTTCTCTCCTTTTTCAAGTGCCGATCAATTTAATTACAACTTAGAAAATTCTAAAGCCATTGTCTTGAAAGTAACTAAAGGAAAAAAAATCTCCGATGCCGATACAGTCGTGTTACCGTCGAGCACCTATACAGATAATGTGTCAAAAGTAAAATCGGAAGTAAGCCTTACCGATGATTTTTCGGGGTGGAATGTAAAAAAAGAAGCCAATATTTTCGGGCATTTAAAAGAGAGCGAACAATCGGACAAACTGTATTTCTTTGATTATGTGAATGAAGATTATGAAAAATATGGCACCACTAAATTGTTAGATTTGGTGCACAACCGAAAAAAACAAGAACAATATCAAAAAGCCTTTGATGCCCTAATCAATAAAATGAAAGACGAACAAAAAGAAACGTTTAAAAAAGCAACGTCTGATGATTATGGATTTCCCATTGAAGACCACAAACTCATCATCAAAAATTCGGGACGTTTTGGCAAAAATTCACCGCTTACTTATGAAGAAGATTTTTCAATAAAAAACAACTTAATTAAAAAAGCGGGAGCAAATTATTTACTTGAATTAGGAAAACTCATCACTTCTCAAATCGAAATTGACAAAAAAGAAAAAGAGCGCAAAAACAACATTTACATGATTTACCCTAGGTCATTTGAAAATGAAATTTCGTTTACCATTCCCGAAGGATATGCAGTTTCTGGATTGGAAAAATTGAATAAAAAGATTGAAAATGAAACCGGAGGATTTGTGAGTACGGCGACCCTATTGGGCAATAAACTGATTATTAAAACTACAAAATACTACAAAAACTATTTTGAACCCAACAGCAACTGGGATAAAATGATACAGTTTTTGGATGGAGCGTATCAGTTTACACAAGAGAAGATTTTGTTGAAAAAGATATAAAATAAAGGCTGTCTATTTTCAGTCAGCCTTTTTTATTCAGGTTTTATCAACCTTTCTATGAGTTCATTTTGTGATTTTATAAGATTCTGAATTTGTATTTGATTATCAATTACTGATTTCAATAATTCAGTAGCGATGGCAGGCACCTCTATTTTAGTAGATTTGATTGAAAAACTATTTTTTTCTTTAATGAAACTTGCGTTAGTGACATTTTGTAACAATGAATTAACATCCTTCTCAAATAAAATACATAGTTTTAATAAGTTTTCAAAACTTGGTTTTACTTTATCTTGTTCCCATTTAATAATTGAGGTTTTTGACAACTCTAATTCTAATGCCAATTGCTCATGAGAATAATTTTTCTTTTTTCTAAGGGCTGTCAATTTTTCTCCTAAAGTCATGATATAAAATTTAAAGATTAAAACCTAAATGGTCAAATTTATATTTTTGTATCTATATATGCTATAGCTATAATAGCTGTTTATCGGTAAAAATATAAACCCTGAATTAGTCTATTTTACGGTTTTTTTGCTTTTTTTTTTACGGTCTTTATTATTTTAAAAAACGCTTTTCTCAAGTAATAAAAAAAAACTCTTATCTACTTTTTGGCTAAAAAAAATATAAAACAATTAATGAGTGTCCATTTTTATTAAAGTGCGCTATATTTTTATTCTTTTATTTTTAGCCTTTGACCATTTATTGTCAATGATTTACTTATAAAAAAGTACTAAATAGGTAAACATAAGTTACCTAAAAATAAACTTTTGTATACCTTTTTTTAAATTTTTACAAGGTAGCTTTGAAAAACTAAAATATTTATTATACCATTTTTAGGGTATTGAGAAGAAAAAAGTAAATTCTTTAAAAAATAAAATCAAAATGTGGCACACTAGCTAAAAATGTAGCACACTTTATATTTTATTTCATAGTTAATTTGCTCATAATTAATCATTTAGTATGATTTTAATTTATTGTTTAACCAATTTTTTAACTATGTCAATTACCAATTTAAACAACAGCCATTTAACCACAGCGCAAACAACCACAGCAAAAGATGCGCTAACTACTTTAGAAAATGCTTTAGCAGTAGTAAATGTAAACCTTTCGGCAGAAGACCGTCAGCGTTACGGAAGTATTAACGAACAAAACAAACTATTAGTAAACAAAGTGATGGACTACCACACGAGTCAACCTACTTTGCAAACACCTCATGTAGATTGGGTAGAGTTTAGTAATGATTTTGCGAGTAGAGCTCAGCTCGAAAGCATGATAGCCAGACTTGAGAGCCTAACAACAAGGCTAAAAAATGCTAAGATTTTACATGACTATGACAACTATCAAGCTGCTTTGGCAGACTATGCCTATACCAACTTTATGGCAGGTACAGGCACGGTGGGCTATGAAACCAAAATGAACGAGTTGAAACAATTCTTTAGCAGAACCTCATCGGGAGATCAAAAAACACCATAGAAGTGGTCTTTCACTTATATTTTGAAGTTTAAAAATTAAATTTTTGGGTTCTACAGATAAAAATTGGGGTTGCTAGACCCAAATTTAGGGTTGAAAACCCCAATTTTCACTCTTAAAACCTAAAAGTTGAACTAAAAATCCAAATAAAAGGAGTTTAAAACTCCAAGAGAAGAGTTTTTGACCTAAAAACACCTAATTACTAATATAAAACTTAAAACAATGAAACAACTAATCTATCATTTCAAATTTATTTGTCTATTGATGGTCGAAACTACCCAAGCACAAACAGCTTAGAGTGTTATTGTATAATTAAATTTTTCAGTTACATTTGATTTTACAGATTAAAAGCAACACCCATGAAAAAAATACTACTTTATTTTAAAATTGCGTTACTACTAGTTACAACGAGTAGCACCGCCCAAACCTACTACTCCCATTACCTAGATGGAACCTCAGAATGGAGATATTTTAGATTAGATCCACCTGATCCAAACCTAAATTATTATGGTAAATTTTATCGAACTATTTTTTTTGATGGCACAGAAGATTATGATGGATACACTTATTATAGGGAAAAAATGTTTACCGTAATTAAGTATTATGATCAATCGACGGACCAACTCTTACAAACAGACGAATATTATCCTACCACCTATAATTTAGTTCGTGAAGATGCTCAAGGACGTTTTTACCACAGAGGTTACACCGATTATACCATAGAAGAAATGTATCAAGACAACTCACCTATACAAAATAGCCAAGTTGGCGATACTTTTCCGTCACTTCCCGATTTCAACTTTGGCGCCTGCCCTGTAGTAACTATAGAACAATTAAGTATAGCAGGGTTAAATTTAAAAAAACTGATGGGCAATAACGGCCCACATGGCGGTTTAGTTGAAGGAGTTGGTGTTTTGGGTCAAGCTTGTAATGGGGGTGGTAATGATTTAGTTTGCTATACCAAGCAAGGAGAAAGTTTAATCTTTGAACCTGGTACAGATTGTAGTATTTTTCCAATCCCAGTGAGATTAGCTACTGAAACTTTTCTAAATAAACCTATCTCAATTTATCCAAACCCTACAATTGGTATCATAAATATAGATAGTAATGATAATATAGAACAACTGGAGTTGTATAATTATCAAGGAAAAAAACTACAACTTCTAAAAAATACTAAAGCAATAGATTTATCAAATTATCCTCAAGGCATCTATCTTTTAAAAATACAAACAGAAGCAGGATTACAAACTAAATGTGTAATTAAAAACTAAACCTCATGAATAAACCTATCAATTATTTTAAATTCATTTTTTTATTAGTATTTGTTACTACTAGTAACGCCCAAATCGATGGAAAATCAACACAAGAAAACTGGTCGTCACCACAAGGTGTTTTCGATAAGGTCTATAATAGTGATGGCACAAGTATTGATATTAAGAATATTTTAGCTGGAAAAACCTACACAGTAAACTCAGCACCCTCTACTAGTGTATTACTTTGTACCTCTGGTATTTTTGAACTTTATTTTGAAACTGGTTGTGGTATGGAAATTACCACTAATGCCTTGCACAATCAGCGAAGAGCCATATTGTGCCAAGCCTTTCAAGACGTGTCTGACTTTATCAACACACCACTCAAAAACACTGGCAACACCACCAAAGTAAAAATTTGGATCAGGAATCAAGCAAATGCTGGATTGACTAGTTCTGAAAAAGCTAGAGGTGTATCCTTTCATGCGTTGCCTTTTCCATCGGGGACAGCTTCGGGTAATAAAGGAGGGATTAGCGATGGTGAGGTATGGCGTACCATTCATACAGGTAAAGACTCCTATACCAACGTAGTGTTTCCTGTAATGAATACCGAAAACCCGCAAGGCATTTACCACGGTTATTTGACTTTTAATTTTACTACCCCAAGTATTTGGAATTATGCTTACAGTAAATACAATGCGGGCACAGGATTTCCTGTAGGTAATTATGATTTTTATACACAATCGGTACATGAAATTATGCACCTTCTTGGAGTAACTAGTTTATTAAACGAAAATGGAGGTAGTTTTATTAGTTTTTTACCTGGCACTAGCGGAAGCATGGTTTCTCCCTATTATAGCAGGTTCGATAAATTTTTAAAAGCCTATCCAACCACGCTTGTTCCTGCTATTGCTAATGTTGTTGCCACAGGGGGTCAAATGTATGGCTATCAAATACAAATAAGTTCACCACTAACACCAGGGTGTTTATCTAGCCCTCCTGTTGCCATAACCTTAAATACAGATTATGCTAATTGCTCAACCTCTTTGCAATATATAGGTGGTACAACGTTACCGCTTTATACTCCAAAATGTTTTGAAAAATATTTTAGTTTTTCACATTTTGAAGACAGTTGCTTTGGAACTGCCGGTAACGACAATTATTTTATTATGTCCAACAAAGAAAATGGCGCGATAGCCAAGCGAAGTCCATCAGCAGAAGAGCGACTAGTGCTCAACGACATTGGGTATAGTGTAAAAGGTACTTTTGGTAGTAGTAGCAACTTTACTTATAGAAATTATGGGGTTAACGATAGTGAAGGTATTCCTGTGGGAGGAGTTAATGATGCTTTTAATCCTGCCGGTACTTATGTTTATCAAGTGAACTCAGGGACCAATATTACTTTAACGGGTTTTCTAGCTAATGACTATATTGGTTCTGGAACTGCTAACCTTAGATTTGAGTTTTTAGAAGATTTATATGATTCAAACGCAACTTTTACGGCTACACTTGGCGACTCAAGTACTAATGTAGTTTTCAAGTCATATGTGCCAGGCATACATATTTTACGTTATGTGCCCTATGATAACCTTTCAGGTAAACGTGGTAATATAACCTATATAGCTGTAAATGTCCTTAATAATTGTGCTGTGAGTAATCCTTGTGAACTAGTAAAAAATGGAGATTTTGAACAGTATAACCTTACTCCTAATGCTATTCCTTATATTATGAGCAGTTGTGGTTGGCAAAATGCCGACTATAGGGGTACTGCCGATTATTTTAATACGGCAATTGGTAACCCGCAATATAGTATTCCTTGTAATTTTATGGGTAATCAACCAGATAGGGTAGCTGGTAATCATGCTTATGTGGGAGGGATTTTCTCAACCCTTTGGTGTGAAAATATTAAAACAGAACTTAATACGGCATTATTGCCTAATACAGCCTATCAATTAAAATTTGACGTATCATTGGCAGAGTCCAGAAGTCAACAATCTATTAAGTTTCAAGCTTTTATTACAGATGCTGATTTGCAATTAACAGCAACAAATGGTTTTATACCATCAAGTAGCATTACGGCAGATAAAGTATTTATAACCAATACAACATTTTCTAATGCTACTACAGCATCAGCAGATGGCTGGCAAACTATAACTTTAAATTTTACAACAAGTAGTAATACTAATTTAAAATATCTATACATTGGTGGATTAAATAATGTACAAGTGCAATCAGAAACTGGACAAGCTTTAGTATGTCCTGTTTCTTATGGAGCATATTCAGGTAATGCCTACTATTATATTGACAATGTTAGTGTTCTTAAAACAACATCTACAACTATAGATGCTATTAATGATGATTTTTCTTCAAGTATACCAATAAATGGTGCGTCAGGGGGTGTTACTACAAGTGTGTATGCTAATGATTTATACAATGGTACTGCTTCAAGTTCAGCATCGCTTCCTAATGTTACATTTGCTTTAGTAGCTCCATTATCTATAACAGGAGCTACAATCAATAGTTCGGGACTTATCTCAATTCCTGCCGGAACTCCTGCTGGTACTTATACACTAACCTATAGTTTGAGCTTGGTCGGCAACTGTACCGCTAAAGATACGGCTTCGGTAATTATTTTAGTGACTAATAATAACACTACACCAACACTTGTTGCTGGTATTAGAGCGAACAATGCAGTTAATCATATTGAACTTCAAAACACAGGAAGATCAATTATTTCTGGCTATTTTACAACTTATAATAATATTTCAAAACCTTATGTGGCTAGATTAAATACAGATTTAACTTTAGACCAGACTTTTACATTTGCAGGAAATCAAGGTGCTATGGATTTAGCAATTCAGTCAGACAACAAAATTATTGCAGCTACTAGTTCGGCAGGGTTTGGAGGTACTAGTCTAGGTATTACAAGATTATTACCCGATGGCGCAGTTGATCCGAACTTTAATACTGGTGGTACTGGCATATCTAGAAATATTAGTTATACAAATGAAATGGCTTATGCCTGTGCTATCCAAACCAATGGTGATATTTTATTAGGTGGCGATTTTTATTATTATAATGGTGTTCAAAGATTAGGCATAGTTAGAATAAAAACTAACGGTTCAATTGACTATACATTTAATCCAACCGTATTAAATACCTATTATAGAAGTGTTGTTACAGGGATTACAATTCAGCCTAATGGACAGATTATATTGTTAGGATTTTTTAGTCCACCAACAGCTGGAGCTACTCAAAAAAATATTATACGTTTAAATAGTGATGGTAATATTGATCCAACATTTAATGCTGGCGATACAGCAGGTTCATTGGTGTATAATGTAGATTTGGGTGTTTCATTATATTCTCCTATAGCCAAAGCAGTAGTTCAACCTGATGGAATGATTATCATTGCAGGTGCTTTCAATAAGTATAATAGTAATAACGTAAAAAGTTTAGTTCGCTTAACCTCTACAGGAGGTATTGACGGTACTTTTAATACTGCAACTGGTGTAGAAAGAGCTATAAATGAACTTATTCTTGAACCCACGACAAACAGACTAATTATTGGAGGAGAGTTTACATTATTTGGCACTACAGCTGTCAAAAAAATAATCAGATTAACTACAACGGGAGCATTAGACACTACTTTTAGTATAGGAACAGGTACTACTGACAACCCGGTTTCAGGATGCACGTATTGCTCAAATTATGTTAAAGCATTAAAACAACAACCTGATGGAAAAATAATTGTAGGTGGAAAATTCCTCACTTTTAATGGATTATCGGCAACTAACATAACAAGAATTTTTGGTTCAGCTGGTGTACAAGCTAAAAGCAGTCTTGTAGAATACCATAGTGAACCTGAGATTGATATGAATCCAAATTATAGTTCTACTATCATTTACCCTAATCCAAGTAACGGTATATACAACATAGACCTTAGCGATGTAAAAGAATTAACTACTATAGCTGTTTTTAACATATTGGGAGAAGAAGTATTTAAACAATTATTAACACCTCAAAATCAAAATCAAATAGACCTTTCAAATCTAGCAAACGGTTATTATATTGCTCGCATTAGCAATGAATCAAGTAACTCCCAACACAAACTAATTAAAAACTAATTCAATAACACTATCCTTTGTCAAAGTTGTACCTTTGACAAAGGGTTTTAAACATTGAAGATTATGAAAAAGATTTTACCTTTAATTACATTGCTTACCTGTATTATATGTAACGCACAATGTCCTGCTCCTTCAAATTTTACGCTTTCAATTCTAGATGCTACTTCCGCACAATTATCTTGGACTGAAAACGGAATAGCTGATACTTGGGAAATAGCAATAATTCCTGACTTTATTGTAGGTACACCATTACCTTCTGATGCTTTATATGTAACAACAAGTAATCCATTTATTGTAACAGGTTTATCTCAATTATCTGAATGCAATGTTTTTTTTGTTCGGTCACGCTGTTCAGCAACCGATGTTAGTCCATGGGCAGGTCTTGCTTCTTTTGGATGTGATGCAATTGTTTACAACTACCTTGCTACTTTATCAAATGATACTTTTTCTTTACAGGACAACAGTGGTTTACAACTTTTCCCTAATCCATCTAATAATATTGTGCAAATTAAATGTAACTCAATAATTGATAAAATAAGACTATTTGATTCCTTAGGCAAAGAAATATTAATTCAAACTCAAAATGATAAAATCAACATAGAAAACCTTTCAAAAGGAGTATACTTAATTGAAGTATATACAGAGAACAAAAAATTATATAGAAAATTAGTCAAAGAATAAAATTATACATTTTGTTCTTGCTTTTAGGAAAAATCTAGTTTTATAATTTTTACACTTAAACAATAACTCTTTTTTACGCCCGATTTTACTCGGGCTTTTTTATAAACTTACTTTTTCATACAGATGTAATTTATCTAAGTGCAGAATCGTTTGGGTATTCTCTTCATTTTTAGAAAACATAGGAATGAATCGTGCGCCATAGCATACTTCCCCAAAAGTATAGGACGTTCTTTTTACTACCGTTGTACTATACATGTCATCAAAGGCTTTGATGTAGACTATAATTTCTCCTTTGATGGACTGAAAATCATGTTCCTTCATTTGATACAATGGGCTGTCTTCAGTGATGGGATGTACTAATGTCCAACTCAACGTGAGCGTACTTATTTTATCCATCTCTAATGCTAATGAATAAAATTTATTGACCATTATCCCATTTTCTTCTATAGGTATTCCCATAATTATAGTCGCTTCTGCATCAAACAAATTGGTGTTTTTATAGGGAGCTATTCGAAACATCAATGCGGTCTGATTTTGAAAAGGAGCAATCAAGGCATGATTAGAAAAGGCTATATGTGCTTTCGCGCGACTAAATCTTCCATAAAAAAGTCCTGTGGCTATTGCAAAACTTAACAACCCAAATAAGGCTTCAATTGAGGCTACCAAACTAGACAGAAAACCGCTCGGACTAATATGCCCATACCCTACTGTAGTGAAGGTTTGAACACTAAAGAAAAAGGCTTGTCCAAATTTATCTAAATCATTTTGAGGAACAATCCCTTTTAAATGCTCAATCCCCACAGCCATATATAGCGAAGCAAAAAAAAGATTCACTACAAAATAAAAAGTAAAAATAACCATAAAAAATTTCCACCTTGGGACAGTCAGCAACGTATGATACCAACTTATTCGGTCTAAAAATCCGATACCCGACTTAGTAATATTAGCATCGCCCGATTTATTGATAAACCGTCCTCCATAATTGGAGGCATTATCACCAAAACCTGTGTTTTTGTTTGTGGGAGTCTTAAAGTTGAATTTTTTTCGAAAAGCCATAACTAGGAATAATCACAAAGCTATAAAAAACATAGTATCAAAAAAAGCCTTTTCTCTTTTTTAGGAAAACAAAAGGCAAATCGTTAATTTTGACAAATATTTGTCCCCATGCACGATACTCAAACTAATTTTGCGTTTCAAAAAAAGATTACTTTCGTAATTCTAGTCTTATTCGTCATCAAATTGATTGCATGGTATTACACCAATTCAGTAGCGATATTAACCGATGCTTTAGAATATACTATAAATGTAATTAGCGGACTTATTGGATTGTACAGCTTGTATTTGTCCTCGCTCCCCAAAGATAAAAATCATCCCTATGGACATGGAAAAATTGAATTTTTATCGGCCTCTATTGAAGGAACGTTAATGATTGTTTCCAGTTTTGTGATTCTCTATGAGGCATTGAACAATTTGAAACATCCACACACTTTACAAAAGTTAGATTATGGTATTTATTTGGTAGGACTCACTGGAATAATCAATTACTTAGTCGGCTATCTTTCTGTAAAAATCGGAAAAAAAAGCAATTCCTTAGCCCTTGTGGCTACTGGAAAACACATGCAATCCGACACTTATGCTACCCTAGGCGTTATTGTGGGGTTACTCCTTATGTATGTAACCCATATTCAATGGATAGACAGTTTGATCGCATTTATTTTTGCCTTTATTATTATTTTTTCGGGCTATAAGATTTTACGGGCATCTATTGCGGGTATCATGGACGAAGCCGATGAGGAACTTCTAGAAAAGATGGTGCATTTTTGTCAAACCCACCGTCGTGAGAATTGGATTGATTTGCATCATTTAAGGTTTATAAAATACGGCGGCACGCTACATTTAGACTGCCATTTAACCATTCCGTGGTATTTCAACATTCACGAAGGCCATCGAGAAGTGGATGAATTAGAAAAAATAGTTAAAAACAACTTTGGGAATAGTGTAGAACTTATGGTTCACACTGACGGCTGTCTTGATTTTTCATGTAAAATATGTGATAAAAAAGAATGTCCCATGCGAAAACACAAATTTGAAACCGCAATCGAATGGACGATTGAAAACATTTCTCGGAATACAAAACATCGCATGGAATAAGATTCCTTTCTGCTAAAAACGCAACTGAAATCCTATCCCATAGGATCCCGTGGTTACTTTTAATTCGGTTTTATTAAAAAAAGAAACTTGTTTGGGCAAATTATTATATTCTTGAATGGCCTCTTTTACCTTAGAAGTCCCTTCAATTTTAACAGGAATACTTACTATTGTAACAAGTAGCCCTGAAACCATAAGTACACGACCAACACTGGATGTATTACCTGAAGCGGTATATACATTCATCATGTTATTTAGAGCACCACCCAACATAAATCCGAGTCCCAATTCCATGAGTACTTTTCCTGCATTCGCCCTAGCATAGCCTTCTTTATAGTTTTCATATATATTGGGAGTCCCTTGAAGCAATGACATGACCGCTTCTTTATCTAATTTCTCTCCCTTTGACAAAATTGCCGAATAGGATTTATATACCAATTGTTCGTAGCTTTTCTTTATTTCAGGGATCGTACGGGGCTCTTTTTCGGGGAGTTGCGCCACTTCGCTTTCTGACATGGCTGACGTATCGATTATTTTTTTAATTGCCGTTTTAAAATAACGAAACTCCGTTTTTAAAAAAAATAGGAACAGTATACATAATATCTTGCTCCTATTTTCTATCACTTACCCCTACTACCTACTACTTACTCAAATACATTTTTCTTCTAGAATAGAGTTCATAGAACTGGTCGTCTTTTAAATCGTCTATAAACAAAATGCTTTCGCCAGTCGATTTCATCTCGGGTCCCAATGCTTTGTTGACATTGGCAAACTTGCTAAACGAAAAAACAGGTTGCTTGATCGCAAATCCTTTTAATTTGGGTTGGAATGTAAAATCATTCAATGTGTTTTCTCCCAACATGATTTTGGTCGCATAGTTTACATACGGTTCGCCATACGCTTTGGAAATAAAAGGTACGGTTCGAGACGCACGAGGATTGGCTTCAATAATGTACACGATATCGTCTTTGATCGCAAACTGAATGTTAATCAACCCAACGGTTTGAAGCGCTAGGGCTATTTTCTTAGTATGGTCTTTTATTTGTTGCATGACAAATTCCCCCAGATTAAAGGGGGGCAACGTCGCATTAGAATCACCCGAGTGAATGCCACACGGTTCAATGTGTTCCATAATCCCTATGATGTACACATTTTCACCATCACAAATGGCGTCTGCCTCTGCTTCTATGGCGCCATCTAAATAATGGTCTAACAACAGTTTATTTCCTGGAATGTTTTTCAATAAATCGATCACATGTTCTTCAAGTTCTTGTTTGTTGATGACAATTTTCATGCCTTGACCACCCAAAACATAAGAAGGACGTACCAATAATGGAAAATCTAAAACATCAGCCAATTGACTGGCTTGATCGGCATTTTCAGCGACACCAAACTTTGGAAAAGGAATTTGAAGCGAAGACAACAACTCTGAAAAACGTCCTCTGTCTTCAGCCAAATCTAGTGCATCGAATGAAGTCCCTAATATTTTGATGCCATATTTGGATAATTTTTCAGCCAATTTCAAGGCCGTTTGTCCACCCAATTGCACAATGACGCCTTCTGGTTGTTCATGACGAATGATGTCGTAAATGTGTTCCCAAAAAACGGGTTCGAAATACAATTTATCAGCGGTATCAAAATCGGTAGACACTGTTTCTGGATTACAGTTGATCATGATGGTTTCATAGCCACATTCTTTAGCAGCCAAAACTCCGTGAACACAAGAATAATCAAACTCAATTCCTTGTCCGATTCGGTTAGGTCCCGAACCTAAAACCACTACTTTTTTTCTTTGTGAAACGATACTCTCATTATGCACATAGCGTTCTCCGGTAGCCGTTTCAATTTCAGCTTCAAAAGTCGAGTAATAATAAGGTGTTTGCGCTTTAAATTCGGCCGCACAAGTATCCACCAATTTATACACCCGTTTAATGTGCATCTCCTCACGCAATTTATACACCTGACTTTCCAAACACCCTAGCATGTGGGCAATTTGTCGGTCGCCGTAGCCTTTTTGTTTGGCTTCCAGCAACAATTCTTTGGGTAAATTGTCTAATTTATAAGTCGAAATTTCTTTTTCTAACAAATATAATTCTTCGTATTGCTTCAAAAACCACATATCGATTTTAGTAATCTCATGGATTCTACTCAACGGAATTCCCATTTGAATCGCATCGTAAATCACAAAAACCCTGTCCCAACTGGCATACGTTAGTTTTTCAATAATTTGTTCGTAGTTTTTATACCCTTTCCCATCTGCTCCTAAACCATTACGCTTGATTTCTAACGATTGTGTAGCTTTGTGAAGTGCTTCTTGAAACGAACGCCCAATTCCCATCACC
The DNA here is from genome assembly GCF_003268855.1 of Flavobacterium aciduliphilum. GTDB lineage: Bacteria > Bacteroidota > Bacteroidia > Flavobacteriales > Flavobacteriaceae > Flavobacterium > Flavobacterium aciduliphilum. The sequence continues at coordinate 447,231 of NZ_QLSZ01000001.1, forward strand.
TCGCCAACTGATTTCATTTGGAGCCCTAAGGTTCTATCAGCACCTTCAAATTTATCAAAGTTCCAACGCGGTATTTTTACAATTACATAATCTAAAGTAGGTTCGAACAATGCCGAAGTGGATTGGGTAATTTGATTTTGCAATTCATCCAAATGATAGCCCAAAGCCAATTTAGAAGCTATTTTAGCAATGGGATAACCCGTAGCTTTTGAGGCTAAAGCGGAAGAACGCGACACTCTCGGATTGATTTCAATGGCCACAATATCTTCTTTTTCATCGGGTGAAACGGCAAACTGCACGTTACAACCTCCAGCAAAATTTCCAATGGAACGCATCATCAACATAGCCATATCCCGCATTTTTTGAAACGTCGTATCTGATAAAGTCATGGCTGGAGCCACTGTAATGGAATCTCCAGTATGAATTCCCATTGGATCCATATTTTCAATCGAACAAATGATAACCACATTATCGTTTTTATCGCGCAACAATTCTAATTCGTATTCTTTCCAACCTAATAAAGCTTTGTCTATCAAAACTTCGTGAATGGGTGACATCTCCAATCCATACGTCAGTTTTTCATCAAACTCTTCTTTACTATGAACAAAAGCCGCTCCTGTACCTCCTAATGTAAACGAGGGCCGAATTACTAATGGAAAACCAAATTCCTGTGCGATTTCTTTTCCTTTTAAGAACGAAGTAGCGGTTTTTGCCGGTGCAAAAGGAATGTTGATGCGTGTGAGCAATTGTTTAAACTGCTCTCTATCTTCAGTAATGTTGATGGCATTGATATCTACTCCAATGAGTTTTACACCAAAATCCTTCCAAATGCCTTTTTCATCGGCTTCCAAACAAAGATTAAGAGCCGTTTGCCCTCCCATAGTGGGTAACACAGCATCAATTTGTGGATGTTCTTTAAGAATTTGAATGAGCGATTTAGTGGTTAAGGGCAACAAATACACATGATCAGCCATACTAGGGTCGGTCATGATGGTGGCTGGATTGGAATTGATGAGAATGACTTCAATTCCTTCTTCTCGAATGGAACGTGCAGCTTGAGAGCCTGCATAGTCAAATTCGCAGGCTTGCCCGATAACAATAGGTCCAGAACCTATTATTAAAACGGATTTAATGGAGTTGTCTTTTGGCATTTGTAGTTAGTGTTGTTGTGAGTTGTATGTGGTATTGTTGTTTTCTCAAAGATAATAAGTTTCTTTCGAATGAAAAAAAACACCTTTTTAAACTTATCAAATTTTATAAACAGCTATAAAAAAAGCCGCTACTTCTAAAAGTAACGGCTGTATATTGATTAACAAATAATCATTATTTTTTGTGTCTTGGTTCAGAAGATACAGTTAATTTATGTCTTCCTTTAGCTCTACGACGCGCAAGGACTTTTCTTCCATTTGCAGAAGCCATTCTGTCCATAAATCCGTGTTTATTTCTTCTTTTTCTTTTCGATGGTTGAAACGTTCTTTTGCTCATTGCTTTTTATCTTTAATTCGTGTATTACTCTTTAATCTAGGTTTTTTCAAAACTGAGTGCAAATATACAAAGGTTTTTATTACTTGCAAGTAGTTTTTTAAAAATATTTTAAAAACGTTTTATTACCTTTGCACTCTTAAATTTTATTATTATGTTTCATAGGAATATTAAACTTGTTTTGGTTGTCTTACTTTTCGGAACGGCCATCTGGCAATTCACAGAAAGCAATATTGGAAATGGAATTTTTCTCATCCTAGTATCGTTGGCACCGCTTTTCTTATACTTCAGAAATGAATATATTTTGATGGCTTTCTTACAATTGCGCAAGCAAAATTTTGAAGGCGCCAAAAAATGGTTGGCTAAAATTAAAAATCCTGAAACGGCTTTAGTACAAAAACAACAAGGCTATTACAATTATTTACAAGGAATTATGGTATCACAAACCAACCTTGTGCAAGCTGAAAAGTTCTTTAAAAAAGCTATTGAATTAGGATTAAATATGGACATGGATTTGGCCGTTGCAAAATTAAATTTAGCCGGTGTAGCGCTTTCTAGAAGAAGAAAATTAGAAGCGACAAACCTCATCAATGAAGTTAAAAAACTTGACAAACAAGGCATGTTGAAAGATCAAATCAATATGATGAAAGAACAAATGAAGAAGATTTAATTGTGGTTACGGGTTTCATTTAATAAAAAAGTTCGCATTTTGCGAACTTTTTTATGCTCAAAAAAATTTAACACGAAACTCGCAACTTACTAATACCCTTCTGTTGGAATTTCTAACACATATTTCTTTTTAGTAGGGTTAACCAATTTTTTATCACGCAACCACGGATTGTGAATTTTCAAAATCTTGTAATTAATCCCTTGAGCTTTAGCAAAAGCCGCCAAATCATTTATAGAACTGTCTATTTCAACTGTTTTAGTCGGAATGTTTTCATACAATTCGTCTTTAGACACCTCAAAACCATACAAACTAGGGTGTTGCATAATTTCTTTTAACGCCAAGATTCTAAACACATATCTTGAGGTTTCGTCTGTGAGCAGCAAATCGTAGTAATCGTTTACTTGTTGTTCTGCAATTTTAGTATTCAAGCCATTCATTCCCCCGTTGTATGAAGCAGCTGCCAAGGTCCAAGTCCCAAATTTTTCTTTTGCTTTTATCAAATATTTACACGCCGCTTCGGTTGCTTTCTGCAAATGATAGCGTTCATCTACGACATCATTAACTTCCATCCCTTTTTCTTTGGCTGTTTCAGGCATAAATTGCCATACTCCTTTCGCTCCTGAAGCCGAAACCGCATTGGTCAGCGCGCTCTCTATGACAGCCAAATATTTAAAATCATCGGGGACCCCATATTGCTTTAATATCGGTTCGATAACTGGAAAAACCCTATTGGCTCTTTTCATGATTAAAATCGTTGACGAATGTAAATTGGCATTAACCAACAATTCTCTATCAAAACGTTCGCGAACATCCGCAATGTTTAAAGGTGTTCGCTCTCCAGCAAAGTCAACCATAGCAGGAAAATATTGAGCAGTTCCTTCTCGCATCATTTTCTTTTTGTCGGTACCCGATAAGGCAAAAACAAACAGATAACAACACAGAAAAATACCTGCTACCCCTCCGATAATTTTGATTTTTTTCATGGGTTCAATTTTATTGGGCAAAATTAGTAATTTCAACGTTATATAGTTAACGTTATTGTTCTAAAATTATTTTGGGTAGATGCTCATTAAACCATCGATATTGGGTAACAATCATGATATGAGTACCTCCAGAAACCACGATACAGTGCTGAATCTTCTTGATAGGAAATATAGCATCTTTATCTCCATGAATGTGAATCACATGTTCATCAGGAGTAGCTTTAGTCCAAGTTAGAATTTGAGTTATGGACCATTTTAAATAGGTTTGATCTCTAACATTTAAAAATGTATCATACAACTGCCACCGCTTTTTGCCTTTTTTGGAAGGATTTCTTTTTAGCAGAATTTCAAACCACGTAAAAAGAGACATAGGGAGTAGTTTATAAAGTTTTAGGTTGTTGGCTATTTTAAAAAACACAGGAAACTCCTGATTCGATTTCACACTCGAAATGATAATAATTTTCTGACAGGTTATAAAACGAGCCATTTCTTGAATCAAAATTCCACCAAAAGAAACCCCAACCAAAATAGGATTTTCATGCAGTATTTGTTTCACCATACGCTGAGCATAATCTTGTAACGTATCGTTTTTATCAGGAACACGCCATTCTAAAAAATGCATTTCAAATACGGATTCGGGCAAATGAATTCGCTCAAAAATAGTAGGACTTGCTGCCAGTCCGGGCATGAAATACACAGGAATTTTTTTCATTTTCGTATTTAAATTTGATATAATCCATAAATTATTCCGAAATTTGCATAAATATAAAATTTTTAGACGAAAAATTGATGAATTCTGAGTTAACTTTAACGCAAATGGAAATTAAAGACAATACCTTCGCGAGACAGTTTGAAACAACATTTGATGGAAAACTTATTTCTGTGGAGTACTCTTTTCAAGAAAAGAAAATTTTCTTAACACGGATTACTACATTTGACGGGTTTGACCATCCTGATTTTATAGATGATTTCCTTAAAAACATTATGGAAATTGCCTATGAACGCAAACTTAAAGTTGTTCCAGTTTTTCCAAAAATAGCCGCCTTTATGAGAAAAAATCCGACATACAAAGATTTACTCCCTCCTGGCATAAAAATATAAAACTCATACCCTTCGAAATCCGAATTCCTTAACTCTATTTTGGAATTTGGATTTTTTTATGAGAATTTGATATCTTTAGAACATGAATTCGAACGAACTAAACCTTGCTATTGTTGCTTTTTTTGAATGTATTCAAAACTATTACGGCTGTAAAACAGAAATTACTGAAGGTTTATTTTCAAACTATGACGATTTGGATGCGCATTTAACCACTTGGAACTTATCGGTTTTCGATTTAATTCGTTCAGCCTATCGAACCAATGGCAATCGATTCATGTTTGAAGGCAGCACCATGTATTATGAAATCTCAGGAGAACGCATTATCGATTTCAAAAATCCAGAACGAAATAAATTTGAATTTGTGGAACAATATGGTGAAAATGTTTTCAGGATAACCAAAATATCTTTTAATCAAACAACGTAATTGTTGACAAATTCCATCCTCATACTCCCCTCTTCATCTATGTGTGTCAATTTAATGTTATGTAATGTATTGACCAATGCTGGATCCCAAGGCGTTTTTACTTTAACATAATTCTCCGTAAATCCGTAAATATACCCTTCTTTGTTTTCACCTTCAAACAAGACCGTGCGAAGTGTTCCCATTTGACTTTCATAAAACGCACGACGTTTTTTTACAGACAAGCCACGTAACATTTTACTACGTTTGTTTCTCACATTCATAGGAACAACTTCGGGCATGTCAGCCGCTTCGGTATTATCTCGTTCCGAATAGGTAAAAACGTGCAGATAAGAAATATCTAAGTCATTCAAGAAGTGGTAGGTTTCCAAGAAATGTTCATCTGTCTCACCAGGAAATCCCACAATCACATCCACACCAATACACGCATGAGGCATCACTTCGCGAATTTTTTGAACTCTGTCCGTGTAAACTTCACGCAAATACCTGCGTTTCATTCTTTTTAAAACATCATTACTTCCTGACTGCAATGGAATATGAAAATGCGGTACAAAAGTTCGACTTTGTGCTACAAATTCGATGGTCTCATTTTTCAATAAATTAGGCTCAATCGAGGAGATTCGCAACCGTTCGATACCATGAACGGCGTCCAAGGCTTTTACTAAATCTAGAAAGGTGTGTTCGTGTTTTTTATTTCCGAATTCCCCTTTGCCATAATCCCCTATATTTACCCCCGTGAGTACAATTTCTTTGATGCCTTGTTGCGAAATTTCGGTCGCATTTTTCAACACATTTTCTAAGGCATCACTTCTCGAAATGCCTCGTGCCAAAGGAATGGTACAATAGGTACACTTATAATCGCAACCGTCTTGTACTTTTAAAAAAGCCCGAGTTCTGTCTCCAATAGAATAACTCCCAACGTAAAAATCGGCTTCTTCTATTTCACAAGAATGGACTTGCCCCATGTCGTTTTTAGACAAATCGTTGATGTAATCTGTAATTTTGAATTTTTCTGTAGCCCCCAACACTAAATCAACCCCATCTACTGCGGCTAACTCTTCAGGTTTTAATTGGGCATAACACCCAACCGCTGCCACAAAAGCTTTATCGTTGCGTTTCATGGCTTTTTTAACAATTTGCTTGAATTGCTTATCGGCATTTTCGGTTACCGAACACGTATTAATCACATAAATATCGGCGATTTCTTCAAAATCAACTCTGTCAAATCCTTCTTTTTGAAAATCTCTAGCAATAGTGGATGTTTCAGAAAAGTTTAATTTACATCCAAGCGTGTAGAACGCTACTTTTTTTTTGTGTTCCATAAGTATGCTCAATTCATGAAATCGTTGTCAAAAAATTGAGAGTGCAAATCTAGTTAATTTTTCAAAATAAAATAACCACAGATTCACAGATTAAAATAATTTTAAAAATCTGTGAATCTGCGGCTATCTTTAATGAGTAAGAATTACTCCTTTCTATACTTTTTAGTTTCTTCGAAAACGTGTTCTAATATTCGAGCATCTTGTTCAGTAAATTCAACTTGTCTTCTTGCCATAACAATTTTTGCGGTTTGGAACGCTTTGTTTGTCAAATAAGTCGTAAACCCAGAGGCTCCTCCCCACGAAAAACTGGGCACAAAGTTTCTAGGAAAACCTGCACCAAAAATATTTGCACTGACCCCAACTACAGTTCCGGTATTAAACATGGTATTAATCCCACACTTGCTATGGTCACCCATCATCAATCCGCAAAATTGTAACCCCGTTTTGGAAAAATTATTGGTTTCATAGTTCCATAATTTCACCTCCTCATAATTGTTTTTCAAGTTTGAATTGTTGCTATCAGCACCTATATTACACCATTCTCCGAGAACCGAATTTCCTAAAAACCCATCATGCCCTTTATTGGAATAGCCAAATAAAACCGAATTGCTCACTTCCCCTCCAATCACAGCATGTGGACCCACGGTGGTCGCGCCATAGACTTTGGTGGACAATTTAACTCGACCTGATTCACAAAGAGCAAAGGGACCACGAATGACCGAACCTTCCATAATTTCGGCATTTTTACCAATATAAATTGGTCCAGCAGCTGCATTTAAGGTAACAAATTCAAGCTTTGCCCCTTCTTCAATAAAAACATTTTCTGGCGCAATAACATTGACACTTTTAGGTATCGGTTGCGAAGTTCTTCCTTCGGTAATCAATTCAAAATCTTCTCTAAGTGCAATTTCATTTTTACCAAAAATATCCCAAGTATGTTCTATAGTCAAACTATCTTGTTGATATTCAATAATTTCATACGATTCAAAATAAACTTCTTCCTGAGTATCATTAGTATAAAAAGCGATAACGTCATCACCTTTAAAAATGGCTTGATTGCTTTCTAGGTTTCGAACCATTTCGCAAAGGATTTCATTTGGCAAAAAAGAAGCATTAATCATAACATTTTCTTCCATTTCAACCATGGGATACTTTTCAGAAAGATACTCTTCTGTTAGTGTAGTTGTGGTATACCCAAGATATTTTTCCCATTTTTCACGAATGGTTAAGATGCCCACTCGAATATCCGCAACTGGCCTTGTAAAAGTAAATGGCAATAGCGCTTGTCTTACGGTTCCGTCAAATAATATGTAATTCATCTGATAATTTTTAAAGATACAAAATACGGCTTTTCAAAAGTTTGTGTTCAAAGTTACAAAGTTTATTCCATAAAAAAACCTTCCGAAATCGAAAGGTTTTAATAAAATTTGAACACTAAATATATTATTTAGCGCGTTTTGCGTATTTGCTGTTGAATTTATCAATACGACCTGCCGTATCAATTAATTTAGATTTACCTGTATAAAATGGGTGAGATGTTCTCGAAATCTCCATTTTGTACACTGGATATTCCACGCCTTCGTGCATTATTGTTTCTTTTGTTTCAACAGTTGATTTAGTAATAAAAACATCCTCGTTTGACATGTCTTTAAAAGCAACTAATCTGTAATTTTCTGGGTGAATTCCTTGTTTCATGATGTAAATCTTTTTATTTGTTTTTGAAGTAATTTGTTGTGAAGCTTTCGATAAAAAGGTATCAACAGATTACAACGTTTAAAATTATTGTTTTAATTTGAGTGTGCAAAGATACATTTATTTTTTAATAACCAAACATCCTGCACGCTTTTTTTAATTCGTTAACAACTTCATATTATAATATCATATTTACTATATTTGTGGATTAATTTTTATTCAAAATTTACATGAACTCAATAATAAAAAAGAATGGTATTACATATGGAATTATTTCTGGGGTTATCTCTGCTTTGATAACAACTATGATTTATACAATAGATTTAAAACTATTCCTATCTGGTTGGATAACTTTTTTAAAACTTTGTGTTTTTTTGACACTAGCTATCATCCTCTTGACATCAACAAAAAAGCAATTAAAAGACGAGTTTTCATTTAAAAACGCATTTACTACTTACTTTATTTTTATTGTAATTGCTTCTTTAATTACTACATTTTTTGAAATAATTTTATTTAATATTATAGACCCTTCTTTAAAGGAAACTTTAAAAGAAATGGCTATAAAATATGCAACTGAAATATTAGAAAAATTCGGAACACCTACAAGCAAATTAAATGAAGCTATAAAAAACATTCAAGAAAATGACCAGTTTTCTGTAATTCAGTTAATAAAGGGATTTTTTACTTATATTCTTATAAGCTCAATTTTTGGACTCATTTTAGCAGCTATTTTTAAAACAAATAATAAGAACTTTAATTAATGAATTTATCCATAATAATTCCTTTATTAAACGAGCAAGAATCGTTGCCCGAACTGCATACATGGATTCAAAACGTGATGATTTCCAACAATTATACCTATGAAATTATCTTTATCGATGACGGAAGTACTGATAGGTCATGGGAGGTTATTGAAGATCTTTCCAAAAAAGACGCTCATGTAAAAGGGATTAAGTTTCTAAGAAATTTCGGCAAATCACAAGCGCTACATGCGGGTTTTTCCAAAGCTCAAGGTGATGTCATCATCACAATGGACGCCGACTTACAGGACAGTCCAGACGAGATTCCAGAATTGTTTAACATGGTTATGAACCATGATTTCGACTTGGTTTCGGGTTGGAAAAAGAAACGCTATGACCATGTGGTTACTAAAAATCTTCCTTCAAAATTATTTAATTGGGCTGCACGAAAAACATCGGGAGTATACTTGAACGATTTTAATTGTGGTTTGAAAGCATATAAAAATATTGTAATCAAAAACATTGAAGTCTCGGGCGAGATGCACCGCTACATTCCTGTTTTGGCAAAAAATGCTGGTTTTAGTAAGATTGGTGAAAAAATAGTCCAACATCAAGCTCGAAAATATGGTGAATCAAAATTTGGCATCAATCGATTTATCAATGGGTTTCTTGATTTGATTACGATTTGGTTTTTATCGAGTTACGGAAAAAGACCGATGCACCTATTTGGTTTTTTAGGCGTAATCATGTTTCTCATTGGATTTATTTCGACCTTTTTTATCATCGGAATTAAACTTTTCAAATTATTCGCATTACATAAACAAACCATATTGGTAGCTCAAAATCCGCTGTTTTATATTGCGCTAACAGCCATGATTATTGGTTCTCAATTATTTTTGGCTGGTTTTTTAGGGGAGATTATTCTTCGAACCAAAAACAATGAAGAGCGTTATAAAATTGCAAATGAACTGAATTTATAAAAGCACCAAAATTGTACACACACTATACTCAACTTTAGAATCATGGAACAAAACATTTTAGACAAAGCAAACGAATGGTTGACTCCTACGTTTGACCAAGATACACAAGACCGCATAAAAAACATGTTAGCCCACGCACCAAAAGAATTGGAGGAAAGTTTTTATAAAAACCTCGAATTTGGAACGGGCGGTATGCGTGGGATTATGGGTGTAGGCACCAACAGAATCAACAAATACACCTTAGGCAAAAACACACAAGGCTTATCGGATTATTTAAAAAAATCATTCCCGAATGAAACCTTAAAAGTTGTTATTGCCTACGATTGCCGTCACAACAGTGACACGCTTGCAAAAGTTGTTGCCGATGTGTTTTCAGCCAATGGCATTCATGTCTATCTATTTTCAGAGATGCGTCCAACGCCAGAATTATCTTTTGCCTTAAAACATTTGAATTGTCACGCCGGGATTGTACTTACCGCATCACACAACCCCCCAGAATACAATGGTTATAAAGTATATTGGCAAGACGGCGGCCAGTTAGTACCTCCTCAAGATGGAGAAATCATTGAACGCATTGAATCGCTTAAATATGAGGACATCCAATTTCAAGCGAACGAAAATCTGATTGAATATATTGATGCGGCTATAGATGCGGCTTTTGCAAAATCTACAATAGAAAATTGTAGTTTTAACACTCCAACGCTAGCAAAAGAGAACTTAAAAATAGTATATACATCTTTACACGGAACTTCTATCAAAGCCATTCCAGGAGTTTTAGCACAAGCAGGATACACCGATGTGAACATTGTAAAAGAACAAGAAACACCCAATGGTGATTTTCCAACAGTAAAATCTCCAAATCCTGAAGAACCAGAAGCACTTACTATGGCTTTGGCCTTAGCAGACAACATAGAAGCCGACATTGTTATTGGAACAGACCCTGATTCTGATCGTTTGGGAGTTGCTGTTCGCGATACACATGGTAAAATGATTTTATTGAACGGAAACCAAACCATGGTTATCATGACAGCATTCTTACTAGAACAATGGAAACGTGCGGGAAAAATTGATGGAAAACAATTCATCGGTTCTACTATAGTTTCGACACCAATGATGTTGGAATTAGCTTCGGCTTATGATGTTGAATGTAAAGTAGGTTTAACTGGGTTCAAATGGATTGCAAAATTCATCAAAGATTTCCCTGAATTGAAATTCATTGGTGGTGGTGAAGAAAGTTTCGGGTTTATGGTAGGAGATGCAGTTCGTGATAAAGATGCCGTTGGTGCATGTCTTTTAGTATGCGAAATTGCAGCTCAGGCAAAAGCCTCAGGAAGTACGTTATATCAAGAATTGATTAACTTATATGTTGATCACGGATTTTATAAAGAACATTTAATTTCCTTAACTAAAAAAGGAATGGACGGATTAAAAGAAATTGATCAAATGATGATTAATTTACGTGAAAATCCAGTCTCTGAAATCGATGGACAACGTGTAGTTTGTATTGAAGATTACAAAAACTCCACAGCAAAAAACATGTTTACTGGTGAAATAACTCCTATTTCAATTCCAAAATCTAATGTGTTGATTTATTATTTGGAAGATGGTTCAAAAATTTGCGCTAGACCAAGCGGTACCGAACCAAAGATAAAGTTTTATTTTAGTGTCAATGCGCCGTTAAATCGAGCAGAAGATTTTGAGACAGTATCACAAGAGTTGGATGTAAAAATTAAAAATATTATTGCTGCAATGCAGTTGAACTAATGGATGATAATTTAAAAAAGATTTTTCCTTTTATTAAACCCTATAAATCGCATGTATTTTGGAATGTGATTTATAACATCTTGTACGCGTTATTCAGTACGCTTTCTTTCATCGCTTTAATCCCGATGATGCAAGTATTGTTTGATAAATCTGAAAAAATTACAGAAAAACCCGTTTATACTTCTATTTGGGAGATAACTAAATTTGGAAAAGATTATCTTTATTACAATATCACACATCTCCAAATTACCAAAGGACCACAATATGCCTTATTATTTGTGGTTGCTCTCATTATTATCACCTTTTTATTTAAAAATCTTTTTAACTATCTCGCATCCAATCATTTGATGCATTTAAAAAATGGTGTTTTGAAAGATTTAAGAAATACCATGTATAATAAAATTATCGACCTTCCTATTTCATACTACTCCGAAAAGAGAAAAGGAGACATCATGGCTCGTATGCTTGGGGATGTAGGAGAAGTACAAAATTCCTTTTTTTCTATCTTAGAATTAATAGTCAAAGAACCAATGACAATTATATTTACCATAGGAGCTATGTTTGCTATTAGTGTTAAATTAACACTATTTGTCTTTATTTTTATACCTATTTCAGGCTATATCATCTCACTCGTTGGCAAATCCTTAAAATCAAAATCAGAACGCATACAGTACGAGGGAGGATTTTTAATTTCAATTGTAGAAGAGAGTTTATCAGGTTTAAAAGTAGTTAAAAGCTACAATGCCGAAAAGAATTTCAAAACCAAATTCAATGATTCTGTAATGCGCTTGTTAAAACTATCAAACAGCATTGGTAGAAAAAACAATTTAGCCTCTCCATTTAGTGAGTTTATGGGAATTATAGTAATTGCCACACTATTATGGTTTGGAGGAAACATGGTTTTAGTAGAACATTTACCCAATGGAAAACCTGTATTCGAAGCCGCACAATTTCTTGCTTACATGGGGTTGGCCTACAATATTCTTACTCCTGCTAAATCTATTTCGAAAGCTAACTATGCCGTAAAAAGCGGATTGGCAGCAGCGCAACGTGTATTTGAAGTATTAGAAGTTGAGAATACTATTTCAGACAAACCAAATGCCATTATAAAAGAATCCTTTGACAAAAACATCTCTCTTGAGCAAATCACTTTTAAATATGAGAAGGAAAATGTGTTGACAAACTTTTCACTAGATGTGCCAAAAGGAAAAACCGTTGCGTTGGTGGGACAATCTGGTAGTGGTAAAAGTACAATTGCCAGCTTATTGACTCGTTTTTATGATGTTCAAGAAGGAAACATCAAAATTGATGGGATTGACATAAAAGACATGACCATGAATTCTTTAAGAGGGCTGATTGGACTTGTCACTCAAGATTCGATTCTCTTTAACGACACCATAAAGAATAACATTTTAATTGGTAAGGAAGGCGCCACCGACGATGAAATTATTGAAGCCTTAAAAGTGGCCAATGCCTACGAATTTGTTAAAGATTTACCACAAGGCATTAATACTAACATTGGTGATGCCGGAAATAAATTATCTGGAGGTCAAAAACAAAGGTTAAATATTGCGCGTGCCGTATTAAAAAATCCTCCTATCATGATTCTAGATGAAGCTACATCGGCATTAGACACAGAAAGTGAGAAATTTGTGCAAGTGGCTTTAGAAAATATGATGCAAAACCGAACCTCTATCGTGATTGCACACCGTTTATCTACCATTCAAAAAGCAGATAAAATTGTAGTGATGCAAAAAGGAAAGATTGTAGAACAAGGAACTCACGAGGAATTGCTCGCCCTTGAAGGCACCTATTCCAAACTCGTATTCATGCAAAGTTTTGAATAAGAAAAAAATTAAATTAAAATTAACATAAGCTAAACTAAAAAACCTTACCTTTACCTAAGGTTTTTTTATAATTTATAAACGCTTCTGTATGATAAATTTAATCGTAAAATTTGTCGTGGTATTAGTAACTGTTTTTGCTTATTTGATCACTACTTTCTATTAATACAACTTGTTTATATTGGTGTATATTCCATCACTTTGCTTTCTTTTGCTAGTAAGTCAAGATAATAGTAACGCACTTTATCTTCTTTATCAAAAGCTCCATTTTTATTGATGTCTTCAATCGTTCTGAAATAAATTCTATTTAAATTTTCAACAACGTTCCAATCGATTAATTCCTGAATATCAGGAGATAATTTTACAAAACCTTCCCCTTTTACGTTACTCAAATACAACGATTTTACATCATTGCTGTCAATTTTCCCATCCGTATTGGTATCAGAATCTGTTAAAGTATAAATCAAAAACTGTTTCTTCGTTTTATCGGCTATTGTTTTTAAAAACGTAATTGTCTCTATTAATATTGGTTTTTCTGTTAACTTACAAATAGAATCATTCCCTATTTCTTGAAATCCTACATTTTGTAAAAATCCTGTAATTTCGTTTTCGGTATTGTTAGAGATTGTAAAACTTTGTTGAGTCTCACTACTCGAAGAATCATAAGTCATTCCAGAAGTTCTCCCGTATACATTTATATCCCCAACAGGAAATAACAATACAGAGGTACCTTCAAAATGAATGGGTAAATCGGCAACTTTGATTTGCGCTGTGTCATTCTTGACATTGATTGCTTTTTCTTTAGTATTATAAGTTACTTTAGGTTTATCAGCTTCGTTCTTACATCCTACAAATAAAACCATCAATCCAAAGAGACTCATTTTAATATAATTTGTCATGTCTTTTTTATTTAAATTACAATCTCATAGTCAATTTAACATTAAAAATTCGAGTCGTCATATAGTTTGGAATACCATATTGACTTTTCGTATAGGCATCTCTCACCCAAGTGTTTGTAATAGCATTTTGATTGTTGAACATATTATAAATTTCAAATCCTAATGCTAGTTCTTTAAATTTTTTCAACCAATGTCCTTCAGGACGCTCATTGTTTTTTTCGGTAAACAGATACGAAAACCCTACATCAGCTCTTCTATAATCACGCAATCGGGTTTGATATTGATAAACATCTGCATACGAAGGCGAACCTCCTGGCAAACCCGTATTGTACGTCAGATTCAAATACAACTTCACATTCGGGATGTTTGGCATATAATCTTGGAAAAGAATTCCAAACTTCAACCTTTGATCGGTAGGGCGTGCTACATAACCTCTCCCATCTTGATTTTCTTCCGTTTTCATATATCCAAAACTAAACCAAGATTCTGTACCAGGAACAAAGGCTCCATTCAACCTACAATCAAATCCATACGCATAAGCGACTGCATCGTTATTGGCGCGATAACGTATCCTTACATTGTCTAATGTATAGGTATTCACATCGGTCATTGCTTTGTAATACACTTCCGACACCAGTTTGAATGGTCGGTTCCACATCTTAAAATTATAATCATTACTTAGCACATAATGAATTGATTTTTGAGCTTTAACATCTGGATTTACAACTCCGTATTGGTCGCGCAACTCTCGGTAGAAAGGTGGTTGGTAGTAAAACCCTGTAGAAAACCTAAAAAGCATATCCTTTTGCCAATTGGGTTTGAATGAAATTTGTGCCCTCGGACTGACAACAGTTTGTGTCCTAGCAATAGTATTGCTAAAGTTCCAAAGAATAACACTTGAATTGTTTGACGTATCGCCCATAACTTGCCAGCTTTGAGAACGAATCCCAGCGTTTATCCACAATTGGTGTTCTCCTAACATCAATTTAGTATTTCCTTGTAAAAAGCCAGACAACCTATTGATGTTAACAAAATTTGTAGCTCTCACATTTTGATAAGGCACTAATGGACCTACATAAGGGTTATAGGGTTGGTCATTATGAGGCAAATCAATTCTTGGAGGATTTATAGAAAATCCAGCAGAATCAATAACTTCATACTCAACAATGCGATCACGAATACTCTCATGAGCATATTTCAATCCCCAATCTATTTGAAATTTCTTTTTATAATTGTGGCTTCCTTTAATTTCTGCATTATAAATTAGAGCATCCAAGTCATTTCGTGCATGATTCAACTGTGACCCAATTGCCCTACTGTAAGTTACATTGCCATACGTATCCGAACCAATATTCGTATCTACTTCTCCCAAACTATAAGCCGCATCAATATCATAATGTTCTGCTTCTTGGGTGTGATATAACGAGGTTATAAATTTGTACGCATTCTTGTCATTGGGAGTGAATGTGGTTTTAACAGCACCAAAATACGTTTGATATTGATCTTTTTCGATCCCTTCATAAAAAATTTGCAAAGCAATGGGATCGGTAAGTGTCCCAAAATTTGTCTGTCTAGTCAAAGGCTGGTATTGGTATTTGTTTTGTGATACATTTCCTAGAAAACTGATTTGTACTTTCTTTGAAACATTGTAATTAACATTGGTTTGGATATCTGCAAAAGAGGGTTTATAGTTCGATTGCGTTTCTTGACTATTTACTATCAAGGAATTGTTTCGGTATCGAATTCCTGTTAAAGCACTCCATTTTTTATTTTTTGAAGCCCCTTCAACCGACATACTTCCGCCTAATAAACTAGCTTCGAGTGAGGCTCCAAATTTTGTAGGTTTTCGATACGTAATATCTAAAACTGAAGCCATTTTATCTCCATATTTTGCTTGAAACCCACCCGCCGAAAAATCGATATTCTGAATTAAATCGGTATTGGTAAAGCTCAACCCTTCTTGTTGTCCTGAGCGCACTAAAAATGGGCGATAGATTTCAACTTCATTTACATAAACCAAATTTTCGTCATAATTCCCACCTCTCACAGAATAGGCACCCCCTTCTGTAGTACTGGAAGCAGACCCTAACGTTTTTAAAATATCAACAACACCTCCAGATAATTTAGGAATATTCCGAATCACTTCGGGTTCGATATTAATAATTCCGGTCACCCTCTTCTTATTGCTTGTAATCACCACCTCTCCGATTTGATCGGCTTTAGCTTCTATAACAGGATTAAACTCTACAATATCATTGGGTTTTAACTGAAAGGTTTGTGTGACGCTTTTAAGGGCAACGTGAGTATAGACCAATACTACTTTTTTATTAGCTGGAATTAGTATAGTATAAAAACCGTTTGTATCAGTAATCGCTGAATGCCCTAAACAACTTACGTTAACGCCTTCTACTGGATTATGATTGTCATCTGAAACGATTCCTGTTACTTTAGCCGTTTGTGCAAACATCCCTACAGTCAAAAGCAACAAGAAAAAAGGAATGATTTTATTGATTGTTTTCAAAGTATATTATTTTTTTTGACTCCTATAAAATTGTGTTTCAAAGATAGTAGAATTTCCAACATTATCGGTGACTTCAATTTTTAATTTATTTTCTCCTTCTAGCAAAAATTTTTCATCAAAAACATGTGTGATTTTATCCGTTTTCGATTCATATTCAAACAAAACCCATTTATCATTGAGGTATCCATTGTAGGTTTTAATTCCAGATAACTCATCTGTAATAGTAAACTGAAGGCTTGTTTTATCAGAAATCCATTTATGGTCAAGATGTTTGGGTGGTATAATTTTAGGTGCCAAGGTATCTTTTACCAATCGAAACATTCCGAGAGTTTTACTTTTACAAGTAAACGCAGTTGGTGTGTATTTTGTTGCATTGAACCCTATTTTCTTTCCATTGATGGACGCAATAAAAAATTTCTTTCGCTCCTCATTCGGAATAGAATCATTTTCAAAAGTTATGGCAAAATTACTGTGTGCTGGTACAATATCTTCATGCAAATGCAGGGTTCCTTTTTCCACCTTAAAATTCAGGTAAAAATCTTCATAGAAAGTCCCCGCTGGAAAAAAAACAGACACCTTATCTTTTTCGAATAACGCATCTACTTTAGATTTGACAAAATACGGAGTAGGTTTAGTCTCTTCCTCAATTTTAGCTGGCGTATTAGAATAAACAATCGGAATATTGAGGATTACCTTATTTTCGTTGTAATCTGACACTTCAATACGTGCAGTTTCGAGGAGGTTGGGTGTAATATCCAAAATGCCATTGGTTCCATTTTGCGTTACATTACTCCAAGCATAAGGCTGTTTCATAAACAACTTCTGAATTCGCTGATGGGTTTTCTTATAACGAGCATAATCAATAAAAGCATTAACATAACGCGCTTCATCGAAATCCATTTGATCAAACTCGTAGCCAAAAACAGGTTGTCCATTCGAATACAATTGCGTTTTATATACACCATTTATATTATACGAAACATCATCCATATCTCCCGCATTAATTCCAAATCCTATGTTGCCTTTTGCATACACTTTTTCTGCCAAATACGTACCATCTTTTTGAAGAGATAAACTCAAAATAACAGGCCGTTTTGATTCATTGACTACAGCATCTTGACTAATAGGATAGACAAACAAATTAGATACCGTGGGACTTTTAATATCTGGTATCGGTATCCCAAAAAACAAAGGATTAATAATTTTTTCTGTTTTAGAATCTCTAATTTCAAAATGCAAATGAGGTCCTTCTGAACCGCCTGTGTTTCCAGAAAGAGCGATGAGTTCTCCTTTTTTTACTGGAAGCTCATCAGGTTTAAAATAAGATTCCACCTCATAATTTTTGGCCGTATACTGCAACTCAAAAATTTTTTCTTGCAGGATTCCAACAGCTTTCTGTAAATGTCCGTAAACCGTCGTATATCCGTTAGGATGCGTTATGTATATCGCTTTTCCATACCCATTTGTAGCAATTTTAATCCTAGAAACATACCCATCTGCGGCAGCATAGACAGGCAATCCCTCTATTTGATTAGTCTTAAAATCAAAACCCGTATGAAAGTGATTGGGCCGCAACTCTCCAAAATTTCCAGAAAGCTGCATCGGAATATCTAAAGGTGGACGAAAATAATCTTGCGGATATTTTTTTTGGGAAAACACCAAAGCTGAGGCAAATACTAAAAAAGAAAATACACTTTTCATAGACAATAACATTTTGGCTAATTTATAAAAAAGTACAAAATGACGACACAAAAAAAAGAGATTATAACCCCTTATCTTACAGTCATTTAAATTAAACTTTAAAAATAATTATTTTTTTATTCAAAAAATATTGCTTTAATAGAATAGGAATTATAAATTTGTGAATTAAGTAATGAATCGGATTATAGATGCGAGAAATTTCAGAAATAATTGATACTCTTGAGACTAAAGTTGGCAAGCTTTTGAGTAAAATCGATCGTTTGGAGCAACAAAACATGTCTTTAGAGCACGAATTAAAAATTTCTAAAAATGCGCAACAACATCAAAATTCAGTTATTGAAACCCTGAAAAAAGATATTGAATCTATAAAAATCACCAATTCATTATTAGGCAGTGACGAATATAAAAGAGATACAAAGCTTAAAATAAATTCATTAATACGTGAAATTGATTATTGTATAGCGCAATTAGCAGACTAATCTTATGGATGAAAAGCTTAAAATCAAGATATCGATAGCAGACCGAGTTTATCCATTAACGGTAAATATGTCGCAAGAAGAAGCCATGCGAAGTGCTTCTAAAAAAATCGATATCATGATCAAGCAATTTGAAGAAAATTATGCTGTTAGAGACAAACAAGATGTGTTAGCCATGTGCGCCCTTCAATTTGCCTCTCAACTCGAACAAAAAAAGGTTGAAAATGCAATTGACGGTACAGAATCTATAGAACGATTATCCAAATTGAATGATTTATTAGACTCGTATCTTTTGAAAGAATAAGAAAACGTTCTGAACATCGTAAAACATTGCCTACATTAGTTCATTTTTGGTAAACTCAACACTAACACAATAAAATGAGTGAATCATCGCCACTAAAGTAAGCCCATTCAGTTGGGAAACTTGAACTGCGAGTTAGCTCAAAACTTGTCCTTACGAGTTTATACAAGCAATTAATGTAGGTTTTTTTATATATAAATTTAATAACATGAGTAGTACATTATTGATAATTATCGCCCTAATCGCTGGAATCGCAGGAGGATTTGCTATTGCAAAAATTTTAGAGAAAAGCAATGTTTCCAATTTAATTAAAAACGCCAAAAAAGAAGCCGCATCGATCCTTAAAGACGCTAATCTTGATGCCGAAAACATCAAAAAAGACAAGCTTTTACAAGCTAAAGAAAAATTCTTAGAATTGAAATCGGAGCATGAAAAAGAGATTTTAGCCAAAGACAAAAAAATGGCTGAAGTAGAGAAAAGAATTCGAGATAAAGAATCTCAAGTATCAAGCGAATTGGCAAAAGCAAAAAAAGTAAATGACGAATTTGAAGCAAAAACTAAAGAATATGAGTCTAAAATCGAACTTTTAGACAAGAAACATCAAGAGCTTGAAAAATTACATAAAAATCAAGTGGAACAACTTGAAGTAATTTCTGGATTGTCAGCGGCTGATGCTAAAGAACAATTGGTTGAAAACTTGAAAGCTGAAGCCAAAACTAAAGCAATGGCTCACATACAAGAAACGATTGAAGAAGCAAAATTAACAGCACAACAAGAAGCGAAAAAAGTAATCATCAACACCATTCAACGCGTGGGAACAGAAGAAGCTGTAGAAAATTGCGTTTCTGTTTTCAATATTGAATCTGATGATGTAAAAGGAAGAATTATTGGACGTGAAGGAAGAAACATCCGTGCACTCGAAGCAGCAACTGGAGTAGAAATTATTGTAGACGACACTCCAGAAGCAATCATCCTTTCCTGTTTTGACCCTGTAAGAAGAGAAATCGCACGTTTATCATTACATAAATTAGTAACTGATGGACGTATTCACCCAGCACGTATTGAGGAAGTGGTTGCTAAAACAACCAAACAAATAGACGACGAAATTATTGAAGTTGGAAAACGTACTGTTATTGATCTAGGTATTCATGGATTACATCCTGAATTAATTAAAATTGTAGGAAGAATGAAATACCGTTCTTCTTATGGACAAAACTTACTCCAACACTCTAGAGAAGTGGCAAAATTATGTGGTATCATGGCTGCCGAACTAGGTTTGAATGTCAAATTAGCGAAGAGAGCGGGATTACTTCACGATATCGGCAAAGTGCCTGACGCAGAAAGTGATTTACCACACGCTTTATTAGGGATGCAATGGGCTGAGAAGTATGGTGAAAAAGAAGAAGTATGCAATGCTATTGGAGCTCACCATGACGAAATAGAAATGAAATACCTCATTTCGCCTATCATTCAAGTATGTGATGCTATTTCTGGGGCGCGTCCTGGAGCTAGAAGACAAGTACTTGATTCATACATCCAACGTTTGAAAGATTTAGAGAATATCGCTTTCGGATTTAATGGCGTGAAAAATGCCTATGCCATCCAAGCAGGTCGAGAACTTCGTGTTATTGTAGAAAGTGAAAAAGTAAGTGATGACATGGCTTCTAACCTATCGTTTGAGATTTCTCAGAAAATTCAAACAGAAATGACTTATCCAGGTCAGGTTAAAATTACAGTAATTAGAGAGACGCGTGCGGTAAATATTGCCAAATAACCGTTTCTTTTTAACAATATGAGGCTTACTTTTTTAGTAAGCCTTATTTTTTTCTAGGATGATGCTGTTGAATAACTTTAGCTAAATGCGAACGATCTAAATGCACATAGACCTCTGTTGTAGTGATTGATTCATGGCCAAGCATCATTTGAATAGCACGCAAATCAGCCCCATTTTCCAACAAATGAGAGGCAAAAGAATGTCTAAAAGTATGAGGACTGATGGTTTTCTTTAAGCCGATGGTTACAGCCAATTGTTTGATAATCGTAAATACCATGGCACGTGTCAATTGTTTTCCTCTACGATTTAAAAAAAGCGTATCCTCAAACCCTTTTTGGATGGGTAGACGCATCCTACTATGCTCCTTGTATAAAAGAATATTTTTTTGAGTAAAAGGGCTAATAGGAACAAAACGTTGTTTAGCTCCTTTCCCAGTTACTTTGAGAAATCCCTCTTCAAAAAACAAATCAGAGATTTTGAGCGTCACTAATTCTGAAACCCGAAGTCCGCACCCGTATAAGGTTTCAAGCATGGCTTTATTTCGATGCCCTTCCTCTTTGGACAAATCAATAGCTGCAATTAGAGCATCAATTTCTGATACAGACAACGTATCGGGCAATTTTCTACCCAATCGAGGCGCTTCGATTAAGTCCATCGGTGTATCTGTTCGATAGTCTTCTACAATTAAAAACAAGAAAAAACTTTTTAATCCAGAGATGATGCGTGCCTGAGAACGGGCATTGACTTCTTTAGAAATATGATACACAAATTCTTGTATTTGTGTTTCTGATATATGAATTGGCGAAACATCACTGTTTCGTTGATCCAAAAAAGCACACAGGCGCTCCACATCAAAAGAATAATTAGCAATCGTGTTCTTTGATAATCCTCGTTCTAGTTTGAGATAGTTTTGATAACTTTTTATATAAAAATTCCAATGCATCGCACAAAGTAACAAGAAAATTAAGAAATAAAAAAACCGCCTGATTGCTCAAGCGGTTTTATAGTTTTATCAATTAGATTAGAATTTCAAAGCTAAACCGCCCATTACTTTAACACCAGAAACAGCTGATTTACCTGTTTCATCTGGATAACCAGCTTCAGAAGTTGTAGATTTTAATCCATTTCCTTCATAACCCAAATTAACAATTATCCCTACATGGTCATTGAAAAAATAATTACATCCTGCATTAACTCCAAAGTTCAAACCAGAATATTTAGTAGTAGAACTTATAGAACCTAGAACTGCAGAAGAAGTATCTTTCCCGCTAGTATATCCAATAGATGGTCCAGCATAAATGTTAAATTTTTCTTTATTTAAGAAATAATATCTTCCTGAGACATTAAATTTAAATGTAGAAATATCTGTTGACGTTGAATTATAAGTATTATCTTTAGGACTAAGTATAGCAGTTCCAACTTCTAAACCAATCCCTGCACTAAAACTTTCTGCTAATCCATATTGAAAATTAGCACCAAATTGAGCTCCTGTAGCTGAGAATTTTTCTTTTGGTGAGCCCGCTGCATCACCTTGAGAAGTAGCGCTACCCATTAAAAGACCTCCCATAATGTTAACTTGCATATCCCCTTTTTGATGCGATTGTGCATTTGTAAACCCAAAAGCACATACTGCTAGTGCAGTTAAAATAATTTTTTTCATGTTAAAAATTTTTAAATTTATTAGCGAATATATAAAAAAAATATAACATCAAAAAAAACCACTCATTTTTATGAGTGGTTTCATTTTTTTAATCCAAATGAAAATTAAAAATTAATAGTTTGTCCATTCATAGTGTAATGTCCATGACCATTTGGATCCCAAATACAATAGAATTGAGTAGTTCCATTATATATGTAAGTAATATCCCCCGAATTATCATGATTCAAGTTAAATAAATAATGTAATTGGGTATTTCCTAAATCAAAATGCATATCAAAATGTATATCACCTAGAGAATTAGTCGACCAATCATATGTAATATTATAATTATTATTAACATACATTGACGAAAAATGCGATTCCCAATGACCAGCACTTCCATTTGTCGCCTCCCATCCATTTGCAGTAAAAAATTGGGAACCATTTATGGTAATTGTGTAATCAAATTCGTAGTTATTTCCAACTATTCCATAATTGTAATTTACAACATATCCCCCACTACTCCATGTATAGTGGTTAGGTAAATTTGAATTTTTTTGAGAATAACTAATCTTTGAAACTTTACCTGAATGCATTGAATTAATCATAAGAGCCCCACATACATTTGTTAAAGACTTCATTTGTTGAATTCTTGCAGATACTTCAGGATTTGAAGATTCTAGGTTACTTGGCAACTTAGAATCAAAATCAAATGCTGCATTTTTAGGAACAAAACCAGGTGTAACACCCACACCATCTCTATCACAACTTGATAATGCAAATACTGCTACTAATATTAATACTATTTTTTTCATAAAATATAATTAAAAAGCAATAGGCCTCATATGAGGCCTATTGAATTATTTATTAAAATATTAGAAATGTAATGTGATATTCATCGTAGCAGATGAAACATTTCCTAAATTAAAACTTGTTCTAGAAACTCCTGTTTCATCTGGAGAACCTGTCATAGTAGTTTTTGAAGCTCCTTGTGATTTAATATTTAAACCATAGTTATATTGCGCTCCAATTGCAATTTTAGGAAAAATGAAGTATTCAGCACCTAAAAACCCATTAAGACCTAATTTAATACCCATCCCATCTGTATATGTCATTTGCCCTGGTGAATTTGTATCAGATACTGTCCATTTAGAAGAACTAACACCAATCATAGCATCAGCACCATAGTATCCTTGCAATCTAGTGGTACCTCTTCTCCATTCTTTACCTAACCCAACACTCAAATCAAAACTTGATACTTTGTGAGTATCGTAAGTAGAAACCATTGAAAGTTGAGAAGGCTCATTTGATTGAGCAGAACCATAATTATTACTTCCAAACCCAAAATTAGCTATTACTCTGTATGCTGTTTTGTCAGAAGTGAATTTTTTTCCAACAAATGTACCTGCAACAGGAGAATCTGAAGCTGGAGATGTTGCATGACCACCTAAAACTCCACCTGCGAAGTCAATAAAAGGTTTTGCTTGAAAAGAGATAGCCCATTCACCAGCTACTGGTAAATAATTTTCTCCTTTTTTAGATTTTAAATCTTGTGCATTAGCAAACGACAAAGCGAATACTGCTGCTACTGTTAAAATAATTTTTTTCATTTTTATTTTGTTTAAAATTAATAAAGCAAATTTAGAAGTATTCTTAAAGGTTAATTTGCAAGGTTATTCACACTTATCAACATAGTTATTAACAATTTTAAAACGTTAAAAGACTAAAAAACAACATTTTAAACTAAAAAAATGAATTTTACAATAAAAACTAAAAAAATAAAATATTGTAAATTGATGTCTAAAAACTGATATTTATCATGTTTATATTAAGTTTTTGAGATAACCAAAAGCCATTAATACACATTAAACCCATCTTACCATAGTGTTTTTATTTTTTTATATTTTTTTCTACTTTTACAAAAACCTTTTACATGAAAATCATCATCATCAACGGTCCTAACCTGAATCTATTGGGGAAGAGAGAGCCTGAAGTATATGGCACCTCAACATTTGAAGATTACTTTAAACAATTAAAAGAAAAACACCATACCCTACATTTAGACTATTTCCAAAGTAATATTGAAGGAGAACTTATAAATAAAATACAAGAAGTAGGATTCACTTATGACGGTATCCTATTAAATGCTGCAGCCTATACCCACACGTCTGTTGGTATTGGTGATGCTATAAAAGCCATAACTACTCCAGTTATTGAAGTACACATTTCAAATACTTTTTCAAGAGAAGAATACAGACATCAATCGTTTATTGCTCCAAATGCTAAAGGAATTGTTATTGGTTTTGGTTTAAAAAGTTATGACTTGGCTTTGCAGGCACTTTTATAAAACTAAAACCTTTCCAAATTTGATTTGCAGCTAAAGCGCTTTGTTAAAACCCTTACTAAACCTATTCTCATGAAAAAAATCACTTTTCTCCTATTCCTTTTTAGTACCTTTTTTTCTTTTGCTCAGATAAAAGGAACAGTGACAGACAGTACTGGCAATCCTCTACCATTTGTTAATGTACATCTGAAAGATACGTACATAGGAACCACCACCAATGAGTTAGGAAAATATGAATTAAACCTCAAAACGAGCGGCACTTATGTCATCATTTATCAATACCTGGGGTATAAAACAGAAAAGCGAATAGTGGAAATAGTCCCCAATCCGCAAACTATTGATGTGACTCTTTATGAAGAGCAAATTCAAATCAATGAAGTAGTCATCGATAAAAAGTATAATCCTGCCATAGGCATCATTAAAAAAGCGATTGCCAGCAGAAAACAAAACGCCCTTACATTGGCTAAATATACCGCCGATTTTTACTCTAGAGGAATTTTTAGAGTGAAGAATTTACCCAAATCCATCATGGGACAAAAACTAGATTTTTTTGACGATGTTATTGATTCTACTCGAAGTGGCATCTTGTATTTGTCTGAAACGGTCTCAAAAATAACGTTCCAAAAACCCGACAAAATGAAAGAAGTCATTCTGGCTTCAAAAGTGAGTGGCAACAACAATGGCTTTAGTTTTAACAATGCCGCCGATGTTAACTTTGATTTCTACGAAAACTACATCGACTTTGGCACAAAAGTCATTTCTCCAATTGCTGACAATGCCTTTCAATATTATAAATACAAATTTGTAGGTTCGTTTGCTGACGAAAACAACAAACTTATAAATAAAATCAAAGTTATCCCAAAACGAGACCAAGAACCTGCCATGCAAGGAACAATTTATATTGTAGACGATACTTGGGAATTGTATGCTGTTGATTTATCCATTTCAGGAAATCAAATAAACAATCCTGCGTTGAATACCTTAACTCTTAAACAGAATTTCAGCTACAACAACACGAACAAAATTTGGTCAAAAAACACACAAACTCTCGACTTTGAGGCAGGAATCCTTGGCATTAACATAAACGGCGGATTTACCTATGTTTATTCAAATTTCGAATTTCCAGAAAAATTTGCTAAAAAAACATTTACCGCAGAAGTTTTAAAATTTGAACCAAACGCCAACAAAAAAGAAGACAGTTTCTGGAATACTATCAGACCGGTACCTTTAACTTCAGAAGAAAGCGGAGATTATCTAAAAAAAGAGGCATTGCAAACCAAAAAGAAATCAAAACCTTATTTGGATTCTATTGATAACAAGAGAAATAAATTTCGTTTTTCAGATATCATCACGGGATATGGCCACTCTAATTCCTTTAAGAAAAGATATTTCAATTATCAAGGACCTTTGTCAGCTACATCATTCAATACCGTTCAAGGTTGGAAAACACAAATAGGGTTGTCTTATTCTACTCGTAATGAAGAAAAAAGAACCTATACCAAAGTAGGTACAAAACTGGACTATGGGTTTTCTGAAAATAAACTTCGTGCCACGTTGAATTATTCACACAAATTCAACAATAACAACAATGCTACTTTATTTTTAAATGGAGGAAGCAGTGTTACTCAATTCAATTCAAGCAATCCCATTTCTAATTTTGTGAACACCACTAGCAGTTTACTCTTCAAAAATAATTTCATGAAACTCTATGAAAAAAACTTCATAGCTGCCAATTTCGGTCGTGAAATCATTAATGGACTAAACTTAAATGCAAACTTAGAATACTCCGAAAGAAAACCTTTATGGAACACGACCGACCAAAGCGCCGTCAAAACTGACGACATCTATTCTTCTAATAATCCGTTGTTGCCTTATGATAATACAACCCCTGCTTTTGAAAAACACAACTTAATAAAAGGTACTGTTTTGGCAAAAATTCAGTTTGGTCAACACTATTGGACAAGACCCGACGGAAAATTCAATATTGGAAATGATGATTACCCAACACTATGGTTAGGTTATGAAAAAGGATTTTCGGCATCCGATAAAAAATATGAATACGATTTACTATCTGCTCGTGTTACACATGAAGTAGCTCTTGGAAACAAAGGCAATTTGAAATTCAATATTAAAGGAGGTAAATTCTTTAATGCCGAAAACATTTCTTTTGTAGACTACAAACATTTTAATGGCAATCAAACCCACATAGCAGGTGGAGATGGTTATACTAATTTATTCAACAACCTACCTTATTATTCGGCTAGTACGAACGACAGCTTTTTAGAGTTTCATACCGAACACAACGACAAAGGTTATTTAATGAATAAAATCCCATTATTAAACAAACTACAATCACAATTGGTCTTAGGATTTCACAATCTAGCCATTCCAAACAGAATGCCCTATCAAGAGTTTTCTATTGGATTAGATAATTTAGGTTTTGGAAAATTTAGATTATTCCGAATAGACTATGTGCGTTCTTATCAAAATGGATATCTAGGCGATGCCGTATTATTTGGGTGTAAAATATTGAATGTTGCCGACTAGTCTATTGAAATACATCGTAGGCAAAACGGAGTAACGTTCCAAGTACAACTATCAAAAAGAAGATTCGAATAAAACCGTTTCCTTTCTTGATGGCCAATTTTGCTCCGATAAACCCACCTAACGCATTACAAAAGGCCATAGGAATGGCCACAGCCCAAATGATTTTACCTTTTAAAACAAACAAGCAAATCGAACCAAAATTAGTGGCTAGATTCACCATTTTGGCATTGGCAGAAGCATGAAGAAAATCAAAACCTAGCACAGCGACAAAACCCAAAACCAAGAAACTTCCAGTACCTGGACCAATAAATCCGTCGTAAAACCCAATGCACACACTCATTAAAACAGCGAGAACCCATTGCTTTGTTGGAGTTAAATTCTTTTCTTGATGAATCCCAAAATTCTTTTTAGCAAAAGTATAAACAGCTATCAAACTCAAAACAACCAACAACAATGGTTTCATAAAATCATTACTAACCAAAGTCAACAAATTGGAACCTAAAAAAGCAGCACTAAAAGCCACAACAGCCATCATGGAAAGCAACTTCCAATTCATGTCCACGGTCTTTAAATATTGCCGTGCAGCAAATGAGGTTCCGCTAAAAGCAGGAATTTTTAGAGAACCAATAATAGAAGATACCGCCACATTGGGCAACAAAATGAGTGCCACTGGCGTTTGAATCAGTCCCCCACCCCCTACAATAGCATCGACAAATCCTGCAAAGAAGGAAGCAATACAAAGAAGTATAATAAAGTAACTTTCCATATTTCAATAAATGAAAAGAGGCACAATGTTGCACCTCTTTTTCTATTTTTTTTTATCTTTTCTGTATTACACTCTCACGATATTAGCACCAAGCGCTCTCAAACGCTCATCAATTCGTTCATACCCTCTATCAATTTGCTCGATGTTTTGAATGGTTGACGTTCCTTTGGCAGAAAGTGCCGCTATCAATAACGAAATTCCTGCTCTAATATCTGGCGAACTCATTACCGTTGCTTTTAATTGTGATTTAAAATTATGCCCCATAACCACCGCTCTGTGTGGATCACACAACATAATTTTAGCCCCCATGTCAATCAATTTATCCACGAAAAACAATCGGCTTTCAAACATTTTTTGATGAATCAACACATCCCCATTCGCCTGAGTAGCCACTACAAGTACAATACTCAATAAATCAGGGGTGAAGCCTGGCCATGGCGCATCGGCAATAGTTAAAATTGAACCGTCGATATCGGTTTTAATCTCATACCCATGCTCATGGGTAGGAATGTAAATATCATCCCCTCTGCGCTCTAAAGTAATTCCTAACTTTCTAAACACATTAGGAATCACACCCAAATTATCCCAAGACACATTTTTAATCGTAATTTCACTTCTTGTCATTGCAGCTAGACCAATCCAAGAACCAATTTCAATCATGTCGGGAAGAATTCGGTGTTCGCATCCCCCTAAACTCTCAACTCCTTCAATAGTTAATAAGTTAGACCCTACGCCACTAATTTTAGCTCCCATAGCGTTCAACATCTTACACAATTGTTGTAAATAAGGTTCGCAAGCTGCATTATAGATAGTAGTCGTGCCTTCTGCCAAAACCGCCGCCATCACAATATTTGCCGTACCTGTTACCGACGCTTCATCAAGCAACATATAGGTTCCTTTCAGTTTTCCATCCGTCTCTACTCCATAAAAATGGTCTTCTCTTTCATAACGGAATTTAGCCCCAAGATTAATAAAACCTTCAAAGTGAGTATCCAAACGGCGTCTTCCGATTTTGTCTCCTCCTGGTTTTGGAATATAACCACAACCAAAACGAGCTAATAATGGTCCAACAATCATAATGGAACCTCTCAAACTCCCGCCTTCTTTTTTGAACGCTTCTGTTTTTAAGTAATCTACATTGACTTCATCCGCTTGAAAAGTATAATCACCAGGACCATTCTTTTGAATTTTGACACCCAAATTGCCTAATAATGTAATCAGTTTGTTTACGTCAATAATATCTGGGATGTTGGTTACTCTAACTTTTTCTGATGTAAGCAAACAAGGACATAACACTTGTAATGCCTCATTTTTTGCTCCTTGTGGTGTAACCTCTCCTTTTAGGCGAATGCCTCCTTCAATTTTAAAAGTTCCCATATTTTTTAAGGTTCTGAGATTCTGAGACAAACAGGTTCTGAGCTTTTAATCTCAGCACCTTAGTGTCTTAGTACCTATATTTATTTTGGATTATTATTGTTTTTCATAAAGGGTTTTTTGCCGTTGTTGGGCTTTTTAAAACCTTGTTTCTTGTTGTTGTTTTGCATCATTTGTGATTTGTTAGAAATCTTTTTGTTGGTTCTAATCAAATCTACCGTGTTCGATAGCTCCTCTTCGCTCTGTGTCAAATTAATGGTTCCTTCTGACAATTCATACAAATGTTCGAATATCACAGCATCGGTCACCGTGTCTTTGTTCCAACTCAAATACGATTTCTTCATGTGGTTGGCAATGACTTTGACCAAAGCGCTTTTCATCTCGCCTTCCTCCCATTTGTTGGCCACCTCAATCATGTATTTGATGTTGTTGCCATAAAAACGGTATTTAGGATTCTTCTGTGGATAGGGTAACCGTTCTGGTTTCAAATTAATCTGCTCACGAGTAGGAATCGGATAGGGTGAATCGACATCCAATTTAAAATCGGACATGATAAAAATTTGATCCCACAACTTATGCTGAAAATCGGGCACATCACGCAAATGCGGATTTAAGGTTCCCATCACTTGGATGATATACTTTGCCGCTTTGTTGCGCTCTTCTCTATCTGAAATGGCTACTGCTAAATCAATCAGTTTTTGCAAATGACGACCGTACTCTGGGATAATCAAATGCGGACGCTCGGCATTGTATTCTAAATTGAATACAACATCGTTGGCGTTTTCTTTTATGTATTTTGGTACCATATTAAAGTGAAATAATTCCTTCTATCGAAGAAACTTCTATATATTTTTCTACCACATCTTCTGGAGAATTCATCGTGACGTTTACCGATACAGAGGTATATTTTCCCCCTTTAGATTGTTGTGTTTTAATCACGGCACCCATATTGTCAAAAGCATTTTCTACTTCTTCAATTTTCTTCGCATCGGTGGGTACAATAAATTTATAGAGGTATTCTGAAGGCCATTGAGAGGTCGTGCTCAATTCTTCTTTTAGCCTAATGTAAAACTCTTCCGTCTTTTTATCCATTCTGAAAATTAAAATAAACGCAAAGATACAGTTTTGATATGAGATATAGAATAGTTGGGTTTTAGTTTTTTATTTTGACCTGTGTGACTGTATATTTATCCTGTTAACGTGTTAATGCATGGCGCTATTCATGCCTACAATCCTGGTTAAAACAAAGCTAACAAAAAATACAACTTTTCAAGGTTGTAGTTTTGAAAATTATATTTACAATTAAGATTAAAAGATTATTTTCCTTTTTGATCTTCATCTTCTTCAATAAAATCGAAAAAGTTTTTTTTAAACCGATCGTTTGAATATGAATAATAACAAATTCCTTTACTAATATCCCCCATCATAGCATCCATGTTTTTTTTATCAAAAGAAACAACATTTTCAGACCTTATATTGAGCATTTCAGACATTTGAAAAGCATCAATATCAGCACCTAAAAAAGTAAATACCCAATTTCCTGAAGTTTCAAGTTCTGTAATAGTTTTCGCGATTTGATTAAAATTAAATTCACAACTTGAATTTTCCATACCATCGGTAAGAATTATCATAACAACATTCATCTTATTGCTAACAATTTCTGTTTCACAATTAATTCTAATTTGATTTATTGATTGTCCTATAGCATCTAATAATGAAGTAGAACCACACGGAACATATTTAGAACGAGATAATGGTTCAAAATTAGAAACACTAACATTTGACAAAACGTGGTTAATATGGTTGTTGAAAAGAGTTAAAGAAATTCTAAATTCTTGTTTTGGCAATTCTTTTTGTAAACTTTTTATTGTTTCTAATTGATTGTTAAATCCTTTAATTGTAGCTTCTACACAATCATTCATTGAGCCACTACTGTCTAATACAAAATGATACAAAGTTTTTTTGTTTTTCATAATAATAAATTTAGAAATTAATAAATAATCGTAAAAAAGACCTCATTAAATAAATGTTGAAGACTTTTTTAATTTATTACGATGAAGACAATTATTATGTAACAAAAAGTTTTATTTTTTTAAATTATGGCATTGTTTCAAATTGAAAAAACACACAAATCTTATTTTTTTCACTACATATTTAATAAAAATTAAACCTAAAATAAAAATATTTTTAAACTTATCTTATTAATATATTGCTTTTAGCGATATATCTTTAAAAAAATGGTGTTTTACTTCTTTTTTTCTATTGACAATACACTATATATATAGGGTATGTTTATTTTATAGATTAAATTATTTTTTAATTACACTTTCATGTAACATTAATTTTTAAACATCGTATTAAGTTCATGAGAAAAAAGAATTGAATTTATTTTTACCTAAATTAACAAAAATATTAACACAAAACTTTTATAAACATGAGAACATTAAACGAAAAAAAAATTATTAAATTAGCTAAAATGGGTAATCAATATGCGTTTTCACAATTGTATGTATCTCATCATAATTTTGTGTTTAATAGTATCTCTAAAATATCATTTGATAATTTTGATAAATTTATTGTTGAAGATATTTGTTCAATGTCTTTTTACAAAGCATTCTCCAAAATTCAAAGTTTTGATGAGAATAGAGCTAGTTTTAGTACATGGCTAATACAAATTGCCATTAACACTTTAAAAGACCATATAAAAAGTAGAGCAGAAAAAAACAAACTTAAAACTATAAATATAGATGATACAAATTATGATTTTCTAGTAGATGATTCAGTATTTATTGAAGAAAAGATGGATAGAGAAATTATTAAGGTTTTATTTAACCAGAGCTTAAAAAAATTATCCTCTGAGGAACAAAAAGTTTTAGATTTGTATTACAACAAAGAGATGACTTATTTAGAAATAACAAAAGAAATGGGACTATCTATGGATGTTGTCAAAGTAAGGATATATAGAGCAAATTCAAAATTTAAAAATATTCTATCTCATAAAAAAATTAATAATTATTTAAATTAAATCATCATGACAAAAGAATTAGCAATAAAACTTGTAAATAGAAAATTAAATTTAAATTTAAATGCCACCAATACTAATTGGTCGAATATTAATTCAAATGGAATTTGGTCTCTTGAGCCTAATTGTAGTAGAAAAACAAAAAAATTATTCCTTTTACTAAATAATAATAATTCAAAAAAAATACATGTTTTTGAAATATCTGAAAATAATAAAATCTACAACAAACTTTACTCTAGAAGTGATAGAAATGTTTTTAGATTATTATTTAATGTTAGCGACAAAGAATTTGTTGAAACTTTAAAAGGATTAAATTTTAATACATTTTTAATGGGACAAGTAGATTATTGAGTTTTAGTCATCTAATTTACTATTTAAGACAACAATTAACACAGATAAATGAGTACACTTAAAGAACTAATTAAAACACATTTTGAAGAAGATTTACCAATTTCAGGAGGCAAGGGAAATTTAATTGATAACCCAATAATCATTCATAAAGAAATATTTAATGATTATATTGGTGTTGAGTATTTTATATTGAAATGTTTAGGTGAAATAAGAGGAATTTCTTGGAAAAAAATTGAACAATCGCTTTTATTTAATAATGGTAGAAACATTGACAAAATAAAAATTGAAACAACATTCAAAACTAAAACAGAAGTAATTACTCAAATTGAAAATTATTATTTTGACATTACTGAATGTTATTAAAAATTGTAATGATTTGATAAAATCAACTTAAAATATATAAATCATGAGAAAATGGGATACTTCAGATGATATTGTCGCTTTTTACCTTTATAAATTTGGCACTGTAGAAGAAATAAAAAAATCATCATTAATACTAGATATAAAATTAACTTCTTTAAAAATGAGAATTAGTAATTTTGCCTATTTAGATAACAAAAATGGTTTAGATAATTATGCTAAACAATCAAGGGAAGTGTATAATAAATATCGAAATTATTCAAATTTTGAACTTAAAAAAATATTTGATGAAATTATTAATAGCAAAACAGTAAAATCAAAAAGTAAAAATATAAAATTAACTAATCAAATTAAAAAACAAGAGCAAAAAGATGCTAATACACCAAAAAGTGAATACAATCAAGTAAGGTTAAGAGAAGAACGCTGTAAACTTATAAATAAAAACAAATCAATAGTTGAATCTAACAAACCAAAAGGTTTACTTGGTATATTTAAAAAAGCTACCCCTTTAACTGAGCAACAAAAGAAGATAATAGATAAGAATATAGCCAGAATTAGAGAGATAAATGAAATACTTAGTAATCCTGATTTAATAACTCCTAGAACAGATAAGCAAAGGAAAAAAAACAGAGTATCAAAGGCTAACATGGAAAGAAGTAATAAAAATGCTGAACTCATCAAAGAAACGGGTCCATTAATTGATAATAAAAATGAAAAATCAAAAAAAACTAATTGTCAAAAATTAAAAGATAATTTTGAAGAATATTTAATTGATAATGGATATAGTCAATACACTCCTTCAGGAAAACCATCTACAGTTTATGACTATATTAAAAGAGTTGAAAAAATTTGTGATAGAGAAGGAATTTCAATAGAAGATCTTTCAGTAAACATTAATTTTTATGTAAAAAAATATGATACTGATGGTGTTGAAGCTGAATTTGGAAGAAAAAGTAACAATGCATTTATTAGTTCTCTTAAAAGATTTAAAGAATTTTGTAAAAAAGAGAACTAAAACTACTATATCTAGGATTTTACTAAAAAGTCAGGTCCTTTAAACTGAGTAATTTGAATAATAATAGTATTTTAAAACCCCGATAGCGCGGATTTGCAATCCGTGACCACAATCAAATTCAAAACAAATCTAACAAAAAAATTACAACTTTTTATGGTTGAAGTTTGTGTGTTTTTATGCTCTTTGTGGGCAAGGAATACAATTCCGCGCTATCCGTTGTGGGGCATATCTGCGCCATTTGGGTAAACTATATACCGTTTTATAAAAACTAATAATATTTTGACGCAAACTATATATCCTTTTGAGTAAACGATATACCGTTTTGTAAAAAGGAATACCCTTTTGAAGCAAACTATATATGGTTTTATGAAAACCGTTCACATTTTCAATCCAACGCTACATTTTTTCAGGTGTGTATTTTAGAGTCATACAACATATTCATAAAAAAAGGACGTTCTACAAATGAACGTCCTTTTACTATTTTTTTTTAAAGCGGGTTTTATATTATAATTCGAATAATTTGCCCCATTTTGTTCATCATTTCAATATTAAAGCTTTGGTTTTCGTCTTTATCCGAAGCGATTTTAGACACGGTTTCTATATCGCTCGCTTTGACCCCGTCTATAGTCAAAATAATACTTCCTTTTAAATCGTTTTGATAGGGTTTCAAGCGCTCATTATTCACCTCTTTGATTTTTACACCATAGTCAATGTTAAATTTCTTTTTGTCGCCACTGTCTAAATTCTCCAATTCTAAACCTTTAAAGTCGGCATTAATCATGTCGTTTTTGGCCAGTACTACAGGAATCACTTGGGTTTTGTTGTTTCTAATAAAGGTTACTTGTACTTTATCATTAGGCCTTTTTGTACTGATGTATCCTGTCAATTCGGGATAGGACGAAATGGTTTGGTTGTCCAATTTAACAATGACATCTCCTTTTTGTAAACCCGCTTTTTCCGCACCAGAATTCTTGATAACCTTGGTTACATAATACCCTTGCGATTGTTTGATGCCCAATTCTTTTGAAGTAGGCCCGTTGAGTTCGTTTCCTACCACACCCAATACGCCGCGTTGCACATTTCCAAACTCCATGATGTCTTCAATGATTTTTCTAGTTATATTGGAAGGAATCGCAAACGAATACCCTGCATAACTCCCTGTAGGCGACGAAATCATGGTGTTGATGCCTATAAGTTCCCCACGAGTATTGACAAGTGCCCCTCCCGAGTTCCCTGGATTGACCGCAGCATCTGTTTGAATAAAAGACTGAATGCCATTAGTATCTAGGTTTCGGGCTTTAGCAGAAACAATTCCTGCGGTTACGGTCGAGGTTAAATTATAGGGATTCCCCACAGCCAAAACCCATTCCCCTACACGAACTTGGTCTGAATCGGCAAAGGTAGAATACGGCAATTTCTCATCGGCATCAATTTTCAAAAGGGCAATATCCATTTTAGAATCGGTACCAATCAATTTGGCTTTGTAGACTTTTTTATTGTTTAACGTTACTTCCAATTCGGTAGCATCTTTAATCACATGGTTGTTGGTTACAATATAACCATCTTCAGAAATAATCACACCCGAACCGGTTCCGATTTGTTCTTGTTGTTGTCCGCCGCCTCTAGAGCCATAAAAGAACTCCATAATGGGGTTGTACACGGTTCTAATAGATACGTTTTTTACGTGCACAACCGTGTGCACCGATTTGTCAGCCGCTGAAGTAAAATCAATGTTTTCCGCACCCAAACCTACGGCTTTTCCATAGTAGGATGGGGCCTCGGTAACTATACTGTTTCGGTTAGAGCCTTTTTCGATAAACAATTTATAAGCTCCAAGTGTGGTAGCGCCACTCATTAATGATACTAAAAATAAACTTGATAATCGTTTCATAATTCAAACCTTATTTAGTTAGACCTTTCAAAATTATGAATTTATAAATCGCAAAAAAAGGGTTTAACGCTCGTTTAACATTCTTTAACTTCTCGTTAATATTTGTAAATTTGTACTTATTTTTGAACCATGACTGTACAATTTTATAAATACGAAGGAACAGGAAATGATTTTATCATGATTGATAATCGTCAAAATTTTTTCCCTAAAAACGATATCAAACTAATTGAAAGATGGTGTCATCGCCGTTTTGGTATTGGGGCAGATGGGCTCATTCTTTTAGAAAACGACGCCCAATCCGATTTTAAAATGGTGTATTATAACTCTGATGGGCGAGAAAGCACCATGTGTGGTAATGGCGGAAGATGTATTGTTGCTTTTGCTAAACAAATTGGAGTGATTGACAACAAAACGCGATTTAATGCAGTAGATGGTCTGCATGAGGCAACCATTCAGGAAGACGGCAAAGTATCGCTGCAAATGAAATCGGTTCCTGCTGTTGCCGTACACGAGGAATATGTCTTTTTAGATACGGGCTCCCCACACCATGTTACCTTAGTTCAAGATCTCGAAAACTTTGATGTTCAAAAAAACGGAGCTGCCATTCGGTATTCGTCACTGTATGGAGCTGCCGGTTCTAATGTAAATTTTGTATCTCAAATTTCTGAAAATCATTTTAGATTGCGCACCTACGAGCGCGGCGTGGAAGATGAAACCTTGTCTTGTGGCACTGGCGCAACGGCAACGGCTATTGCGATGCATGTGTTAGGAAAAACAACGTCTAATAGAATTGATTTGGATGTAGAAGGTGGTCGTCTTCAGGTTGCTTTTGAAAAAGTGAACAATACATTTACTCAGGTTTTTTTAGAAGGCCCTGCAACCTTTGTCTATGAAGGTACGATGACGTTATAATTTTTTATAAAAAAACGTATGAGAACAACACTCCAAGGTTCTTTAGTCTATTTGCGTGCTTTAGAACCCGAAGATTTATCATTTATTTATGCTATTGAAAACGATGAAGCCATTTGGCACGTTAGCAATACGCAAACCCCATACAGCAAGTTTTTAATTCGACAATATCTTGAAAATGCACATCAAGATATCTATGAAGCCAAACAACTGCGCTTGGCAATTTGCAATAGCGCCTCGGGGGAAACGATAGGTCTGATTGACCTATTCGAATTTGACCCAAAAAACAGGCGCGCAGGAATAGGCATTGTTATTCAAAATCAAGAAAATAGAGCGCAAGGTAATGGAAAAGAAGCCTTAAAATTATTGATAGACTATGCTTTCACCCACTTGCACTTGCATCAACTTTTTGCAAATATAGCTATTGACAATGTCGTTAGTCTAAACCTTTTTACTACTTTTGGGTTTCAAAAAATTGGAGTAAAAAAAGATTGGGTATTTACTAATCATTCGTATCAAGACGAGGTTTTGTTACAACTCATAAATCAAAAATAACATGGCATTGATGTTGACCAAAAAATCAAAAATAAGAATAGGTATAGGCGCTGGTCTCTTTTTGGCAGTGATACTATTTGGCTATATAAAGTTTTTTTCAAGCAATACGACTATTACAAAAGAAGAACAATTCGTGACCATTCCAACTGGAGCTACCTATGAGGAAGTAAAACAAATTATGAAACCTCTAGTGGGTAATTTAAGCGGTTTTGAAATGATGGCTAGCCTTAGAAGTTATGATAAACATGTTAAACCTGGTCGTTTTTTAATCAAAAAAGGAATGGGCAATTTTGCACTCGTTGCGGCATTGAGACGAAATATTCCTGTTAAACTTTCCTTCAATAATCAAGAACGTTTGGAAGATTTGTGTGTGCGATTCAGTAGCATGCTTGAACCTGACACAACTAAAATGTTAGGTGCGTTTAGAGATTCTGTATTTTTAAAGAAAAATGGGTTTACTAAAGAGAATGTAATCGCAATGTTTATTCCAAACTCGTATGAATTTTATTGGAATATTTCTGCCGAGAAGTTTCGTGAAAAAATGCTTCAAGAATACCATACTTTTTGGAATAAAGATCGATTGAAAAAAGCAAATCAATTGCAATTGACGCCTGTAGAAGTCATGACATTGGCCTCGATTGTTCATAAAGAAACCGTAAAAATAGAGGAGAGACCAAAAGTTGCCCGAGTATACCTCAACCGATTGCAACAAGGAATGCCCTTGCAAGCAGATCCTACGGTGATTTATGCGCTAAAATTAAAGCAAAACGATTTTTCTCAAATCATCAAACGTGTTTTATACAACGATTTGAGCATTCACTCGCCCTACAATACGTATGTAAACATCGGATTGCCTCCGGGGCCAATAGCGCTTCCAGACATTTCTGCGATCGACGCTGTGTTGAATCCAGACACTAACGACTACCTTTATTTTTGTGCGAGTGTAGATCGATTTGGTTATCACGAATTTGCTTCAACCTATGCGCAACATCAAGTGAATGCGAAAAAATATGCCGATTGGTTGAATTCTACAGGAACCAATAGATAAATACGTGGCTTTGAAACAGGTAAAAAAATTTTTTCTGTTTTTTTTCTTGAGCTATGGTCTCTGCCAAGGACAGTCTCTAAATCTTTTTTTAAAACCTTCGGATAGTTTGAATTCGAGCCGAAGAACCACGGTTGTAGTTACCGAAACAGCATTAGCGTCCTCAGCCTTAATTGGATTAAACCAATTGTGGTATGCTCAATACCCGCGTTCTAAGTTTCATACAGTAGATGATAGCGCAGAATGGTTGCAGATGGATAAATTCGGACACTTTTACTCCACCTATCATATGGGTGCAATGGGATACAACGCTTTAGCTTGGTCTGGAGCCCATGAAGCTTCAAGACTACTTTATGGCGCAACGCTAGGTGTAGGCTTCATGACCGTTGTCGAAGTTTTAGACGGTCACTCTTCTGAATGGGGATTTTCATGGAGCGATATGGCAGCGAATGTATCGGGAGCTTCCCTATTTGTTTCCCAACAACTTTTATGGAAAGAACAACGAATTGTTCCAAAATTTTCATTCCATCAGACCTCATACGCTGCTATTCGACCCAACGTTTTAGGAACGTCATTAAGTCAGCAAATATTGAAAGATTACAACGGACAGACGTATTGGTTTTCAGGAAATATTCGGTCTTTTTTTAAAACTTCAAAAGTACCTACTTGGCTCAATCTTGCCCTTGGCTATGGTGCAGAGGGCATGATTTCTGGAAAAGAATCATTTAACGATTCAGCTTCCTATCCTGTATTTCAAAGATATAGACAATTTTATTTAAGTTTGGATGTAGATTTTACGAAAATTCGTACAAAATCACAGGTTCTTAAAACAGTTTTCGCTCTTTTTAATTCTTTAAAGGTTCCTTTTCCAACCCTTGAATTAAACGATAAAGGCGCCTTAAAAGGGCATTTATTTTATTACTAAAAATCGTAATATATTGATTTTCAATTTGAATTTAAAATAAATGTTTATATTTGTCCCGATAATAAAGCCGTTTTTGGCTTTGAAAATGGACAGTATGATAAACAAATGGATGTTTTATTCTGTGCTTTTTTTTGTAGTGAGTGCCTCTAGTTTTTATTTCAAACCGTTAGAGCCTTACCATCCTAAAAAAACACTAACAGATGTAGACTTTTCCTATCAACTCCCTTCGATTAAAATAGTTGATTATCAACATCAAAACATGCCTTTCCTTGGAAAAAGGTTTGTAGGTTTTAAAGAGGCCATTGCCGCAAAAGAGTCTTTAGGACAGTACAAACTTGTGAATTCTTTGGGGTATATGGGTAAATACCAATTTGGGATTTCAGCACTAAATTTTATTGGAATAAAAAGTAAGGCAGTTTTTCTCAACAATCCTATGTTACAAGAAGATGCTTTTGTAGCTTTAGTGAGTATAAATAAATACAAACTTGCTGACATCATTAGGGAGTATAAAGGAAAAACAGTGGATGGCGTTCGGATAACAGAATCTGGCCTTTTGGCAGCAGCTCATTTGGGAGGCGCACAATCGGTTCGAAAATTCATTACCTCTAGTGGAAAAAAGAAATTTAAAGACGGATATGGAACGACCATTAAAAGTTATTTAAAACGATTTGCTGGCTATGAAACGCACAATATTCCACCTAAAGAATTTGTAAAAATAGAATAGTTACATTTTGTGAATGATAAAAATTGTAGGCCGGTTTTGCAAATCCACCTTTATCTTTTTCCATTCGGAGACACGATGTGTTTTAATAAATTCTGTGGGCAATGTCAAATCGGTAGCAATGCACAAGTGGGTATTAGGCTGTAGCGTCTGCAACAAATCTTCTACCAATTTATTATTTCTGTAGGGCGTTTCTATAAAAAGTTGAGATTGATTTTTATCAAAAGACAGCTTTTCATAATTTTTTATGGCTGATTTTTTTTCAGATTTATCTATAGGTAAATACCCATTAAAAGCAAAACTTTGTCCATTCATTCCTGACCCCATCATCGCTAGTAAAATTGAAGATGGACCAACGAGTGGCACAACTTGTATGTTTTTTTCATGAGCTAATTTTACGATTACCGCACCTGGGTCGGCAACACCAGGACACCCCGCTTCACTCATGAGCCCAATGCTTGTTCCTTCTAAACAAGGCTTCAACATGCTTTGATGTTCTTCTAGGGCAGTGTGTTTGTTTAGAGTGCTTATTTTTAGATTGGCCTGAACTTTTTCAGGGAGGATGCTCTTAATAAATTTTCGTGCTGTTTTTTCGTTTTCTACAATATAAGTATCAAGAAAAGCAATCGTATTTTTTACGGGAATTGGCAATACATCTAAAGGATTATTTTCTCCGAGGGTGGTAGGAATGAGGTATAATTTCCCTTTTATGGTATTCATATTAGCCATGCGTTTCTAGTAATTTTTTTGCAATAACATCAGTAGCCTCGTCAAGCATCTCAAAAACCATATCAAACCCGTTTTGCAAACCATAATAGGGATCGGGAACATCGACGTGTTCTCCGGGAAAAAGAGCTTCTAGTATCAGGCTAACTTTACTTTTGTGTGCCTCATTTTTGGCCATTGCCATCACATCGCTATAGTTTGAATTGTCCATAACATAAATGTAATCAAATGTATCTAAATGAGCTGGCGTAAAAAGTTGCCCTCTCTGAGCACTAATATCAATACCGTTCTTTAAACTGGTGGCAATAGATCGCTCATCGGGATGTTTGCCCACATGCCAAGGGCCAGTACCCGCAGAATCAACTACAAAAGTGTCTTTAGGGAGTTTAGCAGCCAACAACCCTTCAGCGATTGGTGACCGGCAAATATTTCCTAAGCACACCATTAATATTTTTATTGCCATGAATGATTAATATTTATGGGGTTCAAAGGTATAAAATACAACTATTACATAGACAATTTTTTGTGAATATCATCCACAAATTTTTTGAATTGTTTGTCAGTCGTTACTAAATTATCAACGGTTTTGCATGCATGTAAAACGGTGGCATGATCCCGATCTCCAATTTGCGAACCAATATTCGCTAAAGAAGCTTTGGTGAATTTTTTTGCAAAAAACATCGCCAATTGTCTGGCTTGAACTACATGACGTTTTCTCGTTTTTGACTGCAACGTATCAATATCCAGTTGAAAATAATCAGATACCACTTTTTGGATGTATTCAATAGAAACTTCTCGTTTCACATTTTTAACAAATTTTTCTACGATACTTTTAGCCAAATCAAGTGTCACTTCTTTTTTATTGAAAGACGATTGAGCAATTAAAGAGATGATGGCGCCTTCCAATTCTCGAACATTTGTTTTGATGTTTTGAGCGACATACTCGACGATTTCTTTAGGCATCTCAACCCCATCTCGATACAAAATATTATTTAAAATGGAGATTCTGGTCTCATAATCTGGTTGGTGCAATTCAGCCGACAATCCCCATTTGAAACGAGAAAGCAATCGTTGTTCGATATCTTGCATATCTACAGGTGCTTTGTCGGAAGTGAGAATAACTTGTTTTCCGTTTTGATGCAAGTAATTGAATATGTGAAAGAACACATCCTGAGTTCCTGATTTCCCTGAAAGAAATTGAACATCATCAATGATTAAAACATCAATCAATTGATAGAAATGAATAAAGTCGTTTCGGTTATTTTTCTTTACCGAGTCAATGTATTGCTGAGTAAACACTTCAGCAGAAATATACAAAACCGTTTTATCGGGATATTTTTCTTTTATTTCTACACCTATAGCATGCGCTAAATGCGTTTTCCCTAAACCTACACCACCAAAAATAAGCAACGGATTAAATGACGTTCCTCCAGGTTTGTTGGCTACAGCCATCCCCGCAGAACGTGCCAATCGATTTGAATCCCCTTCAAGGAAATTTTCAAAACTATAATTAGGGTTTAATTGAGATTCAATTTTCAAATTTCGTATTCCTGGAATAATAAACGGATTTTTTAATTCAGGATTTAGGTTTTTGAAAGGAGCGTCAACCTCTTGATATTTAATGGGACTTCGCTGACTACTGGGTATTTGCTCTGTAAAGGGCTGTTTACTGCCAATAGTGTTTTCCATTTTAATTTTATATAGTAACTTTGCATTTTTCCCAAGTTCTTTAGTTAGGGCAACTTTAAGTATTTTTACATAATGTTCTTCTAACCATTCGTAGAAAAATTTACTTGGAACTTGTATGTGTAAGGTGCTGTCTAAAAGTTCAACAGATTTGATAGGTTCAAACCAAGTTTTGTAGGCTTGCTCTTGAATGTTGTCTTTTATAAAAGACAGACAATTTTCCCATACCGATTGCGCAGTTTTGCTCATGATCATGTTAAATTTTTATTTTTTTATTATGGTTTTCCAACAAAAAAAGGGATTCTTCGTTGTAATTTTCGGGCAAACAAATATGTGAACAAAATTCTTTAAAAAAAAATAAATTACTATTGATTTTTTAAAAATATTATTGTATACAGCTTTTTCAAATAAACAAAAACAGACAAAATAATTATGGATAAAAATAAAGTTACCCTTCGTGTTAGATATGGAGAAACCGACCAAATGGGCGTGGTTTATCATGGAAGTTATGTGCCCTATTTTGAGATTGGACGCGTGGAATGGCTTAGAAATAGAGGGATTTCATATAAATCACTAGAAGAAGATGGTATCGCGCTTCCTATTGTGTCTATGCATTTGAACTATAAAAAACCGGCTCGATATGATGACATCTTAACCATTACCACTAAAATGCGCAATTATAGCGGGGTAAAGATTGAATTTGATTGTGAAATTCACAATGAAAACGAAGAGTTATTAACAATTGCTTATTTTATATTGGTTTTTGTAGCGACAGAAACAGGCAAACCTATTGTCCCGCCTCAATATGTTTTGGATGTTATTAAAAAGGAAGATTAATCTTTTCGCGTGATAGTAACTTCAAACAAGTTTGTAAAAATGTCGAAGATATTTTCGGCATTTTTTTTTCGTGTTGCTATTTCAATCTCACACGTCAATTCCATTTTTTGCGTGATGATTTCTAAGTTTTTTTCCTTGATGATTCGCATCACTTTATTCATATTTTTATAATCAAATGCAACCACAAAATGAACATTGACGGTCTTTTCAATAATTTCTGCATTTTCCAAAGCCATTTGTGCCGCAGTTCGGTAGGCAGAAATTAAACCTCCCACCCCCAATTTAATCCCTCCAAAAAAACGAACTACTACTATCAAAACATTGGTTAGTCCAAAAGACTGAATCTGTCCATAAATAGGAGCGCCAGCTGTATTGCTTGGTTCTCCATCGTCATTGGCACGAAATTGAATTTTATCCGTCCCTAATTGGAAGGCATAACAAAAATGAACGGCTCCATAATGTTGTTTTCTTAAAACATCAAGGTGATTTTTAATTTCTTCCTCTGTGGTTACAGGAAAAGCATAACCATAAAACTTACTGTTTTTTTCTTTGAATAGTATTTCTTTAGAAGGTAACGAAAGGGTTTTATAGGTATCGTTCAAAGTTACAAATACGAAATTTTAATTATAGAGGTAAATGTTTTTGTTTGAATAAATCGACCACATCTTCTTCTCCTACTTTTAAATTCCAAACATGAAGTCCTAATTGTGCTGCGGCATCGGTGTTTTCTTTTTTATCATCAACAAAAACGGTACGCTTGGGAGATAAATCATACTTATTAATAATAGAGGTATAAATGGCAGACTCCGGTTTTCGCATCCCCATTTCATACGAATAAAATACTTTTTCAAAACAACGGTAAAAATCAGTATAAAAAGACATTCCTACGTTTTGTTCAAATTTATGAATGTGTATTTCATCGGTATTCGTCAGTAAAAAAAGACGGTATTTTTCCGATATCATTTGTAAAAACTCAAGTCGATAGAGCGGAAATTCGCCTATAATACTATTCCATGCTTCTTTAATTTGGTCAACCGTAGCGTTGGGAATAAACTTTTGGAAAGC
Source organism: Flavobacterium aciduliphilum (assembly GCF_003268855.1). GTDB lineage: Bacteria > Bacteroidota > Bacteroidia > Flavobacteriales > Flavobacteriaceae > Flavobacterium > Flavobacterium aciduliphilum. Next base: position 491,680 of record NZ_QLSZ01000001.1, read on the forward strand.
ACTTAAAAATTCGTGTTCTTTAACTTGGCCTTTTTCAAACAAATCGTTCATGGCTATCAACTCATTATTGGGACCTGACAAACCTAATTGAGCAAAAGCTTCAATCTGTGCTTCTTTTTGTAAGTTGATAAAAATATCGCCAAAGTCAAAAATAATAGTATCAATCATGGTTGAAAAATATTAAAAGTTCGTCATTTACAATGTGTCGTTTCTTTTCGGGGCTAATTTCTAATTTCGGGGCTTTTATGCCTTCTTGCAATACCTTGTCCCCAATAAAAACGCGTGCTTCATCCCAAATTCCAGCATCAATAAACGTTTGTAGCGTTTGCCTACCCCCTTCAATTATCACAGATTGTATCTCCTTTTCGTACAAAAAATGAGCCATTTTTAGCGCCAAATTATCGTCGAAACTAAAATCATCTTTTGTAATTAAAAGCGTTTTCGCTAGAGTATCAAAGATATAACTTTCTTTTGAAATGGAATTGTTTTTATCTAAAACTATTCGAATAGGATGATTTCCCGTCCAATCGCGTACGGTTAAAGAAGGATTATCATCACGAACTGTTTGGGTACCCACCAAAATAGCCTGTTCTTCACTTCGCCATTTGTGGGCCAATTGTCTTGAAAAAGCGTTACTAATCCAGATAGGTTCTTTTATTTCTTTTGTTAACGGAGCTATACATCCCTCTTTGCTTTCTGCCCACTTCAAAATGATGTAAGGTCTTTTTTTGTTGTGAAAGGTAAAAAAGCGTTTATTGAGTCTCGCACATTCGGCTTCCAAAACACCTACCGTTACGTTTATTCCAGCGTCTTGTAGCTTTTTTACACCCCTTCCTGCCACTTTAGAAAAGGGATCTATAGTACCAATCACCACGTTAGGAATGCCCTGATCAATAATCAAATCACTACAAGGCGGTGTTTTACCATAATGACTGCACGGTTCTAGACTAACATAAATTGTTGCATCAGACAAGAGCCTTTTATCTTTTACAGCCTGAATAGCATGTACTTCAGCATGAGCCTCACCCGCTTTTTTATGCCACCCTTCTCCAATAATTTTTCCGTCATAGACTATAACACTCCCTACTAAAGGATTAGGATAGGTTGTCCCTAAACCTTTTTGAGCCAATTCGAGGCAACGTTTGATGTATGTTTCATGTATCTTCACAAAGCAAAAATACTATTTTTGTAAGCTTATTCTATAATCCTTATCAAATTTTAAACTTTCTTGAAATGATCATACGAGAAATACAACAAAGCGACAACAAACAAATTGCAGCTGTAATTCGGCAAGTTTTTATATTGGAAAACTATCCTAAAAAAGGAACGGCCTTTGCTGATTCGCAATTGGACTTTATGTTTGAAACATACAACACTCCAAAAGCGGTATATTATGTTATCGAGAATAATGGCAAAATAATGGGCGGCGCAGGAATCCATAAATTGGATCATGCTGGCAAAAACATTTGTGAGCTACAAAAGATGTATTTTTTGCAAGAAGTTCGGGGAAAAGGAATGGGTTTCGAATTGATTCAAAAATGCCTGCAGAGAGCTAAAGAATTAGGATATGAAAAATGCTATTTAGAAACGTTACCCGAAATGAGAACCGCTCAAAAAATATATCAGAACGTAGGTTTTGAGTATCTTTGTAGCCCCATGGGAGGAACGGGTCATACCAGTTGTCCTATCTGGATGTTGAAAGATTTAAATCCCAAAAGTTAAATTCTAATGCTGTTAAAAACCTATAAATCCATAATTCTACAAAAGCTTTCTACTTTTTATGAGGAAAAGGAAATTGAAAGTTTCTTTTACATCCTGCTGGAACATTTTCACAATACAAAACGAATTGATTTGGCGCTAAATCCTTCTATGGAAATGAATTCCGAAGAATTAAAACGTTGGGAAAACGCTGTCTCTGAATTACAAAAACAAAAACCAATACAATATATAATAGGAGAAACTTCCTTTTATGGATTGCCTTTTTTGGTTAATGAAAACACCTTAATTCCGAGACCCGAAACCGAGGAGTTGGTCGATTGGATTGTTTTTGAATGCCGAAAATCGAAAAATGAAAGACTGAAAATTTTGGATGTAGGTACTGGCAGCGGTTGCATTGCAATTTCGTTAGCTAAAAATATTCCAAACGCAGATGTTTTTACCATAGATGTTTCTGAAAAGGCTATGGAAATCGCTCGAAAAAATGCGCTGATGAATAAGGTAACGGTTGATTTTATTTGTGTCGACGTTTTAAAGCTTTCCACTTTCGACTTTCCGTTTTCGACTTTCGATATTATCGTTTCCAATCCGCCTTATGTACGTGTCCTTGAAAAAGCCGAAATGAAACCCAATGTTTTAGAATACGAACCTCATACCGCACTTTTTGTATCGGACGATGACGCCTTAATTTTTTATAGAAAAATAGCCCAATTGGCCCAAAAACATCTTTCGGAAAACGGAACTCTTTTCTTCGAAATTAATCAATATTTAGGAAAAGAAACGGTAGATGTATTGGATACAATGGGGTTTAAGAATATTGAATTAAAGAAAGACCTATACAGCAATGACCGAATGGTGCGCTGTATTAGATGAGTTTCGAATCTTAAATATTATTCGTATCGCAAAGCTTCGATAGGATCAAGTTTGGAGGCTTTAATCGCAGGGTAAAGTCCTGAAACCAAAGCCACAATAAAACTGGTAATTACGGCAGCAACAATGGCTCCCCATGGAATTACAAATCCGAATTCCATTATATTGGCCATTAAATACCCAATTAAGATTCCTAATAAAATTCCAAGAACTCCTCCCAATTGTGCAATAAGTAAGGTTTCCATAAAAAACTGCCACGCAATGGTTCCTTTTTTAGCACCGAGTGATTTTCGCACTCCAATTTCGCGTGTTCTATCGGTTACTGAAACAATCATAATGTTCATTAACGCAATGGAAGAACCCAATATCGTGATGATTCCAATGACCCATGCAGATAAACTAAGTACGCCTGTCATTTCGGCTATTCTGTTGACCAAATCATCACTACGAGAGATGCCAAAATTAGCTTCTTCTACAGGATTGAGTTTTCTCACTTTTCGCATCGTCACTAAAGCATGATCAACAGCCGCATCGAGCAATTCTTTTTTATCGACCATGGTACTGATGCTGTAATTAATTTGAGGAGCAGTAAATAGAGAACGTGCGACCTGAATAGGAATTAAAACACGCATATCCTGATTATTTCCAAACGTAGACCCTTTTTCTTTCAAAACACCAATCACTTTAAATTTGGCTCCGCGAATTGAAATAATTTTATCAATTGGATTAACGTCTTTTAACAATCCTTTGGTTACAAAGTCACTGCCCACAATACAAGAATACGTATTATTAGAAATATCAAAACTATTGAAATTACGACCTTGAACCACTTCAAATCCGCCATTCGACACAAAATAATCATCTACCCCAAGAATAGCAATAGAAGGATCCGTTTTGGCATTTTCATATTTTACCTCAGCAGTAGAAGTTGCAGTGAAAGAAACCGAAGTATGACTGAGTGGAAAATCAAATTTTTCTTGATACGCTTTGGCTTCTGGATAGGAAATTATGGGGTTTATTTTTTCAATTTCATTTCCTCCATCATTATGAGTTTTAAATTCATATTGATTAATGGTAAATGTATTCGAACCCATGGAAGCAAATTTCGAATTTAAAGTATAATCGATAGCTGATACAACAGTAAGAATCCCTACCAATGCGGTGATACCAATTGCTATGATAACGATTGTTAATATAGTTCGAAGCAACTGTGCTCGAATGGAGCCAAGGGCTATTTTAATATTTTCTCTAAAAACGGCGTTCATAATCATTATTTGTTACCAAAATATGGTTTTTGTTACAAATCATTTTTAATTTCTCTATATTTTAAAAAATAAACCCTTAATTTTGCTCTTTAAATTAATTCATAATGGAAAAGTACAGAAAAAAAATTTCGTTATTAATGGCGTCAATCATAGCAATAACGATGTCTTTGGTAACCTTTTTTGCAACAGTTGCATGGAAAAACAAACAATACAATACCTTAGAAAATGATTTGTCGAAAAATTATTATTGTAATGTCAATATAAAAAGACTTCAAGATCAAAAATATATTAAACCTATTCTTTTGGTAGACGAAGATTGTGAGTCTGAAGACTTAGCCTCTATCAAACAAAAAGTTACGGACATTATTACACAAGAAAAAAATAAAGGGACCTTGACTACAGCCTCTTTTTATTTAAAAGAGTACGATAATAATGACTGGACTGCTGTAAATGATAATGAATTTTACGAACCAGGATCATTATTTAAAGTACCAATATTAATGGTTGCATTAAAAATTAATGAGGAGCATCCTGGTTTTCTTAATCAAGTAGTAAAGTATGATACACCACTAGGCATTACTAAAAATGTACATTTCCCTTCTAAAACGATTCAATTTGGAGGAAGCTATACTGTAAAACAACTTATAGAATATATGATTAAATATTCTGATAATCAAGCTACTTATTTACTGGAAAAAAATATTAATCCGGAATACCTTAGAAAAATGTTTAAAGATTTAAATTTAGAGGTGCCCAACGTAAGCGCTGATCATTATTATTTTAATGTAAAAAATTATTCTATCTTTATGAGAGCGATTTACAATGCAGGGTATTTATCAATTGAAGATTCGGAATATGCGGCAGAATTACTAACTAAAACGGAATTTAAGGATGGCATTCTAAGTAGATTGCCTAAAAATATAGCTGTAGCTCACAAATTTGGCGAATCAGGAAGTGATAAAGAAAATCAATTACATGAATCAGGAATTGTGTATTTAAATTCAAAACCTTACTTATTAACAGTAATGACTAAAGGAAAAGGAATGAATAATTTAGCGAAGGTTATTTCACAAATTTCTAGTGCGGTTTATACCGAAATGCTCAATACATCAGAAACCTCAAATTAATTAAAGAAAAATGGCTACTAAACCTAGCATTCCAAAGGGAACACGCGATTTTTCCCCAGCAGAAGTTTCCAAAAGAAATTATATCCTTTCGATTATTCGAGCCCATTTTGAACAATATGGATACCAACCTATAGAAACGCCAAGTTTTGAAAATTCGGATACCCTGATGGGAAAATATGGTGAAGAAGGCGATCGGTTGATTTTTAAAATACTTAATTCTGGGAATTATTTCTACAATAAAAATAAAATTGAGCTCCCACCAACTTTGGAATCACTTCAAATTAAAGATGCCGATTCTATTTCAGTTGAGGAGCGGATTTCTTTAAACAAATTTACTGCAAAAATCTCCGAAAAAGCCCTTCGTTATGATTTAACAGTACCCTTTGCACGCTATGTGGTTCAACATCAAAACGAGATTGAGTTTCCGTTTAAACGTTATCAAATTCAACCCGTTTGGCGCGCCGACAGACCTCAGAAAGGGCGTTTTAGAGAATTCTATCAATGTGATGCCGATGTGGTTGGATCAACCTCTCTTTGGCAGGAAGTAGAGTTAATCCAATTGTATGATTCAGTTTTTTCAGCATTAGGCTTAGAAGGTGTGACGATTAAAATTAATAACCGAAAAATTCTTTCTGGAATTGCGGAAGTGATTGGCGCATCAGATAAATTAATTGATTTCACAGTAGCACTTGACAAACTTGATAAGATTGGTGAAGATGGAGTCAAAAAAGAAATGATGGAAAAAGGGATTTCGGAAGAAGCCTTACAAAAAGTACAACCTTTATTTCATTTCACAGGTTCCATACAAGAGAAAATAGAAAAATTAGCCACTTTATTAGCTTCTTCTCAAGAAGGGATGAAAGGCATTGAAGAATTGAGATTTATTTGTGAAAACGTAACCAGATTAGGATTGCAAAAATCCATTTTAGATTTGGATGTGACTTTGGCACGTGGCTTAAACTATTATACGGGAGCCATTTTTGAAGTTTCGGCACCAACTGGAGTGGCTATGGGTAGCATTGGCGGTGGTGGACGTTATGATGATTTGACGGGTATCTTCGGATTAAAAAACATGAGTGGGGTGGGCATTTCTTTTGGTTTAGACCGCATTTATTTGGTTTTAGAAGAGTTAAATCTGTTTCCAGATACTGTGGCAACAAGTACAAAAGTATTGTTTTTAAACTACGGGGTGTCGCAAGCTTTTGAAGCCATGCAAACCATTAAAAAGTTGCGTTCTCAAGGAATTAAGGTAGAATTGTATCCCGATGCAGCCAAAATTGACAAACAATTCAAACATGCCGAAAGAAGAGCAATTCCTTTTGTTGTTAAAGAAATTGTGGAGACCAAATTCTCTTTAAAAAACCTTAAAACAGGAACACAAACACAAGTGGATTTTAATCAGTTGTTGGAAGAAGTAACAACTAAATAAAATTAATTCAAATATCTTTCTCAAAAAGAATAAATAAAAAAAGGTTGTCTAAAAATAATAGACAACCTTTTTTATTCGTAGCGAGAGGGAGATTTGAACTCCCGACCTCAGGGTTATGAATTGAATTTTTACTCAATTTATAACCATTTTTTTTGCCTTAAAAAGGTATTTTCTTTAAAATGGTGTACGGTTTGGTGTACTGATTAGTGTACTGTTTTGATAAAAAAATATACTGCAATATACAGTTTTTTTTTATTTTAAAATATTGTTTTTTATTAATTTTCAGAATGGATTTTTATGTCTTTAATTTAACAAACTATCTCTTACTTAAATCTTTTATAATTTTTTATGATTTAAAATAAATTTGAAAATGGTTTTCTATATCTATTATTTCATCACTAGTTAGTTCAGCAAATTCTTTTTCAATAGCTCTATTGGAAAGTTTGCCGTTATTTTGTTCTAAGAATCTAATCAATAAAGCAACTTCTTTATCTGGCATTTCAAAAACATTGTCTAAATAAGATTTCATTTCATCGTATTTTTGAAGATAATCCACTTCATTTGGAATTACATTTTCTATAGTGTCATTTACACAATCGAATAAAAATTCAGCTTGTTTAGTTGCATCAAAATACCGATAAAAATCAATTGTTTCGTTCAAAACTTCTACGTTGTGATTCTTGGTTGGTTTCCATTTTATGAAGTCCAATAATGGATGTGAGTAGGATTCTAATACAATTCGATAGTCGTCAATATGATTCAAAATTGAAGCCGAAATAGGGAATATCATTCCTTGTTGAGCAAATTGCATTTTGCTTAAAATATGATGTATTAAATAACGATGAATTCTACCATTTCCATCTACATAAGGGTGAATAAATACAAATCCAAATGCGATTTTGGCAGCAGCTAAAACAGCATTAAAATTTGATTTTTCTAGTTTGTCATATGTTAAAATCAATCCGTTGATTAACTTCTCTAAATCTTCACTTTTAGCCGAAATATGCTCCGGTATTGGATCTGATGTTATTCTATCGTGTTCCCCTACAAATCCACCCTCCTCGCGAAAACCCATTTTAAGAAATCGTGTATTTTCAATTACTATTTGTTGTAATCTCAATAGTTCTTCTTTATCTAAAGATTTAGAACCAGCTTGACCAATAGCTTTACTCCATCTAACTGCACGATTATTGGTTGGTGTTTCTCCTTCTATATTAAATGAAGCCTTAGAATCTTTAAGTAATAAAAATGCAGATGCTCTTTGAAGTAGTTCTTTACGTATAGCATTTAGATAGTTATTTTTTTTATTAGAAAGATTTACTTCAATGTAGTTTACTAATTTTTCAGTTCTGAAAATTAATGGGCAAAAATTTACTGTTCCAGGTAAGTTGTTTTTTATACGGTATCTACTTGAATTGATACTCAGTGGTGATCCAAATTGAATTTTTTCATCTACTAAAGCAACGAAATTACCTTTATCTAAGTCAGGAATGTCTAATCTTTTCTCTAATAGCCATTCATACAAAAACCAAATTTTTCGGCTGTATTGCCCTTGTGGTTCCAATTTTACTAATGCTTTACAATCTTCTTCGGATAATTTTTCAAATAAATATTTGAACAACAACAAATTTATTCCCTCGTATTTTAATGCGAAAACTAGTTGTTTGTACAGTGTGTCATCTGGCTCATGACGAGACGTAAGTACATTCCAATTTTCAGTTTTGTATTGTCGTTTTTTTGGGCTAATTAAAGCTAATTGATTAGGAAGTGGTATTGCTAATTTGTATGCCTCTATAATTGCTCCATAACCAACTAATATCCCTTCTTCTGGTGCTTTGCGTCCGTGAAAAACACTTATTTTTAGTGAAAAATGCTTTGTATTCATAATGGTTGGTGAAAAATGATTATTCAAAAGTAAGTGAAATTTACTTAATAAAGGTGAAAAATACTTATTTTTTTGATATTTTTGAGAAAAATACTTATTGAGGTGAATGTTATTATAAGATTATCAGTATTCTTTAAAATTATAGTTGATATTTAATTGACTTTGTTTTTTGAAGTAAACACATTCTTCAATAAATAATCTATTGCATCTTGTTTTGTGAAATGAATCTTTTTATTCTTTTTCTTATATACCTGCTGGAGTTTGTTTTTCTCATTCTCTATATACTCATTTACTAGTTGTATATGACGTTGCTTTTCCATTTCTGGAAGAGCTAGAAAAACGTCATATACGGTATTAGCATTCATTTTAATATATGTGGTGTATTATTGATTTTTAGTTTTTTTGAAATTCTAAATCATTTCTTTGGAATTTTTTAATTATAGGTTCTGTATTCAGTTACAACTTGACTAATTTAATTTTCTCCTTCTGAAGCGAGTATACACTATTTCTTCTTCAATTGGTTCTGCTTTATTTAACCCTTTTTCATTATAATTGGCAATGATTTTTTTATAGTAAATAAGCTCACTATTTAGTTGATTTATCATTCGGATATAATTCTCATTTTGTTCTTGAAGTTGTTCTAGTTGTTCTTTGTTATTTACTTTGGAATAAGCATCGGTTGCCATTTCTAAAGTTCCACTTACCCATTCAGATAATGAGATATTGTGTTTTTTTGCTTCTTGAATGAATTTTGCTTTTTGGTTAGCAGTTACTTTTGTAGTAACTGCATAAATTCTGTTTTGGTCATTTTTTTTCATGTTACTTAGATTTATAAATTTGGTTATTACTTTTACTTTTTTTTATAATTAAATAAGTCAAGACTTTTAGAAATGTTTCTTCTATAAGTCTTGACTTAATATTTAATTTATTAGTTTCTAATTCATTTACTGATTTAGAAATTGCTACATGAACTACAGGGAAATAGTTTATGTTGGATGGTAAATTAGGATTTGAATTGGCTGAGGGTAAAGTATTGAAGTTTAACTTACAAACTTTCTTTTGTGCAAGGCCAGCTTTAAGAAATGAGTTAGTTTTAGTTCTTAATCTGTAATGGTAGATGTTAAAAATATTTGTCATTATTTGCTGAATTAAAATTTCAACAAAGTTTTAACAAATAAGATTAGTGTACCGAAAATAACCGGTTACTATTTTTAATATTTGGATAAATAACTTTCTAATGTAGTAAGCTCACTCTCAGCATACGATTTTTTATGTTCAGGTAAAAATTGGATAACTCTTTCATAAAGTTTAATTTTATTACGCAATTTTGCATGACTACCTGGGTCTCCAATTCTTTCAGCTTTCACACTCCAATATATATATTTATTATATAATTTATCACTTGAATTGTGTATAGTATCCTTAAGCTCTTCTTTTGCTTTTTTTCTATCAAGTTTAATGCCTTCTAAAACGCATTTTAAAGCAATTTCATTAATTGTAAGTTCTTTACTTTTAATATTATTAATATGGCTTTTAACTGCTTTTTGCTGGTTGATTTTTTTAATAAAATCTATTTTACCAATAACAATAGCCAATTTGAAAATTTCCTTTGGTAATTGACCATTGATTAATTCAAGTGTAGTTTTTTGGAATGGTTCTTTGATCAATCTATCAATTATTGCTTCTTCAAACTCATTTACTATGTCAACGGTTGTCTTTGGACTGCATATTATAAAGTTTTTATACAAATCATTCATTTCATTAAAGGACTTTTTTCTTAATTCTTTAAATGAATTTTTATCTTCTTGTTTTAGCTCTTTCCAGTAGTTTTGTTTGTTAAAGACATAGTCAATCCAGATTCGATAGTTAGAAATAGTTTTCTCCTCATTGATTTCTGCCATTAACTGCTTTACTGCATTTTTCTTAGATTCTCTACTGATGGATTTTTTAGTAAATACAAATTTTAAGTATTTGTTAATGTCTAAATCTTTAATTTTAGTAGATGTTATGAAATTTTTGATGATAATTTCAACCAAGCTATTTTTTAAAGACTTAATTTGACTATACCATAAATCAGCTTTGTTTTTTCCCTTCGTAATATCAGATAAGTTAATATTAATGCGTTCTAATGTAAAACTATTTACTACATCCAATTCTTTTTCAAATGGCTTGTTATTTTTTTTGAGCAATTCAATAGAATCATACATTTCTCTTCTCTTCTCTAGAAATTTAAAATCAAATCTGTTTTCTAGTAAAGCTATTGTTTCATTGCATTTTTGGAAGAATTCTGCTTCTGAAACAAAGTATTTATTTTCAGCTTCCTTTTGTTTCCTAATTATATAGTTTTTTAAAAAACGTTCATTTTTAAATATACCATTTAGTATAAGGTCTAAATATTGTATTTCTTTCATCTGGACCTTTAGTTAAAAGAGTTAAAATGTTATTTTTTTATGACAAAAATTTATCGTTAATAGATTATTTTAATCTTATAATTATTAATGTGTGAAATTGTAATTAATTTTATTTTATCCAACAATATATTAAATCGTACTTCAAGTATTAATGGATGGATATCGCTAAAATTTCTTAGAAATCATAGATTCTATAACTTTTATGATAAAAGTTAAAGTATTGAATTTTGCACAAAGAGGGATTTGACTACCTATTTCAACGTATTCTATAACAGCTCGTTACAATTGAATTTTTATTTGGGTAACCGATTTTACCCCCTTTTTAATCGTAAATAATTCATTTCATTTGTGAGTTGTAAATATACTCATTTGCAATGATATAACAAATAAAAGTTTGAGAAACATTACTAAAAATTGAACAAGTTATTCAAGTATTTGATTGTGTATATCTTGATTAAAATCTATCTGAAGTATTTTCCAATTTTAACCAAAAATCAAGTGAGTTACTTGTTCATATTTTATACCTGAATATGTACAGAACTCTTCAATAGTTAGAAACTCATTTTCGAGCTTATTGAGGTCTTTTTTTATCTTTTGCATTAATCTAGTACTTTGACGATAACTCTTGCCTGTTATTCGTTGTATGTCCTTTGGATAGATGCATACCCTCTGATTATTCAATTTCATACTTTATCTATACCTTTGATATAGCTATGCTATACTCCTGACGTGCAGAAAATCTTTTGCAATTTAGTTATAATTTTTCATACTTATTTAATGTGATTTTATGTTCATTTAAGACACTTGTGTCGATTTTGGACTATGGTACACTTGCGTCTTTTTCTTTAGTGAAATGCTTTGTAAACTTTGCTTTAATCATTCAAAAAATGTGGTTGCAACTGATTGAAAGAATGAAGGAGATTTTAGATGAATGTTTAACAAAATTTTGAAGTTATGGCTAGACAGAAAGGCATAATCAAATTAAAAGGTACTATCGGAGATATTACCTTTTACAAAACGCAAGATGGACATTTGGCGAGAGAAAAAGGCGGCATTGACGCTAATAGAATCGCTAGCGATCCTGCGTTTCAAAGAACTCGTGAGAATGGCTCCGAGTTTGGTAGAGCAGGGAAAGCCGGAAAGGTTTTAAGAACAGCTTTAAGAGCACTGCTTTTGAATTCTGCTGACGGTAGAATGGTGAGCCGTTTGACACAAGCTATGGTGAAAGTTATCCAAGCGGATATGGTTAGCGAAAGAGGTTTAAGAAATGTTATTGATGGTGAGGTTGATTTACTTGTTGGCTTTGAATTCAATATTCGTGGTAAGTTGGGAACAAGTTTGTTTGCTCCTTTTGTTGCAAATATTGACAGAGTTGCAGGTGAAATTACCGTTGATTTAGCTTCATTTATTCCTGCTAATATGATAGCTGCACCTAGTGGAACTACTCATTTTAAAATCATTTCTGCAGGAGCTGAGATTGATTTTGAAGCAGAGACTTTTATCGAAACTCATTCAGAAACTGCTATTTTACCTTGGAATTCAGTTGCTACAGCAGCTATAAGCCAAGTAAATGCAGTTACTCCAGCAAGTACAAAACCATTGTTTTTGGCTTTGGGTGTTGAGTTTTATCAAGAGGTTAATGGTGCTATGTATCCGTTGAAAAATGGTGCTTTTAACCCATTAGCAGTGGTAAAAGTTGATGGTGGTGTGTAGTGGTTTTAGTACTCACTAGAACTTATTTCCCTGACGGAACTAATGGTAAACTCGAATGCGAAGGTAAATTGATATGTAACACCATTGAATTGCCATGGAAGATGAACGAAACGAAGGTTTCCTGCATTCCAGAAGGGAAATATTTCATTAGAAAGCGATACAGTCGAAAGTTTCAATGGCATTTGGAAGTGATTGATGTAAAAGATAGAAGCTTGATTCTATTTCATCCTGCTAATAATGCTTTGAAAGAATTGAATAGATGTATTGCGCCAGTAACGAAGATTTGTGGACCAGGATTAGGTTTAAAATCTCGACTGGCATTTTCCAAGTTGAGAAACTTGGTATATCGTGCTTTAGATAGCACAGAAACAGTTTTATTAAATCTTAAATTATCATGAAAAATTTGAGTAGTGCTTTAGCACCAAAAGTAATTTTAAAAGGCATCTCGATGTTGATGCTTGTATGTTTGGCAACATTGGAGTTGCCTATTTTGTATCTAATCCAATTGTAGAAGGTGCTTCACAAATACCAACGATAACAACTACAAATTTTAAAGTGGTTGATGACATAGGTGGTCGATCACAAGAACCGTCATTACATTCGGTTGTTGATGATATTGGAGGAAACAGACCCGTTGGTGAGTTTGCTTTCTGTTTGAATTCAATAAAGGATATCGGAGGAAAATCGACAACTGGCGAATTGAATACCATTTCTGATTTTGAAATTGGGGGAAATAGACCTGTTGGTGAAATTGCTTTTTGCCTAAATGAGGTATCTGACATTGGAGGTAGAAGTTCTGATGGTGGATTACTAAATCTTACTTTGATTGATTTGCCCATTGGAGGAGTAAAAGTGCCTTCAGGCGAATTAAAACTAACGGTCTAAATTATGGAAAAAGTAATTGGACGTCTAACAGCACCCACACCAAAGTTTTTTAAAGTGCTTCGAAATATTGGTTTGGTTTTAGCTACTGTAGGAGGAACAATAGTAACTGCACCAGTAAGTTTACCGATAATTGTGACAACAATTGGAGGATATGTAGCATTAGCAGGTGGTGTTATTTCTGCAGTGTGTCAACTGACCACAACTGATAAAGAAAATAATGTCATCCAATAATCCTACTTTAATAGGAACTGCTGGAGGCACATTTTTAAGTATTGTACCTAATCTTTCCTCTGATGATATTGCTAAAACGGTTATCTTAGCTACCGTTGGAGCCGTGGTTAGTTTTACGATTTCGTTACTGCTTAAAAGCCTAAATAAGAAGCACAAAAAATAAGTTTAGCCCTAGTTGTGGTGACCTTTGGGTTAAGCAAAATTAAAGCCAAGTCGCAAGACCTGGCTTTTTTTATTTACTTATATATCTGTATAAAATAACTCTACGCATATCATTGATAACATTTAGATTTTCATGGAATCGTTTTTCGTTTTGTTCCAAAAGTTTTAAAGTTTCGATGTTTTTAACGTGTTCCTTGTGGTCTTTTATCTCTTGGTTCACTTTTATTGAAAATTCTTTTCTGATGTCGTGTAGGTTTAAAAATGGGATTACTGAACCTCTAAGGAATTGATGCCAAAATTTAGTCTTCCAAAGTGCATAAGCAGTTAAATTTATGGTGTCAAAATCAGATTCATTTTCAAAAATGATAACGAAACTGTTTGTAAATGGTTCTTTTTGAGGCTTTCCGCTGTTCATCCCTTTGTTAAGTAGGAATAAATGTGGTTTTGTGTAGATAGTGTCTTTTTTGTGGGTTTTAATGATAAATTTCAGCATAACATCGGCTTTTAAAAATTAGATTAATTTTCAATTTTTTGCGTTGTTTCTTCTGAATTGCAGATGTGCCTCGCTACGCTCCGCCCATTAAATTTTTCAAAAGAAAAAAAGAAAAAAAAGAAAGCCATTAGTCTAGTGGAGGGTTTCAAAAAAGCAAGTTTTTCAGAAAAAATACTACCCGATACGTGATTGAAAACGGTAGCGTCTAATCAGAAGTAAAATATCTTTCGAAACTGTTTGGGTGGAGATTTTTTCTGAAACCCGAAGGGCTTGAACTTGCTTTTTAGAATGCCTGGAACTTATCTTTGCTCTCTTTTTTTTTATTTTTTGTTTTGAATATCCAATCAGAATGTACTTGTTTAATAAGATTTTATCTAAAGTAATGGGAGTTGATTTGAAAGATAGACGTCTTCGGAAAGGGTATCAAATTCTTTGGATGGATGAATAAACCAAATCATAAAATATACAAGCTATTTATCCAGCCAAAGAATTTGATACTCTTTCATGGATTTGATTTTTGAGGATGCCTAAGCGTATTTATGAACTGATAATTATGAATTATGAATGTGCTTGTTTTAAAAAATGGGAAGCATCTTCAAAAAACAATGCATTATACTACCGAGTGCGATTTGGCAGTAGCGCAAAGGGTATCATTTTTTATTTGCTTATTGGGATGTTTCTGATTGCTTTTGTGGAAAAGCTGATGCCTGAAATTCAGTTGACAGTCGCAGTGTTCAGTATGCTGCGGATTATCTTAAAAAACGGTATGGCATCAGCTTTTTCGCTGGAGCAATAACTGTGGGGTTTCTGGCAAATAAAAAATGATGCTCTTACTGGGAATTTTGGTTTTGTGGGTAATAAAATGGCTTTTACCATCGGCAAATTAACTGAGATTAAAAGCCATTTTATTACTTACAAAAGCAATTAAAACACTTCCTATTTAACCACAATGCTGATAAAAACAGTTAACGTGTACGTTCTTAAAAGCAATTATAACCGTATACTTTCCGATGAAATGGTGAACGTTGTTAAAGACAGTGGCGAAGGACGGTTTTTTTCTATGCAGGCTGGTGCGAGGAAGCATAGAAAAAAGTTGTCCTGGAGCCACTGGCAAGCGCGTTGGGTGAGCGGCTTTTTTACATAATGTTATTATAGTGCATCTGTGATTTTGATTAGTAGCAGGATAGTTCTTTATGCACTATAATGCCACATTATGTAAAGAAGCTTTGGAAAAAAAAAATACTGGCATGAGTCGCTTTGCGAACGCGTTTTTGTTCCAAAAACCATGACAGTAATTTTTTTTTGAGCGTTGGGAAGGAGTGGCAACAGAAAACCTAAAACGTCAATTTAGTACAGAACTAAAAATTTTATTTTGCTATTGATAAAATAATTATAAAGTATAAGAATTTCATAAAAAATACACATGCAATTATTTAGAGAATTATTGATAAGTTCACAAAAAAGTTTCTTCCCATTCTAGGAAAATTATTCCAATCAGAATAGGTTGAATAATAAGTATCGAATATATTTTCAATTCCAAATTTCGTAATTAATTTACTTTTATTGAAGTTGAATTTATATCCGAAATTGGCATTAATTATTGCGTAATCGGGCGTTTTATCTTCGCCATAAACGGCACTAAAATTGGTTTGTTTTGCATTTCCTTGAAGTACAACTTCTGATGAGAATTTATCTTTTGCAAACGCCAATGATGTTGAATAATTCAATGGACTTATGAAAGGCAAATTCACATTATCAAAATCTTTTCCTCTACTATAAACCAACTGCGAATTCCATTTAAACTGTTTAGAAAATTTGAATTCAGAAGTTAAACTTACATTGAAAATAGTTGCATAATCAAGTGCTGTATAAATTTTTACACCAGTTGCACCAATTGTCATTGGAACCAAACTTGCATCAGGTTTTCCAACAATATAATTGGAAATATGAAAATATGAGGATGCCATTTTGATGTTTATTTTTTCCTTTTTCAAACCTACAAAAGCATTTCCTTCTAACGATTTTTCATTTTTTAAATTTGGATTTCCGATGTTCTCATAATTTTCAAAACTATTGAACAAATAAAACCCATAAGCTTCTGTTACAGAAGGCGCTCTTTCGCCAAAAGCTGCACCAAATCCATATTCTAAACCATTTTCTGAATAATTATAATTTCCCGAAAAACTTTTTAGAAATCGGTCTTTTTTCGCTTTCATTTCTGGATAAAATATTTGCAAACTATTCAATCCAAATTGGCTTTCAACTTTATTGGAATGGCTTCCAACAGATGCAGAAAATTTCAAACTAGAATGACAATTCAAAGCATAATTATCTTCTAAAAACAAACCATTGTAAAAAGTACTAATATCGGGCCAAGTCAACATAAACATGAGATTTTCATTTGGATTAGCTGGATACATGGTCATTTCTGCCAAAGATTTGTTATAAAACGAATTCAAATTCAATAATAAATTATGACTTTCATGTTTGGCATTAATTTTAGAATAATAACCATAGGTTTTACTCCAACCTGGCATATCCATGTGAATTGGTACAAAAGGGCGTCTGGTGTCATCCATTCGGTGCATTATTGTATTGAAATAGAATTTAGTTTCCCAATTGGTTACAATAGAATTTAATGGTGCGTATTCATATTTTAAAGAATTAATAATAGCTTCGGCAATAGAAACATCCATAGGCAAAGCAGGATAACCAACATTGGTAGATTTATCATAAATTAGTGAACCTTCTATCAATTTGTTTTTGCTTAATTTAAAACCTGAAGTTGCTGAAAAATTCATTTTTCTGAATTGCGAAAACAGTACTTCTTGATTGTTTCCTGCTTTGTAATTTTCTGCATCACGCAACATAAAATCAGTATCTACATAAAACAACTTATTTGCATAATTTATAGCTGTACCAATGATTTTTTGTTGGTTATTGCTTTCAAAACCTGAATTCAAATTGAAATCCCATTTTTTATTTCCGAAGCTATTTTGGTTTCTTTTTAAATCAATCGAACCGCCAATTGTACTTCCAAAACAAGCGCCTTCTTGACCTGAACAAATCGTAGCTTCTGATAAATTAGAAACTTCAACATAAGAAGTTATCGGATCCATTTTATCGGTACATGCACCAAAAATTCGCATTCCGTCAATAGTTATCAAAGTTCTTTCAGTTGGCATAGAATTGATAATTGGTTCCCATGCATAAGCGCCACGTTTAATCATGTCAACTTTTGCAGATTTTTGCAAATAATCATCAATTGAAGTCAATGTTTTGGATTGTTTATCAGTAATTTGAGCTTTCTTTCCAATAATAATAACCTCTTCCATTTGAAGTGGTTTCAAGGTGTCTTTACTTGTCTCTTGAGCGAAAACATTAGAAAAAAGAGGAACTAAAAAAACTGTAAATAGTATTTTTTTCATTTGAGTTTAAATTTAAAAAGGCCAAAAACCAAATTGAATTTGACCTTTTTATATTATTTAAATTAGAATTCAAAATCAAAGTAAATACTACTTGAAGTTACAGTATCTGAAATTGCTTCACCTTTTACAATTGTACCATCGGCTGTTGCTAATTGAAGATTGATTTTCCAATAACCTGTCATAGTTAACGACATTTTTCCATTGTACAAATCACCAGCGACTGATTGCGTTGGATTTACATTATTTGGAGAACTGTGATTTCCCATACTTGGCATTCTTGGGTCAATTTTCACAGTATAACCATCTACAACAGGAAAAGTCATCATGTCTTGCATTTTCCACACACCAACAGTCATATCATTTACAGCAACTTTTGGATGATGTGGTTCAACATAAGCAACAATATATTTCATTCCATCAGAGCCAGTAAAAGTCTCTACTCTTCTTTCTGACGAAGCTGGAACATCAATAACAGAAGTAGTTGTGTAAGCGGTTCCATTAATAGTATAATCGATTTTTAAATCCCAATATTCAGTTGTATTTTGTGCCATTTGAAATACGATATAACCTTCATATAAAGTTCCATCAGCAGCTATTTTTTCAACTTCAGAATTTGGACAAGAATGCGTCATCATTGCCATGTGCATCAGAGGCATCCATGAAACTTGGGCATTTTTCACATATTGCCCTGTGTTATTGTCTTTTATTCTTAATTTAATTTCGTTAAATCCTTGTTCAACACCCATATGAGAATACAATTCAATAGTGTGCGTTGTGTTTGTGATTTCTTTAAATTTTGATAATCCTTCTAATTCATCAACAGCTGGAGTTATTACTTCTTCATCTTTAGAACAAGATGTAAAAGCTAGCGCCATAATTAAAATGGCGAAAATATTTTTTAATTGCGTTTTCATTTTTTATTAATTAAAGTCTATAGAATAGC
The DNA here is from genome assembly GCF_003268855.1 of Flavobacterium aciduliphilum. GTDB lineage: Bacteria > Bacteroidota > Bacteroidia > Flavobacteriales > Flavobacteriaceae > Flavobacterium > Flavobacterium aciduliphilum. The sequence goes on from NZ_QLSZ01000001.1 coordinate 510,238, forward strand.
GTGTCAGTAAAGAGTTTTCTTTATGACATTTTTGGATATGAAAATCCTGTCAATTCAAAATAATTGAATCGATTTCTAATAAAATTTAAGAAATAAAAGTTGGTGGATGAAATACAGAACAACCATTCAAGTGAAAGTAAAGATTAGAATAGTTGTCGTTAATTGATGACTTATTTTGAAAATAAATTTGTTCAACAACTAATGATTTGATTTCTTGAAAAAACAACACTTCAACTTCTTGTTTAGAATTGTCTTTTTTATCTGAATTTAAAGGCTTTTCACCTTCAGAAGCAATGGCTAATTCTTTTTTCAAATGACATTTTCCACAACATTTAAGTTCGGGTTTGTTTTTGTTTTCACAGAGCACTTTTGAAATGTATTCATAGTTAACAACATAATCAATAACTGGGGTTATCGGCTTTAGAATTATTGCAAATATTATTATGAGTACTAATTTTTTCACGATACAAATTTACATTAAGAAAATTACCTTTTTATATGATTCTGGTCATAATTTTAGTAATTTTATAAAAATTAACTTTGTAACCATAAGTTGGAAATGCTAGTAATCAAAGCAATTTCAAACTTAAAAAGCTCGAAATCAATTATGCAAATAGATTTAGATTTACTGTTTTCTTGGGGTGCCATTGCTAAAGAATATAAGAAAAATGAAGTGATTTTTGATGAAGAAGAAATGGCTAATTTTTATTTTCAAATAATAGAAGGAAGCGTAAGAATGTTCAATTCAAACGATGAAGGAAAAGAATTTACACAAGGATATTTTTCCAATGGGCAAAGTTTTGGAGAGCCACCACTGTTTATTGACGAAAGTTATCCAGCTACTGCAGTAGCTTTTCAAGATTCTAAAATAGTGAAGTTGTCAAAAGATAAATTCTTGAAGATTTTGGACGAATATTCATCCATTCAGAAGCAATTTTTGAATTTAATGGCACATAGAATTCACTCAAAAACTAAAACTTCTAAAGACATCATCAATCAAAAGCCTGAATTTAGAATTATTGCATTTTTAAACGCTCACAAAAAAGGTTCTGATTGTAAAATCAAAGAATTAGTTCCTTTTACTCGACAAGAAATTGCCAATTTTACAGGTCTACGGGTTGAAACAGTGATAAGAGCTTTTGCAAAAATGAAAGTAGATAAAAAAATTGACATCATAAATCATAAAATATATTTCTAATGCATTTTAACAGCAAATTCTGGTTGAAATTTTCGTTAATTAATCTTTTAATTGTCGCTCTATTAGGACTTTTAATGCGTTATAAAATTGGTTTTGAATTTCCTTTTTTTGATCAAAAACACTTACAACATTCACATTCTCATTTTGCTTTTTCAGGCTGGATTAGCCATGCTTTAATGGTATTAATGATTGGATTTTTAGAGAAAAGAATAAAGAAAATAGAAAATAGATTTTTAGAAAAATACAATAAAGTATTAATTGCCAATTTGATTTGTGCTTATGGAATGTTGGTCTTTTTCATTATTCAAGGTTATGGTTTGTTTTCGATTGTTTTTTCAACTTCTTCGATTGTAGTTGCTTGCGCTTTTGCTTATTATTTTATTAAAGATTTGAAGTTGATTTCAAACAATGATTTGTCTAAAAATTGGTTCAAAGCAGCACTTTTTTTCAATGTAATTTCGTCACTAGGAACTTTTGTTTTGGCTTATATGATGGTTACTAAAAACATTCATCAAGAAGAATATTTAGCATCAATTTATTACTATTTACATTTTCAATATAACGGCTGGTTTTTCTTTGCTTGTATGGGATTGTTGTTTTCTTTTTTGCAATTAAAATCAGATGATAATCCGTTTTTTAAGAATGTTTTCAAATTGTTTTTTGCAGCTTGTATTCCAGCTTATTTTCTTTCTACACTTTGGTTGGATTTGCCGATTTGGATTTACATTCTAACTGTAATTGCGGCTTTTATTCAAGTTTATTCTTGGTTTAGATTTTTAATTATTATTATCAAATCCAAACGAGAATTTATTGAAAATTTTCCGTTCTTTTTGAGATACATTTTGCTTTTTGTTGGATTTGCATTAAGTGTGAAATTCTTGCTTCAACTGGGCTCAACAATTCCGGCTATTAGTCAATTGGCTTTTGGATTTAGACCGATTGTAATTGCTTATTTGCATTTGGTTTTGTTGGCAATTATTTCGTTGTTTTTGTTGTTTTACATTTATGCCAATCACTTGATTCATTTCAACCAACCAATAAAAATCGGATTAATTATCTTCTCAATAGGCGTTTTGATAAACGAAATAATTTTAGCGATTCAAGGTATTGCATCGTTTAGTTATACTGTAATTCCGTTTGCCAATGAAATGCTTTTTGGAGCTGCAATTATTCTTGTTTCAGGAATTGGAATAACTGCTTATTATTCAATAAAAAAAGTTAAAAATCATCCATTATTATGATTGCACTCATAAAATAACTGTTTCATAATTAAGTACTTTGCTAGTATAAACCAAGTATTTAATATTATGAAAAAATCAATTAAATTATTACTATTAGTAAGCTTACTTTCTTTTGTTGGATGCAAAAACGTAGAACAATCAACATCTGCATCTACAACCGAAAACACCGAAACAAAAGCTACAGGTCAAGAAGGAGTTGTTGATGATACATCAGCAAGAAATATTGTTCAAACTGCAATTGGAAGCAAAGATCACACAACTTTAGTAGCAGCTGTAAAAGCAGCTGATTTGGTAACTTCTTTGAGTAATGCTGGACCATTTACAGTTTTTGCACCAACCAATGCTGCTTTTGACAAACTTCCAAAAGGAACTGTTGACAATTTATTAAAACCTGAAAACAAAGAAAAATTAACCAATATTCTTGGTTATCACACTTATGTTGGTTCGCTTAAAACAGAATATATGCAAGACGGACAAGAGTTTGATATGGTTTTTGGCGGAAAAGTGAAAATCACTAAAAAAGGCGATAAAACTTTTGTAAACGGCTCTGAAATTGTAGCTTCTATTCCAACTGCAAACGGTATGATTCACGTTATTGGAGACGTTCTTCTTCCAAAATAAACCAATTATTAATTCAAATTGTAGTTTTTCTTTAATTTAAAGTCAAAAAGCGTGAATTGTCGTAATTCACGCTTTTTTAATGCAATTTTGGAAGAATTATTTAATCTAAAACATTGAACCTTTCTTCTAATTCAACTGCTTTATGAAACAGAATGTTGTTTTCAAGATGAATGTGTTTGTGTAAATCTTGTTCGTATTCTTTTAGCATTGCAAATGTTACTTTATAAGTTTCACAAGCATTTATTGGTGGATCGTATTCATTAGTTAATGCTGAAATTTTAACAAACAAATCGCCTTCCGTTTCGTGATCTTGTTTCAACATTGCAATCGGATTTTAAACTGTTCCAAAACCTGGTTGTTGGATAGTTTCGTTGTTTTTGATGGCGTTTGTCATTGTTTTGATGAATGGAAATAAAACCACTTCTTCTTTTTGCAAATGATTTAGCAATTCACTTGAAGCAATTTTGAATAGATTATTAATTTCAAACAATTCAGGATGTCTTTCGCCGTGAACTTTGCACAATTTATCCAAATACATCAATAAAACAGGTGTTTTAGATTCGATATATTCGTGATGTGTTTCTAATATATAATCAATTAATAAATTAGGTGAAAACGATTTAAAATCTATTTCTGATGATGAATTGGTGTTTAAAACTGCATTAATTTCATTTTCCATTTTATTTACATCTAAACCTTTTGCTTCACAAACTTCGTCAAGTGTTTTATTACCTTTACAGCAAAAATCGATTTTATATTTTGAAAAAAGTGCAGCAGTTCTGAAGTCTTGCGCCACAAATTCTCCAATGGTGTTTTTTTGTAATGTGTCCATATTTTTAAATTTTTATCAAAAGTATTCTAAAGTAAAATCAAAAAATATGAGTTAAATCATAAAGAAGTTATATTCCGCCAACTCTAACCAAGCTTCCTAATATCAACATTGCAACTCCAATTAAAGTTACAACAATAATTTCAATAATTGTAGGTAACATTCTTTCTATTGTCAATTTTGGAAACACAATTTTTTGAGCGTGAATCGCTAATGCTAAAGAAGTAAAAAGTAATAGCAATTTAGTAGAAACTATTTTCTCAATCGGACTTGAAAACGAAAACCATTTAGAAATTGTAATGTTATAATCATATGCCATTAGAATTCCGGTAATCACTAAAATAAATAAAGAAGGCATTCCTATTTTTCCAAATTTAGTTCTGAAATCACTTAAAATTGAAATATTTTTTTGTTGTATGGTTGCAGGTAAAATCCTTAAAACTAAAAACAAATGACCGCCAACCCAAATACTAGCAGCCAATAAATGAATTATTAGAATAATTTGATGGTACATTATGTCAATGTTTTATGCATCATAACCGCAGAAATATTCATTGCGCGATTTTTAATTTCTTCTGCTTTTGCACCTTGAAAAAGTTTATCTACTGTTTGATTGAAAAGTTCGTTCCAATGCTGAAAATGTTCTTGATTCATAGTACTCTTTTGATGTAATTCTTTGTGAACAACCATCGGACTTCCACTATAATTAGCAGAATAAAACAGAATATTTTCCCAAAAATTGTACATTTTAGGCAAATGCAAATCCCAATTTACCTTGGCAACATCAGTAAATAAATAACCAATAATTTCATCTGTTTTGACTTTATCATAGAATGCATTTACTAATTTTTCGATGTCTTTTCTATTTCTGATATCTGTTTTCATTTTCTACAAATCTTTAGTTCGAAATCTTTTTAGTGAGATAAAAAACGGTACAATTGCCCATAAACACAATAATAAGAATGAAACAATTAATCCTAAAGAAGTTCCGAAGAAATCTTTAAAAATCGCTCCTGTATAACCCATCATAGCGGAAACATCAAGATGCAACAGAATCTGAATTCTGGCTAAATCTATCGGACTTAAAGCCGTCACTCCAACCATAGCATTTTCTATCGGATAATCTGAAAATTGAAACAATAAAAACAAAACCATTCCATCAAATAACAAGGCAAAATACAACCAAGTCATTATGGCAATTCCGATTCCTTTAGCTTTATCTCGGGTTAAAATGGAACTCAAAAAGGCTAAAGCAGTAAAAATTACCGAAATTAAGCAACCAATAACAATCATCATCAAACCAACTCCGTCGGTCGAATTAATTAGAAGCGGAATTCCGGCACCTACAAAAAACGCCAAAACCATCGATAAGGAAACTCCGAAAAACAAACTCATCCAGATTTTTCTTCGCTTAATCGGTTGGCTCAACAAAAGCTCAATAAATTCCGCACTGTTGTACAAATAAATCGTTGCAAAAAGTATTGAAACTAATGGAACTGTAAATAGAATTACATTCAAAATAGTCAAAATTCCTTTTGCTGAATTGTCTTCTAAAGCAAATGAACTCCAAGATAAAATTGCTAAAATCAAGGTGTAAGCCAAGACTATTTTACTTTTTAGAATATCAATTAGTATAATTTTTATAATTCTATTCATGATACAATTGCGAGTTTCGGGTTTCGAGTTTCAGGTTGCTTTTGCTTTAGAATATTAGCAATGGCTTTTGAAATTTTATCTTCGTTAGTTTCTTCTTTTAAGTCGGCTACTTTTTTATGAAAATGAACCTTTCCGTCTTGCATAAAGATAATTTCAGTTATCAAATCGTCCAATTCGCTTAACAAATGTGAAGTGATTAAAATGAGTTTACCTTTCTCTTTTTCTTTGATAATTTTTTCTTTCAAAATCTCAGAAGCTAATGGATCTAAACCAGCCGTTGGTTCATCTAAAATCAATACATCTGGATTGAAAAGAAATGCCAAAACTGCACTAACTTTTTGAGTAGTTCCGCCTGAAAGTGTTCGCATTTTTTTATCGAACATTTTTTCAAGTTCAAACGCTTTGAGTAAATCTTCATCTAAATCTTCATTGGAATTTCGGATTTTTTTAATCATTTCTATGATTTGACCAATCGTCATATTATCAGGATAACGCCCAATTTGTGGCATATAGCCGATATTTTCACGATACAAATAAGCTCCTAAAACTGATATTCCATTGAATTCAATTGAACCTTTATCCGGTAAAACCATTCCAAGAATTGACTTAATTAATGTGGTTTTTCCGCAACCGTTAGGTCCAATTAAGGCAATGCATTCCCCTTTTTTGAAAGAAAGATTAACATCGTTTAAAACGTTTAGTTTTCCGAATTTTTTGTTTATGTTTTTAATTTCAATCATAATGGCAGTGACTTCATTAATGGCGTTTTATCTATAAAATTATCAGGTGTAATACTAGGTAAAACTTTTTCCGATTTGTCTAAAAGCGTAATCATAAAACTTCGATACAGCAACATAGTTGACGGTGTTTTTTCGGTTAAAACGGCAAACAAACTCAACGGATGATACGGTACGTCACCGATTCCATTCTTGTCCAAATCGTAACCTTCGTATTTGTCCCAATAATTGCTGTTGAATGTGTTTAAAACTAAACTTCCGTTGGTACTGATGTCGAATGTGTTTTTGAGATAATTGTTGTTTACAATTTCGTTATCCATACAACTTGCCTGAATTTTCATTCCCCAACCATTTGATTCAAAATTGTTTTTCTCGACTTTAATTCGACTCGTTCCTTCCATATAAATTGCCGATGTATTTCTAATGAATTTATTATTAAAAATATAACCATCCGAAATTTCTTTTAGTAAAATCCCATAGGCTGAATCACCCCAATTTTCTTCAAAAGTGTTATTAATCATTTTGACACTTTTTGAAAACATTACAGCAACTCCTGCTCCGTTATTTTTGAACAAATTGGTAATATAAGAATCATCGTTGGAAAACATAAAATGCAATCCGTAGCGGATATTTTTGGTAGAAATGTTTCTCCAAATGACCGAATTAGTTACAAATTCAAAATAAATTCCATCACGATGTCCTGAAACTTTGTTACCAATAATTTGAAGGTTACTGCTTTTCCAACAGTGAATTCCGTTTCCTATTAATTGTTCTTCTTTTCCGTAAGCCACAATAACATTGTCTTTTACTATACAATTATTGCAGCTTTGAAGATAAATTCCGAAGAAATTATTATCCAAAACATTATTAAAAACACGAACAAAAGTTCGATTATAAACTTTAACTGCGCAAGGATCATCTAAGGCACTATGTCCAGAATTTACAAATTTAATTCCTTGGACTAAAACGCTATCCGCTTTAACAGAAAGCACTTCACATTTATGTTGTCCGTCAAGAATGGGTAAATCTTTACCAAGGAAAACTATTTTCTTGTCGATGATAATATTGCCTTCTTTGTAAGTTCCTTTGTTTATAACAATTGTATCGCCGTTTTTGGATAAAGAAATTGCTTTTTTAATACTTTTCACAGGAAAATTAGCTCCAACTTGGATGGTTGTTGCACCTGCAAGTTGCATCACAAAAAAGAAAAATAATATGTAACAAGAATTTTTCATTAGTAAGTATCAAGAATGGTTTGCCAAGAAGCTTTTTCGGCTCCAAGTTTGGTTTGTAAACCGATAGCGTTTTTATCAGTGTCAAATGCGGCAACTTTTCCACCCATTGGTGCGCTGATGGTTCCTCCAAATAAATAAAACCCTTTTTCAACTGGAATGAATTGAGTTTCGTTGGAATAATTGGTTACATAAAGTTTCGCATCTACTAAATCAGAATTTGATTTGACATATTTTATCATACAGGAAACATCATCAAATTTATAACATCTGCCTTTTTTGGTAATTAATTCAGAAGCAAACTTTCCATTAGAAATCGTCATTTTACAGAAATCGCAAGTATCTGAATTCAGTTTAATGGGTTTTGGTTCGTTTGAATTACAAGAAAATAATGTCATTGAAAGGCATACTAACAAAGCTGCACTTATATTTGCTTTTCTGAATCTATTTAAAATTTTTGATTCTTTTAAAACTGCAATAAATAATAACAATCCAGCTCCAATAAGCATAAATCCACCGATATCAGGAATAGAATAAGCTCCAAAATTTAATAATTGTTTGTAACCCAAAAGAGGTGGTTGGTAAGCCATTCCGGGCACTTTTATAGCGGCATTTGGATTTAAATCGTGACCATATTCGTAATTCCATCTGTAGAAATCACAAGCCGCTAAAATTCCGAAAACTATAAAAGAAATGAAGAAAGTATACAATGTTTTTTTTCTTCCGATGAATGTGATTATTAATCCTAAAACTGCAAATCCGATAAAGATGTATTTGAGTACAGAAAATTCAAAAAAGTTTTCTGCGTGTAAGGTTTTCATTCCGATATAATGATTTAATCCATTGATGATATCGACATCGCCAGCTAATTTATCGGCGTGCAATTGCAATACTAATCCTTCAGGATATTGAGGAGCTTCGAGTTCGATTCTCCAAAGTGGAAAGAAAATTGAAGACAATAATAAAACCGATGCAATCAAAAGTAACCCCTTTGAGAACATAGAAATTTTTGACTTTTTCATTTTGATTTGTTTATTAAAGTGAATAGTGATTGGTAATTAATGATTAGCATTTATACTATTCACTAATTACCAATCACTAATCACTAAACTATTATTTTGCTACAGCTGGTAAATTGGTACCCAAACTAAATGTTAAAGGAACGCTGCTTCCCGCTGGAGAAACTCGGATATATCCTTGCATTTCTTGGTGCAATGCACTACAGAAATCGGTGCAATAGAATGGAGAAATTCCAACTCTATCTGGCGTCCATTTTAATGTAGCTGTTTCACCTGGCATTATTAACAACTCGGCATTATTTGCACCTTTTATGGCGAATCCGTGAGGCACATCCCAGTCTTGTTCAAGATTTGTAACGTGGAAATATACTTCGTCTCCCAATTTAATTCCTTCAATATTATCTGGAGAGAAATGTGAACGAACACAAGTCATATAAACATCAATTCTTTTTCCGTTACGAACTACTTTAGATTCTTTTTCACCTTTGGTTACAAATGGATTTGTATTATCTTCTAATTTGAAGAATTTAAGTTGACCATTATTTCTAATTAAATCGGCAGGCGCTGCTTGTGCATAATGTGGCTCACCAATAGTAGGGAAGTCGAGAATTAACTGCATTTTATCGCCACTAATATCATAAATTTGAGCGGATTGACACAATTCTGGACCGGTTGGCAAATATCTGTCTTTTGTGATTTTGTTGTAAGCAATTAAATATTTTCCGAAAGGTTTTTTAGAATCTCCACCAGGAATACACAAGTGACCAACAGAATAATATGTTGGAACTCTATCTAAAACTTTCAATGATTTGATATCCCATTTTACCACTTCAGAAGAAACGAACATTGTTGTATAAGCATTTCCTTTCCCGTCAAATTCGGTGTGTAATGGTCCTAAACCAGGTTTTTGAACTTCTCCGTGAAGAGCAGCTTCATATTTTACTACAGGAATTCCATCATAATCACCTTCAAATTGTTTGTTTTTGATAGCATTTTGTAATTTATCAAAACTAAATACAGGAATTAAAGCCGCTAATTTTCCTGAACCTACAATGTATTCACCTGTTGGGTCAACATCACAACCGTGAGGCGATTTTGGACAAGGAATCATATAACAAATGTCTTTCAATTCTTTAGAATCTAAAATAAGAACTTGAGTTTTGATTTCAGATTTAGCAGTATGTGTTTTTTCATCATATACGTTATGAGCATATTTTGTAGAAGTCAATTTTCCTTTTCCAGCTTTGATGTATTCTTCTGCTTTTTTCCAATTGACAGCCATAATAAAATCTTTGTCTTTTTGAGAAGCATTTACTTCTAACAAAGTATTCGCTTGTTCAGAATTATAGCAAGAGAAGAAGAACCAACCGTGAGATTTTCCCTTTCCAGCGTGAGATAAGTCAAAATTCACACCTGGACATTGAATTTGAAATGCCAAATCCATTTGCCCTTCTTTACCTACTTTTACAAAACTAATGTGTCCTTTGAAATTTTGTTTGTAAGTGTTAATTGGCACATCACCATTAGAATTGTCTGGTGGCACACTAAAACGAGTTCCTGCTACTACGTATTCTGTATTTTCTGTAATAAACGGAGAAGAGTGATTTCCAGCACTGTTTGGCAACTCAATAATTTCAGTTGTTTTGAACGTTTTTAAATCCAAACGAGCAATACGAGGTGTATTATTGGCATTAGCAAAAAGCCAACGACCATCAACTTCTCCATTCGTTTGAGATAATTCGGTGTGATGTTGGTCATCCCAAGGTACAAACCCGTGAGAAGTATTTAACATTGGTTTGGTTTCTTCATTAAAACCATAACCACTTTCCGGATCAACAGAAAAGACTGGAATTACACGAAATAATCTTCCGCTAGGTAATCCATAAACACTTACTTTTCCACTAAAACCTCCTGATACGAAATTATAGAACTCATCATATTTTCCTGGTGCAACATAGGCTTTTTGAGCGGCATCACCACTCACAGCATCACCCGAATTTTTAGGCTTACAAGAAGTGAACAAAGCACTTCCTAGGACAATAGCAAAAATTGCTTTTACAAATTTATTTTTCATTTTATCTAGTTTTAAAAATCAATTCATCACTTTCACCTGACAAAACAATTTTTGGTTTGTATTTATTTTACGCCGTCGATTTTTCGCATGTATTCTAAAATACTTCTAGCTTCTTCGTCTTTTAAACCTTGGTTAGGCATACGAACTAAACAGATTTCTAATTGTGCTTGAACTTCTGGATCTTTGTCAATCATCGGGTCAGGATTAGTGATGAAATTCATAATCCATTCTGGTTTTTTTCGAGAAGTAACGCCTTTCCATCCTGGGCCAACTAATTTTTCCTCTGTTTGTTTATGACATGAAGTACATTTTACTTCTGCTACTTTTTGTCCTTCTGTTGCCATTTCTTGATCAAGAGTGGCGCCTAAATCTACTTTATCAAATTTTCCTAAACCTCTATTTGGATCGTAAGAAGATGGGTCGGATGCAACAGAAGCATCAGTAGATGATTTAGAAAAATCTTGATCGTTTTTTTTCTTGTCTCCACAAGAGAACAACATTATTGCTGTGCTTAATACTACTATTAGTTTTTTCATATTGTTATGATTTAAAATTATACTCCAAAGGTCTGAATTGAATAGGGTTATATTTTATGACTGGAATCATAAAGAAGATTTTTTTTGCAGTTTCTTTAAAAATTAGGAGTATAACAAATGGCAATTGAAAACCTAAATCGTCAATTTAAACTAAACGAAGAATATATTCTAGTTGCTAAAATGAAATTAGTGAAATGAAGTAAACGGCAGCATTGATGCTTGGAATACTTGGACTAGGAGCAATTTTTGTGCAGATGAATGAGATAATGATTATGAAATATTTATCCCTTTAGGTTTTGGAAAATCTATTCCTAAATGGTCATACAAAGCCCTTACTTTGGAACGCCAACTTATTCGAGCTTCTATCCAAGTTTTACTACCTTCAGTAATTTTTATGTTATCGTGTGTATGTGTTGGAAATTTTGAGGAAGCCGTTATGTTGTCAAAACTAATTAGAAGTTCAAGATTATCTAAAACAGATTGGTTTTTATCTAAATCAAAAATTGTTTTATCTTCTTCTTTGTCGAATTTTTGAGCTTTATCTTTTAGACTTTGATAGAGATTGCTTAATTTGATTTCATCAGTAATAAAATCTAAATCGTAGATGTCTTTTTTAGTAGAACGATTGGATAAACTAACTAGTTTGTATAAACCAATATCTGCTTTACTGAATAATCGGATGTCATTGATAGATTCAATTTCGAAAAGATGTTTCATGTTTTGTAAAACATCAACTTTTATCATTGTTCCATCTTCAGTGTCAATAAAAAATCTTAAAAAAGAGTATTAATCATTTATATCACATGGATTATCAAAATTTCTAGCATTCTTCCAGAAACGAGTTTTTATCTCTTCTTGAATTTTATTAAATCCATCTAAACCGATAATTTCGGGACAGAATAAATCGATATCATCTGAAATTCTATGATTGTATTGTAATGCTAAATTTGTTCCACCTGCTAAACTGAAATTGGCTAACGATGCCCTCCTTCTCTCCCTAAATCTAAAGTACCCTCTTCGTTTTGATCAAATCTTGTTCCCCAATCAATTAACTCTTTTAATCGCTTTGGACCATCAGTAATGACCAAAGAAACTATATCTTTATCACACAAGCCATCTCCACACACTAAGGTATCATCTATGTGCTTTTCAAAATTGTCATCTAACTTATTTTGAACAATGGCAATGCCACCTTGTGCATATTTAGTATTTGATTTATCTTCACTAGATTTGGTGACAATTGTAATCTTTTTGTTTGGAAACTTAGTAGCAATTTTAATAGCAAAAGTCAAACCAGCAACTCCAGAACCTATTATTAAATAATCAGTTTGTATCATTTTTAGGATAATTTAAGCATCCGTTGTATTGGAATCAGTGCTTTCATTCTGACATCTTCAGGAATGGTAATTTCAGGAACTTCATTAAGCAAACAGTCATATACTTTTTGTAAAGTATTCATCTTCATAAAACCACATTCGCTACAAGCACAAGTATTATCTTCTTGAGAAGGTGCAGGAATCAAAACTTTATTCGGAACTTCTTGTTGCATTTTATATAAAATTCCCGCTTCAGTAGCAACAATAAATTTATCACTCGGAGAAGACTTTACATAATTAATCATTCCCGAAGTTGAACCTACATAGCTCGCCGTTTCAAGAATATGAGTTTCAGATTCAGGATGAGCTATTATTTTTGCATCAGGATTTTTTTTATGAAGTTCAATTAATTTATCTAATGAAAAAGCTTCATGAACCACACAAGATCCATCCCAAAGTAGCATTTTTCTTCCTGTTTTCTGAATAATATACTTACCTAGATTTTTATCAGGTGCAAAAATAATTGGGATATTTTTAGGGATAGATTCTACAATTTTTAATGCATTAGAAGAAGTACAGACTAAATCACTTAGAGATTTTATTTCTGCTGAACAATTCACATAGGTAATAACAGTATGATTTGGATGAGATTCAATAAATTCTTTGAAAAGATGTGGTGGGCATGAAGCAGCCAAAGAACAACCAGCTTCTAAATCAGGAAGAATAACTTTTTTAGTCGGATTTAAAATTTTAGCAGTTTCTGCCATAAAATGAACACCTGCAAAAAGAATAATATCAGCTTCAACTTTGGTAGCCTCTTGTGACAAACCCAAACTATCACCAACATAATCAGCTATTTCTTGAATTTCAGGTTCTTGATAATAATGCGCTAAAATAACCGCATTTTTTTGCTTTTTTAAAGTTATAATTTTTTGTTTTAAATTTTTCACACAAATACAAATACTTTGAAATTATATAAATAATAATAATTTCAAAGAAACGATTCAAATTATTCAAACAATATGATTTTAATCATAATTTTTTATTTCAAAACGGTTGTATTATTGATGAAACTTAAATTTCAATATTATGAATATATTAGAACACATAACAATAGGAGAATGGGTGGCTGAAGATTACAGAACAGCTTCTGTTTTTTCAAAATATGGAATTGATTTTTGTTGCAAAGGAAATATAACTTTGGAGGAAGCATGTGACAAAAAAGGGATAGATTCAATTGAAGTTCAACACGAAATAGATATTATTCTTAATACGAAAGCAACACATGATATAGATTTTAAATCTTGGCCAATTGACTTATTAATTGACTACATTGAGAAAGTACATCATCGTTATGTTGAAGAAAAATCAGTTACGCTGCTTTTGTATCTAGACAAACTTTGTAAAGTGCATGGTAAAAGTCATTCAGAATTATTTAAAATCACAGAACATTTTAAAACCTCTGCAGGAGAATTAGCTCAACATATGAAAAAGGAGGAATTGGTTCTATTCCTTTTTATAAAAAACTTGTTTTACGCTTTAAAAACGAATACTGCTATTGCGCATCCTCATTTTGGAACCGTAAATAATCCTATTGCAATGATGATGAATGAACATGATGCAGAAGGAGAACGATTTAGAGAAATTGCAAAACTCACAAATAATTACAATCCTCCAACTGATGCATGTGAAACTTATAAAGTGACTTTTGCAATGCTGAAAGAATTTGAACAAGATTTGCACAAACACATTCATTTAGAAAACAACATCGTGTTTCCAAAGGCAAAAGAAATGGAAACAAAACTTAATCTCAACTAATTAAATAAACATAGAAACAAAATATTTATACTATGGAGAAATTCGTGATTAAAAGAAATGGAGATTACAAGCCTTTTGAATCTTACAAAATAAAGGATGCTATTGAGAGAAGTTTTGAAAGCGTCACTATTCCTTATGATGAAAGTATTTTCAACAGTGTTATGTCTTCCATAGGCATTAAAGATACTTGGGCTGTAGAAGAAATACAAGATATGATTGAAAAAACTCTGTTTCAAAAAGAGTATTTTACAGTGATGCGCTCATTCATGCTTTATCGTCATACAAGAAAATTACAACGCGAACATGTAGCAGGATTAAATGATGATACAACCTATGTTGACAGCACACAAACCATTGAAGAATACATTTCACAAACCGATTGGAGAATTAACGCTAATGCAAACACGTCCTATTCTAATGCAGGTTTAGTAAATAATGTGGCAGGAAAAATCATTGCTAATTATTGGTTGGATAAAGTCTATTCCAAAGAAGAAGGCTACGCTCACCGAAATGGCGACATCCATATTCATGATTTAGATTGTTTAACAGGTTATTGTGCCGGATGGAGTTTAAGAGTATTATTAAACGATGGATTCAATGGTGTACGTGGTCGTGTTGAAAGCAAACCTCCATCACATTTTAGAGAAGCATTAGGACAAATGGCAAATTTTCTTGGTATTTTACAAAGTGAATGGGCAGGAGCACAAGCATTTAGTTCTTTTGACACTTATTTAGCACCGTATGTTTTTAAAGATGATATAAGTTTTGATGAAGTGTTGAAAGCGGTTCGTAGCTTTGTTTATAATCTAAATGTTCCTGCACGCTGGGGACAATCTCCTTTTACCAATATAACATTAGATTGGGTTGTTCCAGACGATTTAAAAAATCAGATTCCAACTAAAAACAACCATCATTTCTTTGAAGGTAATTTCAATCATGATTTAGTAGTAAAAGCTAATCAGCGTGGAGTTGATAAACCAACCGATTTACGTTACGAGCATTTTCAGGAAGAAATGAATTTGATCAACAAAGCCTATTACACAGTAATGACGGAAGGTGATGCCAATGGTCAACCATTTACTTTTCCAATTCCAACAGTAAATATAACCGAAGATTTTGATTGGAATGGCGAAAACACCGAAATACTTTTTGAAAACACTGCAAAAATTGGTTCTTCTTATTTCCAAAATTTTATTGGAAGCCAATACATATTAGATGAAAAAGGCAATAAAGTTGAAAACGAAAGTGCCTATAAACCAAATGCCGTTCGTAGTATGTGTTGCCGATTACAACTAGATTTAAGAGAATTACTAAAACGAGGTAACGGGCTTTTTGGAAGTGCCGAAATGACAGGAAGTATTGGAGTTGTTACTATCAACATGGCTCGATTAGGTTATTTATATGAAGGCAATAAAAAAGCATTTGTTAAGCAATTAGATAAATTAATGGAAATTGCTAAATCAACATTAGAGAAAAAAAGGATTTTTATTCAAGAGATGTATGATAGAGGTTTATTCCCGTATACGAAAAGGTATTTACCTCATTTTAGAAATCATTTTTCAACAATTGGGGTAAACGGAATGAACGAAATGGTTCGCAATTTTACCAATGATAAAGATGATATTTCTACACCTTTTGGCAACGATTTGTGTATAGAAATTTTAGACCATATTCGAAATAGAATGAAAGAATTTCAAGAGCAAACAGGTAATCTTTACAATCTTGAAGCCACACCTGCTGAAGGAACAACTTATCGTTTTGCCAAAGAAGATAAAAAAAGATTTCCAACTATTCTTCAAGCAGGTCAAGGAGAAAATATTTATTATACAAATAGTTCACAAATTCCTGTAGATTTCACGCAAGATCCTTTTGAAGCGTTATTGATGCAAGATGAATTACAGTGCAAATATACAGGTGGAACCGTGCTACACTTATATATGAATGAAAGAATTAGCTCGTCCGAAGCTTGTAAAAATTTTGTGAAAACGGTTTTAACCAAGTTCAGATTACCTTATATAACTGTAACTCCAGTATTTAGTGTTTGTCCAGTGCATGGATATTTAAATGGTGAGCACGAGTATTGTCCAAAATGTGATGAAAAACTTTTGGAGGAATTAGATAATGAAACTTTATTAGAAAGTACAATAAATAACAATTAAACACAACAATCCAAAATGAATACAAAATCGTTAGAAATTTTAGAACACAATCAACATTTAAGAACTAAATGTTTGGTTTACACAAGAGTAATGGGGTATCATCGCCCAGTTGAGAGTTTTAATATTGGAAAAAAAGGAGAGCATAAACAGCGTGTACATTTCAGAGAAAACCAGTGTTAGCTAAACCAATTTGCAATATTACTCCATTTACATTATTAGATTATCCCAATAAATCAGCTTGCATTCTATGGTATGCAGGTTGTAATATGCGTTGCTTGTATTGTTATAATCCCGAAATTGTTTTAGGAAAAGGAGCCATTACTTTTTCTGAAACAATTTCTTTTTTAAAAAAGCGCAAAGGATTACTCGATGCCGTAGTTTTTAGCGGTGGCGAATGTTTAATTCATAAAAATATTGTCGAGCAAATTAAAGAAGTGAAAGCATTAGGTTTTTTAGTCAAAATAGATACCAATGGATCGAACTCAAAAATAGTAAAGCAACTGATACAAGATAATCTAATAGATTATGTTGCATTAGATTTTAAAGCATTAAAGCCTAGTTACAATGCAATTACAAAGTCTAATTTGTTTGACGAATTTGAAAGTTCCTTTGAACTTCTTTTAGCCAGTACAATCCCATTTGAGATAAGAACTACTTATCATTCTGAATTGATTTCAGATGTTGAATTAAATGAAATGATTCATTTTCTTGAATATAAAGAATACAAAGGAAACTACTATATTCAGTATTTTAAAAACAATGTTGAAACATTGGGAAATCTTTCTTCTTCATTAAAAATTAATTCATCAAGAATTGAAAATTCACCAAAGATTAGAGTTGTTTTTAGAAATTGATTTTATGTTTTTCAAATATTCAAATACTATAATATTAAGACCTACTAAAATTCCGAGCCCAAAAATGACAAATAAAATATAAATCCAATGCAATGAATCCTGTAATTGGTTAAAGGATTCGTTCTTACTAAAGAAAGTCCAATATCCTTTTTTAATTCCCATAAGTAGCAAACTTGCCCAAAATAAAAAGAATGAAATATTGAAAATTTTAATTCCATTTCTAATTCTTTTTTCTGAAATAAAAGTAAATTTATTTTCACTTTCCAAAATATAAGCTATTGATGATAAAAGAATTAAAGTATTTATTCCAATAGTCGTACCCATCGAATGTGCAACTGTAATATGTGTTCCGTGAGTGAATAAGTTGATAGATGGAATAGAAATTAATAATGCCAGAATGATGTTTAAAAACACCCAGAAATCTGCCAAGATCATCAATCTATATGTTAATAAAAATTTGGTTTGCTTTTCTTTAGATAGGTTTTTTTTCCAATCATAAATTATCGAAAATAAAATAATCCATTCGGTCATGCTGATTGCATAAGCCAAATATCGAATCCAAGGAGCCGATGGAATAATATAAATATGATGTGCCCAACCAAACATTAAATTGGTTAATCCTAAAAAATAAAAAAAGAAAGCCTTTTTTGAGTTAGCATAACTATCATCGTTACTTATTTTAGACATTACAAATAGCGATGTCCCATAAACCAGCATATTCCATGATCCTACATAAGAACCTCCCGATTTCCATTGCAAAGAAATGTTCTGAATAAAATGATCTCTGAAATAAGGTAACAACCACAAATGTGCTTCGGTAAAATGATAAATCATAAATGCAATCCCTGTTGCCCACATCCAATAATAAATAGGCCAATTTTTAAATGAAGGTAGCATGGTTTTATAATAATTGATGCCAAATAAAATCCACCCTACTACAATTGGAAAGTAAAAATAACTTGGAAACTCTAAATATTCTTTTCCAGCGAAATTCTTTGATAAAAAAGAAATAATTATTCCAATTCCTGTGAAAACAAACAGCCAAAAATGAACTTTTATAAGAAGCAGATTTCTTGGTTTTATATAATAATAAATTCCTCCAATTGCCGAAAGTAATATCCAAGAGACTACAAAAAGAGTATGCAAAGGACGAACAGCGTTGAACGGCAAAATTTCTTTAATAAAATTCGGAATTACATATTGAAAACCTGCTAATAATCCGCAAAGAAGCCCAAAAAGAAGCGAAATTAAACCTATATAAATAAAATAGAGCGGATATTTATCTGTTTTCATGTTGCTTATTTTTTATTTCAACCCAACCGTTATATTCAATACTTGCTTCTTTATTTGGATAATAACCTGTTTGGTCAACTTCTTTCAAAAATTGAATTAAAGCTTTTTTTTCATTTTCTTTGAAATTAAATTTTGGCATAGCATTTACACCGCTATTTAGCATGGCTTTTATATTGGCTTCATCTCTTTTGGAATAAATATTAGTAAGATCAGGACCAAGATAACCGCCCAAACCATAGAATTGATGACAAGAATTGCAATTTTTTTTTAACCAAATGGATTCACCTTGTAACGCTTTTTCGGAAAGATGAATTGTTTCATAATCTTCTTTTGAAGTATAAATAATAAAGTTATACGCTAAAAAAAGACTAATTAGTAGCGATAGGAAAAGTAAATATTTTTTGGATGTCTCCATTAATAAATTTTAATTTTCAATATTGATTGTTGGTTTCAATATAACTTCACTTTTGATTGAATTTGAAATCAAACATGCTTTTTCAGACAATTCTAAAACACGTTGTGCTTTCTCTATTTTGTTTAGATCGGCAATTGTTAATGTTGGTTTTAAAATTATTTTAGTCATTAAGTATTTACCCTCTATCTTTTCAAGAATCCCCTCAGAACTACATTCAAAAGAAATAAAATCTAATTTTGAATATTCTGAAATTGCCAAAAAAGTTGTCATAAAACAACTCAATACAGAAGCCGTAAATAAGTGTTCAGGCGACCAAATATTGGGCATTCCTTTGTCAAATTCAGGAGGAGTTGCCACTTCAATTGTTGTTGGTAATTCAGGAGATGAGATAAGCCCTTTTCTGTCGCTTTCCCATTTTAAGTTTACATTATAAATGTGATTTTCCATTTTTTTAAATTTGTTTGCAAAGTGCTATTTTTTAGTTCTCTAATTTTATGATTTCAATCATGGTTTTATTTATTATGAAATAATTATGATTAAATTGATAATGATTAAAATTGTTATCGTTGAAATTTTCCAAAAAGAATGCGCTTTTTTAAGCTCCATGAACTGAAATGCAACTAATAAAAACTTAACTGAGAATAGTGCTAGAATTAAGCATTTTTTTATGAAAGAATCTAAGGGAAGATTGACTATTAAAAAAGTAGCAAATGTCAACAATAGTAATAATGCGAACGTATATGTTAGTTCCTTTTTCATAGTTAAAAAATAAGGAATAAAACAGGAAATAACAATAGCCAAATCAAATCACACATGTGCCAAAAAGCGGCAGAAGCTTCAACATCTTCTATGGATGTTTTTGTAATATTTCGGTTTAAAATAAATAATATGACCAAGCCAACCACAACATGAATTATATGAAACCCAGTTAAAAGCCAATAAAATGTAAAGAAACTATTGGTATCTAACAAATAACCAGCTTCAATTTTTATATAATATTCAACACTTTTTAATACAATAAAAAGCAAACCTCCAACCATTGTAATTTTGAACTGAAAAGAAGCTTTTTCAAAATTCTTTTCTTTGAAATTATGAACCGCATTTGCAATAAAAAAACCACTTGCAAGTAATAAAAATGTATTAATAGTTCCAAAAGTTCTATTAAGGTGCAAACTAGATTCGTGAAAAAGTTGTTGATTTTCTTTTGCACTAAAAACCAACGCAACAAGTGCCATTCCGAAGGTAAAAAGCTCTAAAAAAATAATTATCCACATCAAGATTCCTCCTGGTGGATAATAGAAATTTTTGTAATTTATTTTTATGTTTTTTAGCTCCATTCTAGCAATCTTCTTTCTCCATTAATTTGTTTAAAATCGGTTATGTCTTGTGACATTTCAATAACTCCTTTGTATTCTTTTTCTGAATTGCGAACAGCAAAATAACGGATGTATATTAATCGGTCTTTATAGTTTATCCAAAAAGAAGCTTCGTTTTGTTCTCCTTTTCTGAATGCTTCTAAAATTTTCAATACCGTATCAACGCTTTTTGGTGGGTGACAAAAGCGAACTTCTCTTCCAATAACCCCAGCACTTCTTGGGAAAACTCTTTCTTCACCTCGGTTATAAAAAATCACCTTATCATTTTCATCTACATAGGTTAAATCGATAGGTAATGTTTTGAAAAGTAGGTTTGCTTGTTCTACAGTCATATATCCTTCATCATAATGTGCTGCTTTTTCATCAAAAACGACTTCAGTTCTTCTTTCAGTATCTTGTGATGGATGAATGTACTCAGGTTCGTTTGGATAGTTTGGTGGAACATCGGCTAACATCCAACCAATTTCATCTTCCCCTCTTCGCATTACCTTCCAGTCATCATCAGATAAAATTTCTAATGCATTAGGAAATAAAACGGTTTCTTCCACTTCCAATAATCTATTTATGTTTTGTATTGCTAATTCGGTATTGTGTTTTGCTGAAATCAAATTTTTGTCTTCAATGTTTTGTCTAACAATTCTAAAGATTTGTCTAATAATATCATGAAAAGACCACATATTCTGTGATGGTCCAGTCCAATCTTTTTGTTCAAGAAATGGGAAAAGTTGATTTTCTTTACGTTCAAAACGTTTTTCAATTGTTGCCAGTTGGTTGAATAAATTATAAAACTTCTGAAAGTCATTATTGATGTCAACGTGAATAAGGTCATCTGTAATAGAATGAATTAGAAGTGTTTCATCTAAATAATTTTGAATTGGATGTCCTTTTTCTAATTTTTTATTTTGGAATTCTGATGTCATTTTAATTTTGTTTTATTTTTTCGTACAACTTTACCATTGATTGTAGTAGTTCTGTTGGTGTTGTTAGAATTTGATAGTGATTTTGTCCAAACATTTGAGGTAAATAATATTTAGCTTGTGCTTCAATTGCCAAGGCATAGGAACTAATATCTCTTTGATTTAATTCTCGTAAGGCTTGTTTCACATCGTTAATTCCGTATTTGCCTTCATACTTGTCATAGTCGTTTGGTTTTCCGTCAGAAATGAGAATAATCCACTTGTTTTTTGTACTTCGCGTGTCTAATCTTGCTCCAGCATGACGCAAAGCAGCACCAATTCTTGTATAGCCAGATGGTTCAATTGCACCTACTTTATTTTTGGCAATAGCCCAATTTTCATCAAAATCTTTAACAGTTAAAAAGGTCGAAAAATTTCGTGTTTTGGAGTAAAAACTATCAATTGAAAAGTCGATATTGAATTCGTTTAATATTTCGCCAAACAAAATAGAAACTTGTTTTTCAACATCAATTACTCGGTTTCCAGCTGCATAACTATCACTTGATAAACTAATGTCTAAGAGTAATAAAATGGACAAATCTTTTTCTTTTTTCCGGTTGGAGAGATAAATTTTATCGGAAGGTGTTTTTTTCGAATGAATATCTACGTATAAATCTGTAATAGCATCAATATCAAATTCTTCGCCTTGGTTTTGACGCTTTTGTTGCTGCATTTTGTTGTTCAAATTGGTTAAAATTTTTCTTAAATTTAATAGTGTTGAATTATTCTTTAATATTGTATTTTGATAGTATTTGGAATCTATTTTTAGTTGAATTTTTGGATATACTTTACAGAAATGGTCTTTGTATTTTCTTTTTTCAAAATCCCATTCGTCATAAGTTAAATGAAAACCATTAGAATCGATTTCGGCACTTTCAGAGATTGAAGTGTTTTCAGTAAATTCCGCTTGATAAACAGAATGAGCAGTATCGTCAACACGAACAGTGAATTTCATATTAAGATCTTCAATAGCGTTTTCGTGTTTTTCTAAATAGTCGGAACCATCAAAATCACGCCAGTTTCCATTGAACTCTTCGGCAGTTTCTACTTTCTCAAAACTATGAAGCAATACATAATCTTCTTGTTGTTTTTTATCTATTTCAACGGTAGTTATTTCTTCAACAGCTTTTGCTTGCAATGTTGTAGTAATTTGTTCTGAATTAGGTTTTTTTACTAAATCCGAAAAATTTTCTAATATTGTTTCAGTGTTTTCTTCATTATCATTTTGCATCAACTTGCCATAAATCCATGAATAATCGGCTGTGTTTTTTGGAGTTGTTTTAGCTTCAAAATGCGATTTTAAGTTTTGATAAATAACTTTTGAATTGGGATATTTTTGAAACAATAAGGTTAAAATATCCTCCTTATTTTGTTCAGACAAAACTTCATCTAACGTTAAATTTATTTTCAATTCAGATTGAACACTTAGAAATAATATTCTAAAAAAATAAAAACCTAAATTGGCTTCTTTTGTAGCAAATTCATTAAAATAAATAGGAAGAAAAAAATTGTTATTTTTATAACCACCTTCTCGTTCAGCAGGAAAAAGTTCAATGGCATTTCCTGTAATTGCTCTTGCTAAAATGGTCAAACGAGGTTTAATATCCTTTAAGAAGATAGCATTATTATCTAAAAGAATTTTATTCTTATTTCTTTTTTTGAAATATTTAGAAACGGTTCCAAAAAGTAGCTCGTCTATATCCATTATTAAGTTTTTATGACTGATTATATCATCAAATCACACAAATCTTTCAATGACTGAACGGTTTGCAAATCGTCGGTTAATGGCTCCACTATTGCAATGTGAGTAGAAAGTCGTTTGGGTAATCCGCTTTTAATTAGCGTTGCCGCATTAACTAATAGTCGTGTCGAAACAGTTTCGGTTAATCCAAGTTCGGTTAGATTTCTTATTTTTGAACCAATCGCAACTAGTTTTTTAGCATTTTCAGCATCAACTCCAGTTTCGTTAATAAGAATTTCTATTTCTTGTTTGGTTTCAGGATAATTGAACGAAAGCGCCGAGAAACGTTGTTTTGTTGAAGGTTTCAACTCTTTAAAACCACGTTGATAACCAGGATTAAAAGAGGCAACAAGCATAAAATCTTCATGTGCTTTTACAGTAATTCCTAATTTGTCAATAAACAACTCTCTACGATGATCAGTAAGTGAGTGGATGGCAACAATAACATCAGGTCTTGCTTCTGCAATTTCATCTAAATAAATAATTGCGCCTTCTTTTACGGCTGTGGTCATTGGTCCGTCAACCCAAATAGTTTCGGCTCCTTTTATGATATATCTTCCAATTAAATCGGTTGAAGAAGTCTCTTCATGACAGGCAATGGTGATGAGTTTTTTTTCCAATTTATGCGCCATATATTCAATAAAACGCGATTTTCCTGTTCCGGTTGGCCCTTTTAAAAGTAGCGGAATTTTATTGGAATAAGCATGGGAAAAAATTTCTTCTTCTTTTCCTACAGAAAAATAGTATGGTATTAATGAAGCCATTTTTTTAGAATTATTAAGGTTTTACTTCAGTTTTGTAATTAAATAGATTAGGGTTTATTTTTAGAGATATAAATCCCCAATTATTGCCTGCATTTTTATTTCCACCTTTTAAAACTTCCATTGATGTTGTTGCAAACATTTGCGAAAAACCTGCATCAATTGTTACATTCTCATACATTTTGTAGGCTAAAGTAAAGTCTAATTCGGTTCCTAAATAATTGTCTTGTTTTTCACCAGCTTTATAAATTGATGCTGCTGAGGCAAAATAATGAGGAGTTAGTTTGGCAGAAACTTTATTTTTTTCATATTCTAATGTTGCATAAACATCAGTTAAACCAACAGAATTTATATGATTTCCAACATAAAAATAATCCATATAACCATTAAACTTATGATTAGTTCCGTATAATGGATTAAACGATTTCACATCGGTTGAAGTGTCATTTTGATCTTTTCCTGAAAGACTTTCGAAACCTAAAGTTGCATTTAGATTTGTTGAAAATTTGTACCCAACATTTGCAGATAAATAGTTTGCATTAACTGAATTGTCAGATAGTTTTCCAGTCTGTAAATAAGCTGCTCCATTGATATTTAAGTTTCCGTTTTTGTAAACCAATCGCGAACCTAATGTTTGGCTGTAATCTACTTTTTCTTCTGTTTCAACTAAATAAGGCATTCCGTTGTTTAAAACTAAAACACTCAATCCTATTTTCTTAAAATCAGTATGATACCATAGATATTGCAATGATTTGTATTGATTTAAAGCATAGTTTTCTTCGAAGTTGGTTTCTTTATTTGCATTGTATGCAACACCAAAATGAATTTTATTTGTTGCGTTAGGTGCAAATTTTAATACAAAGGCATCGTGGCTTCTTGCTTGCATTGCCCAATCAACATTGCCAAAAATTCTTGCATCATCATAATTAATTTCTTGACGTCCAACTTTAAAAGCAAATTTTTCATTCATTGCAACTTCTCCGTACCCTTCATGAAACGAAGAGGCGATATCGTCTTTAGAGTTAGTCAAAGCATCGCCCCAAGTTCTAACATTTTGAGGTGAAACCACTAATTTTATATTTTTAAATGAATAGTCAAAAATCAACCTTGTTCTTTGAGATATAAAAGAAGCGGATTCTTCAGTATCGGGTTTTAGCGTTCCATAACCATTTCTGTTTTCAAAGCGCGCTCTTAAATCGGCATTAACATTAAATTGTTGTGCTGAAATTGTAACTGTTCCTAAAAGGCCAATAAGAACTGTGTATATATGTTTTTTCATGATATTATTTGTATACGGTTTCAATTATTTTATCTACTGTTTCTTTGTTGTTTACGCCCAAACCTTCTTGCTGATGAATTAATATACCTTTCTTATCAAAAACACTGATAATGTTGGAATGAGAAAAATCCATTGGTGCAATTTGTTTGTATTTTACAGATAGAACATTGGCAAACTCTTGTACTGTTGTTTTTGTTCCTTGTAGAAATGTCCAATGTGGTGCATCCATAAAATTGGCTTTTGCAAACGTTTTTAATCTTTCAGGAGTATCTACTTCGGGATCAATACTTACTAAAACAAAGTTTAAATCGGAAAGTTTGTCTTTGGGCATTTTAGATTCAATGTCTCGCATATCGGCTACTAATCTTGGGCAAGCGGCTTTGCAACTTGTGTATATCATTACCATTACGGTAACTTTTCCTTTAAAGTCTTTTATTTCTATGGTTTTGTTGTCTTGAGTTTTCCATTTGCTCGTTAAATTAAAAATAGATTCGTCTGAAATGGATTTATTTGTTATTTCGGCGTTTTTTTTGCAGCCAAAAAGAGATATTGCTATAAAAAAGAGGATTATTTTTTTCATGGTTTTTTTGTATTTAAAGTGTCTTTGACACATCTAAAACCTAAATTTTTCACTGCATAATTTGCTTTTACACTTCCTCGAAAAGCATATCTAATGAACGCAGCATAATTCATTAAATCGGAAGCATTTAGTGAACCACTTCCACAGAATAAATTTTTATCTGTAGTTACATCACTTCGAGATTCACCAGTTAATAAAATTGAATTAAAATCGGAAGTCCATTCCCAAACTAAACCGTGTAAATCATATACACCATAATAGTTTTTGAAGGTTTTTCCAATTTCATTGTTAAACGTTTTTGGTTTTTCGTACCAGTCTAAAATATATTGATTGTATGCTTTTATTTTTCGAGCATCTGCCATTTCTTGATTTGCCATTGCTACAAATTCCCATTCGTCAACGGTTGCAAGTCGTTTACCTTGACATTCGCAATAAGCATTTGCTGCATACCAAGAAACGTTTGTAACTGGACTCTTTGGTTTCATATCTGTTGCTAAAATGGTATCCTTTTTCCAATTGTTTAGATAATTATCATCTGCAAAAAGTTTTTTTACTTCGGATTTTCTCCATCTTTTGTTTTGTTTTACAAAAGCTAAAAAGTTTTCGTTTGAAACAGGATAGACATCCATAAGTAAATCACTTACTTCTACAGCTTTATTTTTTTTTCCGTAAAGAGGAACATATTTTCCGCCTTTTATAGAAACCATCGGTGTTTCTACTCCAAAAGAAACGTCGTTTGGAGTAGAAACTGATGGAACAGTAATATTTTCTAGAGTATTCGTTTCTTTATCTTTCGAGCAAGAAATTAATACAATTACGACAAACAGAAAATATAACTTTTTCATTGAATCAATAATTTATTTTTTACTTCTAATGGCTTTAACCATAGCAGGAGTAACCTCTTTTTTAGAATTGCCCCAAGTGCTATAAACATAAGTTAAAACATTTGCAACTTCATCATCCGTAAGGGTTTGTGCTGTCATGACACTATTGTATTTTTTGCCATTTACAACGACTTCACCTGTTTTACCTTTAAGAACAAATTCTATTGCTCTATTTACATCAGCATTTAAGAAATCTGATTTTGCTAAAGGAGGAAATGTATTTGGCAAACCTTCTCCAGTTGGTTGATGACAAGCAAAGCAAGTTCTTGAGTAAATTGATTTTCCATCTGCAATTCGTTCAACAAGAGTTACTGCTTTTGGAGCTTTTGCGCTTGCTTCATTTGGCATGGTTTGAATTGTGCCACCTTCTGGATGATAAACTTCGTCAGATTGAGGTCCTGAATAAACAGTTTTGTTATCGTCACCAGTTACATTTATCATCCCTAAACTTCCTTTGTTGAATGTTCTAAAGATAGAGTGGTCAACTATGATTAAAGTTCCTGGAGCTTCTACTTTAAAGTCCACAATTGCTGCTCCTCCAGAAGGCACAAGAGTTGTTTGAACATCGTGGTTGATTAAAGTTCCTCCTTCAACATGAACATTATCGAAGATTTCTCCAATAACGTGGAAGGAAGAAACTAAGTTTGGTCCACCATTTCCAACAAACAAACGAATAGTTTCTCCAACTTTTGCGGTAAGCGCATTATCGCCAGTTAGTGAACCTGTTTTTCCATTAAATACAACATAATCAGGTTCTTCTTTTATAGCTTTTGTCATATCAAAAGGTTGTAATCCTTTTTCTCCGTTAGCACCTTTAGTATAAAAATCACCTTGCATAATGTAGTATTCTTTATCAACTGGAGGCAAACCACCTTCTGGTTCAACCAAAATTAATCCATACATTCCATTAGCAATGTGCATACCAACTGGAGCTGTTGCACAGTGGTAAACAAAAAGACCTTGGTTTAACACCTTGAAAGAAAAAGTTACTTCGTGTCCTGGAGCTACAAAAGAGGATTTTGCACCACCACCTGGACCAGTTACAGCATGTAAATCGATGTTGTGAGGTAATTTATTATCAGGATGATTTTTTAGGTGAAATTCAACTTCATCACCAATTCTGGTTCTAATAAAACTTCCAGGAACAGATCCGCCAAATGTCCAATAAACATATTTAACGCCATCAGCCATTTCACCTTCTTTTTCAATTATTTCAAGATTGACAATCAGCTTTTTGGCCGGCCTATCTCCAACTGGTTTTGGTACAAAAGGAGGTGAAGTCAATTCTGCATTTATAGTTCCATCTACTTTTATTTGAGTAGCATCTACTTTCTTGTATTCATCATTTTGCTTACATCCAATAAATGCAACCGAAGCAAAAATTAGTATAAATATTTTTTTCATTACTTTTAACTTTTTAATTATTTTCAATTTCCATTGCTTCGTCTGTTGGTCTACCATATTTTATGAAGTCATATATAAAAAGACCTATTCCAACTGTAAACATTGTTGCACAAATAAGTAATACCACAAAATGGATTGCAATTTCGTTTTGAACTTCCATAAATTCCATTTTCATTTTTCTTTCCATATATACTTGAGCTACACCAGCAACACCAAATGCTACAGTCATACCAAGGATTCCAATATTTGACAACCAAAACGCGGCATTTCCTTGTACACTATTATAGCGTTTTCTGCCTGTTAAGTTTGGTAAAGCATAACTAATAATTGCTAAAACAATCATGGCATAAGCACCCCAAAACGCATAGTGTCCGTGCATTGCAGTAACTAATGTTCCGTGAGTATATAAATTAGTTTGTGGAACTGTATGCGCAAATCCTAATAATCCTGCACCAATAAAAGAAACAATTGCAGAACCAATAGTCCAGAATAATGCAATTTTGTTTGGGTGGCTTTTTTCACCTTTTCTATACATATTCACTGCAAATAATGCCATTGCAAGGAATGCTAATGGTTCCAATGCTGAAAATATTCCACCTACGATTAACCAAATTTTGTTTACTCCAATATAATAATAGTGATGTCCAGTACCTAAAACTCCTGAAAGGAAAGTTAAACCAATGATTACATACAACCATTTTTCAATAACTTCTCTATCAACTCCTGTTAGTTTTATTAATAAATAAGATAAAATACCACCCATTATTAATTCCCAAACACCTTCAACCCATAGGTGAACAACCCACCAACGGAAGAAGGAATCCATTACTTGGCTATCAAACCAAATCATTCCAGGCAAGTATAGCAATGCTGCAAATAATAATCCCATTGATAATACCAATGCAGTTGTTGTTTTGCGTTTTCCTTTGAATAGAGTTCCTAAAATAAGTCCTAAAAACAATAAAACATTTACAACAACAAGAAAATCCAATTCTCTTGGAATTTCAAGAAATTTTCTACCTTCCCAATGGTTCAAGTGAAAACCAATTATAGCTACAACACCTACAACAGCTAATGATATAAGCTGTACATAAGCCCATTTTACGCTTATCAATTCTCTTTGAGCCTCTTCGGGAATGATGTAATAAGCTGCTCCCATAAACCCTGTTAATAACCAAACTACTAGCAAGTTGGTGTGTACTGCTCTTGCAGTGTTAAATGGAATGATGTCATGCAGACCTTGCAAACCAATTCGATCAAAGCCCATGATAAAGCCATATATTATTTGTAATGAAAACAATAACATACATAAGGCAAAAAACCAATAGGCTACTTTTTGTGATTTATATTTCATAATAATATATTTTAATTTTTAGCTTTAGATAAAGGAGAAACTACTCGGTCAAAACCATTTAAGTCGATTTTGCCAATCCATTTAAAGTAGGCAATAACAGCTTCTGCATCAGCCTCTGACATTGCATAAGCAACCATTTTTCTACCTCTAGGTTGCCATGGTTGTTTCGACATTAGAACAGCTTTAACATAAGCATCACCTCTTCGGTCAATAACTTTTGTTAATTCAGGAGCATAATAAGCTCCTTCTCCAAGAATAGTATGACAACCCATACAATTGTTGGATTCCCAAATTTCCTTCCCTTTTACAACTTGAGCATCAATTTTGCCATAGTTGGTTTGGTCATTTTTTGGCATGAACGAGTAGATAGTTAACCCTATGAAGACTAAAAATGTAACTAATGTTCCTCCTAGAAAAAATGCCCTTGCTTGTGATTTTGATAGCATAAATTTTAGTTTTAGTTAATTAATTTTAATAAAAGACAATAATGTCCTTTATTAATTTTTAACAAAATTCCGAATAGATGTTCTTATAAAACATGATAAAAATCATAACTGTTAAATAAAAGATAAAATTGTCTTTTATGATGCTAATTTAATATTTTTGCCATAAAAAAATGTTTTCAAAGAGTTGTGAATATGGAATAAGAGCTACAATTTTTATTGCTACACATTGTTGTAAAGAAGGAAAAGTAGGATTGAAAGAAATTGCTAAAGAAATTGATTCTCCAATTGCCTTTACTGCAAAAATTTTACAAGTTTTAGTTAAAAATAATATTGTTAAATCTAGTAAAGGAGTTGGTGGAGGTTTTATGATTTTAAAAGATGAACTAAAAAGCATTAAGCTAGTTAATATTGTTAATGCGATTGATGGTGATTCAGTTTTTTTAAGATGTGGTTTAGGGTTAAGCAATTGTTCTGAAGAGCACCCTTGTCCTGTTCATGAAAAATTTAAGTTTGTAAAAAAAGATTTAATTTACATGCTAGAAAACACTTCACTTGAAGAATTATCCTTAGGCATTAAAAAAGGACAAACTTTTTTGAAATATTAAAATATTTTAAAAACGTAAAACCTCTGTCATAATACCAAAACGGATTGTATTGATTTGGTGTTGAAAATATATGTTATAGTAATCCATACCGTGATAGAATTGAATATAGAATCCAATATCTTCTAAAAATTTTGGATGATAATAAACAATTAAACTTGTATTAAGTCTGTCTATATTAAAAGTATCCCAATTATTAATATTATCAAGCATCAAAGTAGTTTCAGCTTTTATAGAAAAGTTTGCTCTTTGTTCTTTATTTTTTATTAGACTACTTTTCATAGGAAGCTTGTAGGCTAAAAAGGTATTGTGCCATCGAAGTCCACTATATTGACCTTGAAGTTCTTCTAACATCCATTTTTTTGGATGAATTTCAATAGAGCTTTTAATAAATTTGAACGCATTGAGTTGGTTACTGTAAGATGATTTTAAAAATCCAATTTCTATATAATTTGTTGCAAAATTACCGGATTGTAAATTGACATCTCCATTTTCGGTATAGAAATTTCCGTTTTGACCATTCGAATGATGTGCAATTTTACCAAAAAGTGTTAATTTATTGGCTGATTCTTTATGACCTGTTAGAAAATAAAATGCTATTTGAGGAATATAACTGGGTGTTTTTACTGGATATGAATATTCATCAAACATTCTTATAATGATTTGAGAGGTAAGTACTGCCATTAATCTTGAATCTTTACGTTCTCGAATTTTAAAATTAGGACTAACATTTGCTTCAAATAGTAAGGGTTCTAAATTTCCAATATCAAAAGGAAATGTAACATAACTTTCTACTTGGTTAACTTGTGCTATTTTATCTAAACTAAGTGAAACTATTGAATCTGTTTTAGTTTGTGCCGATGAAATAGATGTTATTAAAATAATAGAAATCAAAACTATTTTATTTTTCATGTTTTCATTTATTTGTTGAATTCAAGATTTCTAAAAGTTTGAATTCAATACTTATAAATATTTTGATTTAAGCTAAGTTTCTAATTTGATTTTTTATAACTCCAAACCGCCATGCCGTTTACAAATACTGCAAATCCGGTAACAATTAATAGGTTTGGTAATACTTCATAAAATCCGGATCCTTTTAGTAGAACCATTCTTATGAACTCTACAAAGTATCGAATAGGGTTTAACAATGTTAAGCTTTGTGCCCATTTTGGCATACTTTCGATAGGTGTAAATAAACCACTCATTAATATGAAAATCACCATAAAGAACCACGCAATAAACATAGCTTGTTGTTGGGTTTCGGTATGATTAGATATGTATAGTCCGAATCCTAAAATTAATAGCAAATACACTGATGTAAAACCATAAACAAGGAAAATATTACCTAGCATGGGAACATTAAAAACAACTTTAGCTATAAGTAAGCCAACAGTCAAAATCACTAAGCCAAGTACCCAAAATGGAAATAATTTTCCAACTATAAACTGATATTTTTTTATTGGTGTTACATTAATTTGCTCCAATGTACCTAACTCTTTTTCTCTAACTATATTCATTGATGACAGAAATAAAGTAAGCATAGTAACCAATAAAACCAAGATACCTGGGACCATAAAGGTTTTGTAGTTTAAGGTTTTGTTGTACCAAAAAGACGGTATAACTATAATATTTTGAGGTATTTCTTTGTTTCCTGAAAAATAGTTGGACTGCATTTGAATATTTTGATTGTATGTATTTATAATTTGTGTTACATATACATTTTCAACACCTGCTGTTGCAGCATCTATAGCATTAATACTTACTGAGATACTTGTTTTTTGGTCTTTTTGAAGGTCACGATTGAAGTGAATTGGAATATTTACAATAATATCGGTTTTTCCTTTTTGCATTTCTTGGATAGCTTCTTTTTCAGAAAAATAGGGTTCTGTAACTTTAAAATAGGTTGAGGATTTAAACGAATTTATTAAATCTCTTGATTCCCGACTTTGGTCATTGTCGACAAAAGTAATTGCGACGTTTTTAACATCGAATGTAGCTGCATTTGACAAAATTAATAATTGCAAAATGGGTAATATAAATATAAGTTGGAGCATACTTTTATCTCTAAAAATTTGCTTAAACTCTTTCTGTATGATGAATAATATTGTTTTCATATGTAAATATTATTTGTTTTTTGGTGCATATGTATCGCTATTTTCATTGGTGTTTGTTTGCAACAAACTTGTTGTTAATGGCGATTTCATAATTTTTTTTATATCCCAATGATTATTTTTAAACCTTTACAGTAATACTATTCTTACTCTAGTCTAATTTTATATTTTTTGATGCTCAATGTTATAAAAAACACAGTCATCCCTATTAATATAAGGGTTTCTTTCCATATATATTGAATTCCGACACCTTTGAGCATAATGGCTTTTACAATAATAATGAACCATTTTGCAGGTATGATGTTACTGATTACTTGCATGGGTAAAGGCATACTATTTATAGGAAATATAAATCCTGATAGAATAATTACTGGTAGCATCAAACCCATTAATGATAACATCATTGCGGTTTGTTGAGAATTAGAAACGGTAGATATTAATATCCCCAATGAAAGAGCAGAAATGATAAATAATATACTTTCAAAAGCTAACAAAAAGATGCTTCCATTTATAGGCATTTTGAACACAAAATAGCCTAATGTTAATATTACGATTGCATTGATAATGGAAAGAAAAATATAAGGAAATACTTTTCCAATAATTACTTGAAATGGTTTTAATGGAGAAACTAAAAGAATTTCCATAGTGCCTAATTCTTTTTCTCGTGTGATAGAAATAGAGGTCATCATAGCTGAAACAAGCATTAGAATAACGGTCATTACACCTGGAACAAAATTAAAAACACTTTTTAGTTCAGGATTATAAAACATTCTCGATTGTACTTCAACCTTTACCGGATTACTATTGGATTGTTTTTTTTGCGATTGATAATTTTGTATAATTGCTGAGGTATAATTTGCTATTGTGTTGGCAACATTAGGTTCGGTCGCATCGGTAATTGCTTGAACTACTGCTACTTTTTTGGTTTCTAGATTTTTACTAAAATTTGGTTCGAAAATAAGAACTGCCTTGATTTTTCCTTTTTTAAATTCTGATTCTATGTCGCTTTCTTTTTCAATTTGGTTTTCAACATTAAAATAGGGTGATGCTTTTATTTTATAAATAATTTTTTGTGTTTCTATATCGTTTGATTGGTCTAAAATGGCAATGTCAACATTGTTAATTTCATTTGTTATGGCAAAACCAAACAATAAAATTTGGGCAATCGGCATACCAAACAGAATAAACAAAGAACGTTTATCTCTGAAAATATGGTAGAATTCTTTTTTTACAAATCCGATAAATCTTTTCATTTGTTTTTTGTTTCTAGTTTAAGTTTCAAGTGTTGTAGTGATTTATTATTCTATATTCCTTGCTAATTTTAAAAAAACATCATTCATAGAATCTACTTTGAATTGTTGTTTTAAATTTTTTGGGGTGTCTAAAGCTTCAATAGAGCCGTCAACCATAATAGAAACACGGTCACAATATTCTGCTTCATCCATGTAATGTGTGGTTACAAAAATGGTAGTACCTTTATAAGCTTGTGTATAAATCATTTCCCAAAATTGTCTTCGAGTTATTGGGTCAACGCCTCCTGTTGGCTCATCGAGAAAAACAATTTTTGGTTCGTGCAGTAATGCAACTGAAAACGACAATTTTTGTTTCCAACCCAATGGTAACGAACCTACTAAATTATTGGCTACTTCTTGAAGTTCTAATTCTTCTATTAATTGTGCGATTTTTTGTTTGATTTGTATTCTTGATAATCCATAAATTCCACCAAAAAAAGTAATGTTTTCTTTAATAGTTAAATCATCATACATTGAGAACTTTTGGCTCATATAACCAATACTTTTTTTTACCATATCGGCTTGTGAGTGAACATCAAAACCTGCAACATTGGCTTCACCTGAAGTAGGATTTGAAATTCCAATCAACATTTTCATAGCTGTTGTTTTCCCTGCTCCATTGGCTCCTAAAAAACCAAAAATTTCTCCTTTATAAACATCAAATGAAATGCCTTTTACAGCAGTAAAATGGCCAAACTCTTTTGTTAAATTTTTTACAGATATTATTTTTTCTCTTTCCATTTTTTTGTTTATAAGTCCATGAAAACATCTTCAATGGTTATTGTAGCAGGTTTAATAATTATATCCGTATGATTTTTATTTTTCAAATAGGTTTGTAAATCGTTTGGATTGAAAGTTGCATTTTTATCTATGTAATGTACAAACTCACCAAAAGCATAAACACTGTATTGATTAGGATAATTTTTTAAATCGTGAATCAATCCGTGTGTGTTTTTTGCTTGTACATCATAAATTACTTTTTCGTAGTTGTTAATGATATTTTCTGGTGTTTCTATTTTTAAAATTTTGCCTTTTTGAATTAATGCAATTCTATCGCAAAGAGAAGCTTCATCCATATAGGGTGTTGAAACTAATATTGTAATGCCTTTTTGTTGCAATCTTTTTAGCATTATCCAAAATTCTTTTCGAGAAACGGGATCAACTCCTGTAGTTGGTTCGTCAAGAAATAATACTTTTGGAGCATGAATTAACGCACAACATAATGCTAATTTTTGTTTCATTCCGCCCGAAAGAGCACCTGCTCTTCTGTCTTTGAATGGTTCAATTTGAATGTATATGTCTTTAATTAAATCATAATTTTCCTCAATTGTGGTTCCGAAAATAGTGGCAAAAAAATGTAGATTTTCTTCAACAGTTAAATCTTGATATAGCGAGAATTTTCCTGGCATATAGCCAATAGAGTTTCTGATTTCTTTGAGTTGTTTGACTACGTCAAAACCTGCTACTTCAGCACTTCCTTCATTGGCAACTAAAAGCGTAGTAAGTATTCTGAAAATAGTTGTTTTTCCTGCGCCATCAGGTCCAATTAAACCAAATAATTCTCCGTCATTTACATTAAAAGTAATGTTTTCGACTGCTTTTAATTTTTTGTAATATTTTGATATGTTGTTTACAGCAATACTCATTATTTCATCAATAAGAAATTACTTTCATCAATTGCTTTTATTGCGTGTTTTACATTTTCTTCAATCATTACATAAGTGCCTGAATTGAGATTAACGACTGTTCCTTTATCATCAGTAAAAACAGCATTTCCTGTAATGCAAACTAACAATGCAGGTATTTTTGAAACGTGCTCTTTAAGTGTTTCGCCTTTTGCTATTTGCAATGAAATTACTTTAGCGTCTTTTGGTTCAAATAATAATTGTGTTTGAACTGGTTTATTTTCGGTATGTAAGTTTTTTAAAATCATTGGAAATATTGATTAAATGTTTTAAACGAATTTTGAATTTCTGTAAACTGATTTGCTGATTTTTCTTTAGAAAACGAATCGACTAATTCTATATATGGAACTAACCATTTGTGAAGTTCGTCATGAGCTTGTCCTTTCATGGTACAATTTGATGTTAGTATATCAATATTTGTCTTTAATTTATTAGCTAATAATGAATAATTAGTGCCTTTTTCTTGGTCAAAATGGACTACATCTTTTTCCATATTACGAATGTGTAGCATCATATTATCATCTACCTTCCATTTTTCACCATTGTTTAATTGAATTGTTTCACTTTCAGAATGTTGGTGTTCTTCAGTGTTAATTTCAGTAGTTTTTTCTTCTTTTGATTTCGTGTTACAAGAGAAAAGGAGTAATACAACTGTGGATAAAAGGGCAATTTTTATTTTTAACATTTCTTGTATTTTTTTTAATTATTATTTAATCCACATTTCTGCGGGCATTCCGATTTTTAGACTACCATCATTTTTTACTTTTACCTTTACGGCATAAACGAGATTTACTCGTTCTTCTTTTGTTTGAATAATTTTAGGAGTAAACTCTGCCGAAGATGCAATCCATGAAATGTTTCCTTGATATGATTTCATATCTTTTTCAGCATCAATTTTTACCGATACATTTTGTCCAACTTTTATTTTTGACAACTGTGTTTCGCTTACATAGATTCGCAAAGTCATTTCAGAAATATCAGCGATCTTGTATAGTGGTTTTCCAAATGCTGTTATTTCGCCTGGTTCAGCATACTTAGTCAAAACAGTTCCATTAATAGGATTAATAATTTTACTTTTTGCTATTTGATCATTGATTCTAGCAATTTGTACATCTATCGATTTAAGGTCATTTAAAATAGGTGCATTTTGAGTTCCGACACTTTTTATTTGCTCTACGATAACTTTTACCTTTCCTTCAATTTCATCTACTTGTCGTTTAGTTGCAGCATTTTCAGCATACATATTACTGATTCGGTTTTTCTCTAATTTAGCTGTTTTTAATTGTTCATTTAAGACGCTTTTTTGTGATATTATATTTGCGGATTTTGACGACACGGTGCTTTTAGAGGCAATTAATTGTTGTTTCGCAAAATGTAATTGTAATGTATCAACTAATCCTACTTGTAATTGAGATTTTAATTCATCTCCTTCTTCGACTTTTAAAAACTCTATTTTACCGTTAGCTTCTGAAGAAATAGTTATTTCAGTTGCTTCAAAATTCCCATAACCGTCAGCTTTGTCGTTATTTTTGTTACAAGAAATTAACCCTATCGTTGCTAAAATTATTATGCTTATTTTTTTCATTTTTTTAAATTTTTCGGGTACTATTTTATTTTCCTTTAATTATTTCGTAATTTGATTTAGCTGCTGCTAATTGAACTTCATGCGTTTTCAAAATATTTTTTGCTTCAAATAAATTGGTTAATTCTATAAGATATTCAGACGATGTTATCACACCATTTTTTAATTGAGCATCTGAGGATTTAATAACTTTTTCACGTATTTGAATTATTTCGGTATCAGAAAGCAGCAGTTGTTCTAATTTTTTAATTTCAAAACCTTGCTCTTCTAATTGTATTTTGTTATTTAATTCAAATGTTTCTTTCTCAGATGTTACTATTTCTTTAGATATATCCAATGCTTTTTTATCTGTTTTGGTTTTGCCCCAATCAAAAATATTCCAATTCGCTTTTAGGCCAACAACATAAAATGTTTGAAAAGAATTGTCTAACATGTTTAATCCGGGATTACCATAACCCGCTTGACCAAAAGCATTTATTTTTGGAAGATTTGATTTAGATAGAACACTTTTCGAGAACTCTAATTGCTGATTTTGTAAATCATAAAAAGCAATTTCAGGTCTTGTTATATTAGTGCTATTTGGATATGATACTGGTTGTATTAAAGTTGTTTCGGTATCAATATCTGAAAAAGTTAATTCTGAAAGGTTATTTAATAATTTGATGTTTTCAAATTTAATTTCTGTTAATTGCTGGTTTATTTTAATAATTTCTGCTTCTAAAATCTGTTCTGATGATGGAAGAATTGCTCCAAATTTGACTCCCGATTTCACTTCCTTAACTTTGGAAGTTAATAACTCTTTTTTTGAAGATAGTAATGCTTTTTTTTCTTGAAGTAACAAAACAGAAAAGAAATATTGATTGATTCGAGTTTTTATTTGATATAAACAAACTTCTATTATTTGTTGTTGTGTTTTGGTTTGTGCCTCTTTTAATTTAGTATTTGCATCAATTATTCCACCATTGTATACTAATTGATTTAAATCTAAAGTTGCTCTATATTGATCTTTATTTAAAGATTGAACTCCTGGTAGTGAAGTAGGTAATCCTATCACTTCAGATTGATAAGTTGCTTGTGCATTTATATCAATTTTTGGTAATTTTCCTTTGCTTAATGCTTCAATTTCATAACTTGATTTTTGTTGTATTAATCCTGTTTGTTTTGATAAAGGATAATTTTTTGTAGCTAATGAGTAACAATCTTCCAAGGTTAAAGTCTGTTGTGCATTTACATATATTGATATAAACAATACTATCAGTATGATTAACTTAGTTTTCATAATTTATATTTTTATTGAATTAATGATAAACTCAGCCACTTCCGTTTTTCTATTTTCTAGTATTTTATTGTAGCTTTCTTTATCCACATTAACAAGCGCCATTAATAGCGGTTCTCCGATAAAAGGAAAAATATTTAAAGAGATAATATTGATAAATAACTGTTCAGCTTCAATTGGTTTAATAATTCCTTGATTTATAGCATCACTTACTTGAAGTTTAAATTTTTCAATGGAAGGAAAATTTTTTTCAGAGCGAAGCTTTTGAACAAATTCTGGGTTTTTATTTAATTCTTGTATTACAAAATTTGGTAAATAGGGATGTTTGATTACAAACGAAACATAATTTTCAGTGAACTTTCGTATTTTTTCAAATAAGTCACTATCATCATTTAGCACTTTATTTAATTGTGGTGCTAAAAGCGAAAAAGCACTTTTGAAAACAGCTTCAAATAATAATTGTTTGCTTCTATAATAATAATGCAATAATGCTTTATTAATTTTTGCTTTATCTGCTATTTCTTGCATTCTTGCACCTGCCATTCCTTTTTGCTGAAAGATTTCTTTTGCAGCTTTTAATATTTCAGTTTCAGTATTTTCAGTTTTAATTTTATCCATATTGTTTAATTATATAGTTTAACTATTTGGTTAACAAAATTACTAAAATAAAGTTGCTAAAATGGTGTTTATGCTTTTTTTAACAAATAATACAGTCTTAATAGCTTTAAATAGCCATCATTACTAGAAATGGTTAGCTTGTGACTGAAGATTTTTTCAATATATTATTGTCTAAAATTGAAAATTTATTTTTTAAAATCTTCATGTCATCACTGTAAATCGTCAGCAAAAAGTGTACTGATTTAAGTCAAAACTAAGAGAGTGTTTTCAAAATCCTTAAATTTGAATTATATGAGAACAATTGTACGTCTTCAATCTAAATTGTATTTTTTTAGGTGCATTTTAGGTGTAAATTTCATTTAAAAACCAATATAAACTACTCTTGTTTTTGTTTCTTAGTTTCTATTATTTTCACAAATAAGTTATCCAAATAGTTATCCAATAGTTAATCATTGAACCATCATAAATTATAGAAGCAAAAATTTGGTTTCTTCAGGTATATTGGATGTTTTCCTGAAGTATTTACAGGATTTCCTCGAAGTATACCAAATTAAAAATAAAAGAAATACTTGAAGTTTATATCACGTAAACCATTGGTTTATTTATTTTTGGATGTCTTTTATTGATAAATGATTTAATTGTTTTTTTTGTAGTTTATGGCCTAAAATTGCAACAAAGTTTATTCCAGTAAAT
This sequence comes from Flavobacterium aciduliphilum, assembly GCF_003268855.1. Taxonomy (GTDB): domain Bacteria; phylum Bacteroidota; class Bacteroidia; order Flavobacteriales; family Flavobacteriaceae; genus Flavobacterium; species Flavobacterium aciduliphilum. Next base: position 549,876 of record NZ_QLSZ01000001.1, read on the forward strand.
GGGAATAGTCTTCCGGTAGTTCAGCATCAATATCTCTTAAATAAAGTTCAAGTGCAGACATAGTTGAATGGCCTGTAATATTCATCAAGATACTTTTGGCTTCAAAGGGTGAATACGATTTGCGCAATTCTCTGTATAGTTTGGTTATGAAAGTATGTCTAAAACTATACATTCCATAATCAGCACCCAGTCCAAAATGGTCTTTTACTATTGCCTTGAATCGTTTTGAAAAATGGTCTCTACGATTGTTTTCAGTTGCAATCCATTCGCCACCTATTTGAGAGGGCGTGAATAAAAAATCAGCTTTATTCATTAGGGATAAATCAGGTAAGTCTTTGATTAATATTTCCGGAATTATTTTGATTTTGACTAATTTATTTTTCGCTCGAACGTAAAGTTTTTTGTCTTTAATATCCAAATCCCCAACCTTTAATCTGCAAACTTCGACTGGCCGAAGAAAATTATAGGAGATAAACTTAATAAAAAGTAGGAGCAAAGGGTCGTTTTTTTTAAGATAGGAATAAATGCTTTCTTGCATATCTGGAGTGTATGTTTTGTTTCGCTCCGGTTTGGTTTTTAAAGTATTTATTCTTTTAATGAAATTTTCGGGAATTATTTCATCATTAGCCAGTACTTCAAATAAAGTACTTAAGTCTATTCGGGTATTGTTTCGATTTCGAGCACTTGTACTTTCTAAAACACTATTTAAGTATTCATTAGTTTGTTTGCGGTTTAATGAGGTAATTGGAGCATTCTGGTCTAATGCTTTTTTGAATCGATTAATTCTACCTGCAAAATTCATATAGGAAGTCTCGTTTAGAGATTTTTTCTTGATTTTTAAAGCATATTCAAAAGCTTCTTTAATGGATAAAACAGGCTCAATAGGTTCTGTTTTTATGGGTTCTGAAATTTTAGTGACTTCAGGTTTATTTACAATAGGAGCTGTAATAGTTTTTTTACTTTCGTTTGAATTTGAGGATTTTGCATCAAGCAAACTTAAATCAGCATCTAAATATGGGTTTAATCCTTTTTCTAAAAGGTATTCAAGTGCATCTCTTAATTTTGTTAGGATGGCAATGCGCTCTCTTTTAGTTTTAAATCTATTACAACCACCCTTTATGTTAGGCATACGTTTTAGTTTTCCAGTTGTTGCATCTAAAAATTTGTAATAGATGTACCAATCTTTAGAAATTGCATGACTCTGCTCTTCTTTTGAGAGTTCATTCCATAAAGTAATATCCACACCACCGGTGTAAATTTTAGGTTCTGAAAATTTTTTTTTGTCCAAAGAGTGTCTTGTTTGGTGTACGTTTTGGTGTACTCTTTGTAAAAGTAATAAAATATTCGACATAAAAAAAGCGGTTTAGTGTACACTAAACCGCAGTTTCATTGAATTTTCTTTTGTAGCGAGAGGGAGATTTGAACTCCCGACCTCAGGGTTATGAATCCTGCGCTCTAACCGACTGAGCTACCTCGCCAAATGCCGGTCACATCCTTGAATGCGGGTGCAAATATAAAACTAATATCAGATTGCGCAAATATAAAATTGAAAAAAAATATTTTTTTTATTGATTGACTTTTTAAATAAAAATTATATATTTCGAAAAAATTTGTAGTATGTCACAGAAAATACGTTACGAAATAGAATTCCCAATTAATTCTTCACCACAGTTATTGTACCAATACATTTCAACCCCCTCAGGATTACAAGAATGGTTTGCTGATATGGTCAACTCAAGAGGTGAATTTTTTACTTTTGAATGGGATGATGTGGAGGAACATGCCCGACTTGCTTCTAAAAAAACAGGTGAAAAAGTCAAATTTAAATGGGTAGACGACGACAAAAAAGATACCGAATATTTTTTTGAATTACGGATTTTGGAAGACGAAATTACTAAAGATGTTTCTTTAATGGTCGTTGATTTTGCAGAAGAAGAAGAATTATCCGAATCCAAAAAACTTTGGGAAAATCAAGTATCCGATTTAAAACATGTCATCGGATCCGTTTAAAATCAGGAATTAGAAGTATATTTGTCTCGTATTTAGCGGGACTTTTTTTATGATAAATTTTAACGGAACACTTTGTAACGAATCAACGGCAATTCCAAGTTTAAATAGAGGTTTTCTATATGGAGATGCTGTTTTTGAAACCCTTAAACTTTCACGAGGCAACATTCTTTTTTTGGAAGATCATTACTTCAGACTTATGGCTTCTATGCGGATTTTAAGAATGAAGATTCCTGCCTACCTCACTATGGAATTTATGGAAGCAGAAATTTTGAAATTGGCGCAACAGTTGTCTCTTGAGCATGCTCGTGTACGATGGACTGTTTTTAGAAATGAAGGAGGCTATTACTTGCCCAAAGACCGAACCATTTCCTATACCATTCAAGTAAATCCTCTCGAACAAGCGACCTATGTTTTCAATCAGGCAGTACATGAAGTAGATTTATACAAAGATTTTTTTGTTTCAAAGCAGTTGTTGTCCAATATAAAAACGACCAATCGAATCATTCAAGTGATAGGCAGTATCTATGCTGAAGAAAACGGATTGCAAAATGCTTTGGTTTTGAATGAAGATAAGCATGTAGTTGAGGCTTTAAATGGCAATCTCTTTATTCGAATGGGAAATACGTTGATAACTCCTCCCCTATCTGAAGGATGTTTAAACGGAATTATGAGAAAACAAGTTCTTAAGTTGGCAGAAAAACAAGAACATATTGAGGTTCAAGAAGCGATTATTTCTCCCTTTGATCTCCAAAAAGCCGATGAACTATTTATTACCAATGTGATTGTTGGCGTGCAATCGGTAACAAAGTATCGAAAAAAGGATTTTCAAACTACCCTTGCACAGCACATCATAGCCGCTTTAAATGAATCAATTTAATATAGGATTTTCGGGTGCATTGGACCATATCACATAATCGCCTCCCAATTCTGTAATTTTTTCTTTCCAGAACATAGGAGAAGACTTGCTCAATAGCGCCGTGTGATAATTGTTTGGCGTCACAATCCATGAATTGGAGGTCAACTCATAATCTAGTTGCGTGCTCCCCCACCCCGAATACCCTAGAAAAAAGCGAATCTCTTCTCTATGAATCGCCTTTTCATTGATTAAACGTTTTACGGTTTCAAAGTCACCACCCCAAAAAACGCCTTGTGAAATCTCAACACTTTTAGGAATCAATTGCGGAATGGTATGTATAAAATATAAGTTATCTTGCTCAACAGGTCCTCCGTTGTAAATTTCAAAAGAAGCCTCAATTTCAGGAATCAAGTCATTGATGGTGTAAGAAAGTGGCTTGTTTAAAATAAAACCAATTGATCCCTCATCGCCATGATCAGCGAGAAGGACTACACAACGTCCAAAAGTAGCATCTCCAATGATTGCGGGTTCTGAGATGAGTAAAACTCCTTTTTGTAGTTTAGCTTTTGTCATGTGTTTTTCCAATTTTAGATTAACGAATATCACACTCAGGACATAAATGTATAAAGTAGAATTGTAAACACAAAATTTCTTATAAAAAAAGCCACTCGTTGGAGTGGCTTTTCAATATTGTGAAAAAACTAGATTAGTTTATAGAACCTTCTAATTCTGCACCAGCTTTAAATTTAACTACATTTTTAGCAGCAATTTTGATAGTTTTTCCAGTTTGAGGATTTCTTCCTTCTCTAGCCGCTCTTTTAGAAACTGACCAAGAACCGAAACCAACTAAAGAAACTCTACCTCCTTTTTTCAAAGTAGCACCTACGTTTCCTAAAAATGATTCTAAAGCTAATTTAGCAGCCGCTTTTGAAATTCCAGCGTCAGCTGCAATTGCATCAATTAATTCTGATTTGTTCATAATAATAGTTATTAATTTTGTTGGTTAAACATTTTTTTGTTAATCATTAACAAACATAACGTAAAAATCAATTCGTTACAAATCTTAAGACAATATTTATTCTGAAATGTTAATAACTCGTTTGTTTTGTTAATAAATACATGTGTTTTTTATCAAACTTATTGATAATCTTACAAATAAATGATTAAAAAACCGTAGTATGTGTATCAAAAGTCATCCCATTTAGCAATTCGGAGGCAGACATTTTCTTTTTTCCGGGGAATTGTAGCTGTAAAAGCATCAGAAATCCATCATTAATAGCTACTTTAAGGTCTTTTTTGGTGGCTAAGAGCGTGCCAATGGGTAGACTGTGGGGTTCTTCTATAAATTGAGCCTCATATATTTTTACATTCCATTCGTTGGCATCATCTTTAAAAAAACACCAAGCACCAGGAAAAGGATTTAATCCACGGATGAGGTTACAAATAGAGGTGCCGCTTTTAGAAAAATCGATCTTACAATTATCACGATTCAGTTTGTAGGCCGTTTTAAGATCTGAAGCATCCGTTTGTGGTATTCGAATGACTTTTTGATTGGCAATAAGCACTAAGGTTTCTAACACCGTTTCACATCCTAAATGCATAAGTTTGTCATGAAGGGTTCCCGCATTATCTTCGGGAAGGATGGCTATCGCTTTACTTAAGATAGTTGCGCCAGTATCAATTTTGTCATCAATAAAAAAAGTAGTTACTCCTGTTTTTGTTTCTCCATTAATAAGCGCCCAATTAATTGGTGCCGCACCACGGTAATTGGGTAATAGAGAAGCATGAAGGTTAAAAGTACCCCATTTAGGCATGTTCCAAACTACTTCAGGGAGCATTCGAAAGGCAACAACGATTTGCAAATTAGCTTCCAAACTTTTTAATTCCGCTAAAAAAGTTTCGTCTTTTAAATTGGTGGGTTGTAGTATTTTTAGTTGGTGTGCTAACGCGTATTCTTTTACGGCTGAGTATTTTAATTTTTGACCTCTCCCTGCAGGCTTATCCGCGGCAGTAATCACGCCAACTATGTCATAGTGATTTTGAACAAGTGTATCCAGAATACCCACAGCAAATTCTGGAGTACCCATGAAAACTATTTTTAATTTTTCCATTTTAATCTGAAATTTGAATCAGTGTCTTTTTAACGAATATAAATTAGTTGCAGTTATAAAAATACGATCGCTTTCTAACAATTTTTGCAGCGCAAAGATAACATCCTCTTTCGGATAATTTGTCCGTTTTTCAATAGTTCTAGAATTCAACTCTTCAGAGGCTAGTAACGAAAGAATGCTATTCGTTAAAGAAAGGATGTCTTTCTTGGGTGTTTTAGTTTGAATGCAATAAGAACAAATCCCACAATCAGCCGAAGGGGCTTCTCCAAAATAATGAAGAATTTGTGACGTTCTGCATTGACTTTCGTTATGAATATATTCAAAAACCGATTGCAATTGCGCTTCTTTGAGTTTGTTTTGAGATTCTAGATATTTTGCAACTCGGTTTATCGTTTTATCGTCTTCTCGAATCTCATTAAAAGTAATTTTAGCATCATTGCTTTTGGCGTGTAATTCTATGATTTGCTTGTGATGCCATTGATGGAGAACTTCAATTATTTTGTCCTCGTCTAGATTCGTTTTTTTTGCTAATAAAGCGGTATTTATAGCGGTTTGATGATCATAAATACCCGGATTGGTTCGTAGGATAGCCAAAAGCAAGGGTTCGTCGTTTGGATTCAAACTCATGTATCGAATCAACTCTTTGGAAGAGATAGTGAATTGTAACGTAGTTTTCTCTGAAAATTCTTTCGTCAGATTAATGATGCCTTGATTGTCTAAGAATTTCAAGGCTTCAAAAACTTTTAGTGTAGGAAAATTATAGCGTGTACAAAAATGGAGCATGTTAAAAGAAAACGTTTCATCAATACCTTCACCAAAAGCGATTTGAAAATAGTTGCACAGTTTTATGAAGACCGTTTTAAGAAAAGCGGTATCACAACGGGCATTTAAAAATTGACTTTCGGCATGAATCTCATCAGAAGGATTGGTGAGTAAAACCGCATAGGCTTTAGCTCCATTTCTTCCGGCTCGTCCCGCTTCTTGGTAATAATTTTCTAAATTTGGCGGGATGTGAATGTGAAGTACCGTTTTCACATTGGCCTTGTCAATTCCCATTCCAAATGCGTTAGTCGCTACCATCACTTGCACATTTTCTTCCATCCAGAGGGTCATGTTGTGGTCTTTGTCTTTTCCAGACAAGCCTCCATGATAATACGTAGCCGAAATACCTTGGGCTTCTAAATGTTTTACTGTCTCCAAACACGCTTTTCGGTTGGTTACATAAAGAATCGCTGGTTCGGGATGTTTCTTGAGAATTTTTTGAGCAAAATGTACTTTGTCTTCAACCGCATACACCATATAGGCCAAATTTTCTCTGGCAAATGATTTTGTAAAAATTTTAGGATTTTCAAGTTGTAATTGGGCAATAATATCTTCTTGTACCCTCTTGGTAGCCGAGGCGGTGAGTGCCAGCATAGGAACCTTTGGAAAGATCGTTTTGAGTTTGGCTATTTTCAAATAAGCGGGTCTAAAATCGTGTCCCCATTGCGAAACACAATGCGCTTCGTCTACCGCAATTAATTCTATAGGCAAGGATTTGAGTCGGTCAACAATCCAATCGTTTTGCAAGCGTTCGGGAGATAAATATAAAAATTTGTAATTCCCAAACTGACAATTATCCAATAACGTAATCCATTCATCTTGCGTGATGCCACCCGTAAGCGCGAGGGCTTTAATGCCTTTGCTTTGCAGATTCTTTACTTGATCTTTCATCAACGCAATTAAGGGAGAGATGACCAAACACAACCCACTTTTCATAAGCGTAGGCACTTGAAACGTAATGGATTTGCCTCCTCCAGTAGGCATTAGCCCAAAAGTATCCTGTCCTGCCAAAACGGATGCGATGATTTCTTCTTGAGGGGTTCTAAATGATTGGTGGTTCCAATATTGTTTTAGAATTTCTAGAGGCTCAGACATGGCTTGCAATTACGAATTAAGAATTGCGAATATAGCGTAAAAATACTAAAAAACCATTCCCTACAATTTATTGAGCATAAAGTCGATTCGCTCGTCAACCGTTCCTTTAGGGACTTCAATAAGCTCGTACCCATAGGTTTGATAGGTTTCTTTGAGGTGGTCAAAGATGAGTTTGGCTTGTTCGTAGTTTTCATAACGCGCCTCATCGCTTACATAAATTTCTTCCCAAGGGGGTAGCACAAAAATTTTAGAATAGTGGTGTTCCAAACACGCCTCATTAAAAAAAGCAGGATAACTATCGCCAATGTAGTGCATATAGGCTAAAATATCGGGGATACCACGATCAATAAATACCGTGTCTGCCTCTTGTGAGAGCGCTTCTCGAAATTGTTTTTTTCTACCTTCTAGGAGGAGTTCGCTAAACAAAAGCGGCTTTTCCAAAAAAAGTTGCTCAATACCTTGTTTTTTAGCTTCAAGGGTGATGTCTCTAGAAATCTCAGGAAAACACGTATATCCTCTTTCGATTAATTTATCGATTATGGTGGTTTTTCCAGTACCCGGTCCGCCAGTGATGACTACAACTTCTTTTTTCAAGATTTTTTTGAAATAAGGCGCAAATTTATTGAAATGTTTTAGATAATAGCGGGGTTTTTAAATTTTATTTTATGGTTTAGAGGTTTGCCTTTATTGAGCCCATACCCTTACAAAAAAAACTGCCAGAAATTTAATCCTAGCCGTCACTTAAATGAACCATTAAACTGGGGAAAACCATCAAGCAGCCATAAGACTTCTGCCATCGCTAATTGGAGCTACACTCACCGTATTGCTTGCAAAAACATAGAAATAATACGTGGTCGCAATCGTTAAGCCTTTAAAAAGTTTCTTTCTTGTACAGATTATGCATAGATACTTTCTATTTTAGTAATAGTGACTCTATAATAAGTCTATACTGAGTCTATAGTGAGTCTATAAAAATAATGATTTTCATAGACTCACTATAGATTTAAAATAGTAATTTTATACATACACTATACCTTAAAAAAGAAGTATCTATAAAGCACGTGTATCATATATCTTTAGATGCTCTTTTTGAAAACATAGCCACAACAAAACAACGGATGGTGCGGAATTGCAACTTAAATCAGCGCTATCGGGATTTACCCAAAAGAATATTTAGTTGACCTCAAAATGGTATTCCTTTTTATAAAACCATGATTTTTTAAGGATAATTTTTTATATTTGGAATTGATAAGCTTTCAAGTAGCGACAATCTACCCAATTTAGGGTGTATAGTCGCAATAAAGTAGCGACTATATACAAGTTAGCGGTCAGGCGAGAAAACTACAAAGAGAAAAATAATAACAGGAAAAACAATTTTAATTGAGTAATAAAATAAAGACTTCCGAACCGAATAATAAAACCATCATACAAATTAGTTGAATTATGACAAATCAAAGTTTCAAAATAGAAAAATATACAGATAAAGACAGAGAACAAATTCTCAACATTTGGGAAAAATCAGTATTAGCAACTCACGACTTTCTAAATCAGGCTGACTTTGAAGAAATCAAACAACTCGTACAGACAATCAATTTTAATGATTTTGAAGTATACTGTTTAAAACAAAACAACCAAGTTTCAGGGTTTATAGGTCTTGCTGAAAAAAAAATAGAAATGCTTTTCTTTTCACCTGAATATATTGAAAAAGGTCTTGGAAGAAAACTCACAGACTTCGCCATTACAGAATTGAAAGCCGATAAGGTTGACGTAAACGAACAAAACACAAATGCGGTTAAATTTTACAAAAAAATAGGGTTCAAAACATACGAACGAACAGAAAAAGATGACCAAGGAAGAGAATATCCTTTATTGAGAATGAAACTTGAAACATTAGAAAACTAACAACAAAAAAAGCCCGAACCGCTAACAGCAATTTAGCAAAATGGCGGGTTCAGTGCTAAATTGAACATTTGGTTTTCAAATCAACATTAGTGCTAAAATGAAAGTAAATGCTTCTAAATTCGCCACTTCGCCAAGCCCCAAACCGTTATGCCACACCCTAAAACAAACCAGTTGGCACAGATATGTCCACAACGGATAGCACAGAATTATATTATATCCCCACAAAGAGCATAAAAACACACAAACTACAACCTTAAAAAAGTTGTAGTTTTTTTGTTAAAAAAAATCGGCAAAATGAAGCACGAAAACGTTATAGTTGATTACATTTGCATCAAATTTTTTTTTAGTAAAAATAAAACAACTCAACACTTAATTTTTTCATCTTTATGAACAACAACGCATTATACGAAAAAGAGCTTGCTTTTCAAGCCAGTAGAAGAAAAGCCGCTGTAGAGATTATTAAAATCGTGAGCGATTTATGGTATGATAAATCTATCGAACTTATTTTTTTTAGAAACCAATTAATCAACAGCAATGTGAGTGATTTAATCAACTTGCATGAATATGCTGGAGAATTTGTTCAAAAACCCATCAACATTTTTGACACGGTAGAAATTGCTAAAGCTATTTTTAGTTTAGACTTACCGCCTTCTCGTATTGATATTGGAAAACTAACGTATGAATATCATTTGGAAGATAACAAGTATAACGACCCAAAAGCTTTTGTCATCAATAAATTGAAAGATTCCAAAAACTCTCAAGAAATCACCCCAAAAGATGTGGTGTTGTATGGTTTTGGACGCATTGGGCGCTTATTGGCACGCGAAATGATGAGCAAAATTGGTAAAGGACAGCAATTGCGTCTTAGAGCTATTGTAACTCGTGACCGCAATGATGCTACATCGCTCGAAAAAAGAGCTTCGTTGTTGCGTTATGATTCGGTTCATGGTGATTTTGAAGGTTCGGTTGCTGCCGATATTGAAAACAATGCCTTACTTATTAACGGCACAACGGTTCACATCATTACGGCCAATGCCCCAGAAGATATTGACTACACTCAATATGGTATTGAAGATGCTTTGGTGATTGACAACACGGGAGCTTTCACTACGGAAGAAGCGCTTAAACGTCATTTAACCTCAAAAGGGGTTGACAAAGTATTATTGACTGCGCCAGGAAAAGGAGTTCCAAATATTGTTTATGGTGTAAACCACACAGATTACAACCCAGACGAAGTGGCTATTTTCTCGGCGGCTTCTTGTACTACCAACGCAATTACACCGGTATTAAAAGCCGTTGAAGATACTTTGGGCGTGGTAAAAGGGCATCTTGAAACCATTCATGCCTATACCAACGATCAAAATTTAGTAGACAACATGCACAAAAAATACCGTCGTGGGAGAGCCGCTGCCCTTAATATGGTAATTACTGAAACGGGTGCGGGAAGTGCTGTGGCGAAAGCCCTACCAAGTTTGGCTGGAAAATTAACGTCTAATGCGATTCGGGTTCCTGTTCCAAATGGGTCTTTGGTAGTATTGAACTTGGAAGTAAACAAAGACACAACCGTAGAAGAAGTAAACAACATTATGAGACGTTATGCCTTGGAAGGCGATTTGGTTGAACAAATCAAATACTCTCTCAACAACGAATTAGTATCGTCGGATATTGTTGGAACTTCTGCGCCTTCTATATTTGATAGCAATGCTACTATTGTTTCTGCCGATGGAAAAAATATTGTGATGTATGTATGGTATGACAACGAATACGGCTACAGCCATCAAGTGATTCGCTTGGCTAAGTACATTTCTAAAGTAAGACGTTATACGTATTATTAATAGATTGCCTTAAAAATTAAAAAACCGTTTAAATCATCTTGACTTAAACGGTTTTTCTTTTTATTCGAATTCCGAGGTAAAGAACAATTTTACACTTGGATATTTGGATTGAGTCATTTGAATAGTAAAATCTGAATCTGCCAAAAACACTAGTTGTCCGTATTTATCATGGGCTAAAAACTTTTGTTTGACGCGTTTAAATTCCTTAAACTCTTCACTCTTTGCATCGTCTGGTTTGACCCAACACGCTTTGTGCACAGGAAAATTTTCATAGGTACATTTGGCCCCATACTCGTGTTCTAGACGGTATTGAATTACTTCATATTGAAGCGCTCCTACGGTTCCAATTACTTTTCTGTTGTTCATTTCCAAGGTAAACAACTGCGCCACCCCTTCGTCCATCAATTGGTCGATTCCTTTTTCCAATTGTTTTGATTTTAGAGGATCTGCGTTATTGATATACCTAAAATGTTCGGGCGAGAAACTGGGTATTCCTCTAAAATTCATGAGTTCTCCCTCGGTGAGGGTGTCACCTATTTTGAAATTCCCCGTATCATGCAATCCGACGATGTCGCCGGGATAGGAAATATCCACAATTTCTTTTTTCTCTGCAAAAAAAGCATTCGGACTAGAAAATTTCAAACTTTTATTCAACCGCACATGCAAGTAAGGTTTGTTGCGTTCAAAAGTGCCCGATACAATCTTGATAAAAGCCAATCGGTCACGATGTTTCGGATCCATATTGGCGTGAATTTTAAAAACAAATCCCGATAATTTTTCTTCTTCTGGATGTACCACTCGTGTATCCGATTCTTTCGCTTTTGGAGAAGGCGCAATAGCGACAAAACAATCTAAAAGTTCTCTAACTCCAAAATTATTTAACGCCGAACCAAAGAATACAGGTTGCAAATTGCCCGATAAATAGGCGTCTCTATCAAAAGCAGGATACACTTCTTCTACGAGTTCTAATTCTTCTCGTAATTTGGTGGCAGCACGCTCCCCTACTAGCTTTTCTAAATCTGGACTTAAAATATCTGAAATGGCAATCGTGTCTTCAATGTTTTTTCTACTGTCCCCACTAAACAAGTTGATATTCTTTTCCCAAATATTATAAATCCCTTGAAAATCATACCCCATGCCTATAGGAAAACTCAACGGAGTGACATGCAAGCCTAGTTTCTTTTCTACTTCATCCATCAAATCAAAGGCATCTTTCCCTTCTCGATCCAATTTATTAATAAATACGATAATCGGAATTTTGCGCATTCTACATACCGAAACCAACTTTTCTGTTTGCTCCTCCACCCCTTTCGCAACATCTATCACCACTATAACACTATCAACTGCTGTTAAGGTTCTAAAAGTATCTTCAGCAAAATCTTTGTGCCCTGGCGTATCGAGAATGTTTATTTTTTTATCTTGATAATTAAAAGCCAAAACGGACGTAGCCACCGAAATCCCTCTTTGCCTTTCGATTTCCATAAAGTCGCTCGTGGCTCCTTTTTTAATCTTGTTGTTTTTTACGGCTCCTGCTTCTTGAATAGCACCTCCAAAAAGCAATAATTTTTCGGTTAATGTTGTTTTTCCAGCATCAGGATGCGATATAATCCCAAAGGTTCTGCGACGTTGTATTTCTTTTAAAAAGCTCATAATTGATATAATGGACTGCAAAAATACTATTTATTGCCTAAATAACTAATCGAATATGGAATTCAAAAAACAAGGTGTTTTAATTGTGTTAATAAAATTTTGTTAATAGTATTTGTTACACTTGTTTAATAGTAACGATTTGTTACTTTTGTTGATTGTAATTATTCCGTGAATGCATCACGATTAGTAAAACCACTAATTTAATATTCTTATAATGAAGTTAAAACATTTATTCTTAGGGTTCCTTTTTTGTTTAGCAACTGCCCTGCATGCGCAAACTAATTCTAAAGAAGTTTTATTTACAATTAATGACAAACCGTATTACACGGATGAATTCCTCAGAGTGTATAATAAAAACCTTGATTTGGTCAAAGATGAATCACAAAAAGACATCAATCAATACCTCGACTTATTTATTGGATATAAATTAAAAGTAAACAAAGCTTATAAACTTGGTTTACAAGACGGCAAGCAATATCAAAACGAATTGAAAAGCTACCGAACGCAGTTAGCAAAAAATTACACGACCGATTCGAAAGTTACAAAAGAATTGGTTGACGAAGGCTATAACAGAATGCAAAAAGAGATTAACGCCTCGCACATTTTGATCATGGTCGATGAAAACGCTGCTCCTGCAGATACCCTAGCAGCCTACAATAAAATCATAAGCATCCGCAATAGAATTCTTAATGGAGAGGATTTTGGAACCGTTGCTCAAGAAACCTCTCAAGACCCTTCGGCGAAAGAAAACAAAGGAAACTTAGGGTATTTTACTGCTTTCCGAATGGTTTATGCTTTTGAAAACGGAGCTTACAACACCCCTGTTGGCATGATCTCTATGCCGGTGCGAACAAAATTTGGATACCACATCATCAAAGTGAACGACATTCGTGCAAACCGTGGGGAAATCGCTGTGGCACACATCATGATTTTAAAACAAAAAGACGGTCAAGACGTTCCAACGGCAAAAAATACAATTGAAGACATTTACAAGAAATTGCAACAAGGCGAAAAATTTGAAGAATTGGCTAAGCAATTTTCTGAAGACAAATCGTCGGCTTCAAAAGGCGGTGTGTTGAATAAATTCAGCTCTGGACAATTAAGCTCAGAGGAATTTGAAAACGAAGCTTTTGCCTTGACCAAAGAAAACCCGATATCAAAACCTTTTGAAACGCATTTTGGATGGCACATTGTAAAATTGATTGATAAATTCCCTTTAAAATCGTACGATGACTCGAAATACGAATTGGAAAACAAAATCAGTAAAGACGATCGTTCGCGCCTTATTACAAATTCATATAATGAAAAATTAAGAAAAAAATACCCTATCAAAAAGGATGTGAAATTGTATAACGCCATTGTAAAAACAGTTAATGATAGTTTTTATGATTCGAAATGGACTGTTCCCACGGATATGAAAAAATTCTCAGGTTCTTTATTTTATGTAGCTTCAAAACCTATATCTGGAGAAACTTTTCTAAACTACATTCAATCACAACAAAAATCAAACCTCAAAATTAAACCCATTGAGAAGGTCACAGAAAAATTATTTGATTCTTTTGCAGATGAACAAAGAAGTCAGTACAACAACGACAATTTAGAAAATGAGTTTCCTGAATTTGCGGCGGTCATGGATGAATATCGTGATGGGTTATTGCTTTTTGATTTGATGGATAAAGAAATCTGGCAACGTTCAAAAAATGACTCTGTAGGATTGAAAGCCTTCTATGAAACGCAAAAAGAAAAACATGTTTGGAAAACTAGAGTGCATGCCGAATTGTTTTCATCCACAAACTTAGACTTGATGAAAAAAGTATTGGTTATGATTAAGAAAAACAAAACCACCAAAGAAATTAAAGACAAATTCAACACCAAAGACTTGGTTAATGTAATGTCGAGTGAAGGATTTTATGAAGAAGGTGCCGATGCACTTCCGAAAGACACCAAAATGGAAGTAGGCATTTCAGACATTTCACACAAAGGAGACTATTATTTTATCGTGAAGATAAACAAGGTTCTTCCTCCTGGCTATAAAACCTTGGAAGAATGCAAAGGTAAATTAGTCAACGATTACCAACAATACCTCGAAAACAATTGGGTTAATGAACTTAAAAAAGAATTCACCATTCACGTGAATCAAGATGTTTTTGAAAAAGTAAAAACACAAATTAAAAACAAATAATAGTACGAATGAAACTCATCAAAAGCAAACATACCTTAAGTCTTCTCTTTTTTGCCTTTTTTTTATCGGGCTTTGCTCAAGAAGTCATTAAAGAAAAAGAGCCCGAAAAGAAAGAAACCGTACAATCAAAAAGGCTTAAAGTTGACGGCATTATTGCTACCGTTGGAGATTATACCATTTTGGATTCTGATATTGACAAGGCTTTTTTAGAAATAGAAGGTTCTGGTGGTTCCACAAAAGACATTACACGTTGTCAAATGTTGGGTAAATTATTGGAAGACAAGTTATATGCGCATCAAGCCATTCAAGATTCTATTGTCGTAAAAGACGAAGAAATCAAGGAAAAAATGAATCAGCAAATTGATTATATGGTGGAGCAATTAAAATCGATGGATGCGGTTGTAAAATACTTCAAAAAAAATAGCGAAGATGAGTTCAAAACTGAGCTTTTTGAAATCTTGAAACAACAACGTTTGGCTTCAGAAATGCAGAAAAAAATCATTGACCCTGTGCAAATCACTCCTGAAGAAACAAGAAATTTCTTTAAAAAAATTCCAGAAAACGAGCGTCCGTTGATAGGTACAGAAATTGAAATCGCACAAATTGTAGTGGCTCCAAAAGTTTCTCAAGCCGAAAAGCAAGCTGTTATTGACCGGTTAAAAGAAATTAAAAAACAAGTTCAAGAAGGCGCCAGCTTTACCACTAAAGCCGTATTGTATACGGAAGACCCAGGATCTAGAAGCAGTGGTGGTTTTTATAAAATAAACAAGAAGACACCCTTTGTAAAAGAATTTAAAGATGTCGCCTATTCGCTGCAAGAAGGTGAAATCTCTGAACCGTTTGAAACCGAATTTGGGTTTCATATCATTTACTTAGAAAAAATCAAAGGCCAAGATTTAGAATTGCGTCATATATTAATGGTACCAAAAGTGACTCCTGATGCTCTTAAAGAAGCAAAAGATAAAATTGAATTGATCAAAAAACGTATTTTAGATAAAGAAATTACGTTTGCTGAAGCCGCACGAACACTATCGGATGAAAAAGAGACAAGAGCCAATGGAGGAACTTTAATTAATCCGAAAACCCAAGACAGTCGCTTCGAACTAACCAATATGGATCCTGAAATTTACAGTCAAGTTTCAAATATGAAAAGTGGTGAGATTTCAAACGTTATTTTAGACGAAGACCCCAAAGCAGGGAAACGATATAAAATCATGATGGTGACCAATAAAATTGAAGAACACACCGCTGATTTTAGTAAAGACTACACCAAAATCAAAGAACTTGCATTAAAAGAAAAACAAATTAATGCGATTGCAAAATGGTCTGAGAAAAAAATAAAAGAAACGTATATCAAGATTAATGGAGAGTACAAAGATTGTACGTTTACAAATAACTGGCTAAAAAAATAAAAACGAATACTATGTCTGACGTAGCAGCTATACAAAATTTAGTTCAAAAAAGAATTGAACTTAAAAAAGAAATATCTAAAATTATTGTTGGTCAAGACGCTGTTGTTGATCAAATCTTATTGAGTATTTTTTCTGGAGGACATGCTTTGTTAGTTGGCGTTCCTGGTTTGGCAAAAACTTTAATGGTTAACACAATTTCGCAAGCCTTGGGATTACACTTTAAACGCATTCAGTTTACCCCAGATTTAATGCCTTCTGATATTTTAGGAAGTGAGATTTTGGATGAAAACCGTCAATTTAAGTTTATTAAAGGTCCTATATTTTCTAACATTATTTTGGCAGACGAAATCAACAGAACGCCACCCAAAACACAAGCCGCATTGTTGGAAGCCATGCAAGAACGTGCGGTTACTATTGCTGGACAGAATTACAAATTGGACTTACCCTATTTTGTCTTAGCCACCCAAAACCCTATTGAGCAAGAGGGAACGTATCCGTTACCTGAAGCGCAATTGGATCGTTTTATGTTTGCTATAAAGTTGGAATACCCCACTTTTGCTGAAGAAGTTGAGGTTGTAAAAAGCACCACATCTGATGCTAAACCAGTCATTAATGCTTTATTTACGGCACAAGAAATTATCGATTTCCAACATGTCATAAGACGCATCCCTATTGCAGACAATGTAATAGAATATGCCGTAACCGTTGTAGGTAAAACCCGCCCGAATAGTCCATTAGCTACAGATTATGTCAACAATTATCTAGACTGGGGTGCTGGTCCTAGAGCGTCGCAAAATTTAATATTGGCTGCTAAAGCCCATGCTGCATTCCATGGAAAATTCTCCCCCGATATAGAAGATGTTAAAGCGGTGGCTACAGGTATTTTGCGTCATCGTATCATCAAAAACTACAAAGCTGATGCAGAAGGGATTACCGAAGAAACCATCATTAGCAAACTTTTATAAAATACGATATCTTATTTTTCAAGAGCAACATTCCCAAGATGTTGCTCTTTTTTATACAATTCTTTGACAAATCAAGAACTCCTACGAATCTATTAAAACATTATCTAATAGTAAATTATAAGGCGTTAAAATGGCTTTTTAATAATTTTTACATAACAAAATTAACATTTTGACAAATTATTATTTCAAATAAACTTATTTGATTAAAAATCTTTTAAAAGAGGGTGTGTTTTCGTAAATTTGCAACCGAACAAATAAACTACATATATTATGGCTTTTGATATTGAAATGATTAAAAAAGTGTATGAAAACATGGCCACACGCGTAGATAAAGCACGCGAGTTGGTAGGCCGTCCTTTGACACTTTCAGAAAAGATTTTATATTCACATTTATGGGAAGGAATGCCTTCTCAAGCTTTTTCAAGAGGAAAAGATTACGTGGATTTTGCTCCTGACCGAGTAGCCTGTCAAGATGCTACCGCACAAATGGCCTTGTTGCAATTTATGCACGCTGGGAAAAGCAAAGTAGCGGTACCGACGACCGTACATTGTGACCACTTAATTCAAGCTAAAGTTGGCGCGACTACCGATTTGGAAGTTGCCAACAAACAATCGAAAGAGGTTTTTGACTTTCTTTCTTCTGTATCAAACAAATACGGCATAGGGTTCTGGAAACCAGGCTCTGGAATTATTCACCAAATTGTGTTAGAAAATTATGCCTTCCCAGGAGGTATGATGATTGGAACCGATTCACATACCGTAAACGCAGGTGGATTAGGCATGTTAGCCATCGGAGTTGGGGGAGCTGATGCCGTTGATGTGATGTCGGGCATGTCGTGGGAATTAAAGTTTCCAAAACTTATTGGTGTTAAATTGAATGGAAAATTGAATGGTTGGACTGCTCCAAAAGACGTGATTCTTAAAGTTGCTGATATCTTAACTGTTAAAGGAGGCACTGGAGCAATTGTAGAATACTTTGGCGAAGGCGCAACAAACATGTCTTGTACAGGAAAAGGAACAATATGTAATATGGGAGCTGAGATTGGAGCGACCACGTCTACATTTGGATACGATGATTCCATGAGAAGATATTTAGCTGCTACAGGGCGTCAAGATGTTGTGGATGCTGCGGATACCGTTTCGGATTATTTAACTGGTGATGCCGAAGTATATGCTAATCCAAGTCAGTATTTCGATCAAGTGATTGAAATTAATTTATCAGAATTAGAACCCCATATCAATGGGCCTTTTACACCAGACCGCGGAACTCCTGTATCTAAAATGAAAGAAGAAGCGGCGAAAAACGATTGGCCTCTTAAAGTAGAATGGGGATTGATTGGTTCTTGTACGAATTCCTCGTATGAAGATATGGCGCGTGCGGCTTCTATTGTAGAACAAGCTGTAGCCCTAGGCATTACCCCAAAAGCAGAGTTTGGTATTAATCCCGGTTCAGAACAAATTCGTCATACCATAGAACGAGATGGTATTATTGCTACTTTTGAAAAAATGGGTACAAAAGTATTTACTAATGCGTGTGGACCATGTATTGGCCAATGGGATCGTGAAGGCTCTGACAAAGGAGAGAAAAACACTATTGTTCACTCTTTTAACAGAAACTTTTCAAAACGTGCTGATGGGAATCCAAACACACACGCTTTTGTAACCTCACCAGAAATGGTTGCTGCTCTAGCAATATCTGGGGATTTATCCTTCAATCCAATTACAGACACGTTACTAAATGACAAAGGCGAAGCCGTAAAATTACATCCTCCTAAAGGCGATGAACTTCCAACGAAAGGTTTTAGCGTAGAAGATGCAGGCTATCAAGCTCCAGCAGCAGATGGTAGTCATGTAGAAGTCGTTGTCGCGCCAACTTCTGAGCGTTTACAATTATTGGCGCCTTTTGAAGCTTGGGATGGTAAAAATATACTTGGTGCCAAACTTCTTATAAAAGCATTTGGAAAATGCACGACCGATCACATCTCGATGGCAGGTCCATGGTTGCGTTTTAGAGGGCATTTAGACAACATTTCGAACAACATGCTTATTGGAGCGGTGAACGCCTTTAACCAAGAAGCAAACAAAGTTAAAAATCAAATCACAGGGTCTTACGATGCAGTTCCTGCGGTACAGAGAGCCTACAAAGCGGCTGGAATTTCTAGTATTGTTGTAGGAGACCACAACTACGGAGAAGGTTCTTCTCGTGAACATGCCGCAATGGAACCCCGTTTCTTGGGCGTAAAAGCAGTTTTGGTAAAATCATTTGCGCGAATTCATGAAACAAATTTGAAAAAACAAGGAATGTTAGCGTTAACCTTTGCGCATGAAGCAGATTATGATAAAATTCAAGAAAACGATAGTTTTGATTTTGTTGATTTGATAAACTTTGCTCCTGGCAGACCATTAACCATTGAGATTACACATGAAAATGGTTCTAAAGAAACCATACTTGCCAACCATACTTATAACGAAAGTCAAATAGGTTGGTTCAAAGCAGGCTCTGCATTAAATCTAATTGCTTCTGGTAAGTAATACTAAATACATCCTTTTATATAATACCCCTTTCTTTTGATTGGGGTATTTTTTTACCCTTTTAGAATTCATAAATACATAATCCTTTTCTCTATAGTCATCATTCATCAAATGGCTTCTGATTTCAATAAAATAAACTATATCTTTTTGCTTCTATTTCTCAAGATTTAAAAACAGACTACCTACAGGGAAACATATCATCAATACTGATTGCATCTAAGGCCGAGTGACTAGAAAATGAATTTTATATAGTATTCTTTCTCACCATTTAAATTAAAATAGACCCCTATGATTGAGTTCATCGTTTATAATTTGCAAGGTTTCGGCACCTTAATTTCAACCACAAATTCCTAAAATTTAAATTGTGGGAATTTTTGTAATTGGTAGTAAAAAATTAGACATTGAAATAGAAAGGATTGAAAATATATCGTTTTAAATCAAATTCAAAACAAATAAAAAAACCCCTTCTCTTTCGAGAAGGGGTTCTAAAGTTTAGTTTACTTTATATCTAGAAACTATCTTTTAATCACACGAAGTGTTTTAGTGTTTTCCCCTTGAGTTACAATCACGTTGTATACTCCAGATGGATAACGCTCTCCTAATTGAAGTTC
>NZ_QLSZ01000002.1 GCF_003268855.1 Flavobacterium aciduliphilum
GTGGCAGGCAATGGAGACGCGGTTATCGCAGCCGATTGTCCTTGACATACGGTTGGGTTATTAACCGTTACCGTTGGATTTGGATTAACCGTTACAATAATTTCCTGAAATGGTCTACAGGTATTGTCAGCGGGTGCGGGATTTGCAATAGCATATACATAATAGGTACCAGGATTATTAGGTAATGAACCTGAAGTACCTAGGATTGGAGCATCATAGCTTGCAATTTCAGAAGAATTTGGAGTACTACTTCCTAATATTGTTCCACCAGAATACATAGTAGCACCTGTTTGAGGAGAGTTAAAATAGACATAGTCTATTATATTAGTCCCAGTAAAAGTAGTGTTTACAGAAAAAGCAACAGGATTAGATGATAGACAAAGACTCTGGTTAGTAGATGGTGATGTAATTGTTGGGCAGTTTGTTAATAGAACAAAGGATTTTACTTCAGTACAGCCAGTTCCAGTAAGATCTTGAATAGAAGCATAAATTACTTGTCCGTTTGTTCCATGATAATTTGTAGGATTAAGTATGGGATTGTTAATATTTTGAGCATCGGTCAAATTTAAATGATAATTAATTTCATAATTATTAGGGTTTTGACCATTTAAAATGATTGGAGTGTTTGTTTCTAAATTAAATATTCCATTTGCATTGGAAAGGTTTGTTGGATTTGCCGTTAAATCAGGATAAAACTCACAAACAAAACTGTTTGAGCTACTGAACTGACAGCTTGAAGAGGTAGTAACAACAACTGAATAGGTCCCAGGTTGTGATACAGTATATACATTACTTGGCCCAGAAGACATTAATGTAGTGCCATTATACCATGAATACGTTGCACCAGGAATTGGATTTTGACCAAAGACAATATCACGCGTTTGATTATTACAAATGGCAGTATTATTTGCTACAGTATAACTTGTGTTGTGATAACCAGAGCCAGAAGTTATTAAATTCCCGATGTTAAAACTACCACCGCCTAAGAAAACCGCAGAATCATATGCAGTGTCGTTTCTATCGGCAATAACTAATTTTATATGGTAAGTATTTCCTGCTATTACATTAGACGATGCTGTCATTTTTTTTGTAACACCATTAAAATTGGTAGCAGATGCACTGGCAGCAGCAGATGGGGGCGCTGTATATGACCCGAAATAGGCTGCATTTAAGGAATTACATGAGCTGTTATAGGCATTGTCTCTGATAGTTGTAACAGAAATCGGAGTTGTCGTAGAGGGAACTAAAGCTAAATTTACTGCTGCTGTCCCAGCGGTAACATTTGTAAGAAAAAAAGCAAAAGCATCTGAATAATCACATTGAAATGTTCCATATTCTTCCGAGGCAAATAAGAAATCAAAACTCATTGTAGAAGAAAGGGGGACAAAATCAAATTCTAATTTTGTGGCATTTTTATATCCAGTTAAGAGAGGATCTATGCCTAAACCACTTATGTAGTTAAATAGTTGAGTATCACCAGTCCAAGTAGTGCTCCCATTGCTCTGTGTGGTAGTATTGGGACCTGGTGCTGCAGTTACATTACCAGTGCTTAAAATCACACCCTTTAATAAAGGGAAGTTAGGGTTTGTGTTAGTGAAATACCCAATTCCATTTGTCGAGCTAAAATTTGTTCCAGTACTCCAAGTAATGTTAGATATTGTGCCTGGACATACTGTCGAATCAAACAAAACATTTTGTACTAATTGTGGTACAGTATAAGTAGTTGTATTGACTGTAATAGCTTGCCCAAAAATAGTATTTGGAATCACAACCAATAAAAAAATGAATAATAATTTTTTCATAAATAAAAACGAATAGCAATAAATGGTTTATTGTTAAATATGAATAGTAACTGTTAATTAATTTTCAAAAGTTCAAATGTAAGTATTTCTTTAAAATAACTTTGTTAAATTTGTAAAAAAATAAGATAATAATAATGAAAGTTACTATAAAGAAAACACAAAATCCAACCATTTTAAAGTTTGAATTTCCTGATTTTATTACTCAAAATGAAAGTTTCGAATTCAAAAACATTGACGAAGCTCAAAATTCTCCCTTAGCTCAAAAATTATTTTATTTACCTTTTGTAAAGACAGTGTATATCTCTGGAAATTTTATAGCCATCGAACGTTTTAGTATTGTAGATTGGGAAGATGTGAAAGAGGCTGTTGCTGATCAAATCGTGGAATTTATTTCAAATGGGGGTAAAATATTTTCAGAATCAATTAGCAATTTAACAAATAAAGTTGTAACAATTTATGGAGAAACTACTCCAAATCCAGCAACATTAAAATTTGTGACCAATAAAAAATTAGTTACTGTTGCTGCAGAGTATAAATCAATTGAGGAAACTACGACGTCACCATTGGCAAATGAGCTATTCCAATTTCCTTTTGTAAAAGAAGTCTTCATTGATGAAAATTACATTTCAATTACAAAAAATGAGCTTGGAACATGGGATGAGTTTGGTACAGAAATGAGAGTTTTTATTAAACAATACATTGATAATGGAGGAGTTGTTCTAGATGAATCCTTATATTCAAATCATATCAAACAAGAGAAGCAACAAATAAAAAATTTTGAAAATTTAGATACTACTTCTCAGCAGATTATCAATATTTTAGAAGAATATGTGAAACCAGCTGTTGCTGCAGATGGCGGAAATATTCTATTCGATTCTTATGATTCCAATGAAAAAAGAATAAAAGTAATTCTTCAGGGATCTTGTAACGGGTGTCCTTCTTCAACGTTTACTTTAAAAAATGGTATCGAAAATATGTTAAAAAACATGTTGAATGATGATGCGATAATAGTAGAAGCGTTAAATTCATAAATAAAACCTGATGAAAAAAATAAGTGCTAAAATCATACAAGCTTTAGTTGTAATACTTTTTTTTGGAGCCTTAAATGGCTGTAAAAATCAAGATGATTCTCAAAAATTTGATTTACTCACAAAGAAATATTTTTATGATAAAAATAGTTTAAATCCGTTAGATGCTACTTTGAATGGACAAAATGAATTTAATGATCAACTCGTCTTTGAAATGACAGATTTCTATAGGAAAAAGCAATCTAATTTCTTCAGAACCTATAAAGCCGAACTTTCTAAGATTGATTCTTCAAAATTAAATGAAGAGCAATTAAATAGTTTTGAAATTATGAAATGGGAAATTAAACAAGGTGAGAAAATCTTGAAAATCCCTACGAATGTAATGCCTATTCAGCAATTCTGGGGGACGCATTTAACCATGGCGCAATTTGCAAGTGGTTCGGCGGCTCAACCTTTCAAAACGGAAAAAGATTATAAGAATTTTTTGAAAAGAATGGACTTGTATGCCGTTTGGATTGATTCAGCAATTGTATACATGAAAAAGGGAATCGAAAAGAAGCTGGTGCTTCCCAAAGCGTTAACTATAAAAGTAATTCCACAATTTGAAGAAATTTTAACGAAAAATCTTGAGGATAATCTTTTTTATTCAACGATTAAGACGATGCCTTCTACTATTTCTAGGTCTAAAAAAGAAGAAATTACAAAGGCATATGCTAATATGATTCAGAATAAATTGATGCCTCAATATGTAAAAATGATATATTTTCTGAAAAATGAGTATTTGCCAGCTTCAAGAAGTACGAGCGGAATTGGTAGTCTGCCATTTGGAAAAGAAATGTATAAAGCTTACAGTGAGCAATGGACAACTACAACAAAAACACCTGAAGAAATACATGAAATAGGCTTAAAAGAGGTAGCTCGTTTAAATGCTGAAATGGAAAAAGTAAAAAATCAAGTGGGTTTCAAAGGCACATTAAAGGAGTTTTTAAATGATGTTAGATCTAAAAAAGAACTCATGCCTTTTTCAAAACCAGAAGAAGTTATTGCGCATTTTCAGAATATTTATAACACCATTAAACCCAATGTTGACAAACTATTTTCTTTACAACCAAAAACTAAATTCGAAATAAGAAGAACAGAAGCATTTCGCGAAAAAACTGCAAGTGCAGAATATGTTCAAGGTGCAGTGGATGGTTCGAGACCTGGAATTTTTTATGTTCCTATTCCTAATTCGAAAGAATATAATGTTTTAGAGGATGAAGATTTGTTTTTGCATGAAGCTATTCCAGGGCATCATTTTCAGATGTCTTTGCAACAAGAAAACACCAGTCTTCCCGATTTTAGAAGATACAATTGGTTTGGAGCTTATGGCGAAGGGTGGGCATTGTATACCGAAAGTTTAGGAAAAGAACTTGGATTATACAAAGACCCATATCAATATCTTGGCATGCTTAATGATGAAATGCACCGAGCCATTCGATTGGTTGTAGATACTGGAATCCATTCTAAAGGGTGGAGTAGAGAAAAAGCTATTCAATATTCATTAGAAAATGAGGCTGAAAGTGAGGCGAGTATCACCTCTGAAGTTGAACGCTACATGGCTATTCCGGGTCAAGCATTGTCCTATAAAATTGGACAACTAAAACTCATAGAACTTAGAGATAAAGCTTCGAAAACTCTAGGAGCTAAATTTGATATTAAGAAATTTCATGCCAAAGTGCTAGAATCTGGTGTGATGCCACTTGCCTTATTAGAAATTAAAATTAATAAGTGGATTCAATCTGAAAAATAAAATTTTTTTAAAAGGTTGAATTCTTTAATTCAATTTTTAGATTACTTCGAAAGAATAAATGTTTTAGTTAAAGATAATAAATAAGTTGATGATATTTAGTTAAAAGCTATTTTTTAATCAAAAAGGATTCCCGAAGGCTCTGCCTCGTGTGTAAAAGAGGAAAGTTTGAAAACCTAAGGTTTTCATAAAACTAAAAATTTACTTTCTTCCGATTGATACCTTGTGGGCTCTGCCCCGAGGTAGTTCATTTTATATATTGAGAGTAAGGATATATTTTGTAAAAATATTTTGGTTTCTTTTCCAGAAATATCAATAGGTTTAAATTTTTTAGCATAAATTTATTGCTTAGGAGTATTAATGTTTTACTGTTACTTCTTTATGTTAATGTGTCAAAATTAATTATATGTATCGGCTCTAAAAAATGTATATAATAAAGGGTTAATGTGTTAATATTTAGAGAAATGTTTTAGATTGTTTTGATTTTTTTGTAAAAATTTTAATTTTTTTTGAAAGTAATAAGAATATTGATTATATTAGCCTAATTATTGCAATGATTACGTTCATACGTTGTTAAAAATACAAAAGCATTAAGTCTTTTATTCTTGTTAAGGAAAACTGGTAATTTTCATAAATAGAACAGGAATAGGCTAATGCCCACGCACGGCGTGGGCTTGGTTTATTTGTTCTATGGGTATACCAGTGCCTCCTTAACAGTAAATTGAGTACCACGCTTTTTTATTTTTCAATGTTTTATTAATTTTTAAACATTTGAAAACATGAAGACATTATTATTGAAATTAACTAAAGTTTCTCTGTTATTATTTTTTCTAATTCTCACTAGTTGTGAAAAAGATTTGTATGATGACACTCTAAAAAAGGAAAGTAAGATTAAAGTTGAGAATTTTTCATTAAAGAATTTAAAGGAAAATAACATTAACAATCAACGGTTGTTCGAAGCAGTAAAAAAAGTAAAAAAAGCTTCAAAGAAAAATATAGCTGGAAAAATCGTTTATGATAGTGAAAAAGGTATTTATTTTGATGATGAAAAAGGTGTTAAGGTATCAAAAGAAGATTATGAATCTTACACTTTTAAAATATTAAACTCTGAAAGTGAAAAAATTGAAAATTTACTTTTTACCAAAAACTATCTACAGCAGTATGATATATATAAAGTTAAATACGATTTTACGGAGGAAGAGTTAAAAACATTAAGTCCAGAAGAATTAAAACAAAGACAAATAGAATATTATAACATTACAAACGAGAAAATGGAAGTGCCTGAATTGTTGTGTGTTGAATTTCAAGAGCTTGTTGATAATGGGGAATTACATGGAGCAGATTCTCCCGCACAATATGAATGGGTTACAAATGCCTCATATTGTTTTTGGACTGGAGGAATCGGTGGCGGCGGTTCAGATGCAGGAGCTAGCGGAGGAGTTTCAGGATCTGGTGGTTCTTCAGGAGGTGAAGGTGGTGGTGGAAATGGTTCGGGAGGAGGTATTAGTGCAGCATCAAACCCTACTGGAATACATATAATTACATTGCCAGTTCATGGCAATGGAATTGCCCAAATTCAACAAAGTTTTCAAGAACTTATTAATTCAATAAAATTTACACTAACAGTTGCGCAAACTAATTTTTTGCAAATACCTGTTCAACATAATTTAGTAATTGCTTTAACAGCTTTGGCTCAAAGCAATAATAACGATGAAATTATTAATTGGCTTATAAATCAGGCGATGAGTCAAGGTAGTAATAATGTTATTCCAATTGTTAATTATCTTAATAGCAATCCAGAATCTTATGATTCAATTAGTGAGTTTTTAACTCAAAATAATTATTCTCAGGAAAGTATTAATCTTGTAAATCAAATGATAAATTTATCTATATCAAATGGTTCTACTTTTACATTAGATAGTTCAATTAATAGTAATAATGCTCAAGTTTTCAATAATGTTCAAGAGTTTCAGAATTCAATAATTAAAACTGGTAATGGATTTGATATACAATCAGCAACTCTATTAAATGAAGTGTTATCATCAGTAAAGTTTCAAATTAACAATGTAGGAACCAACCTTCAGATTGATATTAAACAAAAACTGACACCAACATACAGAGTATCAAATTTAACTACTCAACTAGTTGGAATAGCATCTTTTCTCAACAGTACATTAACAAATTATACTGTAAATAATAGTCCTATGGGAACAATTAAAATTGATGTTTATGATACTGTATCAATGAATATAACTGTTTATGGTTATGGTATAGTTGTAAATCAGCCTTACCATATTACAGTTATAATCGACAGTTCCAATGGTCAAATTATTTCATCATTTATTAATCCTTAAAAAATGAGACGTCAAATTTTTCAAGGTGAGCCAATTCATAATACATTTTATTATTTATCTGGCATTTTACAGATACTAGGTATTGTACTTATAATACTTGTTGTTTGTTACGCTACAAGCAAAATTTATAAATTCTTTAATCAAATACGTAAATAATTAAATAAAAAATCTTATAAAAAACCAGAAATTTATTACATAGAGCCAGTAATCATATTGATTATATCATCGGTTCAATTAGATAAATTTTAATATTGATTATATTTGTGTTTTATTAGCTTTTTATTTATACAATCAAACTAAAAAAATGTTAAATTTCTGCTAAACAACTTCATTGGATGGTCTTGGTACTTACTTCAAAAAGTGGAGTGAATCTCAATGTTTCGCAGATAATGGTTTACCTTTCCATTACCATGAGCAGTGGGTATATACATTAGTTTTTAACAATCAGACAGGTGAATGTATTAATATATATGGAGTAAAGAAATAAAATAAAATATCAAGATATATGGAAATTCAACAATTTAGTTCTGGGTTAATGATTTTACAAGTATTAATGTTTGTTTTAATACTTATAGTTATTTATTTTTTGGTAAAAATTTACAAAAAGCTTAAAAAATAGTTGATAAATCTCCTTATACTTTTGGGGAGGTTTTTTAATGTGTAAAAATAAATGTTAAACAAACGATGACTCTAAGTTATCATGTTGATAATGTAAAAATGAGTTATTTGGATTAACTGTATTTGTAGATTGGAATCAATCAGATTATTCTGTAAATAATAATGAAAAAAGTGATATTGTTGTTATAGATATTTTGGTGTTAGTTCTGTAAAAATATTTATGCAAGGAATTGGTACAATTTATCATGAAAATCAGCATTTTCAGATTAAGATTGATAAAACAACAGGAGATATAATTTCAGCAATTGTAATCATTAAAAATATGGAAAAAATATTCAAAGATATGAGTGTGGGTTTGTTTGTTGGACAAATGGTTGCTTTAATAATTTTAACATTAATCATATATTTTGTTTTCAGATTTTATAAAAAAATTATAAATTATTTTTCTAAAAAATCTTAAAAGGAATTAATAAGCCGCCTCATATAATTGGGGCGGTTATTAAAGTAATTTGAAATTATATAATTTTACTATTGAAAAAATATTGACTTTATTCACAATTTCTCAAAAATAGTTAATGGATTTTTACATTGCTTGTGAAATAAGAAACCCTCCAGTCCAAGCATTTTGAAAATTAAATCCCCCAGTAAGGGCATCAATATTTAGGATTTCTCCTGCAAAGTATAAGTTTTGATGCAGCTTGCTTTCCATGGTTTTGAAATGGATTTCTTTTAAATCAATTCCTCCAGCCGTAACAAATTCTTCTTTGAATGTACTTTTACCTTCCACTTGAAATTCGCTTTGTGTTAGTTGTTGTGCTAAATTTTGAAGTTGTTTTTTCGACAAATCTGCCCATTTGGTTTCTTTAGCAATTTCAGAAGCGACAACTAAACTTTCCCACAAGCGTTGTGTAAGATTGAAAGGAGAATATTTTGAAACGATTTTTTTTGCATGTTCTAATTTGAGGTTTTTCAGAACGTTTTCGGTATCCTCAAGGGTTTCTTCTATCAACCAATTTACTCGAATCACAAATTGATATTTTTTTTCGGCCAATAATCGAGCTCCCCAAGCGGATAGTCGCAGAATTCCAGGGCCACTCAGTCCCCAATGTGTAATCAATAGAGGACCTGTGGCAGAAAGTTTAGTTTCTTTTACAGCTACTTGAGCAAAAGATGAAATGCCCATTAAATCTTTAAGGCGTTTGTCATTGATATTAAACGTAAAGAGAGAGGGCACTGGTGGAATAATCGTGTGTCCTAAATTTGACAGGACCTCCCAAATTTTAAGATTACTACCTGTTGTTACTACCAATTTATCACATACAAATTGATGCGTATTGGTTTCTATTTTCCAATACAAATCGGCTTTGTAAATCGATTGTACACTTTGTGAAGTGAGTAGGGTAATACCTAGTTTTTTAGTTGCTGCAAGAAAACAATCAATAATAGTTTGCGAACTGTTAGATGAGGGAAACATTCTTCCATCATCTTCTATTTTAAGCGAAACGCCATGTTCTTCAAACCATGCCACTGTATCGCCAGAACAAAATTGATGAAAAGGTCCTCTAAGTTCTTTTTCGCCTCGGGGATAAAATTTAACCAATTCATTCGGAACAAAGCATGCATGTGTTACATTACAACGACCCCCTCCAGAAACTCTGACTTTTGATAGGACCTCTTTGCCTCTTTCGAGAATGGCAACTTTGAGCTTTGGATTTTTTTCTACAATGTTTATTGCGGAAAAAAATCCAGCTGCCCCACCACCAACAATGATGACATCAAATGTGGAATCCATCATGGTTGGATGTTGTTTTATTGTTTAAGTAAAATATGATATTCCCATGGGGCATATTCTAATTTAGCATCTTTTTTAAAGCTTAGTTTTTTGCCTGTCATGTAGTCAATAAAAGTTCCTTCAATAGGGATGGTAACAGCTAATTTTTCACTTGATAAATTAGCAATATAAAGTACTTTTTTATGATCTCGTTCTCTCTCAAAAGCTAAAAATTGTTCGTCTGCCGTCGTGTTTAAACGTCGGTAAGAGGCAGCGTCTTTACCTCCATTCAAAGCAGGATTTGAGTTTTTTAAAGCGCCTAATTTTTCATAAATAGGAAACATTTTTCCTTTAGCGTGTGTAATTTGATCTTTCACAAAAAATTTCAATCGTCTGTTGAAATCGTATTCTTGACCGTTATATATTAAAGGCATACCAGGTGTGAGATAAGTCAAGGCTGCGAAAGCTTCAACAGCATTTCCTAGACGTTCATATTCGGTACCATTCCATGAATTTTCATCATGATTTGAGGTGAAATTCATCGTGATATCTTCAGGAGAAAATTTGTTTATTCGATTGTTCATATAAGAATCAATATCTAAAACGGTTTTTTTGCCTTGTGCTATTCCGTTCATTAAATGATGAAACTCCCAACCATAGCACATGTCAAAGGCTTTTTCCATTAAATCAGGTTGTTCCGCTTCCATCAATTTAAAAATAGGTTTTATTTTTCCTAATTGTTCAAAAGCGTCATTCCAAAAATCAACAGGAACTTCCATCGCCACATCGCATCGGAAGCCATCAATATGGGCTGTTTTTAACCAATATGCCATGTCATCAATCATGGCTTTTCTCATGTCAGGATTGTTGTAATTTAATTTAACTACATCGGTCCAGTCAAATGGAGAAACCATAGCTCCATTTTTATCAGTGGTGTAATAGTCGGGATGATTTCGTACCCATTCGTGATCCCATGCAGTATGATTAGCAACCCAATCTAAGATAACATACATACCATTATCGTGTGCTTTTTTTACCAAATTTTTGAAATCAGATAAGGTTCCAAATTCTGGATTAATACCCCTGTAATCTTTAACAGAGTAATAACTTCCCAAGCCTTCTTTTCTACGCTCTACACCAATAGGATGAACGGGCATAATCCAAAGAATTTTTACGCCTAATTTTTTTAATTGCGGGATGTCTTTTGCAAAGGCATTAAACGTTCCTTCAGGAGAATACTGACGAATATTTGCCTCATAAATAACCGCATTTTCCATCATTTTATCTGAAACTGGGGGAAGTGCAATTTCTTTTGTAACAGTTTGTTTTTGAGCGTTAATTCCCATGGAAGCAACACACAAGGCAACTAAAATAATCTTTTTCATGTTATTGTATTTTTTCTATTAATAATAGGGTGTAAGGGGTGTCAAATTGTATTTTTTGTTTTGAAACAACACTAGTTTTTCCAGAATAGGCATCTCTCACTTTGGTGCCATCCTTGAATATAGTTTCTACCGAAATTTCTTTTTTTCCTTTAGGTAAGTCTAATCCCACGAGAACAGCGTCTGTAAACTGATCGTGGGTAAAGGTACGACTAAAAACATAAGGTATATTGGTTGTTTTTTTATGTTCGCCTGCACCAATAGCAGGATGGTTTTTTCTAAAAGTACTTAATTTTTGCCAATGAGTTTCAAGTTCTTTTGTCTTTGTGTTATTTTTGAGATCATCCCAATTCATATTCGAACGCAGGGTAGCATCACCTTGAGTACCTTCAATGACCAATGAACGACCACTTTCGTCACCATAATAAGTTTGAGAAATCCCAGGCGCCAGTAATAACTTTATAGCACTTTCATAGGTTTTCTCTCTTTTTTTATCAAAGGGGTTGCTATCGTCGTGTGAGGAGATATAGTTCATCACAGTGTTTCCAGAAATGTCTTTATGTAAAATAGTGGAATATTTAGAAAATAAATCGTCATAACTCATGGTAGCATCCCACGGAAAACCAAAGTTAATTAGGCCTGTAAACCCGTTTTCAAAATAGTTAACCTTTTTATCACCAAAATCATAGAATTTTTTTCCTGAAATGTTGTATCCATATACTTCGCCTACAGTAAAAAAGGGATTGTTATCTAGAACTTTTTTTGGATTATTTTTTTTGTATTCGGCAAAAGCAGCTTCGCAAACTTTCCTAAAATCGGCCCAAACATCCTCTGTAACATGTTTGGCAGTATCTACTCGATACCCATCAATGCCATATTCTGTAATATAATCTGAAAGCCATTTCATAATGTAATATTTTGGAGCTCTGGGATAGCCAGTTTTTTGAAAAAAACGATTCAAACTAGCTATTTCTTTTTCATAACGTCCTTCCTTTTTCCATTTTTCAATTAAAAAAGGGGGCAAATCTACATTTTCATTACTTTCTGTTTTTACGTCCGGTAGGTTTTCTACTAGCGTACATGAAATATAATTGTCATACGAGTTGTACGTGCATTTAGGAGACGTCCGGACCCAATCACTTGGATATACAGAATCTTCTGGTGTTACAGGCCCCGTGTGGTTAATCACGGCATCTAGCATGATGCGAATGCCTTTGGCATGTGCTTTCTGAACCAACTCAGCTAAATCTTTTTTGGTTCCAAAACTTGGGTCAATTGCACTCCAATCTCGAGTCCAATAGCCATGAAATCCATAAGTAAACCCAGTGCCTTCATCAACGCCATCATGAATTTGTTCTACAATAGGGGTCAACCAAATCACGGTTGTTCCCAATTTGTCAAAATATCCTTCATCCATTTTTTGAATGATGCCACGTAAGTCACCGCCTTCAAAACCTCGGAGTTTTCCAGTTTCTTTAGTTCTATTAAAAGTATGGTCATTCGTTTTGTCACCATTATTAAATCGATCTGTTACGATAAAATATACATTAGCGTTTTCCCAAACAAACGGTACTTTTATAGGAGCAATATTTTTCTTTTGCGCTAATGAATTTATGCCAATGTGTAAGGTAACAAGTACAAGTAAGTTTAATTTTTTGAGCATAATTTAATATTCAATTTTTATTTCTGGATATGTTCCTTTTTCCCATGTTACTGGAATCACTATCGGATTTTGGAAGGTCTTATAAATTTGTTCTTTACCATTAACCCATATCTTTTTGGGTTCGATATTATGAATAATTAGGTTTACAACTTTATTTATGGAATAATATTTTTTACCCACTTGATTGTAAAAATTGATTTTTAATTCCTTGCCTTGTAAATGGCTGTTGAAGGTTAGCAGTTCATAATTTTCTTTTTCATAAGCGTTTGGCGTAGTTCCATCGTCTTGGTACAATTTTCCATCAGAAAAAGAAACGGTTTTGTCAAAATAATAATGTAAATCAAACGTGTCTAAACTGTATTCGCTAGAGTTTTGAATGGTTTTTATCATGGGAATAAAACTTCCACCACGAACGAATACGGGAATATAATCTTGGTGTACTTCAATAGTTTCAATAGAGTTTTTTTGATATTCTTTATCTGTGTTAAAATCGAACCAATTAGTAGTGTCGTCTGGAAATTGTATAGTCGTTTCAGTTACATTAGGATGGGTTATAGGTTTTATTAAAAAGTTATTTCCCCAATAGTATTGATCCGACTTAATGTCATTTTGCAGAGGATTTGATTCGCTTTTTACATAAAAAGGTTGCATCAACGCTTCGCCTGTTTGGTTGTTATTAAACGCCAATGTGTAATTATACGGTAAAAGTTGATACCGTAACTCAACTTGTTTTTTTGCTTTTTCTTTTGTTACAATGTCTTTGTAAGCTACTTCTGAAGCCACTTCTTCTTGAGCATGAGGACGGAAAATAGGTGTAAAAACTCCGTATTGTAACCAACGAAGGTACAATTCGTTATCAAAATAATCTCCGGCAAAACCTCCCAAGTCGGAGTGCATGTAGGCCATTCCTTGCATGCCCATCTGTACAGCGATGCCCACTTGACTTTGCAATCCTCCCCAACTACGGCTTACATCGCCACTCCATGGAATCATGCCGTAGCGCTGACTTCCAGAATAGCCCGCGCGCATTAAAATAAAGGGACGTTGATTCGGAAAATCTTTTTTATAACCTTCAGCAATCAATTTAGCCCATTGGTGTCCATAGATATTATGAACTTGGTCTGCAGATCCTCCAGCTGTTCTTGCTGAAGAGGGGAAAACTTCGGGTTCTCCCAAATCACCCCATAGCCCTGTAATCCCTTGATTTAGTAGTCTTTTATAAACATTCCAAAACCAATCTTTTCCTTCAGGCTTGAAAAGGTCTACTATTCCTGTATTTCCAAAATAGAAATCCCATGTGGCTGGACTTCCATCAGCGTTAGTAGCTAAAGCTTTTTTTGACACTGTTTCTTCCCACTTGCTGGAAGAAGTTAAGATGAAAGGTTCGGTGATAAGAATCGGATTAATGTTTTTAGCTTTTAAATCCGAGATCATTTTGGCTGGGTCTGGAAAATTATCTTTATCCCAATCTAAATTTCCCATCGTACCTTTGATTGTTTTACCAAACCAATATAAGTCTAAAATAAGCGCATCAACGGGGATGTTACTTTCTTTAAATTTCCGAATTGTTTTTTCTACTTCTTCTTGTGAATGATATCCAAATCTTGATGAAAAATTACCAAATGCCCATCTTGGAGGCATCGGTTGTCTGCCTGTTAATTCGGTGTAATTTTTAACCAATTCATCTCCAACAATAACTTGATAAGTCTTTCTGCCTGAAATGGTTTCATAAGTTAGGGTGTTGTTTTTTTTCGAATCTAAATCCAAATAGCCAATAGCAGGATTGTCAAAATGGAGAGCATAATTATTTGATGAAATCACAAGGGGAATGCAAAAATTCATTAAATCGGCATCAGTCTCATAGCCATATCGTGCCCGATTGTAAAGTTGTAGTCGGTTACCACGTCGATTCATTTTTTCAAAAGCGCGCGCACCTCCTCCATACAAGTTTTCGGTAGAAGAAATATTAAATTCTATTGTTTCAAAACCGTCTTTTTTAACATAACCATTTTTTTCAGATAGCACTTCACTATCTGTATAGTAGTATGTTATTTTGAAAGGGTTTTTAGTAATTCTTACGCTGATGTTTTCACTACTTAAAACGATATAATCTGAAAAATCTGCATATTTACTTTTATGTATTTTTTTTATTTCTGATGGATTAACCGTATGTGAATTGGGATTAAAAGATTCGCCATTGGGTACGAATGAGGTTTCAATGATATTATCTGATAAAGGTTTTATTAGATAGAAACCATCATTAGTTTTTATTTGTAACGTGTTTTTTTTCCAAGTATTTGAGACGTATTTTCGATTTGCATTTTGCGCCAATGAAAATGTTGTGATAAGTAATAGAAGTAAAAGTTTTTTCATTTTTTAATTAATCTCCCAAAATCATATGACTGTAAATCATATTTTAGTTAAAATTTTCTGACTAAATGTTGTAATTCTATTTGTTTAATTCTAATATAAAAACCGATTTGCCTTCGATTTCTAAATCATTTTGTAGGTCAAATAACTTTTCAGATATAATATCTTTCCCGGTTTTATAATCTTTAATATTTTCATGAAATCGGTTTGTTTTTAGAATCTGTTTTTCTGAATTATTATTAATTACAACCATAACACTTTCATTTTGATTGTGTCTAAAGTAGACATAAACATTATTTTGTGGTACATAATGAGTAGTTTTTCCGCTGTGGATTACAGATTTTGACTTTCTCCAATTGAATAGTTTAGCTGTAAAATCGTGATATTTTTGCTGTTCAGCACTTCTTCCTGAAGCTGTAAATGCGTTATTCGCATCTCCATTCCAGCCTCCTGGAAAATCTCTACGAATATCACCATCCCCATTATTTTTATCACCAGCCATTCCGATTTCTGATCCATAATAAATTTGCGGAATACCACGAACAGTTGCAATCAGCGATAATGCCATTTGGTATTTTTTAAAATCGTTTTTATACAAGTTGTTTAGTCGATTGGTGTCGTGATTTTCAAAGAAAACCAATATGTTGTTGATGTTTGGATATAGAAAGTCGTTATTGAAATTTTCATACACTTTAACCATTCCGTTTCTCCAATCTTGTTTATCCTCATTGAAGGTGCCATTTGCAATAGCATCTTGTAATGTAAAATCCATAACACTAGGTAGGTAGGAATTAAAACTTTGAATAGCACCAATTCTGCTGTCTTTTTGCCAATAGGCCATTTGAGCTTGATCGTACATCCAAACTTCTCCAACAATATTAAAATTAGGGTATTCGTCTGTTATTGCTTTTGTCCATTTTGCAATTGCATTTTTGTCATTATAGGAATATGTATCCACTCGAAACCCATCTAAATCAGCATATTCAATCCACCAAATGGCATTTTGCGTCAAGTAATTTAATACTAGAGGATTCGATTGATTCAAGTCGGGCATTGATTTTACAAACCAGCCATCCATACACATTTTAGCATCTATTTTTGAGGCATTGGTATCGAATTGCGTCGTCATACGGTAATTGGTTTGTGCATAACCTGGGAATTGATGTATCCAATCATAAGTTGGTAAATCGTTCATCATCCAATGTTTGTAGCCCCAATGATTGGTAACATAATCCATGATGTTTTTCATGCCTCTTTTGTGCAATTCCATACTCAATCGAAGGTAGTCTTCGTTGTTTCCAAAACGGGAATCTATTGTATAAACATCCGATTGACCATAGGTATGGTACGAGCCTCTGTCATCATTATCTTCACATAGTGGAGTAGGCCATACAGCTGTTGCGCCCAATTCTTTGATGTAATCTAAATGTTGAATGATTCCTTCTATATCGCCACCATGTCGTCCGTCTTTATCGCTTCTGTCTGCTTTCTCGATAGTTTCTTTTGTACTGTCATTATTAGGATTTCCGTTTGCAAAACGATCGGACATTATAAGATAGATCATGTCGGAACTATCAAATCCTTTTCGTAAACGAGAATTGTCTCTTCTCGGTTTTATAGAATAATTCCTAGTAAACGATTTGTTTTTGTTTTTAAAAGTGAAAATAAAATCTTGAGCGGCTACATTTTTTGTGTCTATAGTGACAAAGATGTAATTGGGGTTTTCCGTCTTTTGAATGCTTTTAATGATGATTCCGTTAGAAACACTTACGTCGTTTTGAGCAATGTTTTTACCATAAAACATGATTTGAACATCCGAAAGATTCATGTCACTCCACCAAAATGGGGGCTCTACTTTGTCAATTTGTCCAAATGAAAAAGAAGAGATTAATAAAAAGAAGAAGATTTTTTTCATTGGTTAACCCTTAAGGTATTAAGTTTAATTAAGATTACTCATCGTCAAGCATTTTGTAAAATTCATTTATAAAAGGTTTGGCAGACTTTGTTATGTTATTTGTTTTAAAATTAATTATCAAACCTTGAGGTCTTCTTAATAATTTCATATAGATAAAAGTTGAGCTTCATGAATTGGTAAAATACTTTCAACGGTTTTTAATTCAACAACAACGCAATCGTTTACTAATAAATCTAATCTTAAATCAGTTTCTGTTTTTAAATCGTAGTAATCAATCTTTACAGTTAGTTGTTGTTTTACATCATAGCCATTTCTTTCTAATTCATATTTTAAACATTCTTCATAAATGCTTTCCAACAAACCGATACCAAGTTCTTTATGAAGTTTAATAGCAAATCTAATTATTTCATAGGATAATTGTGTACTCTTTTTTGATCAAAGTTATTTTCATTAAAGACTATATTATAGATTTAAGGTATTAAGAAATCAAAAACAAACTTAATGAAACTTAATACCTTAATGCTTCATGATAAAATTATATTTTTTAAACCGTTACCAAACTATTCGGCTCTACTAAAACTTCTTTTCCGTTTACGAAAACTGAAATTTCTTTATTCCCTTCTAATGAGAATGTGGTTTCATTTTGATGAACAGAAACTTTCAAAATTTGATGTCTAAAATTAATTTTGAACGAATAACCTTTCCATTCTTTTGGAATTCTAGGTTCGAAATGAAGCGTGTCATTTTTAACACGCATGCCTCCAAATCCTTCCACAATACTCATCCATGTTCCCGCCATTGACGTGATATGACAACCTTCTTCCACTTCTTTGTTGTAATCATCCAAATCCAAACGAGACGTTCTCAAGTAGAAGGTATACGCTTGTTCCATTCGACCTAAAGTAGCCGCTTGAATGGAGTGTACACATGGAGAAAGCGAACTTTCATGAACGGTAAACGGTTCGTAAAAATCAAAATGTTTCTCTAATTGTTCCTTCGAAAAATGATCTTCAAAGAAATAAAAACCTTGTAAGGTATCAGCTTGTTTGATGTATGGGGAACGTAAAATTCGATCCCATGACCATTTTTGATTTATAGGACGCTGACTTTTATCTAAATCGTGCACTTTAACTAATTCTTTGTCCAAGAAGCCGTCTTGTTGTAAGTAAACGCCATGTTCTTCTGAATATGGGAAGTACATATTATCCGCTACGGCTTTCCAATGAGCAATTTCCGCTTGATCTAAATTGACTTTACTCATTATTCGAGCGTAGTCTGAAGCATACTCTTTTTCGACTTTGTTGATTTGTTCTACAGCATAATCAATGCACCATTTTGCAATATAATTGGTATAGAAATTATTGTTGACATTGTTTTCGTATTCATTTGGACCTGTAACTCCTAGAATTACATACTGATTTCTATAGGTAGAGTAAGTGGCTCTTTGATGCCAAAAACGAGCAATCCCAATCAATACTTCTAATCCTTTTTCAGGGATATAGGAGTAATCGCCTGTAAAACGATAGTAGTTGAAAATAGCAAAGGCAATAGCACCGTTTCTGTGAATTTCTTCAAAAGTAATTTCCCATTCGTTATGACATTCCTCTCCATTCATAGTTACCATCGGATATAAAGCAGCACCGTTTTTGAAACCTAATTTTGAAGCATTTTCAATGGCTTTATCCAATTGATTATATCGATAGGCTAATAAATTTCTAGCTACTTGTTGGTCTTTAGTAGCCATATAAAATGGAATGCAGTACGCTTCGGTATCCCAATATGTTGAACCTCCATATTTTTCACCTGTGAATCCTTTAGGACCAATATTCAAACGCGAATCCTTTCCTAAATAGGTTTGATTCAGTTGGAAGATATTGAAGCGAATCCCTTGTTGTGCTTTTACATCACCATCAATAGTGATGTCGCTCATTTCCCAAATTTTTGCCCAAGCTTGAATTTGATTTTCAACCAATTTAGTATATCCAATTTGTAATCCTTTTGAAATTACATTTTGAGCAGCAGTTTGTGTGTTTTCGTGATTTAACGAAACGGTATACCCTCCTAATTTTTGTATGCTAGCTGTTTGTCCTTTAGAAGCAGTCACTTCATAAGTCAACTGGATTTTATCTGATGTCTTTTCTATATTTAACGGAGTATTGTTCAAATTGTGACCTTCTAACAAAATCGTATTTTGCATAAAAGTAGTTGCTGTAAAATGCGTTTTGAATGTTCTGGCTGTTACGAAAGCTTCATTGCTTGAATGTTGGACATCAAGCGGTTCCCAAAATTTTTCCTCCCAATTGGCATCTTCGTTGTGAACCCCAGCATCAACATAGGGTTTAAATAGTATTTTAGCATCAGCGTTAATCGGAGTTATTTCATAATTAATAACACCCAATTCGTCAAGGTCTAATGAAAGAAAACGAGTTGCTTTTACGGCAATTTCGATACCATTTTGTAAAATAGCATTGAAAGAACGGTAGTATAATCCTTCTTTCATATTCAATTCACGTCTAAAATTTGAGACAGATTTACATTTTCCTAAATCCAAAATCTCATTGTTGATTTCAATGTCAATTCCAATCCAATTTGGAGCATTTAAAACTTTTGCAAAATATTCAGGATAACCATTTTTCCACCAACCTACTTTTGTTTTGTCAGGATAATATATTCCAGCAATATAGCTCCCTTGAAATGTTTTTCCCGAATAGTGCTCTTCAAAGTTGGCGCGTTGTCCCATAGCACCATTTCCGATGCTGAATAAACTTTCGGACGATTTTACTCGTTTTACATCAAATTCTTCTTCAATAATCGACCAGTTGTCTGGTTTTATATAATCTTGGTTCATTTTTTATTTTTATTTTAAAAGTTAGAAGTTTAAAAGTTTAAGGGATTCAAAAACTTAAAACTTGAAACTGAATTTTTAGTTTATTAATGAATCGATAAACGACAAATCAATAAAAGTGAAATCTTTAAATATGTATTTGGCTTCATTTAATGTTGTAGCATCACCAATTCCGATACTGACCATTTTGGCGATATTAGCTGCTTGAATTCCAGCAACAGAATCTTCAAAGACGATTGAATTTTCGTAGGCTACATCTAATTTTCTAGCAGCTTGTAGGAATACTTCAGGATCGGGTTTGGCATTAGATACATCATTTCCATCAACAATAGCATCGAAAAAATGTATGATGCCTGTTTTTTCTAAAATTGGTTTTGCATTTTTACTGGCAGACCCCAAAGCAATAGGTTGGTTTTTATCTATTAAGTGATGTAATACTTGAAGTACTCCTGGTAAAATTTCACTTTCGTCGATATCAACCAGATAAGATAAATAATCTTCGTTTTTTTGAATGAGCCATTTGTCTTTTTCTTCTTGTGACGCTTGAATGTTTCCAAGCTCTAATATAATATCGAGAGATCGAACACGACTCACGCCTTTTAATTCTTCGTTATGTTCGGGTGTAAATTCGATTCCCAATTCATGAGCCAACTTTTGCCAAGCTAAATAATGATATTTAGCAGTATCAACAATGACACCATCTAGGTCGAATATGAAAGCTTTTTTTGTCATTTTTAAATAAAATTTATACTAAATCAGAAGATTTTTCTTTCACAGAAAAAACAGAAAAACCACCAAGAATCAGTGAAACACCTGCAATTGATGTGATGATGATGGGAGAAAAATTATAACTAGCTATAATGGTACCCAAAACTCCTGAAACTATTTGAGGAATTGTGATGGTCGCATTGAATAGCCCCATATAAACACCCATTTTGTTTGCAGGTAGCGAACTGGATAACATTGCATAAGGCAAAGCTAAAATAGAAGCCCAAGCAATTCCCACTCCAATCATGGAGAATAATAACAAAGTTTTGTCATGGATGAAGTACATGGATAGAAGTCCAATCCCACCTAAAAACAATGAAAAGCTATATGTTTTTTTTCTGCCAATTAATTTTGCAATAGAAGGAATCATTAGTGCGAAAATAGCTGCAACACCGCTGTAAAAGCCAAACATAACCCCAGTCCAATTCCCAGCTTCGTTAAACCCTAAAGACTTAGCATCCAGTGCTTCAGGACCCCACACTTGATTGGCGATTGCTCTTGTAGTATACACCCACATCAAAAATAAGGCAAACCATGAAAAAAATTGAACTACTCCTAATTGCCAAAATATCTTTGGGGCATTTGAGATTAATTCTAAAATGTTAGTTTTTTCTTTTGTTTCTGGTGCATCAAGATTAATGTTGTTGTAGGTGGCATGCTCTTTTGGAGCATATTCTTTAGTTCTAATAACCGTCCACAATACACTTATCAATAGTATAGACCCTCCAATGTAGAAAGACCAAATAACCGAATCGGCTACTTTTTCCCCAGCAGCAGGAACATTTGCAACATTTAACTCCGTAAGAATATAAGGTAATAACGAACCAAAAACGGCACCGAAATTTATAAGCGCACTTTGTAAGGAATATCCTAAGTTTTTTTGTTCATCATTTACCATATCTCCTACTAAAGATCTAAAAGGTTGCATGGTTACGTTAAAAGAAGTATCCATAAGCAATAACGCCGAGGCACCAAAAATGAGCGGAGGAATGAGGTGGGTAAAGCTTCCTGCATTTGGCATGAAGTACATCGCCAAGGCCGAAACTAAAGCGCCAAAAAATATAAAAGGTATCCTACGGCCCAGTCTTGTCCATGTTTTATCACTTGATAACCCGATGATAGGTTGAACAATAAGACCTGCAAGAGGAGCAGCGAGCCAAAAAAGCCCAATGCTGTGAACATCTGCACCATAAGCTTCTAAAATCCTACTGGTGTTTCCGTTTTGTAAAGAGTATCCAATTTGTACGCCTAAGAATCCGAAACTTAGATTCCAGATTTGCCAAAAACTTAATTTAGGTTTTTTCATTATCGTAAATAATTTAACTATTACGATAAGCGAATTGCTTATCAAAACTTACTTTTATTTTCGAAGTAAAATTCAAGTTTTGATGCTGTAAAAATATAAAAGTTTTTTTATTGTTAATCGTTTATTAAAACAAATTTGCTACGAAATCGTTTTTTGTTAAAAAATAGTTAAGTAAATTTTGAGTCTAAATAGTCTTATTTTGTTGATTCTCGCTCAATTAATTCTGTTTCAATTACCTCAGTTTTGTATTGTTCTTCAAAATCATCATCTTCAATTTCGAGTTTTTCGATGAGCATTTTAGCAGCTTTTTCTCCCATTTTTACTCCGTTCTGACTAACTGTTGTAATCGAAGGCGAAGAGTATTTTGAAATAATTCCGTCTGTGAATCCTATAATAGACAAATCATCAGGAATTTTTTTTCCAATTTTTCGGGCTATTTTAATTGCAGTTACGGCAAAAATTTCATTGACTGCAAAGACTGCGTCCAAATCAGTTGTTTGAAACAATTGCTCGATTTCTTTTTCGAAATCGTTCGTGTCTTCTATTTTTAGAATCATTTTGTCATCTACCGGAATTTCATTCGATTGTAGCGCTTTGCAATACCCGTCGGTTCTGTGTTTTCCGACACTTACATAATCAACGGTTGAGATAAGACCTATTTTTCGAAACCCTTTGTCAATAAGGTATTGTGTGGCATTATATGCTGCTAGAAAGTCGTCTATAATTACTTTGTCGCACAGAATATCATTGGTTACTCGGTCAAACATAACAACAGGCATTCCTTGGTTGATGACTTCGGTAATATGATGATAATCTTTTTTGAGTTGGGTTTCTTTGGAAAGTGACATAATAAATCCATCAATACTTCCATTGGCAAGCATTTCCATGTTGATGACTTCTTTGTCAAAAGATTCGTCAGACAAACAAACGATAACATTATATCCTTTTTCATTAGCAACATGTTCAACCCCACTAATAACTGTTGTGAAAAAATGATGGATGATTTCGGGAATAATAATGCAAATTGTTTTAGTTTTTTTGTTTTTTAAACTCAAAGCAATATTATTGGGTTTGTAGTTGTAAAGTTTTGCAAAAGCTTGAACTTTTTGACGGGTATCTTCGCTAATCTCGGGACTATCTCTTAAGGATTTAGAAACTGTTGAAATGGATACATCTAATTCCTTGGCAATTTGTTTTAAAGTTACTTTTCTTCTCATTGAACGAAAGTTAGGGAGTCATTAAATTTTCAATAAAGGTATATTTATTTTTTTACACTGTCAATTTTATAGTAAAAAATAATGATTATTGAGAAAGTTTTCAACACGAAAACGTTTTCGATTCTATATATTTATCGAGTATTTTTTTTATCAGAAAAAATGTATTAATTTTATCTTTTCGAAGTAAAGTTTAAGATGTAAATTAAGTATTAACCTAAACAAAATTTATGAAAACAATTTATAAAAAATTGTTATATTTATTATTAATTCTGCCCTTTGGGGTTTTTGCTCAAACACTGGAAGGAACAGTGGTTGATGCAAAGACAAAGAAAGCCATACCGGGTGTGAATGTAATAGTAACTCAAGGAGCACAGCAAAGTACCACTACAGATTTAGATGGTAAATTTAAGTTGGTAAAGCTTCAAAATGGGAATGTAATAAAATTCAGTTACATAGGATATAAAAATGAAATGGTAACCTATAAAGGACAGAAAGAAGTTGTGGTGAGTTTGGATGAAGAAGCCAATACACTTCAAGAAGTCGTGGTTCAAGTGGGGTATGGTTCTGTGAAAAAGAAAGATGCTACGGGTTCAGTAGCTGTAATTACAAATAAAGATTTTAACAAAGGGGCAATTACCACAGTTGAAGGTTTGTTAGATGGAAGAGCAGCTGGAGTTGTTATAACAGGCTCAGGGACACCAGGAAATGGAGGTAATATTACAATTCGAGGAGGTTCTTCTTTATCAGCTAGTAACAATGCTTTGATTGTTGTAGATGGATTGCCAATTACTGGTGATATTACTTCTGTGAATCCTAATGATATTGAGAGTTTTTCAATTTTGAAAGACGCTTCAGCTTCGGCAATATATGGAAACAGAGGTTCTAATGGGGTAATTATTATTACTACAAAAAAAGGAACAAAGAAAGGGCTTCAAGTAGATTTTAATACATTTACTACATACAATACGTTAGCAAAAAAAATAGATGTATATTCTGCAGACGAATTTAGGAATCTTGTGGCTTCAATAAATCCATCTGCAACAAATTTGTTGTCGAATGGCAATACAGACTGGCAAAAAGAAATATTTAAGCCATCTTTTACTTCCGATGTAAGTTTATCCATGTCTGGGAATATTGGAGGAGTGTTGCCGTCAAGGCTATCTATTAGTAATACAGATAACAATGGAATACTTTTAACATCAAATTACAAAAGAACTACGGTTTCAACTTCTTTAAATCCTAGTTTTTTAAAAGACCATTTAAAATTTAATATAACCGCAAACTATTCTTACGCCTTTAGAAGAAGTGCTGATGAAGGAGCTATTGGAAGTGCTATTTCTGCTGACCCGACTAGACCTGTATATGATTCAAATTCAATTTTTGCGGGATATACTGAATGGACTACGCCAGGTCCTAATCCAGGGTCAATTTATCCTAATGGTAATTCAAATCCTGTTGCGCTATTGCTGGAAAAAAGAGATATATCTAATAATAATCGTTTTTTTGGAAATTTGAATATGGAATACAAATTTCATTTTCTTCCTGAATTAAAGTTTATTTTTAACGGAGGTATCGATATTACTAATGGAGATGGATCTGTGACCACAAATCCAAATGCAAGAATAGGATGGCAACCAATAGTTATAAATAATTCTTCACAATTATTGCCTATTGGATATTATCAAACAACATGGTGGCATAGTACAAACAAAAACGTGAGTTATCAATTAGATTATGCTAAAAAATTTAATAAGTTTAACTTAGATGCAATTGTTGGGTATAATTATCAAGAATTTAATTCAAATAGTTACTATTCAGGAAATAAAAATGCTTATGTTTATGGAGTGTTAAATGATGTTTATTCAGAAGTTAAAGCTTCAGATGTTTATACTGATCCTGGAAATAAATTAAACGCAGTATTTGGTCGTGTTAATCTTG
This sequence comes from Flavobacterium aciduliphilum, assembly GCF_003268855.1. Lineage (GTDB taxonomy): Bacteria > Bacteroidota > Bacteroidia > Flavobacteriales > Flavobacteriaceae > Flavobacterium > Flavobacterium aciduliphilum. The sequence continues at coordinate 24,767 of NZ_QLSZ01000002.1, forward strand.
GATATAATGATAAGTATTTGTTAACCGCAAATTACAGAAGAGATGGTTCTTCTAGAATTTCGCCTGTAAATAAATATAAAAGTTATTTAGGTTATGCTTTTGCATGGAAGATTAACCAAGAAAATTTTATGAAAGATATCAAATCAATATCCGAATTAAAATTACGTTTGGGGTATGGAGAGGTAGGTCAACAAGATATTCCTGTAGCATATGATTGGTTTAAACGCTATAGTACTTCAAACAATAACTATTATCAATTTGGTAATGATTTTATTATTATTTCAAAACCTCAAGGTTATAATGAAAACTTGAAGTGGGAAAGTAGTAAAAAATATAATGTAGGATTGGATTTAGGATTGTTTAACAATAGATTAAAAATCACAACCGATGTTTATCTGTCTAAAACCTATGATTTGTTCTCTCAAGTAGCAGAAGGAGCTTTGCAGAATTTAAGAATTTATGGGTATAGAAATATTGGAGAATTTGAATCGAAAGGTATTGATTTTTCTGTCAACTATAATGCTGTAAAAAAGAAAAACTTTGATTTAAGCATAAATTACAACATAACCTATAACAAATTAAAAATTGGAGATTTATTTTCTGATGAATTGTTAGTAGGAGGGATTGGTTTACAACAATATACTGAAATTCATAAAATTGGTTTAGCACCTTATTCTTTTTGGGTGTATGAACAAGTTTATGATGCAAATGGAAAACCAATTGAAGGGGTTTTTGTTGATAGAAATCATGACGGGGTAATTGATAGTAAAGATAAATATAACTACAAAAAACCTCAAGCAGACGTGATTATGGGATTTATGGTAAATGCAACAATTTATCAAAATTGGGATTTTTCAATGGCGTGGAAAGCAAGTATTGGAAATTATATTTATGACAACATTTCTTCTGGAAGATCGGCAGCAGATGTTATTGTGAATCCACAAAGTAACACTTTGAATAACTCGCCTGTGAGCTATAGTGACTCTAATTTTGCAAAAATTAATTCTAGTAAAGAATCCGATTATTATATTAAAAATGGTTCTTTCTTAAAATTGAACAATGTCACTTTAGGATATCGATTTAATAAGATTTTTGGAGATAAAACAGGATTGAGATTTTATACAGGTGTTCAGAATGTGTTGACTATTACAAAATACAAAAACATTGATCCAGAAGTTAATGGTTTTAATAATGGAGTCGATTCTGGAATTTTTCCAAGAGCTAGAATGTATATGTTAGGTGCTAATGTTACTTTTTAATGTATTAAAAAATGAAAAAAAATAATTATAAATTTAAGGTTTTAGTATTGCTAACAGCCTTATTCATGTTAAACTCTTGTAGTTTGGATATTGCTCCAAAGGATGATGATGAGTTTACATCTGAACAGTTTTTTAGTAATCCAGCTTCATATAAACAATATTTGGCTAAAATTTATGCTGGTTTAGCAGTAACTGGTCAGAATGCACCAGCTGGTGATTCCGATTTAGGTTCAGGTCCGGGTACTGTAGATGAAGGTTTTTCTCAATATTTAAGAGGATATTGGCAGTTGCAAGAATTGCCAACAGATGAGGCGATTATTGCATGGGGAGATCCAACTCTTAAAGATTTAAATCTAAACACTTGGAACGCTGATAACGTTTTTACAGAAGCTTTTTTTGCTAGAATTTTCTATCAAATATGTCTTTGTAACGAATTTTTGAGAGAAACTACTGATGCAAAACTTGACTCAAGAGGAGTTACACCAGAATTACGTGCTGAGATAGTTCATTATAGAGCCGAAGTTCGTTTCTTGAGAGCATTGTCGTATTATCATGGTATGGATATTTTTGGTTCTCTTCCTTTTGGTACTGAAGCAGATTATCTGGGTACACCACCTCCTATGAAACCAAGAACTTTTATTTTTGATTACATTATAAATGAATTGGATGCTATAAATACAGATTTAGTAGACGCAAAGATGAATGAATATGGGAGAGCAGATAAAGCAGCTGCTTGGATGTTGAAATCAAAAGTTTTAATGAATTCGAAAGTTTACACGGGTGTAGATAGAAGTCAAGAGGCTTTAGACGCAGTAAATTTAGTGATTAATTCTGGTTACACAATTGCTAATATTCCTTATCCAAACTTGTTTAAGGCAGATAATAATTCAAATGGTGCTCAAAATGAAATAATTTTTCCAATTTGTTTCGATGGTTTAAAAACACAAACATGGGGAGGAACAACATATTTGATTCATGGTTCTTGTGATAATGCAACGGCTGCATCTTTAGGTATTTCAAATGGATGGCAAGGATTTAGAACTAGAAAAGAATTTACAGAGTCTGTTGGCACTGATTCTCGTGTAACATATGTGCCAGGAAATACCGATCCAGCAAGTATAAGTAACTATTCAGTCTTTACTCAAGGTAAAAAATTAATCAAATTTTCTAACAAAAGAGCTGATGGTACTAGTGGACAAAGTACAGATTTTCCGGATACAGATTTTCCTATGTTTAGAATGGGTGATGCATATTTAATGTATGCAGAATTGGCTTTTGTTAATGGTAAAGGAAGTAACAGTACAGGATTATCATATATAAATACTTTAAGAAGTAGATCAGGTGTAACACCTGCAACAATGTCAGAAATCACTGCTGACCCAGCTACGTTTTTCCTTAAAGAAAGAGCTAAGGAATTGTATTGGGAAGGACATAGAAGACAGGATTTAATTCGTTTGGGTAAATATAAAGATGCTTATAATTGGGAATGGAAAGGTGGATATCAAGCGGGAATTTCGGTTGACGATCATGTGTTAATTTATCCAATTCCAAATAAAGAGTTGCATTCTAATAGTTTATTGGTTCAAAATCCAGGATACTAAAGTTAATTATTTTTTTAAAAAATGAAAGAAATGAAAAATATTATAAAAAATGTATTTCTTATTAGTATAGTGCTAATGGGATTGAACTCATGTGATAAGGATATGAATAATCCAAATGCGAGTAATATTGCAAATCCTAACTTGATTTCACCAAGTGACGGATCAACACTTGTGTTAAATCCAAATACATATACTGCAACTGCGATGACAGTTAAGTGGTCTTCATTAGATTTTGGATATGATGCTTCAGTTGTTTATTCTCTGCAAATAATAAAATCATCTGATAGCTTTGATTCTGATGGTGTTGTTCCTCAAGTTATTGGGTTAGGAACCTATTCTGAAAATTCGAATACCACTCACCAAGTTGATGTGAGTACAACAAATTTAAATTTAAAGTTGAAAGCTTTGGGAGCAAATATTGGTTCTGTTTCATCTTTTAAGGTAAGAATTTTTGGGAAACCTGCTGGACAATTAGATTCTTCTTCTAATGGATTAAAAGCTTATACTCAAACGAATATAATAAATAGTAATGTATATGACCCTATTGATGAAGCAGCAAAATTGTATGTATTTGGAAATTTCGGAGCCGCAAGTTCATTCGCTGATTGGGATATTAATACTTTAGGGACTTCAAACTCTCCTATAATTTATTCTTCAAAAAACAATGGTATTTATGAGGGATTTGTATATATGAACAATGCTTTGCCAAAATTTAAATTTGCAAATCCAACAGATACAGAATTAAATATTAAAGGAGTAGGAACAGCATATACAGGAACTGCTGTAATAGGGGTGAATGACTCAGCAGATCCTCCAATCCCATTTGGAAATACTTCTGGTGCTATTGGAGTATCAACGCCAGGTACATTAGCAGCTTCAACAGATGTCTCAACAGGTAATGTAATATCTCCACCATCACCTGCCGCTGGTTCTTATTTTGTAAAAGTGAATTGGACTAGTAATGAATATGTGATACTAAAACGCACAATGTCTGTGACTGGTATAGCTACAAGTAATGTCGCAAAAGCATTAACGTATGTAACTGATCCTGCCTCACCTTTCTATAGAATGTATGTTGGTGAAAATATTTCTCTAAGTGCAGGTTCTATGTATGTACAAGTTAAAAATTTAAGTTCAGCGGATGGTTCTAAATTAGAGCGTTTCGGTATTGATAATACCATAACAACCTTGATTAATTCTGATAATTCTAGTGCCATGATTAAAAATAAGCTTAAATTTGGTGCAGCCAATTTTACAGTTACAATACCAGGAGTTTATACAATTATTTTAGATTTGAGAAATTCTGCTAATTACAATTTGAGAGCAATAAAAACTAATTAAACAAAGCTATGAAAAAGATTTTATTATTATTTGTTTTCGTTGTTTCTGCAAATTGTTTTGCACAAGTTACTACATCGCCAAGTCCATTTGAGGCTACTCAATCGGTTACATTAAATTTTGACAAAACAGGTACCCCTTTAGCATCCTATACGGGTACAATTTATGCTCATATTGGTGTAACAGTTAATGGTACAAACTGGTCAAATGTTATTGGTACTTGGGGTAATAACACCACACAACCTGCTTTAACTTTGGTTTCTGGAAATGTATATAAGTTAGATATTACACCTGATTTATATACCTACTTTGGTGTGGCAACAACAAGCTCAATTACTAAAATTTGTGTTGTTTTTAGAAATGCTGCAGGAACTGCTCAGTCTTCAGATATTTTTGTTAATGTTGGATCATTTCAAGCTAATTTAACTGCACCTGCAGCGAATAGTACAACATTTTTAGTATCAGGTTCTAGTTTGACGATTTCAGCAACAAATACAGGAGGGAGTGCAAATTATACATTATTAGCAAATGGGTCTTTTTTAAACGGCTATACTGGAAGTACTTTTTCTTATACACAAACAAATATTACTTCAAACAAATTTTATACATTAACGGTAACTTTGGGATCCGTAACATTTACGTATAAGTTTATGGCACTAGTTAATCCTACAGTTGTAAGTGCTGCATTACCGTCAGGTATGGAAGATGGTATTAACTATAATTCGAGCGATCCAACAAAAGCAACATTAGTGTTAACTGCACCAGGTAAAGATTTTGTTTATGTGGCAGGTAGTTTTAATAGTTGGCAACCTAATAATACCTATGTTATGAAGCAAGACCCTACCACAAGTAAATTTTGGTTGGAATTATCGGGTCTTACTTCAGGAATAGTTTATACCTACCAATATTGGGTAGGAGACCAAACTCCAAATACGGCTCAAGGCTCGCCAAAACTAGTAAAAACAGCAGATCCATATTCTACATTAGTGCTTTCGCCATTTGATGATCCTTGGATTCCAGCTACCTCATACCCTAACATTCCTACTTACCCAGCAGGACAAGAACGTGAGGTAACTGTTCTACAAACGGGTCAGACAACATATCCGTGGAGTTCTGCAACAACAAATTTTGTTAAACCAAGCAAAGATCATTTGGTGGTTTATGAGGCGCTTATTAGAGATTTTAATTCTAAAAGAACTTATCAAGATTTAATTGATAAAATTAGCTATCTTAAGGATTTAAATATCAATGCTATAGAGCTTATGCCTTTAATGGAGTATGAAGGAAATGAAGGATGGGGGTATAATCCATGTTATCATTTAGCTTTAGATAAATTTTATGGACCAGCTGCAAAATTAAAGGAATTGGTAGATTTGTGTCACCAAAACGGAATTGCTGTTATTTTAGATGTGGCATTAAATCATGCGTTTGGGAGAAATCCAATGGTTCGCATGTGGATGAAAGATTCTGACGGTGATGGTTGGGGAGATCCAGCTAATGACAACCCTTACTTTAATGAATATGCAAAGCATAGCTATGGTGTCGGATCCGATTTTAATCATTCATCTACATATACGAAATATTATACAAAAAGAGTTATAAAACAATGGATTCAAGAATTTAAAATAGATGGATTCCGTTGGGATTTAACAAAAGGTTTTACCCAATCTTGTAGTAGCGGAAATGATGCGTGTACAAATGGTTACTTGCAAGATAGAGTAGATGTTTTAAAAGAATATGCTGATTATGCTTGGTCTTTAGATCCATATCATTACGTTATTTTTGAGCATTTAGGAATCGATAGTGAAGAACAGCAATGGGCCAATTACAGAATAAATGAAACACCAAGCAAAGGGGTGATGATGTGGGGAGAAATGAATTATGCTTATGGTCAATTGGCTATGGGATATTCAACTGGAGCGGATATTTCTCGCATGGGTAGTTCAAGTAGAGGTTTTACAGCAAAAAGATTATTAGGATATCCTGAAAGTCACGATAAGGATCGAATTGGTAATATGGCTAATTCTTATGGAGCGTCTAGTGTTTCAGGAAATATATCTAATGTATTAACTAGATTATGTGCTATTGCAGCTACAAGTATTTTAGTGCCTGGTCCAAAAATGATCTATCAATTTGGAGAATTAGGATCTACGCAGTCAATTTTTACGTGTACTGACGGAACAGTAAATACTGATACCGATTCTACAACTGGGGATTGTAAGTTATCTACTAAACCACAACCCCAATGGTCAACTTGGTATACTGATCAACAAAGATTAAATGTGTATAATACATATGCCAAACTAAACCAACTTAAAGAAACAAATGCTGTTTTTGATGGAAGTTATGCTATAAGTCCAGCTGGAAACTTATTGTTGCCAAGGATTTACATTTGGGATAACACGCTTCCTTCTACACAATTGAAAAATGTTGTAGTACTTGCCAATTTTAATACCTCTGCAACGAATGTAACTCCAGATTTTCCTTACACAGGTACATGGGTAAATCTAATGGATAATTCTACTATAAATGTTACTAGTACTTCAGCAGCTATTAATATTGAAGCGGGGGGATTTAGAGTATATGGAAACCAATCAGCGGCATTAGAAAATCAAACATTTAACACTATGGATTTTGTGAGTATTTCTCCCAATCCTGTTGTGTCAGAAGTGATGATTAATACAGATGTTAAAAATGTCGAAATTTTTAACATGACGGGTCAGTTAATTTCAAAATTTGAAGATGTGAAAGCATTTGATAAAATAAATCTCGAAAATTTAGAAAGAGGAATTTATTTAATGAAGTGTAATGACTCTAATAACAACGAAAAAAAATTCAAAATTATTAAAGAATAAGTACTATATTGTACTAGAAAAAATCAACTTTTAAGTTGAAGTATAAATGTTAAATTAATTAAATTTTTAAATCATGATTAAAAAACTATTTTTTGCGTTACTCTTGTCAGTAGTGTCTTTTAGCTCAAATGCTCAAAGTATTGGCTTGATAGGGGATTTTAACAGTTGGGCAAGTGATGTGGTAATGAACACCGTTGACAACACTACCTACACAGTACAATACACTTTCTTGATTACTGGAGGTGTAAAATTCAGACAAGATGCTTCTTGGGCTACAAACTGGGGTTCAAGTGCCTTCCCATCAGGAACTGGTGTTGGAGGTGGACCTAATATTCCAGTACCAGCTGGAACATACAATGTAACATTTAATCGTACTACTGGGGACTATAGTTTTCAAACTGTTGTAACAAACTTTGATCACATTGGATTCTATGGTGGATTCAATTCATTTGCTACTCCTGGTGTAGATATGGTTACTACAGATGGTATTGCGTATCAAAAAATCGAATACCAATTCACTGCTGATGGTGTAAAATTCTTAAAAGATAATAATACTAACCAAACTTGGGGAGGTACTGCTTTTCCTTCAGGAACAGCAACTGCTTCAGGAGCTACAATTCCTTTAACAGCAGGGTTTTACAATGTAGATTTTAATAAAAACACTTTGTTGTATAACTTTGTACAAGTACCTGTTGCGTTAATTGGAGATGGTGTATCGGATTGGAGTACTGATGTATACATGGTTTCTACTGATGGTGGAGTTACTTTTACATTAACTGATGTTCAATTGTATTCAGGTTCTGTTAAATTCAGATCAAACAATTCTTGGGCAAATAACTGGGGTGGTTCTGCATTCCCATCAGGAACAGGAACTTTGAACTCTTCAAGTAACATCCCAACAACACCAGGGATCTATACAGTTACTTTCAATAGAATTACTGGAGATTATTCTTTTGTATTGACGCAACAAACTGTAGATCAGGTGCAAATTAATGGGGTAAATATGAATACTTCTGACGGTACTAGTTATACAATGTCAGATTTTTATGTGTCAACTCCAGGTGTGACTTTTGCTAATGTGACTTCATCTTCAACATATGGAGGTTCTTCATACCCAGCTGGAACTGCAGTAGCTAGTGCTTCTGCGATCCCTGTTCAAGTGGGTTATTACAATGTAACATTCAACAAAACTACTTTAGATTATTCGTTCTCAGTAACACCAGTGGCTATTATTGGTGATGCTACTGCTGGAGGTTGGTCTACTGAAACTCCAATGAATACAACCGATAATGGGGTTAACTTTACGTTGTCTAGTGCTACATTAACAGCTGGAGGATTAAAATTCCGTTCTAACAATTCATGGTCTATCGCTTGGGGTAATGATACTGATTTTCCTTCAGGTATTGCTACAACTTCTGCTGGAAATATTCCTGTTGTTGCGGGTGTTTATGATATCTCATTTAACAGAACTACAGGGGCTTATTCTTTTGGAAACTTAGCAACAGATTCATTTACTAGAAATAATTTAACATTATATCCAAACCCTGTAAACGATATGTTTACAATTAATGGAGACTTTGCTAAAGTTGAAGTGTATAATATCGCTGGTCAACTTGTTAAATCATTCACAGCTTCTGAAAGCTATAATGTTTCTGAGTTAAAAACAGGAATTTATTTCGTAAAAGCTACTGATGTAAATCAAAAAACTAGTGTAGCTAAAGTTATCAAAAACTAATTGATACTTTTACAACTTAAAAAAAGAGACGCTTTAGCGTCTCTTTTTGTTTTTATAAGATTTTCTTGAATTTTGTATAAAAACAAAAAACCCCTGAAATTATTTTCAGGGGTTTGTGTGGTACCTCCAGGGATCGAACCAGGGACACATGGATTTTCAGTCCATTGCTCTACCATCTGAGCTAAGGTACCGTTACTTTGAAACCTTAAAAATTACTAAGAAAGCGTTTTCTAGTGCTTCATTGCGGGTGCAAATATATAATGTTTTTTAATTTATCCAAAACAATTTTTAAAAAAATCTATTTGTAATTTTGCCTTTTAAACAATAAGCATATGCTATTAACAATAGATGAAGGGAATACTCTGATCAAAATAGCTGTCTTTGAGCAGAATACATTAATTCGTAAGGAAGAAATTTCTTATTTGAATTTTAAAGAATTATTAAAATATTTTCTTGACCAATTTCCAACCATCGAAAATATTATAGTTTCTTCTGTGGCTCAATTGCAAAAAAATGATTTTGAAGAACTCAGTGAGGTTATCAAAGTCTATTATGTGTCAAGAGAAACCCGATTTCCATTCGAAAATGTATACACTACACCTCATACGCTAGGGGTAGATAGAATGATCTTAGCTGCTGGAGCCGTACTTAAATTTCCTGATAGGAATAGATTGGTGATAGATGCAGGCACTTGCATAACGTATGATTTTATTGATGCAAATAATAAGTATTATGGAGGGGCAATTTCCCCAGGAATAAATCTAAGATATAAGTCATTGCACGATTACACTGCTAAACTGCCGTTACTGGCTTTAGAATCTCCTCAACAACTCATAGGGAACTCTACTAGTCAGTCTATACATTCGGGGGTTGTTCATGGAGTTGTTGCAGAAATAGATGCTTTTATTAACGCAATTTTAAATAAAAATGATAACTTTATCATAATTTTAACGGGAGGCGATGCACTTTTTTTGGCTGAACGATTAAAAAACACCATATTTGCGAATCCAAATTTCCTATTGGAAAGTTTGAATCTCATTTTTCAATTCAATTACAATGATTAAAAAATTAATATTTAGTATTACACTCCTTTTTTCTCTGGCCTCTTTTTCGCAACAAAGCACTTCCTCTCCTTATTCTTTTTATGGTATAGGGGATGTAAGATATAAAGGATCTGTTGAAAACAGATCTATTGGGGGTGTTGGTGTTGTTCCAGATAGTATTCATGTTAATATACTGAATCCCGCTTCTTATGCAGGTTTAAAATTGATAAATTATACCATAGGAGGTTCTTTCACGGCAAATAAATTACATACAGACACTCAAGATGAGAAAGCACAACGGACAACGCTAGATTATTTAGCCGTTGCTATACCGTTCAAAAAATTTGGATTTGGGTTTGGATTATTGCCCTATTCATCTGTTGGGTATTATAATAGTAGTTCTGTTGTGGAAAACAATATCAATGCGACACATTATTACACGGGTAATGGTGGGTTAAACAAAGTGTTCTTTGGATTGGGGTATCAGATTACAAAGCATTTTCGTTTTGGAGCCGATGTACAATATGATTTTGGAAAAATTGACACTAAAAATGTTGCCGTTATGTACGATGCCAATGGTGTTCAAATACAATATGGCTCAAGAGAAGTGAACTCTTCTGTTATTAATGGGGTTAATTTTAATACGGGATTCTCTTTCGATACTAAAATTAATCAAAATGTATCTTTGTTTTCAAGTATAACTTATGCGCCAGAAGCCAAAGTAAATGTTGCCAATACACGTACACTGGCGACAGTACAAGTAGCTGGAACCGCAGAGGCTATTGTGGGTGATCCCATTGATGTATCAGTACCAAGTACTAAGTTGCGATTGCCTTCTAAGTTTACTTTTGGGCTAGGTATCGGTGATCCCAAAAAATGGTTTGTTGGTTCGGAAGTTATACTACAACAATCTAGTGATTTTGGAAATCGTTATGATGATATTACTAATGTTAGTTTTGAGAATGCAAAAAGATTTTCATTTGGAGGCTATTATACACCAAATTATAAATCTTTTACCAAATATTTTCATCGAGTAACTTATAGAGGAGGATTTAGATATGAAAATACAGGATTACTCATTAATAATCAATCTATTAATGATAGCGCACTTACTTTAGGTATAGGCATGCCTCTTAGAGGAACCTTTTCAAACATCAACTTAGGATTTGAATTGGGCTCAAGAGGAACAAAAAATAATGGACTAGTTAAAGAAAATTACATGAATTTTAGTATTGGATTGTCTTTCAATGACAGATGGTTCATCAGAAGAAAATATGATTAATCAAAAATAATTTTATGAAAGCTATAGGGATACTTTTGTTTGGGTTATTGTTTTTTCAATTGACATGGAGTCAAAATGATTCTTGCAAAGAAAATCAAAAACAATGCAACCAATATTTTAATGATAAAGAGTATCAAAAAGCCTATGATGCTTGGCTGGAATTAAAAAAAACATGTGCGAAATCGGATGAAAGTGTTGTGCTTTTAGGGGCTAAAATTCTACAATATAATGTAGAAGCTTCTGACGCTTCTGAAAAAGAGAAAAAAGTTCGAGATTTGCTAGCCTTATTCGATTTGTATGATCAATATTTTCCACAAAACCAAAATGGAAATAATGAAAAAAGGGCCATGGCTCTTCATGAAAATAAACTCGGAACACCTGATGAAATTTTTAACTATTTGAACCTAGCGTTTAAAAATCAAAAAAACACCTTTACAAACCCAAGAGCTATTTACCTATATTTTGAACTTTATTACAACCAATTCAAAGCAAAAGGAGTATCGTTTGCTGATTTGATGTCAAAATATAGTGATATTATAAGTCTTATCGAAGAAAATAGCCAAAAGCAAGTCAATCAAAAATCGGAATATGATCGTGTTAGAATGGGAATCGAAGCTTGGATGCAAAATGTCATTACTTGCGATGATTTGAATACTTATGTAAACCAAAATTTTACAGCCAATCAGAAGAATCAACAGTGGTTGGGCGCGGTTGCGAATGTTTTGTATACGAAATGTGTTCATGTACCCATGTTTGGAACGGTAGCTCAAGCTTATTATACCCTTAAAGCTACCTCAAAATCGGCCTTTTATATGGCTACCTACAAGTTAAAATCAGCCAATCAAGAAGAAGCAATTAAGTTTTTTACAGAATCGATTGAATTGTCAGACAATAAATTAGAAAAAGCCAATAGAAGTTATACCATTGCTTCAATATTGGCCTTGTCTGATAAAGCAAAAGCAGCTGAAATGATCCAAAACGCAATTGTTAATGACCCCGCTAGTGGAATTTATTATGTATTTCTTGCCAATCTTTATGATGCCGCTGCACAGGAATGTGCTTCCAATGACAATGAAAAAAAGGCAATTTATAAACTAGCTTCAGATACAGTGTTAAAAGCAGGTGAGGTAGAGCCAAGATTCAAACAAACAGCAAAAACCAGCTCGGATGAATATTTGAAAAAAGTTACTTTTGAAGGAAAAACAAAACCCAAAAGTATAAAAGTGGGATGCTGGATTAATCAGAAAGTTCAGTTTTAATTTAGTATGAGAATGTGCCATAAAAAGACACTCTTTTTTTCTTTTACACTCTTTTTTGTGGTTTTATGGAGTTCTTGCGAAGGTAATTTCAAAGAAGTTCAGAAATCCACATTCTCAGAATTTAACCCCAGTGGAGAAGCCGATTCAATTAATATAAAGTACACCGATTCGGGTAAGATAAAATCTATTTTGGTTAGCCCAAAAATGTTAGATTATGCAACGGTTAAATTTCCTTTTACTGAATTTCCTAAAGGTGTTAACGTAACGCTTTATGATGATCACGCACGAAAAACATTTGTTACAGCAAATTATGGAGTGTCTTTCAAAGATTCGAATATAATTGATTTAAGAGGAAAGGTTAAAATAACTAACGAGACTGGACAGGTTTTTGAAACAGACCAGTTGTATTTTGATAAGAAAAATGAATGGTTTTACACCGAGAAGCGCTATAAATTTACCGATCCTAAAGGTGTTTCCTATGGGGAAGGTGTAGATTTTAGTAAAGATTTTAAAATCATCAACTCTCAAAGTGTATCCGGAGAAGTACAAGCTAATAATTAAAATATGAAATATTTAAACATAACGAAATACCTTTATTTAATCATTGGAATCATCATGATTATTGATGCCATAACCAAATGGAATGATAAAGAAAAACCATGGTTAAGTGTAATACTTGCTGGGTTGGCCATTTTTACTTTTTTCTTTAGAGATCGATTTGCTAAAAAATTTGCTGAACGCGATAAGAAGAATCAATCCAACTAATGTGATATGGAAATTGTAGTAATCATAGTATGTTTACTTCTCTGCGCTTTCTTTTCTGGAATGGAAATTGCCTTTGTGTCTTCCAATAAAATCTTTCTCGAGATAGAAAAAAAACAGGACAATTTCGTTTCTAGAATCTTAGCCAAAATTACCGAAAAACCATCAAAATTTATCGCCACAATGTTGGTGGGAAACAATGTTTCGATGGTAATTTATGGATTTTATATGGGTAAGTTTATTCTCCAAATCATGGAGTCTTATGCTTTTCATTTATCCAATTTTTCAAGTTTGCTTTTTCAGACGGTGTTGTCAACGTTAGTTGTTTTAATTACAGCCGAGTTTTTACCTAAAGTTTTTTTTCAAGTCTATGCCAATCGTTTGATGAAGTTTTTTGCACTGCCAAGTTATCTTTTTTATATTATTTTCAATTACATCTCTTCATTTATTATTTGGATTTCCGATTTTATTTTAAAAAAGTTCTTAAATACAGAAGGCGATTATGTGCCTGCTTTTTTTAGTAAGGGAGAACTAGGTAGCTTTATAAGTGAACAAATGAGCGCAGTAGAAAATCATGAAGAGGTTGATTCTGAAATCCAAATATTTCAAAACGCACTCGAATTTTCTGGGGTTAAAGCGCGAGAGATTATGACACCAAGAACAGAATTGGTCGCCATAGATAGCTATAGTTCTATTGATGAATTGAAAGAACTTTTTGTAAGTATGGGATATTCAAAAATCATTGTGTATCAAAATTCATTGGACGATATTGTGGGATATGTACATTCATTCGAATTGTTTAAAAAGCCTAAAAACATAAAGGCCGTGACGATTCCTGTAGAATTTGTACCTGAGACTATTTATATTAAAGATGTGCTTAATATTCTAACCAAAAAAAGGAAAAGTGTCGCAGTGGTCTTGGATGAGTATGGAGGAACCTCAGGAATAATAACCGTTGAAGATATTATTGAAGAACTTTTCGGTGAAATAGAAGATGAACATGACGATGATATCAGTTTGATAGAACAAAGAATAACCGAAAATACCTTTCTTTTTTCAGCTCGTTTAGAAGTGGAATACCTTAATGAAAACTACAAATTGGATCTTCCAGAAGATGATTCATATAGTACTCTCGGGGGCTTTATAGTTCATGCTTCCAAAGAAATTCCTCAAAAAGGGGAACAAGTTCGAATCGATAATTTTTTATTTGAAATTGAGGCCGCATCAAACAATAAGATTGATGTGGTTAAAATGATAATTTCGGATTAAAGAAAAAAAATGTAACTTTTTCAATAAATAATTAGAGTTACTATTGTAATTATTTCACAGATAATTGTATTTTCGCAAACTAAAATAAAAATTAACATAATAGAAATGGCAGTTTTACAAAAAATTAGAAAGCGTTCAGGATTACTTTTACTAGCGATTGGATTTGCTTTGTTGGCTTTTGTTGTTCAAGATTTGATTACAAAAGGATTCAAAAGTCAATCAAAAGATGTAGGAAGTATTAATGGAAAAGATATTTCTTTTGATCAATTTAGAATCAAAGTAGCCAATGTTGAGAAAAACGCTCAAAACGGGCAGCCTATGACGCAAACGCAAGCAGCAAATCAAGTATGGGATCAAGAAGTTGCAATCGCTTTGTTGAATGAGCAATTAGAAAAAGCAGGCATTCGTTGTAGCGAAAATAGCATTATAGAAGTGTTTAAAAAAGATCCAAATATTGGACAGAACCCTACATTTTTAAATCAAGTAGGAAAATTTGATTTGAACAAATTTAAAGAATTTTTCAAAAACAATCCTGAGCAAGCCAAAGCTTTTGAGGATAGACAAAAAGATGCTGAAATTAATGCTAAATTTCAAATCTATAGCGCTATGATCAAAGGAGGGATGTATGCTACAAAAGCAGATGGAGAGTTCAAATACAAATTAGAATCAGATAAAGTAAATTTTGATTACGTTTCTGTGTTATATTCTACTGTTAAGGATAGTGATGTAAAAGTAACAGACGCTGATGTTACGGATTACATGAAGAAAAATGAAAAAAGATTTAAAGCAGAGGAAACTCGTGAAATTGAATATGTTCTCATTGAAGACAAACCTTCTGCTAAAGATGAAGAAGAAGTAAAAGCTAAAGTGAACGGATTATTGTCAGGAAGCGTGGTTTACAACAGTCAAACGGGTAAAAATGATACGTTGCCAAGTTTTAAATCAGCAACCAATGTAGCTGAATTTGTAAATGAAAATTCTGACAAACCTTATGATTCTACTTATGTAACCAAACAAGATTTGCCAGCTGAACACGCCGATAAGTTATTTGCGTTATCTGCTGGAGAAATCTATGGGCCTTATATCAATGGAAAATACTATTGTTTGTCTAAAGCTATGGGAAGAAAAGCGGGTGCTAAAGCTAAAGCAAGTCATATCTTAATCAGTTGGGAAGGAACAAAAGTGCCAAACAAAAAAGAGAAAAGAACTAAAGAACAAGCTAAGGCTAAAGCTGAGTCTTTGTTAGCTCAAGTACAAGCTAACCCAAGTTCTTTTATGATGTTGGCTTTAACAAATTCAGATGATTCTTCAGCTCAACAAGGTGGAGATCTAGGATATTTTCAACCAGGACAAATGGTAAAACCTTTTAATGATTTTGTATTCAACAACCCAGTGGGTAAAATTGGTTTAGTAGAAACCGAATTTGGATATCACATCATCAATGTAACAGATAAGCAAGATGCGATTCGTTTAGCAACAATTGCTCAAAAAATAGAAGCTTCTGATGCTACATCAAATGAAATCTATACGAAAGCGACGCAATTTGAAATGGATGCGCAAAATAAAGATTTTGCAGCGGTTGCTAAAGCAGCAAAACTTACTATTAATCCTCCAGTAAAAGCAAAAGCAATGGATGAAGCGTTTGGGGTAGCTGGAAATCAAAGACAAATCGTTAAATGGGCTTACAGTGAAGATACAAATGTGGGTGATGTAAAGCGTTTTGAAGTAGTAAATGTGGGTAACATTATTGCGCGTTTGAAAAAAATCAATGAAAAAGGATTAATGCCTGTTGAAGATGCTAAACCAATGGTTGAAAGCATTATTAAAAATAAGAAAAAAGCTGAAAAAATAATGGCTAAAATGAAAGGGGCTACATTAGAAGAAATCGCAAAAACTAATGCGACTACGGTTCAAAATGCACCAGCGGCTTCAGTAGAAAATTCAGTGTTAGCTAATGTTGGAGCTGAGCCTAAAGTAGTAGGAGCCGCTTTTGGAACACCAATGAATAAAGTATCTGCCCCAATTGAAGGAAACTCAGGAGTGTATGTAGTGAAAACAAAAACAGTTACAAAAGCACCAAAACTTCCTAAATATGATGATTACATCAATAAAGTAAAAGCAGCCAATGCTCAAGCTTCTGGTAGAATTTTCCCTGCCTTGAAAAACGATGCTAAAATTGATGACAACCGATTGGAATTCTATTAATGGATTTCTATAATCTATACAAAAACCCGATGTTCGCATCGGGTTTTTTTATAAGATCATTTCGTGGTAAGGAATGACCACATCAAATCCTTTGTCTTTAAAATACGGAGTAGGATTTTCTTTGGAAAGTGCCAAAACAAAATCTCCACCCCAAGCCCCCAAACTTTTAATGACCCCATTAAAATCGTCAAATAAGGCTTCTTGAACCGTTTGAAGTCTCAAAACGGTACTCATTTCAATTTCATGATTTTGTAAGGCTACAGCAAATTCTTTAAGGTCCTCTGTGCTTATAACCTTTTGTGTAATTGAATTAATAACCGTAATGGTTTTAGCTATGGAACTTTGATGCTCGAGATAGGAAGCAATAGCCGTACGACTGTTTTGCTTTCTATTTAGATAAACAAAATATATTTTTTCAGTAAAATTGGGATGAAAGCGAACAGTGGTCACTTTTGGTTTTTCGTTAACCAATTGATATAAAATGGCTGTATTGTTTTGAGCACATGCCAAATCGTAGCCACTTCCTCCAAAGCTCCTTTTTAATAATTCATACGAATCAATTTCGAGCCATTGTGCAATATTGTTGATTAAAGTTGACGAGGTCCCTAATCCCCAAAAGCGTGGAAATGTCAGTTCAGTAGTAATGTGGTATCCTTCAGATTGGGTCAGAAAATTAGAATTCATCTGATAGGCTTCATGCAAAATCTCAATTAAAGTGTTTTTAATTTGATGAACTTCTGGATGTGTTTTTTTTGCTATAATAGACGAAAATGGAATGGATTCTTCAAACCAAAGACTTTGGTCATAATCATAACTTTTCCAATGAATTATTTTGTTTTGAGAAGGTTCAACGATCAAATTTTGACCAAATTTTGTGGGCAACGCTAAAGCTTGTGCACCATCAAGCACAACATATTCTCCAGTGATGAGTAATTTTCCATTGCTGTAAAATGTCTTTTTCATGAGGCAAACAGCTTTGGTTTATTTTCTTAAATTTTCCAACAATTCTATCACGGAAGCGTGAGTAACCGTATGATTTTCAAAAAAGGCAGCAACTGCTTGGCGCTCGGCGTGTGTGGCTTGATGCTGGTTTAAAATATTGTTTAAGTGCATTTTCATGTGGCCTTCTTGAATTCCTGTTGTCGTTAACGAACGTAAAGCGGCAAAATTTTGTGCCAATCCAGTTGCGGCAACGATTTCCATTAGTTCGTGTGCCGATGGTTTGCCCAAGATTTCTAAAGCCATTTTTACCATAGGATGTAATGAAGTTAGCCCTCCAACAGTTCCTAAGGCAAGGGGGATTTCTAGAGAAAAATGAAACACATCATGTTCTATATAGGCATGCGAGAGGCTTGTATATTTTCCATTACGAGCGGCATAGGCATGGGCTCCCGCTTCAACAGCTCTAAAATCATTTCCAGAGGCCAATACAACAGCATCAATACCGTTCATGATGCCTTTATTGTGGGTGACTGCTCGGTAAGGTTCAACCGCTGCAATCTGAACGGCTTGAACAAATTTTTCGGCAAAAAGAACAGGATTTTCTATTTTTTTCTCGGCTAAATCAGAAACGGGACATGAAACAGAAGCACGAACAAGGCAATTGGGAACATAATTTGATAAAATACACATGATAATTTGAATCTCTTTTTCATCCTCAGAAAAGGAGTCATAGTACCAAGCCGCTTCTTTTAAAGTTTTTCCTAATTGTTCCAAGCACGAGTTGATAAAATTTGCACCCATGCTGTCTTTAGTTTCAAAAGTAACATGCAGTTGATAGTATCCTTTCAACTCGTGAGTTTTATCGACCAACTGAATGTCTAAAATTCCACCACCTCTTTTTTGCATGTTTTTGGTAATAGATTCTGTCGCGCTATACAATTGTGATTTTATGGATTGAAAAAACGAATGTAGGGTATTAGAATTTCCTGTGTATTTAAAATGGACTTGTCCAATTTTTTCAGAGCTCAAGACCTTGGTTTTGAATCCGCCACGCGTACTCCAATATTTAGCTGATTTGGCCGCAGCTGCGACAACCGAACTTTCTTCAATAACCATTGGAACGGAATAATAACGGTCGTTGATGAGAAAATTGGGAGCAATTCCCATTGGCAAATAGAAGTTGGTAATCGTGTTTTCTATGAACTCATCGTGAAGTTGTTGCAATTTTTGGTTGCTGTTCCAATACTGCTTGATTGTATCTAGGGCTGTATCGGGATTGGCAAAATACGTTTGAGCAATCCATTGTACTTTTTCTTCTTTTGTTAATTTAGAAAAACCGGCTATGTTCGAATTCATGATTTCTGTTTCTTGAAGGTGCAAAGATACGTTTTTTGTTGATTTCGATGAGGTTGTTCCATCAAGAACCCTCCCTTTTGTTTTTAAGTTTTTATTAAGAAGGAAGTCCTATCCTTTTTATATTTTTACTCAAATGAAAAGGAGATACAGATGAAAACCTTATGGATTAGTTTTTTTAGTTTTTTTGTGGGGTCTGTTTTGGCACAAACCGACGATTGCGCCACACAAATACATGATTATCGAACGTTGTTTCAAGCCCAAAAAATTGAGATCGCGTATCAGGTTTGGCAACAAGTTAAAAATCAATGCAAACCCTTATCCGAATCGTGTTATCAAGATGGACTTCAACTCATTCAAGCGTATAGTAATCGCATGGAAAACGAAGCAGAGAAAGAGCATTTATTGAAAGATGCCCTACGATTGCTGGAAGAATACCATAAAAATTATCCTCAAATGATAGACGATATTCAAGTAGCCAAAGCCATGCTAATCTATACGAATTCCGAAAAATCAGATTTGCAATTGGAAGAGGTCTATACGTTATTGAACAGCAGTTTTCTAGATCATTATAAAAATTTTACCGATGTCAACGCCCTTCAGGTGTATTTTGTACTTAGTGTGGCAGAGTATAAAAACAAGCAATTGACAGGGGGGGAGCTAGTCGATCGGTTTCACAAAATTCAAGAGCTTTATGAAGATTCGAAAAAGAAATCACCCGAACTTCAAAAGAACTTTGAAAACCTCCTTAAATTAGTTGAAGGAGAAGCTATAAAAGCTATAACTTGTACTGATTTTACGCATTATTATGAAGCCCAGTTCGACGCACATAAAAACCAAGTGGTATGGTTGCAAATTGCCAACCATAATCTCGTCACAAAATGCAATACGACCGATATCTTTTTTAAAATAGCTGCGCAATGCCATCAATTGGAGCCTACCACACAATCGAATTATGCTATGGGTTTGGCTCTTCTCAAACAACGAAAGGTTTCCGATGCGCTTCCTTTTTTCGACCAAGCCATTGCCATAGAACAAAATACCTCTGAGCAGGCTAAAATTTGCTACAACACCGCTGTGCAATTGAGTAAACTCGACAAAACTACATCGTGTCAATATGTGAAAAAGGCTTTAGTAATTGACCCCAAAATGTATAAAGCCTATCTACTCTGGGCGCAATTGTATGCCGATAGTGAAGATTGTGTTCAAACACCACTTGAAACCAAAGCTTTATTTTATCTTGCCATTCAAACCGCCAATAAAGCCAGTGATCTTGACCCAAAATGGAAACCTCAAGCCGATAAGTTTGCTGCAAAATATGTTGGGAAAACCTTTACTGAAAAAGAACTCAAAAAATTAAAAAGAAATACACAAACCATCTCTTTAGGCTGCTGGATTAATGAAACGGTTGAATTTAACTAAGGTGAGAGAGGCGGGTTTTAAGGGTTTTAAGGGTTTATGAGGTTAAGAGTTTATGAGGTTAAGAGTTTATGAGGTTTATGAGTTATAAAGTCTAAACATCCAACATTCCAACATTCCAATAATCCAGCAATCCAATAGCGGTAATAAAGTTTTACGTTATTCATTCTTCAAGAGGAAAAAAATGAATGTTCAAGAAGAAAAAATGAATTCTTCCTGACAATAAAATCAAAAGATGTATATCTTTAATAAAAAAGATGTACATCTTTTATTTAAAACATGTACATCTTTTAGTCAATAGATGCACATCTTTTATAAAATTCATCAGGAGGAAAATTTTTTTGTGTCTTTAGGAATAAAAAAAGTCATACTGATAAAAGCAAATAAATGTAGTGCTTGTCAAAAAATCTTACGAGTTTGTAAAACGTATAAGATTAATTAATGCGTAGAAAATTTTTAGGGAAGGGATAAAAAAAAAGTCCCACCGAAGCAGGACTAAAGGTTTTCACCTACGGCATATAGCCTTATTGTGATAAGATTAAAGATTAGAATTGTTTTAATCTGATACAAATGTAAAGAAAAATAATTATAAATAAATGAGGTTTCCCGTAAATGAGCTATTTATTTTTTTCTTATTTTTAAAACTTCATAAAAGGATTACAAAATGGCAAAGATTTTAGGATTAGATTTAGGTACTAATAGTATTGGATGGGCTTTAATAGAAGACAAACAAAATAAAATACTTGGTATTGGAAGTAGAATATTTCCAATGGGTGTTGAGAATCTTGGTGATGGTGATGGAGAAGTATCTAAAAATGCAAGTCGAACAGGAGCAAGAGGTGTAAGAAGGCAATTTTTTAGAAGAAGATTAAGAAAAAAAGTTTTGCTAAAAGCACTTTCTGAAAATAAAATGTGTCCGATAGATACCAAGGATTTTGATGATTGGAAAAAGACTAAACAATTTCCTTCAGAAAAATTAGCAACATGGTTTGCCTTAAATCCTTATGAATTACGTCAAAAAGCATTGCATGAAAAACTTTCTTTGGAAGAAATAGGAAGAATTTTTTATCATCTAATACAACGCAGAGGATTTTTGAGCAACAGCAGAAAAGGCGGCAGTGATGATGGTGCTATCTTCAAAGGAAATGCTAAAGAGGGAAAAATAGGAATTGATGATACATTAGAAAGTATTGAAGGTAAAACATTGGGTTCTTACCTGTATGAAATATACCCAAAAGATAACCAACCTTTTCAATATGGATTGGAAAGAATCAGAAACCGGTATACTACTCGTAAAATGTACGTTGATGAATTTGAAATGATATGGAACAAACAATGTCAATATCATTTTGTTTTAAACGATAGTTTAAAAGAATTGTTTGGTGGTAGAAAACAAGATGGTTACAAAGAAGATGGAATCTTATTTCATCAACGTCCTTTGCGTTCACAAAAACATTTAGTGGGTAATTGTTCTTTTGAACCAAGCAAAACAAAATGTCCTATTAGTGCTATTCCAGTTGAGTTATTCCGAATTTATCAATGGGTGAATACTGTTGAATATAATGGAAATAAAATCACTCAAGATGAAAAAAGCAAATTAATTGAACAATTGCTCTCGCATGATAAAATTGAATTTAAAAAATTAAGAAAAGCTATTGGAAAAGAAAGTGCAGAGTTTAAGTTTAATTATAAAGACGATGATAAAATTGTAGGGACTCATACAATCTCCAACTTGTCTAATAAAAAGTTTTTTGGCAAACAATGGTTTGACTTTACAGAAAAAGAGCAAGAAGATATCTGGCATGTGCTCTATTTTTTTGATAGTAAATCTAATGTGAAAGAATATGCTTTATCAAAATGGAATTTTACTGAAGAACAAGCTGAAGCTATTTCTAAATTTAATGTAAAAGACGGTTATGCAAGTTTAAGTAGAAAAGCTATCGGTAACATATTGCCTTTTTTAAAGCAAGGCTATACTTATGATGTGGCAGTGGTAATGGCTGGTATTAAAAATGTTTTTGGTGACAAATGGCAAAATGATACTGCAGAAAACAATCAAAAGCAATTAGATGTAATTGATAATGTATATGACATTGTTAGGTCTAAAATATCGGGTGGTTTTATAGATGTTATTAAAGAATTGTTGCGAAAAGAATTTGGCTTGAATGAAAAACAATTAAAAAAATTGTATCATCATTCGGCTACTATAGATGTAAAAGAATTACTTGATAAATTACCTATTGGTAGAGAAGCAGATAAAGAAATTCAAGCTATTAGAAACCCTATTGTTATTACAGCCTTGTTTGAGTTGCGAAAATTAGTAAATGAATTAATTGAAGAACACGGACAATTAGACGAAATTAAGGTAGAAATGGCGCGTGATTTAAAAATATCTAAATCACAGCGTAATAAAATAAGAAGAGATCAAAAACGTTTAGAGCGTGAAAATGATAGAGTAAAAGCAGAGGTTGAAAAATATATTAAAGTTACTAACGATAACATTTTAAAGTTCAAACTTTGGGAAGAGTGTAAACAAACTTGTCCTTACACTGGAGTTGCTATTCCTGTAAATAAACTCTTTACAGGTGAAATACAAATAGAACATATTCATCCATGGAGTCGTTCGCTTAATGATAGCTTTAATAATAAAACATTATGTTGGGCTGACGAAAACCGTCGTAAAGGAGATAAAACACCATTTGAGTTTTATGGTAGTGATGAGCAAAATTGGAGTGCCATCAAAGAACGTGCACTCAAGTTATTTTCGGATACCAAAGAATATCCAAATGCCTATCAAAAATTTAAACGCTTTGTACAACAAAAGTTTGATGATGATTTTTCATCGAGACAATTGAATGATACTCGATACATTAGTAAAGAAGCAAAAGAATATTTATCGCAAATATGTAGCAAAGTAACTGTTTCACCAGGACAAATGACGGCTAATTTGCGCCAAAAGTGGGGATTGAACACGGTATTAAATGATGAAAATGCAAAAACACGTGAAGACCATCGCCACCATGCTATTGATGCTTTAGTTATGGCTTGTGGCAAAACCAGTTATTTGCAAGAGTTGTCAAAATGGAATCGATACAGTAGAAACTATGATTTAAAAGATTTTCCTATGCCTTGGGAAACGTTTCGATTTGATGCCGAAAAAGCAGTAGATAAAATATTGATATCACACAAAAAAGTTTCAAACGATATTACGGTTCGTTATAAAACAGTTGAAAAAAATGGTAAAAAATATACTAATAAAGGAGTTGCGGCTAGAGGACAATTGCACAAAGAATTTGTTTATGGCAAAAGAAAAGCTCCTTTTAGTGATGAGGCTTTTCACATTAGAAAACCTATTGAAAGTTTATTGACGGAAAAGCATATTGAAAAAGTTGTTGATATTACAATAAGAAATTTAATCTTTAAAAGAGTTAATGAAATGGGAGGTTTTGATAAAGATAAAATTCCAGCCAATACTTTTTTTATAGTAGACGAGAATGGAGTTAAGCAACCACAAATTTTCTTGCCGAATAAAAATGGAAAACAAGTTCCAATTTTGAGAGTAAGAATTCAAGAGACAATAAATAAAGCCAAACAATTAAAGAATAATTCAAATCAGTTTGTAAATCCAAGGAATAATGACCATGTTTTAATTTATGAAACAATAGAAGGAAAACTAGAAAAGGATGTAGTAAGTTTTTGGGAAGTCGTTGAGAGGAAAAAGCAAGGTATAGATAAAATTAAGCTACCTATTGATGGTAAGAAGATAATTCAAACATTCAAAGAAAATGACATGTTCATTTTATTTAAAAATGAGGATGAAATTAATTGGGATGCAAATAATGAT
The DNA here is from genome assembly GCF_003268855.1 of Flavobacterium aciduliphilum. GTDB lineage: Bacteria > Bacteroidota > Bacteroidia > Flavobacteriales > Flavobacteriaceae > Flavobacterium > Flavobacterium aciduliphilum. The sequence continues at coordinate 48,933 of NZ_QLSZ01000002.1, forward strand.
TTATCTGATAATTTATATAAAGTTCAAAAAATAGCCGGAGCTGATTATTTCATGGAGATTTGCTTCAGAAAGCACAATGATTCAAGAGATGATAAAAATGCAAAAGCAGATTATGTTTATATAAAAGGTTTTGGTGAGGGAAAAACAGGTTGGTTTACATTTAATCCAATAAAAGTAAAAATATCTGTTTCAGGGAAAATACAAAAAGTGTAGTTTTGTCATTTCGACCACAGGGAGAAATCACATAATCTAAAACTATATGAGATTGCTTCTCCTATTCGATTAAGCTCTTGAGTCCTCCTTCGTCGTAATGACAAGAGTACTTAAAAAGTTCTTTGACATGAGATTTTCATAGTCTTAAACAGCCAAACCACAACTGGAAGTTATGGCATCTGCCTTGCAAAAGATGCAGTAATCTTTTCGTTGTGGTTTGATTAAAGATTAGAAAACACGATATTATATGTATGAAAATTTGTGAACTTGTAATGTTGTGGTTTGATTAAAGATTAGAAAACACGATATTTCTCGGCTCGTTATCGTTGTCGTATATGTAGTTGTGGTTTGATTAAAGATTAGAAAACACGATATTTCTTATCCAGAATTGAAAGCTATAGCCACAGTTGTGGTTTGATTAAAGATTAGAAAACACGATATTTCTTGTTGTTCTGAAATTTTAGTCATTAATGTTGTGGTTTGATTAAAGATTAGAAAACACGATATTCTACCGCTGAAGCGATATCCATGTTTAAATGTTGTGGTTTGATTAAAGATTAGAAAACACGATATTACGTCTATTTGACTAGTTGAATCTAAATATGTTGTGGTTTGATTAAAGATTAGAAAACACGATATTTACACAGACAGAAAAGACAGCGAACGAAATGTTGTGGTTTGATTAAAGATTAGAAAACACGATATTTATGAATTAATAATCTTGTATAGGTATATAGTTGTGGTTTGATTAAAGATTAGAAAACACGATATTAAACTCAAATATTCTAAAATAAATATCTATGTTGTGGTTTGATTAAAGATTAGAAAACACGATATTTTTTACAATGGGTAAAAGCGAGAGGGATTGTTGTGGTTTGATTAAAGATTAGAAAACACGATATTAAAATAAAAGAAAAAAATGTCAAACAAATAGTTGTGGTTTGATTAAAGATTAGAAAACACGATATTGTGCAACTTCAACAGTTACATTAACTGAAAGTTGTGGTTTGATTAAAGATTAGAAAACACGATATTGAAGCTTTAAAGTACAACTAGACGTGTTTAGTTGTGGTTTGATTAAAGATTAGAAAACACGATATTAAAAGATATGTATTTTTGAGAAAGTTCCCGTTGTGGTTTGATTAAAGATTAGAAAACACGATATTTTCACGTATTTTATTAAAAATAAGCGTATAGTTGTGGTTTGATTAAAGATTAGAAAACACGATATTAGTTGCGGCGTTAGCTTCTAATAGTCAGGTAAATAAAGTGTTATATCGTGATAAAAAATGCTTCTTTTTTGCAGTGATAAGGCAAGATTGAAGCATTTTTTTATTTGTATGAAATAAAATTGCATTAAATGTTCTATGTTTGTAATAGAATAGTATTCTATTCAAAAATTTCAAAGCCATTTAAAATTATATCAGCCATGAAGCAAAGAAAATCCAATCGATTAAAAGGATATGATTATTCCAAGAATAATTTATATTTCGTCACAAATTGTGTAAAAAATAATCTGTGTTGTTTGGGTCGTGTGATTCCCGTAGGGACAGGTCGCGACCTGTCCGTACATCATCCCGAAATTCATCATCCCGAGAAAGAATATATAATGGAATTAAATCAATATGGTTTAATTGTTGAAGAAAGAATCCATTGGTTGATGAGTCAATATGGGTATGTAGATATTCATAATTATATAGTGATGCCAAATCATTTTCATATTATTTTAGAGATAGATTCAAGTTTGTTGAAAAATAAAATTTCAGAAAATAATTCTGAAAGGACAGCTCGAGAGCAGTCCGAACAAAAAATAAAATCATTATCAAGTTTAATAGGAGCATTAAAAACGACTTCGTCAAAATTAATTCATCAAGAAAATTTCACAGATTTTGCTTGGCATCGTTCTTTTCATGACCATATTATTAGAGACGAAAAATCATATACAAATATTTCAAATTATATAGATTTGAATCCTGAAAAATGGTTTAAAGATAGATTTTACAATAACGATTAAAATAGTTCTAGTTGGGTAGGTTGTGGTTCTTTTGGAACTTCTGCTTATGATGCAAATAATCTTTAAAATAATTTCATAATGAAAAAAATTTATTACAAAATAATGATAAGTTCTATATATGCCGCTAAAAACAATGGTATTATGAGTGATATATGGAAGTATGCGTCTAGTTTTTATTTTGCATTTGCAACTTCAATATATTTACTTTTTATGTATTCAGTAGTAAATAATTATTTGTTAAATCATCAGTTAGATTTTTTTAAATTAAAAATTATTCTCAATGGTAAATACAATTTTATATTAAATATGGTAATATATTTTGTAGTACCAATTATGAGTGTAAACTATTTATTGATTTTTAAAGAAAATAGATATAAGGAGCTTATAAAAGAATATAATAATAGTTATAATAAAAAACTATTTGCTTGGTATTTTATGATTTCTATTGTTTTTATGTATGCTACGTTATTTTTAAAAAAGTAAAATTTGGAGTTGGTACAGGTAATGTCCAGATAGCTCGGAATGCAATTCCGAGCAACAATGAGCTTAAAACGCACAAACGACAACGATAAAAAGAAACCGTTTTTTTATACTTTTGTTTTAAAGGTTGTTACTGACTTGGACTGCAAATCAGAGCTTTCGGGTTTCAATTACCCAAAAATTCCAAAACCAAACCATCCAAAGTAGAATTTCTTCGAAAAACAACCATTAATTGTAATTTTTTCACTAAAATTGAAGTCGTTTTAAAAATAAGATAAAAATGAAGTCAATTAAACTTGTTGTGTTGTTTCTATTATGTGGTTTTTCGCTTGTAGCTCAACAAAAATTATCGGTTGAAGAAATCTATGCCGGAGCTTTTCGTGCCAAAGGAATGGACGAATTGCAAACCATGAAAAACACCAATCAATACACGGTTCTTAATTCGGATAGAGCTACTAGAACCCAACAAATAGATTTATATGATTACGCCACATTAAAAAAAGTAGCAACCCTTGTTGATACCAAAAATGCCACTTTATTGTCGGACGGTATTGATAGCTACACGTTTAGTAATGACGAGAAAAAGCTTTTGATAGCCAACAATAGTAATGCTATTTATCGCCATTCATTCACTGCCGATTATTATCTGTATGACCTAATAACCAAACAAACCAGTAAATTGTTTGAGCAAGTGCAAGAGCCTACTTTTTCTCCCGATGGGACTAAAATTGCTTATGCAAAAGCAAACAACTTATTTGTGTATGATATTGCTTCTAAAGCGACGACTCAAATCACTACCGATGGAAAGAAAAATGCCATCATCAACGGAATTACAGATTGGGTTTATGAAGAAGAATTTGCCTTTGTAAGAGCGTTCGATTGGAGTGCCGATAGCAAAAAAATAGCGTTTATTCGATTTGATGAAAGCGAAGTGCCCGAGTTTTCGATGAATATCTACAAGAAAGATTTGTATCCAAAGGTGGAGACGTTCAAGTATCCTAAGGCGGGTGAAAAAAATGCAACGGTTTCATTGTTTGTTTATGATGTGGCTAGTGCAGCCTCTAAAGCAATAAACTTAGGAAATTATTCCGATTTTTATATTGCTAGAATGAAATGGACTAATGAGGCTAATGTGCTTTGTGCTCAAGTATTGAATCGCCATCAAGATAATCTAGATTTAATTTTTGTAGATGGAACTACGGGTGTGGCTAAAGTGGTGATGAATGAGAAAGATGCTGCTTATGTAGAGGTAACCGATAATTTGACGTTTTTGAAAGACAACAGTTTTATATGGACTTCAGAGAAAGACGGTTTCAATCATATTTATTGGTATGACAAAACCGGTAAGCTAAAAAACCAAGTGACTAAAGGCAATTGGGAAGTAACGGCTTACTACGGATTTGACGAAAAAACAAAAACGATTTTCTATCAATCAACAGAAAATGGTTCGACAGTGAGAGATGTGTATAAAATCAGTTTGGATGGAAAGAAAAAAGTAAAATTGTCGCAACGAGTGGGAACCAATTCGGCAACATTTAGTCCAGATTTTACGTATTTCATCAGCACATATTCTAGCGCAAGTGTACCAACAACCTATTCTTTGAACAATTCTAAAGACGGAAAACAAGTGCAATTGATTGAAGATAATGCTGCTTTGGCTGAAAAGGTGAAAAAGTATAATCTACCCACCAAAGAGTTTTTTGAATTGACTACTGAAAAAGGCAACAAATTGAATGCTTGGATGATCAAACCGAAAGATTTTGACGCTTCCAAAAAATACCCCGTTTTTATGTATCAATATTCGGGTCCAGGTTCGCAACAAGTAGCTAATGATTGGTTGGATATCAACGATTATTGGTTCATGATGTTGTCGCAACAAGGGTATATAACAGTATGTGTAGATGGAAGAGGCACCGGATTTAAAGGAGCAGCATTCAAAAAATGCACGCAAAAAGAATTAGGAAAATATGAAGTAGAAGATCAAATTGATGCCGCAAAAGTAATTGGAAATTATGCGTATGTGGATAAATCTAGAATTGGTATCTTTGGCTGGTCGTTTGGTGGATTTATGGCAAGTAATTGTATCATGAAAGGTGCTGAGGTGTTTAAAATGGCGATTGCGGTAGCTCCGGTGACCAATTGGAGGTTTTATGACAGCATTTACACAGAGCGCTACATGCAAACCCCACAGGAAAATGCAAGTGGGTATGATGACAATTCGCCAATCAATCATGTGAGCAAATTAAAAGGGAACTTTTTGTTAATTCACGGAACGGCAGATGATAACGTACATGTTCAGAATTCCATGCAAATGATTGAAGCTTTGGTTCAAGCGAATAAACAATTTGATTGGGCGATTTATCCCGACAAAAACCATGGCATTTATGGAGGTAAAACGAGAATACAGTTGTTTAATAAAATGACCAATTTTATCAAAGATAAACTATAATCAAACTAAATAAACTAAAACAATAATTATGAGTGAACAAGTAAAAACAGGACATCCAAAGGGGCTTTTCTTCCTTTTCTTTACAGAGATGTGGGAGCGATTCAGTTATTATGGAATGAGGGCCATCTTTATTCTATTTATGACCAAAATTTTATTGATGAAAGATGCAGATGCATCTCAAATCTATGGAAGTTATACTGGATTAGTATATCTTACACCACTTTTAGGAGGGTACTTGTGTGATAAATTTTTAGGAAACCGAAGAAGTATCGTTATCGGAGGTTTGTTAATGGCTTTGGGGCAATTCTTTATGTTTTTGAGTGCTTCAGCAGGAGCCAATGGCGGAGTTTCATTAATGTGGTTGGGATTAACAGCAATTATTATTGGTAATGGATTCTTCAAACCCAATATTTCAACGATGGTAGGACAACTGTATCCTGCAAACGATAGAAGAATTGATAGTGCCTTTACTATTTTCTATATGGGAATCAACTTGGGCGCTTTCTTTTCACCTTTAGTGTGTGGTTCTATGGATTTCAAATGGGGCTTCTTGGCAGCTTGTATAGGGATGTTATTAGGATTAGTAGCATTTATTTTTGGTCAAAAGAAATTCCTTATTTCTGAAGAAGGGAAACACATTGGTTTACCTGTTAAGAAATTGGATGCCACAAGTATTGCGATGATTGTTGGTTCTATTGGAATTATCTTCTTTATGTTGAATTTCAAGCAAATGTTCAATAGTGATACAGATATTATTGGATATTTTATTTATGGTGCTATGGTGGCCATGCCTGTATTAATTTTGACTGACAAAAGTTTGTCTAAAATTGAATTACAAAGAATCACAGTGATTTTTATTTTAGCGTTCTTCGTGATTTTCTTCTGGGGAGCGTTTGAACAAGCTGGAGCTTCTTTGACATTGTTTGCAGATAGACAAACAAACAGAACTTTATTTGGATGGGAAATGCCAGCTTCATATTTTCAATCTGTAAATCCATTAGCAGTTATTTCTTTGGCACCAATCATGACTATTGTATGGGGCTTTTTATATGCTAGAAAATTGGAACCTTCTTCTCCCAAAAAAATGGCGATAGGTCTTGGTATGGTGGCTATGGGGTATGTAGTTATTGCTATTGCGGTGAAAGGATTGGGAATTGGTGAAAAAGTATCGATGTGGTGGTTGATTGGGTTGTATGTAATTCATACTATTGGAGAATTATGTTTGTCACCAATCGGGTTATCAATGGTTTCTAAATTAGCGCCGTTACGATTATCTTCTTTAATGATGGGAACTTGGTTCTTGGCTAATGCTGCGGCGAATAAATTTGCAGGAACATTAAGTGCCTTGATTCCTGGAGGAGAGGATGGAACGGGAGGAGCGACTCATTTCTTAGGATTCCAAATTACTAATTTATATGAGTTCTTCGTATTGTTTATCATCATGTCGGGTTCTGCTTCAGCCATTTTGTTTTTCTTAAGCTCATGGTTGGAAAAAAGAATGCACAACGATCATGTAGAAGGGGTAGATTTAGAAGTAGAAAACCGATAAATCTTTTCAAAATATTTTATATCTTTCAAACCTGTAACTCAATTGTTGCAGGTTTTTTAATTCAAAACTTATGGCAGAAAAATTAACCTTAGAGCAAATTCAAAACTTTAAAGGAAAATATCCAAAGCAAATTTGGAGTCTTTTCTTTTCGGAAATGTGGGAACGTTTTTGCTTTTATGGCATGCGCGGCATGTTGGTGTTTTTTATGATATCTCAATTAAATTTTCAAAAAACAGAGGCTAACTTGCAATATGGTGCTACCCAAGCATTTGTATATGCTTTTACGTTTATCGGTGGTCTTTTCGCGGATAAAATTTTAGGTTTTAGAAAGTCGTTGTTTTGGGGCGGAATATTGATGATTGTAGGGAGTATGATTTTGGCTACCGACCCACACCAATATTTCTTTTTGGGAATATCATTTACCATCATTGGAACAGGTTTTTTTAAACCTAATATATCCACAATGGTAGGGAAATTATATAAAGCAGGAGACTCTAGAACCGATGCTGGATTTTCTTTATTTTATGCCGGAATCAATCTTGGTGCGTTGCTAGGAGGATATTTGTGTATTGCAATAGGAAAAGGCGAAATGTTAGCCACAACGATTCCCGCTGATAAACGATGGAATGTCGCTTTTGGTTTGGCTGCTGTTGTTATGGTTATTAGTTTGATTAATTTTGTTTTTACACAACGTTCTCTTGGGAGTATTGGAGTACAGCCAGGGCATCCAGATTCAGAAGCTCCTCATCAAAAAGTGTCTAAATTTCTCGAATATGGGGTATATGTTGGGACATTACTTTTAATTCCCGTAATAAAAATAATGGTTTCAAAGACTCAATTCACCGATTATTTCATGTGGACCATTGGCCCTCTTACACTATGTTACCTTTTTTATGAGATGACAAAAGTAACATCAGCCGAACGAAAAAAACTTTGGGCGGCTTTAGTGTTCATTCTTTTTTCAATAGTTTTTTGGGGAATCTATGAACAAAGTGGCGGTTCGCTGAGTATTTTTGCAGCTGAAAATTTAGATAAAAACTTACTAGGCATGAAACTTGATCCTAATGGGGTTAATAATTCTGCGGGAGCTTTCTTTATTATATTTTTAGCCCCTATATTAGGGCTGTTGTGGATTTGGTTGAGTGAAAGAAAGATAGAACCCAACACGATTATTAAGTTTGGTTTAGGATTTATTTTGTTGGGGTTTGGATATTATGTTTTATTCGCTACCAAGTTTTTTGCAACATTAGCAGGGATAACCTCACTAAATGTGTTTACATTGGCATTACTTGTGATTACCTTTGGAGAGCTTTGTTTGTCGCCAATTGGGTTGTCTATCATGACAAAACTTTCTACTAAAAATTTGCAGGGAATGATGATGGGTATGTGGTTTTTGGCAAGTGCTTATGGTCAGTATGTTGCAGGATTAATTGGCGCTTTTTTGTCGGAGGCAAAAGCAGGAGCAAGCAAGTATGAAGTTTTGAATACGTACACCGAAGGTTATAAAGAATTGGGTTGGTTTGCTTTAATTGCTGGAATCTTATTAATCACCATTTCGCCATTTGTAAAAAAACTTATGCAAGAAGTAAAATAAAATTCATAAATTTCGACACTATTTTAAAGCAAAACATTTATAGAGATGAAAAAAATATTTATTGTGATGTTGTTTGTAGCAGTAAGTGCTTCTTCCTATGCACAAGAGGGGCTTACATGGTATAATGATATGACCAAGGCCGTAGCAATTTCTCAAAAAGAACAAAAACCAATGTTTCTTTTCTTTACTGGAAGTGATTGGTGTGGTTGGTGTATGAGATTGCAAAATGAAGTGTTCAAAACCCCTGAATTTATTTCTTGGGCAAAAGAACATGTCGTGTTGGTCGAATTGGATTATCCAAGAAGAACGGAACAACCAGAACAGATAAAAATGCAAAATGCTCAAATGCAACAGATGTTTCAAGTACAAGGATATCCAACAGTATGGTTTGTAAAACCAACGGTTAAAGAAGACGGAAAAATCAATTTGGAGCAATTAGGAAGTACAGGATATGTAGCAGGCGGTCCATCAAAATGGCTTGAAGGAGCCAATCAAATCATTGCTAAATACATTCCTCTAGAAGAGCCGCCAATAGTTAAAGAAACTCCCATCAAAAAAACAAGTGCCAAGAAAAGTGCCAAGAAAAAATAAACCTAAATTTTAAAATATCCCATTTCTGAAATATCGTGAAATGGGATATTTTCTTTACTACAAGTTGCTTTCCATTGGGTAACATAGCTTTTAAAATTTGTAGTCCCAAAAACAACCATTTTAGGTTTCCAAAAACGGAAGAGTCGCTCGATATTTACTTTTGGAGCATCGATTAGAATCAAAATGTCGGGATGAATATTTTTTAAATAGACACCCGATTTATCGATGATCATAATCTTATAAGTTTGAAAAGAGTAGAAATTTTTTAAGGTCGAGGTTTTGCTTATTCTACAGCCATTTTCTGTAATATAATTTTGAAGAGCCGCTTCTTCTTTCCAATTTTTTGGAGTGACATCATTACTGTGAAGTACTACATTTGTGCCATGTCTCTCAGAGATAATATTTTTTTTCTTTCCACTAAAAACGATGAACTCGTTCGTTTTTTGAGAAGTTACCTTCGAATCAATCCATATAATTTGAAACACAATTAAGCTGATTAAAAAAGCTATTGCCTTCTGATAGTTGGGTTTCTTTAGCCAAATAATCAAACTGAAAATCAGAAGATAGGTTCCCAACATCATCCCAATACTGCAAAAAATATTCTTGAACACAAATGAATCTAATGAGGCTACCCATGAAATGATTTTGTTTAGGATATAGATGCTTTCTTCTAATGTGTTGTACAAAAAAGAATAATGTGAATCACATAATGCGATGAGCATGACAATCACGCCAAGTCCTAATATGAAAGACATGCCTGGGAGCACGATAAGATTCGTTACAAAAAACAAACTCGGAAATTGATGAAAATAGTAAATGCTTATAGGGAATGTTCCAATCTGTGCGGCAAAAGATACGGAAACAATATCCCAAAAATACTTACTAATCTTGTTTTTGGGTGTCCAAAGGGATGAAATGAGAGGGTGCAGCCAAACAATAAAGAAGAGCGCAATATAGCTGAGTTGAAATCCGACATCAAACAAGAAAGCAGGTTGAAATAAAAGGATGATAAAAATAGATATAGCTAGGGTGTTATATATGTTGATGCTTCTTTTTAAGAAATTTCCAAGGGCAACAAATGAAAACATGGCTACTGAACGCAATACTGATGGAGCCAATCCTGCCAAAACACCGAAACCCCATAGGCATAGAATGGTAATGATGCATTTTACCAAAGCAGCATTTTTGGTATTGGGAAATAGTTTTAAAAGAAAGGTGATGAAGAGTAAAATAAATCCTACATGGAGACCAGAAACGGATAAAATATGTACGGCACCAGCATATTGGTAGTCTTTGATAAGGTCTGGAGAAATGTCTTGTTGTTGTCCTAAAATTAAAGCAACTAAAACATGTAACTCGGGCGCGTTAAATTTGTATTTCTTTAGGTTTTGTATAATTCTTGTTCGGATACCATCGGCGAAATAAAAGATATCGCGATCGATTTTTTTGGTCAAAATGCAATTTTTACTTTGGCAATAAAATTGAGAATAGATTTGTTTGTTTTTTAGATAATTTCCATAGTCAAATTGGCTTGGGTTATTTGGTTTTTTAGTAAGAAATAAATAACCCTTGGCCAAGAGATGGGAACCTGTTTTGATGGGAAATTTAAAAGAATCTTTATCAATATTAAGAACGGTTTTTCCAATACAATTTCTTGTGTCAATTCGAATGATACTGGCATCATAGCGAATGGTATTATTAGAGTTTTTTAATTTTTCATTAATAACCAATTCGCAGGTATGCGCTTGCTTTTTGGAGCTTAGTAAATGGATATAATGATTCGGATAGCGTGTTTGCTGGTGAATCAACAAGGTAAAACATCCAATAAGAAAAGAAACAACAAAAACATTGATTCCAAAATAAGGTTTTTGAAAAAGAGTATTTTGAGTACGGAAGTATAAATAGGATAACGAGCCCAATGAAAGAAGTAAAGCAAGCAACACTGGCGCTAGAGAAAAAGAGGCACTATGAGCGAAGAGAAGCCCTAGCACAAAGCAGCCTGTTATTTTAATTAATGGAAACTCAAATGTTTTCATAGGAATAAAAGTATGAAAAAGGATTAGGTTTCCAAATTTTATTTATCAAATAAAATAATCTTTTTTGTAGAACAGATTAGTCAATAATGCGATTGACTTGTACTAAGGTTTTAGCGTAATAAGCTTCTTTGGTAGAGGAGATGATTACACCCAATTGATTCGAGGTATGTATGAATTTGATATCATCATCAACATCCGTGACAAGTCCCACATGATTTATTTCAAGTTTGTTGTTTGTTTTAAAGAACAATAAATCACCTTTACGAACATCATTAAAAGAAATGATGCGCCCTGATTTTGACATATCAATCGATTTTCTGGGAAGCGAAATGTTTATTTTTTTGAACGCAATAAAAACTAACCCAGAGCAATCAAGTCCTCTGTAATCAGTACCTCCCGCTTTGTAAGTAATGCCTAAGTAGGTTTTCGCTTCGTCAATAAGTTGGATTACAGTTTTATAAGACGCTTTTGTAAAGCTATTGTCTGTGTATGAATGTAATCTGGAAGTGGATTTACATGACATTACCCCTACACTCAAAAATAAAACGAAGCATTTTAAATAATTTCTTTTTAGGATTGACATGTTTGTACAATTAATTGTGCTGTTGTTTTGCTGGCTCCCAGACCTCCCAGTTTTTTTTCTAATTCGGAATATTTTTTTAATAGCGTGTTACGATGTGGTTCGTTTAAAATTTTTTCCAATTCGTCTTTAATTCTCATTGTGTTACAGTCGTTTTGGATTAATTCAGTCACGACCGGTTCGTCCATAATCAAATTCACGAGGGAAATGTACTTTAAAGTAATGATCCGTTTTGCAATTTGATAGGAAATCCAACTTCCTTTGTAACATACTACTTCGGGGACTTTAAATAAAGCGGTTTCCAATGTAGCAGTTCCTGAAGTTACTAAAGCAGCGTGCGCATGAGCTAATAAATCGTACGTCTTATTGCTAATGAATTTAATGTTACGTTCTTTGATAAAAGGTTTATACAATTCAAACTCTTGACTTGGAGCGCCAGCAATTACAAATTGATAGTTTGGAAAATCATGGACAACACTTAACATCAAAGACAACATAACCGAGATTTCTTGTTTTCGACTTCCAGGAAGTATTGCGATAATAGGCTTGTCGTCAAGTTGGTGCGCTGTTCTAAAACTATTGTTATCAATTTCAGTACGATTGTGAATGGCATCAATAAGCGGATGACCAACAAAATTTACAGGAAAATGATGTTTTTTCTCATAAAAATCTTTCTCAAAAGGAAGGATGACATAGAGTTTGTCGAAATCTCTTTTTATTGCTTTTATTCGACTTTCTTTCCAAGCCCAAATTTGAGGCGAAATATAATAATGTGTTCGATATCCTTTTTTCTTAGCCCATTTTGCAATACGCATGTTAAACCCCGGATAGTCAATGAAAATTAGGACATCGGGATTAAATTTTTCAATATCTGCTTTACAAAAGGTGATATTATTCAAGATGGTTTTTAAATTTAGGACTACTTCGGCAAATCCCATAAAGGCCAATTCTCGATAATGTTTTATCAATGTTCCTCCTACTTTTTGCATCAAATCACCCCCCCAAAATCGAATTTCAGCATTTGTATCCTCTTGATATAAGGCTTTCATTAAATTGGAACCATGTAAATCTCCTGAAGCTTCTCCAGCAATGATGTAGTATTTCATTTTAAATAAACAGTGTAAGAATTGCTAAAAGTAGTGTGGCTAATACAATGCCTCTCGCCATCAGTTCTTTATTGATTTTTAGAAGTAAAAAGAAAACAAAAATATTTAAAATAGCTCCCAATGTAATTACTTTTCCTAACACCCCCTCTGATTTTACAAGCTGTAAATCTGTAAACGTTTTTAATTCGGTAAAACATTTTAAAAAAATGAAAACACCTAAAAAAGTCGTAAAAAGACCAATAAAAAAACCAATAAATAAATCTGTTTTCTTCATAAGATTATCTTGTTTTTAATTTAAAATTCCCAAGAGTTTAGCGTTTGTATCGCATGATGTGCGGTTAAATCATATTGAACAGGTACAATAGAAATGTAATCATTAGCAAGGGCCCACTCGTCAGTGTCTTCTCCTTTGTCGAGATTAATAAATTCGCCGGTCAGCCAATAATAATCTTTTCCAAAGGGAGTTGTTCTTTTGTCAAATTTTTCTTGCCAGATCGCTTTGGCTTGTCTGCAAATTTTGATGCCTTTAATAGATTCTTTTTTAAGTTTTGGAAAGTTTACATTAAGAATAGTTCCTTCAGGTAATTTGTTCTGCAAAACTCGAGAAGCTATTGAAAGCACAAAAGGTTTGATTTGTTCAAAATCGGCGTTCCAATTATAATCTAAAAGAGAAAATCCAATTGCAGGAATCCCTTCAATACCCGCTTCTAAAGCAGCACTCATGGTTCCTGAATAAATTACATTGATGGAGGAATTCGAACCATGATTAATTCCGGAAACGCATAAATCAGGTTTTTGTTTGAGTACCTCACTGATGGCCATTTTGACACAATCAACAGGGGTTCCAGAACAACTGTATTCGGTAACAAGGGCTTGTTCGTCAGAAATTTTATTCAAATGCAGGGTGTTGTTAATTGTTATGGCATGTCCCATAGCACTTTGAGGGCTGTCGGGCGCCACCACTACAACGGTTCCTAATTCAACCATACATGAAATAAGAGCTCGAATACCTGGAGCCGAAATTCCATCATCGTTGGTTACCAATATCAAAGGTTTTTTTTGCATGACACTTCCATTAAGGCTGTAACAAAAGTACATATTTTGTGTCTTATTCCGATATTAAATTAATAACTTTGAATCGGTGTTGATTTTTAACAAAAAATTATGTGATTCTAACACATATTGGCATAATTTTTTAATGTATTTTTAGAAAAAAATAATGAATGAAATTTTTAGATTTATGAAAAGAAATTATAAGATTATTTTGCTAGTTGTAGCACTTTCGGTTGGTTTGTGGAGTTTTATTCCAAAAATAAAAGGAAAAGATACAGAAAAAGATAAGTTGTTGTTGGAGCTTTTATCGTATGTTATTGAAAAAGGGCATTACAGTCCAGCAGCAATAGACGATGCTTTTTCTAAAGGCGTTTATAAAGAATATTTAACAACTATTGATCCGTCTAAACGCTATTTCTTGCAATCTGATATTGATGAGTTTTCTAAATATGAGACACAAATTGATGATCAAATTAAAAATAAAGAGTTAACTTTTTTTGATTTGACCTATACCCGTTTGATGCAAAGAATGGCAGAAAGCAGAACGTATTACAGAGATGTTTTAAAAAATCCTATCGATTATTCTATCGATGAAAAAATAGATACTGATTATGAAAAAGCACTCTACTGTAAAAACGTGGAGGAGTTGAAAGATCGTTGGAGAAAACAGGTAAAACTATCTACGTTATCTTCGTTAGTTGAAAAACAAAAAATTCAAGAGGAAATTACTAATAATAAGAACAAAACGCCTGAGCAAAAATTAAATGATTTTAGAGTAAAACAAGGAAATAAGCTCACAAAAGAGGCGGAAGAAAAATTTCTAAAAAGTATTGCCAAACAAGATACTATGAAGATAAAATCGTTTGAGCAATTAGAAAGTGAGACACGTAAAAACGCATTAAAATCACTAGAAGAAAATTATGATTTTGTGAATAAGGAATTGGATCGAGAAGATTGGTTTGCGATTTTTATAAATGCCATTGCGACGCGATTTGATCCGCATACTTCATATTTTGCTCCAGATGAAAAAGAGCGATTTGATGTGAGTATGAGTGGTAAATTAGAGGGAATAGGTGCGCGTTTACAAAAGAAAAATGATTACACCGAGATTTCTGAGTTGATTTCAGGAGGTCCAGCATGGAGAGGGAAGGAATTGGAAGCAGGCGATATTGTCTTAAAAGTAGCTCAAGGAGACAGTGAACCAGTGGATGTAGTAGGCATGAGATTGGACGATGTGGTTAAAAAGATTAAGGGGCCTAAAGGAACTGAAGTAAAGTTGACGGTGAAAAAGACAGATGGTTCTATAAAAGTGATTTCCATTATTAGAGATGAGGTTGAAATTGAAGAAACTTACGCTAAATCAAGTATTGTAGAGCGAAACGGTGTAAAATATGGAATTATTTATTTGCCAAAATTTTACATAGATTTTGAAAATAAAGATAGCCGAGATGCAGGGAAAGATATTGCCATCGAAATAGAGCGTCTGAAAAAAGAAGGTGTTCAAGGAATTGTAATGGATGTTAGAGATAATGGAGGTGGTTCCCTTAAAACAGTAGTTGATATAGGAGGACTTTTTATAGAGGAAGGTCCTATTGTTCAAGTAAAATCATCAACAGGTAAAAAAGAAGTGCTTTATGATAGAGACTCAAAAGTAGCTTGGGATGGTCCGCTTGTTATCATGACTAATGAATTTTCAGCTTCGGCTTCTGAGATATTGGCTGCTGCAATGCAGGATTATAAAAGAGCTGTGATTTTGGGTGGAAAACAAACCTATGGTAAAGGTACAGTTCAAAATGTTATTGATTTAAATCAGTTTGTTAGAGGAAATACATTGGGCGATTTAGGAGCGCTTAAAACAACAACACAAAAATTTTACAGAATTAATGGAGGATCCACGCAGCGAGAAGGCGTGAAAAGTGATGTTGTTGTGCCTGATGTTTTAGCTTATTTAAAAATGGGGGAAAAAGATGTGGATAATGCTATGCCTTGGGATAAAATAGATCCAGCTGATTATAAAGTTTGGCAGAATAATAAAAACTATGATTTAGCCATTGCAAATAGTAAAAATAGAGTTGTTCATAACGAGCAATTAAAGTTGATTGATGAAAATGCCAAATGGCGTAAACTTAAAAATGATGAGACAACTTATAGCTTGCAAATAGATAAGTTTAAAGAAGAGCAGAAAAATTTAGAAGAAGCGAATAAAAAATATAAAGCCATGTCGGATTATGATAATGGAATGGTTTTTAAATCTTTGGGCTATGAAGAAAATCTTATGAAACAAGATGTTACTCTGAAGGAAAAAAGAGATCGATGGCATGAAGCTTTAGAAAAAGATGTTTACATAGAAGAAGCGGTTCATGTTTTAGATGACTTAAATGGTAAGGGATTAAGAGAGACTTCTATAAAATCAAAAAGAAAGTCATAATATATTTTTTAAGAAAATATAAACCTATTTCAAGTTTTATAAGCTTTGAGATAGGTTTTTTGTTTTTTTTAATACTTATCAGATAAATAAATTATTTTTGTGCCATAACAACACAACACATTATGATGAACACAACAAAAAGAATTAAAACAGCTCTAATTTCTGTTTTTGATAAAACAGGATTAGATATAATTGTTAAGGAATTAGATAAAAATCAAGTTACAATTTATTCTACAGGAGGGACAGAAAAATATATAAAAAGTCTTGGTATACCGGTCATCTCAGTAGAAGACCTCACTCAATTTCCGTCTATTTTTGATGGAAGAGTAAAAACATTACATCCTAAAATTTTTGGTGGAATATTGAATAGACAAAATAACTCAAAAGATGAGGATGAAATGAAAGCGCACAACATTCCTCAGATTGACCTTGTTATAGTAGATTTATATCCTTTTGAAAAAACAATAGCATCAGGTGCCAAGGAAGAGGAAATTATTGAAAAAATAGATATTGGAGGAATTTCATTAATAAGAGCAGCTGCAAAAAATTACACGGATACAGTTATTATTCCCTCGATGAAAGAGTATGAATACTTTTTAAACGTACTTGTTGAAAATAATGGATGTACAAATTTAATTGAGAGAAAATATTTTGCAACTAAAGCGTTTCAAGTTTCATCTCATTATGATACCGCAATATTTAATTATTTCAATGAAGAGGACGATTGTTTTAAGGCAAGTTTTTCTGGAGGGTTGTCATTAAGATATGGAGAGAATCCTCACCAAAAAGGGAGTTTTTTTGGAGATTTTAGTGAAATCTTTACTAAGTTGAATGGTAAGGATTTATCATATAATAATTTATTGGATGTTGATGCTGCCGTACAATTGATGTCAGAATTTAAGGATTGTAATCCAACTTTTGCCATTTTAAAACATAATAATACCTGTGGCCTTGCTACAAGAAAGACAATTAAGGAAGCGTATTTAGATGCTTTGAAGTGTGATCCAACTTCAGCGTTTGGTGGGGTATTAATTGCAAATACCACTATTGATACTGAGACTGCAAACGAAATAAATCAATTATTCTGTGAAGTAGTAATAGCGCCAAGTTATTCTGATGAAGCCATTTCAATATTAATTCAAAAGAAGAATAGAATTGTATTAGAATTAAAAGAGTGTAGTTTTTCCAATCGATTGATACGATCTTGTTTAAATGGAGTGCTTGTACAAGATAGAGACTGTCTTACTGATTCAGAAAAAAATATAAATCCAGTTACTACCCTTTTGCCTTCAGACAATCAAATAAACGATTTAGTGTTTGCGTCTAAAATCTGTAAGCACACAAAATCAAATACCATTGTTTTAGCAAAGGACAATACATTGTTAGCCGCAGGTACTGGTCAAACATCAAGAGTTGATGCTTTATTGCAAGCCATAGAAAAGGCAAATACGTTTGGATTTGATTTGAAAAATTCAGTAATGGCAAGTGATGCTTTTTTCCCTTTTGCAGATTGTGTAGAAATCGCAAACAAAGCAGGAATAAAGGCTGTAATTCAGCCCGGAGGTTCCTTAAAAGATCAACTAAGTATTGATTATTGTAATGCCAATAACATGTCAATGGTTTTCACTGGAATTAGGCATTTTAAACATTAGTAACATGTTTTTTTTAAAATAAATAAGATAAGTTTGTGAATTTTACATAGATTTGTTTTTCTAGTCAAAAAATAATAATCCATCATTTATTTTATTACTTTTGTAAACTGAAAAAAATATAACAAAACTAAACCCTTTTATTATATGGGATTTTTTGATTTCATGACCGAGGATATCGCTATTGACCTTGGTACCGCTAATACATTAATTATTCACAACGACAAAGTTGTTGTTGATAGTCCATCAATTGTGGCAAGAGATAGGATTACAGGGAAGATTACTCATGTAGGAAAAGATGCTAACTTGATGCAAGGGAAAACCCATGAAAATATCAAAACAATTCGCCCTTTGAAAGATGGTGTTATTGCTGATTTTGATGCTTCTGAGAAAATGATTAGCATGTTTATTAAAAATATTCCTGCTTTAAAAAAGAAAATGTTTACTCCTGCATTACGAATGGTGGTTTGTATTCCTTCAGGAATTACTGAAGTAGAGATGCGTGCCGTTAAAGAAAGCTGTGAGCGTGTAAATGGAAAAGAGGTGTATTTGATTCATGAACCTATGGCAGCAGCCATCGGTATAGGAATTGATATTATGCAACCCAAAGGGAATATGATTGTTGATATAGGAGGGGGAACTACCGAAATTGCAGTTATTGCATTAGGAGGAATCGTATGTGATAAATCTGTTAAAATTGCTGGTGACGTGTTTACAAATGATATCATTTATTACATGAGAACCCAACACAACTTATTTGTTGGTGAATCAACGGCTGAAAATATCAAAATTAGAGTAGGAGCAGCAACAGATTCTTTGGATGCTCCACCAGAAGATATGTCAGTTCAAGGAAGAGATTTGTTGACAGGAAAACCAAAACAAGTAGAGGTTTCTTATAGAGAAATAGCTAAAGCTTTAGATAAATCCATACAAAGAATCGAAGATGCTGTAATGGAAACGTTATCTCAAACGCCACCTGAACTCGCTGCAGATATTTATAACACAGGGATATATCTCGCTGGAGGGGGTTCTATGTTAAGAGGGTTAGATAAAAGAATCTCTTTAAAAACAGATTTGCCAGTATACATTGCAGAAGATCCATTGAAAGCGGTTGTAAGAGGTACAGGAATGGCATTAAAAAATATACCTAAGTTTAGAAGTATTTTAATCAAATAATATTTCAAAAATAACACCATCCAAATTCCAAAAAAACAGTTTTGATTTTTTTGGAATTTGGAATTTTAAGATTTAAAAGATAAAAGATGCAACAAATCATTAGTTTCATATTTAAGAACAGCTTTAGGATGTTGTTTTTGTTGCTTATGATTATTGCCTTATCTCTTACCGTTCAATCCCATTCGTATCACAAAAGCAAAGTTATTAGTTCCGCTAATTTTTTAACTGGGGGAGTGTATCAAATGACGAGTAATGTTGAAGGATATTTTAATCTTAAAGTTCAAAATGAAGAATTAGCTAAAGAAAATGCCAGATTAAAAAGTTTACTTTTTAACCTTAAAGATACTACAAAAATAGCTGACATAGATTCGATTAAAGGGGTAAAGAAAATAGATTTAATTGTATCACAAGTCATAAAAAACTCTTATACCAATCAAGTTAATTTTTTAACCTTAAATACTGGGTATAAGCAAGGTGTAAAACCTGAAATGGGGGTTATTAATAGTCTTGGAATTGTTGGTGTAGTTGAAAATACGTCTGCAAATTATTGTACGGTGTTAAGTATTCTTAATACGGAGTCTCCTATTAATGCCAAAATTAAAAAATCAAACCATATTGGTTCGTTGATTTGGAACGGGAAAAGTACTGGTTTTGTGCAACTTGTAGATGTACCCCGACTAGCATCAGTGAGAAAAGGAGATACTATTGTTACTGGCGCCCAGTCAACCATCTTTCCAGAAAATATAGGGATTGGTACTATAGATAAAATTTACATCGATAATGAAACCAATTTTTATACAATTGATGTGAAATTATTTAATGATATGACCAGTCTTGGCCATGTTTATATTATTAAAAACAGAGATCGAGAAGAAATTATTAACTTAGAAAAAAAATCAGAAAAAGATGAATAGTGCCATGTTGTTTAATAGCGCTCGATTCATTTTGTTGCTTGCAGCTCAGGTGATTATTTTTAATAATTTTAATCTTTTTGGTTTTGTAAACCCTTATCCATACATTCTCTTTATCATCCTATACCCTGTTAATGGAAATAGATATGCTCTCATCCTTTCAAGTTTTTTTCTGGGACTTATGATGGACTTGTTTTGCAATTCTGGAGGAGTTCATGCTGCTGCATGTTTGATATTGGCTTATTTTAGAACCTACATTTTTAAATTTTCTTTCGGGTTAAGTTATGAATATCAAACAGTAAGATTAAATGATGTTTTAACTCCTGAACGTTTTTCATTTATATTGATAGCTGTTGTTTTACACCATATTACGCTATTTGTTTTAGAAGTTTTTGCTTTCGAATTTATTTGGGATATCATACTCAGAACAATTTTCAGTACGTTATTTACTTTATTGCTCTGTATCTTAATAATCTATTTAATTAAGCCAAGCAAAAGATGAGAAAAGCCTTGCTTCCAGCTATTGTTATAATCATAGCCTCTTTGCTCTTGATTAGGCTATTCTACCTTCAAATTATCGATGATTCTTTTAAATTAAAATCAGAAAATAACGCTATTAAAATCAAATATGATTATCCCGAGCGTGGCTATGTATATGATAGATACGGTAAATTATTGATTGCAAATCAACCTTCTTATGACATCATGGTTGTTCCCAAAGATGTTAAAGAAGATGAAATGAATATCAAAGAATTTTGTTCATTGTTGGATATCTCTGAAACTTTTTTTCATGAAAAAATGAAAAAGGCTAGGAAGTACAGTCCTATGCTCCCTTCTGTTTTCTTACCTCAATTAAATAAATTGGAATATGCCGCTTTCCAAGAGAAAATCAGAAAGTTTAACGGATTTTATATACAAAAACGTTCTCTTCGGGATTATCAGGTTGATTATGGAGCCAATGTTTTTGGTTTTATTACTCAGGTAAATGAAAATATTGTTAAAAAAAATCCGTACTATGTTGGAGGTGATTTGATAGGAAGACAAGGGATTGAGGAGAGTTACGAAACTTTTTTACGCGGTCAAAAAGGAGTAAAATACATTTTAAAGGATAAGTTCAATAGAGAAATAGGATCCTATAAAGAGGGAAAATACGATACGATTTCGAAACAAGGAGAAGATATTACCTTAACCATTGATGGAGAATTGCAAAAGTATGGTGAACAATTGATGGTGAATAAATGGGGTGGAATTGTGGCAATCGAACCTAAAACGGGTGAAATATTAGCCTTAGTCAGTGCGCCAAATTTTAATCCCGCACTATTAGTAGGTCGAAAACGTTCTAAAAACTACACTCTTTTACATAATGATTCTGTGGCTAAACCATTATACGACAGAGGTTTGTTGGCTGAATACCCGCCAGGTTCTCCTTTTAAAATTCTCACGGCTTTAGTGGCGTTACAAGAAGGAGTTATAGATGAAAACACAACTTTTTTTTGCCATCACGGATTTAGTTATGCACGAGGAAGGTTCATGAAATGCCACTGCCATGGAGGAGCCATGCAATTACATAATGGCATCTATGAATCCTGCAACACGTATTTTGGTAATGTGTACATCAGAACCATAAACAAATATAACAATCACTCCTATGGAGTAGATGTTTGGAGTAAACATGTGAAAAGTTTTGGATTAGGGGATTTTATGGGCTATGATTTACCTATTGGGAAAAGAGGTAAAATACCAACTTCAAAAACGTATAAGAAGATTTATCCTGGATGGAATTGGGATGGAAAAACCATAGTTTCTAATGCTATTGGACAAGGAGAAGTACTCATGACGCCAATACAATTGGCTAATTTGATGGCTACAGTAGCCAATAGGGGGTATTATTATACGCCTCATATTGTTAAAAAAATAAAAGGCGAAGTGTTGGATAAAAAATTCCGAACCAGACATGTGACCACCATCGATAGAAAATATTTTGAGCCTGTAATAAGCGGGATGTTTGATGTCTATAATAAAGGGACAGCCTTTGGATTGGGTGTTGAAGGGATTGACATTTGTGGGAAAACAGGTACTGCTGAAAATTATTTAAAAGTCAATGGAAAACGTGTCAAACTTCAAGACCACTCTATTTTCGTAGCCTTTGCACCTAAAGATAATCCTAAAATTGCTATTGCCGTTTTTGTAGAAAATGGATATTGGGGGAAACGTTGGGCAGGTCCTATCACAACATTAATGATTGAAAAATATTTAAGAAGAAAAATTACACGTGTCGATTTTGAAAAGCGTATGTTAGAAGGTAGTTTGAAAGATCAATACGCTAAATTATATCCAAGAAAACATCAAGATAGTTTGGCGTTATTAAATGAAAGAGTCAAAGACAGTATGGAGGGCCTAAATAAGAAACAAGATTCAATTAAAGGGGTAAAACCAAAAAATGAATCCAAGAAAGATACTCTAAAAAAGAAATAAGAGTTTGACCATGAGGCATCAAAGTGTAACGAGCAATATCGATTGGATTAGTGTAGTCATCTATATTACATTAGTAATTATGGGATGGCTCAATATTTATTCTTCGTCCTTATCTTCTATAGCTGGAGAGACTTCTATTTTTGATTTCACACAAATTTATGGGAAGCAATTTTTATTCATATTGTTTTCAATACCTATCATATTTGTGATTCTTTCCGTGGAAGCCAAATTTTATGACAAGTATGCTATAGTGATTTTTGCTTTTTCATTATTATCCTTAGCCGGTCTTTTTGTTGTTGGAAAAACCATAGCAGGACAACGATGTTGGTACGGGATTGGAAGCTTTACATTGCAACCCTCCGAATTTGCCAAAGTAGCTACTGCTCTTGCTTTATCAAAATATTTGAGTGATGTTCAAGTAAATTTAAAAGATTTTAATCGCCAAATACAGGCATTAATGGTGATTTTCTTACCTGTTTTACTCATTCTCCCTCAACCCGATCCAGGAAGTGCTTTAATTTATAGTGTTTTCTTTATTGTTTTGTATCGAGAAGGGTTGCCGGGTTGGTATTTGTTGACGGGATTTATAGCCATAGTTTTATTTGTACTAACATTAGCAACGAACAGTCCGTTTATTGTAATAGGAATTACTACAGTTGTATTGGTAATCAATTACTTCAGAAGTAGAATTGTTGATAGAAATATTATTGCTAGTGTTCTTTTATTACTTATTGTTACCGGATTTTCATTTTCTGTAAATTATGTTTTTAATCATGTTTTTAAACAACATCATCGGGACCGATTTAATATTCTTCTTGGTAAAGAAGTAGATATGAAAGGGATTGGTTACAACACTAATCAATCGGAAATTGCTATTGGTTCTGGAGGATGGTTTGGAAAAGGGTATCTGGAAGGGACACAAACTAAAGGAGGTTTTGTGCCTGAACAACATACCGATTATATCTTTACTACAGTAGGTGAAGAATGGGGTTTTGTAGGTTCTGTTTTTGTAATTGGTTTGTTTGTCGCCTTAATTCTGAGAATCATATATTTAGCCGAAAGACAAAAGACAAAATTCAGTAGGGTATATGGGTATTGTGTGGCTAGTATATTGTTTATCCATTTTTTTGTAAATATTGCTATGGTTATTGGCGTCTTTCCTACAATTGGGGTGCCGCTTCCTTTTTTCTCCTATGGGGGCTCTGGATTATGGGGATTTACCATATTACTTTTTGTTTTTCTTAAAATGGATGCCAATAAAGTAAATGAATGGTAAGCGAGTCGTTTAGTTGTTTTTGAGTTATAAAAACGATTTTAAATTGTAACAAATTTGTTTTTCTTCTTACTTATAAGTAAACCAATCAATTCATGTTAGTATACCTTCGACTTTTGAGTGAAAGTTTTAGTTTTGCAATGAACGCCTTGCGAACAAATAAACTGCGAACGCTACTTTCATTATTAGGCGTTACCATTGGTATATTTTCTATTATTGCCGTTTTAGCCGCTGTTGATTCTTTAGATAGAAAAATAAAAAAAGATCTAAGCAGTTTAGATAAAAATACGATTTATCTTTTTAAAGGAAGTTTTGGTCCGTCTGATGTTCCAAGATGGAAACGTGATCAATTCCCTAATGTGACGTATACAGAATACGAATATTTAAAAAATGCTTTACCCGATGCGCAAGAGCTATGCTTTCAGATTTTTTTAAATGCCGAAACAGTAAAGTATGAAAAAAAATCGGTGAGTAATGTCAATGTGGTGCCTGTTTCTTCAGAATTTATAGCTATTCAGGGACTTGAATTTTCTGAAGGACGCTTTTATAATGAGTCTGAGTCAAATTCAGGAGCCGCTGTTACAGTGATTGGCTACGATTTAGCACACAATTTATTTGAAGATTTAGACCCAATTGGCAAGCAAATACGATTGTATGGCCAAAGATTTACGGTTATCGGTGTGTTAAAAAAGCAAGGAAATGGAATGTTTGGAAACGATGATAGTTCGTCATTTATTCCAGTGAATTTTATTAGAAGAAAATTTGGAGAGAATAACGACTCCATGACTCCAGTAATTGTAATTAAACCACGAAAAGGTATTGATATGGAAGCTTTCAAAGCCGATTTAACGCAGAAGCTCCGTTCTTTTAGAGGATTGAAAACGGGAGAAATTGATAATTTTTTCATCAATGTGTTTTCAGGATTTACAGAAATGCTCGATGGAATTATAAGTAGTATGAATTTGGGTGGTTGGATAATTGCTGGTTTTTCCCTTTTAGTGGGCGGTTTTGGTGTAGCCAATATCATGTTTGTTTCTGTAAAAGAACGCACAAATTTGATTGGAATTCAAAAATCGCTAGGAGCTAAAAACCGATTTATTCTTTTTCAATTTCTATTTGAAGCAGTTATTTTATGTTTAATAGGTGGAATTATTGGCATAATTTTAGTTTGGCTCATTGCTTTGATGCTAACCAAATTGCTTGATTTCGAATTTGTGCTCAGCTTTAGTAATATTCTTTTAGGTTCTGGTTTAGCCATATTAATCGGATTAATTGCAGGAATTTTACCAGCAATTGCAGCAGCCAAATTAGATCCTGTTGAAGCTATTCGAAGTGGGATGTAGTTTTGAAATACGATCGTAAAAATTAAGAATTACGAAGTTTAAAATAAAGGCATAAAAAAACACAAAGTCAATCACTTTGTGTTTTTTTATCTAAAATTATCAATTGAAATTTATCGAATATCTTGATTCAAAATTAAGTCAATATACAAATTGATTTTATATTTTAGCTCTTTACGGTGAGTAATAAAGTCTAAAAAGCCATGTTCCAAAACAAATTCTGCCGTTTGGAATCCTTCAGGCAAATCTTTTCCAGTAGTATCTCGTACCACACGAGGACCTGCAAACCCAATCAAAGCACCAGGTTCTGAGATGTTGATGTCGCCCAACATCGCATAAGAAGCCGTAGTTCCTCCCGTAGTAGGATCGGTGCAAAGAGAAATGTATGGGATTTTAGCCTC
Organism: Flavobacterium aciduliphilum; assembly: GCF_003268855.1. Classification (GTDB taxonomy): domain Bacteria; phylum Bacteroidota; class Bacteroidia; order Flavobacteriales; family Flavobacteriaceae; genus Flavobacterium; species Flavobacterium aciduliphilum. The sequence goes on from NZ_QLSZ01000002.1 coordinate 74,251, forward strand.
GGCCAATTGCGCTAATTTAGCTGATGTTTTTGCTAATTGCATTAAAGAATAGGCAGCCTCCATCATACGTGCGCCTCCAGATTTTGAAATCATCACAAAAGGAATATTATTTTTAATAGAATAATCGATTCCTCTAGCAATTTTTTCACCAACCACAGCTCCCATAGAACCACCAATAAAGGCAAAATCCATGCAGCAAACTACAAGGTCTTTACCTTTTGATTTTCCAACTGCTGTTCGCACGGCGTCTTTCAATTTGGTTTTATCCATTACCTCTTTTAAACGGTCTGAATATTTTTTGGTGTCTACAAATTGAAGCGGATCCTTAGATGTAATATTCGCATCTAATTCTTTAAATTCGTTATTGTCAAATAATATTTGAAAATATTCTTTACTGCCAATGCGAACATGAAAATCATCTTCTGGGCTTACCCATAAATTTTTAGCCAGTTCTTCTTGATCAATAATTTTTCCCGTAGGGGATTTATACCATAGTCCTTTTGGTACATCTTTCTTTTCCTCTGTTGGTGTTTGAATCCCTTTTTCTGTTCTTTTAAACCAAGCCATAGTTTATAATTATGAATTATAAATTACGAATTATGAAGATTTTATGATTCTTAATTCGTAATTTTTATAATGTATTTACGTTGTTTAAATCAGCAAATGCTTGCTCCAGCCTTGCGTTGAAAGTCACTTCACCTTCACGTACCCATTTTCTAGGGTCGTAATGTTTTTTGTTTGGTGCATCTGGTCCTTCAGGATTTCCAATTTGTGTTTTTAAATAGTCTATATTTTTTGTCATGTAGTCTCTAATGCCTTCTGTAAAGGCAAATTGCAAATCGGTATCAATATTCATTTTGATAACACCATATGAGATTGCTTCTCTAATTTCCTCTAGAGTGGAACCAGAACCTCCGTGAAATACAAAGTCAACGGGATTTGGTCCTGTATTGAATTTGTGTTGCACATATTCTTGAGAATTTTTCAAAATTTTTGGCGTTAGTTTTACGTTTCCAGGTTTGTAAACTCCGTGTACATTACCGAAAGAAGCAGCAATGGTAAAACGTGGGCTAACTTTAGATAACTCTTCATACGCATAAGAAACTTCAGAAGGTTGTGTGTATAACTTTGAGCTATCAACATCAGAATTGTCTACCCCGTCTTCTTCACCACCAGTAATTCCCAATTCGATTTCTAGTGTCATGCCCATCTTGCTCATACGAGTCAAATAGGCTTTGCAAATTTCAATATTTTCTTCAATTGGTTCCTCAGATAAATCAATCATGTGAGAAGAATATAGCGGTTTTCCGGTTTCTGCAAAGTGTTTTTCTGAAGCGTCCAATAAACCATCGATCCAAGGTAATAATTTTTTTGCACAATGGTCTGTATGTAAGATTACCGTTGCTCCGTATGCTTCGGCTAACGTATGAATATGTTTGGCACCTGCTATTGCACCAGCGATAGCTGCTTTTTCTCCAGAATTAGAAAGCCCTTTGCCAGCATTAAATTGTGCGCCACCATTTGAAAACTGAATGATAACGGGTGCTTTTAATTTTGCAGCAGTTTCTAAAACACCATTAATGGTACTCGATCCTGTAACATTTACTGCAGGTAAAGCGAATCCTTTTTGTTTTGCATAGGCAAATATTGCTTGAACATCATCTCCTGTAGCAACTCCGGGTTTAATGTTGTGTGACATCTTTTTTATGATTTTTAGTTGAGTTTACAAAAATAATAATAATAAAATTAGAAAGGATAATTAATTCCAATATTTAATACACCCTGCGGAAAATTCACTTCTCTAAACCATTTCTCAGCATTCGGTTTTGCTGGATTGTAGGTTTTAAATCCGAAATCAAAGCGTACGACAAACAATCCTTGGTCATAACGAATGCCCAAACCACTTCCAAGAGCAATATCCTTTAAAGATTTTAATCCATTGAATGTAAAGTTTTCATCCACAACATTGTCAAAAACATTCCAAATATTGCCAGCATCCGCAAAGAGCGCCCCATTGAATTTGTAAAATAAATTGAAACGAAACTCAGAACTTAAGGATAATTTCATGTTTGCTTCGTTAAAATCATTTAATCCACCACTTCTACCTGGTCCCAAACTATAAGGTTGCCAAGCCCTGTTGTCATTCGAGCCTCCAGAAAAATAACTTCTAGAAAAAGGAATACTATTCGAATTTCCATAAGGTACAGCCAATCCTGCAAAACTTCGAATAGCAAATACTTTTTTCCCAGAAATATTCCAATGTTTAATAAATTCAAATTCACCTTTTATATATTGTGAATATTGAACTTCAAAAAAGGTATTTGCCCCACCTTGATTGTCCAACTGTTTGGACATGCGTGCCAAAAGTGATAAAAAGTTTCCTGCCGCTTCAATTTTTGATTTAAACGAATAAAAATTACGATCGGATAGATTCTTACTACTGGTTTTTGAAAAACTAAAATTTGAGGCGAAAATTAAGTTGTTTTCGGTCAGCCTATTCTTACGTTCTTCAATACTTCGAATTGTTTTCAAATCTTGGTCATTTGGAAAAATACTTGGGTTAGCTCCTAATACATCATTTAAAAAACCGTTGGTTCCATTTTCAATAACCAAGTTGTTAGCTCCATCAAAATAACTCGAAGGAGCAGCGTATTGATGAGCTAACGTGTTTAATGCATTGTAGGAAGATTGATAAATGTTAAAATAGTTTCCAACATTCACATTTTTAACAAATTGGATATTGAACATATCATATTTCACCATGATGTTTTTTCGTGGTGACCAATTGTATGAAAGGGTACTGGTGAAATTTTGCTTGTCTAATCCGATGTTTCTTTGTTTGGTATAACCAACACTTAAAACGGTAGAAGGAATCATACTTTTGGGAATAATTTTTTCAGTATTGATTGGAAAAAGAATTCGAGGAAAATTCAACTTGGCATCTAAACCAATCTCAGAAATATTAAAAAAAGTATTATTCGGATTTGATAAAGCTCTTGATGCACCTACATTGCCTCTAAAACCGACTTCAAAAATTTCTGCTCCATTAAAAACATTTCGAATAGCTAGGGAAGTATATCCTGATATACCAAAATCTTGTATTGTAGAATGCGTGAAATCAACCGAAGGATTGAAACTGTATTTTTTCTTAGGGGTCAAATAAATACTTGCAATCAATCCATTGGCATCTTTTGGGTCAATTTTGTAGAGAATGGTTGGGTATTTAAATATTCTTAAGTTGTTCAAATAACGAGTGGTGAGCAATGTGTTGTTGTCAGAAAATAAACTTCCTTTAGAGATAAAAACAGCATCCGTAATGGCTTTGGGTCTGTATTTTAATTTGTGTTCAGTATAAAAAACAACGTTTTTGTAGGAAAGGCTATCGTTTATTTTTACTTCATTTTTTACATTGGATTGATCGGTATATATGGCAACTTTATTGATTTTATATAGTTTGAAAGGAGTAGTCTTTGAACTGTCATTTTCACGATATTCATAATCTTTAATGACAAGTGTTACATTGACTTTTTTCGACGTATTAATGGTGTCTAGTTTGTAAAGGATGTTGTTTTGCTGAAACAAGTAGGCTCCATTATTTCTGAAGTCATTGGTGATTCTGCTGCGTTCGTTATTGAAGATTTCTGTATTGTAAGGGGTTCCCGATTTAATGAGGGAATTACTTTTTTTACTTTGATATAAAGAATCGAGTTTAGTGCTGGTAATATTAGTTTTAAGACTGTCAATATTGAACACTTTGTGTAGGTTAACATCATATGTGATGGCAATTTTTTTCGAATGTGTGGTGTTTTTTTTGTAACCTGCTTTTACATTAAAATAGCCTTTATTGTAAAAATAGGATTCTAATCGTTTTACAGATTTGTCTGCTTGGACAGAATCAAAAATTACCGGTGTTTCTCCAATTTTTGAAAGAAAATTACTCCAACCAGAAACTAAAAATGATTTTCCAAGTCGGCCTACTTGCTTTTCTGATAATAATTTGGTTAGTGTGGCGTGTGTATGCGGATTTTTTTGAAGCAAATGCGAATACGTGCTATCAGGATTTTTTTTGGTTAAGTAAAACAGATGTAAACGCAATCGGTATCCCAATATCGAACTGTTTGGTTTTTGGTACAATTGAAAAAATAAATTTTCATCTGTCGTTTTTTTGGAATCTATAGCAATCTCATTTCGAGTCAATAAACGCTTAGTATCAGGAACGCGTTTTGTAACCGTGCAGGAAATAATTATAAGTCCAATTAAAATAAATAATGATATTTTTGTAACGCGTTTTTTCAAGTGTGCAAAATTTAATTCAAAAATACATTTTTTTATGGTTAGTAAAAACCAAATCAAGTTAATTACGAGTTTACAGCAAAAAAAATTTAGACAAATTCACAATTTATTTATTGCTGAGGGTGTTAAAGTTATCAAGGAATTGTTGGATTCTCATTATGAATTGGAACATGTGTATGTTACGGAAACGTTTTTTGAAGGGATTGATGCCGCCAAAATCACCACGATATCAGATACAGATCTCAAGCGAATTTCGTGTTTATCTACACCCAATACTTGTTTGGCTCTCTTTAAAATACCAACCACAAAACCTAAAAAAAATAATGGATTGATTGTAGCGTTAGACAACATTCGAGATCCAGGAAATTTAGGAACCATTATAAGACTTTGTGATTGGTTCGGTGTGGAACAAATAGTATGCAACGAACAAACCGTTGATTTGTACAATCCTAAAGTCGTTCAAGCCACGATGGGTTCTATGGCGCGCGTTATAGTTTCGTATCTAGATTTGGAAAAATATTTATCCAAAACACCATTGCCTATTTTTGGAACTTTTATGGAAGGCGCTACTCTTTATAATGAAACATTACCTCAAGACGGAATATTAATTTTTGGGAATGAAGCCAATGGAATTTCAAAAAACATGGAGCAGTATGTGCATCATAAACTATCTATTCCAAGATTTGGAAATATTCAAAAAACAGAAAGCCTAAACGTAGCTACAGCCACTGCTATTTTCTTAAGTGAATTTAAAAGAAATACTATTGAAAAGTAAAATTAATCAGTACGCCTCTCGATTTTAGAGAACTTATATTTCCAGTCCAGGGACTGTTTGGATTGTTGTCGCGAATCAATTCGTCATTCAAACCAAAAACCCCACGTATGGAAGGGGAAAATTTAAAATATTCCAAAAATAAGTCAATTCCGAATCCCAATTGATAATTTTGAGTCCATGTTTTTACACGAAAGCGTTGTTGGTAGTTGTCGTCAATCGATCGAGCATTACTCGCCAAATTCAAAGTAGTTGATACCCCTCCAACCAAATAGGGTCTTACATTTCCTGTTCGTTTGGACGAGAATTTTAATAGTATAGGAAAATCAATATAGGTAGAACGAATTTCACGCTCTCTGTCAATAGATTTTGTAAAACCTGAATAAGTAAGATTTCTTTGGGTGTAATATAATCCGGGTTCAAATCGAAGGTATAAATATTCTTGTAGTCTAAAATTACTGATGAGTCCTACACTAAATCCGGTATTGGCTTTTACAATGATGTCTGTTTGAGGAGTAGTTAAATAATCTATCTTGTAATCGAAGGTGTTAAATCCTAAAAAATAGCCAAAAGACAATCTTTGTTTGTCCCAATTTTCAAGATTGATTATCGGGTCTTTCGAAAAAATTCCTTTTGTTTGTGCGTTACTTTTTACAAAAATAAAGAGAATTAATAGGTATAAAAAACGTTTCATTGTAAACTATAGGTTTGTTTTTTTTGATGCTTTATAAATGGTAGCCACACCAAATGTTTGGGGCATAGCCACTACATCTATAAACCCAATTTTTCTCAAAATATTGTTTAACGCTTCTCCATAAGGAAAAAAAGAGGCTGATTCAGATAAATATCCATAAGCAACATTATCTTTAGAGAATAATTTTCCTATCAGAGGCAGAATGTTTTTGGTGTAGAAACGATACCCTTGCTTGTATGGTGTTTGTTCAGGAACAGAAGTTTCCAAAATCACAAAAATGCCATTAGGTTTTAAAACCCTCAAAATTTCAGAAAGTCCTTTTTCTAAGGTTTCAAAATTCCGAATGCCAAAGGACACTGTTATGGCGTCAAAATAATCATCTGGAAAAGGCATGTTTTCCGAATCTCCAAGCATCATTTCAACAACATGTTCCAGTTTTTTTTCAACAATTTTTCGTTTGCCAATCTCCAACATTCCTTCTGAAATGTCAAGACCTATAATCTTCTGAGCATTGGTTTGGGATAGTAATATAGCCAAATCTCCTGTTCCAGTAGCTATGTCAAGGACCCTTTCAGGATGATGTTCCGCTACCATATTGAGGACTTTTTTGCGCCACTTTACATCAATACCAAAAGAAATGACCCGATTGAGTCCATCGTAGTTTTCTGAAATAGTATTGAACATGTGAGTCACCTGTTCTTTTTTACCTAAAGAGGAGTCTTTGTATGGAGTGATGCTTTTCGACATATAGTATTATTGATGCGCAAAAATACAAATAATAAACATGTAAATGACAATAACTTACTTTTCAATGAGTATAAACAAAAGCTAAATTTTTTTAAAAGTTTGAAAAGTATAATCAAAAAGGTGTTTGTCATCTCTATCATGACGTTCTTCAAAAACCAATTCCCATTCGGAAGGATTTATTTCGGGAAAAAAGGCATCGGCGTCAAATATATGATGCACGCGTGTCAATTCAATTTTATCGGCATTTTCAAGCGCTTGCTTATAAATTTCAGCACCTCCTATAATGTAAACCTCCTCGTTTTTAGGGCACATGGCTAGCGCCTCAGACAACGAATGTGCAATCAAACAATCTGCAACAACATAGTCTTTCTGACGAGTAATAATGATATGGGTTCGATTGGGTAAACGCTTTGGTAAACTGTCAAAAGTTTTTCGCCCCATAACAATAAAATGGCCTGATGTTTTTTCTTTAAAACGCTTAAAATCGTCGGGCAAATGCCAAAGAAGCTGGTTTTGTTTTCCCAAAGCATGATTGTCGCTTGCCGCTGCAATTAAAGTAACCATAAAAGTTGAAATTTGGTAGGTTAAATGTTTGAAATTGTGACCAAATATAGGGGAATAAATTGTGAAACAATAAAACTCATTTCATCTTTTTTAGCGTGAAATGAGGTTTAAATACCCTTTTTGTAGGAATTACGTTGGTGAAAAATGAAAACACGATTTTAATTTCTTTTAGTAAGAAAACGTTTTCTTATTTTTAGATTGAGAAATATTTTGAGAAAAACTAGCAATTACAATTTTTAATTATGGTAGTTTTAATAAATCAATAAATCGTCTAACGTGTATAAAATCAATGCAATAAATGTGTTACTTTGTTGAAGCGAACATTAAAAATATTTTGTATGGCAATTAAAAAACAAGTAATTAAGTCAAGACCAGTTGTTAAAGTTACTTTTTCAGTTGATGCAAAAAAAGCAGAACATGTTTTTGTAGTAGGAGATTTTAATAATTGGAATGCTGAAGAAGGCATTTTATCGAAATTAAAAAGTGGTCTTTTTAGGCTTCTTTTGAAGTGCCTAAATAGAACTCGTATGAATTTAAATATATCATAGACGGAGAGTACGTAAATGAATCTCAAGCAGATTGCTATAAGTGGAACACCTATGCCAATGCAGAGAACAGTGTACTAGAAGTTTAAGAGGATTAGTTTAGTTTGTTTGTTTTTAAAAATCCGTAAAGCACTTAGTTGTTTTTCGGATTTTTTGCTTAAAAGTTTTTCTTAAACCGCCACGGCTCCTTTAATATGAGGATGTGGATCATAATCTACTAAAGTAAAATCTTCAAAAGTGAAGTCAAAAATGTTTTTCACATTAGGATTTAAAATCATTTTTGGAAGCGGTTTTGGTTCGCGGGACAATTGTAACGCTACTTGCTCAAAATGATTGTTATAAATGTGTGCGTCGCCAAACGTATGGATGAATTCACCAACTTGTAGCTCGCAAACTTGTGCAATTATCATGGTCAGCAATGCGTAGGAGGCAATATTGAAAGGTACACCCAAGAAAATATCAGCACTTCGTTGATATAATTGACACGACAGTTTTTCATCGGCAACATAAAATTGAAAAAAAGCATGGCAGGGTGGAAGTGCTGCTTTTCCGTTTGAAACATTTTCTGAAAATGATTTTGAAGTGTCAGGCAGAACCGATGGATTCCAAGCAGATACTAACATCCTACGACTGTTAGGATTCGTTTTTAAGGTCTCAATCAATTCGGTGATTTGATCAATCTCTTCATTATTCCAATTGCGCCATTGATGGCCATATATTGGACCCAAATCACCATTTGCATCAGCCCATTCATCCCATATTTTCACTCCGTTTTCATGAAGGTAATTGAGGTTTGTGTCGCCTTTAAGAAACCAAAGTAATTCGTATATAATTGATTTGAGATGCAATTTTTTGGTAGTTACCATTGGAAATCCTTCGGCTAAATCAAATCGCATTTGATAGCCAAAAACACTCTTTGTGCCTGTTCCTGTTCGGTCTCCTTTTTGAGTACCGTTTTCTAAAACATGTTTTACTAAATCGTGGTATTGTTTCAATGTGATGCAGTTTTAAATGAATAGTAAAGATTATCGTTTTGAGATTTCATCGCGAATACGTGCGGCCTTTTCATAATCTTCTTCTTGAACGGCATGCTCTAACATGTCTTGTAATTCGCTGAGACTAAATTTTTTGTAGCTGTTTTCAGAAGAGGCATTATCGGTGTCAAAACCAAAAGTTTCTGGAGTAGAAAGCACACCGTCTTCATCCAATTCTTTGTTTTCTACCTCAGGATGGGTGTTGAGGTAAATTCCAGCTTTGTCAAGAATGTTTTTATAAGTAAAAATAGGCGCCGAAAAGCGTAAGGCCAAAGCAATCGCATCGGAAGTCCGCGCATCGATAATTTCTTCTATTTTGTCTCGTTCGCAAATGATGCTTGAATAAAAAACACCATCGACCAATTTGTGAATGATAATTTGTTTTACAACAATGTCAAATCGGTCGGCAAAACTTTTAAATAAATCATGTGTAAGCGGACGCGGAGGTTTAATTTCTTTTTCAAGTGCAATAGCAATAGACTGAGCTTCAAAAGCACCAATAACTATAGGTAATTTTCGTTCTCCATCCACTTCATTCAAAATGAGCGCATAGGCACCATTTTGTGTCTGACTATAAGATATTCCTTTTATGGTAAGTTTTACTAAACTCATAGAAATTTTTAGATTGTTGAATATTGAATGGTGTTTTTTGAATGCATTATTCTAATATTCAAAAAGCATTGGTATTCAATCGTTCATTCAATTTATTGTTAAACATAATAATTTAGGGTTTAAATATCTTTAAAAACCAAATATTATGTGGTATGATTCTTGATTTAATCCTATTAAAATCAGTTGATTATAAAATAAATTGGTTTAACCACTACTAATAGGAATACGGATTGCAAAGTAATAAAAAACTTGCAAAAAAATAAGCTACTTATAAAAAATTATAAGTAGCTTATTGAGGTTCGTGTTAGTTTATTTTTTTAGCCGTTATTGGCTTTAAATTCTTTTAATTTTTGTGTAAGACGCGGTACAATATCAAAGGCATCTCCAACAATACCGTAATCTGCTACTTTAAAGAAAGGCGCTTCAGCATCGGTATTGATGACTACTTTTACTTTGGATGAATTGATTCCTGCTATGTGTTGAATTGCACCTGAAATTCCAACAGCAATGTAAAGATTGGTTGCTACTGGTTTTCCAGTTTGTCCTACGTGTTCACTGTGAGGGCGCCAACCTAAATCGGAAACAGGTTTTGAACAAGCTGTGGCTGCGCCAAGTGTAGCCGCCAATTCTTCTAGCATGCCCCAATTTTCGGGTCCTTTTAATCCACGACCACCTGAAACTACAATATCAGCATCGGCAATGGTTACTTTTCCTGTAGATTTTTCAACAGATTCTACTTTTACAGAGAAATCGGCTTCATTCAAGTTTGGTGTAAAATCTTCTTCAGATAAATTAGAGCTGTTTTCTATCAAGCCAAAAGAATTTTTAGCCAAAGACAATACTTTTACCCCAGTTGTTATTTCTGTAATAGTAAAGGCTTTGTTTGAAAACGCGGTTCTTTTTACTTGAAATGGAGCAGTTGCTACGGGAAGTCCCACTACATTAGACGCAAAACCTGCTTCCAATCCCACAGCTACAAGCGGAGCTAAATATAGACTATCCGTAGTTGAGGATAATACGATTACGTGTGCATTTTCTTTTTGAGCCGCTTGTTTGATGACATCAGCGTAAGCTTTTGCATTGAAATGAGCTAATTTATCATAAGTTACTTTCAAGACTTTATCTACTCCGTATTTCGATAATTCTGAAACATTTCCAGCGTTAACAGTTACTGCTGTTACAGTTGTTCCAAGAGATTCAGCAACTTTTTTTGCATAAGATGCCAATTCAAAGGCAACTTTTTTAAATTTACCGTCTGCTGATTCTGCATATATTAATAATGACATTTTTTTTAGTTTAAAAGTTTAAAAAAAGTTTATGAGTTTAAGAGATTTAAAAGTTTAAGGTTTAGAACTTGCAGCCCGAAACTAGATTACTTTTGCTTCGTTGTGTAATGCGTTTACTAATCCGTCTAAATCGTCTGCTGCGAATAATTTCACTGCCGATTTTGCAGCAGGTTTTTCAAATTTCACAGCTTTTGTATTGACGTCAGAGGCAACAGGGTCAAGAACGGTTAATACCTTGGTACGAGCCGTCATGATGCCACGCATGTTTGGAATACGTAAGTCTTTTTCTTCTACCAACCCTTTTTGTCCTCCAATAATTAGGGGTAATCCTGCCGACACAATTTCTTTCCCTCCGTCAATTTCTCTCCCAACTTTGGCAATGTTTCCGTCAACAGTAATTTCTGTACAAGAATTTACAAAATTGTAGCCTAACAATCCAGCCAACATACCAGGAACCATACCTCCGTTGTAATCCAATGATTCTTTTCCACAAATAATCAAATCATAACCGCCAGATTTTACAACTTCTGCCAATTGTTTCGCAACAAAAAAACCATCTGTTGGATTGGCATTGACGCGTATGGCCTCATTGGCTCCAATGGCTAAAGCTTTTCTTAGGGTTGGCTCCGTGTCAGCACCTCCTACATTCACAACGGTAACGGCAGCACCTTGTTGTTCTTGAAACCAAATGGCTCTAGTCAAACCAAATTCGTCATTTGGGTTAATGACATACTGAACTCCATTAGTATCAAATTCTGAATCGCCATTCACGAAGTTGATTTTTGAAGTAGTATCAGGTACATGACTGATGCAAACTAATATTTTCATTATATTTTGAATTTAAAATTTTCTGAGCGTAAAAGTATGAATTTTTTTCTATTTTTTATATGCATGCATATAAATATTTTTTAAAACCTCAGTATTACATCGATTTCGTAATGTATGGGTAGTAAAAACAATTAATTTCTCCATGAAATGCTGTAAAAAAGAGCATTATAAAAATTAAAATTTGTGTTTTTTTTCGCATAATATGTTTACTTTTGCTTTCCAAAATTGATATTAAGATTAAAGAATATGAGAACTATACAATTTAGAGAAGCGATTGCTGAGGCTATGAGTGAAGAAATGCGTCGTGATGAAGCCGTATATTTATTGGGTGAGGAAGTAGCAGAATACAATGGAGCCTACAAAGCTTCTAAAGGGATGTTGGATGAGTTTGGTCCTAAAAGAGTGATTGATACGCCCATTGCTGAATTAGGTTTTGCTGGAATTGCAGTAGGTTCGGCAATGAATGGTTGTCGTCCCATTGTGGAGTTCATGACCTTCAATTTCTCTTTAGTTGGAATTGATCAGATTATAAATAATGCCGCCAAGATGCGTCAAATGTCAGCTGGACAATTTCCGATGCCAATGGTGTTTCGTGGGCCAACAGCATCTGCGGGTCAATTGGGAGCAACACATTCTCAAGCTTTTGAGAATTGGTTTGCCAATACTCCTGGGCTGAAAGTTGTTGTTCCTTCTACTGTATACGATGCAAAAGGTTTGTTGAAAGCAGCAATTCGAGATAATGATCCTGTGATTTTCATGGAGTCTGAACAAATGTATGGTGATAAAGGCGAAGTGCCAGAGGGAGAATATATCATTCCACTTGGTGTTGCTGATGTCAAAAGAGCGGGTTCCGATGTGACTATCGTTTCTTTTGGAAAGATTATTAAAGAAGCACATCTTGCCGCTGATGACTTAGCAAAAGAAGGAATTTCTTGTGAGATTATCGATTTGAGAACCGTACGTCCAATGGATTATGATGCAATTATCAACTCGGTGAAAAAAACAAATCGTTTAGTGATTCTTGAAGAAGCTTGGCCATTTGCAAGTGTGGCTTCTGAAATTACCTATATGGTTCAAGAACGCGCATTTGACTATCTTGATGCCCCTATTCAAAGAATTACTACAGCCGATACACCAGCACCGTATTCGCCAACCTTATTAAAAGAATGGTTGCCAAATGCAAATGATGTTGTTAAAGCTGTTAAAAAAGTGATGTATAAATAATAATATTCTATTATATTTGAGGCTTCATCGGTGCTATTCTGATGAAGCTTTTTTTTTACACTATGAAAAGACTGTTGTGTTTATTTTTTTTAATAGGAAATTTTTTTTCGGTTTATTCACAAACAAAAGTGGAAGGAATTGTGATAGACAATAAAAACCAACCTATTTCTTATGCTAATATTGTTTTCAAAGGATCAAACGAAGGAACGGTTAGCGATGAAAATGGAAAATTTTATCTGGAATCGAGTAAAACATACAAAGAAATTGTTGTTGCTTTCGTAGGATACACTAAAAGGGAGGTGTCATTAGAAAAAAATGTGGTATACAATCTCAAAATCATATTAAGTGATGAGAAAGTTTTGCAAGAAGTAGTCATTTATTCAGGAAAAACATCTAAAAAAAATAATCCCGCTCTCGCCATTCTTAGAAAAATTTGGGCACGAAAAAGAAAGAATGGTCTCAAAATGTTTGATCAATACCAGTATGAAAAGTACGAAAAGGTAGAATTTGACTTGAATACGATTGACAGTGCGTTCATGAAAAACAAAGTTTTCAAAGGAATGGAATTTGTCTTTAAAAATGTTGACACCTCAAAAGTGACGGGAAAAACATACTTACCTATCTTTATAAATGAATCGTTGTATGATGTGTATGGGGATACCAAACTGAAAAAGGAAAAAGCGGTTATTAAAGCCAATAAAAATTCGGGCTTAGGTGATGGGGAAGGGGTAAATACTTTCATTAAAGATTTGTATAATGATTATGATATTTACAATAATCACCTGAATTTTTTTGAGAAAAGTTTTACTAGTCCCTTGTCAACTACTGGAATTGATACATATAATTATGTGTTGCGAGATAGTGCTTTTGTTGAAAATAAATGGTGCTATAATATTGTGTTTTATCCCAGAAGAAAAAACGAACTTACTTTTAAAGGGGATTTTTGGGTAAATGATACCACATTTGCGGTTAAAACCATAAATATGGCTGTGTCCAAAAGTGCCAACATTAACTGGATTAAAGATATTTACATTGAACAAGAATTTGATGTAGTCAATGATTCTGTTTTTTTGTTGACAAGAGATTACATGATGTCCGATTTTGCGCTCAACAAAAAAGAGACCTCCAAGGGGGTTTATGGAAAACGTACGACACTTTTTAGAAATCATAAGTTTAACGAACAAAAACCAGAAAAATTTTATAAAGAAGAAGTCAATTATATTGACAATGCGGTCTATAAAAGAGACGACGAGTATTGGGAAAAAAATAGGTTTGAAAAGCTCAATAAAGATGAAATCGGTATTTACAAAATGCTCGATACTTTAAAAACAGTCCACAAGTTTAAGCAAATGTATAATCTTGCTAGTATTTTAGGAAGTGGTTACATCAATTATCATAAATTTGACTATGGTCCTATTTTTTCAACTATAGGGTATAATGTTGTTGAAGGGTGGAGGCTACGGGCAGGAGGACGAACCTATTTTGGTCCCAATGATAAATGGCGTTTGCAAGGCTATACAGCCTATGGTTTTTTAGATGATAAATTCAAATATGGAATTTCTGGAAAATGGATGATTGATTCCAAAAATCGTATCATTTTAGAGGGTGGAAATAGAAGGGATGTAGAGCAGATAGGAGCGAGTTTGACAACAACAAACGATGTATTGGGAAGAAGTTTTGCGTCTTCTGGTGTTTTTAATACACGTACGAATGGAAAGTTGACGAATATTAACTTAACCACGGCATCCATTGAGATAGAGCCTATAAAAAATGTTACGTTTCAAACGGGATTTTCATACAGAACGTTGGCTTCTGCTTCTCCAACATTTAGTCTAGATTATTATGCAGACGATACTCATGCAGCCATTAAAAACTCCGTAAAACAAACTGAAATAAATGTACAAATAGAATACACACCTAAGAAAAAAACAGTTGGGTATGGGGTAGAACGCATGATTGTTGATAGTCCCTACAGTAGATTTTTTGTCAATTACAGCCAAGGATTTAAAGGGTTGATGAGAAGCGATTTTAATTATTCGAAGTTGCAACTCTATTATAAACAACCCATCACCATCGGCCCATTAGGAAGAACCAATATTACGATGGAATTAGGTAAAATAAATGGTGCTGTACCTTTGGGTTTAATGAGTGTGATTCCAGGAAACCAATCCTATTTTGTTATAGGAAATACGTTTAGCAATCTTAATTTTTACGAATTTGTCACAGATCGCTATGCTACATTTCAATGGGAACATAATTTTCAAGGGCGTTTGTTTTCAAGAATCCCCTATTTTAGAAAGTTAAATTGGCGAGAAATTATTGGGGCTCGAACAGTGTATGGTGATTTTTCAGAAGAAAATAAACAGCTAAATGCTTCGGGATTAGTGTATAAAGCACCAACAACCCCTTATTGGGAGTATAGTGTAGGGATTGGAAATATTTTCAAATTCTTCCGAATAGATGCTTCTTGGAGAGGAAATTATAGAGATATTCCAGGAACGAATAATTTCACGATTAAAGGCGAATTTGGATTTTATTTTTAAGAATGCAACAAGCAATTTCTTTTCTTACATCTAAAGATGAAAAACTAAAATTTATTCTTGATAATTTTGGAAATCCAATAATTCAGAAAAGAGCAGAAGGATTTGCTTCAATGTGCCATATCATCCTTGAACAGCAAGTCTCTATAGCTTCTGCTAATGCTTGTTATGTCAAATTAGAAAATCATTTTAAAGCAATTTCGCCAGATAATATTTTAAATTCAGATGATTTAGAATTAAGGAATTGTGGAGTTTCTCGTCAGAAAATAATTTATCTAAAAGATTTAGCCAACAAAGTACTTTCTAAAGAAATTGATTTTGAAAGTTATGCAACAAAATCTGAAGTGCAAATTCGCAATGAACTCATTTCTATTAAAGGCGTTGGCAATTGGAGTATTGAAGTGTATTTGATGTTCTGTCTTCAATCACCAGATAATATTCCCCTTGGTGATATTGCTATAAAAAATACATTAAAAGAATTATATAACTGTAAATAAGATGATGAAATGCAATATTTGACTAATAAATGGAGTCCATATAGAACGCTCGCCTCCTTTATATTATGGCATTATTATTTAATGAAGAGAAATAAATTAAATAAAACTATATAAAATTAGCGCAATTATGATTTATTAAGTCTTTGAAATTGCAGAAGTTCTTAAAATTTTGTTATTTTTGCGTCCGATAAAATTTATAACAAAAATTATATTTATGGAATCAATGATGATTTATGTGCCAATTGTAATGGCATTAATTGGGTTGGCATTCATGTCAATCAAGAGATCTTGGGTTTTAAAACAAGATGCTGGAGATGGTAAAATGAAAGAGATTTCAGATTACATCTATGAAGGCGCCTTGGCGTTTCTTAAAGCAGAATACCGATTGTTAGCCGTGTTTGTTCTTATTGCTAGTGTGGTATTAGCAGGTATTACTTTTTTACCTGGAGTTAAAACGCATTTGTTAATTGTGATTGCTTTCGTTTTTGGAGCATTTTTCTCGGCTTTAGCAGGAAATATGGGGATGAAAATTGCCACTAAAACCAATGTAAGAACTACGCAAGCGGCTCGTTCTAGTTTACCTCAAGCTTTAAAAGTTTCTTTTGGTGGTGGTACTGTAATGGGGCTTGGAGTGGCTGGTTTAGCGGTTCTTGGTTTAACAGGATTTTTCATTGTTTTCTATACCATCTTTATGAAAGGAGCTTGGACTAATGGAGAAGACATGACTAAAGTATTAGAGACTTTGGCTGGGTTTTCATTAGGAGCTGAGTCTATTGCCTTGTTTGCTCGTGTGGGTGGTGGTATTTATACTAAAGCTGCCGATGTAGGTGCTGACCTTGTTGGTAAAGTAGAAGCGGGTATTCCAGAAGATGACCCTAGAAACCCTGCTACGATTGCAGATAACGTAGGAGATAACGTAGGAGATGTGGCTGGTATGGGTGCCGATTTATTTGGTTCTTATGTGGCTACAGTGCTTGCTGCTATGGTATTAGGAAATTATGTAATTAAAGATATGGGTGGTAAAATCGAAGACGCTTTTGGCGGAATCGGCCCAATTTTATTACCTATGGCTATTGCAGGATTTGGAATTTTATTCTCTATCATCGGTACGATGTTGGTGAAAATATCTAGCGATGACGCTAAAGAAGCACAAGTTCAAAAAGCATTAAACATTGGAAACTGGGTTTCTATTGTATTAACAGCTGTGGCTTGTTTCTTCTTAGTTCAATATATGTTGCCTGCCAAAATGAATATGAATTTCTTTGGAGAAGGCTTAAAAGAAATCTCTTCGATGAGAGTGTTTTATGCTACAATTATCGGATTAATCGTAGGAGGAGCTATTTCATCGGTTACTGAATATTACACTGGATTGGGAACAAAACCTGTATTAGCTATTGTTCAAAAATCATCAACAGGTGCCGGAACTAACGTTATCGCAGGTTTGGCAACAGGGATGATTTCTACGTTCCCAACCGTATTGTTGTTTGGGGGTGCTATTTGGGCGTCTTATGCTTTTGCAGGATTCTATGGGGTGGCTTTAGCCGCATCGGCAATGATGGCTACAACTGCAATGCAATTAGCGATTGATGCTTTTGGACCAATTTCTGATAATGCGGGCGGTATCGCTGAAATGAGTGAGTTACCAAAAGAAGTTCGTACCAGAACCGATATCTTGGATTCCGTAGGTAATACTACTGCAGCAACAGGAAAAGGTTTTGCAATTGCCTCAGCAGCTTTAACTTCATTAGCTTTATTTGCGGCTTATGTAACCTTTACTGGAATTGATGGTATCAACATCTTTAAAGCGCCAGTATTAGCGATGTTGTTTATTGGAGGAATGATTCCAGTGGTATTCTCTGCATTAGCAATGAATTCAGTGGGTAAAGCTGCAATGGATATGGTGTATGAAGTGCGTCGTCAGTTCAAAGAAATTGCAGGTATTATGGAAGGAACTGGAAGACCAGAATATGGTAAATGTGTGGAGATTTCTACAAAAGCGGCATTACGCGAAATGATGTTGCCAGGAGTGTTAACTATTGGTTTCCCAATAGCTATTGTATTATTAGGTAAATTAGTTTATGGTGATAACAACCAATTAATCGCTGAAATGTTAGGTGGTTACATGGCAGGAGTAACGGTATCGGGTGTGCTTTGGGCTGTGTTCCAAAACAATGCTGGAGGTGCTTGGGACAATGCTAAAAAATCATTCGAAGCAGGGGTAGAAATTAATGGTGAAATGACCTACAAAGGTTCTGATGCGCACAAAGCAGCGGTAACTGGGGATACGGTTGGAGATCCATTTAAAGATACTTCAGGTCCATCTATGAACATCTTAATCAAATTAACGTGTTTGATTGGATTAGTAATTGCTCCAATCTTAGGAAATGGTTCTGCTCCAGAAGGAAAAGAAATGAAATGTACTATCGAAATGAAATCTTCTTGTTCTGAAGGGGCAATGAATGGAAATTGCGACATGTCTAAATGTGCTACCATGACTAAAGACGAATGTGCTAAAATGTGCGACAGTCTTAAATGTACACCAGAACAAAAAGAAGCTTGTTTGTCTCACTATGACGCTAACGGAAAATTTATTGCTCCATCTTGCAAAGAAGGAGAAGGAAAATCGTGTTGCGGTAAAGGAGATAAAAACGTAAAAGTAGAAATGACTAACGAAAACGGAAAAGCTAAAGCAACCGTAACAATTACCGAAAAAGGAAATGTAAATACACAAGTATTTGAAGGTTCTTTAGAAGAAGTAAAAGCGAAAGTGGAAGCTTTGGAATAGTATTTCAAAAAAGTTGATACAACAATGCCTCACGAAAGTGGGGCATTTTTTTTAATCTATTGTTGATTTTTACAAAATGATACGGCAAAAACCCAAAACCGTTCGACTTTGAGTCAAATCCGTTTGGTTTTGAAGCGTGGCACTAGTGCCATGCACCAAAGCCGTATGGATTTACGCCAAAACCCAACGGTTTTACCTCACGGGAATACAGGTTGACGCCAAAGCCGAACGATTCTGTCTCAAAACCAAACGGAAGTGCTCTGGAATCGTTAGGATTTGTGTAAAAACCGAACGGATGACATCAATTACCCTAATGCATCCTCTCGAAAACGTACTGATTTACCATCACAAATTAAAGCGTGATGGATTTTCTATTAATAAATGAATTGCGAATATAAATAATACATTAATTTTTATACCTTTGCAAGGTACTCGTTATTAGAAGTGCACCATTTTATCGAAAAAATATATTAGCGTTTGCTATAAGTTCCTGTGACTGAAACCGACCAATTTTCAAAACACAACGGGAAAGTATATGTAAATGCTTACGTCAAGGCGTGGGCTTTGCTCTACTTTGTTGTGTGGGTTCTTGGTCGGACCTCAGTTGCAAGTAAAGCAAGTGTCCCACGCTGATTTTATTATATTAACACTACAATTGGGACGTTGTAGACTAATATAATAATAAAATGAATAACAAAAAATTACTTCTTTTAATTTTGGGAATAGGTTTATTTTCCCAAATGATTTTTTCTCAAGTTCCTTCTTATGTTCCGACGAATGGTTTAGTTGGTTATTGGCCATTTAGTGGTAATGCTAATGACCAAAGTGGAAATGGAAATAACGGGACAGTTAATGGTGCTACATTAACGATAGACAGGTTTGGAAATTCTAATAACGCATATGAATTTAATATGAATTACATTAAAGTTAACAATTCAAGCCTTTATAATCTTAGTGATAATTTATCAATAAATGTTTGGTACAAGATTAGTGATAGTATGGGGTCTATAACATTAAATACGGTCTTTGTTTCAAAACACCAAAGTAGTTCTTTAAACTCTTCATATTCTTTATATAATGAAAATAATTGCGGACCAACTGTTTATCAAACAGATGTAGATGGAAATATAAATTATATTAGAAATAGCGCATTTTGTGATACATCTTCTTGGCATATGCTGACTTTATCTTTTAATAAACCAAATATGATAATGTATTTAGATGGGATTTATTATTCTACTATTACTGCTAATAGTATTAAACAAACTATTTTACCATTAGTTTTTGGAGGTACTAATAATAGTTCTAATCCAGATGATATTGTTGGAAGAATGAAAGGTAAATTGGATGATATCGGAATATGGAATCGGGCATTAACTCAACAGGAAATTACCAATTTGTATTATTCTGAAAATACTTGCCAATCTTTGGTAATTAATACAGGTGTTTTGAGTTTTAACCCACCAACTTATAATAATACAATTACTATATATCCAAATCCAGCTAATGACCATATTACAATTGATTGCGGTAATTTATCTAATGTTTCAGGATGGACTATAAAAATTGTAAATACTTTAGGGCAAGAAGTGTTTGGTGGAGCTATGAATACACAACAATATGTTGTACCACTTAATAGCTGGGGAGGTCAAGGTGTTTATTTTGTTAAAGTTTATGACGCTTCCAATAATTTATTAAACATCAAAAAAATAATTTTACAATAAATTTTCAATTGGGAATAATCTGAAAATTTTCCCCCGCTGGTGCACGAAACGAAGTTCAGCGTAGCTAATTCTTTCGTGTACCATTTTTAGATAAAGCTTTGCTGTCTTGTCCTAAAATAGCTATACATAAAAAAGGCTGTCTAAATCAATAGACAGCCTTTCAAGTTGAGGTTATTTTGGGTTAAAACAATCCGTTAATTTCAGCATCAATGCGGTTGATGATGTTTCCTAAATCTTCTGGGTTGTTTACGAAATCAATATCGTCAACGTCTATGATTAAAAGTTTCCCCTTGTTGTATGTGGTAATCCACGCTTCGTAACGCTCGTTCAATCGGCTCAAATAGTCAATAGAAATAGAGTTTTCATAATCACGCCCTCTTTTGTGAATTTGCCCCACCAAATTGGGAATCGAACTGCGCAAGTAAATCAGCAAGTCGGGCGCTTTTACCAAACTTTCCATCAATTCAAAAAGCGATTTGTAGTTTTCAAAATCACGATTGGTCATCAAACCCATGGCATGAAGGTTGGGCGCAAAAATATGAGCATCTTCATAAATCGTTCGGTCTTGAATGATTTTCTTTCCGCTTTCACGAATTTGCAACACTTGACGAAAACGACTGTTCAAGAAATAAATCTGTAAGTTGAACGACCAACGTTCCATTTGGTGGTAAAAATCATCTAGATAAGGATTGTCAACCACGTCTTCAAAATGAGGTTCCCACTTAAAATGTTTTGCTAAAAAGCGAGTTAAAGTTGTTTTTCCTGCGCCAATATTTCCTGCGACCGCTATATGCATTATGGTAAATTTAGTTTATAGTTTGTAATTCTGTTGGATGTAAAAATAGATAAAATTTGGTCTTTGTAATAAAAATTTTTAAAGCTTTTCTCAACAAGTGCTATTTTAAATCGTTTGTTTTGTTTCTTGTCTTCTATAAATAACTCTATGCCCTTTTGAAAAACCAAACAATATGGGTTGATAAATTGCACAGCATCGCATACTTCAAGCGTTCCGTTGGAAATTGTATTTCCGTATATCGAACCCACTTGCCATTGGTAATTCTTATCAATCCATTGAAAGTTGTTGAAATCTCCACTGCAAAAGAGAATGCCATTAGAAAAAGGGACCCCAATAGTTTTGTAGCTTTTTGAAAGCAAATCGAAGAGCAACAATTGTTGATTGAGTTGGTTGAATACCCAAAGTTTATTTTGTCCTGAAATACCCACTGCCGACGCAAACAAGGAAGCGTCACTGTCTGAAAAATTAATCTGTTCGATTTCGTTCAACTGGCTGTCAACAATACAGATGGTATTGAAAGCGTCGTAAAAAATCACCAATCGCAACGCATTGATAAAAGACACACTACTAATTTTTCCTAAGGCTATATTTTGATATTGCACTACTGTTTTGTCATTTTTTTTATACAAAACATTGTCTTTTATGTAAAAATAGTTTTTAGCACCATCGGTACCAATAAATCGGTCGCAATCTACCGTAATAGAATCTATTGCAACCGGAGTAATTTGTTCAATTTGTGCCTGAAGTGTTCCCCAAAAGAGGCACATCATAAAAAAAATTGTCTTTTTCATATAAAAAATTAACGCCTTAAAACTAGTCATTTTTATTATTGGATATGTAAAATTTTTAACAAAAAATTAGTAACAAATCCAGAAATCTATCGTCATATTTGTTTCGAAAATAAAAGTAAATCACTTTAGAATGAGAAATATTACCATAAAATTAGCGCTATTATTGGTGTGCTTTGCCTCAAATGCGCAAAAAGATTTTCAAGGAATGGCTGTTTATGAATCCAAAACCAGCACCTCCGATTTCAAAAAACGCTTCGAAGGCAATAAAGAGATCACGCCCGAAATGCAAAAAATGATTGAAGAACGCATGAAAAAAATGTTTGAAAAAACCTTTATTTTAAACTTTGATATGCAAGCTTCGATATACAAAGAAGAAGAAAAATTAGATGCTCCAGGACAAGGTCAAGGAGGTTTTAGAATGATGTCTTCCATGATGGGTGGCGGTGGAACTTTTTATAAAAATGTAAAAGAAAAAGCCTATACTGTCGACAAAGAGTTTATGGGAAAAGAGTTTTTGGTAAAAGACACTTTAACCAATTATAAATGGAAAATGGACACCGAAAGCAGACAAATAGGAGGCTATACTTGTTATAAAGCAACCACGGTAATTCCAGCTAGTAAAACTGATTTTAGAAATTTTAGACCCAAAAGGCCTGAAGAAAATAAAGATGACGCAAAAAAACAGGATGCCAAAACAGAGACGACTACAGAAACGAAAACTGACGGGGCTACTACTGAAAAAAAGACCAATTTTATGAGTGAAATAGATTTGCCTAAAGAGATTACCATAACGGCTTGGTATACTCCAGAAATTCCTATCAATCAAGGGCCTGAAGGATATTGGGGGTTGCCAGGATTGATATTAGAAGTAAATGATGGCAGAACCACCATTTTGTGTTCAAAAGTAGTGTTGAATGCAAAAGATAAAGTTGAAATTAAGGCTCCAACAAATGGGAAGTCGGTGTCTCAAAAAGAATATGATGAAACCGTAATTAAAAAAATGGAGGAGTTTCGGGAAATGAATCAAGGACCAGGAGGCGGCGAAGGGCGTTTTCACATGAGAATG
Organism: Flavobacterium aciduliphilum; assembly: GCF_003268855.1. Classification (GTDB taxonomy): domain Bacteria; phylum Bacteroidota; class Bacteroidia; order Flavobacteriales; family Flavobacteriaceae; genus Flavobacterium; species Flavobacterium aciduliphilum. The sequence continues at coordinate 97,049 of NZ_QLSZ01000002.1, forward strand.
GGGAACTAATATAATACATCTAAGAAGAATCGGAATAAAATAGATTCTTCTTTTTTATGCAAAAAAAATGATGAAAACATTTTATACACTATTAGCAAGTTTTATTTCAATTATTGGTTTTTCTCAAAATGTTCGTTTTGAAGGAACAGTATTAGAATCAGGGAAAGCGCCTCTTGAAATGGCCAATGTTATGGCTGTCAATCAAGCAACTAAAGGCATGGATGCGTATGCCATTACGAACGACAAAGGGAAATTTGTTTTGAACTTAAAAGCAAATTCGACCTATACAATTAAGTTGAGTTACATAGGAATGCAAAATAAAGAACTCACAGTAGTAACTAAGACAGAAAACATCAATCAAAATATTACTATGGAGGCTGGTGGAATTCAACTAGATGGTGTTGAAATTGTGAGAGAAATGCCTGTTTCTATTAAAGGAGATACGATTGTTTATAACGCCGATTCTTTTAAATCGGGTACCGAAAAAAAGTTGGAAGATGTACTCAAAAAATTACCCGGTGTAGAAGTTAATGCCGACGGCGAAGTGGAAGTGGAGGGGAAAAAAGTATCAAAATTAATGGTAGAAGGTAAGGATTTTTTTGATGGTGACACCAAATTAGGCGTAAAAAATATTCCTGCCGATGCAATTGATAAAGTTCAGGTATTGCGAAATTACAACGAGATTAGTCAGCTGAAACCTCTAGAAAATAATGAAGAAAATGTGGCCATGAATATTAAACTGAAAGAGGGTAAGAAAAACTTTTGGTTTGGTGACATGACGGCTGGAGGAGGAACCGGTTCGCAGGGTACTGCCTCAAAATTTGACCGCTATATTGTAAACCCAAAGGTGTTTTATTACAATCCTAAATTTAGTGTGAATCTTATATCAAATTTTAACAATATAGGAGAATTGCCGCTAACCATTCAAGACTATTTTAAAATGACAGGTGGTTTTAGGGGGATGATGAAAAAGGGAGGAAGTACGTTCAATGTGGCCAGTAATGATTTAGGAATTTCTGCTTTACGAAATAATAGAGCTAAAGAAATTGAAACTAAATTTGGTGCTACCAATTTTTCATACAATCCAACAAAATCGTGGACGTTAAGTGGTTTTGGAATTTTATCGTATTCCAATACTCAAATTGAAACCCAATCGCAAACGACTATTTTAGCCTCTAAAACACAGACAAACACGGGAGAAAAGCCAATACAACAGACTAATTATGGCTTGGTAAAAATGAGTTCGTCTTATAAGCCTAATACTAACTTTCAGTTTGATTATGATGTGTTAATGAAAAAATCGAGTCAGACCGAAAATTCTTTCATTGATAGAGAGACGATAATGAATGGTAGTTCCAATTCAGAAACGATTTCAACGTATAAAAAACAAAATCCTACTTCGGTCAATCAGAATTTTAGCATCTACTACACTCTGAAAGAGAAAAGTGTTTTTGATGTGGAAATTCAGCATTTGTATCAGGATGAAAATCCGTTTTATAATGCTAATTTAAGAGTACAACCCTTTCAATTAATAGGATATGATGGAACTCAAAACAGGAATGATCTAAATCAAAATCGTTTCGTGAAAACCAATAAGCTCGATTCAAAAGTGGATTATTATTATATGATTACACCCAAAACGAATTTTAATATAACTTTTGGGGATACTTATTCTTATCAAAATTTTAATTCTTCCATTTTTCAAATGATGGATAATGGGACTCAAAACAATTTGACCGATGCGTCCAACACCAACCAAGTAAATTATAATTTCAACGATGCTTTTATTGGATTGCATTACAAAATGTTGCTAGGAAAATTTACGATAACCCCTGGTTTTAGTGGACATACCTATACCATGACCAATCAGCAATTGGGAACCGATGTTACTAACAAATTTTCAAAATTTTTACCTGATGTATATGTGTTGTATCAAATCAAAAAATCGGAAACATTAACGTATAATTATTCTTTAAATAACGCCTTTACCGATATTAGTAAACTGGTCCAAGGGTATATCTTGAATGGCTATAACAGTTTGTTTAGAGGAAATAGAAACTTAGAGAATGCCACAAGTCAAGTACATTCGTTAAGATATTTTAAATACAATATGTTTAATTTTGAGAATATTTTTGCCAATGCGACCTATACAAAAACCATAGATGCAGTGAAATCTATTGTGAAATTTGTTGACGCTAATCAAACCTCAACACCGTATAATTCGAATTTTGCCGACGAAACGGCAACGGTTATGGGGGCTTATGGAAGGTCGTTCTTAAAGAATTATAAAGCATCAGCCAATGTAAATGTGAATTGGTCAAAATTCAATAACATACAATTTACTCCAGCAACTAGTTCTTATGATCCCGTAGCTACTGAGAGTTTTACCCAAACGTACTCTGTTAAAGCGGCTACTAATTTCAAAAATATGCCGAATATTGAATTAGGATATTCCACAACTATTAATGAGTACAACCATACAAAATATTATACTAACACACCTTCGGCAACTTTGGACTACTATTTCCTAAAAGGCTTTGCTTTTGTAACGGATTATCAATATTACCATTATTTTAATAAAGACAACACGATAAACAATAATTATCAATTTTTAAATGCTAGTTTGTCGTATCAAAATAAAGATGGAAAATTTGAATATAAAATTGGAGCGACTAATGTGCTCAATACAAAATCATTGAACGATAACAGCTTTAACCAATTTACCATTTCAAGTTCTCAATATTTTGTTCAGCCGCGATATGTAATCTTAAGTTTAAAATATAATTTATAGACAAACAAAAAACCTGATGTGAGAGCATCAGGTTTTTTGTTTTTATAGAAAGGACTTTGTTTAGATATTAAACGCAGCTTTTACTTTGTCAACATAATCAAGTTTTTCCCATGTAAAAAGTTCAACGGTTACCGTTTTGTCATCGCCATTTGGAGATTTAAAGATTTTGGTAACTGTTTCAGGAGTTCTTCCCATGTGTCCATAAGCAGCCGTTTCGCTATAGATTGGGTTTCTCAATTTTAAGCGTTGTTCAATAAAGTAAGGACGCATGTCAAAAATAGTTTCTACAACGTTACTGATTTCACCATCCGTTAGATTCACTTTGGCAGTACCATAAGTGTTTACGTTGATTGAGGTTGGTTTTGCTACACCAATAGCATAAGAAACTTGAACTAAAACTTCATCACATAATCCAGCTGCTACCAAGTTTTTAGCGATATGACGCGTGGCATAAGCAGCCGAACGGTCTACTTTACTTGGATCTTTTCCAGAAAAAGCACCACCTCCGTGAGCCCCTTTTCCACCATAGGTGTCTACTATAATTTTTCTTCCTGTCAAACCTGTATCGCCATGAGGACCTCCAATTACAAATTTTCCGGTTGGGTTGATGTGATAAGTGATATCGTCATTAAACAAATGAGCGTATTGAGGATATTTAACTTTGATTCTAGGGATTAGAATCGAAATCAAATCACTTTTAATTTTCGCTAACATAGTTGCTTCATCAGCAAAATCATCGTGTTGGGTTGAGATGACAATGGCATCAATGCGTTGTGGTTTGTTGTCGTCAGAATACTCTAAAGTTACTTGCGATTTCGCATCTGGACGTAAATAAGTAATTTCAGAATTTTCTCTTCTCAAGTTGGCTAATTCAATTAATAGAGCATGTGATAAATCTAAAGCCAAAGGCATGTAGTTTTCGGTTTCGTTGGTAGCATATCCAAACATCATCCCTTGATCCCCAGCGCCTTGTTCTTCTTTGCTAGCGCGGTCTACCCCTTGATTGATGTCGGCTGATTGTTCGTGAATGGCTGATAAAACCCCACAAGAATTAGCTTCAAACATGTATTCACTTTTGGTGTACCCAATTTTCTTAATAACGTCTCTTGCAATAGATTGAACATCAAGATAAGTGTTTGATTTTACTTCTCCTGCAAGGATGACTTGACCCGTAGTAACAAGAGTCTCACAAGCCACTTTTGACTCAGGGTCAAAGGCTAAAAAATTGTCAATTAACGCATCTGAAATTTGATCAGCTACTTTGTCAGGATGTCCTTCGCTCACGGATTCTGACGTAAATAAATAAGCCATAATATAATTTATTTTTTTAAATTAATGTGTGAGGAAAAAATTGCAAGGTATATGCTAAAGAAGGGATTCTGCTTTAGCATTTTTTTTATTCTTTACTTTTTTACATTGTAAAAGCAAGAATAGAGGTTGCAATCAGTACAAATTTTTCCTCTTTTATTCAGGTGCAAATATACACAAAATTTTGTTTTTTGTGTTTTTCTGAAAAAATAATATTATTTCAGCACCAATTTAAAACAATTTTATATGAAAAAACTATTACTTTCTAGTTTGCTTTTTGTTGCTGTTGCATTTCATTCGAATGCTCAAGTAACTTTATTTAGTGATGATTTTGAGGATAGCGATATCTCAGATTGGACTTTAATCGATGCTGATGGCGACGGATGGGATTGGCTACCAGTAACTATGGCAACTACAGCACCATTGTATAAAGGGATGCGTTCTATGTCTTGGTCTTCTACTGACGGTGCTTTAACACCAGACAATTGGGCAATTTCTAGAGGAATTGATGTTGGAGCAGGAAACACCATAACATTATCATGGAATGTTGTAGCTCGTGACCTAGATTGGGATTTAGAAAATTATTCTGTTTATGTTTCAAATGGAAATACAGATACAGCTATGTTGGCAACTACACCTGTTTTTAATGAAGTTTTGGAGGTGTTAATGTGATGACCACTAGAACGGTTACATTACCTTCAACATTAACAGGTACAATATATGTAGCATTCAGACATCACGATGTTACAGATCAATTTGTAGTTGATGTAGATAATGTTACTGTGACATCGACATAATTGAGAAATGACGAATTTTTTGCATCAAATTTTTCAGTAACTCCAAATCCAGCTTCAGATGTAATTACAATAGCTACAAAAAATAATATTCCAGTTGAATCAGTTCAAGTTCTGGATATGAATGGAAGAGTTATTAAAGAGATGAATGCTACTTTTGAAGATGCTACTACAATGAATATTTCTGAAATTAATTCAGGAGTATACTTTGTTAAAGTAAAATCACAAATAGTTGTTGGTACTACTAAAGTGGTAAAAAAATAAATCTATTCTGACAAATATAATTTTAAAGGAGCAATACGTTGCTCCTTTTTTATTTTACATTTTAGTTGGAATATTAATTTTTATACTTTTACTTTGTACCGTTCTAATACATGATGTTTGTTATCACGAAAGCTGGAGGGAATAGACCCATTGAAAGCTTAGCAACCCTATACTTATAGAAGGTGCTACATTCTATTCTGATGTGAATCAGGAAAAGATAACTAGAAGAATTCTCTCACCAATTCTGATAACAAATACATATATAAAAAGTTATCAGATGGTATTAATCACAACCGAACTTAAAAAAAGAATCCTAGTGCTCGACGGGGCCATGGGAACCATGTTGCAACGCAATAACTTCTCTGAAGAAGATTTTAGAGGAGAACGTTTTAAAGACTTTCCACATCCGTTAAAAGGCAATAATGATTTGCTTTCTATCACGCAACCTGAAGCAGTAAAAAAAGTACATCGTTTGTATTTTCTAGCAGGAGCAGATATTGTAGAAACCAATACTTTTTCTGGAACTACCATAGGTATGACTGATTATTACTTGGAAGATTTAGTCTACGAACTCAACTTTCAATCGGCTAAAATAGCACGTGAAGTTGCCGATGAATTTACAGATAGACCACGTTTTGTGGCTGGTTCTATCGGGCCAACTAATAGAACAGCCTCTATGTCTCCCGATGTAAATGATCCAGGATTTCGCGCGGTGACGTTTGATGATTTACGAATTGCCTACAAACAACAAGTAGAAGCTTTGATTGATGGTGGAGTTGATGTGCTTTTGGTGGAAACAATTTTCGATACATTGAATGCCAAAGCAGCATTGTTTGCCATCGAAGAAGTAAAAGAAGAACGAAACCTTGATATACCCGTGATGGTTTCTGGAACGATAACGGATGCTTCTGGAAGAACACTATCTGGACAAACGGTCGAAGCTTTCTTGATTTCCATATCACATATTCCTCTACTAAGTATTGGTTTTAATTGTGCACTTGGAGCTGACCAATTAAAACCGTATTTAAAACGTTTGGCAATGAATACATCTTTTAATATCTCTGCCCATCCTAATGCAGGTTTGCCTAATGCATTTGGGCAATACGACCAAACTCCTCAGGAAATGCAAGCTTTGATAAAAGAATATCTTCAAGATAATTTGGTCAATATCATCGGCGGTTGTTGTGGTACGACACCAGAGCATATCAAAGCGATAGCTGAAGTAGCAAAGGAATTTAAACCAAGACAAATTTTAGAAACGATATAATGGCGGAAGTAAAATACTTAAAGTTATCAGGTCTTGAACCATTAATTGTTACACCTGAAAGCAATTTTATCAATGTTGGTGAGAGAACAAATGTAACAGGTTCACGTAAGTTTCTCAGATTAATTAAAGAAGAAAAATACGAAGAAGCTATTGAAATTGCTCGTTCACAAGTAGAAGGTGGCGCACAAATTATAGATGTCAACATGGATGAAGGCATGTTGGATGGTGTGTATGCTATGACTAAATTCCTAAATCTGATAGCGGCAGAACCCGATATTGCTCGAGTTCCGGTGATGATAGACAGTTCAAAGTGGGAAATTATCGAAGCTGGATTGAAAGTAATTCAAGGGAAAGGTGTGGTGAATTCGATTTCTTTAAAAGAAGGAAAAGAAGCCTTTGTACATCATGCCAAATTAATCAAGAGATATGGCGCAGCTGTAATAGTAATGGCTTTTGACGAAGTGGGTCAAGCCGATACGTACGAGAGAAGAATTGAAATCTGTAAAAGGAGTTATGATATTTTGGTTAATGAGGTTCATTTTCCAGCAGAAGATATCATTTTTGATCCGAATATTTTCCCTGTTGCCACAGGAATGGAAGAACATAAATTAAATGCTTTAGATTTCTTCAGAGCAACCAAATGGATTAGAGAAAACTTGCCTTATGCAGGAGTTTCTGGTGGTGTGAGTAATGTTTCGTTTTCGTTCCGTGGTAATGATAAAGTTCGTGAAGCCATGCATTCGGCTTTTCTTTTTCATGCTATTAAAAATGGTATGACAATGGGTATCGTTAATCCTGAAATGCTTGAGATTTATGATGAGATTGCCCCCGTTTTATTAGAGCATGTAGAAGACGTTTTGTTGAATAGAAGAGAAGACGCTACAGAGCGATTATTGGATTTGGCGGAAAGTTTCAAAGGCGAGAACAAATCGAGTGAAAAAGTAATTCAAGAATGGCGAAATAGTTCTGTACAAGAACGCTTAACTCATTCATTAGTTAAAGGTATAGACGAGTTCATTGAAATTGATGTGGAAGAAGCCAGAAAACTCTGTGCCAAACCCATTGAAGTCATTGAGGTTTATTTGATGAATGGGATGAATGTAGTCGGCGATTTATTCGGAAGTGGAAAAATGTTTTTGCCTCAAGTAGTAAAATCGGCTCGTGTAATGAAGAAAGCGGTGGCTTATCTATTGCCTTATATCGAAGCTCAAAAAGATGGAAAATCTAGTTCGGCTGGAAAGGTTTTAATGGCAACCGTAAAAGGCGATGTGCATGATATTGGAAAAAATATAGTTTCGGTGGTTTTGGGTTGTAATAATTTCGAAATTATTGATTTGGGTGTAATGGTTCCACCAGAGAAGATTATAGAAACGGCTATCAAAGAACAAGTGGATATCATTGGACTGAGCGGATTGATAACGCCTTCGTTAGACGAAATGGTGTGTTTGGCCAAAGAATTGGATAAATTAAATATCAAAATTCCTGTGATGATTGGTGGTGCTACGACTTCTCGTGCGCATACAGCGGTAAAAATTGCACCAGAATATGCAGCAACAGTTGTTCATGTGAATGATGCCTCTCGTGCTGTAACCGTAGCCAGTAATTTATTGCAGGAAGAAACAAAGGAAGCCTATACTCAATCTGTTCGTGCTGAATATGATAAACTTCGTGAAGGGTATTTGAGTAGAAGCAGATATAAAAATTTCTTGTCTATTGAAGAAGCTAGAAAAAATAAACTGCAATTGGATTGGGAAAATTATCAACCTGTCCCCCCAAATTTTATTGGAACAAAGACTATAGAAATTGAACTAACAGAATTGATTGATTTTATAGATTGGACACCGTTTTTCAGTTCTTGGGAATTGTATGGAAAATATCCAGCGATTTTAAGCGATGAGGTTGTGGGCGAACAAGCCACAACATTGTTTGCAGATGCTCAAAAAATGTTGCAACAAATCGTTTCCGAAAAATGGTTGACTGCAAAAGCAGTTCTTGGAATTTTTCCTGCAAATACAATAAATGATGATGACATCAAGCTTTCGACTTTTGACTTTCGACTTTTGACTCTTCGTCAGCAATCCCAAAAAACTGCAGGAGCACCTAATATTGCTTTGGCGGATTTTATTGCTCCAAAGGAAAGTGGTAAGCAGGATTACATCGGTTGTTTTTGTGTGACCACGGGTTTTGGAGTAGATGAAAAGGCTACTGAGTTTGAAAAACAATTGGATGATTATAACTCTATTTTAGTGAAAGCTTTGGGCGACAGATTAGCAGAAGCATTCGCAGAATATTTGCATTTGAAAGTTAGAAAAGAAATTTGGGGTTATGCTGCCAATGAAAAATTGAGTAATCAGGATTTAATTGAGGAAGCATACAAAGGCATTCGCCCTGCGCCAGGCTATCCGGCGTGTCCAGACCATTTGGAGAAACCTACGATTTGGAAACTATTGAACGTAGAACAGGAAATTGGCGTAAAGCTAACAGAAAGTATGGCGATGTGGCCAGCAGCATCGGTTTCGGGGTATTATTTTGCACATCCTGAGAGTAAATATTTTGGTTTAGGAAAAATTAAAGAAGACCAAGTGACGGATTATGCCAAAAGAAGAAATATAAGTATAGAAGAAGCCAACAAATGGCTATCACCAAATATAGCAGATTAAATAAGTTGTTAGGTTATAGGTAGTAGGTATTAGAAAAACCTACAACCTGTAAAACCTACAACCTAAAAACCTAAAAAAGATGAAAGTAACGCAACATATAGAAAACGCCAACGGGAAACCTTTATTTTCGTTTGAAATATTACCGCCTTTAAAAGGGCAAAACATTCAATTTATTTATGATGGAATTGATCCTTTGATGGAATTTAATCCGCCGTTTATAGATGTGACGTATCACAGAGAGGAATATGAGTATAAAGAATTGCCTAATGGTCTTTTGCAGAAAAAGATTGTGAAGAAACGTCCAGGGACGGTAGGAATTTGTGCGGGTATTCAAAATAAATATAATGTGGATGCTATTCCTCATATTCTTTGTGGTGGATTTACTAAAGAGGATACAGAGAACTTATTGATTGACTTGGATTTCTTGGGGATTGATAATGTGGTGGCTTTGAGAGGTGATGCTTTGAAGACGGAAACCTATTTTCATCCGGAGAAAGAGGGTAATGCTTATGCTTCGGAATTGGTGACACAGATTAGTAATTTGAATAAAGGGATTTATTTGGATGAGGATTTGAAGAACACGGCTAAGACTAATTTTTGTATTGGTGTGGCGGGTTATCCGGAGAAGCACATGGAAGCGCCGAGTTTGGACAGTGATATTCATTTTTTGAAGCAGAAGATTAAAAATGGTGCGGATTACATTATTACACAGATGTTTTTTGATAACAAGAAATTCTTTGAATTTGTAGATAAATGTAGAGCTGCAGGCATTACTGTTCCTATTATTCCAGGGTTGAAACCTATTGCTACGAAGAAACAATTGAACTTGATTCCACACCGATTTAGTTTAGAATTACCTGATGATTTAATCATGGAGGTGGTAAAGGCTAAGGATAATGATGAGGTGAAACAAATTGGGATTGAATGGTGTATTGCGCAAAGTAAAGAATTGGTCAAAGCGGGTATTCCAGTATTGCATTACTACTCAATGGGAAAAGCTGCGAATATTAAAGCGATTGCTAAAGAAGTATTTTAAGATTAACTAAATATTTCCACAAGAAGGAAAGCTGATTTAGTATCTTAAACTAATTCTTCTATATTTGTACGAATTAAAGAAAGTGCATGAAAAAGTGGTTTTTAGGATTGTTTCTATGTTCTAGTGTTCTTTGGTCTCAAAACAATCAAGATACGAATGCGATAGAAGTTTCTCTTTTTAGAGGGAATGTTTTGCCACACACAACCGATTTATACCATCTACAAGGCCATCCAGATGGGATGATGGTTAATTTCTTAAAGCAAACGCATGGTAAAGAAGCGTGGCATTCTGTATACAATTTCCCAGATTATGGGGTGTATTTTCAATATCAAAATTACAACAATGAGTTTCTGGGAAAAGTATATGCGCTCGGCGCTTTGTATAATTTTTATTTTCTCAACAGACACCTTGAGTTAAAAATAGCTCAGGGTATTGGATACGCAACAAATCCCTATGATAAAGTTGAAAACAGTAAGAACAAAGCCTTTGGGTCTACATTGATGGCAAATACCAATATTGGGTTATTTTTCAAAAAGGATAATATCTATAATCATTTTGGTGTTTATGCAGGCTTTCTTTTTACGCATTTTTCAAATGGACGAACCAAGTCTCCAAACAGCGGGATTAATACATTCCTTTTGAATCTAGGGTTACAATATAATTTTTCAGAGGCGACTAAAAATGTAAGAGACTTAGTTGCCAATCAAAAAATTGTAGAACCTATTCGATATAATTTTGTCTTTCGCTCTGGATATAATGAAAGTCAAATTATAGGTAGTGGGCAATATCCTTTTTACCATATTGGTTTTTTTGTTGACAAACGATTCAGTCGTAAAAGTGCTCTACAAGTAGGAACCGAATTATTTCTAACACAATCATTTAAGGATTATATAAAATATAAAGCAAATGCCTATCCTGAGTTGAATATCGATCCTAATATCGACTACAAACGCGTGGGTGCTTTTGTAGGTTATGAGTTGTTTGTCAATAAAATTTCTCTTGAAGCGCAAGTAGGATATTACATTTACAGACCTTTTGTGAACGATATTTCAGTTTATGATAGAATTGGATTTAAATATCATTTTAAAAAAAAATTGTTTGCAAGTTTTTCTGTTAAAACCCACATGTTTTTGGCAGAGGCATTAGAATACGGTCTTGGAATACGATTATAAATATGAAAAAAATAATAGCAATCTTTGGAATATTGATTCTGTTTGTTTCTTGTGAGAAGCCAATTGAATGTATTGAGAGTACGGGAGATATTGTTAAAAGAATCATTCCTGTAACCCCATTTATAAAAATTAAATTGTATCATGGAATTGAGTTGGTTGTTACGCAAGCAAATGAATACAAAGTAGAAGTAGAGTCGGGTAGTAATTTAATCGATAATATTGAGATTTCTCAAAATGATAATCAGTTGGTTATTAAAGACAATACGACCTGTAATTGGTTACGAGATTATGGTCAAACCAAAGTTTATATTTCGGCACCCAATATTGAAGAAATATATTCTAAAACCGATCGTACTATTAGTTCTAATGGGGCCCTTAATTTTCCTAAATTAACCCTCTATGCCCTCGATAAAAATGGAGATGGTGAAAATGAAGCAGGGACGGGAGATTTCTACTTAACGCTAAACGCAACACAATTGAATATTGAAAGCAACAATGTTTCACGTTATTTTTTGTCTGGTACTGTCCAAGAGGCATACTTTAATTTTTGGGCGGGAGATAGCAGAATTGAAGCATCTGATTTAACAATACAAAATATCCATGTCTACCATCGAGGTTCTAATGATATGATAGTGAAACCGATACAAAGTATCACGGGTATAATGAACAGCACGGGAAATATAATCCTAAAAAACAATCCACCTTTGATAGATGTGCAACAACTCTATCAAGGACATGTGATTTTAAACTAACTTATTTTTTAGTTTTTTCTCGGAATATCTGTTCTAGATTTTTGTTTTTGTGACTCAGTTGGAGTGTTTTTAATCCATTGGTATGTGCAAAATCAAAAACCACAGAGCGCATATCTTTTTCGGTGTCAAAAATCAGTTCCCAAACATTATTATAGGTGTTGGAAAAAGAACTCAAATTTGGCAATGAGGAGAATAATTTTTCAGAAACAAGACTGTCAAATTCGACTTCAATAATCTGTTCGTGAACTTCAGAAACCAATGTGTCTAATTTTTTGTCCGTAACTATTTTTCCATTGTTAATAATGATAACCCTATCACAAATGGCTTCAACTTCTTGCATGATGTGTGTGGATAAAAAAACGGTTTTGTTTTTTCCAACGGTTTTGATAACGTTTCTGATTTCTACCAATTGGTTCGGATCCAAACCTGTTGTGGGTTCGTCCAAAATCAAAACCTCTGGGTCATGGAGTAAGGCAGTTGCCAAACCTACGCGTTGTCGGTATCCTTTAGAAAGTTGTCCGATTTTTTTGTGACATTCAGGCTGTAATCCTGTTAAAGCAATTACTTCAGAAATTCTACTTTGAGGTACTTTATACACATCAGCATTAAATTCTAAATATTCTCTAACATATAAATCTAAGTACAACGGATTGTGCTCCGCCAAATAGCCCACAGCTACTTGCACCGCTTTAGGTTGGGTTGTAATATCACATCCATTGACAAAAGCCTTTCCTTCATCGGGTTGAATATAGGTTGTTAATATTTTCATTAATGTTGATTTTCCAGCGCCGTTCGGACCTAAAAAACCCACAATTTCACCTTTTTTTACTGAAAATGAAACAGCGTCAAGGGCTTTTTGTGCCCCATAACTTTTTGAAATATTTTGAACTTCTATAGACATTAATTCTTTTTTAGCAAAAGTAATAAATTTAAGTTATCTTATAATAGATTAAAAATTTGTTAACATGATTATTTTGTTTAAACAATTTGTATTTTTGTTAAACAAAATGTATTTAATCATGGCAAAAAAGAATAGCATAAAAGTAGATAAAGAAAAAATAGTAACTCTTTACACGGATTTTGTTCTAGCACAAGGAAAAAGACCTCATTCGGTTTATGAGTTTGCTAGAAACAATAATTTTGATGAAGTAGATTTTTACAAATTCTTTGCTTCATTTGAGATATTAGAATCTCAATTTTTTTCTGATATGTTTCATTATGCTATAGAAATGTTGGAAAAGTCACCCGATTATAAAACCTATAATGCGGCTCAAAAAATGTCATGTTTCTACTTTACTTTTTTTGAAATAGCAACAGCTAACCGAAGTTTTGTGTTGTACTTGTTGAATCAAGATCAGTTGCCTCTGAGAAGTCTTATGAAACTAAAAATATTAAGAAAAGACTTTCTGATTTTTGTGAAGACTGTCTTGGAGACTCCCTACAAAATTGATCATCAAAAGATAACAGACTTACAAAATCGAGTGGTTCATGAAGGGGCTTGGTTGCAATTTTTGTCCATATTAAAATATTGGATGGAAGATACTTCTGTACGTTTTGAAAAGACAGATGTTTTCATTGAAAAATCGGTGAAAGCTAGTTTTGATATGGTGTATAATGTGCCCATAGAAAGTATTCTCGATTTTGGAAAATTCATTTGGAAAGAAAAATTAGGAACTTTTAATACTAAAGGATGAAAAAAATAGATTCAATTCCAACAAAAAAAGTGGAACGTGTGGCTAAATTAGTCACAACTGGCGTCAAAGTTGGCGGGAATTACCTTAAGTATTACAGTGAAAAGGTGGTAAATCCGAATCTAACCAAAGACAAATTGCATGAGAATAATGCCACAGATATTTATGATGGGCTTAAAGAATTGAAAGGGAGTGCGCTCAAAGTAGCCCAAATGTTGAGCATGGAAAAGAATTTGCTCCCGCAATCGTACGTGGAAAAATTTTCACTGTCTCAATTTTCTGTTCCGCCATTATCCGCTCCTTTAGTGCGAAAAACATTTAAAAATTATTTTAAAAAGTATCCTGAAGAATTATTTGATGAATTTGCTTCTGATTCCATAAATGCGGCTAGTATTGGACAAGTACACAAAGCAAAAAAATACGGAAAAGATTTAGCGGTTAAAATTCAATATCCTGGTGTTCGTGAAAGCATTAGTACTGATATAGCACTTGTAAAACCTATTGCGATTCGAATGTTTAATTTGCAGGGGACATCCGATGAATACTTTCAAGAAGTTGAAAATAAATTGACAGAAGAAACCGATTATCAACTAGAATTGCATCAAAGTGAAACCGTACGTAAAGCATGTGAACGAATTGATCATTTGAAATTTCCGACGTATTATCCAGAGCTGTCTTCAGATAAAATTATCACCATGGATTGGATGAAAGGAATGCATCTCTCTGAATTTTGCAAAGTCGAAAACAATCAAGAAAAACGGAACAAAGTAGGGCAAACACTTTGGAATTTTTATATGTTTCAAATGCACCAATTGAAAAAATTTCATGCCGATCCGCATCCTGGAAATTTTTTAGTTGATGAAGAAGCCAATTTAATCGCGATTGATTTTGGTTGTATGAAACAAATTCCAGAGTCTTTTTATAAGCCTTATTTTGAAGTTTCTACGCCTAGTGCCTTAGCAGATAACACCTATTTCAAAAAGAAATTATTCGAATTAGAAATTTTGAAAAGCACGGATACTCCAAAAGAAATGGATTTTTTCACAGCCATGTTTCATGAGTTGCTAACGGTGTTTACGGAACCCATTCACAAGACTGAGTTTGATTTTTCAGATCCAATTTTTTTTGGAAAAATAGCTGCTTTGAGCGAAAAATTTGCCAACGACAAAGAATTGCGAAAAATGAATGGCAATAGAGGCTCCAAACATTTTATCTATGTCAATAGAACGTTTTTCGGTTTGTATAATTTGATGTTTGATATCAAAGCTAAAATTAAAATTAACGATTTTGAAAAATACCTCTCCTAAAGGAAATAAATCGTATTTGCCAAGTAAGATTTGTATTACTTGTGAAAAGCCTTTTTCATGGCGAAAAAAATGGAAAAAAAATTGGGAAGATGTAAAATATTGTAGCGATGCTTGTAGAAAAAGGAAGTAAAAAAATCATTTGGTTTAGAAATAACTTGCGCACGCATGATGCCTCTTTTTGGAATCATATTCATGAAAATGATGAAGTGATTGCTGTTTTTTGTCTTGAACCTGAATGGTTTAAAAAAACGCCTTTTGGATGGAAAAAGATGGAGGTATTTCGCGCACAATTTTTGATGGAGACTTTAGCCGATTTAAAACACAATTTAGCCAAATCGGGAATATCTTTTTATTGCTTTGAAGAAACAGCCTCTAAAGTTTTTCAACAGCTTTATTCTTATTTTCCTTTTACAACCATTCTCACTCAAAACGAATGGACTTCTGAAGAAAAAGCGTTAGAATTTCAAATCAAAGAACAATTTCCTGAAGTTAGATGGATTTCGTTTTATGACCAGTTTTTAATTGAGCCAGGCAACGTACCTTTTTCTATAGAGCAATTTCCTGATGTATTTACGGTTTACCGAAAAAAAGCGGAACAACGATGGGCTGTCAATGAATTGGTAGCCAAACCCAATACACAATTTTCCTCTGTAGAATTACCTTTTTCTACAAAAATTCCTTCGGTGGAGGACTTAGGTTATGACACGGTTTCTGTAGATGAGCGTTCGGCTTTTCCATGTAAAGGAGGAGAGACGCAAGCCCTTCATCATCTCAAAAAATATATTTGGGAACACCAACAAATCTTAACCTATAAACAAACGAGGAATGAGCTTGTTGGAATTCAATACAGCACTAAATTATCCCCTTGGTTGGCCAACGGATCGCTGTCTCCCAAAATGATTTATCATGAAATTAGACAATTTGAAGCAAAAGTCCTCGAAAATGATTCTACCTATTGGGTGCTATTTGAGCTGCTTTGGCGTGACTTTTTTAAATGTGTAAGCTTGAAATATGGAAATCAACTATTTCATGTAAATGGTATTTTGAATCGAACCTACCGCTGGAAATCAGACGATAAAGCCATTCAAGATTGGATTCATGGTAAGACAAAATACGATTTTGTTAACGCCAACATGTTAGAGTTAAAGTACACGGGGTGGATGAGCAACAGAGGCAGACAAAACGTAGCCAGTTATTTTGCGAAAGAAATGGAGTGCGATTGGCGAATCGGTGCAAGCTATTTCGAAGCATTATTACTAGATTATGATGTCCATTCCAATTATGGCAATTGGAACTATTTGGCAGGTGTGGGTAACGATCCTAGAGATAGAAAATTTAATATCGAATTGCAAGCCAAGAATTATGATGGATTTCATGTATATAGAAATTTATGGTTGCCTAAAAAAAACGCTAAATAATGATAGTACGTTTGATATTAGGAGACCAACTAAACAGCGAACATTCATGGTTTCGAGAAGAAGCACAGGCTAACTATTTGTATGTGTTGATGGAAATGCGGTCGGAAACCAATTATGTAACGCATCATCATCAAAAAGTGATTGCCTTTTTTGCTGCTATGCGTCATTTTTCAGAAGAACTGAAAGCTAAAGGATGTAATGTATTTTACTTTAAAATTGATGATCCTTTTAATCAACATTCTTTTGAAAAGAATCTTCAATTTTTACACACACAATACAAGATTGCCGCTTTCCATTATCAATGGCCCGATGAATATCGCTTATATCAAGAATTTAAGCGTTTTAAATCGGTATTCCATTTTGAAGTAAAAGCATTTGATTCGGAACATTATTATTGCAGTCTACAAGAGATTGCCCTAATGGGAGCCGAAAAAAAGCAGTATTTACTAGAAAATTTTTATCGTCATCTTCGAAAGAAGCACCAGATTTTAGTAGTGAACGACAAACCTATTGGTGGGAAATGGAATTTTGATACTGACAATAGAAACAAATGGAAAAATCAAGTGCATATTCCCAAAGCATTACGATTTGAAAATGACGCTTCCGAAATAACACAAAATTTAAAAAACGCTGGTATTTCGACATTTGGAAAAATAAATACAATTTCAGAATATCCCAAATCTAGAGCTCAGGCTTTGGAACAGTTGTCTTATTTTTTAGAACACGTATTGCGTCACTTTGGCACGTATCAAGATGCGATGCATACAGAGGAAAAGCTGTTGTTTCATTCCAATTTATCGTTTGCTTTGAATGTGAAAATGCTTTCTCCAAAAGAAGTTGTGCAGGCTACGGAACACTATTATAATCAACATCAAGATACGATAGACTTAGCCCAAGTAGAAGGTTTTATTCGTCAAATTTTAGGTTGGAGAGAATACGTACGCATGGTGTATTGGAATACCTATTCGGAACTGAAAACGAGTAACTTTTTAGAACATACAAAGCCATTACCTAACGTATTTTGGACAGGAAAATCGAAGATGTTATGTGTAGCAACGTGTGCACAAAATTCGCTAGATCATAGCTATGCGCATCATATTCAGCGACTTATGGTGTTGGGAAATTATGCTTTGTTGATGGAAACACACCCCGATGCAGTAGATGCTTGGTATTTGGGGGTTTATGTGGATGCAGTTGAATGGGTGCAATTGCCCAATACTAGGGGCATGAGTCAATTTGCTGATGGAGGAATCGTAGCGACTAAACCGTATGTCTCTTCAAGCAATTACATTGATAAAATGAGTAATTATTGTACGGCTTGTGACTATGATAAAAAGACAAAAACGGAAGAAAACAGTTGCCCGTTCAACAGTTTATATTGGCATTTTTTAGATAAGAATCAAGATAAATTTCAAAACAACCCACGCATGAAAATGATGTATGCGTTGTTGCATAAAATGAATCAAACCGAGTTAGAGAAAATCAATCAAAAAGCTCGAAATTTAATTGAAACACGAACTTGTTAAGTATGAGTGCAGACAAAATTATAGCGCCACGAACCTCTAGGGTATGGACAGAAGTTGAGGTAGATAGAATCATAGAAATGGCATGGGAAGACCGAACGCCTTTTGAAGCGATTACCTATCAATTTGGTTTGACCGAAAAAGAAGTCATTCAATTGATGCGGAAAGAATTAAAACGTTCCTCGTTCAATCTATGGCGTAAAAGAGTCCATTCGGGTGTCAGTCAAAAGCATGCATACAAACGCAATCCTGAAATAAAGCGATTTAAATGTACAAGACAAAGACAAATTACAGGAAATAAAATTTCAAAAAGATAAGTAAAAGTACAAGGAGGCAATACTATGTACGAAATGAACCTAACACATGAAATAAAAACACACAATATGAAAAAATATTTAATTATCGGGGGTAGTAAAGGAATCTCCAAAGCCGTGGTACAACAACTCTCACATCGAGGGGATTTTTGCTACGTCATTTCAAGAACAACGCCCGATTATGATTTTAACGGAACCCATTTTGCCCTAAATGTTTTAACAGAGGAACTCCCAGCAATTGAAAACTTAGATGGCCTAGTTTATGGAATTGGAACCATCAATTTAAAACCGTTTCATCGATTACAAGTTGATGATTTTCAAAACGATTGGCAAATCAATGTGCTGGGAGCTGTTAAAGTGGTTCAGCACTATTTGTCTCAATTGAAAAGTGCAGAACAAGCTAGCATTGTTCTGTTTAGTTCTGTAGCGGCGCAAAGAGGTATGCCATTTCACGCAAGCATTGGTGCTGCAAAAGGAGCCGTTGAAGGATTAGTGAAGAGTTTAGCGGCTGAATTGGCTCCAAAAATCAGAGTCAATGCTATCGCGCCATCTATTGTGGATACGCCTTTGGCTGCAGGAATTTTAAGAAATGACACAATAAAAGAGAACATGATTGCAAAGCATCCATTAAAAAGAATCTTAAATCCTGAAGAGGTTGCAAAAACAGCTGTCTTTTTGTTGGGTGAAGATTCTCATGGAATTACAGGACAAATACTAGTTCAAGATAACGGTCTGATTTCAATCAGCAACTAAATTTTAAAACGATGACAAAAAATCCAACCTTAGACACTTCCAAATTAGTCTCTTTTTCGATAGATGAAATAGGAGATAATCATTTATATACTAGCGTGCAAACCCCTATGAAACCAGATGCTTTTATGATGTCTGACGCTGAAAAGAAAGAAAAAATAGCCCATCATTTTAAAGAAATTATGGAGGTTTTGGGACTTGATCTCACAGATGATTCGCTAAAAGGAACCCCGCAACGTGTCGCCAAAATGTATGTGGACGAAATCTTTTGTGGTTTGAATCCGGCCAACAAACCGCAAGTGGCCCTTTTTGAAAATAAGTACCAATACAATCAAATGCTCGTGGAAAAAAATATTACGTTTTACTCCAATTGTGAGCATCATTTTGTGCCTATTTTCGGAAAAATTCACGTAGCTTACATTTCCAAAGGAAAGGTGATTGGCTTGTCTAAAATTAATAGAATTGTACAATATTTTGCGCAACGACCACAAGTTCAAGAACGCCTTACCATGCAAATTGCTTTAGAACTACAAGAAATTTTAGAAACAGAAGACATCGCTGTTGTGGTAGATGCCAAACATTTGTGTGTTTCTTCTCGGGGCATAAAAGACGATACCTCGGCGACTGTTACCAATTATTTTGGTGGGGCGTTTCAAGAGGCACAAGTTGTTCATACGTTGTGGAATCATATAAAAAATTAGAAGGCTATATTTTTTATCAAGTCAATATAAAGATATAGCTTTGTAAATCCTATTTAGGATTACTTTTTTGAGATTATGAATGATACAAATTGGTTGAAAAATTTTAACGATTCACAACCCCTTATTATTGCTGGACCTTGCAGTGCAGAAACCGAAGACCAAGTTCTTAAAACGGCTCACGAATTAAAAAATTCTAAAGTTTCTGTTTTTAGAGCTGGAATTTGGAAACCCAGAACAAGACCTGGTGGATTTGAAGGCGTGGGTGAAATAGGTTTAAAATGGTTGCAAAAAGCCAAAGCTGAAACGGGCTTGCAAATGGCAGTTGAAGTAGCTACTGCGGCTCATGTTAAGTTAGCTTTAGAACACGATATAGATGTATTGTGGATTGGCGCACGAACAACCGTCAATCCCTTTGCTGTTCAAGAACTTGCTGAAGCGTTGCAGAATACGGATAAGATTATTTTAGTTAAAAATCCCGTCAATCCCGATTTGAAGTTGTGGATGGGTGGCGTGGAACGATTTTCACAAGCCAACATCAAAAATTTAGGGGTCATTCATAGAGGATTCTCCACTTATGAGAAAACCAAATACCGCAATAACCCCGAGTGGCAAATTGCGATTGATTTTAAACATAAATTTCCCAACCTCCCCATGCTTATAGACCCCTCGCACATCACAGGGAATCGGGAGATGATTTTTCAAGTGACGCAAGAGGCATTAGACTTGAACTATGACGGAATGATTATAGAAACGCATATCGATCCTGATCATGCTTGGAGTGATGCGGCTCAACAAGTTACCCCAAATCGGCTTAAAGAAATCATTTCGGAATTAGTCATTCGTAAAGAAACAGATGAAACAGACGATTATCAGCAAAAGTTGAAGTTTCTTAGAACTAAAATTGACGATTTTGATGCAAAGTTGCTTGATGTGATCGGCAAACGGATGAAAGTAGCAGAGGAAATAGGAGCCTTGAAGAAAGAAAAAAATGTAGCCGTTTTGCAAAACAAACGATGGAACGAAGTTTTAGAAAAAATGATTGCAGAAGGCACACAAGAAGGACTTAGTGAAGTGTTTATTATCCAATTTTTTAAAGCGATACATCAAGAAAGCATCAATCATCAGGAGAAAATATTTAATCAATTGTAAATTTTTAATGATGAATTGTAAATTAGAAAATACTATTTTTGTCATTCATAATTCATAATTCATAATTCGTAATTCATATTGACAGGACTCGTTTATAAATCAACCGGAAGTTTCTATACGGTTAAGACCGAAGACCATTCGGTATATGAATGCCGTATTAAAGGAAAATTTCGCATCAAAGGCATCAAAAGCACAAACCCTATTGCGGTAGGTGATGTGGTTGATTTTGAACTTGACCAAACTACAGATGAAACCATTGGTCAGATACACACGATTCACGATAGGAAAAATTACATCATCAGAAAATCGGTAAATCTTTCCAAACAAACCCATATTATTGCAGCCAATATTGATGTGGTATTTCTTTTAATTACGATTAATAATCCCCCCACTACTACAAGTTTTATCGATCGGTTTTTGGTCACAGCTGAGGCGTATGGTATTGAGACTGTTTTAGTTTTTAACAAAATAGATACCTATGACGAAACCATGAAAGAAGAGCAGCTTTATTTGCAATATATCTATTCAGAAATAGGGTATCAATGTTTACAAGTTTCGGCACAAGAAGGCATAGGAATAGCCGCTTTAAAAGAACAGATGCTAGGAAAGGTATCTATGTTTTCGGGACATTCGGGGGTTGGAAAATCGACTTTGGTGAATGCTTTAGAGCCTCATTTGAACTTAAAGACCAAAACCATTTCCGAACAAAGCATGCAAGGACAACACACCACAACCTTTGCCGAAATGTATGATTTAAGTTTTGATGCCAAAATTATAGACACCCCAGGAATCAAAGGTTTTGGAATTGTGGACATGGAAAAGGAAGAAGTGAGCGATTATTTTCCAGAATTTTTCAAATTAAAATCGGAATGTAAATTCAATAATTGTTTGCACAAAGAAGAACCTCATTGTGCTGTGAAAAAAGCTCTTGAAGAAAATAAAATTGCCTGGTCACGTTACAACAGTTATCTAAAAATTTTGGAAGGAGATGACGAACATTACCGCCAAGACATTTATAATGACGACCGAATTGCTAGTGATGAAACGAGGAAATAAGTATTCGGTTTTTAGTCTCAGTCACTGCGAGGCACGAAGCAGTCTTATCAAGTTAGCCTAAACTATGTAAGATTGCTTCATTCCTCACAATGTCTATAAATAAAAAATTATGAAACCAGGATTTATTTACATTGTAACAAATAAGAACAATACAACTTTATATATTGGTGTAACTTCCAATTTACCCAAGAGAATTTTAGAACATAAAGAAAAGCGATACAAAAATTCCTTTTCAGCACGGTATAATTTAGATAAATTGGTTTACTTTGAACAATTTCAAATGATTCGCGATGCTATAAGAAGGGAAAAACAATTAAAAGGAGGAAACAGAGCAGTTAAACTTAATTTAATCAACAATTTCAATCCTGATTGGAACGATTTATATGATGAAATTAAAGATAGTATGATAATTTGATAAGATTGCTTCGTGCCTCGCAATGACTTAACTAATGAAAGCAGTAATACAAAGAGTTTCTCAATCTTCAGTAACAATAGAAAACAAAATAGTAGCCAAAATCCAAAAAGGATTGTTGGTTTTACTTGGGATTGAAGAAGCTGATGCTCATGAAGACGTCGTTTGGTTGGCATCTAAAATTGCCAATCTTCGCATTTTTGGAGATGAAAATGAGGTGATGAATCGGTCTTTAAAAGACATCGATGGAGAGGTAATCGTTGTGAGTCAATTTACACTTCATGCCCTAACAAAAAAAGGGAATCGCCCATCCTATATAAAAGCTGCAAAACCCGATAGTGCCATTCCACTATATGAAAAATTTGTTTCTCAAATGGAACTAGAAATTGGTAAAAAAGTTCAAACAGGACAATTTGGAGCCGACATGAAAGTGTCATTACTAAATGATGGCCCTGTGACAATTATTATTGATACAAAAAATAAAGAGTAAAAACAGTGAACATTGCACCGTTTAAAAGTGTAACGTTCACTATTTAGTCATGATTTACAAATCGCTTATTCTTTTGCCTTTTTGGTAGGTTTACTGTCGTCAACAACCAAACCATATTCACCTAAAACTTTTGGGTTTTTTGCATAAATACTTTTGAGTAGTTGAGCGCTGTTTTGAACAATAGCTCTAATGGCTGGCAAATCAATGTCTCGTTGACGGTAATATTGCTCGGCTTGTTTTGAAGCTTCTTCTGCCTTCTCGTGGTTGGTTTTGCAAGGAATTACTTTGGGACCTTCTGTAGCCCAGCTAAAATCTTGTTGCGCATTGAGGGGTGATGTCGCTCCATCTTCTTGATGTTTTTTGTAAATTTTGTTAGCTAACTCTAACAATTCTGCGGGATTTTTAGGAAGAATAATTCTTCCTGTGGTTCTTGTTGCCATGGTTTAAAGAATTAAAATTAATATTTAGAAATAATGGTTATTCAAAAATAAAAATAAAACATATATTTAACAAAAATATTTGTATAAAATAATTAATATGTTTTAATTATTGATTATTAAATAAAAAATAAACATAAAATCTAAATATAATATAAAAATAAATAATAAGAATAAGGCAGGAAATGATAATTATATCAAAAGAAACATGGTAGACGGCATCGGCAACGTTGTATTTGTCATCGGAAACATTGTATTTGCCAAAATAAACCTTGTAGATGCTATCTGCAACTTTGTTTTTAATATCTACAACATGGTAAATGCTATTGGCAACCTTGTTTTTAGCATCTACAACCTTGTTTTTGTTAACGGCTACAATTTGGAATAAAATTTTTCGTTTTAAAAGGAAACAACACTCTAGAAATCTTTATGCTATGACACTTTTTCATAAACTCTTTCATAAACCAGAAAACGAAAAAGAGATGAAATTGCTCTACCATTATTTAGCAATACTCAATCATTTTATTCAAGAAAAAGAGCACATCTATACCAACCCCAAAGGCGAACGTTTTGTTTTGACAAAATATGGGT
Source organism: Flavobacterium aciduliphilum (assembly GCF_003268855.1). Classification (GTDB taxonomy): domain Bacteria; phylum Bacteroidota; class Bacteroidia; order Flavobacteriales; family Flavobacteriaceae; genus Flavobacterium; species Flavobacterium aciduliphilum. The sequence continues at coordinate 120,932 of NZ_QLSZ01000002.1, forward strand.
TTTATCCCGTGGAACAATACAATCTACAACTCAAAGTGGAGCGTCAAGAAAGAAGAATCCAAGAGCTAGAACAAAAAAACAAGAGTCAAGATTTAAAAATAGATGAACTCATGTTGGATGTAAAAGTCAGTAAAAAACAATATAACGAACTCTTTGCTACCCATCAACTGCTTAAAAAAAGATATGATAAAGCTATAACTGGAATCATTTCTTTGCAAGAAACACTAAGCACTACCAAAAGAGAATTAAAGAACCAAACCAAAACACTAAACTATTTAAGAAAGGGAATGCTCTATGTTATTGGGAAATCAAAAAAAAGAAACCCTTAAAAAAAAAGACTCTATTAAAGCTACATAATTCCATACAAATCTTTTCAGCAATAATGATAAAACCTTTATATTTGAAAATCCTATTTGCGTTTGATATTCTTACAAATCTTGTTTCGGATTCAAAATCTGATAGGGTTGAAAAAATATAAAACCTTGTAAAAGATGACACTTTACGAAAAATTACAAAACACCCATAGCGAAGAAGACGTAAAAGATGTATATATCAAAGCGCTTGGACTGAAAAGCTTTAGTAAAAACCTCATAGATATACAAACCAACGAAATATGGTTTGAAGCCAAAGATGGGTACAAATACAGTACCTATCAAATGTTTACCCAATTGTTGCATTATGTGCAACAAGCCCTAGACAAAGGCGAAGCTATACCGCCTTTTCTCTGCGTTATTGATACCAAAAAAGCGGCTATTATGAAAACGGCAGATGCCCTGCCGCTCATCAGTAATAAAAAACAACCCATCAAATGGGGTAAAAGTGCAAGTGGCTATACTCAAGAAGCACTCGATGTAGTAAGTGCTTATATTGGAACATACCTCGTGAGTTTTAAAATAGAAACCCACGAAGAGGAGTTTATAAACACGATTAAAAACGCCATCAAAACAGGCGATATCATCCGTACGCAAATAACGCCCGATAACCTGAAACAAGTATTTGACAAATGGGTATTGATGATAGGACAAGAAATAAAAGACGTAGCTCCTGAAGAATACGCTTTATTGTTTTTTGCCGATATTATGAGCGATGGTACCGTGAGCACCCATGCCAACCTGCCCGCCGAACTCTTGCATAGAGGCAATGCTCCCGTATTCATGCTCAACAATAAAATATACGAGCTAGGCAACCGGGAAGGCTACCGACAATTTTGGGCTATTTACCACCGACCACCCAAAGCCGAATACAGAAACTATTTGCTGGAACGACGAGATAGTTTGATACCACTAGACGAGCGCAGTTTTAAAGGAGCTTATTATACCCCATTGAATGTAGTAGACAAAGCCTACGACAAACTCGCCGAAACACTAGGAGAAAATTGGCAAAAAAACTACATTGTTTGGGATATGTGTTGTGGTGTGGGTAATCTAGAAGTGAAACACTCCAACCCACGCAACATATACATGAGCACGCTAGACCAAGCCGATGTAGATGTAATGAAAGCCACCAAAACCTGTGTAGCCGCCACACGTTTTCAATATGATTATTTGAATGATGATATTACCGATGATGGCACGATTGATTATAGTTTGACCAACAAAGTGCCGCAAGGATTACGTGATGCCATAGCCCAAGGAAAAAAGATATTGGTATTGATTAATCCGCCGTATGCGGAGAGTGGTAGCGGTATAGGTAAAGGAGATGAAAATAAAAAAGAGGTTGAACAAACAAAAATAAATACTTTAATGAAAACCCAAGAATTGGGTTATGCTAGTAAAGAGTTGTTTGTACAGTTCTTAGTTCGAATTTCAAAAGAAATACCATCTGCTAAACTTGCCATGTTTAGTACATTAAAATATGTCAATGCTCCTAACTTTGAAAGATTTAGAGAATTTTGGAAAGCCAATTATTTAGGAGGTTTTGTGGTGCATAGCAAAGCTTTTGATGGATTAAAGGGAAATTTTCCGATTGGTTTTTTGGTATGGAAAACAGATATGTTATCAACTAAAAGAATAGATATCACCGAAATAAAAACTGAAGTTTTAGATAAAAAAGCCAAACCCATAGGTGAAAAATCATTTTATAATTTACCAAATAAAATATTTTTAAATAGTTGGATGAAAAAATCAAAAACCAATAATGAATTGGCTTTGCCTTTATCAAATGCTATTAAAGTTTCAAATAATCCAAGAAAAAAAATGTCTTGTGACAATATGAAAGGTTTTCTATTCGCAGGAAATAATGATTTTCAAAATGCGCAGACGGGAACATTATTAACTTCATCAATATATACTGGTCGTAATGGTGGAGGTGTTTATTTAGATGACAAAAACCTTTGGCAAGCAGCCATAGTCTTTTCAGTTAGACGATTAGTAAAACCCACTTGGCTCAATGATAGAGACCAGTTTTTAATCCCAACCGAGCCCTTAACAGATGAATTTAAAAACGATTGTTTACTTTGGATGTTGTTTAATGGTAGTAATCTAACAGCCAGTGCCAACGATCTCGAATGGAACGGCAAGAAATGGAGCATCGTGAATCATTTTATACCCTTTACCGAAGAAGAAGTAGGCGCAAATGATCGTTTTGAAAGTGATTTTATGGTGCAGTACCTAAAAGATAAAAAACTATCCACAGAAGCCAAAGCTGTTTTGAAAGAAGGAAAAAAACTATGGCAAGCCTACTTTGCCCACACCGATGTGAGAGCCGTGCGTGAAGAACTCAAACTCAACCGCCCCGATGTAGGTTGGTATCAAGTGCGTAATGCCTTAAAAAGAAGAAATGAAAGTGGCGATTTTGCGCCAATATCATTTAAACCTTTTGAGGAAGCCTATAAAACCTTGACAGAAAAACTACAACCTATGGTTTATGAATTGGGGTTTTTGAAGGTGTAAATTTTTTATTATGAAAATTCAAAATAATGAAGATGCTAGTCAAATGGCAGATAAATTTTTAGATGTTGTTTTTAAACCTTTTTTTCCAAAAGCAAGATACAAGTCTAAATTTATGATGAGTGGCGAAAGTCCGCCAACAAGTTTTAAGGGAGAAATTTCAAATGAGAATTTATTTGATGAGACAAAGTATAAACTAGAACCAAAAAAAGAATTATTACATTTTACAACTTTACAAGGTTTAAATTCTATATTAGAAACTGGTTATTTTAGACTTTCTTCCATTGAAAATTTATCAGACAATCTAGAATTGATTTTAGGTCTGAATAGAATGAAGGAAGAATTAAATATTGAAATTAGTGATGATACTATATCCAATTTAAAACAAAATATTTTTTGTTTATCAAGTTGTTTAAATACTCCAGAAACTATTACTGATACCTATATGTGGGAAAACTATAGTAACAGAGGTTCTGGAGCTGTATTAGTATTTGAAGTAGAAAATGTTAATTTAAATTTGTTATTTGGCAAAGTTTTATATGGTAATGAAAACTTGACAATTTTTGATGATTTAAAGAATAGCATAATTAAACATAAAAATAATTTTGGTGGCTTTATGCCAAATAATCTTTATGAAATGATGTCTAAAATTTTTTGTTTTCACAAAGCAAATAAGTTTCACAGGGAAAATGAAGTAAGGTTGTTAATTAAGGAAAATAAAAATAATATTTATGATGATCATAACAATTTATTCATTGATAAAATAATAAATAGTCAGAATGAAGTTCGTTACATATATAAATTAGTTTTACAAGAAAGAATAGAAGATTGGTACAATAAAAATTATAGCCATAGAGAAAATATAACTTTAGAGGATGCACAACAGAAGTTGCCTAAAATTAAAATTAAAAAAATTGTTTTAGGATATAACATTAAAAACACTTACGAAATTAGACAGTTTTTAATTGAAAAAAGAAAAAAATTAAGCATGAACTTTGACATAGAAATAATAAACAGTGACTTGCAATTTTTTACTTAAAAATAAAAAAGATATAACATGAACCTAAAAAACGCCCAACACGAAGTAGACGCTTGGATAAAAAACCACGGTGTGCGCTACTTTAATGAATTGACTAACATGGCTCAACTTACCGAAGAAGTAGGAGAAGTAGCTCGCATCATAGCGCGTCGTTATGGTGAACAATCCGAAAAAGAAAGTGACAAAAACAAAGACCTTGGCGAAGAACTAGCCGATGTGGTTTTTGTAGTCTTATGCCTTGCCAACCAAACCGGCGTCGATTTGCAAGCGGCTTTCGATAAAAAAATGGATTTAAAAACCAAACGCGACCACGATAGGCACCATAATAATGAAAAACTAAAATAATTGTGAATGGTAAATGGTGAATTATGAATTATGGGTGAAAATATAATTAAAACCAAATCATTTAGTTTTGCTTTACGTATAGTTAAACTGTATCAGTTTTTATCTTCTGACAAGAAAGAATATGTTTTGAGTAAGCAATTGTTAAGAAGTGGAACTTCAATAGGTGCTTTAGTTAGAGAATCAGAACAAGCAGAAAGTAAATTAGACTTTATTCATAAGTTAGCTATTGCTCAAAAAGAAGCTAATGAATCTGATTATTGGCTTGAATTATTATTTAAATCAGGTTATTTAGAAGAAGTTCAATACCAATCATTAAAATCAGATATTGTTGAAATTAATAAGATTTTAGCATCAATTAGTATTACAACTAAACAAAAAATAGGGAAAAAATGAACCTATTGTTACATTCACCATTTATCATTCACCATTCACAATTAAAGTTGACTGGCAGCAAGTCTGAAACTAATAGGTTGTTGTTGTTGAGGGCATTGTATCCCAATATTTCACTAGAAAACACGTCCAATTCTGATGATTCAGAGGTACTGTCAAAAGCATTACACTCACCATTCATCATTCATAATTCACAATTAGTTGACGTTCATCATGCAGGAACGGCCATGCGTTTTCTAACTGCTTTTTTTGCAATTCAAGAAGGTAAAGAAGTTGTTCTTACGGGTTCGTCACGAATGAAAGAGCGTCCCATAAAAATTCTTGTCGAAGCATTAAACCAACTTGGAGCTGAAATAACATATCAAGAAAAAGCAGGATTTCCACCCATAAGCATCAAAGGGAAAAAACTTTCAAAAAATAAAGTTTCACTTTCGGCAAATGTGAGTAGTCAATATGTTTCTGCACTTTTATTAATCGCTCCCAAACTCGAAAATGGATTAGAATTGACATTAGAAGGCGAAATGACCTCCCTTCCATACATCCAAATGACCTTAGCGTTATTAAATGCTATAGGAGTTGAAACTTCTTTTTTTGATAGTAAAATTTTTGTTAAACCTACGACCTATGACCTACAGCCTACAATCTTAACCATTGAATCGGATTGGTCTTCAGCTTCTTATTGGTATTCCATTATAGCGCTCTCAAACCTTGGAACAGAAATAACCTTGTCAAGCTACAAGAAAAATAGCCTACAAGGGGATGCCGTATTGGTTGAAATTTATAAAAACTTTGGAGTCGAAACTATTTTTAATGAGAATAATTCAATAACGATTATAAAATCCAGTACCCAAAACCTACACACTATAACCTACAACCTAAACCACTCTCCCGACCTTGCGCAAACCCTTGCTGTGACTTGTTTCGGACTCGGAATAGCATGTGATTTATATGGTTTACACACTCTTAAAATTAAAGAAACTGATCGATTGGAAGCCTTAAAAACGGAATTGACAAAATTGGGCGCAACCGTTTCAGTTACCAACGATTCCTTGCATTTAAAAGCAAAGACAATAATCAATAAAGGAATTACCATTTCTACCTATCAAGACCACCGCATGGCTATGGCATTTGCTCCCTTGGCACTAAAAACAACTATAGGAATCGAACAAGCCGAAGTAGTATCAAAATCATACCCCACATTTTGGGACGATTTAAAAAAAATAGGCTTTATAATAGAGGAAGAATAAAAAAAGTCGGGATGACTGGATTCGAACCAGCGACCCCTAGCACCCCATGCTAGTACGCTACCAGGCTGCGCTACATCCCGAACAAGGGTGCAAAAGTAATAAATAAAAAATAAACATGCAAAAACTTGACAACGCCTATTTTGCCATCGTATATTTGCAACCTAAAATTTGAAAGGATTTGGAACATCCTCAAACTTTTAAATTACTAAACTTTTAAACTCTTTTAAATGAAATTATCTCATTTCAATTTTAATTTGCCAGCCGAATTGTTAGCTGAGTTTCCTGCTGAAAACCGCGATGAATCACGATTGATGGTGGTTGATCGAAAAAAAGGAACTATTGAACACAAATTGTTTAAAGATATTATCGACTATTTTGATGATGGCGATGTTATGATATTAAACAATACCAAAGTATTTCCAGCTAGAATGTATGGAAATAAGGAAAAAACAGGGGCAAGAATTGAGGTGTTTTTACTTCGTGAATTGAATGCAGAGCAAAGACTTTGGGATGTTTTAGTTGATCCTGCCCGAAAAATAAGAATTGGAAACAAGTTGTATTTTGGAGACGATGATTCGTTGGTAGCAGAAGTGATCGATAATACCACGTCACGCGGGAGAACTTTGCGTTTTCTCTATGATGGAACTTATGAAGAATTTAGAAATAAATTGACTGAATTAGGAGAAACTCCTATTCCAAAATACATCAACCGTGAGGTTACTGAAGAAGATGCAGAGCGTTATCAAACGATTTATGCGAAAGAAGAAGGGGCTGTAGCAGCTCCAACTGCGGGTTTGCATTTTTCGAAACACTTGTTGAAAAAGTTGGAAATTAAAGGAATTAACTTTGCTGAAGTGACGTTACACGTGGGATTAGGAACTTTCAATCCCGTTGAAGTAGAAGATTTATCTAAACATAAAATGGATTCCGAAGAGTTGAAAATTACACAAGAAGCATGTGATATTGTCAATGCAGCAAAAGCAAATAAAAAGCGTATTTGTTGTATTGGAACGACTTCTATGCGTGCCATTGAAAGCTCGGTTTCCTCTGCCAAAACTTTGAATCCGTATGAAGGATGGACCAATAAATTTATTTTTCCTCCCTATGATTTTAGTATTGCAGATTGTATGGTTACTAATTTTCATACGCCAAAATCAACACTTCTCATGATGATTTCAGCATTTTGTGGGCATGATTTAATGAAAAAAGCCTATGAAGAAGCGGTGAAAGAAAAATATAAGTTTTACTCGTATGGCGACGCAATGTTAATTCTATAAAAGTCGACGTACTATTCGTAACTAAAATCTCACTTCTCTTAGTGAGATTTTTTTTGTCTTTATTTTTAAAAGTTTAGTAAAAAAACAATGCCTTTTAGACAATCTTTTTTTGTTACATTTACACCTGTTAGCATAAAGACGTTTACGTACATTTAAAATAAAACCAAAGAACCATGACTTTTCAGAACACGCTCGATTTTGCACAACAATTAGACCTTCAAGATCCATTAAAGACCTATAGAAATGAGTTTATCTTTCCACAACATGAGGGGAGAGACGTAATCTATTTTACAGGAAATTCTTTAGGATTGCAACCCAAACGTACCCGAAAATTTGTAGACGAAGTGATGAATGATTGGGCGCATTTGGCCGTAGAAGGTCATTTTTTTGCAGAAAAACCTTGGTGGGATTATCATGAGCGTTTTGCTCTTCCTTTAAGTAAAATAGTAGGAGCAAAGCCATCAGAAGTTACGGTAATGAATACCTTAACTATTAATTTGCATTTATTGATGGTGTCGTTTTATCGTCCCACAGCCAAGCGATTTAAAATAATATGCGAGGAAAAAGCTTTCCCATCCGACCAATATATGTTTCAATCCCAAGTACATCATCATGGTTTCAATCCTCAGGAAGCGATTGTTGAAATCAAAAGGCGTGAAGGGGAACACAATATTCGTTTAGAAGATATTCTGTCAAAAATTGAAGAAGTAGGAGATGAACTGGCTTTGGTACTTTTTGGGGGGGTAAATTATTACACGGGTCAAGTATTTGATATGAAAACCATCACTGAAGCAGGACATAGAGTGGGAGCCTATGTTGGTTTTGATTTAGCACATGCTGCAGGGAATATTAAATTGGATTTGCATGATTGGAATGTAGATTTTGCCGCATGGTGTTCCTATAAATATATGAATTCTGGGCCCGGAAATGCTTCGGGTTGTTTTGTGCACGAAAAACACCATCAGTCCAATTTGCCGCGTTTTGCAGGTTGGTGGGGACATAATAAAGAACGCCGATTTAAAATGGAACCCCAATTTGAGCCTGTTCAAGGGGCTCAAGGTTGGCAAGTGAGTAATTTACCCATTTTATCTTTAGCGCCTTATCTAGCGTCGATAGAAATTTTTGATGAAGTAGGAATGGATGCCTTGATAGAAAAAAGAGATATCATAACGTCTTATTTAGAGTTTATACTAAAAGAAATTGCTCAAGAGGTAGGAAGTGCGTTTGAGATAATCACCCCAGCCATTCCCACAGCACGCGCCTGTCAATTATCTGTTTTTTTGCATGGAGAGGGGCGAAGTTTATTTGATTATTTGATGAAAAATGGTGTGATAACCGATTGGCGTGAGCCCAACGTAATTCGCTTGGCACCTGTTCCTTTATATACTTCTTATGAAGATATGTATCGTTTTGGACAAATTTTAAAAGCCGGAATTTTGCATAGAAATTAGAAAGGTTTGGCTATTTAAAATGAATTGATTTTATTTGTAATCTATTGATAACTAAAACAAACTAAACTATGAAGTTAAAATTACGTCTAATACTGATTTTACTTGTCTTTGCAAATCTCAAATCATTGGCACAAGTTTCTTCAGATAAAGAATCCGTTGCAAGAGAATGGATTGCCTCTCAAGCAAAAGAGTTACATATCCAACCCTATCACACATTCAAACTTACCTTTGTGCGGAAGAGTTTGGCTGGTGAAACCTTACGTTTTCAACAAATGCTACACGATGTTCCGGTATTCGACAATGAAATAGTAGTTAATTTTGCACATGCTAATGAGGTGACTTTTACTTCAAATAATTACGATGAGACGATAGCAAATATCAATACAATTCCAGTATTAACAGCAAATGAAGCTATTGCTAAATCGAATAAGACTTTAGCTTTCAAAGGAGTGATTACCCATCAAGAATGCAAATTGGTAGTTTGCAAAATAAGCAACCAAACGAAATTAGCTTACAGAGTGGTGACGAATGCATTTGATATGTCAGGAAGTTGGGAAGTTATGATAGATGCACAATCGGGCGCTGTTTTAAGTACAAAAGATGTTGCAGTATATCATCATAAAAAAGAAAAAAAGAAAAAAAATGAGGCGAAAGGTGAAAATAAAAACGCTTTAAAAACTACAAATTTCGTGAATGGTTCGGCTTATGTTTATATTCCGGATCCTCTTTCTCAAGCGCATGTAGCTTATGCAGGGGATTATGTAGATAACTCAGATGCAACAAATGCCTCGTTAGATGCTGCTAGGACTAGAGTAACTTTGCCTGAAATCGATTATACAAGTGGCGTATACAAACTAAAGAGCTCTTTTGTTGAAATTAAAGATTTAGAAGCTCCAAGTAAAGGGTTGTTTACACAAGCAACGCCCGATTTTTTATTTGATAGAGCGGCAGATAATTTTGAAGCTGCAAATGCCTTTTATCATTTAGATGACAGTATGCGTTATATTAATTTTACACTGGGAATTCCTTGTATTCCACTAACAAATTCTGGAGTTCTATGGTTTGATCCTTCTGGAGATAATGGAGCAGATAATTCATACTATTCATCAGGAACATTAGTTTTTGGTGAAGGAGGTGTTGATGATGCAGAAGATTCTGATGTTATATTGCATGAAATGGGACACGGAATTCACGATTGGATAACGGGAGGTCATTCTTCAAGTTCAACAGGATTAGGAGAAGGAAGTGGAGATTATTGGGCAATGTCTTACAGCAGAAGTTTGAATCAATGGGCATCTAATGAACCAGCGTATAATTGGGTTTTTAGTTGGGATGGTCATAACGAATGGTGGAGTGGGAGAGTAACAAATTATACTAGAACGTATCCACAAACAGGGTCTACGTATACCGAAATTCATACGTACGGGCAAATTTGGGCAACCGCTCTAATGAAAATCTATGATGTGATTGGTAGAACCAAAACCGATAAAGCCTTTTTAGAAGGGTTGGCTTTGACAAATAGTTCAAGTAATCAGAAAACGGCTGCCGCTGCAGTGAGACAAGCCGCTATAAATATGAATTATCCTTGTGCTGACATTCAGACCATGACGGATAAATTTAATGCTGCTGGGTATGCTTTAACAGCACTTCCCCTAACAATGGCTGCTATTGCAGATCAAACGGTTGCCGCGGATGCAAATAATACCTATACTTTGCCAAGTTTCTCTTCTTTAGCTAATCCAATTGTTGCTAATTGTAATGCCGTAGTAACGCAATCGCCAGTAATAGGCACGGTTCTCGCTCCTGGAACGTATTCAATTACCATGACCGCTACGAGTGGTACGGCTACAGTTTCTCAAACATTTACGTTGACAATTACACCAAACTTAACCCTCAACGAAAACAGCAAGACAAAGGTAGCGGTGTTTCCAAATCCAACAAAAAATCAAATTACAATCAAAGGTGATTTTGAGGCGAATGAAAGCGTAACAATTTACAATTTACTTGGTCAAAAAGTAACGGAACGAAAACTGTTATCAAATGAAGAAACTATTGATGTTTCAAAATATGAATCAGGCTTGTATACTATTTATTTTAATGTGTCCAAAGCATCATATAAATTCATAAAAGAATAATGCATTAATACCATTTTTAAAGCCACAGTGACCTTAAAAACATTGTGGCTTTTTTATTTCAACTGTTTCAAAACATCTTTTGCAAAAACCTTACATCCTTAGTACTTTTGTAACTTATTATTTATAAAAATGACAAAAGAACAAATTATACAAAATTTTGATCCAAGCCAACCTGGACTTGCCGATGCGACTGTGTTTGGATTGCCTTTTTCGGCTGCACAATCTGACATTATTATTATTCCTGTACCTTGGGAAGTAACTGTGAGTTATGGTGCGGGGGCTTCGGAAGGTCCAGATGCCATCCTCGATGCTTCTTTTCAAGTGGATTTAAATCATCAAGATTTTCCAGAATTATGGAAACTCGGAATGTATTTAGCCGAAGTTCCTGAAGGTTGGAAAACCAATTCGGATACATATAAAGCCCTTGCGCAACCTATTATACAAGCTTTAGAAGAGGGAAAAAATATTGATGAAATTCCGAATTTAAAGGCTGAGTTAGAAAAAATAAATAAAGTGTGCCGTGAGGTACATACCGAGGTGAAGGAATTGGTTTTGCATTGGATGAATCAAGGTAAAAAAGTCGTACTTCTGGGAGGAGATCATTCCACACCATTAGGATATTACGAAGCTTTGGCTACCCAACATAGCGATTTTGGGATTTTGCACTTAGATGCACACATGGATTTGCGTATTGCCTATGAAGGATTTACCTATTCGCATGCTTCTATTATGTATAATGCATTACAAATCCCTCAGATTTCTAAAATTGTTCAAGTCGGAATCCGTGATTTTTGCGAACAAGAGGTTGCTGTAGTTCAAGCACAAAACGGAAGAGTGTTAGTACACACCGATGCTGATCTGAAAAAAGAGACTTTTGAAGGAAAAACTTGGCAACAACAATGTGACGCTATCTTGGCGTCTCTACCTCAAAAAGTATGCATTTCCTTCGATATTGATGGCATGTATCCTTGGTATTGTCCGAATACAGGAACTCCTGTGCCAGGCGGATTTTCGTTTGAACAAGCTACCTATTTGTTTAATAAATTAGCCGAAAGTGATAAAGAAATCATTGGCTTTGATTTGGTGGAAGTTGCTCCAGGAGACAATGACGATTGGGATGGAAATGTAGGCGCAAGAATGTTGTTTCATATGTGTGGTGTTTTGGCTAAAAACAATGGCATGAATACGGGTAATTACATTCAATTTCCTAGAAAATAAAAAAAGCTTAACGATAGTAAACCATTGAGAAGTTTAGAAAAGTTAGGCGAAATCTTAACGAAACTGAATCTCTCAATGGTTTTATTCGTTATATTTGGTACTCAATCCGTTTGCAAATGAAAAAACTTAAAAAAATAGTAGTAGTAATAGGAATAGTACTTCTTGTACTTTTTACATCACTTTTTGTATACCTTCAATCGACTAAACCACAATACGAAGGGGAAGTGACTATAAAACACATCGATAAAAAGACTACAGTTTATTTTGATGAGTATGGCATTCCTCATATTTATGCTACTAATCAAAAAGATGCGATGACAGTTTTAGGTTATGTTCATGCCCAAGATCGGTTGTGGCAGATGGAACTTTTACGACGTATTGCTCCAGGAAGGTTGTCAGAATTGTTTGGAAGTAAAGCGTTGGCAAACGATACGTTTTTTGCAGGTATAGGAATAGACGAAGATTCTGAAAAAAAAGTAGCGGAATTAGACAAGAAATCGGAAACCTATAAACTAGCAATGGCTTATGTAGATGGAATTAATCAATATATTGAAAACGGAAAAACTCCTATCGAATTTCAATTAGTTGGCGTTAAAAAAGAAAAATTTACCCTTAAAGATGTGTATAATATATTTGGGTTCATGTCATTTAGTTTTGCCATGGCTCAAAAAACCGATCCGTTGCTTACGGATATTCGTGATCAACTAGGAATGCCCTATCTAAAAGATTTTGGAATCGATGGCTCATTGGGTACGGTTCAGTTGAAAAATTATAAAGAGGGTCAAGGTAAAACCAAAAAGAATGAAGCTCAATTAAATAACTATACAAAGATTGCTACTGCTGTTGCACGGTTATTAGACCAATCTCCGGTACCTCCCTTTATTGGAAGTAATAGCTGGGTAATAGGGTCACCAAAAACCAAAAATGGAAAAGTGATTTTTGCCAATGATCCTCATATTGCTTTTTCACAACCGTGTACATGGTATGAAGCTCATATTCACACGCCCGATTATGAAATGTATGGATATTATTTGGCTGGCGCTCCATTTCCGCTTTTGGGACATAATCGAGAATATGCTTACGGATTGACCATGTTTGAAAATGATGACATTGATTTTTTTCAAGAGGAGCAAAATCCCAATAACGTAAATCAATACAAAACTAGTGACGGATATAAAAATTACATCGTTAGACAAAAAATCATAAAAGTTAAAGACAGTACTTCGGTTACTTTACATGTAAAGCAAACCATTCATGGACCTGTGATGAATGGACTTTTAACGACACTGAATTCCAAAAAGCCCGTTTCCATGACTTGGGTTTATACGCAGCAAAAAAATCAGATTTTGGAGGCGGTACATAGATTGTCACATTCTAAAAATGTCAATGATTTTTATAATGGTGTTTCTCTAATTGCAGCCCCCGGATTGAATGTGATGTATGGCGATGCACACAATAATATCGCTTGGATTGCCTCTGGAAAACTCTATAAATTGGATAAATCGGTTAACGGCAATTTCATCATGAATGGCGCTAATGGCATCGATGATAAAAGAGAATTTCTTGATTTTTCAAAAAATCCATCGGCTATAAATCCGCCATGGAATTATGTATATTCGTCCAACAACCAACCCGAGCCCATAGACGGTTATTTGTATCCAGGATACTATTTGCCCAAAGATAGAGCCCAACGCATAGAACGTTTTTTAGTTTCAAAAAACAATTGGACCGCACAAGATGTGGAGAAAATGATTTTGGATAACACATCTACTAATGCTGCAAAAATAGCTAAAGTGGTAGTTTCTAGTTTAAACAAAACAGGCTTTTCAAGATTAGAAAAAGAAGCCCTATATTTAATGTTGAATTGGAACGGAGAAAACGATTTGAATACCATTCAATCAACGATTTATAATAAATTCATGTACCGATATTTGGAAAATACCTTCCTTGACGAACTCGGAGATGAAAAGTTTTCGGCCTTGTTGTCCACACACATCATAAAACAAATTATTGAACCTCAGATTACGAACGACAATTCGATTTGGTGGGATAATTGTATTACTAAAAACAAAAAAGAAACGCGTAAAGAAATTTTGACAAAGTCTTTTAGAGAAACGGTTTCCGAACTCGAAAAACAATTGGGAAGTGATGTCACAATGTGGCAATGGGAAAAAGTTCATACGGTAGAACATCAGCATCCAATAGGTAAAATTAAAGCATTAAGAAGTTTTTTTAATGTTGGACCCTATGCTGTTGCAGGATCTAATGAAGTGATCAATAATTTACAATTTGGTTTTGCGTCCGACGGAATTTATAAGGTTAAAGCCGGACCTTCAACGCGACGGATTATTGATTTTTCAAACGTTGAAAACAGTATGAGCATTTTGCCAACAGGGCAATCGGGAAATCCAATGAGCAAGCATTACAACGATCAAGCCACGATGTATGCACAAGGGAAATTTAGAAAAATGAAGCTCAATAAAAAAGAGATTGTGACGACGTCAACAAAATTGCTATTTGAGCCAGCAAACTAAAATGATATGAGGTCTTGGTATTGAAACAAAATAAATTAAATTTGCACAACTTCTTTTTATAAAATTACATGCAAACCCCAAAAAAAATAGCGGTAGTAGGCTCTGGATTAGTCGGAAGCTTATTGGCAATTTACCTCAAACGGTTAGGTCATACTGTTCATGTGTACGACAGAAGTCCAGATATGAGAACGGTTGAATTTTCTGGACGTTCTATCAATTTGGTTATGTCAAATAGAGGATGGAAAGCCATGCAAGATGTGGGTTTGGAGGAAGAAATTCGAAAAATAGGAATTCCAGTTGATAAAAGAGGAATTCACTTACAAGACGGAAGTTTTGTAACCCAATTTTATGGAAAAGAAGGCGAAGCCATTTTTTCCTTATCACGCGGAGTTTTAAATCGGAAAATGATTGATTTGGCAGAAGAGGCTGGGGTCGATTTCTTTTTTAATCGTAAAATCTGGGATATCTCACTGGCTACTGCAACACTTTTTGAAGGAGAATCCGAACAAGGACAGTGGAGCGAACTAAAATATGACATTGTTTTTGGTGCGGATGGCGCTTTTTCTAGAATTCGCCACCGTATGCAACGTCAAGCGATGTTCGATTATTCTCAAGAATTTATGAGTCTAGGGTATAAAGAGTTGCATATTCCAGCTAACGAAGATGGCACCCACAAGATTGATAAAAATTCGCTGCACATTTGGCCAAGAGGCAATTTTATGTTGATGGGCTTGTCTAATTTGGATGGCTCTTTTACTTGCACATTGTTCATGCCGTTTGAAGGTGAAAATTCTTTTGAACAATTGAAAGATGAGAAAGCCTTAGTCGATTTTTTTGCAACCTATTTTCCAGATACTAAGGAAGTCATTCCCGATTTGGTAAACGATTTTTTCAAAAATCCGACCAGTTATTTGGCGATAATGAAATGTTACCCGTGGACGTATGAAGATAAAGTAGCGCTCATTGGTGACTCGGCGCATGCTATTGTGCCATTTTACGGACACGGAATGAATGCCGGTTTTGAAGACATCACCATTTTGAACGAATTGATTTCGAATTATGGCGACGATTGGAAAACAATCTTTTCAGAATACCAAAAGTCGCGAAAACCCAATGCCGATGCCATTGCTGAACTTTCTAGAAGAAATTTTATCGAAATGAGTACGAAAACTGCCGATGAAAAATTCTTGTTGCAAAAGAAAATTGAAAAATGGTTTTCCGACAAACATCCCGACAAATGGATGCCCTTATACAGTCGAGTAACTTTTAGTTTACAACCCTATTCCGAAGCCTTAGCTATCGGTGATTTCCAAAATAAAATCATGGAAGAAGTCATGCAAATAGAAAACATTGCATCAAAATGGAATAGTGAAGAAGTTGAAAAAATAATTCTCCAAAAACTGACAACGAGCATCGGACTACTGGATTAATCTTCCCGATGCACTTTGTTGAAATCGAATGCTGGTCTGCAAATGGCAATATATTCGCATGGCTCGTCAAACGGATTGGAGTATTGCACACGAGTATGGGCTTCAATTTTGATGGATTGACCTGCTTCAAGCACCACAACATCACCTTCAATAATGAATTGCTTTTTTCCTGAAATGATGTAGGTATACTCTTCAAATTCAGGAGTTTGAAAAGGTTCGCTCCAACCAGCAGGGGCTATCATGTGAGCAATTGAAATGGCATCGTTTTGGGTGGCCACTTTACCATGATGTTCTTCAATTAATTTTCCATCAGTTGTAGGAACTACAAAAGGGGCTTTTTGAATTATGTATTTTTTCATCTCAAATTAATTTTTACTTCTTAAAAATAAAATAAACGGCCATTACCAAGAAACACATCCCAACCAAATGATTCCATCTTAAACTTTCGTTTTTAAAAAACAACAATGAAAAAATGACAAAAATGATTAAAGTAATGACTTCTTGAATCACTTTTAATTGCAGTAAGGTAAAAGGGCCACCATTACCTTGGTATCCTATTTTGTTGGCAGGCACTTGAAAACAATATTCAAACAGAGCCAATCCCCAACTGATAAGTACAATGGTAATCAGTCCTGCATTTTCAAACCATTTCAATTCTTTAAATTTTAAATGACCATACCAAGCTAATGTCATAAAAATGTTGGAAAGGAGGAGAAGGCCAATAGTTGTAAAACTTTTCATAAGAGGTGCTTTTACAAAATGCAATACTACTTAATTTTATGTTTATTTTTCTCTTTCGGGTAAAAATCAATTCACTTTTCCAACCTTTTTTAGAAATAGTTTCTCTATGTAGCATACTAAGACAGGTTTTGGAGACGTTATTAGTGTAGTTCGTAATTAAAAAGAATGCAATAAAACGACATAGTTTTGTGTTTTATTTATAAAAAATAAAGATATAACCGAATAAATAAAGCGAAAAGTTCTGTTTTTAAAGAATGTTATAAATAACAAAAAAAGTTTTTTTATTTAAACTAAAAAATTAAATTTGCTCCTAAACAAGTTTATTACAACTAAAACTTATAAATTATTAAAAACTATTTAAATTATTAAAAAAATGGCAAACGCAAAAAATGAAAATGGATCTAACGGAGGCGGTATGTTCTCTGGTATTGTAATTGTATCATGTATCTTTGTAGGATGGATTGTTTGGAATTTCATCATGGGTGCTGGTTCTAACTTTGAGGGTGGAGTAAATACAGGACATCCACTACCAGGAAACTATTTGGCAATGGTATATAAAGGAGGTCCAATTGTACCTGTTCTTATGGGATTGTTGTTGATGGTAATTGTATTCTCTGTAGAGCGTTTTATGGTAATTACTAAAGCGGCAGGTATAGAAAATCTTGATAAATTCATGAAAAAAGTACAAGGAAGTATTGCTTCTGGAAATATTGAAGATGCTATTGCTGCTTGTGACAAACAAAAAGGATCTGTGGCAAATGCGATTAGAGCAGCACTTGTAAAATATCAAGATGTGAAAAAAGAAGGGTTCTCTAGTGAAGAAGCCGCTGAGATGATTCACAAAGAAATCGAAGAGGCAACTTCGTTAGAAATGCCAATGTTAGAAAAACACATGACTATTCTTTCTACAACAGTATCATTAGGAACTCTTGCAGGATTATTAGGGACTGTAACCGGGATGATTAAGGCGTTTGGGGCGTTAGCTTCAGCTGGAACTCCAGACCAAGCGTTGTTGGCAAATGGTATTTCTGAGGCGTTGATTAATACAGCAACTGGAATTTCGACATCAGCATTATCAATTATTTTCTATAACTTATTTACATCTAAAATAGATACGTTAACCTATTCTATTGACGAAGCAGGTACTGCAATTGTTAATACATACAGAAAATTTAGAGGAGGTTTAAAATAATAGGAATACTATTATATAATAAGTAAAAGATAAATTATGGCTCAAATAAAAATGTCCAAAAAAGCGGCGTCCATTGACATGACGGCAATGTGTGATGTGGCTTTCCTTTTGCTTACTTTCTTTATTTTGACGGCAACGGCAAAAGTGCCAGAGCCTGTAAATGTTGACACACCAAGTTCTACTGTTAAAACAAAATTACCCGATATCGGATTGGTTACCATTACCGTTGGGAAAGGAAAAGACAATGTGTTTTTTGATATTAAAGGAAGAGATATTCGTAGAAAAACTCTTGAATTGATGTCAGATAAATATAAAGTAAGTTTTACAGACCAAGAGAAAGATCAGTTCGCTCTTATGGAAAGTTTCGGAGTGCCTATCGAAAGTTTAAGCAGTATTATAAAAATGAAGAGTGCAGAAAGAAACAAAGTGGGTTTACAACCAGGTGTTCCTTTCGATTCTATCAATAACCAATTGAAAGATTGGATTTATACTGCACGTCAAGCAAATATAGAGTTAGGAAATCAAAAAGATCTCGACTTCGCGATTAAAGGCGATGCAAAATTGGAATATCCAAAAATTAAAAAAATTATGGATATTTTACAAGACCAAGACATCAATACGTTCGATTTGGTAACAGGTCTAAGAGGGAAAGACTATTAATATAATAAAATATAAAAAATGGCTGAATTAAATACCGGTGATAGTGGCGGTGGCAAAGGCGGTAAAGTAAGAAGTAAAAAACAAAACTCTAAGGTAGATTTAACTGCCATGGTGGATTTGGCATTCCTTCTCATTACATTCTTCATGTTGACCACGTCATTATCAAAACCACAGTCGATGAATCTTGGATTGCCTGATAAGAATGATAAAAAAGATGATCCAAAAGAGGAAATAAAAGTAGATCAAAAGAGAACTATGACGATTGTTTTGGGTGGTGATAACAAAATCAAATGGTTTCATGGGTTGTTAGCAACACCAGAACCAGGAGGAGCACCAACTGAAGCAACCTATGGCAAAGAGGGTATCCGCAAAGAGATATTGAAACGTGTGACATCTGTGGCAGCATATTGTGCCGCTAAGTCAGGAAGCAAACCAGGCGATGGGTTGATTGTGATTATTAAGCCTACTAAAAAAGCTACCTATAGAAATTTAGTAGACATCTTAGACGAAATGGCTATTTGCAACGTACCAACATATGCCATAGTTAATGATATTACACCCGAGGAGCTAAAATTAGTAACTCCTTAATTTAAAAAGTAAAAACATGAAATTAGACCTATTAAACAAACAATGGTTAGACATCGTTTTTGAAGGACGCAACAAAAGTTATGGAGCTTATGATTTACGTCAAAGCAACCAAAAAACTTCAGGAGTGGCTCTTCTAATTGGTGCAGTGGTTTTTGCTTTAGCGGTATCAACACCAAAAATTATTGAGTTTATTGGAAATTCAACAACTAATGATGATGCCACGTTAAATACAAAAATTACGACGGTAAAAATGCCTCCTAAGGAAAAACCGAAAGAGAATTTAACACCGCCACCGCCACCACCTCCAAAAGTAGATCAAATTAAATTTGTGAAGCCTGTTGTGGCTAAAACGGAAGAAGTGGTTGAAGAAATTGTTCAAGTAAAGCAAATTGAAGATAAAAAATTAGGAGCTGAAACCATTAAAGGAGATCCAGATGCTGAATTAACATTAGGGCCTTCAGGAGATGGTCCTAAGAATCAAGAAATTACAGAAGATAATACCGTTTATAATTCTGCTGGAGTTCAAGTAGAACCTAGTTTTCCAGGAGGAATTGATAAGTTTAGACAGTTTATCGCAAATAACTTTGATAAAGACATCATAGAAGATGAAAATTTTCCAGGAGGTAAGATTTTTGCAACGTTCACAGTTGAAAAAGACGGGTCTTTATCGGATATCAAAGTAAAAGATATTGGATATGGCACTGGAAAAGAAACTGAACGAGTATTACGAAAAGCTCCACGTTGGACTCCAGCAGAGCAAAATGGTAAAAAAGTACGTTGTACTTATGTTATTCCAATTGCTTTCCCAAAAGCTTCTGAATAAAGAATGATACATCAATTCATTGATAGTTACAAGAAGAAATCGCTTAAAGAGCGATTTCTTCTATTTATAGGAATTTTGTTTTTTTTGATTTATTTAACACTTGGAACATTAATTATCTTCTGGAAGAGTTTACCATTAAGAATGGAATATAAATATCGAATTGCATTCGGAATTTTATTGATAGTATATTCTTTTTTACGATTTTTGCGTTTCTTTAATTCAACGAAAGACGAATGATTAAAAATAGTTCAGTTTGGGTTCTCTTTATGACAGTTGTGATTTTTGTTTTTTATGCGTGTAAAAAGCAAGAGGAATCAACAAATGAACGTGACACCATAGTAGAAGGCAAAATGGCACTCTTGGTTGATGAAGCCTTGGTACCAATTGTAGAAGATCAAGTACAAGTATTCGAAAACACGTATAAAGCTTCTATTGCGATGTTGCCACTATCAGAAAAAGAATGTGTATCATCGTTAGCAAAGGGTAAAGTCAAAGTGGCGGTGTTGTCACGGAAATTATCTCCAGTGGAAGAATCTTATTTTAAAACTAAAAATATAGTTCCAAGAACTACGGCTTTTGCTACGGATGCTATTGCATTTATTTCTAAAAAGTCAACGCATGATACTCTAATCGCATTGCAAGATGTGGTTGCCTTTATTCAAGGGAAAAATAAGAAATTCAAAGGATTAGTTTTTGACAATCCAAACTCGAGTGCAGCAAGAATGTTGTGTGAAAAAGCAAAAGTGGAGGAACTTCCTGTTTCTGGAACTTATTCTTTTAAGACTAATGATGAAGTCATAAAATATGTCGCTGAGAATGAAAATATGATTGGAGTGGTCGGACTCAATTGGATTGCACAGCCCAAGCCTTCTATGCAAGCTTTTGTAAATCAAGTTTCGGTGATGAGTGTTAGAGGTGATTCGCAAGAGTATGTATACCCAAGTCAAGATAATCTAGCCATGCAAAAATATCCTTTGGCACGTGATTTGTACCTGATCAATTGTCAGGGATATGAAGGTTTAGGAATCGGATTAGCCTCGTTTATGGCCGGTGAAAAAGGACAACGTATTGTATTAAAATCGGGATTGTCTCCAATAAGAATTCCAAGTAGAAAAATAAATATAAGAAAACAAATAGAAAACGAAAGTAAATAAAATTCTAAGAAAATGAATACATTAAAATTTTTCAGTATTGCTTTTTTAAGTGCAACAGCTTTTGTACAAGCTCAAGATTTAGATCAAGTAAAAAAAGCGGTTGATGCTGAGCAATATGAAAAAGCAAAAACCATGCTCAAAACTCTTCTTCAAACGAAACCTGATAATGGAAGAGCGGCTTTTTTGTTAGGGAATATTTATCTTAAACAAAATAGCGAAGATTCTGCGAAAGTAGTGTTCCAAAAAGGGTTGTCTGCACCAGATGGTGGGAGGTTGAATAATATTGGATTAGGACAACTAGATCTAGAAAGTGATAATACTGCTGCAGCACAAGCTAAGTTTGATTTGGTTATGAAAGATATGAAGAAGAAAGATACAGAAGAGTATATCTGTATTGCTCAAGCTTATATGAATGTACCAAAACCAGATTATAAAAAGGCTATTGCATTGCTAGAAAAAGCAAAACTTATTAATCCAAATGATGCGATGATTAAATTGGTTTTGGGTGATGCATATTATGGTGATAAAAGCCAAAATGAAGCTTATGCTTCCTATCGAGATGCTTATACAACTGATAATACACTTATTCGCGCAAAAATGCAATTGGGTGTATTGTTAAAAGGTGCGAAAGCCTATACAGAAGCAATTGCAGCCTATAATGAAGTGATTGCTTTGAATGCAAATTATGGCCCTGTGTATCGAGAATTGGCGGAAACGTACTATTTGTGGGCGTATAATAAGCCTTCAACCTTTAAAGAAAATATTGCAAAGGCATTGGATTATTATAATAAATACATGAGTTTGACCGATTATTCCTTAGCTTCTCGTATGCGCCATGCCGACTTTTTAATTCTGGCAAAAGATTATAAAGCGCTTGAAGCAGAAGCGAATGAAATGAAAAAATTAGATAAAGTAAATCCTCGTATTTTAAGATATTTAGGTTATGCGGCTTATGAAAATGGAAATACAGATGCTGCGATCACAGCATTGACAGATTACATTCAAAAAGGGTCTAAAATTATTTCAGGAGATTATTACTATTTAGGCTTGTCAAAGATTAAAAAAGCGGTTGCGGCAGATGGAAAAACGGTTGATGCCACCATACTTGCTAACGGAATTTCAGACATCAAAAAATCGCTGGAGTTAGATCCTACAATTGCAAATTTATTGAACGAAGTTGCTAAAAACTACTATGGCACAAAATTGTATAATGTTGCTGCAGCTCTTTTTGAAGTAGCTATTACCAATTCTAATTCAAAAAATTATGTTGAAGATAATATGTACTTTGGCTTGTGTGTTTATACTGTAAATAGAGGAAAAGATGCCAAAACTATTGATAAAGTAGCGTTACAAAATGCAGATAAAGCTATGGATACTGTGATTCAATTGACACCAACCTATCCAGATGCCTTTTTGTACAAAGCACGTATTAATAATTCATTGGAAAACGATGAAATTATGGCAAAATCATACCAACAATTCTTAGATGTATTGAATACGAAAACGCCTGAAGAGATTGCAAAAGCAAAAACAAAAATGACAGAAGCTTACAATAACATGGCGGCACATTATGCCAATTCCGATAAGGCAAAAGCTAAAGAATTATTAAACAAAACATTGGCTTTAGACCCTACGAATACATATGCTTTAGACTCGTTAAAAATATTAAAGTAAAAGGAGACTATAACCCAAACAAAAAACTCGTTTAGACATTCTAAACGAGTTTTTTTTATAAAATAAAGTTGACTCAATTCGTCTTTACCAGCCGCCACTAGCACCACCACCGCCAAAACTTCCGCCACCGCCGAAGCCACCAAAACCCCCTCCTCCAGAAGAACCTCCAAAACCGCCACCAAAACCGCCACCACTGCTTCTTCCCATATTGCTAAGGATTATCATGTCTAATAAACTCGGGCCTCCTATGCCATTTCCACCACGTCCGTTGCCTCTGTTTCTTGAAATAAGAATAATGATAATAATAAAAATTATGATGAATACACCAATTGGGATACTGTCATCTTTATTTCTTTTTGGATTACCTTTATATTCACCTTTCAATACTTTAAAGATAGCCGTAACTCCATTGTCGATTCCTTCAAAATACCGACCTTCTCTAAATTCAGGTTTAATCTCTTGTTCTATTATTCGTCTTGATAAGGCATCGGTTAATAAATGTTCAACGCCATAACCCGTTTGAATAGACATTTTACGGTCGTCTTTTGCAATAAGAAAAACAATACCATTGTCTTTTCCCTTTTGTCCAATTTTCCATTTTTGTCCTAAATCTGTAGCATATCTTGAAATGTCTTCACCTTGAGTTGTAGGTACAATCATTACAAAAATTTCGGTAGAAGTACTATCAGAATAATTCTTGAGTTTTTCAAATAATTGCTGCTTTTGAATTTCAGATAACGTTTGTGTACTATCTATTATTGGTGGAATAAACGATGGCTTCTCAGGTATTGTGAGTTGTGAATACCCAAAATTACTCATGCAGATAAACAAAAAAGTAATATAAAAGCGAAAAACCCAATTGCCATTATAAATTTTATTTATTGGTTCTTTCATGTCTATCCTTTTGATATTTCGTTAGAAAGTTCATTCACATCATCATTCTGATATGGAAAATGATGCTTAAGTTGTTGTCCGGCACTTAGAATGCCTTCTACTAAAGCTTGTTTATTATTGCCGTTTTTAAAATGATTTAGCATAATATCTTTAGTAGTGTTCCAAAAATCATCGCCTACTTTATTGTTAATGCCTTGGTCTCCATAGATAGCAAATTGTTTACTTTTTACGGCGACATAAATAAGCACACCATTTCGATCTTTGGTGTTTTCCATTTTAAGCATAGAAAAAACTTCCATTGCTCTATCTATAGTGGCAATAGAAGTTTCTTTTTCTACGTGTACGCGAATTTCACCCGAAGTATTTTCTTCAGCCATACGAATGGCTTCAACTACTTCAGCTTCTTCTTTTTTTGACAAAAAGTCTTCTACTTTTGACATTATTTTGTTTCTGTTTTATCAAAATAGTCATTAACGTCTGGAGCTTTTTCAGCACCAACATCAGCTTTAAAACGATTCATTTCGTTAAATCCAAAAAGTTTTGCAAAAATTACACTAGGAAATTTTTTGGTTTTTTGATCATAAATGTTCACAGCATCATTGAATCGATCTCTTTCCACATTAATTCTGTTTTCTGTTCCTTCAATTTGAGATTGAAGTTCTTTAAAGCCTTCTGTTGCTTTTAATTCTGGGTATTGCTCCACAGTTAATAAAAGTCTAGATAAAGAACCTTTTAAACCTTCTTGTGCTTGTTGAAATTGTGCCATTTGTTCTGGTGTAGCATTGGCAGGGTCAATAGTTATCGAAGTAGCTTTAGCACGAGCTTCGATTACAGCCGTTAAAGTTCCTTTTTCATAATTAGCAGCTTTTTGAACCACTTTTACTAAATTACCAATAAGGTCATTTCTTCTTTGATACGCACTTTCTACTTTTGACCAAGCTGTTTTAGCATCTGCTTGAACGCCTACAAGACCATTGTAGGAAGAAATTGACATCAATACAAGTATTACAACTATTCCAACAGGGATTAACCATTTTCTCATGTTTTCTTATTTTTTAAGTTTTGTTTTTATTTTTATTTTATTGTTTGAGCAAAAATCATTCCTAAAGATTATTTTTAATGGTTGTCAGTTCGGATTTGATACCTTCCAACTTTGCAATGATATCAAATTTATCTAAAGTTTTTTTCTGACCTTCTTTCAAATGGGTTTTAGCCCCTTCTAATGTAAAGCCACGTTCTTTAACTAAATGATAAATTAGTTGTAGATTTTTGACATCTTCTTGGGTAAACATTCGGTTTCCCTTGGCGTTTTTTTTAGGCTTTAGAATATCAAATTCTTTATCCCAAAATCGAATCAAGGAAGCATTGACGCCAAAAGCATCGGCGACTTCACCAATACTAAAATATAATTTGTCTTTAGATAATTGTATGTGCATTTTTATATTTTTTTAGTTGTTCCAAATCAAATTCATCAATCGTACATCTTTAATCCAAGGATTGATTTTCCTGATACGCAATTTTTGATATGACAACATATTCTGCTGCCGAAATATTTCCGTAATAAAAATTAATAGGGTTTACTACTTTTCCGTCCTTATGTACTTCATAGTGTAAATGAGGTGCTTCACTACGTCCTGTACTACCCACAAAACCAATCACATCGCCTCGTTTCACATGTTGTCCTGGACGTACTTTGTATTTGCTGAGATGACCATACAATGTTAAATATCCATATCCATGTCGGATTTCAATATGATTTCCATAACCTGACAACGAATTGTCTGCATTTTTTACAATCCCATCGCCCGTGGCATAAATTGGAGTACCCGTTTTGGCAGTAAAATCCATCCCTTCATGCATTTTTCGTGCTTTGGTAAAAGGGTCTGAACGATAGCCAAACCCTGAAGCCATGTGTTTTAAATCCTCGTTTTTGACTGGTTGAATGGCTGGAATCGCACTCAATAATTTATTTTTCTGTTTAGCTAATTTTAATATTTCATCCAACGATTTCGATTGAACTGCAAGCGCTTTTGTAATGCCGTCAACTTTTTCAGAAGTATTGATAACCAATTCTGAATTGTCAAATCCTTCCAATTCTTTATAGCGCGCTCGATCTATTATGCCTCTTCTTTTCTCTGTTGGAATAGGTGCCGAATTAAAATAAACACGATACAAATTATTATCTCGATCTTCCAAATTTGAAGCTACCTCGTCTAAATCTTCAATTCTCTTGTTTAAAAGCGCATAGCGTAAGGTCAGATTGTCAATTTCACGCTGTTGCATTTTGTCTTTTGGAGTTTGAAAGTAAGGAGTATTCATTAAAACGACAAAACAAAGAAAGCCAAATAATGCCGAAGCTATCAAAAAAAGGAAGGCATAACCAAACTTTTTTAGCTTTTTTGGACTTATGATGCGATAGGCTAGACTTTCTGGATCGTAATAATACTTAACTTTCTTCGACATTTCTTAAATTATACTATTTTTGTACTCGTTTATAGTACAATACTAATTATACGAACAAATTTAATAAATGTTTCAATTAGCATTACAAGATTTAAAAAAAATATCAGCATAATACTTAAACCAATGAAATCACAAGACATTCGTAAAGCGTATCTCAACTTCTTTGAAAGCAACGGACACTTAATCGTTCCTTCAGCACCTATCGTTTTAAAAGACGACCCCACGCTGATGTTTAACAACTCGGGAATGGCGCAGTTCAAAGAATATTTTCTTGGAAATGGAACGCCTAAAAGCAAACGTATTGCAGATACGCAAAAATGCCTTCGTGTTTCAGGAAAGCACAACGATTTGGAAGATGTAGGGTTTGATACCTACCACCATACTATGTTTGAAATGTTAGGAAACTGGTCGTTTGGTGATTATTTCAAAAAGGAAGCTTTGGCTTGGGCATGGCAATTTTTGACCGAAGTGTTGAAGTTAGACAAAGACCGCTTATATGTTTCAGTATTTGAAGGAAATCCTGCCGAAAATGTACCGTTCGATCAAGAAGCGTTTGATATTTGGAAGCAATATGTTTCGGAAGACCGCATCATTCTTGGAAATAAAAAGGACAACTTTTGGGAAATGGGTGACCAAGGGCCATGCGGACCCTGTTCAGAAATTCATATTGATTTACGTTCCAATGAAGAACGTTCCAAAATATCAGGACGTGACCTAGTCAACGCCGATCATCCACAAGTAGTAGAGATTTGGAATAACGTATTTATGGAATTCAACCGAAAAGCAGATGGTTCGTTAGAAAAATTACCAGCGCAACACGTAGATACTGGAATGGGATTTGAACGTTTGTGTATGGCGATGCAAAATGTGACTTCTAATTATGATACAGATGTTTTTACGCCATTGATTGAAAAAGTTGAACAAATTACAGGATTAAAATATACTTCAAACGAAGTTAAGAACATATCTGAGGAACAAAATAAAACCAATATTGCGATTCGTGTTATTGTAGATCACGTGCGTGCCGTAGCGTTTGCTATTGCCGACGGTCAATTACCATCAAATACGGGAGCAGGGTATGTGATTCGTAGAATTTTACGTCGTGCGATTCGTTACGGATTTACATTTTTGAATACCAAAGAGCCTTTTATCAATAAATTAGTAGAAGTTTTAGCTAATCAAATGGGCGAATTTTTCCCAGAAATCAAAGCGCAACAGCAATTGGTTACGAATGTCATTCGAGAGGAAGAAGCGTCTTTCTTGAGAACCTTAGAGCAAGGATTACAATTGTTGGAAAAAGTGGTTTCAGAGACGAGTGGTAAAGAAGTGCCTGGGGAGAAAGTATTTGAATTGTATGACACGTTCGGATTTCCAAAAGATTTAACCGCATTGATCTTAAAAGAAAAAGGCTATACTTATGACGAGGAAGGTTTTGAAGTCGAATTGCAAAAGCAAAAAGCCCGTTCTCGAGCTGCTTCTGAAGTTTCAACGGATGATTGGAAGGTGTTAATCGCTGGAAATGTTGAAACCTTTGTAGGTTATGACCAAACGGAAAATGACGTAAAAATTACGCGTATTCGTAAGGTAGATTCCAAAAAAGATGGTGTTTTATATCAAATCGTACTTGATAGTACCCCATTTTATCCAGAAGGAGGAGGACAAGTAGGAGATAAAGGAACCTTGGTATCAGCCAATGAAACGATTGAAATCATTGATACGAAGAAAGAAAACAACCTAATTCTCCATTTTACTAAACAACTTCCTGAAAATCTAGAGGCCAATTTTGTGGCAAAAGTCAACACCGATTTAAGAACGTCAACTTCTAAAAATCACTCAGCTACGCACTTGATGCATCAAGCATTGCGCGCTATTTTGGGAACTCATGTGGAACAAAAAGGTTCGTTAGTAAATCCGAATTATCTGCGTTTTGACTTTTCGCATTTCAGTAAAGTAACCGACGAAGAAATCAAACAAGTAGAAGACTTTGTAAATACTCGAATTGAAGAGCAGTTGCCTTTAATTGAACGCAGAAGTATTCCAATTCAACAAGCGTTAGACGAAGGTGCTATGGCTTTGTTTGGAGAAAAATATGGTGATAATGTTCGCGCTATTAAATTTGGGCAAAGTATGGAACTTTGTGGTGGAATTCACGTGAAAAACACTGCAGAAATTTGGCATTTCAAAATTGTTTCTGAAGGAGCTGTAGCTACCGGTATTCGTCGTATTGAAGCTATTACGGGTGATGCAGTGAAAGCGTTCTATAAAAACCAAGAGCATACTTTAGCAGAAATCAAAGAAACGTTGAAAAACCCACAAGATGTATTAAAATCGGTCGCTACCTTACAAGAGGATAATGCAAAGTTGAAAAAACAAATTGAGCAATTAATAAAAGAAAAAGTAGACGGTTTAAAGAATACTTTAAGTAATGAGTTCCAAGAAATAAATGGAATCAACTTCCTAGCGAAACAAGTAGATTTATCTATGGGGGCTACTAAAGATTTAGCTCAAGCGATAGGAAATTTCAAAGCCAACTCGTTTGTGTTCTTAGCTTCTGTGGACGACAATGCACCTAATATTCATTGTTATATTTCCAAAGAATTGGTTGCGGAAAAAGGATTGAATGCAGGGAATGTGATTCGTGAATTAGGAAAATACATTGACGGAAATGGGGGAGGTCAACCCTTCTTCGCTTCTGGAAAAGGTAAAAATATACTAGGAATCAAAGAAGCATTAGAAAAAGCGGTTGATTTTGTGAAATAGAGTTTACTAAATATTTTGGAACACAGATTTGAGAAATTATATCAATTTTGAGAATCTGTGTTCCTTTTTTATTTTCGTTCCCCAATTTGTTGGCGCCACATCGCATAATACAAGCCTTTTTCTTGCAACAGGGCGTCATGTTTTCCTTGTTCAATAATTTTTCCTTGTTCTAGTACGAAAATTTTATCAGCATGCATTACAGTTGAAAGGCGATGCGCAATAAGTACTGTTATTCTGTTTTTATCAGAAATGTTTCGAATGGTTTCATTAATTTCTTCTTCTGTAATGGAATCCAAAGCCGAAGTAGCTTCGTCAAAAATTAATAAGTTGGGATTACGCAATATCGCACGGGCAATAGATAAACGTTGTTTTTCACCCCCCGAAACTTTAATTCCTCCTTCACCAATGGTTGCATTCAAACCGTCTTGAGCCCGTTTTAATAAATTGTCGCAACTGGCTCTTTTCAGGGCATCATATAACTCTTCATCGGTTGCAGTGGGTTTCACAAACAATAAATTCTCTCTAATGGTTCCCGAGAACAACTGCGCATCTTGGGTTACAAATCCGAGTTGTTTTCGCAAATAGAGTAAATCAATTGCTTTGGAGTCAATATTATTGTATTTGATGGTTCCCTGCGCAGTAGGATAGAGTCCCACTAATAATTTCACTAATGTTGTTTTTCCCGAGCCAGACGGTCCCACAAAAGCCACCGTTTCGCCTTGGTTGATGTCAAAATTGATGTTTTCTACGGCAAAATGATTGGCCGATTTATGTTTGAAACTCACATTTGAAAAATGTAATGACGAAATGA
The DNA here is from genome assembly GCF_003268855.1 of Flavobacterium aciduliphilum. Taxonomy (GTDB): domain Bacteria; phylum Bacteroidota; class Bacteroidia; order Flavobacteriales; family Flavobacteriaceae; genus Flavobacterium; species Flavobacterium aciduliphilum. The sequence continues at coordinate 150,646 of NZ_QLSZ01000002.1, forward strand.
CACCAATTGGAGTAGCTTCTTTTGGACGGAATTCGGTACGTGCTTGCAACAAGTCTTTAAAGTTTTCCATAGAGACTTTTGTTTCGTTTAGTGCGATGATAAACGAACCTAATTCTTGCAAAGGATTAAAAATGAAGAAGGTAAAGAAGACCATCGTTAGTAAATCCCCTACTAAAATTTTTCCACCAAATAAGAAATAGTAGAGGGTAAACACCACACACGTTCTTAAAAAGTGTACGGTAGTACCTTGAATAAAACTCAAACTTCTAATGAAGCGAATCTTTTCCAATTCCAATTGCAGGATTTTTAGCGTGTTTAGATTTAATCGTTTTTCTTCTTGATAGGTTAGTCCTAAGCTTTTTACAAGTTCAATATTACGCAAACTCTCGGTGGTAGCTCCAGCCAAAGCATTGGTTTGTAAAACAATTTTCCGCGATACGGCTTTGATTTTTTTACCTAAATACGAACTGACTAAGGCAATAATAGGGGCTGTGATGAGGTAGATGAACGAAATTCTATAATCGATTCTAGAAATATAAACGATGACAAAAATAAATCCAATAATGGTTTGAAAAATCAAAGAAATCGAAAGTGTAATGAGTTTTTCAGAATCGGTGCGCACTTTTTGAAGCTTGCTCAACGTTTCACCACTACGTTGGTCTTCAAAATCTTCAAAAGGCAAATCCAATGATTTTTTAATTCCATCCGTATACATGGCGGCTCCAGTGCGTTGAATGACGATGTTGGTAAAATAATCTTGAAAATTTTTCGTAATACGTGAAATCATCGCAGCTCCAAGAGAAAGCCCAAGCCAAAAAGAAACCGCTTTAATAAACCGCCATTCTTCACCTTTATATTTGGCAATGCCCACCCCACAATCTTGCATTAATTTACCCGTAATTACTGAGTCGGATAAACTAAAACAAATATTTATAGCAGCCATAACCAAGGCAAAAAACAACAAGGTTTTATGTTTTATAAGGTAGGTGTAGAGTAGTTTCATACAAGAATTCTGATTTTAAGAATGCAAAAATAGGGAAAAAGCAAGACGTAGGTAGTATTGTTTAGCGATTTAGATACCATTTAAAACAATACCCTATATAATGTATTACAATGTATCTTTATGAAACTTAAGGTATTTGAATCCAAAGGGCTAAACTCCGAAAAGAGTTTGTTTATAATACTACGTGTTGCATTCGAGCAAAGCGAAAAGACAAAATAAATATTTCCTGCCTATGCCTCACGACAGAAATTTTTAAGTGTTCCTCAAAAGTCGGGAGACGTTTACCTTTCATAGGAACTTTTTGCGGAGCTGTTTAATTACATCTTCTTGCAATTGAGAATATAATTAAAATCAAAATACTAAAAACTATCAGACGACCTTCACCAGCTAATGCAGTATTCCCAAATGCTTTAACTTCTTCGACACTAGCTCCTTTAAAATCTTCTATTGTTTGTTTATCAAGATTTATAGCCTGTTGCATAGATAAAATAGTCTTTGTTTAGGAAAACTGTAGTTTAAAAAAGTAATTGGAAAACAAAAATCAATATCTTTGTTTTGCCTAATTACGAGGTGCAATGCAATATTTTTATCAATCATAAGAATGCAATTCACTACAAAAATACCCATCACCCCATCGGAGCACGCCATAGAATATGCGTCAAGAATCATTTCGTTAGGGTCTTGTTTTGCCGAAAATATGGGGGCTCAATGGGATTATTTTAAGTTTCAACACCTCACCAATCCGTTTGGGATTATTTTTAATCCGGTGGCGATTGAAAAACTCATCTACCGTGCGGTACACAAAATAGAATTTACTGAAAAAGACATTTTTTTCCATAACGAACTTTGGCATTGTTTTGAAGTGCACTCGGCGCTTAGTCAAACCGATCCCAAATTGTTGTTGGAATCGCTCAATAAGAAATTGCATCATTTTAGAGTCGAATTGCTAGCAGCTTCGCACATGATTTGTACTTATGGTACGGCATGGGTCTACCGACAAAAAGCTTCTCATGAAATCGTAGCCAATTGTCATAAAGTGTCCCAAAACCAATTTGACAAAGAAATTCTATCTGTTGAAACGTTATTTCAATCCATGAGAAATACTATCGATTTAGTGCAGCAAATTAACCCAACATGTGCGTTCATTTTTACCATATCGCCAGTGCGTCACATTAAAGACGGATTTGTGGAAAACCAAAGAAGCAAGGCCCATTTGATTACTGCGCTACATGAAATAATGGATAATCAATCGGGTGCAGTCAACTACTTTCCCTCCTATGAAATCATGATGGACGAATTGCGTGATTACCGTTTTTATGACGAAGATCTACTGCATCCTAATAAAATTGCCCTGCGCTACATTTGGGAGCGTTTTTGTGAGAGTACCCTCGCACCGTCTACCTCTCCTATAATGCAAGAAGTAGCCCAAATTCAAAAAGGAATGGCTCACAGACCCTTCAATCCGAATACTGCAAGCCATCAACAATTTTTACAAACGTTGGCCAAAAAAAGCGCCCAACTCAAAAACCAATTTCCTTTTATGGAGTTTTAATATAGATTACAATTTATTTTCTAGACTGCTCCAACCGCCACCATTCATTGCTTCAATGCCTAGTTTTTTTAACATAGCTGTCGCTTGAGCACTACGCATGCCACTCGCACAACAGGCAATCACAGGTTTTTGGAGTTTCTTAATCTCATGTATTTGGCTCGAAAGAGTGTCTAAAGGAATGTTTTTTGATCCCTTAATATGACCGTTTCGGTATTCACCAACGGTACGAACATCAACAATCACTGCCCCTTTTTCTATAAATTCTTTGAGGGTATCCGATTTTCCTCCAAAGCCTAATAAATCTAATAATCCCATATTTCGTGTCTTAATAATTTTTCTAATTTCTTAAATCGCTATTCTAAAATTAAATGTAGAAGACAAAAGTATAACTATCCATCCTACAAACTTGTAACAAAAGTTACCCAAGCTAATTTTTTTATCTTTGGAACGATGAAATTAACCGACAGAAAAACCGAAATCGTAAACGTGGCGGCTACGCTTTTCAAAGAGAAAGGCTACAGTGCAGTCACAATGAGAGACATTGCCCAAGCCATGGATATCAAGGCGGCCAGTTTGTACAACCACATCAAATCTAAGCAAGAAATTTTAGTACTCATCGTTATTGAGATTGCTGAAGAATTTACCAATGTAATGAATGAAGTGGTTTGTTCTAAGGATTCCGCCATAAAAAAAATAGAACGAATCATTCAGTTGCATATTGATATCACACTACGAGATTCTAATGCTTTAGCTTGTTTGAATAACGATTGGATGCACCTAACCGATTCGGATTTAGAGTACTTTATCAAAATGCGTAACGATTACGAAGAGAACTTTAAAGCCATCATTCAAAAAGGAATCCAAGAAGGGGACATTAAAGATCTCAATATTGATGTTATTATTTTTTCAATTCTTTCCACGTTGCGTACTTTATACATTTGGTACAATAAAACCAATAAATTGAGTTCAAAAGCATTAACAGAAAACATGGTTAAAGTCTTATTAAATGGTATTGTTTAAGTAAGTTGTTTTCTGTATTTTTTTGATTCCTTCATTCGGTATTCCAAAAAAAGCATTTTAAATGGTAATATCTTAGGGAGTAAATTAAAAAATTACAACGTTTTCGTAATGTGTTGAAAAAATCACTATATTTGCATTGCAAACTAACAGTTGTTAGTTAAGTGTAAAAAGTAATTTATGGCAAAATTTCATAGTATAAAAGTAGCAGATGTATATAAGGACACCAAAGATTGTTCGGTCATTACCTTTGCTATACCAGAAGCGTTACAAACAGATTTTCAATACAAACAAGGACAACATGTTACGGTACGAACTATGTTAGACGGCAAAGAAGTTCGTCGTTCCTATTCGTTGTGTTCGAGTCCGTTGGAGCATAAATGGCAAGTGGCTGTAAAAAGAATTCCCGACGGGTTGTTTTCTACCTTTGCTAACGATACATTGAAATCTGGCGATGTGCTCGACATAATGCCTCCACACGGCGCCTTTTATACTGAAGTGGCACCGGCAAAAAGCAAAAACTATATTGCTTTTGCAGCAGGAAGTGGAGTGACGCCTATTTTGTCAATGATTAAAACGCATTTAGCAGCCGAGCCTCACAGTACGTTTAAGTTGTTTTATTTGAACAGCACTGTAAAATCAATTCTTTTTAAAGAAGAAATCGAACAGCTTAAAAATGTATATTTCAATCGTTTTGAAATTTTTCATTTCCTAACAAAAGAATACCGACCTTCCGAATTATTCAACGGAAGATTTACTCAAGAAAAAATACAAGTGCTTACAGAGAAACTTTTTGATGTGTCTGAAACCGATGAGTGTTTTATTTGTGGTCCTGAAGAAATGATCTATTTGTTGCGCGATACATTAGTAAATGCCGGGTTGTCTAAAGATAAAATTCATTATGAATTATTTACAACAGGATTGTCAGAAGAAGACAGACAACGCATCCATAAAATTGTTGAGAAAAAAGTAGAAGGCACTGAAGTGACCATCATTGATGGAGGGAAAGAATTTCATTTTGTGATGGGTGAAGATTTTGATAATCTTTTAGATGGTGCCATTGCGGCGGGAGCCGATTTACCCTATGCTTGCAAAGGTGGCGTGTGCAGTACCTGTCGTTGTAAAGTAGTTGATGGTTCGGTCGAAATGAAACTGAACTACTCGCTAGAAGAAGATGAATTAGCTAAAAACTATGTGTTGAGTTGCCAAGCGGTACCCACTTCCAAAAAAGTGGTGGTCGATTTTGGATTGTAAGAGAAACAATTTTGAACTTGTTTCAGAATTCCAAACACGATGATATAAAAGTGACGAATCACTAATTACTAACGACTAATTACTTTAAATTATGTCAGAACAAGAAGTCAAAAATTTAGAGCAAATGTTTCAAGCTCGCATCGATAACGATGAGAAAATCGAGCCCAAAGATTGGATGCCAGAAAAGTATCGCAAAACCCACATTCGTCAAATTTCCCAACACGCACATTCTGAAGTTGTTGGTATGTTGCCAGAAGGAAATTGGATTACGCGCGCACCTTCTTTACGCAGAAAAGTAGCCTTGTTGGCTAAAATTCAAGATGAAGGAGGTCACGGCTTGTATTTATACAGTGCCGCAGAAACTCTTGGAATTTCTCGAGATGAGTTGATTGCTCAATTGCATTCTGGAGAGGCTAAATATTCTAGTATTTTTAATTATCCAGCGGTAACTTGGGCAGATATGGGAACTATTGGATGGTTGGTTGACGGCGCTGCTATTATGAATCAAGTGGCTTTAATGGGAACTTCTTATGGACCCTATTCTCGAGCGATGGTGCGAATTTGTAAAGAAGAAAGTTTTCATCAGCGTCAAGGCTATGAAATTTTATTAACGCTTTGCAATGGAACTCCAGAGCAAAAAGCGATGGCACAGGACTCTATTAACCGTTGGTGGTGGCCTTCGTTAATGATGTTTGGCCCTCGTGATGCCGATTCGCCCAACACAGAGCAATCTGTGAAATGGAAATTGAAACGTAAAACCAATGACGAATTGCGTCAAGCTTTTGTAGACCAAACGGTTCCTCAAGCTAATATTTTAGGTTTGACCATTCCCGATCCAAAACTGAAATGGAACGAAGAACGAAAACATTATGATTTTGGTGAAATCGATTGGGAGGAGTTTTGGCAAGTAGTCAAAGGACATGGTCCTTGTAACAAACAACGTTTGTCAGACAGAATTAATGCTCACGAGAAAGGACAATGGGTGCGTGATGCAGCTATGGCTTATGCCGAAAAACAAGCAAATAAAGAAGAAAAACAAGCAATATAATTTTGTCCAAAGTCAAATGTCCAAAGTCTTAAAGGCTTTCGACTTTCGACTTTCGACTTTCGACTTTAAGACTAATAAATTATGAAAAACTGGCCACTTTGGGAAGTATTTATACGAAGTAAAAACGGATTAGAGCATCGTCATTGCGGTTCGCTTCACGCTAGCGATGCTACCATGGCATTAGAAAATGCGCGAGATGTATACACCCGTCGCATGGAAGGCGTGAGTATTTGGGTGGTACCATCTGCTCAAATCACAGCCTCTAACCCAGAAAATAACGGAGAAACTTTTGAACCAGCAATGGACAAAGCCTATCGTCATCCAACATTCTACGAATTGCCCGAAGAATTAAAACACATGTAAATTAGGTTTTAGGTATTTGGTAATAGGTTTTGTCATTCAGACGTAAAGCCTACACCCCACAACCTATAACCCACAACCTTAACAGAAATGAATAACAATTTAATTCAATACATACTCGGTATAGCTGATAATTCCTTGATTTTAGGACAGCGTTTGGGAGAACTATGTGGTCATGGACCCAGTATTGAAACCGACATCGCTTTGACTAATATTTCTTTGGATTTGTTAGGGCAAACCCGCAGTTATTTTCAATATGTTGCCCAATTGCAAGGCGGCGATGCGAATGAAGATACTGTAGCTTTTCTTCGATTGGAACGTGAATACAAAAACGTACTTTTAGTAGAACAACCGAATACTGATTTTGGCTATTCTATCGCAAGACAATTTTTATATGATGTATATCATTTGGCACTTTTGGAAGAATTACAAGACAGTAAAGACGAACAGCTTGCTGCCATTGCGACGAAAAGCATAAAAGAAGTGTTGTACCACGTTCGTTTTTCTTCGGATTGGATTAGAAGATTAGGCGACGGTACAGAAGAAAGTCACAACAGAATTCAAACAGCCATCAATGATTTATGGATTTTCACCGACGAATTGTTTCATCAAACAGACGCTGATAAAGTCATGGTTGCAGAGGGAATAGGTGTAGATGTTGCCATGTTGAAAGAGAATTATTATAAAAAAGTAACAGCTATTTTAGAAGAAGCAACGCTACAAATTCCAGAGGTGGAGTACTTTCAAAAAGGTGGAAAGCAAGGAATACATAGCGAACATATGGGCTATATTTTGACAGAGATGCAGTACATGCAACGCACGTATCCGAACATGACGTGGTAAACGATTACGATTGTTGAATGTTGATTTTAGAATCGAGAGCTTTGCTCCAATTGGCGAAGCACTCTTCAATCAAATAAAGCTATATGACAGAGCAACTAATACCTATCGATCAAGAACTGCTTGACATACTCGAAACAGTCTCAGACCCAGAAATTCCTGTATTAACAATTGTTGATATGGGAGTTGTTCGTTCTGCGAAAATCGAAAATCAAAAGGTGTACGTTGAGATTACATCCACCTATAGTGGTTGCCCTGCTATGGATACTATTGCAGATGATATCAAGGCGGCTTTTAAACAAAAAGGATATGAAGCCTCAGTAGCAGTAATCCTAAAGCCAGCTTGGACAACCGATTGGATTACATCGAAAGGGAGAGCAGCCCTCGAAAAATATGGAATCGCAGCCCCTTTGTCAGAACATGCAGATAAAGAAGCACTTTTAGGAAATAAAAAACTCGTGAAGTGCCCACAATGCGGTTCCCAACAAACAAAGGTACTTAGTCAATTTGGTTCTACAGCCTGTAAAGCCTTGTTTCAATGTGAGGATTGCAAGGAACCATTTGACTATTTTAAATGTTTAAAATAATAAGATTAACGATTGCTGATTGTTGAATTTTGATTTAAGATTTCTATACTTCCAAAATGCTTCGCCAATTCGAGCAAAGCTCTCGGGTCAAAAATCATTAATCTTCAATCTTATAATAAAATAGGTATGAGCAATAATTCGCACGAGCTTCTGCGAACTGGCGGAGCAATTGAGTTAAAAATTGAAAATAAGGTAGCGTGGATTACACTTAATAGACCTGAAGTATTCAACAGTTTCAACAGAGATATGGCCTTGTCTTTACAGAGTGTTTTAGACAATTGCAATGAAGATTCAACAGTTAGAGCTATAGTTCTAACAGGGAATGGAAAAGCATTTTGTGCTGGACAAGACTTAAAAGAAGTTACTGATCCAGAGTTAAATCCAGGATTTAGAAAAATCTTAGAAGAACACTACAATCCAATTATTCAAAGAATTAGAACTATCGAAAAACCAATCGTAGCAGCAGTAAATGGAGTAGCCGCAGGGGCTGGAGCAAATATTGCTTTGGCATGTGATATTGTTATTGCCTCCGAACATGCGAGTTTTATTCAAGCTTTTAGTAAAATAGGATTGGTACCAGATAGTGCTGGAACCTTCTTTTTACCACGATTAATTGGGTTTCAAAAAGCATCGGCATTGATGATGTTGGGCGATAAAGTTTCAGCTCTCGAAGCATTAACTATGGGGATGATTTACAAATTATTTCCAGTAGCCACTTTTGAGGAAGAAGTAAAAACCATTGCCGAAAATTTAGCACAAATGCCAACAAAAGCATTAGGATTAACCAAAAGATTGTTAAATCAATCCATGACTAATACTTTGGAACAACAATTGGCATTAGAAAGTGATTTGCAAATAGAAGCGAGTTCATCATACGATTATAACGAAGGAGTAACTGCTTTTATTGAAAAAAGAAAACCAGAATTCAAAGGAAATTAAATAATCAACTTAGCGAACTTAGCGTAAAACCTAGCGCTCTTTGCGGTTAAAAGTAGTAGTATGAATATAGCAATAATAGGTTCAGGAACCATGGGAAGCGGCATTGCGCAAGTAGCCGCAACAGCTGGTTGTGCCGTAAAATTATTTGATTTGAATCAAGATGCGTTAGCCAAAAGTAAAAAGGCTCTTGAAACTACGTTATCGAAGTTAGTCGAAAAAGAAAAAATTGATGCCGATGAAAAATCCCGAATTCAAAACTCTATTTCTTATGTCAATTCGCTCAACGATTTATCCGATTCTGACCTAGTCATTGAAGCGATTGTAGAAAATCTTGAAGTCAAGCGAAAGGTATTCTCTGAATTAGAAACTTTAGTCTCAGAAAATACGATATTGGCTTCCAACACATCATCGTTATCTATAGCTTCCATTGCTGCTTCTTGTAAAAAACCGGAACGCGTCATTGGAATTCACTTTTTTAATCCAGCGCCATTGATGCAGTTGGTTGAGGTGATTCCGGCGGTGCAAACGAGCGAAGAAGTGTTGCAAAAATCGGTACAAATTATCTCCGATTGGAAGAAAGTTGTAGCCGTTGCCAAAGATACGCCAGGTTTTATCGTAAATCGTGTTGCTCGACCTTTTTACAGTGAAAGTTTACGCATTTATGAGGAAGGTGTAGCCGACTTCGCTACAATAGATTGGGCTTTAAAAACTATCGGCGGTTTCCGAATGGGTCCATTTGAATTAATGGATATGATTGGACATGATGTGAATTATATCGTAACCGCAACCGTGTTTACCGCTTTTTATTTTGACCCAAAATTTAAACCGTCATTCACACAAAAACGTCTGTTGGAAGCCGGATTTTTAGGAAGAAAATCGGGAAGAGGTTTTTATGATTATTGTCAAGAATTACCTGTTCCAAAAGAAGATTTGGCTTTAGCGAAAAGCATTTTTGAACGCGTAATCGTCATGCTTATCAACGAAGCGGCCGATACGTTCTTTTTAAACATTGCTTCTGCTAAAGATATTGACAACGCCATGACCAAAGGAGTGAATTACCCAAAAGGACTACTCGCTTGGGCTAATGAATTGGGAATAAATTGGTGCGTAGAAAAGCTGGACGAATTGTACAATGAATACCACGAAGACCGATATAGATGCAGTCCGATTTTGCGTAGAATGGCAAGAGAAGGTAAAAAGTTTTTAATTAACGAATGAAGATTAACGATTTTTGATTGCTGAACTATACAAAAAATCAAAAATCCTTAATCAACAATCAAATAAATCATTATGGAAGGAACCAAAATACCATACAAGATGTTGAGTCAGGATGCCTATAGTCAGTGGCTCGGGATTGAAATTCTCGAATGTGAAATCGGGCGTTGCAAAGTAGGGATGACCGTTCGAAAAGAAATGCTCAACAGCATGTACAAAGCGCATGGCGGAATTACGTATTCGTTAGCCGATACCGCTTTCGGATTTGCTGCTAATACGCACGGAAGGTTTTCGGTTTCTATCGAAACGTCTATCAATCATATTGAAGCGGTTAGTGAAGGCGATTATCTAATGGCCGAATCCGTAATTGAAAAAGTAAACAATAAATTAGGATTTAATATTATAGAAGTAAAACGAGGGGACGAGTTGGTGGCGCTTTTTAAAGGCGTCGTGTATCGCACTCAAAAAGAATGGGAAGAATAAAATTAACGATTGAAGATTAACGATTTTTGATTTATGAAGTTTAACCTAAAACCTACAACCTAATACCAAATACCTAAATGGAAGCATATATCATAGACGGCGTTCGAACGCCAATAGGAAGTTATCAAGGCACTTTATCAGCAGTAAGAGCTGATGATTTAGGGGCTTTGGTTATCAAATCCGTAGTTGAAAAAAATCCAAACATTCCAACCGGTGCCTACGATGACGTTATCATAGGTTGCGCCAATCAGGCGGGTGAGGACAATCGTAATGTGGCTCGTATGTCTTTACTGTTAGCGGGATTGCCGTATACCGTTCCGGGTGAAACGGTGAATCGGTTGTGCAGTTCGGGATTGTCGGCTATTATCAATGCGAGTCGGGCGATTAAAGCAGGCGACGGACATGTGTTTATTGCCGGTGGAGTTGAGAATATGACACGTGGTCCTTTGGTGGTTTCCAAACCCTCATCGGCCTATGGAACTGATAGTAAAATGTACGATTCGAGTTTTGGATGGCGATTCATCAATCCGAAAATGCACGCCATGTATGGCACGGATGCGATGGGAGAAACGGCTGAAAATTTGGTAGAAAAATATAACATCTCTCGTGAAGACCAAGATGCGTTTGCGTTGCACAGCCAACAAAAAGCTACTGCGGCTCAAGCTTCAGGACGATTAGCCAAAGAAATTGTAACTGTTGACATTCCGCAACGAAAAGGGGATGCGATTCAATTCTCGAAAGACGAATTTATCAAGCCAACTACCTCAAAGGAAGGTTTGGCAAAATTGCGTCCGGCATTTAAAAAAGACGGTAGCGTAACTGCTGGAAATGCCTCAGGATTAAATGACGGTGCAGCGGCAACGATTATTGCCTCTGCGGAAGCGGTCCAACAATACGGTTTAAGACCTCTCGCTCGAATTGTGAGTTCGGCTGTAGTGGGCGTAGAGCCGAGAATTATGGGAATTGGTCCAGTGGAAGCGACTAAAAAAGCTTTGGCAAAAGCAGGTTTGACGTTAGACCAAATTGACATCATCGAATTGAACGAGGCGTTTGCGGCTCAGAGTATTGCTTGCATTCGGGAGTTGGGATTGAAAGACAACGACCCAAGAATTAATCCGAATGGTGGCGCTATTGCTATTGGTCATCCACTAGGAGTAACGGGAGCCAGAATTGCCTATTCAGCAGCATTAGAATTGCAGTTGACCGGAAAGCGATATGCCTTAATCACGATGTGTATTGGGGTTGGGCAAGGCTATGCGGTGATTATTGAAAGGGTATAGATTAACGATTGAAGATTTTTGATTGTCGATTTAAGAAGTTCAAAAATCAAATATTATCAATCAAAAATCAAACAAAAAATTATGACTAAAACACAACATTACGTACTAGGAACATGGACTTCAGCTACCGGAGAAGGAAAGCCATCATATGACGCAGTAACTGGTGAATTCATCGCAGAAACTTCTGTAGAAGGATTGGATATTCCTGCGATTTTGCATTATGGAAGAACCAAAGGCGGCGAAAAACTGCGCAAGATGACCTTCCAAGAACGCGGCAATATGATAAAAAGTTTGGCGCTATATTTGACCAAACGCAAAGAAGCGTTTTACGAAATCAGTTACCGAACAGGAGCTACTCGCATCGATTCGTGGATTGACATTGAAGGTGGTTTTGGAAATTTATATTCGAATGCCTCGTTGCGAAAATTGTTTCCTAATCAACCGTATCACGTAGAAGGTGACCCGATTGATTTGTCGAAAGGGGGTCGATTTATGGCGCATCATATTTTGGTTCCGAAAAAAGGCGTGGCGATTCATATTAATGCATTTAACTTTCCAATTTGGGGAATGTTAGAAAAATGTGCGGTCAATTGGATGGCGGGAATGCCAGCAGTGGTTTTACCTGCACCCGTAACGGCTTATTTAACCGAAGCGGTGGTACGAGAAATTATTGCTTCTAATATATTGCCAGAAGGCGCCTTGCAATTGATTTCGGGAACCGCCAAAAACATTTTTGATACTGTTGAAAGTCAGGATGTGATTACGTTTACTGGTTCGGCAGCTACAGGAAGATTGTTGAAAGCACATCCAAGAATTATTCAGGAATCGGTACCGTTTACGATGGAAGCCGATAGTTTGAATGCTTCTATTTTAGGCGAAGACGCTGTTCCAGGAACACCCGAATTTGATTTGTTTATCAATCAAGCTCGTAGTGAAATTACGGTAAAAGCCGGACAAAAATGTACTGCGATTCGAAGAATGATTGTTCCTGAAAAATTGATGGATGATGTACAAGGGGCGCTTTCAAAATCGTTGGATAAATTAGCAATTGGTGACCCGAGATTGAAAGAAGTTCGCATGGGAGCTTTAGTAAGTAAAGACCAAGTAAATGTTTTAAAAGGAAGAGTTCAGGAATTATCCAAATCGGCCAAAATAGTGTATGGCGATTTAGAAAAAACGAACATCATCGGAGCGGATGAAAAAGGCGCTTTTGTGAGTCCGATTTTACTTCGTGAAGACCATCCATTCACTAATGTAGCGGTTCACGAAACCGAAGCTTTTGGGCCGGTTTCAACGATTATGCCTTATAAGAATTTGGATCAAGCGATTGAATTAGCCCAAATGGGTAAAGGGTCGTTAGTGTCGTCAATTGTGACCAATTCAGATGCAATTGCTAAAGATTATGTGGTCAATGCCGCCTCGCATCACGGTAGAATTTTGGTGTTGAATCGTGAGAATGCCAAACAAAGTACGGGTCACGGTTCGCCATTACCATTATTGGTTCACGGAGGTCCTGGTCGTGCTGGAGGAGGTGAAGAAATGGGTGGTGTTCGAGGTATCAAACATTATATGCAACGTTGTGCCATTCAGGGTTCGCCAACAACTTTAACCGAAATCACAGGCATTTATCAAGCGCATTCGGCGTATAAAGAAATCACGCAACATCCGTTTCAATACCATTGGGAGGATATTCAACCGGGAATGTCATTGCGTACTCATAATCGTACCGTGACCGATACCGATATTATCAATTTTGCTAATTTAACTTGGGATCATTTTTATGCGCATACCGATATTACTTCGTTGGATGGAAGTATTTTTAAGAAAAGAACCGCACACGGCTACTTCATTTTAGCGGCAGCGGCTGGTTTGTTTGTCTATCCAAATAAAGGTCCGGTTGCTGCGAATTACGGATTGGAAGAATGTCGTTTCTTGCGTCCGATTTATCACAATGATACCGTTTATGTGCGTTTAACGTGCAAACAAAAAGTGGATAGAGACGTGGCTTCAGCCGAACATCCGAGCGGTATTGTGAAATGGTTTGTTGAGGTTTTTGATACTACTGATGAGTTGGTAGCAGTTGCTACAATTTTGACCATGGTACAGAAAAAACAAGAGGTTTTTGTAGAAATGACCGATGAAAAAGTTGCTGAATGTATCAATAAATTAACAGAAAATGCCAAACCAATTTGGGGAATTCTAACGCCGCAACATTTGTTGGAACATTTGGAAGAAGGCTACAAAATCCTTTCAGGTGAAATTCAAGATTTCGAAATTGTAACACCCTCAACCATTTTGGATAAAGTGCATAATTCGCTATACAATTATGATAAATTTCCAAAGGGAACTAAGTTTCCAACGATGAAAAAAGATGAATTAGAAGACTTAGTTCATCCTGATTTTGAAACCGCCAAAGCCAAATTTTTCGAAGCAAGAGAACAATACAAAACCTTCTTCAAAGAAAATCCAGAAGCGATTATGAAGAATATGGTTTTTGGAGAATTAAATAGATACGAATCGTATTTGTTAGAACGAAAACATTTGAATCATCATTTTGAACAATTTAATTTAATATAAAAATAAAGACTTAGCGAACCTTGCGTAAACTTTGCGCTCTTTGCGATTAAATAGTATAATGGAAGCATACGTAAAACAAAACCTAGAAAACGACATTGCTACAATCGAGTTTTTTCATCCTGCTAAAAATTCATTACCAGGAATTATTTTAGCACAATTAGCCAATACGATTACAGAAGTAGGGCACAATCCAGAAGTAAAAGTAATTATTTTGAAAAGCGGTGGCGATAGTGCTTTTTGCGCGGGAGCTAGTTTTCAAGAATTAATCAATATCGATGATGCAGCAACTGGAAAAGTATTCTTTTCTGGTTTTGCCAATGTAATCAATGCCATGCGAAAATGCCCAAAATTCATTATTGTAAGAATCCAAGGGAAAACCGTTGGAGGTGGCGTAGGTATTGCCGCAGCGGCTGATTATTGTATGGCAACCAAGAATGCAGCGATTAAACTAAGCGAACTGAATGTAGGTATTGGACCCTTTGTCGTATCACCTGCCATCGAACGAAAAATGGGAGTTTCTGCCATGTCACAAATTGCCATAGATGCTAATACATTTTATGAAGCATCTTGGGCAAAAGACAAAGGATTGTATGCTACGATCTATGAAACGGTAGAAGCACTTGATGAAGCGGTACAACAATTCGCCGAATATCTATGTACTTACAATCCCGAGGCGATGACTGAAATGAAAAAGATTTTTTGGCGAGGTACCGAAGATTGGGATGCTTTATTAGCTGAAAGAGCCGCCATCAGTGGACGATTGGTGTTGTCTGATTTTACAAAAGAAACGTTGAAGAAGTTTAAATAAGGTAGTAGGATTTAGGTAGTAGGTGTTAGAAGGAAACCTACAACCCACAACCTACAACCCACAACCTACAACCCACAACCTAAAAATATGATATACGAATTCAAAGGGTTTATCCCAGTCATACACGAAAGTAGTTTTATTCATCCACAAGCGGCAGTTACGGGTAATGTGATTATTGGAAAAAATGTGTATGTTGGTCCTGGTGCTGCCATTCGTGGCGATTGGGGTGAAATTATCATTGAAGATGGGTGTAACGTGCAAGAAAATTGCACGATTCATATGTTCCCTGGAAAGACGATGGTGTTAAAAGCTAGGGCACATATTGGTCACGGAGCGATAATTCACGGAGCTAATATTGGAGCCAATTGTTTAGTCGGAATGAATGCCGTAATTATGGATGATGTGAATATAGGCGATGAATGTATCATTGGTGCCTTAAGTTTCATAAAAGCCGGAATGCAAATCCCAAATCGAAAAATGGTAGTGGGAAATCCAGCCGCAATTATAAAAGACGTTTCGGATGAAATGATGGTTTGGAAAACCAAAGGAACCGCTTTGTACCAACAATTGCCAAAAGAGTGTTACGAAACCTTAAAAGCCGTTGAACCGTTGCGAGAAATCCCAACTAATCGACAAACACAAGAAGCGTTTTATAAAACATTAGAAGAATTTAAAAAATCGTAGTGACAATTTGCGAATTGTCCCTACATATGTAAAATATGTCAATAACAGAATTCAAAATGCCCAAAATGGGTGAAAGCATATCCGAAGCAACAATAATCAGTTGGTTGAAAAACGTAGGTGATTTTGTGGAAGCCGAAGAAACACTATTGGAAGTGGCTACCGATAAAGTAGACAGCGATGTACCGTCACCGGTATCGGGCGTGATTACTGAAATCCGTTTTCAGAAAGATGATGTGGTTGAAGTAGGAACCGTTTTGGCTTTGATTGATGAAAGTCAAAAGTCAAAAGTCATAAGTCAAAAGTCTGAAAATAGTTCTATTGAAAATAAGTCTGTTTCGCCCAATGCAGTCGAGGTTCCACAACCGAAAACTGACAACCGAAAACTAACAACCAATCCAAATGCGTTTATTTCGCCATTAATCATTTCAATTGCACAAAAGGAAAATTTATCCATAGAAGAATTACAAACCATTCCGGGTTCGGGAACCGATGGGCGTTTGCAAAAAAGCGATGTTTTTAATTATCTAAAGAATAGAAAATATCCTCTCAAAAGCATTCCTCAACCCACAACCCACAACCTACAATCTACAACCTTTCCTAAGCCAAAAATCAATTTTGTAGAAGGAAAAGATCGCATTGTAGAAATGGACCGAATGCGCAAAATGATTGCAGATCACATGGTGTATTCCAAGCAAACGTCGCCTCATGTGACGTCGTATATTGAAGTAGATGTGACGAATTTAGTGAACTGGCGCAACGAAAACAAAGAGAAATTTCAAGAAAAGCACAACGAGAAATTAACGTTTACACCAGTTTTTGTTCAGGCTGTAGCAAAAGCAATTGTAGATTTTCCAATGATAAATGTTTCGGTTGATGAGAAGAATATTATCGTTCACAACGATGTCAATATCGGAATGGCAACTGCGTTACCTTCTGGTAATTTAATTGTTCCCGTAGTGAAAAATGCGAATGAAAAAGATTTAGTGGCTTTGGCAAAAGATGTAAATTCTTTAGCAGAAGCTTCTCGTAATAATAAATTAAAACCCGAGCAAATTCAAGGAAGTACGTTCACCATTTCCAATGTAGGAACCTTTGGAAGTTTGATGGGAACACCCATTATCAACCAACCTGAAGTTGCCATTTTAGCTTTAGGAATCATAAAAAAACGTCCTGAAGTGATTACAACAGAAAAAGGTGACGAAATCGCCATCCGAAGCATGATGTATCTTTCTTTATCGTTTGACCACAGAGTAGTAGACGGATTTTTAGGAGGCTCTTTCTTGCGAAAAGTAGGCGATTATTTAGAACAATTTGATAGCAATACAACGATATAATATAATGGAACAGATTATGAATCAAGTAATAAAAATAACTAAAGTTTCACAATCAAGAGTTTCGGAAGTAAACCTTGAAAACATTACGATGGGTACCCAATTTACCGATCACCTCTTTATTTGTGATTATGAAAACGGCGAATGGACAAATCCTCGAATAGAACCTTTAGCGTTGATTCCCACCCATCCTGCGGCCATGGCGTTGCATTATGGGCAAGCCATTTTTGAAGGCATGAAAGCAACATTAGGAAAAGACGGTACAGCATTATTGTTCCGCCCCGAAGAAAATGCCAAGCGCATGAATTTTAGCGCTGACCGAATGGGAATGCCTATGTTTCCCGAGGAATTGTTTGTAGAAGCTTTAAAACAATTTACCGCTTTAGAGAAAAATTGGATTCCGACACAAGTGGGAAGTGCTTTGTACTTGCGTCCGTTTATGTATGCCGACGAACCTTTTATCGGTATGCGTGCAGCTACTACTTATAAGTTTATCGTGATGGCGTCACCAGCCGGACCCTTTTTTAGTCGAAAAATCAAATTATATGCCGAAAAAAAATACGTTCGTGCGGTAAATGGAGGAACCGGTGAGGCGAAAGCCGCAGGGAATTATGCCGCAGCGATTCGTCCAACAGAATATGCTAAAGCGAAAGGATACGATCAAGTATTGTGGTTAGATCCCTATACTTTTGAGTACATTCAAGAAGTAGGGACCATGAATATTTTCTTTAAAATAGCAGGGAAGTTTATCACACCTAATTTAAGCGGTTCTATTTTGTCTGGAATTACTCGAATGAGTGTCATCGACTTGTTGCGAAGTAAAGGATTTGAAGTTACTGAACGTCCCATCAAGATGTCAGAAATCATAGAAGCTTCCAAGAACGGAACATTAGAAGAAGCTTTCGGAACAGGAACAGCTGTAGGAATTGCGATGGTTGAAGAAATTGGGAATAACGATATATCTATTAAATTCCCAGAGGATAATCCAGTTTCTGTTATGGTAAATGATACGCTGAATGCGATTAAAGTACAAGATAGTAAAGACGAATTTGGTTGGATTGTTGAAGCAAAATAATAGTTAACCGCAAGGTTAGCAAAGAAGGCGCAACGAGCGCAAAGTTTTTTACTTTTCAGATAAGCATTAAATAAATGAATTTAGACAAATCAATTCTTAAAAAAGCCTTTTCAACAATGGCAACGGCCAAAGCCATGGCAATGTTGTATGAAGATAATTTCAAAATAGTTTCCAAATACGTGCATGCTACGTCACGCGGACACGAAGCGATTCAGATTGCGATGGCGATGCAATTGTTGCCGCAAGATTATGCGTTTCCATATTATCGTGATGATGCTATGATGCTTGGAATAGGAATGCAACCCTACGATTTGATGTTGCAGTTGATGGCGAAAAAAGATGATCCATTTTCGGGAGGGCGTACGTATTATTGTCATCCGAGTTTGAAAGATGCCGATAAGCCTAAAATTCCGCACCAATCCTCTGCAACGGGTATGCAGGCTATTCCAGCAACCGGAGCCGCAATGGGATTTTGGTACAAAGAAAATACAGGAATTCAAGATAAAAATCAAGAAAATCCCATTGTGATTTGTTCGCTTGGTGATGCCTCGGTAACCGAAGGAGAAATTGCCGAAGCCTTGCAAATGGCAGCTTTAAAGCAATTACCAATTTTGTATTTAGTACAAGATAACGGTTGGGACATTTCGGCTAATGCTGCCGAAACCCGTGCGCAAAATGCGTTTGAATATGCCAAAGGATTTCACGGAATTGAAGCCATTTCGATTGATGGAGCCAATTTCACCGAAAGCTATTTGGCGATTCAAAAAGTAGTGCAAACCATTCGTGAAGAACGCCGTCCGTTTTTGGTGCATGCGAAAGTACCGTTATTAAATCACCATACTTCTGGAGTTCGAATGGAATGGTATCGTGACGATTTGGAAGAAGCACAATTGCGCGATCCTTATCCAGTTTTGAAACAACAATTGTTAGAAGCAGGATTTACAAAAGACGAAATTAAAACTATAGAAGATTCGGCTGTTGCCAAAGTTCAAGCTGATTTTGATAAAGCACAACTAGCCGAAGATCCCAAACCAGAAGATTTATTTACACACGATTTTGCTCCAACCCCAATCACAGAAGAAGTTGGAGAACGAAATCCAGAACGCGAGGATAAAGTCGTGATGGTCGATTGTGCCCTGTTTGCTGTAGAAGAATTAATGAAAAAACACCAAGAATGTTTGTTGTACGGACAAGATGTTGGCGGACGATTGGGGGGTGTTTTTAGAGAAGCGGCAACATTGGCACAAAAATTTGGAGACGAACGTGTGTTTAATACCCCCATTCAAGAAGCTTTTATAGTAGGGTCTACGGTGGGAATGTCGGCGGTTGGTTTGAAACCGATTGTTGAGGTGCAGTTTGCCGATTACATTTGGCCAGGTTTGAACCAGTTGTTTACCGAAGTGAGTCGCTCATGTTATTTATCCAACGGAAAATGGCCAGTGAGCATGATTTTGAGAGTTCCAATTGGTGCTTATGGAAGTGGAGGCCCTTATCATTCGTCGTCTGTAGAAAGTGTGTTGACGAATATTCGCGGCATCAAAATCGCGTATCCTAGCAATGGTGCCGATTTAAAAGGCTTGATGAAAGCAGCGTATTATGACCCAAATCCAGTGGTGATTTTAGAACACAAGGGTTTGTATTGGAGTAAGGTAAAAGGCACAGATGCAGCAAGAGTAAACGAACCAAGCGAAGATTACATGTTGCCTTTTGGAAAGGCGAATATCGTTCAAGAAATTTGGGAACAAGAAACGGAGGAAACCCTAACTATAATTACTTATGGAATGGGCGTACACTGGGCCTTGAACGCTTCGGTAACGATGAAAAATCAAGTCGAAATCATAGATTTGCGAACCTTATATCCGTTAGATGAGGAAACTATTTTTAAATCGGTGAAGAAAGCAAAAAAATGCCTTGTTGTAACCGAAGAACCCACTAACAATTCGTTTGCACGAAGTTTGGCAGGATTAATTCAAGAGAATTGCTTCAAATATTTAGATGCACCTGTGATGGTTATCGGTTCTGAAAATATGCCCGCCATTCCACTGAATAGTACTTTGGAGTTCACTATGATTCCGAATGTAGATAAGGTGAAAGCAAAAATTGAAGCCCTTTTGGCGTACTAGCTTTTTACCTATTTATAGCACAAAGCCCTGATTGTTATTAAAAAGCAGTCAGGGCTTTTTTTAGGATCAAGTGGGTTTTTAATGAAGGAAAAGTACTCAAATCAAGCAAAAGGATACTTAAAAGGAGCAAAAGAGTATTAGTTCAGACAAAAAAAGTACTCAAAAATCCTGTTTATAGAAAGTTTACAATATGTATCGTTACAAAAAAACTCCAACATATCAGTTGGAGTTTTTCTTTTATTCAATCCTAAAAATTAGTGATTTTGTGTGGCGCGGTCTATGGCATTTAGCGTGGTGTCTAAATCGTCGTAGGTGAGTGCGTCGGTAATAAACCATGTTTCGTACGCAGAGGGGGCAATGTAAATACCACTTTGAAGTAAATTGTGGAAAAACGTTTTAAAGAAAGCATTATCTCCCGCTTTGGCAGTATCAAAATCGGTTACAGGTTGGGCATCAAAATGTACCGAAATCATCGATCCTACTCGATTGATGGTATAGGCTACGTTGTTTTTGGTGAGTATTTTGTGCATGCCTTTTTCAAGATATGCTGTTTTTTCTTCAAGGCGTTGGTATATTTCACGATCGGTATTGAGTGTCTCAAGCATGGCATAACCCGCAGCCATAGCCAAAGGATTACCAGATAACGTGCCGGCTTGATACACTGGTCCCAATGGAGCCAAGTGATTCATGATTTCATTTCGACCCGCAAAGGCTCCAACGGGAAGGCCACCTCCAATTACTTTTCCGAAGCACACGATATCAGCCGTAATGTTATACAACTCTTGTGCGCCACCTCGTGCGAGCCTAAAACCAGTCATCACTTCGTCAAAAATTAAAAGGGTTCCATTTGCTGTACACAGCGCACGAAGTTGTTCCAAAAACCCTTCTTTTGGTGGGACACATCCCATATTTCCAGCTACAGGTTCAATAATTACAGCCGCAATTTCATTAGGATTAGCTTCAAAAAGAGCCATTACATTTTGAATATTGTTGTATTGTGCCAGTAAAGTATCTTGAGCGGTTCCTGAAGTGACCCCTGGGCTGTTGGGAATGCCAAACGTACTCGCACCACTTCCCGCTTGAATAAGGAAGGAATCGGAATGTCCATGATAGCATCCTGCAAATTTTATAATCTTATCTCTTTTGGTATAGCCTCTAGCCAGTCGAATGGCACTCATGCAAGCCTCAGTACCTGAATTTACAAATCGAATTTTGTCAATATTGGGTACCATTTCAAGCGCCAGTGCAGCAATTTTTGTTTCGAGAGCCGTGGGAGTTCCAAAAGACGTTCCTAGTTTGGCTCTTTCTGTTATGGCTTCAATAACGGGTTCGAAAGCATGCCCTAAAATCATAGGACCCCACGAATTGATGTAGTCGATGAATTGATTGTCATCTTCATCATATAAATAAGCTCCTTTGGCTTTTTTTACGAAAATAGGAGTGCCTCCCACACCTTTAAAGGCTCTAACAGGGGAGTTCACGCCTCCTGGAATTACTTTTTCAGCTTCAATGAAAAGCTGACTGCTTCTTTGATATAACATAAGGGTTATTTTATAATTAGATTTTGCCCAACTGATAAAGAGTCGTTGGCCATGTTATTTTTCTTTTTTAAGTCTTCTATAGAAATGTTGTATCGTTTTGATATGGAATAAAGGGTGTCGCCTTTGCTCACTTGATGCAGTTGCGAAGGAGTTGTATTGCCAGAACTAGTAGAGGTGTAGGTTGTGCCAAGCACTTCGGCATCAAATTTTTGCAATTGGTAGCGTTCAATCAGCCCGATTAGTTTTGTAGGATAAGCGGGATCTGTCGCATAGCCCGCATTTTTAAGTCCCATAGCCCAAGCTCTGTAATCGGATTTATCTAATTGAAATAAGCTCGAGTAATGCGCTCTCGAAGATAAAAATAACGAATGATCTCTAAACGATTCTTCGGGGGAGGCATATTTTCTAAAACATTCGTTGGCTTCATCATCATCATAACGTACACTAGGGCCGTTCCATTCTTTATGACATTTAATACCGAAATGATTGTTGGCTTGTACACTAAGAGGTCCTGTACCTGCACCCGATTCAAGTATGCCTTGTCCCAGGGTGATACTTGCAGGAATACCATAATCTACCATATCTTTTTTTGAAATGGCTTTGTATTTTTCAATATAATCCTGCACCATGGCTGTGGTTACTTTAACAGCGGTAGTTGCTTCAAGAATTTCGGTAGAATCGGGAGGAGTATTTACATTTGATGTCGATTCGATTGTACTTGTTTTATCGTTATTTGTATTTGAAACTACAGGTTTTGTGTTAGCCTTAATAGGTTTTCGAACTGTTCGTGTGATTGGTTTTTTTGCAGGAGTAGTGGGTGTGGTGCGTACGACATGCTGTGTCGAACCACAAGCGACGATGATAAAAAAGAAGGCATAAAAAAGGAGTTGCTTAATCATTGTAGTGTATCGTTTGTATGTTTTTCTTTTTTAATTTTAGATTCATGCCCTCAATTCCTTGAAGGCCTCCCGTATGAATGAGAAGGATTTTGGAATTTGAAGGAAAATAATTATTCCGAATCAAATCCATAACGCCAAAAACCATTTTTCCAGTATAAATTGGGTCTAACGGAATTTTATGAATCTGATAAAAATCATTGAGAAACATAAGTAATGGTTCTGAAATTTTGCCATAGCCCCCAAAATTATAGGAAGTAATGAGTTCCCACGGGTTGTTTTTGGTTACAAATTTAGCAATATCCTTCGACAAAAAGTCACCTTTTAAGGATGGAAATCCGAGAACTTTTTGATGAGGTTTTGCTGCGTTGATGATTCCCGACATTGTACCTCCAGTTCCCACAGCGCAACAGATGAAATCGTATTCTTGGTCCTCCTCCTCTAGTATTTCCTCACATCCTTTGATGGCTAGCGTATTGGTACCTCCTTCGGGGACTAGGTAAAAATCGCCAAATTGAGCATGAAGGTCATCTATAAAAGGAGCTTCAGATTTCATACGGTAGTGTGTTCTACTAATGAAAACAAATTTCATTCCCCATTTTTGAGCAAATGTTAAGGTTGGATTTTGGTCGATTTTGCCTGCTAGTTCGTCGCCTCGAATCACCCCTATGGTTTTTAAACCCAATTCCATACCAGCATACGCTGTTGCTGCAATATGGTTGGAGTAGGCTCCACCAAAAGTAAGTAACGTCTTTTTCTGTTCGTTCTGGGCTTGGATAAGGTTGTATTTTAATTTTCTGTATTTGTTACCAGAAATAAAAGGGTGTATCAAATCTTCTCGTTTGATAAATAACCTAATGTTTTGCGTGTCGAGCTTAATTTCTTGCGTAAGAACTTTCAAAAGATAGTTTTTTACAAAATTACAAATGAAATTCTAATTATAGTTGGAAAAAAGAATGTATTAAGGTTGTTTTTTGATAATTATTTTTTGATTGGTGTACTCGTTAAGACTCGTTATAATTTTTACAATATAAATCCCTTCGCTTAAAGTATTGGTAGAATATTCGTATTGATTTTGCTGGCCAACGGGACTATTGCTTAGAATTTCTTTTCCTAAAATATCATGCAAAGTAACGGATTGGATATCAGTATTGAGTTTGTTTTCAATAGAAAGGGTTTGTGTTGCGTTGTTTTGAACAATTGTAAAATAATTTACTTGATTTGTAGGTGTTCTTAAAGCTTCATTTTTGAAGGTGATTTCATAACGATTGTTTGTCGTTCCACTGTCTACAGAAAATTCATAGATCGCATTTTTAATATCATGATACAAATCGGTTTGTTTATCATGAAGATATACATTTTCAGCCTGATTAAAATTGATAATATCGGCTACGGTAAGTTTTATGGAAGCGGTTTCATCTGATTTAAATCCAATAGGGATTTTCTTATTTTCGTCAAAAGTTGTAATATTAATGACGTATCCCTCGTTGTTTAATAAAAAATACATATCGATTGGTGTTCCATCGTCTGGGCTTTTGGCGTCCATAGCATGGTCGACGCCATCAGTAGCATTGTCGTCAAAAGCGAGTACCATTTGTTTAATCGCTTGATTATTTAGAAGCGAATTGAATTTTATTTGTGGGACTTCTTGGGTACTTACGGTTGTGTAATCAAACCCAGACACTGATAGTATCTCAGGTAGGTGATTGTTGACACTCTGTAGCACGTTGTAACCATTTTTTTCAAAAACTGAGGTTGCAGCATTTTCTTTTTGATAGACACGATAGGAATTTTTCATCGTAACCGTACTTCCAGAAGCATTTCCTTCAATCATAAATCCTTGTCCAATAGGAGAAAAATAACGAGCATAACTATTATTGGGAGTACTTACAACCCCGAGTTGATTTCCTGCACTGTCAAAGGCATAAAATGTAGCAGGAACATAAATTCCTGTGCCTCCTCTGGAAACTGGGGAAAAAGTACTATAGCCTCCTCGATAGTTTGCAATTAGGTGTGAATTAACTGTTTTGTCTTGTTCCCAAAAATAGGCTACTCCTGTACAATTTGTGGCATTGGTTAAAAAAGCAGATAAATCTATCGCTGAGGGATAGGGATTTCCAGTTAGTGTATATTTTCCATTCGCTACATTTATGGTTATATCACCATCATTAGGTTTTCCTCTAAAATCATAGCGCTGTTTACTTCCAGGGTTATTGGTAGTTGTTTCTCCTGGATTTGTGGTGTCAGTGCCACTTGTACCTTTCATGGTAAAACCTTGTCCAGGAGTAATATTGGTACTCGATCCTGTATAAAACCAATCAGAATAGGTAAGCGAAGATAAAAATCTCCAAATCCAATATGGAGCAATTGACAAGGTGCCTGTGCTGCAACTGCCATTGTAATTGTTTGTAGGTAAAATGGTTGCTGCAGTACTGGCCGTGCTTGTTGTTGGGACGTTTAACATACTAATCCCAAAATTTTCATTACCCACAGCCGCTGAGGCATTTCCTATTGGAGAACACCAATAATTGTAGGCATAATTATTTACAGAACCTTCTTGAAAAACAGATAGTTTTCCAATTCCTTTGTTGGTTGATGTGCTTGAAGTTCCTTGAAGGAGCTGCCCTTCATTTCTCAAATAAAGAGTACTGTTGGCTCCGTTTAATTCAATATTACCTTTTACATATACCATCGCTCCCTTGTTGAAAACATAGGTGTTGTTTTTAACATAAAGTTGTGCCAAACTCATTTGAAAAAAGAACAATAAAGAGAATATAAAAGTAATTTTTTTCATACCTAAATTGTTTGAGTTTATAAAAGTAATTTTTTTTTTTGAACGATGCAACTGTTGTTAAATAAATGAAAACTATTTCTTTCAATTTATTCAAAGTTGTTAAATTTGTAGCTATGAATGAAAAATTTAATTCAAAAGAGCTTTTAGAAGGAGAAGATTATTATCTTACCGTTGAAGGCTATCGATGTTTTACAGAAAAATACCATTTGAAAAGAGGCTATTGTTGCAAAAGCGGTTGCAAACATTGTCCTTATGGGTTTGATAAAAAAACGGGAGAAATGAAGAAAATGAACAATAGTAAACACAGTGACAAACCTAAATAGCAACAAAAACAATAACAAACTACATATAAAATGACATTTCAGGAACAAATTATGCAGGGAATTCCATCGGAGTTACCACAAGTAAAACCTTATGATGTAACCATCAATCATGCGCCAAAGCGAAAAGAGATACTCACCCCTGAGGAAAAAAAATTGGCTTTAAAAAACGCGTTACGCTATTTTGAACCCCAACATCATGCACAATTGCTTCCTGAATTTCAGAACGAATTGGAAACTTATGGACGTATTTATATGTATCGTTTTCGTCCTGAGTACAGAATGTATGCTAGACCAATTTCGGAATATCCAGGAAAAAGTGAACAAGCTAAAGCCATCATGCTCATGATTCAAAATAATTTGGATTATGCAGTAGCACAACATCCTCACGAATTGATTACCTATGGCGGTAATGGTGCTGTTTTCCAAAATTGGGCACAGTATCTTTTAACGATGCAGTATTTGTCACAAATGACAGATGAACAAACGTTAGTCATGTATTCGGGACATCCTATGGGACTTTTTCCTTCCCATAAAGAAGCACCAAGGGTGGTAGTGACAAACGGTATGGTGATTCCAAATTATTCGAAGCCAGATGATTGGGAGCGCATGAATGCCTTGGGTGTGTCACAATACGGACAGATGACCGCAGGGAGTTATATGTACATTGGGCCACAAGGAATCGTTCATGGAACAACCATTACGGTTTTGAACGGTTTCAGGAAAATTAAAAAGAATCCAAAAGGCGGATTATTTGTTACTTCTGGTCTTGGTGGAATGTCTGGAGCACAACCTAAAGCAGGAACAATTGCTGGGTGCGTAACCGTTTGTGCCGAAGTCAATCCAAAAATTACCCATATTCGTCATTCTCAAGGATGGATTAATGAAATTATTGAAAATATAGATGAATTAGTACCCCGAGTTAAAAAAGCATTAGCTCATGAAGAAACGGTTTCCATTGCCTATCTCGGAAACGTTGTAGACGTATGGGAGCGTTTTGATGAGGAAAATTTGCATATTGATTTAGGTTCCGACCAAACTTCGTTGCACAATCCTTGGGCAGGAGGATATTATCCAATAGGGTATACGTTTGAGGAATCTAATGAGATGATGGCAAACCATCCAGCAAAATTCAAAGAAGAAGTTCAAAAAACGCTCCGTCGACATGCTGATGCTATTAACAAACATACTGTAAAAGGAACGTATTTCTTTGATTATGGAAATGCGTTTTTACTAGAATCTTCAAGAGCCGGAGCCGATGTGTTACAAGAACATCCAACGTTGGGTAGGGAATTTAAATACCCAAGTTATGTGCAAGATATCATGGGACCTATGTGTTTTGACTATGGTTTTGGCCCATTTAGATGGGTTTGTGCATCGGGAAATCCAGACGATTTGGTAAAAACGGATAAAATTGCCTGTGACGTATTGGAAGAAATGATGAAAAATTCACCCGTTGAAATTCAGCAACAAATGGCTGATAACATTCAATGGATAAAAGGTGCTCAAGAAAATAAATTAGTTGTAGGGTCTCAAGCAAGAATCTTATATGCTGATGCGGAAGGACGTATCAAAATCGCAAAAGCTTTTAATGAAGCCATTGCAAAGGGCGAAATTGGGTTTGTGATTTTGGGACGTGATCACCATGATGTTTCAGGAACAGATTCTCCATACAGAGAGACCTCAAATATTTATGATGGATCTCGTTTTACTGCCGATATGGCTATTCACAATGTTATTGGAGATAGTTTCCGTGGTGCCACATGGGTGTCTATACATAATGGCGGTGGCGTTGGTTGGGGAGAAGTAATCAATGGCGGATTTGGTATGGTTCTTGACGGAACTCCAGAAGCATCGAGACGATTGGAGTCGATGCTTTTTTGGGATGTTAATAACGGGATATCTAGAAGAAGTTGGGCTAGAAATGAAGGCGCAATTTTTGCAATAAAAAGAGCTATGGAGACGCAACCTTTATTAAAAGTTACCATCCCTAATATAGTTGATGAAAATTTATTATAGTTTAAAGCTGTTTAAAATTTTGAGTGTTTAAAATATACTCAATCGAACTGTTTCAAACAATATAAACATTAAAGATTGTTAAACGATAAAATAATAAGCTATGAAAACACCAAAATTTTTAACACTTATTCTACTCTTAGTTCTCGCATCGTGCAGTTCGGTTCGAGTAAACTATGATTATGACAACAAGGCAAATTTCAACAGCTACAAAACGTATGCCTATTTGAAAAGTGCGGTGGATAAAGTTGAAATTTCCGACTTGGATAAGAAACGAATTTTACACGCTATTGATGAGGCTCTGGCTACAAAAGGGTTTTCAAAAAGCGAAACACCCGATGTGTTGGTGAGTATTTTCACAAAAGAAAGCCAGAGAGTCGATGTGTATAATAATGTTGGTTTTGGTTGGGGTTTTGGTTGGAGTCCATGGGGAATGGGATATTCGAATGTCTATACTACTCCAGAAGGAACGCTCTTCATTGATTTGATTGATGCAAAAACCAAAGAATTGATTTGGCAAGGGGAAGGTACGGGCTATTTGACCAAAAATGCCGATGAAAAAGAGGCGCGAATCAAGGAATTTGTCGATAAAATATTGGCACAATATCCGCCTCAGAAAAAATAAAAGTACAGCAAAGCTCATTGAATCAACAATGAGCTTTTTTTATCTTGTTTTTTCAAATATATAGGGACAAAAAGAAAAATGTAAAAACTCCATTAGTAAATCAATTTGTTGGAATAACTTATATTTGCACCACAAACAAACAAACTATGAAAGAATTATTAAAAAAATTTGAAAATAAACAACCTGAAATTGTATTTAATTGGAAAGACTCTGAAACGGAAGCAGAAGGATGGACGGTTATCAATTCCTTACGTGGAGGTGCTGCTGGCGGTGGAACACGTATGCGAAAAGGGTTGGATATGAATGAAGTTTTGTCGTTGGCTAAAACTATGGAAGTGAAGTTTTCGGTTTCAGGACCTGCAATTGGAGGAGCCAAGTCTGGAATTAATTTTGATCCCAACGATGCTAGAAAAGAAGGTGTATTAAAGAGATGGTATAAAGCGGTGTCGCCTTTATTAAAAAGCTATTACGGGACAGGAGGCGATTTAAATGTTGATGAAATTCACGAAGTTATTCCTTATACAGAAGAATGTGGCGTTTGGCATCCACAAGAAGGGGTGTTCAATGGGCATTTTATGCCTACTGAGGCCGATAAAATTAATAGAATTGGGCAATTACGACAAGGTGTCATCAAAGTCATAGAAAATCCTAAATTTTCTCCTGATGTTTTGAGAAAATATACAGTTGCGGATATGATAACGGGTTATGGAGTAGCTGAAGCGGTCCGTCATTATTATAATACGTATGGTGGGGATTTTCAAGGAAAAAAAGCAATTATTCAAGGTTTTGGAAATGTCGGTTCTGCAGCTGCCTTTTACTTAGCTGAAATGGGGGTTAAAATTGTAGGAATTATTGATAGAGAAGGAGGAGTTCTCAAAGAAGAAGGGTTTACATTTGATGAAATTCGGAAATTGTTTTTAAATAAAGACGGAAACAAGTTAGTTGCCGAAAATATGATTCCTTTTGAAGAGATTAATCGCAAAATCTGGACTATTGGTGCTGCTATTTTTGCTCCGTGTGCGGCTTCCAGATTGGTAACGCAAGACCAACTAAAAGCAATGATTTCCTCTGGATTGGAAGTAATATCTTGTGGAGCGAATGTACCTTTTGCGGACAAGGAGATTTTTTATGGTCCCATCATGGAAGCTACCGATGCTCAAGTTAGTTTGATTCCCGATTTTATTTCCAATTGTGGAATGGCTCGAGTTTTTGCTTATTTTATGGAAAAGAAAGTACTCATGACCGATGAGGCTGTTTTTTATGATATTTCTGAAACGATTAAGAAAGCTATTGAAAAAACTTTTGAAAAAAACCCATCAAAAAATAACTTGAGTGCCACAGCCTATGAGATAGCCTTAAACCAATTGATATAATTGAAAGCAACCCTACTTTTTAAATCTTTTTTTGAAAGCGAGAAAGCTGGGGGATTGGTATTGTTGTTTTGTACGATAGTTTCGTTATGTTTAACAAATAGCTCGTTTATATCTTCTTACGGAACCGTTTGGCATAATGAAATAGCAGGTCATTCGATCGAATTTTGGATCAATGATGGGTTGATGACTTTCTTTTTTTTACTTATTGGATTAGAATTAAAAAGAGAGTGGGTTGAAGGGGAACTTTCTAATATAAAAGATACTTTTTTACCCTTATTTGGTGCTGTAGGAGGTATGGTTCTTCCCGCTTTTTTATTTTTTGTATGTAATTACAAGTCGAGCACAAGTTCTGGATTTGGAATTCCAATGGCAACAGACATTGCTTTTGCAATTGGAATTTTATCTTTATTAGGAAATAGAGTTCCTCTTGCACTTAAAGTTTTTTTAACAGCATTGGCGGTTATTGATGATTTAGGTGCTATAGTTATTATTGCGCTTTTTTATACCAAGACCTTACATTTAGTATATGCATTTTGGGCGTTCGTAGTGTTTTTGGGACTTTTGGTCCTTCATAAGTTTAATAAAAGTTCTTTGGTCTTTACGGCTATCGGAGGTTTTTTAATGTGGTATTTTATGCTTCATTCTGGAATTCATGCCACAATAGCTGGAATTTTGTTAGCATTTTCTATTCCATTGAATAAAAAAAGGAGCAATGAATTGGCTCATAAACTTCAAATGAATTTACATATTCCAGTTGCTTTTTATGTAGTGCCTTTATTTGCTTTGTGTAATACAGCGATAGCAATTGATAAGCATTGGACCTCTATTTTTCATGAAAACTATTCTTTAGGAATTATGATTGGACTTTGTGTAGGAAAACCTTTAGGAATCATAAGTTTTGCTTTTTTGAGTATCAAGTTAAAACTGTCTAAGTTGCCAAGTAATGTCCAGTGGAATGATCTTTTTGGAGTAGCATTTTTAGGAGGGATAGGTTTTACGATGTCAATATTTATTACTATTTTAGCTTTTCAAGACGTGGTGATTGTGAATAATGCTAAGTTTGTTATTGTAGTAGCATCATTAATTTCAGGGATTATTGGGTATTTGCTTTTACGGAATACTAAAGCCAGAACAGCAAGTTTCAAAGACAATTTTTAAATAATAGTTACGTTACTAAAGTAAAAATAGATAAGATGAATTTTGAAGGCACACATTCTGATAGAACAAAATCGCTCGTTATTGCTACGTTACTCTATGCTATACTGATTTTGATCATGTTTTTTATTCGTTTTTGGCCTCCTTCCAATGAAGAACTAGAAGCGCTTATTGTTGGTGGAGGCGGAGGCGGTGTGACTGTAAATTTTGGTGACTCCGAATTAGGTTCTGGAAATGATTTTCAAAGTAAAGAACTTGAAATTACCCAAAATACTAAAAGTACGTCAGCACAACCTGTGGCAGATGATCCCATTTTGACTCAAGAGGATGAAGGTGATAAAACGGATGTGTCTATCCCAAAACAAGACCCTGTTAAAAATGTTAAAAACATAGTAAAGCCAAATATTACTAAACCCATAGAAGTAAAGAAACCAGTAGTTAGAAAAGTGGATGATGCAGTGGCTAATTTCATTAAAGGCAACAAAAAAGGAGGCGATGGAAATGATGCTGCATCAGGAAATAAAGGACGTTCAAATGGAGATATAAATTCTGATGGATATTCAGGAACAGGAGGATCGGGTGGCGGTTCTGGAGGTGGCTCAGGTCCTGGAAAAGGAATAGGAACTGGACCAGGATCGGGAAGTGGAAGTGGTGGCGGAAGCGGAAGCGGAAATGGGAAAGGTGTTGGAATTGGTTATTCATTAGCAGGCCGACAAGCGGTAAACAAACCCAAACCTAATTATAATTGTAATGAAGAAGGAACCGTTGTTGTTCAAATAACAGTAGATAAAAACGGAAATGTAATTGATGCTAAACCAGGGTATAGAGGTACAACAAATACAGCACCTTGTTTGACAAACCAAGCTAAATCAGCTGCAATGGAAACAAAATGGACTCCTAGCCCTGATGGACTTGAAAAGCAAGTAGGAACTATTAGATATAATTTTGAAATTAAAGAATAGGTAAAAATAATGTCATAAAAAAAGAGGAATTAGCTTCCTCTTTTTTAGTGTTACTTCGAATTGTTTGTAGCAATTACAAACTTTAATTTGTTTTTTACTCCAATTTGTAATACATCGACTAAATCTTGAACTTGAAGATTGTAAGGAATTCGGATTACCACCGTTTGGTCCTTTGAACCTCCCATTTTTGATAATAAATTGGGTTCGATTTGATCAAAAGAGACTTCGTCTTTGTCTAGATAATACCGTTTATCTTCGGTTATTGATAACGTAATTAATTGTTTGTTCGTTTTTTCGTTGGTCTTAGACTTAGGTAAAGTCATCTTAATCACGTTTGGATTTGCTAATGTCGAAATGATTAGGAAAAATAAAAGCAAGAAAAACATGATGTCACTCAATGAAGAAGTCGCTACTTCTGCATGAAATCGTTTATTTCGTTTTACCATTTGGACGCTGAATTATGTTAACAAAATCTAATACTTGCTTCTGAATGGCAAGCGTAAAACTATCAATTCTTCCATTAAATAAATGATAGGCAGAATAAGCGATGATTCCTACAACTAGACCAGCCCCTGAGCTTATCATTTTTTCATACAATCCACCAGAAATATTACCAATACTGATGTCTTCCGTTTGAGATATGCTGTAAAATATTTTAATAACTCCAGAAATAGTTCCAATGAATCCAAATGTAGGTGCAATCCCTGCGATAAGTCCGAGTTGACCCAGTTTTTTCTCCATTTCACCTACCTCAATATTAGCGGCACGCTCCATATTCGATTCAATTTCCGAAATGGGTCTTCCAATGGTTAATATGCCTTCTTTCAAAACATATCCCGATGCAGTTCCGTTTTTATCAGCAATAGCTACAGCGGCATCTAAATTTCCAGCATTTAAGTTCTCTCGAATGTCACGGATTAAATTTGGGTCGATCACCGCTCTTCTGTGTATGTAAAAGTAACGTTCCGCGATTATATAAAAGGTATAAAAAAGCAACAATGCAATCGGAATTAAGAAAAATCCTCCTTTTAAAATAAAACCTAATACCGAAATTTCATTCGTCTTTATTGTGCCTTCAACAACAACACCCGCTGTTTTTGCAATAGTGTCATTTTGGACTTGTAGAAAAAAGTTGATCATAATATTCCGTTTTAATTGATTTTGTTTTTAAAAATAATCTCAAATTTGCATTAAAGATAAATTCTAATAGTATAGTAAACTACAAAATTGTAAAAATATTTTGTTTTAATGCGTTTTTATTTAAAATAATGAATTACAAAAGTACCATAAATTGGATGTTCGAACAACTTCCCATGTATCAAAATATAGGAGCTTCGGCCTATAAAAAAGATTTGACGAATACCATTTTGTTATCTAATCATTTAGGAAATCCTGAGCAGTATTTAAAGTGTATTCATGTGGCTGGCACCAATGGGAAGGGGTCTACGTCGCATCTTTTAGCTTCTGTTTTACAGGAAGCGGGTTATAAAGTAGGACTGTATACCTCTCCACATTTAAAAGATTTTAAAGAGCGCATAAAGATTAATGGAACGCCGATTGAAGAAGCGTTTGTTTGTGAATTTATAGAAAAAAATAAGCCCTTTTTTCAAGAACATCAGTTGAGTTTTTTTGAAATGACCGTAGGTTTGGCATTTGATTATTTTATGCAACAAAAAACGGATATTAACATTATAGAAGTAGGAATGGGAGGGCGATTGGATTCTACCAATATCATTACTCCTTTGATTTCGGTAATTACCAATATTGGTATAGATCACACCCAATTTTTAGGAACTACAGAAGCTCAAATCGCATTTGAAAAAGCAGGTATCATAAAAAATAAGATTCCTGTTGTTGTTGGGGAGTATACGTTAGAAACGAAAGAGGTTTTTATTAAAAAAGCCAAAGAGAGTCAATCAGAACTTTACTTTGCTTCCGATTTGATTGAGGATACCTATGCTTCTTCTTTGTTAGGGGATTATCAACTTCAAAATAAAAAAACGGTTCAACAAACCTTGAATATTCTTTCAAAAGAAACCAATTTTAAAATTTCGAAAGAAACTATTAAAAAAGGATTTCTTCAGGTGATAAGAAATACAGGATTACAAGGACGTTGGCAGCAGTTGAGTGAGGCTCCAAAAACGGTTTGTGATACCGCACATAATCCGCATGGACTAAAGATAGTGCTCAATCAGGTAGCACATGAAAAGTTTGAACAACTTCATGTTGTTTTGGGTGTTGTAACGGATAAGGATTTAGAAGAAATTTTGCCTTTGTTTCCTAAAAATGCAAAATATTATTTTTGTAAGCCAGCTGTTTTACGTGGTTTAGAAGCGACTAAATTAGCAGAGCAAGCGGCTCGTTTTGGATTGCTTGGGGAAGTATGTGATTCTGTTTCAAAGGCTTATCAAAAGGCTCAAAAAAATGCTTCTATGAAGGATTTCATATACATAGGAGGAAGCACTTTTGTAGTAGCAGAAGTTTTGTAAAAAATGTTTGCAAATTAAAATTTAAGCGCTATATTTGCACCCTGATTGATAACAATCAAACACGACAAAGGGCGATTAGCTCAGCTGGTTCAGAGCACCTCGTTTACACCGAGGGGGTCGGGGGTTCGAACCCCTCATCGCCCACAACTTTTGTCAATTTACTGATATAACTATCGGGCGATTAGCTCAGCTGGTTCAGAGCACCTCGTTTACACCGAGGGGGTCGGGGGTTCGAACCCCTCATCGCCCACAAAAAACTTCAACAGAAATGTTGGAGTTTTTTTTATGCTTTGATTTTACTGGAGTTAACAGACACTTATCAAACTTTACTTCACAAAATTTATTTAGGTGTACCTTCAATTATCACACCTTCTTTTTGCAATTTAGGTACACCTATGGGTACACCCATAAATTAACAAGGTACACCCTCTTGGTATACCCTAAGGTACACCCAAATTTCATCAAGGTACACCCTACAAAAACTCAGAAAAATTATGAACATAATAAACATAAAAATCCTATTCCTTTTGAATAAAGTTAAGTTAACTAGTCAAGGAAAAGCCCCTATAAGATGTAGAATTACATTTTTAGGAACCAGAAAAATATTCTCCACAGGATTATTTATAAATCCTAAATATTGGGACAGTGCAAATCAAACAGCAAAGCCTCCCAATGATGAGAATAACCATATCAACACACAACTAAGCCTGATTAAATCAAAAATTAATCAGGCTTTTTTATTTCTACAAGTTCAACAAAAAGAGTTTAGTGTAGAAGATATCTATAATCAGTATGCAGGTGTAACTTTAAATATTGATAAGTCATTAATGGATATTTTTGACCTACACATCAAAAAACAAGAAAAACTCATAGGAATAGAAACTACAAAAGTATCTGTGGCTAAATTCTACCAAACTCAAAAGCATCTAAAAATTTTCATTTGGGATAAATTCCACAAAAAAGATTATCTACTAAAAGACCTAAAACCAATCTTTATTTCAGACTTTGAATATTACCTAAAGGCTGAAAAGCAGTTTAAACAGCACACCATTTATAAGACAATTCAAAGGTTTAGGCAAATGATAAAATTAGCCGTAGCAAATGACTATATTTTTAAAGACCCATTTCTACTACACAAAAATCCCAAACCAAAAAAAGAAGTTATCTTCCTTACTCCTAAAGAACTAAAAGAACTACAAGAATACAAATTTGCCTCTAAAAGATTAGAACAAGTAAAAGACATGTTCGTATTCTGTTGTTACACAGGGTTAGCCTATAATGAAATGGCTAAGCTAGAGGATAAACACATTGAAGTTGGTTTTGATGGATTTGACTGGATTAAGATGATTAGAGACAAGACAAACAAGGAAATAGCAATCCCATTGTTGCCAGATGCAATTAAGATTTTAAACAAATACAAGAACAGCAATCTTAAAAATAATAAGCTATTGCCTGTAATCTCAAATCAAAACTTCAATGCATACATCAAAGAAGTTGCTGAAATTGTAGGTATTCAAAAGAATCTAACTCATCATCTAGCAAGAAAAACATTTGCTACTACAATTCTACTTTACAATGATGTGCCAATGGAAATAGTTAGTGAACTACTTGGACATTCTGAAATGAGTATAACACAAGCTCACTATGGTAAAGTGGTAAAATCTAAAGTGAGTGAGCACATGAAAAAATTAAGTAAAAAGCTTAATAGAAAAGATAAAAATTAGCTCAAGATGATTATTTTTACTAACTAATATAGTTTTAATTATGAGTTTTCAAGAGTTATATTCTAATTTACAAGAGTGTGAAAGAGATCAGATTTTTTTATTATCTGGAGATACTATATCCAATGATTTAAAAAATCATTTAAGTGCAATAAATGATACAATCTTTGATTTATCTCATAAAGTATTTTTAGCAAGTAAAAAAGAAAATATCTACTGGAGTTATTGCTCTACAGAAACTTATTTTAAAAATTATGATAATAGATTAAATGAGTTTTTAAACAATGACTTTAATGAAATTCACAATGAAATTGAATTTATTGAAAGTGAAATAAACATACTAAAAAACTCAGAAAGGAACTTTAGCAACACTAATTATCATCCTGATTTAATTTACCCCATTAGAAAAAAAATCAAATTACTTGAAAACAAAATGGAAACACTTAATCCTTCAAATGTTGAAAAATTGATTGATTATAGTGATACATCTTGTGGAGAAAAAATTATCTTTTTACATCAAGTTGGAGTTCTTGATTATCTTAAAAAACTTTCTCCATTTAACTTATCCATAAATAAACTTGCTGAATATTTATCTGCAATTACGGGTGAAAATGCAACTACATTACAATCCTACATCAATCCCATTTTTAGTCCAACTTCAGGTCAGAAGAATAACCCATTAAATTCAAATCCAGCTGTTAAAAAGGTTTCAAAAAAGCTTGCTGATATGGGATTTTCAGCTAACAAAACGAATTAGGGAAACCCTAAAAAACACCTAAAACTACTTGCAGCCATAATTTAAAAAAAACAATTATGTCTGATTCAATTATTGTACACAATCTAGATGTACAACAACTAAAAGAAATCATCAATACAACTGTAAAAAACCAGTTAAATGATGTATTTGAAGCTCTAAAAAGAGAGAAAAACGAAACTCTTTTAACTAGAGAAGAAACCTACCGTTTACTTAAAATTGACTCAACTACTCTTTGGTATTGGACTAGAGATGGTAAGTTAAAATGCTATGCCATAGGTAACAGGAGGTATTACAAAAAAAGTGAAGTTTTAGAATGTTTAACGTTATTAAAAAAGTAGGTTATGGTAGATTATTTAAAAATCAAATTAAAAAACCAATATGGTCTAAATGTAATTATTGGTTCTCAAAAGTATTTTGATAATGCTTATTTAAGTTATGAAATTAGGAATCCTGAGGTTGTTTCAAATGATATTATTAAATCATCAATTGATGATTCCATTATTGTAAATAATTTAGATTTACTGGCAAAATCCATTTATTATTTTTACAATAATACAGACCCTGTAACTTCTGTATTAATTGAAAAATTCCAAAATTCTACTTTAAGAATTGTTATTAAACAAATTTTAAAAAGAATTCCTTTTTTAAGAGAATTTGAAATTACTCATTTAGAATATGGCTTTCATCTTGAAAATCCTGTTACAGTAAGTGAAATCAAATTAACAACAAGAAAACTATTTAATGATTGCAGGGTAATCAAATTTTCTTGTACATTTAAAGGATTGATTAAAAAGGAAATGGATACAAAGTATAACTGTTCGGATTTCTCTATAAATGTTGTTTTGAGTAAGGATTTTAAAAGACAATTTAAAAATGAAGTTTTTTAAATATTAATCCATAAAAAAATAAATGTGAAACTTAAAATGAATTAAAATGAATGAGAAATTATTGAGTTATGGAGTTTGTTTTCAAGAACAAAATGAGTATAAGAGTGAGATTAATAATTTAAACAATCAAGTTGATTACTCAAGTGAAAGTAAAAAAAATGAGAGTGAAACTAAGAAGCTTAATGAAGAAATAGAAATTGAGTTCTATGATGAAACATTACAATTTGATGAAAACTTTGAAGATGGCAACACAGTAAAATATGTTTTACTTCCTATTTACAAAGACAACAACAATGAAGAAAAGAACTATACCAAGCTATTAAATCTTGGCTCAAAAATACTCATGAATAGAAAAAAAGTTATGGATAAATTTAGTGAAGGGCTGAATTATTTTGTCCTTGACTATGATTCAATTTTTGGACTAAGATTACTCTCCTTTCAAAAGTATAAACCTGATTTTTTTTCATGTGAAGAAAGAGTTCTTTTTGAAACTCTTTTAATCAAATTCCATCAATTCAAGTTTAAAGAGTTTTTTTATTCCTATAACACAATTCATATTGAATTAGGAATTAAGAAAGACAAAGCAAATACAATAGTTAAAAAGTTTGTTAGACTTGGTTTCTTAAATTGTAATATTAAAACAAGTTTAATAGATGGAAGACCCTCTCAGGTAACCTACTATTTTGTTAATGCATGCAAAATCATTGAACTAATCCCTCTAATCTACAAAAATGAACATCTAGAACAAGTAAATAAGGAATTGACAATGTATTTAGAACCTGCTATTGAAAAGAAATCAAATAGGACAATTCATCCTATTGATATCACAAGAATAATGCAATAAATAAAAGGGAGATTTAGTCTCCCTTTTTTATTGGGTATTCTTTTTAAAACCATTATTGGATTTCCTTCAATAAGAGAACAAGTTTATTCTTAACTCTTAAAAATCCCTAGTTATGGTAATGTTTATCTTTTATTGATGGATTTCCACTGATGGAAAATTTCCAACCAATTAATATCAACTTTTTTAATAATTAAACCATGCAATTACAAAAATCACAAAGAAGTAAAGCCAAGATAAAAATGGCTTTACAAGGACCATCAGGTTCAGGAAAAACAATGAGTGCCCTTTTAATAGCTCAAGGACTCATAAATGGAGAAATGAACAAAGTAGCTGTGATTGACACAGAAAATGGTTCTGCCAATCTCTATGCTCACTTGGGAGAATACAGTGTGCTTAACCTAAGTAATCCTCATTCCCCTGAAAGGTATATACAAGCTATTGATGTTTGTATCAATTCCGGAATTGAAGTTATTATTATTGATTCCACAAGTCATTGTTGGGATTTTCTAATTGACTATCATGCTTCATTGCCTGGAAATAGTTTTACCAATTGGAGCAAAATTACTCCTATGCAAAAAGCATTTGTAGATAAGATGCTTAATTGCAATGCTCATGTAATTGCTACCATGAGAGTAAAACAAGATTATGTAATAAGTGAAAAAAATGGTAAGTTGGTTCCAGAAAAAGTGGGTTTAAAGGCAATTCAGCGTGATGAAATCAGCTATGAATTTACCATTGTTTTTGATATTGATAGCAAACACTTTGCAGTGGCATCAAAAGACAGGACTTTACTGTTTGAAGGAAAGCCCCAATTTCTTATCAATACTCATACAGGTAAAAAGATATTAGAATGGTGTAATAACACCATGACAAAATCCGAGATGCAGCAGAAAATAGTAGAATGTATGACTATACATGAGCTCTCAGATTTGTATCAAAACAACCTTGATTTAGCCAAGAGTATGGAACAAGAATTTATAAACAAAAAGAACCTTTTAACTAACCTTATTTCTAATGTATCAAAAAATGGAAACGGAACTTACTCTCAAACCAGTTAAATCTGAACAAAATGCACCAATACTCTTAAAGCAAGAAAGTGTAGTTTTTCCTTCTAGGAGTACGCCTAAAATTGTTGCTAAATCACCCTTTATAGAGGCTAACACAGAAGAGGTTAGCCTTTCTCATTTAAAAGAAGATTGCATTATTCCTGTATTTACTAAAGATAATGAAATTACTATTTCTCATCAGGAATTTATTGAAGCAGCTTATGCTTCAATTTTAAAAGTTTTTCCTAATGAGGTTGTAGATAAGCCTGAAATTAGGACAAGTCATCTCATTAGAGGCAGAACTCCAGATGCACTACATGTTCCTGCTAAAGAATTAACAGAACATCAAAGAACCATGTATTATGAAAGAATGGCTTTTATTTTCAGAATTCCATCAATAACAGCAAATATAAATGGCAATCTTTTGGCTTTAACAGTTGGAGGAGTAAGAGCTTACAATACAGAAAACCTATACAATAAAAAGAGTTTTGAAAAGTTTAAATTCTTTATTGGATTTCAAAATATGGTGTGTTGTAATATGTGTATTTCTACTGATGGTTACAAGGATGAAATTAAGGTAATGAGTACTTCTGATTTAATAATTAGAATGTCTAATGTCCTAGAAAATTATCTTCCTGACCAGCATTTAAAAGATATGCAAGATTTACAAAATTATCATCTTTCAGAAAGCCAATTTGCTCAAATTATAGGTAAAAGCAGATTGTATAATTATCTCCCAAAAAAGGAAAAGCTAATACTCCCTGAATTACTTATGAATGATGGGCATATTTCCACTATTGCCAAAGACTACTACAATGATGAAAGTTTTTGTAGACAAGAAAATGGAGACATTAATCTTTGGAACATGTTTAACCTTTTCACAGGAGCTAATAAAAGCTCCTACATTGACACTTTCCTTTCTAGAGGAGTGAATGCCTTTGATTTCAGTAAAGGTATCTCAAAAGCACTGAGTTATAGTAATTCTAACTATGCTTGGTTTTTGAGTTAAAAACGGAGCCTCATCATTGGGGCTCCTATTCATCTTCTTCTGAAGAAGTTCCTACTATCTTATTGTCAAAATATACTTCAAATTTTATTTTTAAAATAGATTTAGCATCATAAAGAAAGTATAAACTTGCTATAGACATGAAAATGATTATAGATTTATGTATCCACTTTACTTCTTTATTTAGAGAGAGTACAATTAAAGCTATTATAACACCTATCACAAGTAAATAATACCACAAGGATATTATTGCAAAAAAAATAACTAATATATAATACAGCATGGGGACTATTATAATTGATGCATAAAAAATAAAGTAACCTTTTAAAAACAAAGTATCATGGTCAGAGCCTTTATAAAAAATAAATATTATTGGTATGGCTGAAGCTACAAATAACATCAAACCTATAAAAAAATAGTTATATTCATGACTTTGATATTTAAAACCATATTTATAGATTACATAAAACATACCACCCAAAAAAGCTGCCATAAAAACTATACTAATAACTCCCCAAACAGTCTCTGTTAGTTTTTCTTTAAAGTTTTTCTTTTCAGGTGTTGGAGTTATATTATTATTAATCTCAATAATAGGGTCAATTATTGATAATTCCCTTCTGTATAATACATCTATAACTCCTTTTTGATGAGATACATCAGTTATAGAAAGCTCTTGGACATTTATATGGTTAATTCTTCCTTTCCAAGTTTGGTGCAAATTAGCACCATACTTAAACATTATTTCATCACTTTCAATACTCCATATTCCTCTACTTAAAGAATTATCTTTAATCCAATTAATAGTAAGTTTTCCATCTTCATAAAAAACATATCTAATAGAGCTATTCAACCATTCACCTAATATTTTATCCTTAAAACTATCCATAATTAACTTTTCTCTACAATTTCTATTTCTTCCGCTGTTAAACCATACAACTCATACACCATTGCATCAATGGTAGCTTTTAGCTCCAAAGATTTTTGTACTGTTGCATAAAAGTAGTAAAATAGATTGAAAAAAATTTTTAAAATTTTTAAAATTTTTTTAAGCCTAACCCTCCTTGTCTCAAAACCCCCACCAATTCTGAGTGATTACAATACCCCCCCCCCTGGTGTTGTATCAAGTACAAAATTATTCTGCAGGTAAATTTATCTTGAGTTGAAAGCCAAGAGTTTTATCTGGAAAAGTGTTGTATAAAATCTTAATGTTAAACTCAAAAACTAGAAAAAATGGTAAGAATTGTAAACTATCAAAAAAGAACAACAGAGGAAGGAAAAGTATTCTTCACTCTAGAACTTCAAGGCGGGATTGAAGTAGTAAAATCCCAAGAAACAGGAAAGCTTTATATGACAGCTAGAAAAGCAAATATGTCATGTACTTTTGATGAGCTTACTTGTCAATCATTAATTGGAACAGAACTTCCTGGTACTGTTAGAAAAGTAGAATGTGAAGAATACTCCTACACCATTAAAGATACAGGAGAAATTATTACACTTTCACACAGATTTGAATATGTTGAGCAAGAAGCTCATATTCAAACTCCAGAGAAAAGTAAAACTACCATTGAGGAATTTATGAGTAACGCCCCAACAGGTAATACTTTCTCAACTAATGGTCAGTTAGTGCATTAGAAAAATAACCTATGTCTATAATCAGGCATAGGTTATTTACTTTTTTATTTTTTAACCTAATTAAACCGGAAATGAAAAAAACGCTATTAAATGTGTCTGAAATAAAAGTAGCCTATAGTACTAGTGATACTCCCAAAGTAAAAATTAAATCAGGGGAAGATGCTTACGACGTTTTATTAGCTTCATGGAATTTAGACACAATAGAATTGCAAGAAGAGTTTAAAATATTGTTATTAAACAGAGCCAATGAGGTTCTAGGAGTATATCCATTATCAAAAGGTGGTATCACAGGAACTGTTGTTGACCAAAGATTAATTTTCGCTGTAGCTTTAAAGTGCAATGCTACAGGAATAATAATGTGTCATAACCATCCAAGTGGCAAACTTTTGCATAGTGAAACAGATATTACTTTGACTAAGAGTATCGGCAAATGTGCAGAGTTACTAGGTATTAACCTATTAGATCATCTAATTATAAGTAAAAATGGTTTTTATAGCTTTTCTAATGAAGGAAAGTTAAGTTGAAAATGTAGGCTTGACAAAACCCCTCTTAATTTGAATGATTTTCATTTTTTTATTTAAAACAACATATAATGTTAATAGCTTTTTTATATTCGTTGCTTTAAATGATAATTAAATGCATGAATTAAATAACATAATTGTAGAACTATCAGAATTAAATA
Organism: Flavobacterium aciduliphilum; assembly: GCF_003268855.1. GTDB lineage: Bacteria > Bacteroidota > Bacteroidia > Flavobacteriales > Flavobacteriaceae > Flavobacterium > Flavobacterium aciduliphilum. The sequence goes on from NZ_QLSZ01000002.1 coordinate 193,568, forward strand.
CTCATACAGCATTTGGAAATAATTTTAATTTTCCAGACAATTATGTTATTTATTTTGAAAAAGAGCAAAATAAAGAACTAAGCCTATACATCAGAAAAAACTTTGAAGTACTTAAATCTAGATTTAAATCCAAGGGATTTAATTTTATTTATCCACCTTTAGTAATGTGCTCTTCAAAAAACCTTGAAGAAGTTGTAGCCTACTATTTCCCTCAGCTTAATTATTATCAAATTCCAAATCTAGCATCAAAAGAATATAGTGAAAAAGTAATAAAACAAGCAGTAAGAATAGCCGCTGATGGAATTGATGAAATATTAAATAAAGACAACTTTATACCCTCTAAAGTTGATAGTGAGGAGCTCTTAAATCTACTCAATTATAAAGGTAGTATAAAATCAGGATTGCTATTTTTTAATATGAGTCATGGAGCTATTGGAGTTTCTGATTTTTTCCACTCCAACTCTAATCAAAATTATGAATTATTTTTCGAAGAAGTAATACAATATTTAAGTACTGAAGAATGGGGAGATTTTGCTCTTGGAAATGGAGATTTTTCAATTGATTTAAACTTTTTACCAACATATTCAGAACAACTTGATGATGATGCTAAAAAATTGGTAAAGGATATAGAAAATAGATTAACAGAACTCAAAGACAGTGGTCAACTTTTGTTTCTCATACCTATTTTAAAAGACTTACTTAATAAGCAATCTGAAAAGATTGATTTTAAAAGTATCAGCAAAATGGAAATTGATTATCAGAATAAAATTCAACTTCCCTATTTCAAAAAAGAAGTGGAATTAAGTCATTTAACTAAATCCATCTATTTCTTGTTTCTAAAATATCCCGAAGGCATTAACTTAAAAGAACTTAGTAACTACAAAAAAGAATTGCTTACCATATATACTTCAGTTTCAAACCAATTGGATTATGATAAAATGGCTAAGAGTATTGATGATGTAATTAATTTAGAAACAAAAGCTATTTATACCCACCTCTCCAGAATTAAATCTGCATTTTATAAAATAATGGATGCTTCTTTTGCCAAATATTACATTGTATCTGGCTCAGGAGAAGAAGATAGAAAAGTTTTATTTAATACATTTTCAATTACTTGGAACAATTACAACACATTAGATGATTTTGATTTGTAAAAAATCCATCCTTGCAAATTTGCAACTCTCCTAAACTCTTATAATTCAAAACTACATTTGTCCTATCAATATTGATAGGGCATAAATCAACTTATTTACAATGGAAGATATTATTTTAAACCAATTTTGTATTGGGGAAGAGTTTGCTTTACATGAATTTGAGTTGGAGTATTTGAAAACTAAAACAGACAAAAACGGAATAGATTATGATTATTTTAAATTTACAGGTAAGTTGACTAATGAAGAAGTAAAAGAGATTCTATTAGCTTACAACTGTGATATTTTAAGAGGAGTATTTGTTGTGCTTAAAAGCTAAAAAGCTCAATTAATGTTACCTCAAGAGCTTTAGCAACTTTCTCCAAAGTAGAAAGTGTAGGGTTTACTCTACCTGCTTCAAGTCTAGACATATTGCTCTTTTCAAAATTGCATTTAGCAGCTAAATCTTGTTGAGATAAGCCTTTTGACTCTCTGAGTTTTTGGATTTGTTTGCCAACATTTATTTGAATAGAATTGTCCGACATTTAACTTTTTTGAGTTGTATTGTTTGATAACTCAAAATTTGTTCTATTTTTGTCTAATTGGTTATCATTTATGACAACTTTATTGTTTAATTTTAAAATGAAAAAATGAAAAAATTAATTTTACTTACATTATTTGGATTGTTATTCCATACGCTTACTTCTTTTATTTCACCAAAATCTTTAAAATTAAGAAATATCCCTAAAATATACTCAAAAACATCTGACTTTTCAAAAGGATGGGATGATGGATATTGTGAAGGCTGGAGAGATGTTAAAGGTCAAAATGCTATTTGTCCTATTTCTCCAATTGCACCAATTCCACCTATAGGTTGCACTAATGATAGTTATAAATGTGGATATAATTTAGGTTTTAAAGAAGGATATAAAGCAGCTTCTAAATAAAACAAATTCAAATGAAACAGATAAGAATCATAATATTGACAATCTTTTTTCTTTCTCCAATTCTAACAAATGGACAAGAAATAAAAATCAAAACTTACTACACTAAATCAGAAGAAGGGAGCGTTGGCCTTGAAGAGTTTGAATTTAATTTTTCAAATGATTGGGTATTAAAAAAAGACCTTTACAATGGTTATTCGGATAGTTTTCCTGCTATTATGGATGACAGCTTTTATGATAAAAGTGGATTTTACTGTATAACTTTTTCACCTGTTGAATATATAAAAAGCAACCCATTAGAATGGACTAACAATTATAATGGTGATATGAGAGTATACAAAATTGTATATAATCAAAGAGGAGGACAGGTTCTTTATATACTTGAAATAAAGGGTAGAAATAAATCAAATTCTAGATCAAAATATTATTTAACTGAACTTGGAAAAAAAACATTTAAAAACTACTAAATGAAAAAATTAAAACAATCATTATCGTGTCTATTTTTATTTATTGGGTTGTTAACCTACTCTCAATCTTATGAATTGAAAGAGGAAAACTTTGATATAGAAAGTGTTATTTTAAATTCCACTTCACTTACTCAAATTATGGCTAAAATAAATTTTTCATTTGAACAAAAAGGAGAAAAGAAAAGAAGTGATGATGGAGCTTATGTAACTGTTCAGTATAAAAATGAAAGCTTAATAACACCACTTGTTACTTATACTTCTCAAGGTGAAGTTACTCAAATAATATTTCTAATGCCTAAAATCAACTCAGATTCAATAGGCAGGGAACTAATCAGGAGATACGGAACAAAGGTTATTAATGGAAAAGAAGTAATTCAAAGAGGATACTTAACTTATGACATTAGATCTGATGGAGATATCGGGATTTTTATAATAAAATAAAAGAAAACAACAGTAAATTAACAGAATAATAAATGAAAAATATATTTTTATGTGTATTGCTATTTAGCAGTATTAATTTATTTAGCCAATCAATTGAATATTTTAATGATAAAGGAGTTGAAAAAGCAAACAACAAAGACTTTAGAGGCTCTATAGTCTACTTTAATAAAGCTATAGAACTCAAACCTAAAAACGGAATTTCTCATTATTATAGAGGTCGTTCTAAGTATCAGTTAGGAGATTATAGTGGAGCTATGGAAGACTTTAATAAAGCTATAGAACTTAGCCCTAAAGAAGGATTACCATATTTCCACAGAGCAATGTTAAAATATACCCTTAAAGATTTTAAAGGAGCAATAGCGGATTTTAACAAAACTATTGAATTTCAACCTAAAAATTCAGAAGCTTACTATCTAAGAGGATTAATTAAAATCGAAATAAATGATAAAACAGCAGGGTGTTTAGATCTAAGTAAAGCAGGAGAATTAGGAGATAATAGAGCTTATGAAACAATAAAGAATTATTGTAATTAGTTGGTTATTAACATAAAAAAAGTAAGAATGAATCAAACTACATTAATTCCAGATACTATTGAATTAATAGAACAGTTCATATTAGCTAGTGAAAATATAGATACATTAAAGATTGAAGAATTGTTAGATGAAGACGGCGCCTATGAAATTGAAGATGAAACTCTTGAAGTCAATGAAACTTCAAAGCCAGAATTTTTAAAATGGTATACTACTAAACTAAAAACTACAAAAATTACAGATGTCATTTATGATCAATGTATTGGTTGTAGTTTTGGAAAAAATATTGTAATTTTAAACCATGGCACATTTCCAATAATTCCTCAGGAATTTACAGATAAAACTAAAGCGGGCTTAATGCTAGATTCTCATAATGGAAAAATTCACAGAATACAATTCTGTTTTTCTTTCTTAAAAACAGAAAACAAAGCAGTTTGTGAATGTGTCGGTGAAGAACTTGTCAAATACATTAAAAAAGGTTTTTCAGAAGAAGAAGCTGTTGTTATGTATGATGCCAATCCAAATTCACAATATAGTTATATAACTAAAAAAATAAATGATAATTTTTGTTAATTGTCAGAAAAAAATATTCTAATTAAAACTATAAAAAATAAATATTAATGGAGACCAATTAATGACGACAAATCTCCGTGGAAAAGTCCACAAAAGCAAAAGCAGTAAGGTAGTCAAATTAAAATGAAAAAAATGAAAAAATTAATTCTTTTATCAACTTTGTTTTTTGCTACAAATTTTTGTGTAGCTCAACAAAAACCAACAACAACTAGATCTGGTAATACTTCAACCACTACATACAGTAATGGGACTACAGTAACTAGAACACAAGGAACAGGTGGAAACTCATCTACTACTGTAACAAATGGAAATGGTACTACTCGTTCTACTTCAACTACAAGTAGAACATCAAGTGGTACAACAACAACTAGGACAACATATTAATTGTCTTTCAAATTGAATGAGGCTGTCTGAATAATTAGTGACAGCCTTTTTAATATTAATATATCATACAAACTTCTTGAAAGTTTTTTTATATATGAATTCATACAAATAAAACTCAAATTTATTAAACACTTTTTTTACGACTAACAAAAAACTCTATGACTTTTCAAAAAATGATAATTCCTTTTTACCCCATTACAGAACAATTTAAAGAAAGTTTTTGTGTTATGGATATATCTAGAATCAACTTGATTTTAGATTTAGACCGAAATTTTTGCAAAGTATCTAAACAAGAGTTTGTTGCTTCTTTATCAAGGATTTTTAACTATTTAAAATTATTGGGTGAAGATTCTTTTGACTGTTATTCGGCTAAATGTGTTTCAGATACTTGTTGCAACTGCAATAAAAATGTTATTGTTTTTTCTTCTAAAAAAAATAAAAACTACTTAACATTAATGATTGAAGGAGATAATGAACAAATTTATCAAATATCAGAATGTTACAATTATGATTTTAATTCATCAAAATTAAATGACCGGATTTTAATAGGTGAATTTGTGGAACAAAACTGGGAAGACAAACAACATAACTTGAGTGAAGAGTGTATAAAAGAGTTGTATCCAAGTGAAGATTATATTCCAAGTTTTGAAGAATTAGCTTATTGGTATGATAAAACTACAAGAAATAAAAATTCATTTAGAAAAAAAATAAATCCAGATATACTATATCTTAAAAATTTCTTTTTATCTATTGATCCTTTACATTCAATAAAGGGTGAAGTGAGAAATGGTTTAGAAAATTATATCAAGCTAGATTTACTAAATGAAGCTTCTGTGATTTTTTGGGTTGCTGAATATGAGGAAGTTATTAATAAATTTGGGATGTTTTTCATAGACAATGAAATTAATCCGTCAAATAATTTTATATGTAGTATAACCAATGATGGAAAACACCTTTTTGATTTATCTGATTATTCAGATTTTCCAGATTTTGAAACAAAATATTACAATCTCTACAATCCATTATTCAAAAAATTTGATATTGAAAAACATTATTTTAGATTTCAATCTACTCCACTTATGGGCAGATTAAAAGAATTAAACATACTAGTGGAGTCAAGTGGTTTTACAAATTCAAGAATAGATTATGAAGTAAATCATGAAAATTTAAGAAAATTCAATGACAATTATTTAATAACTGAATAAAAATAGCAAAACATGAAGTACTTAATTTCTATATTTTTTTTAATGATTGTATCATGTTCAGGTAATTGTGATAATATTAGTAAAAAATTCAATTCTTATGATGAGGCAATCTCTTTAGTTAGAAGTACTGATTTTAGTGTTGAAGAAAAAGTAGATACTGATTCTTCTTGGATAGATTCTATTGAATATTATAGTTGTGATGAAGTATCTGGTTATCTGATAGTAAATACAAAAAAAGGCAAAAGCTACATTCATAAAAATGTTCCTATTCAAGTTTGGAATGAATTTAAAAATGCAGATTCTTTTGGCAGGTTTTATAATCAAAACATTAAAGGGAACTACTATTTAAATATTAATTAAGAAATATGCCTTTAATAACCAATCCTTATTTTAAAATCTTAGATGAAATAACCCCAACATCAAACTACATACCTAAAAAAGAGGAATATATTGCTTGGTACAAAAAACACTTTAAAACTATTGAGAAGCAATCATATAATGATTTCTGTATGCAAGAGTTAGTATGGGCTTTTAATGAATTTAAAAATCTAGTTAACTTTTTAGAACATGAGCAAACCATTATTGAAGCTAATAACAGATACAAACTCTTAGACAAAGAAAATGAAGAAGAGGTTATAGGATGGCTTATTGAGTATGAAAACATTTATGAATATGTTGAACATTTTTATTGCTCTCATTTTGAATGGGAAGAAGGAAAAATAGAGGGAGATAAAATAGTTGTGTCAAAAGAATTAGGAATTAAAATTGAACTTAGTGATTTCAAGGAGTATATAAATCTTGAAATAACTTACAGACCACTAATGCTTAAATACAAGGAAAATTTTACCTAAAGGACTCTATGACTACTTCAATAAATTTTAAGAAAAAACTAGAGGAAATTGAGGTTAGAAAAAAGATTGAAAAATTTGAAAGGCATATTAGTTTTTTTAATTCACAACCTAGTTATTTTTTAGTTTTAGCTAAACTTAAACTACAAATTAATGACATTGCTGGAGCTTTACATTATTTGAATGAAGCTTGTAAACTTTTTCCAAAAGAAGAGTTTATCTATGAAATGAGAGCTAAAATATTGTATAAACAGAAAAATTTTGATGGGGCATTAATCAATCTTAATCAAGCCATAGCTATCAATCCTCAAAATGAATTATATTACTTTAGAAGAGGTGATGTTTTTTTCAGTCTTAAAATTTATTCTAAAGCAATTGAAGATTATTCTAGAGCAATTGAATTTAATAGCTCAAAAGACATTTATTTCTTTAACCGAGGACTAGCTAGGGGATGTTTAAATGAATATCAAAGTGCAATTACAGATTTTGAAAAATCATTAGAATTAAACCCTGAAAAAATAAAGGCAAAAGAAATAATAAAACACTTAAAAAAAACTAATAGTTAAGTAATAATAATTTTTAACTGCAAGAGTTAGCATTGATTTTAAATATTTTTTTAGTTCTTGTATACTCAATTTAAGCATAAAAAGAAATAAGATTACTCTAAATTAATTAAAACTCCTAAACCTTAAAAATGCAATTATCAGATTCCACCAGACATTTACTAGCCCAACATTTACATTGGATTAAAATTGGCTATGATGAAATTAAGTTAAATGAAGTTGTTAATATTATTAGTAGAGAGAATTTATTTAGTGCTACTAGATTAAATCAATTAGAAGAAAAAATTGGGACACCAGAAAATATTAATTTTGAGTTAGAAGAGTTAGAAAAGTTAACTTGCTTCTATCCATGCTTAATAAAATTTGATGGTAATCTTAATTTTTTAAAATATTGCACAAATTTAGAAGAAGTAGATTTAGCTTGTTTAGATTTAGAAGACATAAGTGATTTAGTACACTTAAAAAAATTAATCAATATAAACTTGTGTTCTAATAAAATTGACTCAATTGATGCATTAGCTACATTAGAGAACCTTGAGGACATTGATTTAACATATTGTAAGCCTGTTTCATTAAAACCTCTCCTAAACCACAAAAGAATTAAAAACATTACACTTGAGGAGATTGAAGATGAAGCAGATATTCTTGAAATAATTTCAAATCAAGAAGAATGTTCAGCAGAATACATTATAAAAAATAGTACAGATTTACATGGGCTCACATTTCCAAAGTACTGGGTTTTTATAAAGTTAAAAAAGGAAACCCTCACAATAAATATGATTTCTCTAATGACTGATAAATTAAGTAGCTTCTGTCAAATAGCTCCTGAGTTAATTAATGACAGAAGTTTTTATGATGCCTATAGGAGTTTATTAAATGTTGAAATTGACAAAAGGGTTTCAGCAATTTTAAAATCCAACTATGAAGTACTTGAAGTAGTTAAATACCATACAGAAGAAGAAATAGAATTTGAACTTCAAATGAAAATTAAGAAACTTAATTAAAAATCAAATCCTTAAAAAACTTTACCCTATTATGGTAGTAATTTTATAAAAAAGGCATACTTTTAGGCATACCCTAAAAAACAAAGCTAATAAGAAGATGATTTATAAGCTAGTAAGACAAAAGATGAGAACCCCTCATCGCCCACAAAAAACTTCAACAGAAATGTTGAAGTTTTTTTTATGATTTTTCTACGATAATTCTTAAAAAATATTTTACAAACAACATGAAATCATAATAAATGTGATTTTGTGATCAAAAATTCTTAGTTATATTTCAAATACTGATGAAAAGAAGAGTTAATTTTGTGAATATTCTTTTTTAAATAATTCATTTGTATGAAAAAAATTAACCTCCCTTTTCTTTTGTCTATCTTGTTCTTAGGACTGTTTGTTATTTCTTGTAGCCATGCACAAAGTGCTACAGAATTACCTACTCCTTCACCAACTCCCACGTCCTTTGCAAAAGGAGCAGATATAGGGTGGCTTTCCCAAATGGAAGCAACGGGCTATTATTTTTATGATACCGATGGAACTCAAAAAACGTGTTTGCAATTGCTCAAAGACAGAGGAATCAATACTATTCGACTTCGTGTATGGGTCAATCCATCATCCGATAAAATTAATGGACACTGTAGTAAAGCAGAGACGGTAGCTATGGCCGTTCGAGCTAAGAATATGGGGATGCGCATCATGATTGATTTTCATTATTCTGATTCATGGGCAGATCCAAGCAAACAAAATAAACCCGCTGCATGGGCAAATGATTCTTTTAGTCAATTGTTAAACGATGTGTATAATCATACCTATGATGTATTGAACGATTTGAAAACAGCTGGAGTTACTCCTGAATGGGTTCAAATTGGAAATGAAATTCCTGGGGGTATGTTGTGGCCAGAAGGAAACTCGACTAATTTTAGCCAATTAGCACAATTACTTAATAAAGGGTATGATGCAACAAAAGCAATAAATTCAGCAATTAAAGTAGTCATTCATTTAGACGAAGGAAACAACAATTCAAAATTCAGATGGTTCTTTGATCTAGCAACCTCAAATCAAGTAAAATATGATGTTATAGGAATGTCTTATTATCCGTATTGGCTCAATAGCAATTACACAGCAACCATAAATAACCTTGCAACCAATTTGAATGATATGGTGTCTCGTTATGGAAAAGAAGTTATGGTGGTCGAAGTAGGAGGGGACTTTACACAAGTGCAAAATACGCACGATATGCTTGCTGCGGTGCTCAATGCAGTAAAAAATGTTCCAAACAACAAAGGTCTTGGAGTAATCTATTGGGAACCCGAAGGTGAAAAATCATGGAGTGGCTATCAGTTAAATTGCTGGCAATCTAATGGAAAACCATCGTTAGCTTTAGATGCGTTTAAGGAGAATTGATTAACTTTCTTTAGGGGAAGGAAAGTTTTGGCAATTAACTTCTGATGCTTTAATAATTGTTTTTGTTTTTATCCGTGAACGGTTTCTTTTTTTCCATAGTTAGAGATAAGTTCTCCTTCAAATTCGAGCCATTCGTTCCAACGTTTTTCCACATCTACTTTCTCTGAAAACTTGCGAGCAAAATTTAAAAATGTGGTGTAATGATGGGCTTCGCTAATCATTAATTCTCTATAAAACGCAGCCAATTCTTTGTCTTGAATATTTTCGGACAAAACTTTAAAGCGCTCACAACTTCGGGCTTCAATCATGGCTGCAAATAATAATCGTTCAATCAAAGCATCATTTCTAGTGCCACCTTTTTTACTAAACTTTACCAATTGATTGACATAATCGTCTTTAACTTCGCGACCAAATTCGTAACCTCGCGCTTTGATAATATCGTGTACCATTTGAAAATGTTGCATTTCTTCGATGGCAATTTTGGCCATTTCGGTAACCAGTTCTTCATTTTCAGAATTATTCGTAATGATATACAAAGCGTTGGATGCCGCTTTTTGTTCGCACCAACAATGATCGGTTAGAATTTCTTCTAAATTCGATTCGGCGATGTTGGCCCAACGTGGGTCGGTTTTCAATTTTAGTCCTAACATTTTGATAGAAATTTAATTTGTTGTAAAATTAAATCTTTTCTTTGTAATAGTATTTGATCGTATGCAAAATTCTAAACATTTATTAGTCATTGGCTTTGTTTGGCCCGAACCCAAATCGTCTGCAGCAGGAAATCGGATGATGCAATTGATGGCATTATTTCAAGCCAATGGATACCACATTACTTTTGCGAGTTCGGCTCAAAATTTTGAATTTTCGGAAGATCTATCTCGATTAGGAATTGACACTCAAACCATCGAATTGAATTCGACAACTTTTGATGATTTTGTAAGAGAATTGAAACCTGATGTAGTTTTGTTTGATCGCTTTATGGTTGAAGAACAATTTGGGTGGCGTGTTTCGGATAATTGTCCGAATGCACTAAAAATATTGGATACAGAGGATTTGCATTGTTTGCGATTGGCTCGACAATTGGCTGTAAAAGAGCATCGAAAATTTACTTCAGATGATTTATACTCAGATATGGCTAAACGTGAAATCGCCAGTATTTTGCGCTGTGATCTATCGCTGATGGTTTCTGAATATGAAATGGAAGTATTGCAACAACAGTTTAAAGTTTCAAAAGAGTTGTTGTATTACCTACCCATTTTTGTCGAACGTTTAAATGAAATTCCAACTTGTGCCGAACGTCATGATTTTGTGTTCATTGGAAACTTTTTGCATGAACCGAATTGGGATTGCGCGAAATACTTATCAGAAAGTATTTGGCCCTTATTACATAAAAAATTACCCGAAGCTAAACTCTTGATTTATGGGGCTTATCCTACACAGAAAGTTTTGGAATTGCACAAGCCCAAACAGCATTTCTACATTATGGGAAGAGCTGAAGATGCTATGGATGTGATAAAAAAAGCCAGAGTAGTTTTAGCTCCGATACGTTTTGGAGCTGGTATCAAAGGAAAATTATTGGAAGCGATGCAATGTGGTACGCCAAGTGTCACTTCATCCGTTGGTGCGGAATCGATGGCTGGAACTTTGGATTGGAATGGTTTTGTAAAAGATAATCTGAATGAATTTGTTGAAGCCGCAGTAGAACTTTATGAAAATGAAAAATTATGGCAACAGTGTCAGGAAAAGGGTTTTGAAATTTTAGACAAACGTTATAAAAAATCACTTTTTGAAAAGAATTTTATTGATGAAATTGATTCTACTTTGGCAAATTTGAAAGAGCATCGAAATGCCAATTTTATAGGTGCTATTTTGCAACATCATATGGTTTCTAGTACGAAATTTATGAGTAAGTGGATTGAGGAAAAGAATAAGAAATAAACTTTTACACAGCTTTTACAGGTTATATGATTCTGAAAACTTCTTTTGAAAATCTGATTTTACTCAAGACGATTACTATCTAGCCCTGATTGTAGCAAGCTACCAAGTAGCGCGAAAAGCAGGAATACAGAAACCAAGAATGCCCGAAACTTTCGCTTCAAAGCATAAAAAATCCCGAACCTTTCGAACGGGATTTATCATTATTTAGATTTTAGATTACGCCAACATAGTTACTGGGTTTTCTAAATAGGTACGTAACGTTTGTAAGAATTGAGCGCCTGTTGCACCGTCAACCGTTCTGTGATCGCAGGCAAGCGTAACTTTCATGGTGTTTCCTACTACAATTTGACCATTTCTCACCACAGGTTTTTCTACAATAGCTCCTACTGAAAGAATGGCTGAATTCGGTTGGTTGATGATCGAGGTGAATTCAGTGATGCCAAACATTCCTAAATTAGATACCGTAAACGTACTTCCTTCCATTTCGGCAGGTTGTAACTTTTTGTTTTTAGCGCGTCCGGCAACATCTTTTACATTATTTCCAATTTGAGACAAACTCATTTGATCGGCAAATTTCAATACAGGAACCACTAAACCGTCTTCTACCGCAACTGCCACACCAATATTTACGTGATGGTGAATAGTGATGGCGTCATCAGCCCATTGCGAATTTACTTTTGGATGTTTTTTCAACGCCATTGCACATGCTTTGATGACCATGTCGTTGAACGACACCTTAGTATCTGGAACGGTATTGATGGTAGCACGAGATTTCATGGCTTCGTCCATCGCTACTTCGATAGTCAAATAGAAATGAGGTGCAGTGAAAATAGATTCCGAAAGTCGTTTTGCGATTACTTTACGCATGGTCGAATTTGGAATTTTCTCTGAATAGGTCTCTCCGGCAGGAACAAAAGGTTTTACTGCTGGAGCCGATTGTACCTCAGTTTGAGAAGCAATTGGTGCTGCAACTGCTGGAGCCGAAGCTGTGAAGTTTTCGACATCACTTTTTACAATTCTACCGTTTTCACCCGAACCTTTTACTTGAGACAGGTTTATGCCTTTTTCTTTAGCGATTTGTTTGGCTAAGGGCGAAGCAAATATTCTAGAATTATCTGAAGTTGTTGTTTCTTGAACTGGTTGGGTCGCTTCAACTGGAGCAGCTGTTTCGGTTTTAGCAGCTACTGGAGCCTCACCGCCCTTTGAATAGTTTTCTGCTATTCCAGATACATCCGTTCCTGCTGGTCCGATGATGGCTAAAACGCTATCTACTGGAGCTGATCCACCTTCTTCAATACCGATATATAATAATGTTCCAGCGTTGAACGATTCAAATTCCATGGTGGCTTTATCCGTTTCGATTTCAGCAAGCATATCTCCTTCTTTAACCGAATCGCCTACTTTTTTCAACCAAGTGGCTACGGTTCCAGTAGTCATGGTATCACTTAAACGTGGCATGGTGATTACTTTTACACCTGCAGGAATTGCTACCGTTGCTTGAGGAGCAGAAGTTGCTGGAGTTTCAACAGCAGGAGTAGCTTCAACTTTTGGAGCTGGAGTTCCACCTGATAATAATGCAGAAATATCTTCTCCTTCTTTTCCAATGATGGCTAATAAGGAATCTACTGGAGCGGTTTGCCCTGCTTCAATTCCGATATGCAACAACACACCTGAATTGAACGATTCAAATTCCATAGTAGCTTTATCTGTTTCGATTTCTGCTAAAATATCACCTTCTTTTATTGTATCACCTACTTTCTTAAGCCAAGTTGCAACAGTTCCTTCTGTCATAGTATCGCTTAAACGAGGCATTGTTATTATTGTTGCCATAATTATAATCTATGAGGAATGAAAGGATAATTTTCTTGTTCGTATACTACATCATACAATTGTTGCGCTTCTGGGAATGGAGATTCTTCAGCAAACTTTTCGCATTTGTCTACTAAGTTTTTCACGCGTTCGTCCATAGCTTCAATTTCAGCTTCTGTGGCGTATCCCTTTTCACGGATGATGTCAAGAACTTGAGTTATTGGATCTATTTTTTTGTATTCTTCAACCTCTTCTTTTGTTCTGTATAACTGCGCATCCGACATTGAGTGCCCTCTGTATCGATACGTTTTCATTTCCAAAAAAGTAGGACCGTCACCACGACGTGCTCTATCGATGGCTTCTTGCATAGCCTCGGCAACTTTTACCGGATTCATTCCGTCTACGGGTCCGCAAGGCATTTCGTACCCTAAACCAAGTTTCCAAATATCAGTATGATTGGCAGTTCGTTCTACAGAAGTTCCCATTGCGTATCCGTTGTTTTCACAGATAAAAACTACAGGAAGTTTCCAATTCATAGCCATGTTAAAAGCTTCGTGAAGAGAACCTTGACGTGCTGCACCATCACCAAAATAAGTTAAGGTAACACCACCAGTTTCAAAATATTTATCTGCAAAGGCCATTCCCGCACCTACTGGAATTTGAGCACCCACGATTCCGTGACCGCCATAAAACCCATGTTCTTTAGAAAAGATGTGCATGGAACCTCCCATACCTTTGGATGTTCCAGTTACTTTACCATACAATTCGGCCATAACTTTTCTAGGATCAACTCCCATGGCAATTGGCTGAACGTGATTGCGATAGGCTGTAATCATTTTGTCTTTTGATAAATCCATGGCGTGAATTGCCCCAGCGAGAACAGCTTCTTGACCGTTATATAAGTGTAAAAATCCTCTCACTTTTTGTTGAATGTATACAGCGGCTAATTTGTCTTCAAATTTTCTCCAAAACTGCATTTCTTCATACCATTGAAGATAGGTTTCTTTAGTAATTGGTTTCATTTTTTTAATGAATTACGTGATTAATGTATTGTAGTTGAAATGGATTCAAACTAAAATTTACGAACTGCAAAAGTAAGATATTGAGTGAATATCCAAAAATTAAAATGTATTAAATTATTATAAAATAACATGTCAAATTTTAAAAATATCAACTATAACGTTATAGCTTACAACGAAGTTTTATCAAACGAAAGGGGTAACAAATTCTTAATAGAATTAGACTTGTATATTTCGCCAGATTCTCCCATAAAATAAATTTCAATAGGAATATCTTGTTTAAATTCGTATTCAGCAATTGATTGTCTGCAAGCGCCACAGGGTGGGATAGGCGCTAATGTTGGGTTGTGGTCTGATGCTGCTGTGATGGCTAGTTTTACGATTTTGGAATCAGGATATACCGCTCCTGCTTGAAAAATAGCTACACGCTCTGCACATAATCCGGAGGGATAGGCTGCGTTTTCTTGGTTGTTTCCAACTACAATTTTTCCATTATCCAACAATATGGCTGCCCCAACTCGAAAAAGGGAATAGGGAGCATAGGCTTTTTTTCGTGTTTCAATAGCTAAATGCATTAATGATTGAATGTCTTCTGGCAAATCGTGAATTCCGTTAAAAACCGAAAATGTAGTGTTAATGTTAAGTTCTTTCATTTGTTTATAGAGGAAAAAAAATCCAAATTTCAAAAACTGAAATTTGGATTTGTATTAATTGTTTATCATTTTATAAATCATCATATTTATCACCAAAGTTGAAGGTCAGTGAAAAACGCAACGTGTTTTCTAATGGGTTTTTAACTTTAGAGGCAGAGAATAAATAAGAAACATCTATTCGAACTACATTGTATTTAAATCCTGCTCCCAAAGAGAAAAATTTTCGAGCACCTTTCATAGGGCTTTCGTGAAAGTATCCTAAGCGCATGGCAAAAGCATCTTGATAGGAATATTCAGTACCTACAGAATATGTAAATTCTTTAAGTTCTTCTGAAAATCCTCCAGGAGCATCACTAAACGATTTTAACATTCCTGAAAACCAATTGATTCTTTTATAGTCAGCATAGGCATCTGAAACATCTAAATTATCGATAACACCATCTCCATTATAATCGGTTTTGTTATTAGCATCCAATTGTGGGGTTGGCACCATTAGTTTGGTCAATTCTAAGTTTAAGGCTACCTTACTATATTCGTCTAAAATAAAATCAAACCCACCACCTATACGCATGTTCGCGGGTAAGAAATTAGAAGAGATATCATTTTTAGTATTGTCGTAGCTAATTTTAGGTCCCATGTTTTGGAAATTAAATCCGAAACGATATCTTCCGTTGAAATCATTAAAAGCAATTTCTTCAGATTGATAAAATCCAGCGACATCAATAGCAAATGAAGTTCCTGGCGTTGCATCGTTGGATTGATCTTGAATTTTTAAATTGGATCGAATGTATCTTCCACCAACAGCCATACTAAAGTGATCACTCAATTTTAAAGAATAGGAACCATCAAAAGCTAATTCATTTGGTTTTACATTATAACCTGGATCGTCATAATCTTTTTTCAATTGAATTTCACCTAAACTAAAAAAACGCAAACTAGTAGCAAAGGCACTTCGTTCATTGATGCGGTTGTAATAGTTTACCTGACCCAAAGAAATGTCATTTACTAGTGATTGTAAATAAGGGGTATAACTTACAGCAAAACCTTGTTTGTCTGTTGCAAAAGCATATTTTGCAGGATTCCATTGTTGAGAGTAAGCATCAGCAGTAGAGGCTACACCATTGTCTCCCATACCTGCTGCTCGAGCATCGGCTGCTACGAGTAGAAAAGGAACTCCTGTTGTAATTACTCTTTCTTGTGCTTTTACGATTTGAACTGAGGTAATCAGTAAGAATAAAACAATAATCTTTTTCATTTTTAATCTCTAAAATATTTAACAAATATAGTACTTTATTATAGTATAACAAGTTTTTCGAATTTTTCTGATTTATTTCCAGACAACATTGCCTTGACTGTGAGTTTGTATATGTAAACTCCTTTTCCAATTTTGTCTCCAAAATCATCCCTACCGTCCCAAGTAATATCTCTCGATAAAAAGCCTTCTGTGGTTATGGTTTGATTGATTGTTTTTACAATTTTTCCAGTAATGGTCATGATTTGAACTTGCACTTCTAATGGTTCGTATGGTTTGTTATGATTAAACCAAAATTGGGTATAATTAACAAATGGGTTGGGGTAATTTAAAACATTTGTCAGTGTGATGTTTTCATTGTCAGCAACTACAAATTGAAGTTCGCCCATCACAAAATTATTGTATACATCCCAAGCTTTAAAAGTCAAGGTATGTAATCCTTTTGAAAGATTTCTAAACGGGAAACGTATTTTTCCTTTGGTATAGTTGTTTAACTCTGTTTCGTAATAATCGTTTAGTATGTATGGTTTTGTTTCATCACCATCCAAAAGGGCTACTATGTCATGTCCGATTCCACTGGCTGTATTGATGCCGTGTTCGTCTTCTAAAAAGGCAAGGAAAAAAGGAGATTCATTAGTGATTCCGCCATTAACAAAGGTTTCATCATTCATGTAGATTCTTATTTTTGGTGGTGTAGTGTCTGCTGTCGCATTTAAGTTAATTCCTCCTACTTTTATGTCTAAATTGTATCCTGTTTTGTCTAAATTAACCGTGTTTCTTTTGGTATAAAAGCTCACACGACCATTACCTACGGGGATTTTTATGTCTTTAGGAACAATAAAACCCATTTCAAAGGTTCCATTTTGTACAGAAGCATTTCCTCTAAAAATGGTCTCACCAAGATTTGTAAAAGTAATTGGGGGACTATAGCCATCATTATTTAATGTAGTTCGGTCGTAATTTTTATCAAAAACACTTACAGCAATATCTCCATTGTAGGAGCTTAATAGATTGTTGTTTTCATCATGTACTTCTCCTGAAAGTTTGACGTAACTCAAAGCTTTTAAATCATCTACAGGTTGCGTAATAGGAACATCATTTATTTTTGTCAATACCACTTTTGGTCTCGGGAATGCTAAAAATAAAGCAGGATCACCTAGATACGAAGTTACTCTGATAGCAGACATATCAGTGCTTGCGCCTTTTGTAAGTCGCAACGCTTCGGCAATTGATACTTGTGGACTTGAATTAAATTCGAAAAGATTTTGAGTAAGAATGGTATTAAAAAGGAAAGCGTAGCTAATTTCTCTAGTGGTAGTAACCATTGAAATAGCTCCACCAACAGGGTTCCAATATGTATATTCTCCAGCGGTTGGTCTATAAGGATTGTCAAATCTAGAAAATTGACAAGTGATTGTTATAAAAAGCGGGTATTTGTACTGATTTCTGAAATTGTATCCATCCATTTTATCCCAGATTCGTTCACTAGTAAGGCCATCTTCACCGCCATGACCTAGATAATTAAAAACTAAGGCTCCTTTTTCGAAAGCATTAGTCAAGTCCTCTTTTGCTTTTGGGTAACGTGATCCTCCTGCTGTAGTTTCTTGTTGGTAGGAGTCAAGGAGAATTTTTTTAAAATTAAACGTAGGCTTATTGGAGTAAATTATATCGGTCAAACTATTTTGTGTATCTTGTAAAACATAATCGCCAGATTTGTCTGCGTCATCGGAAATAGTCACATAGTTATTTCTCCAATTTCCATATGATTTGATGTCGTAATACTCAAAAACCTTATTGATCATTTCTTCTGCTTGTTGTGTGCTGGAAATCAGCATTCTTCCTACTGCAATATCGGGTTCTCCATAAAAAGTGTCTAAATTTCCTTCATTCGCATCCATCATTACAAAATAATCATCAGATGAAAAAGAAGAAGATGTTTCTGTATAACTATTCACACAATGATAAATAGGAACAATGTTGGTGTTGTTTGGAATTCTGTTTTTGAAATCGAAAGAAGCATCTCCAAAAAGATTAACATATTTTACGCGTGTGCCTGTGCTAGAAGCATTTTCGTATATATATTTGATGAAATTCCGAATAGCACCAATATCTTGTTTTCCACCACCAAATTCCTGATAAATCTCGTCAAGATTGACTACTCGTACCACCAAATTAGAATTTTTTCTGTGAAAATTAGCTAGTTTTTCTGCTTGTGAATTTAAAAATCTGGGAGTAATAATTAAGTAATCAATATCTTCAAATGTCCCCGCATTATTTAAAAAAATAGTTCCTTTTAGGTTGATGTTACTCACAGATGTGTTGGTCTCTTTCAAGGGAGTGTAATAATCTGACTCGTCAATAGCGATATATTTCTTTTCAATACCTAAATTTGATTTGAAAGAAAAAGAGGTCTGTCCAGAATTCGTTAAGACACTTGGGTTGTAAATATCTGTGATATCCCAAATCTGAGAAATATTTGTTGCATTCGAAAATTGATAAGCGATTATGCCGCTTTGAGACACAGCATCGTTGTAAGTGAATCTAAATTGTTTGCCAAAGCCGTTCAGTTTGCTTTTAGCAGTAAGATTAATATAGTCTAAATATCCTTTAGCGGTAGGAACTCCGTTATTATTATAACTAAGTTTTATACTAATGTTTGGCGAAGCTGTGATGGTTGTATTTGTTGGTAAAGAGGCATGAGCAGCCACATTACCTGAGTTTAAAGCTACGTTTGATACTAATAAAGTGCCTAAATTTTGGTTGTTTGCACTTACAGAAAAATAGGTGTCAACAATAGCATTTCCGCCTACATGAACTGCAATTTTTACAGGAACTGTCGTGTCTATATTAGGAAAATTAAAATCAAAAGTTTGTTCATTGTCAATATTAAAACTTTCGCCAAACCAAGTTCTTCCAAGTCTACCAATATTGGTTAAGTCAACTTCATGAAATTGATAATCATCAAAAGTAGAAGATGTTATCGTTGGGATTCCAGTAGGTTCTGTCAATGTGGTAATTCTTTTTCCGTAATTGCCTTCTACATTTACATAATAATAAGAATTGTCGGAATACAAGTTTAAATTGGTGTTGTTTTCTTGGCTCCAATTATCAACTCCTTCACCGTAAAATAAAATATAATCAGAGTCGTCAAAAGAACCATCATTCTCACCAATTACTTGAATAGCATTTTCTTCGATATCATAAGGGTAGGCAACATTATTAAGCAATGGAATCATACGGCCTCCATTACCATAAATTTTTATTTTTCTAGGATCTAAACCATCTGTGCTAATACCAATTTGATTTAAAAAGCTTTTTGTAATTTTATAAATTCCAGATTTTTGAATATAAAATCTTTTCCAAGTTCCACTAGCTAAAACCGAGTTGGTAATGCTTGATGAGGTTTTGTACGTAATGCTATTTCCATTAGTGTATTTATAGGAATAGGAAAGTGACAGTATTTTTTTGTAACCGTCTCCGTCTTTTAATAGTGGTGAAAAACGAAGCAAAGCCATCTTTTTATCTCGAGATATGATGTTTTTGAATTCTATTTGCGGTGAGTTAGGAATGTTTTCGGTATTTAAATCTCCAAGATACTCTTTTGAAATGTTTTCGTATTGGATATTGGTTATTACGATTGATTTTTCATCTACAAGAGCGCTGGTGTTTATTTTTTTTACAAAAGAAAGTTTACGGAGTTCAATATCATAATTAAAGGCTTCTTTTTGAAATTGTGGTATAACTACATTGAAATCACTAAAGGGAATGTTTTTTTTGTCACTCCAATTTAGAGTAATTGAACCTGTTTCTTGCGCCTTAGCAAAAAAACTGATAAATAAAACACAATACGTATAAATTTTTTTCATCGTCTAATAAACGAAATAATGTTGAAAAAATTATTTAGGATGTAAAAATAAAATTAATAATCAGCTTACACAATATTAAAACTAAAATAGCGTTATTCATTCAACTGAATAAAAAAAATATTAATATTTAAAAAAGGTGTTGCAATATCAAGGTTAATTCTTATATTGCGCCTCGAAAATTTATTACCTACTAAAAGTATGAAAGTTAACAAATTTATGGCAATCAGATTGTTACTAGTTCTTGCATTGATGGCAAGCATCTCGAGTTGTAGTAAAAAGTCCAGTTCAAACAGCGGGTCTAGAGCTACAGGTTGGAAAATCAACGACAAAAAAGGAGGGTTCCAATATGCTTCAAAGTTTAAAAAACAAGAAACTGGACCTGGTTTAGTTTTGGTAGAAGGAGGAACTTTTACAATGGGTAAAGTGCAAGATGATCCTATGCATGATTGGAATAATACGCCAAACCAACAACACGTTCAATCGTTTTACATGGATGAAACAGAAGTGACTAATTTAATGTATATGGAATACTTAGATTGGTTGAAAAGAGTTTTTCCACCTGAAGAAGATAATTATAAGAATATCTATGAAGGAGCTTCTCCTGATACCTTAGTATGGCGTAACAGATTAGGGTATAACGAAACGATGACTAATAATTATTTGAGACATCCAGCCTATGCTGAATATCCAGTAGTTGGAGTTAATTGGATTCAAGCCACAGAATTTTCTAAATGGAGAACGGATCGTGTGAATGAATCTGTGCTCGAAAAAGCAGGGTACTTGAAAAAAGATGCCAAAGTTACGGATGTAAAAGGTGAAGCGACTTTTAGTACGGATACCTATTTAGCTGCACCAACAAAAACTTTTGGTGGTGATGATAAAATTGTATTGAAAGGGCCTAGAAATTCTAAAGCAGCTGGAAAAGGCGGTACAAAAGGAGCGAATGGGACGATTACTGAACCAAAAGGTATTTATGCTCAAAGATCTTCGGGGTTAGTTTTGCCAGAATATAGATTGCCTACAGAAGCGGAGTGGGAATATGCTGCTGCTGCTGATGTTGGTCAAAGAGAATATAATGTGTATAAAGGTCAGAAAAAATACCCTTGGTCTGGAAGTTACACGCGTTCAGGTAAGAGACAAATCAAAGGAGATCAGTTAGCTAATTTCAAACAAGGTAAAGGAGATTACGGTGGAATTGCAGGTTGGTCTGATGATGGTGCAGATATTACAAATAAAGTAAAATCATATCCTCCAAACGATTTCGGATTGTATGATATGGCAGGAAATGTTGCAGAATGGGTTGCCGATGTATACAGACCAATTGTAGATGATGAAGCTAGTGATTTCAATTACTACAGAGGAAACGTTTACATGAAAAACAAAATTGGTGAAGATGGAAAGGTTGAGTTGGTTACTGGTGAGTCACAGAAATTTGATACAATGCCAAACGGAAAAGTAATGGCTAGAAACTTCCCAGGTCAGATTGCTCAAGTTCCAGTTGATGAAAAAGAAACGTATTTAAGACAAAACTTTGATAAGAGTGATGAAAGAAATTACAGAGATGGTGATAAACAATCTACTAGATACTATAAATTTGGTGATGACAGTGAGGAAGGTAGCAAATTAAAACCAGAACAAAGAATGTATGATTCGCCTATTCATAATGTGTCAACGGATAGTATAGGTAACATGATTCGTAAATATGACAAATCTAGTAAAAGAACAACTTTGGTAAATGATGATGTTAGAGTTTATAAAGGGGGTTCATGGAGAGATAGAGCCTATTGGTTAGATCCTGCGCAAAGAAGGTATTTTCCACAAGATATGGCAACAGACTATATTGGATTTAGATGTGCCATGTCGAGAGTTGGTCCTAAATCGGATTCAAAAAAATCAGCAAGAAATAAGAGAAGATAATTTTTAAATAAATCATAAAAGCCCTAATTTAGGGCTTTTATTTTTTAAACTAATTTTAATGATATTACAAAAAATACATACTTTATTCATTCAATCAACTGGGGTTGTAATCGATACAAGAAAAATTCAACCAGGATCTTTTTTTGTGGCACTCAAAGGCGAACGATTTGATGCTAATACTTTTTCTCATGAGGCTTTGGCACTAGGCGCTTCATGTGTAATTATTGACAATAAAGAATATTATGTTGATGAAAGAACTATTCTTGTAGAGGATAGTCTGAAATTATTACAAGAATTAGCAAGTTTTCATAGAGAATTTTTAAATATTCCAATCCTTGCATTAACTGGAAGTAATGGAAAAACGACTACAAAAGAATTAATTCATGCTGTACTATCAAAAAAGTTTAATACAAAAGCCACCTTTGGAAATTTGAATAATCATATAGGGGTGCCTCTGACATTGCTTTCCTTTACAAATCAAACACAAATAGGAGTTGTAGAAATGGGGGCGAATCATCAGAAAGAAATTGAATTTTTGTGTCAGATTGCAAGACCAGATTATGGCTACATTACTAATTTTGGAAAAGCACACTTAGAAGGATTTGGAGGAGTAGAAGGTGTTATCAAAGGGAAAAGTGAAATGTATTTATATTTGTTTGAGAATCATAAAACGGTATTTGTAAATGCTGATGATATCCTACAATATGATAAAACAGTCAATAGTAAAAGAGTTACTTTTAGTTGTCACAATAAGGAATGTGATGTGTTTTTCTCTAAAATCGAGGCCAATCCTTTTGTTAGCATTCAGTTTAATGATGTTTACATTCAATCTCATTTGATAGGTCTGTATAATGCTACCAATAGTTGTGCTGCAATTACTATAGGAAGTTATTTTGGAGTTTCTAAGCATGATATAAAACAAGCAATTGAATCATATATCCCCGAAAATAACAGATCACAAATTGTGAAAAAAGGCACTAATGAAATTATTTTGGACGCATACAATGCTAATCCTACAAGCATGAAAGCAGCTTTGGAAAATTTTTTGCAACTTGATAAGCCCCATAAAATGATTATCGTGGGTGATATGTTCGAATTGGGAACTGCGAGCCTTGAAGAACATCGTATTATTGTGGATTTTTTAAAAGAGGAGTCTTGTATTACTTGTTGTTTCGTTGGATCAGATTTTTTTTCTAACAAGATAGAAAAAGAAAACTTCTATTTCTTTAAAGATTTTGACACGCTCTCAATATTTTTGTCTGGAAATCATCTTGAAAATAGGAGTATTCTGATTAAGGGATCTCGTGGAATGGCCTTAGAGCGAACTTTAGAGCTTATTTAATTTGGAGTAAAGATAACTCCAGAACAATGATCTTTGGATGCTCCTGTTACGCTTTTGAGCACATTAATTTCATTTCTTAATTTTAATACACCCAATAAACCAAAGATTAGTGCTTCTTTAAATTCTAAAGTTTTTGAGTCAGGAATAATAACGTCTTGTTTTGGGAGGTGTTTTTTGATGGTTTCTATTAGAAAATTATTGTAGGCTCCTCCGCCAGTAATTAGTATTCTGCCTGATTTTTCTTTGAGAGTTTGCCCGATTTGTATGGCAATATGTTCTGTGAAGGTTCTTAATTTGTCTTCAATGGGAATCGAATAACCTTCAATTAAAGGGAGAAATAAGTCTCTTACAGATTCAAATCCAAGGGATTTTGGATGATTAGCTTTGTAAAAAGGAATTTCATTTAAAGCGTTCAAAGCCTCTAAATGTATTCTTCCAGTTCTTGCTATAGCGCCACCTGCATCGTATGGAAATCCCATAGCTTCAGCATAATGATTTAAAATGGTGTTTACGGGACAAATGTCGAAAGCAATTCGTTCATGGTTTTCTTCGAATGAGATGTTTGAAAAACCACCTAGATTTAAACAAAAATCAAAATCAGAAAATAGTAATCGGTCTCCAATCGGAACTAAAGGAGCTCCTTGTCCTTTCAGTAAAATATCTTGAACCCTAAAATCGCAAACCACTTTTTGTTTTGTGATTGAGGCTATTTTTTTAAGATTTCCAATTTGTAAAGTGATTCCTTTTTCGGGTTGATGTAAAATAGTATGACCATGCGAACTAATAGCGTCCAGTTGAGTGATAGTATATTTTTTTATAAAAGTAGTGATCTCTTGTCCTAAATAATCGGTGTAATTTTCGTTTAGTTCTTCAAGTGCAGTATCTGAATATCTAGTTGCTGTTTTTAGGATGTTTATCCAATCTTCAGAATAGGGTAACGTTTCTGCCTCCAATATGGTATAATCCCATTTATTTTGCTCAATGGAAAAAATAACATGCGCGAAATCAATGCCATCAAGGGAAGTGCCGCTCATGACCCCCAGAATATTATAGGATTTTTTCTCCATAACTAAAAATACGAAAACGTTTGAGATGTTAACAAAAAATGTTATTTTTGAAACTTAATTATTTTACTAATAAAACGATACAAAAATATGGATTTTAATCTTACAGAAGAGCATTTAATGATTCAACAAGCGGCAAGAGATTTTGCTCAAAATGAATTATTGCCCGGAGTTATTGAAAGAGATGAACATTCTAAATTCCCAACCGAGCAAGTGAAAATGATGGGGGAACTTGGTTTTATGGGGATGATGGTCGACCCAAAGTATGGTGGCGCTGGATTGGATAGCGTTTCTTATGTTTTAGCGATGACCGAAATTGCAAAAGTAGATGCTTCTGCAGCAGTAATCATGTCAGTAAACAATTCGTTAGTGTGTGCTGGAATGGAAAAATATTGTAATGAAGAACAAAAAATGAAATATTTAGTTCCACTAGCAAAAGGAGAAGTGATTGGCGCTTTTTGTTTGAGTGAACCAGAAGCGGGAAGTGATGCGACTTCACAAAAAACGACAGCTATTGATAAAGGAGATTACTATTTGTTGAACGGGACAAAAAACTGGATTACCAATGGATCTACTGCGTCTACTTATTTAGTGATTGCTCAAACAGATATTGAAAAAGGACATAAGGGAATTAATGCTTTTATTGTTGAAAAAGGTTGGGAAGGATTTGAAATTGGTCCTAAAGAGAAAAAAATGGGAATTCGCGGAAGTGATACACACTCGTTGATGTTTACTGATGTGAAAGTTCCAAAAGAAAATAGAATTGGAGCAGACGGATTTGGTTTTTCATTTGCCATGAATGTCTTAAATGGTGGAAGAATTGGAATTGCTTCCCAAGCATTAGGAATTGCAACAGGAGCTTATGAATTAGCTTTGAAATATTCTAAAGAGCGAAAAGCATTTGGAAAAGAGATTTTTAATCATCAGGCGGTGGCTTTTAAACTAGCCGATATGTATGTCAAAGTAACGGCAGCTAAACTTTTAATTATGAAAGCAGCATGTGAAAAAGATGAAGGTAAAGATATTGCACATTCGGGGGCTATGGCCAAATTATATGCTTCAGAGATTGCTTTAGAAGTAGCTAGTGATGCAGTTCAAATTCACGGAGGAAATGGTTATGTTGCCGAATACCATGTGGAGCGCATGATGCGTGATTCCAAAATCACTCAAATTTATGAAGGAACTTCTGAAATTCAACGTATAGTTATTTCAAGAGGATTAGTATAAACAAACTAAAATGTTAAATTTAACCGCAAATTCGCAGATTTAAAATTTAATTTGCCAATTTGCGGTTTCTTTTTGCATCTGCTTTTATGACCATCATGAAAAATATAATTATCACTGGGACTTCGCGCGGTATTGGTTTTGATTTAGCACTGAAATTTGCTAATGAAGGACATCAAGTGCTAGCCATATCAAGAAAAACGCCTAAAGAATTATTAGAGCATCCAAATTGTGTTTGTCTTTCCATAGATATTTCTGTAGAAGATGAAATGCACGAAATTGATAAATTCATTGCTTCCACTTCAAAAAAGGTGGATGTATTAATTCATAATGCGGGTTGTTTGGTCAATAAACCTTTTGCGCAACTAACACAATCAGACTTTGAGCGAGTATACAAAGTGAATGTGTTTGGGGTAGCAAACCTCACAAAAATCTGTTTGCCCTATATGTCAAAAGGAAGTCACGTGGTTTCTATAAGTTCGATGGGAGGCATTCAAGGGAGTTCAAAATTTTCGGGCTTAGCGGCTTATAGTTCAAGTAAAGGGGCATTAATTACGCTCTCAGAGCTATTAGCTGAAGAATATAAAGATCAAGGTGTTGCTTTTAATGTCTTGGCACTTGGTGCGGTTCAGACGGAGATGTTGCAAGAAGCATTTCCTGGGTATGAAGCTCCAATTACTGCTGTTGAAATGGCTGATTATATTTTCAATTTTGCTTTGACAGGAAATAAATTTTACAACGGTAAAGTATTGCAAGTTTCAAGTTCAACGCCCTGATACATAAAAATTGAGCGACGTTCTCTTAAAATATTTGCCCGAACATGCTGTAGTTCCTTGTTTTGAATTAATCAAAGCTCATCGTGTGCACTTGAAAATTGTGAATGAAAGACAAACACGGCATGGGGATTATAGAAAAGGACTTTCAGGAAAGCACGAAATTACTGTCAATTCAAATTTAAATAAATATCGTTTTCTCATAACATTAATTCATGAAATTGCTCATTTAGTTGCTTTTGAAAAATATGGTCGTACCATAAAACCCCACGGAATAGAATGGAAGATAACATTTCAAAAATTGATGATTCCTTTCATTAGACCAGAAATATTTCCACATGCTATTCTGCCTTTGGTTGCCAATCATTTTAGGAATCCAACAGCAAGTAGTGATACCGATGCTCGGTTGGCTTTTGCTTTAAAACAATTTGATGAGAGAAAATCGGATGCCTTTTTTATACATGAAGTTCCAAACGGAGCTTTATTCAGAATAAAAAACGGTAGAATCTTTCAGAAAAAAGGACTTCGAGTAAAGCGATATGAGTGTGTAGAAGTCTCAACAAGTAAAATATTTTTATTCAATCCAAATGCGGAAGTCGAAATAGTAAAACAACCCTAGTAATTTATAAAAAACATGAAATTCAGACTTTATTTTTTGCTTTTAATCGCATCGATTTTTCTGTTTATTTTTAGCCATACAACAGCGAACACGTCTAATTTCACGATCAATCTAGAAAGCACTTTTTTTGTCATGACGTTGACACATTTTTATAGAGCATTGGCCATTTTGTTGCTTACAGTAAGTTTACTGTATATTGTCAAAGATGTCTCGAAAGTTAAAATTAAACCAATCTATGAAAGACTGCATGTTTTTGGTACTATTGTTCTTGTCATCACATTATTATACCTCAATAATGAGAATAATGTCTTGAAAACGAGGTCTAATATTAGTGATGAAAAATTAAATTTTTACAATCATGGTTTGGAATTGATATTAATATCGTTAATTCTATTTCAGTTTTTATTCCTAATGAATACCTTTGCTGTTCAAGTAAAGCAAGTATTAACAAGTTCGAAGCAATAATCTAATAATATGAATAATAATAAGTATGCTGTTATTATGGCTGGTGGAGTAGGTTCGAGATTTTGGCCTGTAAGCACAGTCGATTTTCCGAAACAGTTTCATGATATGTTAGGAGCAGGGGAGACGCTCATTCAAAAGACCTATCATCGTTTGGCTAAATATATACCTAAAGAGAATATTTTTGTACTAACCAACGAACGATATAGTAATTTGGTATTAGAACAATTACCCGCATTAAAGCAGGATCAAATAGTATTGGAACCTGCTATGAGAAATACGGCACCATGTATTTTGTATGCTGCTTTAAAGATACAGAAGATGAATCCAGATGCGCTTATGGTCGTTGCACCAAGTGATCACTGGATTGAAGACGAACAAGCCTTTGTCAATAATTTAGAACTAAGTTTTGATTTCTGTAGTAAAAACGAAGCTTTAGCAACATTGGGTATTCAGCCGACATTTCCAAATACTGGATTTGGATATATCGAGTTTGATAAAGAGGATGCTAATACGTTGAGAAAAGTAGTACAATTTAGAGAAAAACCCGATTATGATACAGCAAAACACTTTCTTGAACAAGGTAATTTTCTGTGGAATGGTGGAATTTTTATTTGGAGTGTGCGCTCTATAATACATGCTTTTGAGAAGTTTCAACCCCAAATGTTAGCTCTTTTTCAACAAGGGTATGACCTATTAAATACGTCTTTTGAAAAGAAATTTATTGATGAGAATTATTCAAAATCTGCTAATGTTTCGATAGATTATGCAATCATGGAGCACGCACAAAATGTCTTTGTTCTTCCGGCTACCTTTGATTGGAATGATCTGGGGACATGGGGTTCTTTACATGAAAAATTGGATAAAGATGTTCAAAACAATGCAGTTGTCAATGCAAAAGTTATTTTAGAAAATGCTTCTAATAATATAATTAGAGCCGATGGTAAAAAATTAATTATCGTTGACGGTCTAGACAATTTTATTATTGTAGATAAAGAGGATGTTTTAATGATATATCCTAAAGATAAAGAACAAGAAATCAAAAGAATTACAGCACAAGTAAACAAATTATAAACAAGAAGGGTTTCTAAATTTTTAGAATCCCTCTTTATTTTGCGCTTTCCTAATTTTTTTAAACAAATTGGACGAATAAACAAAATCAACAATAGCTTCGTTATCCGTTTTAAAAATCTCTTTTTTAGTTCCTTCCCAAGCTAAAATACCTTCTTTTAAAAAAACGATTTTTTCTCCAATTTCCATAACTGAGTTCATGTCGTGGGTATTAATTACTGTTGTAATGTTGTATTCTTGAGTAATTTCTTGAATCAAATAGTCAATCACAATAGCCGTTTTTGGATCTAATCCCGAATTGGGTTCGTCACAAAACAAATACTTCGGATTGTTTACAATAGCTCTAGCAATCGCCACTCGTTTCTGCATACCCCCTGAAATTTCGGATGGTTTTTTTTTGTTGGCATTAATCAAATTCACTCTGTTAATCACAACATTCACGCGATCCTGAATTTCAGAAATATTTTTATTAGAAAACATCTTTAAAGGAAATCCAATATTTTCTTCAACAGTCATGCTGTCAAATAAAGCGCTCCCCTGAAAAACCATTCCAATTTCAGTTCGAAGCGTTCGTTTATCATCATCGCTCAATTCGGAATAAATTCGTCCATCAAATGAGATGGTTCCTTGCTCTGGAGTAAAAATTCCAAGAAGTGATTTTAATAAAACGGTTTTTCCAGAACCACTCTGACCAATAATCAAATTGGTTTTACCTGTTTCAAAAGTTGTTGTAATTCCTTTTAAAACTTTGAATTCCCCAAAAGATTTTTCAATATTTGAAACGGCTATCATCAGGTTAATAGTAATTGAGTTAGTATATAATTCGCCAATATAATAACTACGCTAGTCCAAACAAATGAAATCGTGCTGGCTTTTCCTACCTCCAGTGCGCCTCCTTTCATATAATAGCCGTGAAAGGAAGGAATTGTAGCCAATAAAAGCGCAAATACAATGGTTTTTATAAACGCATATTTAATATGAAAAGGAATGAATTCGGTTTGTAGTCCCGTAATAAACTCATTACTAGAAACAAATCCTCCATAAACCCCAGCAATCCAACCTCCTAAAATTCCTAAAAACATCGCAATTCCAATTAAAAATGGATATAAAAGAGACGCTATTATTTTTGGAAAAACAAGGTAATTTAAAGAGTTCACCCCCATTACTTCTAAAGCATCAATTTGCTCGGTAACTCTCATGGTTCCAATGCTTGATGTAATAAAAGACCCCATTTTTCCTGCCATAATGATAGAAATAAAGGTTGGCGCAAATTCTAATATAATTGATTGTCTTGTCGCAAAGCCTATGAGTTGCTTAGGAATTAAGGGATTTGTCAAATTCAAAGCGGTTTGGATGGAAACAACTCCGCCCACAAAAAAAGAAATAAAAGCTACAATTCCCAAGGAGTCAATGATTAAATCATCAATTTCCTTAAAAATCAAACCTTTCATAACAGCCCATTTGGTTGGTTTTTTAAAAACCTCCTTGAGCATTAAGAAATATTTTCCTATTTGCGATAAATAGCGAACGAGCATCATAGTTTTAATATAGGGTCAAAAATAGTAAGAAGTTGTGAGTTTTAACGTATCCATTAAGGTTTTTTTGGCGTTCCTTTTAGGCCGGGCTATCCGTTTCAATCTTTTGCGTCATTTCATTTTGCAAAAGGATTTTCACTGCTATCCCTAACGCAATTTCCATTTTAATAGAAGATTACCATTAAAAACAGTTTTTCTTTCATTTTATTCCAACGGTATCTTCTTATGAATTTAGCTTGTGCTTCTGTAACTAAGAGCGTTTTTTTTGCTTTTTTTGCTTTCCAAAAACCTCTCATGTAGTCCCAAAACAACATAGGTTTCTTTTTCATCAAAGCCAATTTCATTGATGCGATTGCAGTAATCCAAAAACCATATCCAAGCCTATAAAAAGCCTCTCCTTGTTTAAATCGAGCAGCCTGATTGTACTTAGCTCCTGTAGGTTTTAAATGTTTTACGTGTAGATTTTGGTCTGTTACAATTTTCCAATTATAAAATTTACACAACAATTCATCAACAGTATCCCAACCCATCTCAGCTTTTAATCCCCCAATTTCCTTAAAAGTTTTTTTTCTATATGTTTTTAAAGCACCACGAATGTGATCTTTACCAGTTAAGTTTTCTAAAATCCAAGTTCCATTTTTTTCAATATAACAAAATCCACCAACCATGCCTATACGTTCGTCCGATTTAAAGTGGTTGATGATGGTTTCAAAATAATGACTAGGAAAAATTAAATCGGCATCCAACTTGGCAATGAGATCATAATGCTCATCTAGAGTGTCATATCCTTTTTTAAAGGCTTGAATGACTTTACTCCCTGGTAAGTGAATGGCGTCTGAGTTTTTGTTTACTAGTGAAATAAATGGATATTTTGAAATAAATGAATGCACAATAGCTTCGGTAGCATCAGTAGAATTATCATTCACCACTACAATTTTAGAAGGTAAAATAGTTTGCTCTACCAACGATTGTAGTGTTAGGGAGATGTATTTTTCTTCGTTGTATGTAGGGATGATGACGTAGTAATTCATAGTAAAATCCAATTTCTATATTCCAAATCCTATAAACAATGTGTTTTAGTGTTTTAATTATTTTTTTGGAGTTTTTACAGCATAAACCAAATAATATCTCGGTGTAAACCATCTTAAAAAAGGCCTGAATCCGATTTTTTTTACGGGATGCGTGAACTTAATTCGATCAACAATTGTGTAGCCTGTTTTTTCCAGTAACCAATCCAATTGCCAAGCTTCAAATTCGTGATAGTGTCTGTCCCAAAGATCTGTTTTACTGCGGTAAGCTGGAGAAAACCACAAGCGCAATGGAATTGAAATTAATAACTTATCACATTTTACATTTTGCAAAACAGTATAAGGGTTTAATAAATGTTCAAAAATTTCAAATGCCGTAAAAACGGTATACTCTTCAGTGTTTAGAGCGGTTTGGTCGTTGTCTAAATCTTCTCCTTTGGTGTTTTTTACAGTATATCCATTTTCTTCCATGATTTTGGAAAACGGATTTGGTACTCCCAAATCAAAAATGGTTTCAGAAGTTGCTATATGTTTTTTTAGAAATTCTAAGGTATGTTTGAAGCGTTTATTTGGAAATGTTTTTTCGTACATGGAAATTGAGTATTAAAGAGACAAAGGTACTAATTTTTACTTCTCACTTCTCACTTTGTATTTCATACTTCTCACGTTCTTTTACATTTTATATACGATAGCATTAATATTCATGCCCGCTCCAACAGAGGCAAATAAAACCACGTCACCTCGATGTAATTCGTGATGTTCAATTTTACCATTTACTAGCAAATCATAAAGCGTAGGAATTGTTGCAACACTCGAATTCCCTAGTTTATGGATGCTCATAGGCATAATATCTTTTGGTGGTGTTTTTTCATACAATTTATAAAAACGATGAATGATGGCTTCATCCATTTTTTCATTGGCTTGATGAATTAAGACTTTTTTCACCTCATTGATGTTGATTTTGCTGTGGTCTAAGCATGTTTTCATTGCAAGAGGAACCTGGTTTAAAGCAAATTCATATATTTTTCTCCCTTGCATCTTTATATACCTTACATTAGGGTCATGGGCTTTATTATAGGAATTACCAAAAAATAAGTACCCAGCTTCATCATAAGCATAGGTTGCCGATTCATGGCTTAGAATTCCTTCGCCTTCGCCTTCAACAGCTTCAATAATGGTAGCGCCTGCACCATCCGAATAAATCATGGAATCTCTGTCGTGGGGGTCGACTACTCTTGACAGGGTTTCGGCACCTATCACTAAACATTTTTTTGCCATTCCTGCTTTGATAAAAGCCGAAGCTTGAATGACGCCTTCAACCCAACCGGGACATCCAAAAAGCATGTCATAGGCCACACATTTTGGATTTTTTATTCGCAAATCATGTTTTACACGGGTAGCCAAACTTGGTAAAATATCCGATTGAATCGCACCTTGTTTGACGTTTCCAAAATTGTGAGCCAATATTATATAATCTATCGATTCTGGATCAATAGCAGCAGTTGCAATAGCTTTTTGAGCGGCGATTACAGCAATATCAGAAGTTAACAAATTCTCAGAAACATAGCGACGTTCCTCTATTCCCGTAATTCCAAAAAACTTTTCTGTAATAATGTTATTTGGGAGCGGAAAAGGAGTTCCGTCTTCATTTAAAAAAATGTGGTTCGAAAAATCTTTATTGGTAACTATTTCTGAGGGAATATAACTCCCTGAACCTGTAATTTTTATATTCATTTTAATCTTTTTATAGGACGAATCTATGAAATTGAAGCGAAAGGATTTCTAAAAAAAGTATATTTCGATTTCGAATTATGAAATACCTAATGAAGAGGGGATATAATTATATAATGTGAAATTATTCTTTGTTTTGTTGTGCAATTTTAATTTGCATTATTGTAGAGAGATTGTGTGCCATATTCTTCATACGTTCACAATTGAATCCTTCAAAATTTTCATTAATAGCCGTTTCGAAATGGGTTAGCCAGATTTCAAACAATTCTTTAGTTAGATGTGATTTTAAATCAACATCCAAATGAATTTGTGTTAAGTTATTATAATACCCGCCAGTTCCTAGAATAGCTTGCGACCAAAATTTGACTAACATCTGTAAATGTTCTTCTAATTTTTCGTGTATTGGAGTTATTCTTGTGAAAATATAACTAATTCGCTCATCAGCAAACAATTTTTTGTAGAATACATCTACTATGATATATAAATCGTCTTGATTTTGTACGTCGTTCATTATTATAATAATTAAACTACAAAGTTACACGATTACAAATACAATAATCTGATTAAAATCATAATTTATCAAAAGAAAAAGGTCTCAAAAATTCATTTGAGACCTCTAACTTCTTATTTCTAACTTCGTAATTCGAGCTTATATATAAGCCTCAATTGGAGCACAACTACAAACTAAATTTCGATCGCCGTATGCATCATCTACACGACGAACACTAGGCCAAAATTTGTTTTCAGCAATATAGTCCAATGGAAAAGCCGCTTGTTCTCTGCTATATGGAAATTTCCAAGAATCAGCAGTTACCATTGCCAAAGTGTGAGGTGCATTATGTAAAACATTATTCAAATCTTCTTTTGTAGCTGCTTCAATTTCTTTTCTTATTGAAATTAGCGCATCACAAAAACGATCCAATTCGGCCTTGTCCTCACTTTCAGTAGGCTCTATCATCAAGGTTCCTGCAACGGGGAACGAAACGGTTGGAGCATGAAAACCATAATCCATTAATCGTTTGGCAATATCGCCTACTTCAATTCCTTTTTCTTTGAAAGCTCTACAGTCTAAAATCATTTCGTGAGCGGCTCTACCCATTTCTCCTGAATATAAAACAGGATAATGCGACTCTAAGCGTGCTTTCATATAATTTGCATTTAAAATGGCATATTGCGTAGCTTTTTTCAAACCTTCAGCACCCAACATCGTAATGTATCCATAAGAAATTAAACATACCAATGCCGAACCATAAGGCGCAGCAGAAATAGCGGTGATGGCTTCAACTCCTCCTGTTGGAATAATTGGATTGGTTGGTAAAAACGGAACTAATTTTTCGTTTACACAAATTGGACCCACACCTGGTCCACCACCACCATGAGGAATGGCAAAGGTTTTGTGTAGGTTTAAGTGACAGACATCGGCTCCAATAGTTGCAGGATTGGTTAATCCCACTTGTGCATTCATATTTGCACCATCCATATAAACTAATCCGCCATTATCATGAATGATTTGTGTGATTTCGCAAATAGCACTTTCAAAAACACCATGTGTGGATGGGTAAGTTACCATTAGACAAGAAAGATTGTCTTTGTGTTCAATAGCCCTTACTCTCAAATCTTCTACATCAATATTCCCATTTTCCATGGTTTTGGTTACGATAATTTGCATTCCTGCCATTGCTGCTGAGGCGGGATTAGTACCATGAGCCGAAGATGGAATTAAACACACATTTCTGTGATGGTCACCACGAGATAAGTGATACGCACGAATGGCCATTAAACCTGCATATTCTCCTTGTGCACCCGAATTAGGTTGCAATGTAGTACCAGCAAAACCAGTTACCACATTCAATTGATGCTCTAGTTTTTTCAGCATTATTTGATATCCTTCGGCTTGTTCTATCGGAGCAAATGGATGAATACTATTCCAGTTGGCCATAGATAATGGTAGCATTTCTGCCGCAGCATTCAATTTCATCGTACAAGAACCCAACGAAATCATGGAATGATTCAATGATAAATCTTTACGCTCTAATTTTTTAATATAACGCATCAATTGACTTTCAGAATGATGGCTGTTGAAAACTTCGTGAGTTAAGAAAGCGGATTTTCGTTCTAAAGAAGCAGGAATACTATTTGAAGAAGATGCCTCAGAAAGCGTAAAACATTCTTTTCCTATGGCTTCTGCAAAAATAGAAATGATTTGATTCAAATCGGAAAGAGACGTGGTTTCATTTACCGAAATTGAAAGGGTTTCGTTATCGATATAAAAGAAATTTACTTCATGTTTTTCTGCAACAGGTTTTACTTTAGAGGCATCTGCTTTTACAGCAATCGTATCAAAGAACGAAGTGTTGGTGTTGTAAATACCTAATTTATTTAAAGCATCTGCTAATGTTACTGCCGAAGCATGTACTTTATTAGCAATATATTTCAATCCATTTGGTCCATGGTACACCGCATACATTCCAGCCATAACCGCTAATAAAACTTGAGCGGTACAAATATTAGAAGTTGCTTTTTCACGTTTAATATGTTGCTCTCGAGTACCTAAAGCCATTCTCAAAGCTCGATTTCCATTAGCGTCTATAGTTACTCCAATGATTCTTCCTGGCATCGAACGTTTGTATTCTTCTTTGGTAGCAAAAAAGGCTGCGTGAGGTCCGCCGTAACCCATAGGAATTCCGAATCGTTGTGTAGTTCCTACGACCACATCGGCACCAAATTCGCCAGGGGGTGTTAGTTTTACTAATGATAAAATATCAGCAGCTACTGCAACTTTTATTTCTTTCTCATGTGCATTAGCTATGAAACTTGAATAGTCATATAGTTGACCAAATTTTCCGGGATATTGTAATATAGCTCCAAAATAGTCGTCAGAAAAATTAAAGGTTTCGTGATTTCCGACTACCAATTCTATTCCTTTTGGGGTTGAACGTGTTTGTAAAACCGATAAAGTTTGAGGTAAAAGTTCATCAGAGACAAAGAATTTCAAGACATTGTTTTTCTTTTGTTCTCTCGTTCTGACATCGAATAATAGCGCCATAGCTTCTGCAGCTGCAGTTCCTTCATCAAGAAGTGAAGCGTTTGCGATCTCCATACCTGTTAATTCTATAATGGTGGTTTGGAAATTTAAAATGGCTTCCAATCGACCTTGAGCAATTTCAGCTTGATAAGGAGTATAAGCAGTGTACCATCCTGGGTTTTCAAAGATGTTTCGTTGAATTACAGCAGGGATTACCGTTGGGTGATATCCTAATCCAATGTAGGATTTGAATATTTTGTTTTTAGTTCCTAAGTTTTGAATATGCGATAAATACTCGAATTCAGATAACGCAGGTTCTAAATTTAATTCGTTTTTTAAACGAATGTCGTCTGGTATAGTCTCATAAATCAATTGCTCTATAGAAGCTACTCCTATAGTTTTCAACATAGTTTGTAGGTCGTTTTCATTGGGACCTATGTGGCGTAATGCAAATGCGTCGGTTCTCATTAAATAAATTCTTTAATAATCTATATCGCTCTTTTGTAAGAGCTATTTTCGGTTAACAAAAGTACTTATTAAACTTTTAATTTTATAGTAAATAAGATGTAATATTTTGAGAATTTGTTAACCAAATTCAGGTCTTATTAACAGAATGATTAGTTTTGCAGTGTGCGATTTTTACAAAAACTACTCGATTTTTACATCAATTCAAGCATACATGTTGCTTTGTCGGCGTATGCATTGGTACAATTAACCCAGATTTTATTTGCGATTTCGAATGATTTTACTACTTCAAAATTTGTTTTTTTTGGAACTATTGTCGGTTATAATTTCGTAAAATATGATGCTTTAGCAAGACCTAAAAAAGTGCCAATGACAATTCCTTTAAAAGGCATTGTTTTTTTGAGTTTTTTGAGTTTGATAGCCACAGGATATTATTTTTTTCAACTACAAAAAACAACACAAATTATAGGTTTTGTATTTATGATAATCACTTTATTATATACCGTCCCCTTTTTTCCTAACCAAATAAATGCTCGAAATTGGGCTGGAATTAAAATTTACATAGTATCCTTGTGTTGGGTTGGAGTAACTCTTTTATTACCGATATTAAACAATAATTTACCCTTTACCCATTATTTTTTTCTAGTAACTACACAACGATTTATTCTAATTTTTGTGTTGGTATTGATTTTTGAAATTATTGATTTAAAATTCGATGATACACATTTAAAAACTGTACCGCAGCAAATAGGTGTAGTTAAAACAAAGAAAGCAGGTGTTTTATTGATGATTTTCTTTGTTTTAGTAGAATTTTTCTCGACCAATTTTAGAATAGATTTCTTTATTTTAAAATTGTGTTTGACAATAACAACGATTTTATTCCTGTTGTTTTCAAATGAAAATCGTTCACGTTACTATGCTTCTTTTTGGGTGGAGAGCATTCCAATTTTTTGGTGGTTATTTTTGATGTTTTTTAAATAAAAAACCGAAGTGTCTTCTCACATCGGCTCTTTACTTCGTACTTCGTATTTTGTAACTCGTAATTTATATTAGCCCAGCACGTTTCAACAAAGCATCCGCTTTCGGTTCTTGACCTCTAAAACGCTTGTACAATTCCATCGGCAATTCGGTGCCTCCTTTTGAAAGTACATGTTCTTTAAATTGGGTTGCGACATCTTTATTAAAAATGCCTTTCTCTTGAAAATAGGCAAACGCATCCGCATCCAATACTTCGGCCCATTTATAACTGTAATAACCCGAAGAATAACCGCCTTGGAAAATATGTGAAAACGAAGTACTCATGCAATTTTCTGCCACATCTGGATATAACGAAGCAATTTCCATAGCTTGTTTTTCAAAAGCTTTGACATCAATAATGGTTTGTGATTTTCCATGATACGCCATGTCCAAGATACCAAAACTCAATTGGCGCAACGTTGCCATACCTTCTAAAAAGCTGGCACTTTCTTTGATTTTGTTTACGTATTCTTGGGGAATAATTTCGCCTGTTTCATAATGTTTAGCAAACAAAGCTAAGGCTTCGGGTTCGTAGCACCAATTTTCCATCACCTGACTTGGTAATTCCACAAAATCCCAATACACCGAAGTTCCTGACAAACTCGGATACGTCGTGTTGGCTAACATGCCGTGTAACGCGTGACCAAATTCATGAAACAAAGTGGTTACTTCATTAAAGGTGAGGAGTGAAGGTTTGGTTTCGGTTGGTGGTGTAAAATTGCAAACAATAGACACATGTGGTCGTTCGTTGATTCCGTTTTTAATGGCTTGCGATTTGTAAGAAGTCATCCAAGCGCCATTTCGTTTTACTTTTCTTGGAAAAAAATCGGAATAGAAAATGGCAACTAAATTGTTGTTTTCACCCAATACTTCAAAAGTTTGAACATCCTCGTGGTATTTGTCAATATCAAAAACTTCGTTGAATGTGATTCCGTATAATTTTTCGGCAATAGTAAACGCTCCGTTTAAAACATTCTCCAATTTGAAATACGGTTTTAAAATCTCATCATCAAAGTTGAATAATTTTTGTTTCAATTTCTCAGAATAGTAGCCACCGTCCCATTTTTCTAATTGTTCAATGCCATCTAATTCTTTTGCGAAAGCCGTTAATTGCGCAAATTCTTTTTGAGCTGCATGTTTTGCTTTTTCCAATAAATCATTCAAAAAGGATTGTACTTTTTCTGGATTTTGAGCCATTCGTTCTTCCAAAACAAAATGGGAATGTGATTCATGACCTAATAAATTGGCTCTTTTATGACGCAACTCCACAATGCGTTTAACATTTTCTTGGTTGTCGAATTCGTTATTTTGAAACGATTTTTTTCCAGCAGCAATAGCCATTTCTTTGCGTAATTCACGATGGTCCACATAGGTTACAAAGGGCAAATAGCTTGGAAAATCTAAGGTAAAAATCCAGCCTTCCAAATTTTTAGATTTTGCTAAACTCGCTGCCATTTCTTTAGCGCCGTCAGGTAAACCTTTTAAATCTCCTTCATTGGTAATGTGCAATTGGTAATTGTTGGTTTCCGCCAAAACATTTTCTCCAAAAGTCAGTTTGAGTTTC
Source organism: Flavobacterium aciduliphilum (assembly GCF_003268855.1). Taxonomy (GTDB): domain Bacteria; phylum Bacteroidota; class Bacteroidia; order Flavobacteriales; family Flavobacteriaceae; genus Flavobacterium; species Flavobacterium aciduliphilum. The sequence goes on from NZ_QLSZ01000002.1 coordinate 232,429, forward strand.
GCTAATTCAGTATCGATTTCCCGTAATTTTAATTTGTCTTCTTCATTCAATAAAGCACCATTTCTAGAGAAACCTTTGAATTTTTTGTCTAATAAAGTGGCTTGTTCAGTAGTTAAAGTCAAAGCATCTTTTTGATCGTAAACGGATTTTACTCGTTTAAATAAATCCTCATTTAAAGCAATGTCATTACTAAATTCAGTCAACAAAGGCGAAACTTCTTGTGCAATTTTTTGCATTTCGTCACAAGTCTCTGCCGAATTCAAATTAAAGAAAATGGACGATAATCGATCCAATGGTTCACCCGAAAAATCTAAAGCCACAATCGTGTTTTCAAATGTTGGTGCTTCTGGATTATTGATGATGGCGTCAATTTCGGCTTTGGCGCTAGCGATATTTTCTATAAAAGAAGGTTTGTAGTCTTCTAATTTTATTTGCGAAAAAGGTGCTGTGTTATGTTTGGTGTTGAATGTTGAGGTAAGTGTTTTCATTTTTTACGATTAACCCTGTCAGAGTTTTGAACTCTGACAGGGTTTTATAATTAATATAATTTTATTTTTTTATTTCAGATGCTGCTTTATTCACAGCTTCTTTCAGACTTTCTTTATAAAAAATGATTTTGTCTAAGACACATTTATCATGACTTCCAATAATTTGTGCGGCAAGAATTCCGGCATTTTTGGCTCCGTTTAAAGCAACCGTTGCCACAGGAACGCCACCAGGCATTTGCAAAATCGACAAAACCGAATCCCAACCATCAATAGAGTTGCTCGATTTTACTGGAACTCCAATGACAGGAAGAGGTGACATAGAAGCAACCATTCCAGGTAAATGAGCCGCACCACCAGCACCAGCTATAATTACTGAAATACCACGAGTATGTGCGTTTTTACTAAAATCAAATAACTTTTCGGGAGTACGATGTGCCGAAACTATATCAACCTCAGTTTCGATGTCAAATCCTTTTAAAATGTCGATGGCTTCTTGCATTACGGGCATATCGGAGATGCTTCCCATTATTATGGCTACTTTGCTCATTATTTTGTTTAATGTTGTTTAAATTGTTTATTAGTTTAAAGCTGTTTCTATTGACTACGACCGAAAACTGCGACTGATTACTGAACGCTAATCACTCTAATACTATTCTTAACTTCCTCAGCAACTCTCCTTGCTTCTGTCATATTTTCATTGACAATGGTAACGTGTCCCATTTTTCGGAACGGTCGTGTTTCTCTTTTACCGTAAATGTGAGGTGTTACGCCATCTATTGCCATTATTTTTTCGATATTTTCATATACGACTGGTCCCGAAAAACCTTCAGCACCGACCAAGTTTACCATAATTCCAGCAACTTTACTAGCGGTGTTTCCTAAAGGTAAGTTTAAAATAGAGCGCAAATGATTTTCAAATTGCGACGTATAACTCGCTTCTATCGAATAATGTCCCGAATTGTGTGGTCTTGGAGCCACTTCGTTGACTAAAATTTCATCGTCCTCAGTTTGAAATAGTTCCACAGCTAATAAACCAACATGGTTGTATGCTTCTGAAACGTTTAAGGCTATTTCGGTAGCTTTTTGGGCGACTTTTTCATCAATTCGAGCTGGACAAATCACATATTCTACTTGATTGGCTTCGGGATGGAATTCCATTCCCACCACAGGATAGGTTTTGACTTCACCCGAAACGGAACGTGCAACAATTACTGCTAATTCATTTTTGTAGGGCACTATTTGTTCAGCGATACATTCTACATCAGGTAAATTGTTTAAATCGGATGCACTACGTACAATTTTAACACCGTTTCCGTCATATCCAAATTGAGCGCATTTCCATACGAATGGAAATTCTAATTCATCTTTTTCTAATGATTTTCTCAAATCATTCAAATCTACGAATCGTTGATGTGGCGCCGTTGGAATGTTATGTTCAACATAAAAATCTTTTTGACGACCTTTATTTTGAATCAATCGCAATGTTTTTGGTGATGGAAATATTACTAAACCTTCTTCTTCTAATTTGTCTAATGCATCAAGATTTACATTTTCAATTTCTATGGTTAAAAGATTTACCATTTTTCCAAACTGATAAACGGTGTCATAATCCATTAAACTTCCTCTGTAAAAAGCATTACAACTGTATCTTGCAGGCGCTTCTTCGCTTGGATCTAAAACCAAGGTTTGGATATCGAATTTTCGGTTTTCGGTCAATAGCATTTTGCCCAATTGTCCACCGCCGAGAATTCCTAATTTAAAATCGGATGAAAAATAATTCATTTGTAGTAGTTGTGTTTGCGCAAAGATAAACATTTGAAAATTATTTCAATCGCTTCAAAATATCTTTTGTAGCAGCTATATAACCTGGAGTTTGTTTTTTTAAATCACGAGTCAATAAGATTTTTAATTCGTCATTTACCCAATCGTATTTTTTGCCAAGTTGATATAAAGCGCGCATCGAATAGGCTGCAGTTGCTGCTAAATCGCTTTCAATTAATCGATCTAAACAAGTTTCGATTATTTTTTCCTCTTGGAATTCAGTTAACAGAACTTTTGTGTTTTGTGTTAAAAACATACAGATTTTCGAAGTTGGTCGTAACGCCGGATTGTTTTTGAAATTGGGTAATGCTTCACAAAAATCGTCTATAAATGGTATAAATAATTCTATTCGTTCCTCACAAATTAATTCCAAAATCCAGCAAGCTTTGTGGTGATTTTTGTCTTTTGTATTGAATGCAATCTCGGTTAAGTCACTTAAATAGTTGGGATTAGCAAAAATGAATTCTTTGTTGTCATCTCTACTTTTTCGATGCGCCGTACTTTTAGCTATTTGATTATAAAATTCTGCATTCATTGTGTAAATATATTAAATTAGCAAAAAAGTCAAAATACTTGTTACTAAATAGTTATTAGTTCGTAAATTTGCCTCTTTATTTTTAAAAACAACAACACAATGATACATCTTCACGATAAAACATTCGAGCCATTTATTTCTTCAGAAGAAATTGATTTCGCAATTGCAAATATGGCCAAACAAATGGATGATGACTTTTTTGATGAGGTTCCAGTTTTTGTTGGGATTCTAAATGGTTCTTTTATGGTGATGTCCGATTTGATGAAGCACTACAGAGGAATGTGTGAAGTGAGTTTTATGAAAATGGCTTCGTATGAAGGAATGCAATCTACAAATGACGTTAAACAATTAATCGGAATCAACGAAAATTTAGAAGGAAGAACCGTGGTTATTGTTGAAGATATTGTAGATACAGGAAACACCATTGAAGAATTGAAAACGATTTTTAAAGAAAAAGGGGTGAAGCATCTTAAAATAGCAACCTTATTTTTCAAACCTGATGCCTACAAAAAAGATATTAAAATTGATTACATCGGAATCAGAATCCCTAACAAATTCATCGTTGGTTACGGTTTAGACTACGACGGACTAGGAAGAAATTTAGCCGATGTTTACCAATTAGCAAAATAATTCATAATTTATAATTTAAAATTAAAAATAACACAATGATCAACATCGTTCTTTTCGGAAAACCAGGTGCTGGAAAAGGCACACAAGCTGAATTTTTAAAAGAGAAATACAATTTAACGCACCTATCAACAGGAGATATTTTTAGATTTAACATCAAAAATGATACAGATTTAGGTAAACTAGCCAAAACCTATATGGATAAAGGTGATTTAGTGCCAGACGAAGTAACAATTCAAATGTTGCAAAGCGAAGTAGATAAAAACCCACAATCAGCAGGATTTTTATTTGATGGTTTCCCGAGAACCCTAGCTCAAGCAGATGCTTTAGATCAATTTTTAGCATCAAAAGGACAAAGTATTACGGCAACTGTAGCATTAGAGGCAGATGATAACATCTTGGTAGCACGTTTGTTAGAAAGAGGTAAAACATCGGGAAGACCTGACGATCAAGATGAAGAAAAAATCAGAAACCGTTACGACGAATACAATCAAAAGACCGCACAATTGATGGATTATTATAAGGCACAAGGTAAGTTTCATGCGGTAGATGGTATCGGAACGATTGCAGAAGTTACAGAAAGATTGACGGCTGTTTTTGATACTTTTTAATTCAATCTATGTTACTAAAGATTAATTTCGAGCATTCATTTTTTTTTCAGATATTTGCATACACAATAAGGAGCTATTTCCAACAGTAAGGAGAGGCTCTTTTTTTGTAAAATACAACTATGGAACTTTTAATTATTCTTTTTTTAATCCTGCTAAATGGTGTTTTTTCAATGTCAGAAATTGCACTAATCTCGGCACGTAAAAACCGTTTAGAAACTGCGGCAAAAAAAGGACAGCAAAATGCCAAAGTAGCATTAGATTTAGTAAATTCTCCAAATAAATTACTTTCTACAGTTCAAATCGGAATTACTTTAATCAGTATTTTAACGGGTATATTTTCAGGAGATAAAATCACAACTGATGTGCAAGCATTTGTTGAAACTTTTCCTGCGTTACAACATTATGCACATACTATTGCGGTTGGAATTGTAGTGGTGATTTTAACTTTTTTCTCATTAGTTTTAGGAGAGTTGTTACCCAAACGAATTGGATTGAATTATCCAGAGACAATCGCCAAAGGAATGGCAGTTCCTATGAAAGTTATTTCGCAATTAACGGCGCCATTTATTTGGCTGTTGACCATTTCTACGGATGGACTTTTGAAACTGTTTAATATTAAACCGACGGCTGACGGAAAAGTAACCGAAGACGAAATCAAAGCCATTATCAAAGAAGGAACCGAAGTAGGTGAAGTACAAGAAATAGAGCAAGATATAGTGGAGCGTGTTTTTCATATCGGTGATAGAAAAGTCAACTCATTGATGACACATCGTTCGGATATTGTATATTTGTCTGTTAATGATTCAATAGAAGAATTAAAGACGAAAGTATTAAACGAATTACACTCTGTTTTTCCTGTTTGTGAAAATAGTTTGGACGAAATTATAGGTGTTGTTTCATTGAAGGATTTGTTTTCTAATTTTGACAAAGGAAACTTTAATCTAAAAGCGATTGCGAAAGAACCTGCTTATTTAATTGAACAAACGTCGGCATATAAAGCGTTAGAAAATTTCAAGAAAACAAGAGTTCATTATGCCTTTATTGTTGATGAACACGCTGTTTTTCAAGGAATAATTACTTTAGATGATATTTTAGAAGCTTTAGTGGGCGATGCATCCGATTTTGATGATGATGAGTACAAATTGATAGCCAATGAAGATGGAACTTGGTTGGTCGATGGACAATATTCCTTGCATGATTTCCTAACCTATTTCGACATGGGTGATGTAATCAACGACTACGAAGTAACTACCGTAAGCGGTTTTTTCATTACCGAATTCGGGAGTATTCCAAAAAAAGGCGAAAAACTTATTTGGAACAAACTAGAGTTAGAAGCTCAAAAATTGGATGGGGTTAAAATTGAAAAAGTATTGATTAAAGCATACAAGGAATAAATAAAAGTATTCAGTGTTCAGTGGTTAGTGTTCAGTTTGTTCTGATTTTTAACTGTGTTCATTGAAAAATAAATTGTTATTAGTTTATTATTAGGTTTTTAGATAATCTAAATAACTGAATACTAAAAACTGATAACTGAACACAAAAAAACAATGACAGAAGGAAATTTTGTAGACTACGTAAAAATTTATGTATCCTCTGGAAAAGGTGGAAAAGGTTCTACGCACTTGCATAGAGAGAAATTTATTGAAAAAGGAGGACCCGATGGAGGTGATGGGGGAAGAGGAGGTCATGTCTATTTGAGAGGGAATAAAAACCTTTGGACGTTATTTCATTTGAAATTCATCAAACACATTCGCGCCGGTCACGGAGGTGATGGAGGAAGTTCTAGAAGTACAGGGCATGATGGAGAAGACAAATTCATCGAAGTTCCACTCGGAACGGTGGTAAAAGATATCGATACAGGAGAAACACTTTTCGAAATCACACAACATGGGGAAGAGCGAATTCTGGCAGAAGGTGGTAAAGGCGGACTTGGAAACTGGCATTTTAGAAGTGCTACCAATCAAACACCACGATATGCACAACCAGGAATGCCAACTCAAGAATTGGATGTGATTTTAGAATTAAAAGTCTTAGCAGATGTTGGTTTAGTAGGGTTCCCAAATGCAGGAAAATCAACATTACTTTCAGTATTGACTTCTGCCAAACCTAAAATTGCGGATTATCCATTTACTACCTTAAAACCCAATTTGGGAATTGTAGCCTACAGAGAATTCCAATCGTTCGTAATTGCCGATATTCCTGGAATCATTGAAGGGGCTGCCGAAGGAAAAGGGTTAGGACATTATTTCTTGCGACACATAGAACGAAATTCAACGCTCTTGTTTTTAGTTCCTGCCGATGCCGATGATATCAAAAAAGAATACGAAATTCTCTTAGACGAATTACGTCGTTACAATCCAGAAATGCTCGACAAAGACCGCCTTTTAGTGATTTCAAAATGCGATATGCTCGATGACGAATTAAAAACTGAAATGAGGCAGCTTTTAGATAAGTCCAAATTAGGGATTCCATACCTATTCATTTCCTCTGTTGCACAACAAGGATTGACCGAATTAAAAGACAAACTTTGGGAAATGCTTACCATAGAAGACGAAAAACCTGAAAATAGTCATGGAATATAAAGTCATAAAAAGATTTGTATCTTTGTCTTAATATGATTCTAACAAGAAAATAAATGGATAAGAAAAAAATAGTAATTATTAGTTTATCAGTCTTTGTTTTATTGCTTGTCCCATTGTTGGCAATGTGGTTTACAGATGAATTAGACTGGGATGGTTTTGATTTTCTTGTAGCTGGAATTGTGTTGTTCTTAATAGGTATTGGTATTGATTTTCTCCTATCTAAAGTAAAATCTATGAAGAAAAAATTGCTTTTAGGTATAATTCTTTTTCTAGTAGTTTTCTTAATTTGGGTTGAATTAGCTATTGGTGTTTTTGGAACCCCTTTTTCAGGAAGTTAGAAAATAAACTCTAAGAAATATATATCAAGCTGCATTAATAGATGTGGCTTTTTTTATAAATACCAAGTTGTTTTTCTATACAAAATTATTAAATTAGCGCCACTTTTTAAATATGTCAAACCTTTTGATTTTTTTTGAGGGACATAAGTTTAACTATCATAATATTTATACAAATGAAGAAAATTATTTTATCCTTAATTGCAGGTATTATGCTTGTTCCGATGAGCGTAAAAGCAGATGAAGGAATGTGGTTTTTGATGTTTATCGAACGTCTAAATCACCGCGACATGCAAAAAATGGGCTTGCAATTGACAGCCGAAGAGATTTATAGTATCAATCATCACAGTTTGAAAGATGCTATTGTACAATTTAACGGGGGTTGTACGGCCGAGATTATTTCAAAAGACGGTTTGGTTTTAACCAATCATCATTGTGGTTATGATGCAGTAGCTGAGCTTTCAACTGCTGAAAACAACTATTTGAAAAATGGATATTGGGCAGAAAACAAAGCAGCCGAGAAAAAACCATCTAGTTTATATGTGCGTTTCTTCGTTCGTATGGATGATTGTACCAAAAGAATCTTATCTGTTGTAAATCCTAGCATGAGCGAAGCAGATAGAGATAAAGCGATCAATGCAGAAATCGCTAAAATCGAAAGAGAGAATAACGAAGGTGGAAAATACACCGTTTCTGTGCGTCCCTTTTTTCAAGGAAACGAATATTATTATTTTGTTTACCAAGACTATAAAGACGTTCGTTTAGTTGGAGTGCCACCAGAAAGTTTAGGAAAGTTCGGAGGCGACACAGATAACTGGGAATGGCCGCGACAAACAGCCGATTTCTCTATGTTTAGAGTTTATTCTGATAAAGACGGTAATCCTGCAGAATATTCTCCAAACAATGTCCCCTTACAACCAAAACATTATTTGCCTGTAAACTTGAATGGAGTTAAAGAAGGGGATTTTGCCATGATTTTAGGTTATCCAGGAAGAACCAATCGTTGGATGCCTGCTGGTGGAATTGAGCAAAACGTAAAATTTGCTTACCCTGCATGGGTTGAAGGAGCCAAAACTGGAATGGATAATATGAAAAAATACATGAATCAATCGGATGCACTTCGTTTGGTTTATGCTTCAAAATATGCGTCAACTGCCAATTATTGGAAAAACCGCCAAGGAATGATTGACGCATTAACTAAATTCCAAACTTCTAAATCGAAAGCGGCTCAGGAAACTAAGTTTGATCAATGGGCGAACAAAGCCGAAAATAAAGCTAAATATGGTAATGTTGTTGCAACAATCAATATGTATTATGCTTTAACCAATGAGAAAGCACGTCATGATAATTATTTACAACAGTTATTTAGAACGTCATCTTTTGGTGCTATAGGAAGAAACCTTGGAAAGCAATTGGATGCGTATGTGAAAGCAGATGCTGCAAAGAGAGCACAGTTACTTCCGCAAATTACAGAAATGGCTGAAGAAATGTATAAAGATTTATATGTGCCAGCTGAGAAAGATATTTTGGCCGCTCAATTGAACTTGTATGCTACAAAATCAGTGGGATACAAGATAGCGCCAATGGTGGAAAAAATTGGTAAAGAAAACAATAATGATTTCGCTAAATATGTAAATGCGGCAACTGATTTAAGCATTTTCTCCTCTTTAGATAAAGTAAAAGCGTTTCTGCAAGTGCCAAGTCAAGGGTTACTAGACAACGATTCGTTGTATGCTTTGTCAAATGATATGTTGACTCATTTTTCTTCAAAATCGGATGAGATTGCCAAAGCACAAAATGATTTTGGTGCCTCATTCCGTTTGTTGGTTGAAGGACTAAGAGAATCTAAAATTGGAACTACTAAATATCCAGATGCCAACTCAACGTTACGTTTAACTTACGGGAAAGTTAGAGCTTTGCCAGCAGATAAGAGAAATCCGGTGGGTTTAAATAACTATACTGATTTAGATAGTCAGGTAAGAAAATATAAAAAAGAAGACGCCGAATTTGATCTACCTGCCCGAGTATTGGAAATGGCCAAAAATAAAGAATACGGACGTTATGCTGATAAAGATGGGTCGCTTCATTTGAACTTTTTGACGGATAATGATATTACAGGAGGAAATTCAGGATCCCCAGTGCTTAATGGAAAAGGCGAATTGATTGGATTGGCTTTTGATGGAAATATTGAGGCTATGGCTGGAGATGTTATTTTCGATAAAAAACTACAAAGAACCATCAATGTAGACATTCGTTATGTGTTGTGGGTTATTGAAAATTTCTCAGGCGCCAAACATATTGTTGACGAAATGACTTTGGTGAAATAAAGGCAGGAAAAACAGAAAATGAATATGAAGAAAACTCCGAATAAATTTTACTTTTATTCGGAGTTTTTATTTTGATACCACTCACTAAGACATTTTTCTTATTTTTGAGCAATAAATCAGTATGAAATATTTTAGCCTCATTGTTTTTATAACAATAGTTTTTCCGATGCGGGCACAGGATGCTTTTGCAAAGGCTGAACAATTATTTCAGCAGGAAAAATATGAGGAAGCCAAAAAAAGTTTTGCCCAATTATTATCTAACAATCCCAATAATTATAAAGTTAAAGAATATCTTGGTGATATTGCGGGACATCAAAAAAAATGGGATGAAGCATTATATTATTACAAAGCTTTAAAAAACCAATTTCCTCAAGAAGCTATGTATTTTTATAAATTCGGAGGAGCCTTAGGGATGAAAGCAAAATCAGTCAGTAAATTTAAAGCCCTTACAATGCTAGATGATATAGAAACCGCTTTTTGTACTGCAGCTCGATTGGATGAAAAACATGTAGATTGCAGATGGGCTCTCGTGATGTTTTATATTGAATTGCCTGGAATTGTGGGTGGAAGCGAAAAAAAAGCACAGAAGTATGCTAACGAATTGATGCGAATATCTAAAGTAGACGGCTACCTATCCAAAGGATACATTGATGAATATTACGAACGGTATGATGAAGCTGAAAAAAATTATACTAGAGCCTACGAAATTGGACATTCGAAAATCACGTTTCAAAAATTATATAATTTATATTTGAACAAAATTAGAGACAAAGCAAAAGCAAATAAGTTAAAAGAACAATTTGAAAAATAGGTTAAAAGGTTATTTGTTTATGAGTTTATTATACACTATATAAAAAACTTATAAACTTATAAACACACAACTCATAAACTAGAAAAATGAGAACACATTTCATAGCTATAGGCGGAGCGGCCATGCACAATTTGGCTCTCGCTTTACACCAAAAAGGATATCAAGTGACGGGTAGTGATGATGCTATTTTTGAGCCTTCCAAATCTCGTTTAGAAAAAAGAGGACTTCTTCCTGTTGAATTAGGTTGGTTTCCCGAAAAAATTACATCCGACATAGAGGCGGTAATTCTTGGAATGCATGCCAAAGCAGATAATCCTGAATTGTTGAAAGCACAAGAATTAGGTTTGAAAATCTATTCCTATCCCGAGTTTTTATATGAACAATCAAAAAACAAAACACGTGTAGTTATAGGAGGTTCTCATGGAAAAACCACCATTACTTCTATGATTTTACATGTGATGCATTACCATAATATTGAAGTAGATTATATGGTGGGTGCACAACTTGAAGGATTTGATACCATGGTGCATCTCACACACGATAATGATTTTATTGTTCTAGAAGGTGATGAATATTTGTCTTCTCCAATTGATAGACGACCTAAGTTTCATTTGTATCAACCCAATATTGCCTTACTTTCAGGAATTGCTTGGGATCATATCAATGTCTTTCCCACGTTTGGGAATTATGTGGAGCAATTTGAGATTTTTGTGAATCAAATTACAAAAGGTGGGATATTGGTTTACAATGAAGAAGATGAAACCGTTCGTAAAGTAGCGGAACATTCAGAAAATCCTATACGAAAGATGCCTTATATTACACCAAATTACACGGTTGAAGATGGAGTTACTTTATTAGAAACTCCTGAAGGATTAATGCCTATTGAAGTTTTTGGGGCTCATAACTTAAACAATCTGGCAGGTGCCAAATGGATTTGTCAAAATATGGGAGTGGATGAAGCCGATTTTTATGAAGCTATTGCTAGTTTTAAAGGTGCATCCAAGCGTTTAGAAAAAATAGCGGAAGGTAAAAATAAAGTTGCCTATAAAGATTTTGCGCATTCTCCTAGTAAAGTTTCGGCCACTACCAAAGCGGTTAAAAATCAATATCCTGATAGAAAATTAATCGCTTGTTTAGAATTACATACTTATAGTAGTTTGAATGCCGAGTTTTTGAAAGAATATCAAGGAGCACTCGATGCTGCCGATGTGGCTGTGGTTTTTTATTCGCCCGATGCAGTAAAAATAAAACAATTAGAAGAAGTAACGTATGAGCAAATTGCACAATCGTTTCAACGTGAAGATTTAATTATTTATACTAATCCAGCCGATTTTAAAAATTTCTTGTTCAGTCAAAATCTTGATAATTCCGCATTATTACTGATGAGCTCAGGGAATTATGGTGGATTGAATTTTGATGAGGTTAAGGAGTTGGTAAAAGAATAAAACTAATTTCTGGTTTCTTTTGTGTCATTTTATTTTGAACGTATTAAAAAAATAAGTTTCTTTGTTTTTTAATTAAACGCCAAAATAATCATGTACACACCAATCAACCAATGGGCTGAAGACGATCGGCCACGTGAAAAATTTCTTCTTAAAGGAAAATCTTCTTTATCAGATTCCGAATTACTTGCTATTCTTATTGGTTCTGGTTCTCGAAATGAGAGTGCCGTACAATTGTGCCAACGCATTCTGTTTTCAACCAATAATAACCTGAATCAACTTGGGAAATTATCCATTCAGCAGCTCACAACGTTTAAAGGAATAGGAGAGGCTAAAGCCATTGCTATTGCAGCCGCATTAGAATTAGGAAGACGAAGACGAGCTGAAGAAACGCAAGAGTTGAGAAAAATTAGCTCAAGTAAAGCCGTTTTTGAAATCATGCAACCCATTATTGGCGAATTGCCTCATGAGGAATTTTGGGTTTTATATCTGAATAATTCCAACAAAGTACTCTACAAAGCTCAAATTTCAAAAGGAGGATTAACAGGAACGGTAGTCGATAGCAGATTAATATTTAAAACGGCATTGGAATATAATGCAACTTCACTAATTTTGGCACACAATCATCCTTCAGGAAAATTAGTTCCAAGTGAAGCCGATATTGCCGTAACCAAAAAAATAAAAGAAGCAGGAAAACAACTAGAGATACAAGTGTTAGATCACGTTATTGTGACAGAAACAGCTCATTACAGTTTTAACGATGCAGGAATATTTTAAGAAATGAAACAAATTACCGATATTTTCTTTGATTTAGATCATACCCTTTGGGATTTTGAAAAAAATTCTGCATTGGCTTTTGAATCTGTTTTTAAAAAACACCAAATTCGGGTTGATTTGAATGAATTTCTCTTGTATTATATACCTTTGAATAAGAAGTATTGGGAGTTGTATCGCCAAGAAAAAGTAACACAGATAGAACTCCGTCATGGAAGGTTAAAAGATGCGTTCGATTTATTGAAATATGAAATTGATTCGACGTTGATTCAAACATTATCAGAAGAATATATTTTCTTTTTGCCTCAATTCAACCATCTTTTTGAAGGAACCATTGAGGTTTTAGAGTATTTGCAACCTAAATACAAACTTCATATTATTACAAATGGTTTTCAGGAAGTTCAGGATGGGAAGATGAAAAATTCTGGGATTACTAGGTATTTTCAAACGGTAACCAATTCGGAAATGGCGGGCGTAAAAAAACCAAATCCTAAAATATTTGAATATGCTTTAAATGCTGCTAATGCAAGTAAAGAAAGCAGTATTATGATTGGTGATTGTATTGATGCCGATGTCAATGGAGCATTAGAATTCGGAATTGATGCCATCCATTTTAATGAAAGTAAAATAGAAATTCCATCCCATATAAAACAAGTCAATAGTTTGATAGAATTAAAAAAGTATTTATAAAATGAAAAAGTATCTTATTCTATTGTTATTAGTTTCAAGTTTCGGATATGGTCAAAATCTGAATGAATACAAATATGCTTTGGTTCCAGCAAAATTTTCCTTTTTGAAAGAACCCGATATGTATGGTTTGAATACTTTAACCAAACTCTACATGCAAAAATATGGTTTCGAAACGTATTTGGACACGGATATTTTTTCAACCGATTTTGCGCGTGACAATTGCAATAGAATAGTGGTCGAAGTAGTGAGTGAAAGCACTATTTTTAGTACTAAAGTCAAAGTGATTTTGAAAGATTGTAAAAATACAATTCTGTTTACCTCTCCTGAAGGTAGAAGCAATGAAAAGGAATATAAAGTTGCCTATAATTTAGCACTTCGAGAAGCTTTTGATTCTTTTGATGTGTTGAAAATGCATAAATATCAAGCATCTGTAAAAACAGACGTGACAAATAATCAATTGGAACATCGCAATGAGGCTCCTGTTATGGGAAATAAAAATGACATCCCAGAATATCGCGCAAGTGAATGGACTTATGTTGTAAATAAACAATCCAACGGGTATTTGATAAAAGATAAATCAAATTCAAGTTTTTTTCTAGAGCTCTTGAAAACAAGTGATCCGACTATTTTTATAGGAAAATCAAATAAAGGTAACGGCATTGTTAGGGTTAAAGGGGATTATTTAGTCTATGAATATTATGAAAAAGAAGTCTTAACCTCCCTGATAATCATGGTTAAGATTTAATACCCATATTTATCTTTCCACCGATTTTTTAAAAATTCTCTAGTGCTATTTTCGCGAGAATTTGTTCCTGGATTATAAAAAACTGTATTAGAAATGGCATCGGGTAAATATTCTTGCTCACTAAAATTATTTGCATAATTATGTGAATATTGATATTCGTCTCCATATCCTAATTCTTTCATTAGTTTGGTGGGTGCGTTGCGTAAATGAAGAGGAACAGGCAAGTCACCAGTTTGTTTTACTAAAGCTTGTGCCTCTCCAATAGCCATATAACTGGCATTACTCTTTGGTGAAGTGGCTAAATAAATAGCGCATTGACTCAAAATGATTCTGCTTTCGGGATAGCCTATTGTTGATACTGCTTGAAAGGTATTATTTGCCATGATGAATGCCGTTGGGTTTGCGTTTCCAATATCTTCACTCGATAAAATGAGCATGCGTCGGGCTATGAATTTTACATCTTCACCCCCTTCAATCATTCGGGCTAACCAATATACCGCACCATTGGGGTCGCTCCCTCGAATCGATTTGATAAATGCTGAAACAATATCGTAATGTTGTTCACCCGTTTTGTCATACAGAACGGTATTTTGTTGTACTAATTCTAGAACTTTGTCATTAGTAATCGTAATGTTATCTCCTGAAGTTGCATTTACAACGAGTTCAAAAATGTTCAGCAACTTACGTCCATCACCACCAGAAAGGCGTAATAAAGCTTCCGATTCTTTAATTTTTATTTTTTTGGAGGAAATTATAGGATCCAATTTCATTGCTCTATCCAAAAGCGATAACAAATCGTCTTTGGAAAACGGATTTAAAATATACACCTGACATCGTGACAATAACGCCGGAATCACTTCGAAACTTGGATTTTCAGTAGTAGCTCCTATTAATGTGACCCAACCTTTTTCTACGGCAGCCAATAAAGAATCTTGTTGAGATTTACTAAAACGATGAATCTCATCAATAAATAGAATGGGGTTTTTAGCCGTAAACAATCCATTGCTTTGTTTGGCTTTTTCAATTACATCCCGAATGTCTTTTACACCAGAATTAATTGCGCTTAGCTCATAAAATGGACGCTGACTTTGTTTTGCAATAATCTGTGCCAAGGTAGTTTTTCCTGTTCCAGGAGAACCCCAAAAAATCATTGACGGAATCACACCACGTACAATTTGTTGTGTCAGCGACCCTTGAGGGCCAACCAGATGCAATTGACTAATATAATCTTCCAATTTTTGAGGACGAATGCGTTCGGCTAAAGGGGCTTCCATTATAATTTGAAATGTAATAATTTGAAGATTTAAAATGCGAATGAACTTAGATAAAGTATTTTAATTCAAACAAGCACTTTACAAATTTAATTATTATAAATCATTTTTAAAGAAATTTTCAAATTATCTCATTTTCAATTTTTCGAATGGATATGACAAAATAGCATTAAAAAAAGATTGGTTGCATTTTTGATACACGATTCATAAGTATGATACATCCTAACGAACATAATCATTTTAAATTTTCTCCATCGACTTGGATAATTCCCACAATGATGTTGTTTATGAATTGGTTTGTTTTTTATGTTGATCATTCCTTTCATTTACATCTTGATGTTCACGGAATTTATCCTAGGACTTTTTCAGGATTACAAGGGGTTGTTTTTAGTCCGTTTTTACACGGTGATTTGAACCATATTGCCAGTAACACTTTGCCATTATTTATTTTGACAACAGCGTTAATTTATTTTTACAGAGAGGTCTCTTTAAAGGTGTTGGTGTATGGGATTTTGCTTTCGGGATTGATTACGTGGGTGATTGGTCGAGCCTCCTATCATATTGGTGCGAGTAGCCTGATTTATGTTTTGGTTTCGTTCATTTTTTTTAAAGGATTGCGAACCCAATATTACCGATTAATGGCTTTATCTTTTACAGTAGTTTTATTGTATGGTAGCATGATTTGGTATGTGTTTCCGCAACCTGAAATTGTGGGCGAAAGTTCGATTTCGTGGGAAGGACATTTAGCAGGTTTGCTCACAGGATTTGTCTTTGCAATGCAATTTAAAACACCCGATTATGTAGAAGACATTCAATTTGATTGGGAAAAACCCGATTTTGACCCAAGTACCGACCCATTTATGAAACGCTTTGATGAAAAAGGCAATTTTGTTAATCCTCCCAAGCCTGAAGAATTAGATGTAGTGGATGAAGAAGTACTTTCAGAGCCAATAAAATACGTTTACTTCTTTAAAGAAAATAAAGGTGAAAACCAGTAAACCATTAAAATGCTTGTTAGCCCCGATAGTAAAGAAAATCTCGCCTTTTTCGGCGAGATTGTAATGTATAGCGGGAAAAAGGTTTGCTGAAAAAGCTCATGCCTTTCGCTTCTAATATAACTGAAAACTGCGACTGTAAACTGTTTATTGTCTCTGTCTAACGGCTTCATACAAAAACGCGCCACAAGCCACAGAAACATTCAAAGAACCGATACTTCCAAACATGGGTAACTTGGCTTTGGCATCTACAATTTTTAATACAGAAGGGTTAATTCCTCTGTCTTCACTTCCCATGATGATGGCCACGGGTTCGTTTAGGGAAATATCATAAAGACTGTCTTCGGTTTTTTCAGTAGCCGCAACGGTTTTGATTCCGCTTCCTTGAAGATAAAAAATAGCATCTTTAATATGATCTACTTTGCAAATTGGAACATTAAATACAGCTCCTGCAGATGTTTTTACCGTATCTCCATTCACGGGTGCCGCACCCGTTTTTTGTACAATGATGCCGTCAACGCCCGTACATTCGGCAGTTCTAATGATTGCGCCAAAGTTTCGGGCATCACTCAATTGGTCAAGAATCAAAAACAAGGGTTTTTTACCACTTTCTACGACACTGTCAACCAAAGTTTCTAGTTTTATGAATGTAATAGGCGCAATAGTGGCTACCGCACCTTGATGGTTATTGGGGGTTAATCGGTTTAATTTTTCAACAGGAACATACGTAAAGTTGATGTTGTTTTTTTTCATCACTTTTATTAATTCCTGCATCAATTCGCCTTGAGCATCGCTTTGAACGAATACTTTGTCGATTTCTTTTTTGGCTTGAATGGCCTCAATGATTGCTCTAATTCCGAAGATTTGGTTTTCTTTTTCCATGGTACAAAAGTAATTCTTTTTGACTATGGTTTAAAAGTTTATGCGTTTAAAAAAGTTTAAAAGTTTGTTTTCAAACTAATATGGATGATCGAATTGGAAAGTTTTATAGCTTGGTTGTTTGTACTTCCATTAGCGTAGACAAAATTCAACAACCCATTTTTTGTAAGAAGTCCAAATCCAAATCCCAGTCCCATTAGATTTCCCGAACTAGACGTAGTTTTATCTTGAAAATACCCATAATCAAAAATAGAGTGAAGGTACAAGGAGGGAGATAGAATATAACAATATTCTGTTAGAACAGATGAAAGGAGCGTTGCTTGAAGACTATTTTCATTAAAACCTCTAATAGAATTTATACCTCCATAACGATAAAGTTCGTTGGTAATATAGGCTTCACTTTGAAGATAATAATTTTGACTTTTTATATTGATGCTGTTCTTTGCATTCAAGTAAAAATGATGTTTGAATAAAAGATTTCCAAAAAATTGATGATTTTGTTGAAATTTTGAATCTCGTCTTCCAGAACCGAATAGCATTGAAATCGAACTTTTTTCTGGAAACAAAATCATATTTGGGTCGTAATCGTTGTATTCGAAATTAGTGGTGTAAAAAGTGTTTTTATAATCGCTCAAAAGAAGCGAGTTGGTGTTTTTTATATCGCTCGATTCGGTAGCTTGGTATCCTAAATACACTCGAGTATTATAATTAAAGTAATATCCCAAGTTGAAGGAGGTTGACGTATTTTGATAAGTGCTGTCTTGTTTGAAAATGTTAAGTTGGGTTTTTAATCCGATGGGACTCTTAAAGATATAAGGAATTACGACGTTGATGTTGAATGTTCTTTGGTCTTTTCCATTGCTTTTCCAATACAGCGCTAGTTTTTCTCCCGAGTTTAACAGATTCATTAATTTCAGATCGACGTTACCAGTAAAAATGAGTTTACTGTTTTCATCGTTTGTGAATCCAATGAATCCATCAAACGAATTGGCTTTTGCTTTTTCGAGGTAAACAAACAATTTAGTTGAATCTTTTGTAAACAGTATTTCAGGATATTTGGTTTGTTTCACAAAACGATACTGAGAAACGTCTCGATAGAGTCGGTCAATATTATCTTGATTAAAAGCCCTTTTTTTATAGATTCGTTTAAGATTGTTGGTATACCCTATAGGGAATTTTTCATATCCATTAATTACGATATCGTTTAAAATTCTTTTTTTACTGGAAGAAATTATTAAATCGGCTGTTACAAAATCCTTTTTTCTATTTAAGTGTGCCAAGTGTATTTTTGCCATAGAAAAACCATCAGATTCTAGTTTTTTTAGCGTTGCATTCAAAAACAACTCACTCTCAGAAAATGGTAGTGTTAAAGTATCGTTCTTAACGCGGTACATTCCCCATTCTTTGATGTTGTATATGTTGCTTATATATATATGTATCGTTTTTGTTTTTTTACCTAATTCATAAGTATATAAAAAAGTACTGTCGTTTAATTTTTTGGTAGTCAAAAGCTCATGTTCCAAAAATCCAAGTTTGAGGAGCTTTTCTGTAAAAGCTTTTTTTTCATTAAATTGGTCATCAGGGTTGTTAAAAGAGGAAGTGTATCCAATAGAATCAATCGTTTGGGTTTGGAATTCATTTTGCCCGTTTATTTTCACATGCCATTTTTGCCCCTGAGAATACAGAGAGCACATAAAGAACATAATAAAAAGAAACTGTTTCATGATTTGAAGCGTAGGGCTTGCGTATATAAGTAAACGATATTCCTGTTGTCCGCTATACAAGGTGTCGCTTCCATCAGGGCTAGAGAACAATCTTTTTTGTTCTTTTGTAATCGTTGTAAAAATAACGGAAAAATTCTGAGTATGGTATATTTTTTAAGTCATTAAAGAATGCTATTGAAAATTAATTAATTATGATTTTTTTTATTAAAAATAATTTATACATTTGCAACCCCGTAAAAAGCGGGAATTTAATAAACAAGTAATTTATAGTAATTAATTATGCCAACTATTCAACAATTAGTAAGAACAGGAAGAGCTCAGATCACTAAGAAGAGTAAATCGGTTGCGTTAGATTCTTGTCCTCAAAGAAGAGGGGTTTGTACACGTGTGTATACAACCACTCCAAAAAAACCAAACTCAGCAATGCGTAAAGTTGCGCGTGTGCGTTTGACAAATGGAAATGAAGTGAATGCTTACATTCCAGGTGAGGGACACAATCTTCAAGAGCACTCGATAGTATTAGTGAGAGGGGGAAGAGTAAAAGATTTACCAGGGGTTAGATACCACATTGTGAGAGGTGCACTTGATACGTCAGGTGTGGCTGGAAGAACACAAAGAAGATCTAAGTATGGTGCAAAACGTCCAAAAGAGGCGAAAAAGTAATTTTTAAAACTTTTATTTAAAGAAAAGACATGAGAAAAAGAGCAGCGAAAAAAAGACCTCTTTTACCAGATCCAAGGTTTAACGACCAATTGGTAACCCGTTTTGTGAACAACTTAATGTGGGATGGTAAAAAATCTACAGCGTTCAAAGTGTTTTATGATGCTATTGATATTGTAGAGACAAAGAAAAATAATGACGAGAAATCAGCATTAGAAGTTTGGAAAGATGCATTAACTAATGTAATGCCTCACGTTGAAGTTCGTTCAAGAAGAGTTGGAGGAGCTACATTCCAAATTCCAATGCAAATCCGCCCAGATCGTAAAATATCGATGGCAATGAAATGGATGATTTTGTACGCTCGTAAAAGAAACGAAAAATCCATGGCTTCAAAGTTAGCTTCAGAAATTTTAGCTGCTGCTAAAGAAGAAGGAGCTGCAGTTAAAAAGAGAATGGATACTCACAAAATGGCAGATGCTAATAAAGCATTCTCTCATTTTAGATTTTAATAGGTAGAGAAATGGCTAGAGATTTAAAATTTACTAGAAATATCGGAATTGCAGCTCACATTGATGCTGGAAAAACGACAACAACAGAACGTATCTTATTCTATACTGGAAAGTCTCACAAAATTGGTGAAGTACACGATGGTGCTGCAACTATGGACTGGATGGCTCAAGAGCAAGAAAGAGGAATTACGATTACTTCTGCAGCTACAACTTGTACTTGGAATTATCCAACAAAACAAGGTAATTTAATACCAGAATCTCAAGGATATCACTTTAATATTATTGATACTCCTGGACACGTTGACTTTACAGTTGAGGTAAATCGTTCTCTTCGTGTATTGGATGGATTAGTATTCTTGTTTTCAGCAGTTGATGGTGTAGAACCACAATCGGAAACTAACTGGAGATTAGCAGATCAATATAGAGTACCTCGTATGGGATTCGTTAACAAAATGGATCGTCAAGGTGCTAACTTCTTGAATGTTTGTCAACAAGTAAAAGATATGTTGAAATCTAATGCGGTGGCTATCACGTTACCAATTGGAGATGAAGCAGACTTTAAAGGAGTTGTGGATTTAGTGAAAAACCAAGCTATTGTTTGGCACGAAGAAACACAAGGAGCAACTTTTGATATTGTAGATATTCCTGCGGATATGGTGGATGATGTTAAACATTACAGATCTATTCTTATAGAGGAAATTGCTACGTATGACGAAAGTTTATTGGATAAATACATGGAAGATGAAAACTCTATTACAGAGGATGAAATCAATGCTGCTTTAAGAGCTGCTACGATTGATATGGCTATTATTCCTATGATTGCTGGTTCGTCTTTCAAAAACAAAGGAGTTCAATTTATGTTGGATGCCGTTTGTAAATATTTACCATCTCCATTAGATAAAGAAGGTATTGAAGGAATTCACCCTGATGATGCCGATTTATTAGAAGAAGATCAAACTAAAATTTTACGTCGTCCTGATGTAAAAGAGCCTTTTGCGGCTTTAGCATTTAAAATTGCTACTGATCCATATGTAGGTCGCTTGGCTTTCTTCCGTGCGTATTCAGGTCGTTTGGATGCAGGTTCATATATCTTAAACACCCGTTCTGGTAACAAAGAGAGAATTTCTCGTATTTACCAAATGCATGCGAACAAACAAAATCCAATCGAGTATATCGAGGCTGGAGATATTGGAGCAGCAGTTGGATTTAAAGATATCAAGACTGGAGATACTATGTGTGATGAAAAGCACCCAATCATTCTTGAGTCAATGAAATTCCCTGATCCGGTAATTGGTATCGCTATTGAGCCAAAAACTAAAGCGGATGTAGATAAAATGGGTATGGCTTTAGCTAAATTGGCTGAAGAAGATCCAACATTTACTGTAAGAACAGACGAAGCTTCTGGACAAACGATTATCTCAGGTATGGGTGAGTTACACTTAGACATTCTTGTGGATCGTATGAAACGTGAATTCAAAGTGGAGGTGAATCAAGGTGAGCCTCAAGTAGAGTACAAAGAAGCTTTCACAAAATCAGCACAACACAGAGAAGTTTATAAAAAACAATCGGGTGGACGTGGTAAATTCGGGGATATCGTTTTCCGTTTGGAGCCTGCTGACGAATTGGATGGTAAAGTACCAGTTGGATTACAGTTTGTGAATGAAGTAAAAGGAGGAAACGTTCCTAAAGAATACATTCCTGCGGTTGAAAAAGGATTCCGTGAAGCTATGAAAACAGGACCTTTAGCAGGTTATCAAGTAGATAGTTTGAAAGTTACTTTATTGGATGGTTCTTATCACCCAGTGGATTCTGATGCACTTTCATTCGAATTGGCTGCAAAAATGGGATACAAAGAAGTAGCTAAAGCTGCTGGAGCTGTAATTCTTGAGCCAATCATGAAAATTGAAGTAATTACTCCAGAAGAAAATATGGGGGATATCGTTGGAGATTTGAACAGAAGAAGAGGTCAAGTAAATGATATGGGTGACAGAAATGGCGCTAAAACAATCAAAGCTAATGTACCACTTTCTGAAATGTTTGGATATGTTACTACCTTAAGAACATTGTCTTCAGGTAGAGCAACTTCTACAATGGAATTTTCACATTACGAACAAACTCCTTCTAATATTTCAGAAGAAGTTATCAAAAAAGCAAAAGGTAACGCTTAATTTTTATCAAAATGAGTCAAAAAATTAGAATAAAATTGAAATCTTACGATCATATGTTGGTTGATAAATCAGCTGAGAAAATCGTAAAAACTGTGAAAAGCACAGGTGCTGTTGTAACAGGTCCAATTCCGTTACCTACGCACAAAAAAATATTTACTGTATTGCGTTCTCCACACGTTAATAAAAAATCGAGAGAGCAATTTGAAGTAAGTTCTTATAAAAGATTGTTAGATATTTACTCTTCTTCTTCAAAAACTATTGATGCTCTTATGAAATTAGAGTTGCCAAGTGGTGTTGAAGTAGAAATAAAAGTGTGATAAATTCTTTTTCAAGTTTAAAAAAGCTGTCTTATTTAAGGCAGCTTTTTTGTTTATAAACAGTATTCGGCATATTTACTTGATTTTTCAATGATTTTAGTCTTTGAAAAATCATAAAAAAAATAAAAAATAAATTGTTGTGTATGTGAAAATTAAGTTTAACTTTGCACGCTCAAAAGAAACAGTCTGTTCTGTTTCGAAATAATTAATTAATAATTTATAATATGTCTGGGTTAATCGGAAAAAAAATCGGCATGACCAGCATTTTTGATGAAAACGGGAAAAATATTCCTTGTACAGTAATCGAAGCTGGACCATGTGTTGTTACCCAAGTCAGAACCAAAGAAGTTGATGGGTATGAAGCACTTCAACTAGGTTTCGATGACAAAACAGAAAAACATGCTACTAAAGCTGATTTAGGTCACTTTAAAAAAGCAGGTACTTCTGCTAAAAAGAAAGTCGTTGAATTCCAAGGTTTTGAGGGTGAGTTTAAGTTAGGTGATAATATCACTGTAGAAGTTTTCAACGAAGGAGAATTTGTTGATGTACAGGGTGTGTCAAAAGGAAAAGGTTTCCAAGGTGTTGTTAAGCGTCACGGTTTTGGTGGGGTTGGGCAATCTACACATGGACAACACAATCGTTTGAGAGCGCCTGGTTCTGTAGGAGCATCTTCCTATCCATCACGCGTGTTCAAAGGAATGCGTATGGCTGGAAGAATGGGTGGTGTAAATGTAAAAGTGCAAAATCTTAGAGTTTTAAAAGTGGTTGCTGAAAAGAATCTACTTGTTGTTAAGGGAGCTATTCCTGGGTGCAAAAACTCTTACGTAATCATTCAGAAGTAATGGAAGTAAAAGTATTAGACATCAACGGAAAAGAAACTGGAAGAAAAGTTCAACTTTCTGATTCAGTTTTCGCAATTGAGCCAAATAATCACGCTGTTTATCTTGATGTTAAGCAATATCTTGCCAATCAAAGACAAGGTACGCACAAATCAAAAGAAAGAGCAGAAGTAGCTGGTTCTACACGTAAAATTAAAAAACAAAAAGGGACTGGTACTGCAAGAGCAGGTAGTAAAAAATCACCAGTTTTCAAAGGCGGAGGTACTATTTTTGGGCCTAGACCAAGAAATTACTCTTTTAAATTGAATAAAGGTTTGAAAAGATTAGCTCGTAAGTCAGCTTTCTCAATTAAAGCTAAAGAATCTAATGTAATGGTTGTTGAAAATTTTGATTTTGAAACACCAAATACAAAAAAATTCATTAGTATTTTGAAAGCCTTAGGGTTAGAAAATAAAAAATCTCTTTTTGTGTTGGGTGATTCAAATAAAAATGTATATTTGTCGTCACGCAATTTGAAAACATCTAATGTTGTAACTAATTCAGAATTAAGCACTTATTCAATTTTAAATGCGAATAACTTGGTTTTATTAGAAGGATCATTAGAGGGAATTGAAGAAAATTTAAGTAAATAACAAGCCATGAGTATCATAGTTAAACCTATTATTACAGAAAAAATCACCAAAGAAGGTGAGGTTTTCAATCGTTTTGGTTTCGTTGTAGATAGAAATGCAAACAAAGTTCAAATTAAGAAAGCTGTTGAAGCTGCTTATGGTGTGACTGTTGTGGGTGTGAATACAATGAATGTTAGACCAGATAGAACTACTAAATACACTAAAAGTGGTTTGATAAGTGGAAAGACTAATGCTTACAAAAAAGCAGTAGTTCAAGTACAAGAAGGAGAAACAATAGATTTTTACAACAATATCTAATAAAACAAGATGTCAGTAAGAAAATTAAAACCTATTACCCCGGGTCAGCGTTTTAGAGTTGTGAATGGTTTTGACGCCATTACAACTGATAAGCCGGAAAGATCATTGATTGCACCGATAAAAAACTCAGGAGGTAGAAATAGTCAAGGAAAAATGACCATGCGTTACACTGGCGGTGGTCACAAACAAAGATATCGTATCATTGATTTCAAAAGAGCTAAAGTTGGTGTTCCAGCTACAGTAAAATCAATTGAGTACGATCCAAATAGAACTGCTTTTATCGCATTATTGTGGTATGCTGATGGAGAAAAAACGTATATTATTGCTCAAAATGGATTGCAAGTAGGTCAAACTCTTGTGTCTGGTGAAAATGCGGCTCCAGAAATCGGAAATACTTTACCGTTAAGTAAAATTCCTCTTGGAACTGTGATTTCTTGTATTGAATTACGTCCAGGACAAGGTGCTGTTATTGCAAGAAGTGCAGGTACTTTTGCTCAATTAATGGCAAGAGATGGGAAATATGCTACTATTAAAATGCCTTCAGGGGAGACAAGATTAATCTTGTTGACTTGTTCGGCTACCATAGGAGCTGTTTCAAATTCTGATCATCAGTTAATTGTATCTGGTAAAGCAGGTAGAACAAGATGGTTGGGAAGAAGACCAAGAACGAGACCAGTAGCAATGAACCCTGTTGATCACCCAATGGGAGGTGGTGAAGGTCGTTCTTCTGGAGGTCATCCACGTTCTAGAAAAGGTCTTCCTGCTAAAGGTTATAGAACTCGTTCTAAAGTTAACCCGAGTAATAAGTATATTGTTGAACGCAGAAAGAAATAATTAGATAGACATGGCACGTTCATTAAAAAAAGGACCTTTTGTACATTATAAATTAGATAAAAAAGTTCAAGAAAATATTGCTGGTGGAAATAAAGGAGTGGTTAAGACTTGGTCTAGAGCTTCAATGATTACTCCAGATTTTGTTGGACAAACTATCGCAGTACACAACGGTCGTCAATTTGTTCCAGTTTATGTAACTGAGAACATGGTAGGTCATAAATTAGGAGAGTTTTCACCAACAAGATCTTTTAGAGGTCATGCTGGAGCAAAAAATAAAGGTAAAAAATAAGAAGCAATGGGAGTTCGTAAAAGAGAAACTGCAGACGCAAGAAAAGAGGCTAACAAGTCGATAGCATTTGCTAAATTGAATAACTGCCCTACTTCACCTAGAAAAATGCGCTTAGTAGCAGACTTGGTAAGAGGTCAGAAAGTGGAAAGAGCTTTAAATATATTAAGATTTAGCTCAAAAGAAGCTTCAAGAAAATTAGAAAAACTATTATTATCTGCGATCAATAACTGGGAGCAAAAAAATAGTGAAGGTAATGTAGCTGAAGCAGGCTTAATCGTTAAAGAAATCCGTGTGGATGGAGGTATGATGTTAAAAAGACTACGTCCAGCACCACAAGGAAGAGCACACAGAATTAGAAAACGTTCTAATCACGTTACTATCGTATTAGGACAATTAGATAACACACAAGCAAATTAATAAAAAGATGGGACAAAAGACAAATCCAATAGGAAACAGACTTGGGATCATCAGAGGATGGGATTCAAACTGGTATGGTGGAAATGATTACGGTGACAAAATCGCTGAAGATTATAAAATCAGAAAGTATATCCATGCTCGTTTATCAAAAGCTAGTGTATCAAAAGTAATCATCGAGAGAACTTTAAAACTCGTAACCGTTACTATCACTACTGCTAGACCTGGTATTATTATCGGGAAAGGGGGTCAAGAGGTAGACAAGTTGAAAGAAGAACTTAAGAAAATTACTGACAAAGAAGTTCAAATTAACATCTTTGAAATTAAAAGACCTGAGTTAGATGCTTATTTGGTTGCAACAAGTATCGCTCGTCAAATTGAAAGCCGTATTTCATACAGAAGAGCTATAAAAATGGCTATCGCGGCAGCTATGCGTATGAATGCAGAAGGTATTAAAGTGATGATTTCAGGTCGTTTGAATGGTGCCGAAATGGCTCGTTCAGAAGGTTTTAAAGAAGGAAGAATTCCTTTGTCAACTTTCAGAGCTGATATTGATTATGCACTAGGTGAAGCACATACTACTTATGGTAGAATGGGAATCAAAGTGTGGATCATGAAAGGCGAGGTGTATGGTAAACGTGATTTATCTCCGTTGATTGGTATGGATAAAAAACAAGCTTCTTCAGGAAAAGGAGATGCTCCAAGAGGTGGTAAATCTAATGGTAAATCTAGTCCTCGTAAGAGAAAGTAATTTTTTAAATTAGAAAAAAATGTTACAGCCTAAAAGAACAAAATATCGTAAGGTACAAAAGGGTAGAATGAAAGGTGTTTCTCAAAGAGGACACGTTCTTTCAAGTGGAATGTTCGGTATAAAATCTGTACATGAAACGGGCATGTTTTTAACTTCTCGTCAAATTGAGGCAGCTCGTATTGCAGCTACTCGTTATATGAAAAGAGAGGGTCAATTATGGATTAATGTTTTTCCTGATAAACCAATTACTAAAAAGCCTCTTGAGGTACGTATGGGTAAAGGAAAAGGAGCAGTTGAATATTGGGCTGCTGTAGTTAAACCAGGTAAAATTATGTTTGAAGTTGGAGGTGTGCCTTTAGCAGTAGCCAAAGAAGCGTTGCGTCTTGCTGCTCAAAAACTTCCAGTTAAAACTAAGTTTGTTGTTGCTAGAGATTTCGAAGCATAATAAAAATTAATTATGAAACAATCAGAAATTATTAGTCTGTCTACAGCTGAGTTACAAGTAAAACTTAGTGAGGTAAGAAAAACGTATGCTGAATTAAGAACAGCTCATGCTATTTCACCAATTCAAAACCCACTTCAAATTAGAACAATGAGAAGAACGGTTGCAAGATTGGCAACAGAATTAAGCAAAAGAGAGTTACAATAATTGTAATCTGCTGAATGATGGAAAAAAGAAATTTAAGAAAAGAAAGAGTTGGTGTTGTTACGAGCAATAAGATGCACAAATCTATTGTAGTTTCAGAAACTAAAAAAGTAAAACACCCATTATATGGTAAGTTCGTGTTAAAAACTAAAAAATATGTTGCACACGACGAAACAAATGATTGTAACATTGGTGATACAGTAAAGATCATGGAAACAAGACCTTTATCTAAATCTAAATGTTGGAGATTAGTTGAAATCATTGAAAGAGCGAAATAGTTATGGTACAACAGGAATCTAGATTAAAAGTAGCAGATAACACAGGAGCCAAAGAAGTTTTGACTATCCGTGTTTTAGGAGGAACGAAACGTCGTTATGCCTCTGTTGGAGATAAAATTGTAGTATCTATTAAAGATGCAACACCAAACGGAAACGTTAAAAAAGGTGCTGTATCTACTGCAGTTGTTGTACGTACCAAAAAAGAAGTGAGAAGAGCTGATGGTTCTTATATCCGTTTCGACGATAATGCTTGTGTTCTTTTGAATGCAGCTGGTGAAATGAGAGGTACTCGTGTTTTTGGTCCGGTAGCCAGAGAACTTCGTGAAAAACAATTCATGAAAATTGTATCATTAGCACCTGAAGTGCTTTAATTCGATTAATGATGACAAAGTTAAAAATTAAATCAGGCGACGTAGTTAAAGTTATTGCTGGAGATCATAAAGGGTCTGAAGGTAAAATTTTAAAAGTTGATCGCGAGAATAATAAGGCGATTGTTGAGGGTGTAAATATGGTTTCAAAACACACGAAACCAAGTGCAAAAAATCCTCAAGGGGGAATCGTTAAAAAGGAAGCACCAATTCATATTTCTAACTTATCTTTAGTAGATGCTAAATCTAAAAAAGTTACTAAAGTTGGATTTAAAATGGAAGGTGATAAGAAAGTAAGATTTTCAAAAAAATCTAATCAAGTATTGTAGTTATGGCATATATCCCTAGACTTAAAGAAGAATATAAGAGTAGAGTAATTCCTGCTCTTAAAGAGGAATTTGGTTACAAAAACATTATGCAAGTTCCTAAACTTGAGAAAATTGTTGTAAGCCGTGGTGTTGGTGCGGCAGTTTCTGATAAAAAATTAGTTGATTATGCAGTAGATGAGTTAACTAAAATTACAGGACAAAAAGCATTAGCTACTATTTCTAAAAAAGACGTTGCATCTTTTAAATTAAGAAAAGGTATGCCAATTGGAGCTAAAGTAACCTTACGTGGTGAAAAGATGTATGAGTTTCTTGATAGACTTGTAACATCTGCATTACCACGTGTTAGAGATTTCAATGGAATCAAAGCTACTGGTTTTGATGGTAGAGGTAATTATAATTTAGGAGTTTTAGAACAAATCATTTTCCCAGAAATTGATATTGATAAAGTAAATAAAATTTCAGGAATGGATATTACTTTTGTAACTACTGCTAATACTGACAAAGAAGCAAAATCATTACTTGCTGAATTAGGTTTACCTTTTAAAAAGAATTAAGATATGGCTAAGGAATCAATGAAAGCCCGTGAGGTTAAAAGACAAAAAACGGTAGAAAAGTATGCTGAAAAAAGAAAGGCTTTGTTAGAAGCTGGAGATTATGAAGGTTTACAAAAGTTACCAAAAAATGCTTCTCCAGTTCGTTTGCACAATCGTTGTAAATTAACAGGACGACCAAGAGGGTATATGCGTCAATTTGGTATTTCACGTGTTACATTCCGTGAAATGGCAAATCAAGGTTTAATTCCAGGTGTTAAAAAAGCAAGCTGGTAAAATAATAGTATAATTGGTTAAAGGTTCATGTAGCGAGTGCTACATGAAAACCATAACCGCAAATCAATAAATATGTATACAGATCCAATTGCAGATTTTCTTACAAGAATTAGAAATGCAGCCAAAGCTAATCACAAAGTGGTTGAGATTCCTGCTTCTAATTTAAAAAAGGAAATCACAAAAATTTTATTTGATCAAGGATATATCTTGAGTTACAAGTTTGATGATTCTAGCGTTCAAGGCACCATTAAAATTGCTTTGAAATATGACAAAGAAACTAGAGAATCAGTAATCAGAGATATTCAAAGAATTAGTAAACCTGGTTTACGTAAGTATGCAGGTGCTTCAAAATTACCTAGAATTTTAAATGGTTTAGGTATTGCTATCGTTTCAACTTCTAAAGGGTTGATGACAGGTAAACAAGCTAGACAATTGAATGTTGGTGGTGAAGTAATTTGTTACGTATACTAATCTTAAAGTAAAACGAAAATGTCAAGAATAGGAAAAAACCCAATTGTAGTTCCAGCTGGTGTGACTGTTGAAGTTGCTGAAGGATTGGTTACAGTTAAAGGAAAATTAGGACAACTAACTCAAGAGTTTTCAGATGTTACTGTTAAGTTAGAAGAAGGTAATGTAATAGTTGAGCGATCTTCAGATCACAAAGATCACAGATCAAAACACGGTTTATACAGATCATTAATCAATAATATGGTTGTAGGTGTTTCAACTGGTTTTACAAAAGAACTAGAACTTGTAGGAGTTGGATATAGAGCTTCAAATCAAGGACAAAAATTAGATTTAGCATTAGGTTTTTCGCATAATATCGTTTTGGAAGTTGCTCCTGAAGTACAGGTTGAAACAATTTCTGAAAAAGGGAAAAATCCAATTGTTAAACTCACTTCATATGATAAACAACTTTTGGGAGCGGTAACGGCTAAAATTAGAGGTTTCCGTAGACCAGAACCTTACAAAGGAAAAGGAGTTAAGTTTGTAGGTGAAGTATTAAGAAGAAAAGCAGGTAAATCAGCTTAAAAATAAAGCTTATGTCATTAACAAAATCTGAAAGAAGACAGAGAATCCAGTATAGAATAAGAAAGATTGTAAGTGGTACAGCTGCTAGACCAAGACTTTCTGTATTCAGAAGTAATAAAGAAATCTATGCTCAGCTCATAGATGATGTAAACGGTGTTACTCTTTTATCAGCTTCATCAAAAGATAAAAATTTTGATGGAAAAGGTACAAATGTAGAAATTGCTTCAGCAGTAGGTAAACTGGTAGCTGAAAAAGCATTGAAAGCAGGTATTGATACTGTAACGTTTGACAGAGGGGGATATTTATATCACGGTCGTATTAAATCATTAGCAGAAGGTGCGAGAGCAGCTGGACTTAAATTCTAATATATTATGTCTAATAAATACAAAAATGTAGAATTTGTAAAACCAAGTGGTCTTGAGTTAAAAGATCGTTTGGTTAGTGTTAATCGTGTTACCAAAGTAACTAAAGGAGGTAGAGCTTTCGGTTTTTCTGCTATAGTTGTGGTAGGTGATGAAAATGGTGTTGTAGGTCACGGTTTAGGAAAATCTAAAGATGTATCTGAGGCAATCGCTAAAGCGGTGGAAGATGCTAAGAAAAATCTTGTTAGAATTCCTTTAAGTGGTCAATCAGTTCCTCACGAACAAAAAGGTAAATTTGGAGGAGCTCGTGTATTTTTAATGCCTGCTTCACATGGTACGGGAGTTATTGCTGGTGGTGCTGTTCGTTCAGTGCTTGAATCAGTAGGAATTCACGATGTATTATCAAAATCACAAGGATCGTCTAATCCACATAATGTGGTAAAAGCAACGTTTGATGCCTTACTTCAAATGAGAAGTGCTCATACTATTGCTAGACAAAGAGGCGTTTCTTTAGAAAAAGTTTTTAAAGGTTAATTCAAGGAAATATGGCTAAATTAATAATAAAACAAGTAAGAAGCAAAATCAATTGTCCTCTTTCACAAAAGAGAGGATTAGAAGCTTTAGGTCTTCGCAAAATGGGACAAGTTGTTGAGCATGATTCAAATCCAGCTATCCTTGGAATGATAAATAAAGTTAAACACTTAGTTTCCGTAGAGGAAGTTAAATAACAACATTTATAGTTATGAATTTAAGTAACTTACAACCTGCTGAGGGTTCAACGCACAATCAAAATAAAAGAGTTGGTAGAGGAGAAGGTTCTGGAAAAGGAGGGACTGCTGCACGTGGTCACAAAGGAGCTAAATCTCGTTCTGGTTATTCTAGAAAGATTGGTTTTGAAGGAGGGCAAATGCCACTTCAAAGACGTGTTCCTAAATTTGGGTTCAAAAACATTAATAGAGTAGAATATCAAGGTGTGAATCTTGATACCTTACAATCTTTAGTTGATAACGGGATTGTAACAGACACTATTGACTTTGCAGTTTTAGTTGAAAACCGTTTAGCTACTAAAAATGAATTAGTTAAAATTTTAGGTAGAGGTGAATTAAAATCTAAGTTAAAAGTTTCTGCTCATAAATTTACCGCTACTGCAAAAGCTGCTATTGAAGCTGCAGGTGGTGAAGTTGTAACGTTATAATATCCCTTATCATGAAGAATTTTATTGAATCATTCAAAAATGTATGGAGAATCGAAGAACTTAAAAATAGAATCCTATTTACTTTAGGGTTATTATTAGTTTATAGATTTGGTGCTCACGTAACATTACCTGGTATTGATGCCACTCAGTTGTCTGGGTTAGCAGGACAAACTAATAAAGGTATAGGATCAATTCTTGATATGTTTACAGGAGGTGCCTTTTCTAAAGCTTCAGTCTTTGCTTTAGGAATCATGCCATACATTTCTGCTTCAATTGTTGTTCAATTAATGGGGATTGCTATACCTTATTTGCAAAAACTTCAAAAAGATGGTGAAAGTGGTAGAAAAAAGTTAAATCAAATTACACGTTGGTTAACTATTGCTATCACTTTTTTACAAGGTCCTGGTTATATTTATAACTTGAGACAGACTATTCCGCATGATGCATTTTTGCTTGGGTTTGATTCTGTTTCTTTCATGTTTTCATCTGTTTTAATTTTGACTACAGGTACCATTTTTGCGATGTGGTTAGGTGAAAAAATAACAGATAAAGGTATTGGTAATGGAATTTCTCTTTTAATCATGGTAGGAATTTTAGCAAGATTACCACAAGCTTTAATTCAAGAATTTACTTCTAGAGTTACTAATAATAATGGTGGATTAATGATTTTAGTATTTGAGATCATTGTTTGGTTATTAGTGATTATTGCTTGTGTTTTGTTGGTTATGGCAATCAGAAAGATTCCTGTTCAATATGCCAGAAGAACTACAACAGGTGATTTTGAAGAAGATATGATGGGTGGTAATAGACAATGGATTCCCTTGAAGCTAAATGCAGCGGGTGTAATGCCTATAATTTTTGCTCAAGCAATTATGTTTATACCGGCAGCATTAGCAAGATTATCTCAGTCAGAAGCTTCTCAATCAATTGCAGGTGCTTTTAGTAATATGTTCGGATTATGGTATAATTTAGTTTTTGCTTTATTAATCATAATTTTTACATTCTTTTATACAGCAATTACAGTTCCAACAAATAAAATGGCAGATGATTTAAAAAGAAGTGGTGGTTTCATTCCAGGCATCAAACCAGGTGTTGAAACTGGAGATTTTCTTGACAAAATCATGTCATTAATTACTTTTCCAGGTGCGTTATTCTTAGCTCTAATTGCTGTGTTCCCAGCTATTGTAGTAAGTTTAGATGTTCAACAATCTTGGGCAATGTTTTATGGAGGAACTTCCTTAATCATTATGGTTGGAGTTGCAATTGATACTATTCAGCAAATAAATTCATATTTATTGAATAGACACTATGATGGTTTGATGAAAAGTGGTAAAAATAGAAAAGCAGTAGCTTAATTTTTATGGCAAAACAATCAGCAATAGAACAAGACGGATCAATAATTGAAGCATTGTCCAATGCTATGTTCCGAGTAGAATTAGAAAATGGACACGTTGTAATTGCTCATATTTCTGGAAAAATGCGTATGCATTATATTAAATTGTTACCTGGTGACAAAGTAAAATTAGAAATGAGTCCTTACGATTTATCCAAAGCAAGAATCACTTACAGATACTAAAGTTATTAAAAATGAAAGTAAGAACATCAGTAAAGAAAAGAAGCGCAGATTGTATAATAGTGCGTAGAAAAGGAAGATTATACGTTATTAACAAAATGAATCCTAGATTTAAACAAAGACAAGGATAGTTATGGCAAGAATAGCAGGGGTAGATATACCTAAAAATAAAAGAGGTGTTATAGCACTAACCTATATCTTCGGAATAGGAAAAAGTAGAGCAATTGAGATTTTAGAAAAAGCTCAAGTTAGCCAAGATATTAAAGTTCAAGATTGGAATGATGATCAAATTCACGCGATTCGTGATGCAGTATCTTATTACAAAATTGAAGGAGAGTTGCGTTCTGAAACGTCACTGAACATTAAACGTTTAATGGATATTGGTTGTTATAGAGGTATTAGACATAGATCTGGTCTTCCATTGAGAGGTCAAAGAACTAAAAATAACTCTAGAACAAGAAAAGGTAAAAGAAAAACTGTTGCTAACAAGAAAAAAGCAACTAAATAATAAGTAATATGGCTAAAGCAAGTACAAAAAAACGTAAAGTTATTATTGAATCTTCTGGTGAAGCTCATATTAATGCAACTTTTAACAATATTATCATTTCTTTGACTAACAAAAAAGGAGAAGTGATTTCATGGTCATCTGCTGGTAAAATGGGCTTTAGAGGTTCTAAAAAGAATACTCCTTATGCTGCACAAATGGCAGCTGAAGATTGTACTAAAGTTGCATTAGAAGCAGGACTTAAAAAAGTTAAAGTTTATGTTAAAGGTCCTGGAAATGGACGTGAGTCTGCTATCAGATCAATACACAACAGTGGAGTTGAAGTAACAGAAATTATCGATGTTACTCCAATGCCTCACAATGGATGTCGTCCTCCTAAAAGACGTAGAGTTTAATTTTAATAAAAGTATAACTAGAAAAAGGTTTCAGATTATCGAAGGATTTAGACCTGAATTCATAATCTCTTTTTCAAAATAATTTAAAAATGGCAAGATATACTGGTCCAAGTACAAAAATCGCCCGTAAATTCGGCGAAGCTATTTTCGGAGATGATAAAGCCTTCGAAAAAAGAAATTATCCTCCAGGGCAACATGGTTTGGCTAAAAAAAGAGGAAAAAAATCTGAATATGCTGTTCAGTTAATGGAAAAGCAAAAAGCTAAATATACTTATGGTATTTTAGAAAGACAATTCAGAAATTTATATGAAAAAGCTGCTGCTTCTAAAGGAGTAACAGGTGAAATCTTACTTCAATTATGTGAGGCTCGTTTAGATAATGTTGTTTTTAGAATGGGCATCGCTTCATCAAGAAGAGCTGCAAGACAAATTGTTTCTCATCGTCATATTACTGTGAACGGAGAAGTTGTAAACATTCCTTCATATCACTTAAAAGCAGGAGATGTTGTCGCTGTTCGTGAAAAATCAAAATCTTTAGAGTCTATTGAGCGTTCTCTAGCTAATTCAAGTCATGTGTATGAGTGGATTACTTGGAATAACGACACTAAATCGGGTACATTTGTTTCTGCACCAGCTAGATTACAAATTCCTGAAAATATCAAAGAACAATTAATCGTTGAGTTGTACAACAAATAATAATTGACCTAAGTCTAAATTATGGCAATATTTAATTTTCAAAAACCCGATAAAGTTATCATGATCGATTCAACCGATTTTGAAGGTAAGTTTGAATTCAGACCTTTAGAACCTGGTTACGGATTGACCGTTGGTAATGCACTTAGAAGAGTTTTACTTTCTGCTTTGGAAGGTTATGCTATTACATCAACCAGAATTGAAGGTGTTGAGCATGAATTCTCTACTATTTCAGGTGTAGTTGAAGATGTTACTGAAATTATCTTAAATCTTAAACAAGTACGTTTCAAACGTCAAATTGAAGATGTAGATAATGAATCGGTTACGATTTCAATTACTGGTAAAGAACAAATTACTGCTGGAGATTTTCAAAAATTTATATCAGGTTTTCAAATATTAAACCCTGATTTAGTGATTTGTAATCTTGATTCTAAAGTTAATTTCAATATGGAATTAACCATTGAAAAAGGAAGAGGATATATTCCTGCAGAAGAAAATAAAAAGCAAAATGCAGCCATTGGTACTATCTTTACTGATTCTATCTTTACTCCTGTGATTAATGTGAAATACGCAATTGAAAACTTTCGTGTTGAACAAAAAACAGACTATGAAAAATTAGTTTTTGAAATCAAAACGGATGGTTCTATCAATCCAAAGGATGCACTTACTGAGGCTGCCAAAGTTTTAATTCACCATTTCATGTTGTTCTCTGATGAGAGAATTACTCTAGAAGCTGACGAAATTGCTCAAACTGATTCTTACGATGAAGAGTCTTTACACATGAGACAATTACTTAAAACGAAGCTTGTAGATATGGATTTGTCAGTTAGAGCTTTAAATTGTTTAAAAGCAGCAGAAGTTGATACATTAGGAGACCTTGTCTCTTTTAACAAACACGACTTAATGAAATTCCGTAATTTTGGTAAGAAATCTTTAACTGAACTTGATGAACTTGTTGCAGTTAAGAATTTAACTTTCGGAATGGACTTGTCAAAATATAAATTAGATAAAGACTAGTTTCTTTATTCAAATTAAATCGCATTTAAAATGAGACACGGAAAAAAAGTAAATCACTTAAGCAGACAGACGGGACATAGAAAGTCTATGTTAGCTAATATGGCTTGTTCTTTAATTGAGCACAAACGTATTAATACTACTGTAGCTAAAGCTAAAGCGCTTAAACAATTTGTTGAGCCTTTAATCACTAAATCTAAAGAAGATACTACACACAATCGTCGTATTGTATTTTCTTACCTTAGAAATAAATATGGTGTAACAGAACTTTTTAGAGAAGTTGCAGCAAAAGTGGGTGATCGTCCAGGAGGATACACACGTATAATCAAATTAGGAAATCGTCTAGGGGATAATGCTGATATGGCAATGATCGAATTAGTAGATTTTAATGAGTTATACAACGGAGGTAAAAAAGAAGAGAAAAAAGCAAAAAGCCGTCGTGGTGGAAAAGCTAAAAAATCTGAGGTGGCTCCTGCTCCTGAAGCAAAAGCTCCTGAAGCTCCAGAAACTTCTTCTGAAGAATCTACAGAATCAGCAGAATAATGAATTCAAATTCATAAATAGAAAAAGGATAAACAGTTACGTTTATCCTTTTTTTATGCCTTTTAAAATTTTAATTGTATAATATATGAATTAAAAAACTAAATTTGTGCAACAACAACTAACTACAAATAATGAATAACACAACACAAAAAAAAGCAATAGTTCTATTGGCTGATGGAACTGTTTTTTATGGTAAATCTATTGGGATTTCGGGAAGTACTTTTGGTGAAATTTGTTTTAACACCGGAATGACTGGATATCAAGAAATTTTTACTGATCCCTCGTATTTTGGTCAAATTCTTGTAACCACTTCTGTGCATATCGGAAATTATGGGGTTCATCAACACGAAGTCGAATCAGATAACATTATGATTTCTGGATTGATTTGTAGAAATTTTAGCTTTAACCATTCAAGACCTGATTCAGAAGGTAGTTTATATGATTATTTTATTAAACATAACTTAGTTTGCATTTCAGAGGTTGATACACGGGCATTGGTAAACTATATCAGAGAACATGGTGCTCAAAATGCAGTGATTTCAACAGAGGATTCTACAATCGAATCTTTGAAAGAGCAACTAGCATCAATGCCAAATATGAAAGGATTGGAACTTGCTTCTAAAGTTTCGGTTACACATCCATATTATTTTGGTAGTGATACTGCCTCATATAAAATAGCAGCATTGGATTTGGGAATAAAGCGAAGCATCTTAAAAAATTTGGCTTTGCGCGATTGTTATATAAAAGTTTTTCCATTCGATTCTACATTTGAAGAAATAAGCGCTTTTAATCCAGATGGTTTTTTCTTGTCCAATGGTCCAGGTGACCCAGAACCTTTACAAGGAGTTCAACAAGTAGCCAAACAAATGATTGATTCTAATAAACCTGTTTTCGGCATTTGTTTAGGTCATCAAATCATAGGTTTGGCCAATGATGTTCCTACTTACAAAATGTTCAACGGACATAGGGGAAATAATCATCCCGTACTTAATTTGTCAACCAATAAAGGTGAAATAACTTCCCAAAATCATGGCTTTGCAATTGATAAAGAACAACTTACTTCTCATTCTGAATTAGAAATCACCCATTTACATATTAATGACCATACTGTTGCTGGAATGAAAATGAGAAACAAACCTTGTTTTTCGGTTCAATACCATCCAGAAGCAAGTCCGGGACCTCATGATGCATCTTATTTATTTGATGAATTTATTAATCTAATTAAAGAAGCATCACGATAGTTATTCATCACTTATTCTGATACTAAATCGATTGAGTTTATAAGTTTTTTGATTAAAAATGATTTTCATTTAACAAATCCTTAAATTTGTATACTTATTTTACTATAAAATTAAATATAAAAAAATATAACAATGAGTATTATTATTAAAGTTCATGCGAGACAAATTTTAGATTCTAGAGGAAATCCTACCATAGAAGTGGATGTTGTAACTGAAAATGGCGTTTTAGGACGTGCTGCCGTTCCAAGTGGAGCATCTACAGGGGAACATGAGGCGGTTGAACTTCGTGATGGTGGTAAAGCCTACATGGGAAAAGGAGTTTTAAAAGCGGTCGATAATGTAAATACAAAAATTGCCCCTGAATTATTGGGAGTTTCTGTATTTGAACAAAATCTTATCGATCAAATTATGATTGACTTAGATGGAACTGCAAACAAAGGAAATCTAGGGGCTAATGCTATTCTTGGTGTTTCACTTGCGGCAGCCAAAGCAGCGGCAAATGAAGTTGGACTGCCTTTATATCGTTATGTAGGAGGAGTTTCAGCCAATATATTGCCTGTGCCTATGATGAATATTATCAATGGAGGGTCGCATTCAGATGCTCCGATTGCTTTTCAGGAATTTATGATTATGCCTGTAAAAGCCACTTCTTTTACACATGCTATGCAAATGGGAACTGAAATTTTCCATAATTTAAAGAAAGTGTTACACGATAGAAATTTGTCAACAGCTGTTGGAGATGAAGGAGGTTTTGCTCCAAATTTAGCAGGAGGTACTGAAGATGCTTTGGATACCATCAAAAAAGCGGTTGAAAATGCGGGTTACAAATTTGGTGATGAAGTAATGATAGCTTTAGATTGCGCCGCTTCCGAATTTTATGTGGATGGAAAATACGATTACACAAAATTTGAAGGACCAAATGGAAAAGTGAGAACCTCTAAAGAACAAGCCGAATATATGTCAGAATTAGCAGCCAAATATCCAATTATTTCCATCGAAGATGGAATGCAAGAGAACGATTGGGAAGGTTGGAGCTATTTAACCGAGTTAATTGGCGATAGAGTGCAATTAGTTGGTGATGATTTATTTGTTACTAATGTGGAGCGTCTATCAACAGGGATTGAAAAAGGAATTGCGAATTCAATTTTAGTAAAAGTAAACCAAATCGGAACTTTAACAGAAACCATAGCCGCAGTAAATATGGCTAAAAATGCGGGTTATACTTCGGTAATGTCACACCGTTCTGGTGAAACAGAAGACAATACTATTGCCGATTTAGCAGTAGCCTTAAACTGTGGACAAATCAAAACAGGATCAGCTTCACGTTCTGATCGTATGGCAAAATACAATCAACTTTTACGAATAGAAGAGGAATTGGGAGATACAGCTTACTTCCCTGGATTGAGAGCTTTTAAAATCAAATAATTTAAACATGAGGCTGTCTGAAAAGGCCGCCTTTTTTATGTCAAAATATTCTGATATTGTTTAGTGAAGATTTTCATAAAAAGTAATTATAGTAAAACAGGCTCAACTTTTTGGAAAGACTCTTTTTTATTTTAGTTTGTTAGGGAATTAAAAATCTATACCAATCTTGCAATTTTTATAATAAAATTAACGAAATCGTTGTTGTAATTCTTTTTTTATTCATTTGGAATTCCATAATTT
This sequence comes from Flavobacterium aciduliphilum, assembly GCF_003268855.1. Lineage (GTDB taxonomy): Bacteria > Bacteroidota > Bacteroidia > Flavobacteriales > Flavobacteriaceae > Flavobacterium > Flavobacterium aciduliphilum. Next base: position 271,461 of record NZ_QLSZ01000002.1, read on the forward strand.
TGTTAAATTATAATTTTATAAGATTTAATTTTCAATTTATATCATGTCAAAAACAGCAATATTAGAGTATGATGGCAATAAATATGAGTTTCCAGTAATCGTTGGAAGCGAAAATGAACCTGCTATTGATATCGAAAAATTACGTGCCTTGACTGGCGCCATTACTTTAGATCCAGGTTATAAAAACTCAGGATCGTGTAAAAGTGATATCACCTTCTTGGATGGAGAAGAGGGTATTCTTCGTTATAGAGGATATGCCATAGAAGATTTAGCTGAAAAAGCGAATTTTCTTGAAGTTTCTTATTTGGTTATTTTTGGGGAATTGCCAACAAAAAATCAATTAGAGAAATTCGAAAATGATATTCGTAAGTATACTTTAGTTAATGAAGAAATGAAAAACATCATAGATGGATTTCCTAAAACGGCTCATCCCATGGGAGTGTTGTCTTCATTGACATCGGCGTTGACTGCTTTTAATCCTAAAGTAGTAAATGTAGAAAATGAAAAAGAAATGTACGAAGCGGTTTGCAAAACCATGGCCAAATTTTTGGTCATTGCTACTTGGACATACAGAAAAATGATGGGCTATCCTTTAAATTATTATGATAATACGAAAGGCTATGTTGAAAACTTTATGCATTTAATGTTTGGACTTCCTACAGGACCATATACACAAAACAAAGTTGTAATTGATGCTTTAGATAAGTTATTTATTCTTCACGCAGATCACGAACAAAACTGTTCTACATCAACCGTGAGAATAGTGGGATCTTCTCATGCAGGTTTATTTGCGTCAATTTCTGCTGGAGTTTCTGCGTTGTGGGGACCTCTTCATGGTGGGGCTAACCAAGCGGTGTTAGAAATGCTTGAGGCCATTCAAAAAGATGGAGGAGATGCCGATAAATATTTAGCTAAAGCTAAAGACAAAGATGATCCTTTCCGTTTGATGGGATTCGGACACAGAGTGTACAAAAATTTTGACCCAAGAGCAAAAATCATTAAAAAAGCAGCCGACGAAGTACTGAGTACTTTAGGAGTTGATGATCCCATTTTGCAAATCGCTAAAAAATTAGAGGAGGCAGCTTTAGTCGATGATTACTTTGTGTCTAGAAAATTATATCCAAATGTTGATTTTTACTCAGGGATTATCTACCGCGCTTTAGGAATACCAACCGATATGTTTACGGTTCTTTTTGCAATAGGTCGTTTACCAGGTTGGATTGCACAATGGAAAGAAATGCGTGTCAATAAAGAACCTATTGGACGACCAAGACAAGTGTATACAGGTTATCCGCTGCGTGATTTTGTTCCTATGGATAAAAGATAAAAAGATAAATAAAATAGAGACTTTCTATATAAAAGCTTCGCAAATCGGCGGAGCTTTTTTATATTTGCCTAATGCCAAAAGCACATACTATGAAATTAAATGTTAAGAATGAAACGTCAAGATTAAGGGCTGTTGTGTTGGGTTCGGCTGTAAATAATGGCCCTACTCCAACAGTTGAAGAGGCTTATGACCCAAAATCTCTCGAACATATTTTAGCGGGTACGTATCCTGTAGAATCAGATATGATTAATGAAATGGAAGCGTTTCATGCGGTTTTTAAAAAATACAATGTTACGGTTTATCGCCCTGAAATGATTGAGAATTATAATCAGATTTTCTCAAGAGACATCGGATTTGTCATTGATGATGTTTTTATAAAAGCAAATATTTTGCCTGATAGAAATAGAGAATTAGACGCCATTCAGTATATTATTGATCAAATAGATCCCAATAAAGTAGTACGCCCTCCCGATACAGTGCATATAGAAGGGGGTGATGTAATGTTGTGGAATGACTATGTTTTTATAGGTACCTACAAAGGGTCTGATTATAAAGATTATATTACGGCAAGGACCAATATGGAGGGAGTTGAATTTATTAGAAACCTATTTCCTCATAAAATTGTTAAAGAATTCGATTTAGTAAAATCAAAACTCGAAGCAAGGGATAATGCGCTCCACTTAGATTGTTGTTTTCAACCCGTAGGAATCAATAAAGGGATTATTTATAAAAGTGGATTCCGAGAAGAGTCAGATTACATGTACTTGGTTAATTTGTTTGGTAAAGAAAATTTATTCCACATCACGCGTGAGGAGATGTACCGTATGAATTCCAATGTTTTTTCAATTGCTCCAGATGTTGTTGTTTCCGAAAGAAATTTCACACGATTAAATACTTGGTTACGGGAACAAGGATTTACAGTAGAGGAACTTCCCTATGCAGAAATCGCCAAACAAGAGGGCCTTTTACGATGTTCTACATTACCATTGATTAGAGATTGAGAAGTTCTGAATTGTGGATTTTGAGTTAAATAAACATGATAAGTCTAAAGAATTATATTTTATAAAAATACGTTGAAAGTAATTGGAAAACAAAAAAGCAACCAAACCGAAAACTGACAACCAAAATCAAATCAAAATGAAACAAACTACAAATTCCATTTTAATGATTCGTCCTATATCATTCCGCATGAATGAACAAACGGCTGTAAATAATTATTATCAAAAAGTATTAGACGGATTAACTCCGGATACGGTTAATGCTAAAGCTCAGGAGGAGTTTGATGCTTTTGTAAAAAAATTGCGCGCAGTGGGTGTAGATGTCACAGTAGTTGAAGATACGCTCACGCCTGATACCCCTGATAGTATTTTTCCAAACAATTGGATTTCATTTCATGAAAATGGCGATGTTATTTTATATCCCATGTTTGCCGAAAACAGACGCGCAGAACGAAGAGAAGATATACTCGATATTTTAGAAGAAAAAGGTTTTGTTATTAATGAAATCATGGACTACTCTCAGGCAGAACAAGATGGGATCTATCTTGAAGGAACGGGAAGTTTGTTGTTAGATAGAGAAAATGGTAAAGCTTATTGTGCTCTTTCTCCCAGAGCAGATGAAGAGTTATTTATAGAATTTTGCGAAGATTATGATATGCAACCGGTTATTTTTGAAGCGTATCAAACTGTGGGTGGCGAACGAAAATTGATATATCATACTAATGTTATGATGTGTATAGGTGATACTTTTGCGGTGGTATGTGCTGATGCTATTGATGATAAAAGCGAACGCAAAATGGTTCTTGATAGTTTGAGAGGGGATGATAAAGAGGTGATTTTAATCACAGAAGATCAAGTTAATAACTTTGCAGGAAATATGCTAGAAGTAAAAGGGGCCGATGATAGAAGGTATTTGGTAATGAGTTCTTCAGCATACCATGCTTTAACAAAAAAACAAATTGCACAACTTGAAGAACATATTACTATTTTACATTCAAGTTTAGATACAATTGAAGCCTGTGGGGGTGGCAGTGCCCGTTGCATGATGGCCGAAATATTCTTGCCGAAAGAGTAGTAAAAAAAAGTAGAAAAAATCCCAAAATCTAAAACTCTAGATTTTGGGATTTTTTTCATATTAAATACCTCTAATGATACTTAATATAGCACTAATAATATATTGAATTCCGATAGCAACCGTCAAGAAACCTACGATTCTTGAAATCGCCACAATTCCAGAAGCTCCTAAATATTTTGCTAAATAATGAGCACTTCTTAATATCAAAAATATGAGTAACGAAACAATAATTACAGAAAAACATGATGCTAGTATTTCCGTTGTTTTATGATGATCTTGATTGAAAGCAATTAAAAAAGATATAGAACCAGGTCCTGCCAACATGGGCATAGCAAGTGGTGTTAGTGCTATTGAATTACGATGTTGTAAATCTTCCTCAACTTCTTTACTGATCCCCTTTCTCTTTTTCTGATTGGCATTCAATAATCCAAAACCAGAACTAGAAATCAAGATTCCACCAGCAATTCGTAGGGCAGGAATGGTAATGCCAAAAAAGCGTAACACATATTCACCTGCAAAAAAGGAAATAAGAAGAATAATACACACATTTATTGCAGTCCAAAGAGAAACTCTTGAACGCTCAGATTTATTGAAATCTTGGGTTAATCCCACAAAAAAAGGAATGGCCCCAAAAGGATTCAATACTGAAAACAAAGCTCCTACCAAAACAAAAAATGTATTTAAAAAAACATCCATTTTTTCCTATTTAAAATTATCATTCGGCAAAGATAGATAAAGAATAAAAGAGAAGCGTTAAAATAAAAACAAGATTCACTAATTTTGAAAAATGAAAAATAAGAAAACTCTAGTTCTAGGAGCCTCTACAAAACCTGAGAGGTATTCTTTTAAAGCGATAAAGCTGCTCGTTGATAAAGGTAATTCTGTTATTGCGATTGGTCAAAATCAAGGCGAAGTTGCAGGAATAACTATTAGAACGAAAAATATCCCATTGAAAAATATTGATACAGTTACTTTGTATTTGAATCCCTTACGTCAGCGTGACTATTACAATTACATTTTAGAGACAAACCCCAAAAGAGTAATTTTCAATCCAGGAACTGAAAATCCTGAATTGTATCAACTTTTGAAATCGAACAACATCAAAGTGGAAGAAGCGTGTACTCTGGTGCTATTAACGACGAATCAGTATTAAAATTGAGTTTGTTTTGTTGCTGGCTTACTGATAAATAACAGTCCAATAAAAGTAATCAGTCCATTCAAGATGATGAGTTCGTTGTCAATAACATAGTTTCCAAAGAATCTTTCCGAATTTTGCGAGAGTATAAAGCAAATCGTTGGAGCAATCAAGCAAATAAGCGGTACCCATTTGTCTTTTACTGTTTTAGATTTTATAAATAAACCAAATGAATAGAGTCCAAGAAGTGGGCCATAGGTGTATGTAGCAATTTTAAAAACCATTTTTACAACCGAATCATCGTTTATTGCGTTAAAAACAATGATGACCAAAAACATTAAAAATGAAAATCCTATATGAACTAAATGACGTGTTCTTACAATGTTAGGTTTGTTTAGATTTTCAGATTTATCCATGCCTAAAAAATCGACACAAAACGAAGTGGTTAATGCTGTTAATGCGGAGTCTGTAGTTGCAAAAGTAGCGGCTGTAAGTCCTAAAAGAAAAACTATAGAAGGAATAAGACTTAAATGATGAATAGCAATTTCTGGAAAAAGTAAATCGGTTCTGGCAATATCATTCACCATTGGAACTACAATTCCGTTTTTGGTTGCATAAATGTAAAGCAAGGCCCCAACACTTAAAAAAAAGATGTTGATTACAAGAAAAATTCCAGTAAAGGTAAACATGTTTTTTTGTGCTTCTTTAATGTTTTTGCAACTTAAATTTTTTTGCATTAAATCTTGATCCAATCCTACAGTGGCAATGGTTACAAATATTCCTCCTAAAATTTGCTTCCAGAAATAAGTTCCTTTACAATAATCTTCAAAGAAAAAAGTCTTGGAATACTGACTGGTTTTAATTTTTTCAAAAGCTTCAATAACGGAATAATTCAAACTGTTGCAAATGAAATACAATGTTAAAAAAACAGATGAGATTAAGAAAAACGTTTGCAGAGTGTCTGTAATGATGATTGTTTTCAGTCCACCTCGATAAGTATATGCAAAAATAAAAGCAAGTGAAATTAATACTGTTATGGCGAAGGGGATGTGGTAGAAATCAAATACATAGCGTTGCAAAACAAAGATAACAAGATATAACCTAAAAGCGGAACCAATCGTTCTTCCAATCAAAAAAATAGAAGCGGCAGTTTTATAGCTTACTACTCCAAGTCTTTGTTCGATATACCCGTAGATAGAGGTTAAATTCATTCTGTAATAGAGTGGGAGTAAGATTTTTGCTACAATAACAAATCCGATGGCACAGCCTAGCACAAATTGAAAATATTTGAACTGCAAATCTGGATTTCCTACTTCACCAGGTACAGAGATAAAAGTAATACCCGAAATCGCAGTTCCAATCATTCCGAAGGCCACTAAGTACCATTTCGAATTTTTATTGGCACTAAAAAAGGTGTTGTTATCGGCACTTTTTTTACTTACAAGATTTGAAATGAGTAGCAGTAACCCAAAATAGGATATGATAAGTATAAGAATTGCTGTGGGTGTCATGGTTTAATTTGTTTTCGCTAAAATAGAAATAAATCAGAATATAGATATTAGAAAAGGAAAAAAAGAACGAATGATTGATTTTGGAAATCTAATATTCAAAAATCTATAAATCTAAACATCTATTCCTTACTTTTGCCAAATGGAATTTTCTTCAAAATTACTTGAAAAGGCAGTAAACGAAATGGCTCAATTGCCTGGAATTGGCAAAAGAACAGCGCTTCGTTTGGTGTTGCATTTGCTCAAACAACCTGAAGAACAAACGCAATATTTATCAAATGCATTGCTCAATATGCGAAAGGATATTAAATTTTGTAAAAAATGTCATAATATTTCAGATACCGATGTTTGTGATATTTGTGCAAATTCTACTCGAAATCCAAAAATCATTTGTGTTGTTGAAGATGTGAGAGATGTTATGGCTATTGAAAACACCAATCAATTTAAAGGATTGTATCATGTTTTGGGGGGAAAAATATCACCTATTGAGGGAATTGGACCAAGTCAGTTGACTATAGCATCATTAGTAGAAAAAGTAAAGTCGGGTGATATAGAAGAGGTTATTTTTGCTTTAAGCTCAACCATAGAAGGTGATACAACAAATTTTTACATTTACAAGCAAATAAAGGAAGTTGATGTTAAGACGTCAACTATAGCGCGAGGAATTGCAGTAGGTGATGAGTTGGAATATGCCGATGAAGTGACATTAGGAAGAAGTATTGTGCATCGCGTTCCTTTTGAAAATGCTTTGAAAAATAATTAGATATTATTTTAATATTAGACTTGAAAAATCTATTTTTGTTTGCTAATTTGGCTTGCTAATGAATCTACGCAATTTATTTATATATATTCTTTTTGTTGTTTTTTGTTCTTCGTGTGTTCCGACACAAGATTTGGTATATCTACAAAATAAAAATGATGCCAATCCTGCGTCAATTACTTCTATTGCTTTTAAACCCTATAGACTTCAAACAAATGATATCTTAAGTATTTCAATAAAGGCGATAGACCCTAAAGTGGTTGAAATATTTAATTCAGATGTCGCTTCAGGGATTAGTATGTCTGATCAAATGTTGTATTTAAAAGGATATACTGTTAATGATCATGGGAATATTAGGTTGCCTATTTTGGGAGAAATTAATGTTTTGGGATATACTTTGGAGGAAACTAGGGAGAAAATAGAAACACTTTTGCTGCAAGAGCATTTTAAAAAAGAGGCAGGAATTTTTGTAAGTGTGAAACTTTCCGGATTTAGATATACGGTTAATGGAGAAGTAAATAATACAGGAACCAAAATCATGTATCAAGATAGGGTGAATGTGTTGGAAGCCATTGCGAATTCTGGGGATATCACTGTGACTGGAGATAGAAAGGATGTTAAAGTCATTCGACAATTTCCTCAAGGAACTGAAACGTTTAGTTTAGATTTAACAGACCAAAATGTGGTCTACTCGACTGGATATTATCTACAACCCAATGATTATATTTATGTAAAACCCTTGAAACAAAAGACATGGGGTACAGGAAAGACAGGGATAGAATCTTTGAGTACATTAATTACTATTTTATCATTGGCAACGACAACATTTTTACTATTAAAAAAATAAAAAGAGTTCATGTTAGATATTAAAGATTTTTCCTTTTTTGAAAACCAAAATAAATTTGACTTCAAAATGTTTTTGATAAAAACAGGAAGTTATTGGAAGTGGTTTTTATTTGGATTAATAGTATGTTTGATAGTGGCTTATCAAATAAATATTCGTCAACAAAAAATATATTCCTTAGACACAACGATAGCCATCAAAGAGCAAGATAATCCGTTGTTTACCTCAAATACAAGTTTGGTTTTTAATTGGGGAGGTAGTTCTGATCAGGTTCAAAATATTGCTACTACTTTGAAGTCAAGATCTCACAACGAGATTGTTGTAGATAAATTACAGTTTTACATTGAGTATCTGCAACAACAAAAGTACTATATTCAAGATGTTTATGGAAGTACTCCTTTTATAGTTAAAATTGATAAAGCAAAAGGTCAATTGTTTGATATTCCTGTAAATATCAAGTTTGTTTCTCCTACTGAATATGAGATTTCGATTACTGCAAATTCAAATACAGTTCCCGTAATTAATTATTTATCCAATTCAAAAAATGTCGTAAACTTAGGAACAACTAAAATAGTAAAAAGATATAAAGTGGGACAATCAGTTTCTCTGCCTTTTTTACATTGGAGTCTTGAAATAGTTCCAAATTCTGAGAATTATGAAGGTAAAGAATTTATGGTAAAATTCATGTCTTTTGATGAGGTAGTTTCCGATTATAAAAAATTAAGAATTGATATTGATGAAAAATCTCCATCCATATTAAAGCTCTCAATGGATGGGACAAATAAATCTAGAATTGTCGATTATTTAAATGAAACGGTTAAGACATTAATAAAAAGACAATTAGATAATAAGAATTTATTTGCTGAAAATACGATAAAATTTATTGATACTACATTGCAATTGATGGAAGGAGATCTCAAGAAAGCAAATCAAGACTTGAAGATGTTTAGTAAGAATAAAAATATTCCTCAATTAGAAAGCGGTGGTAGTGTGTTGCAAGAACAAATAGTAGATTTGGATAAGGTAAATGGGGATGTTGATAGAAAAATAAACTACTATAATAATTTGAGCAATTATTTGAAGCGATCAAATGATTTCTCAAAGTTACCAGCCCCTTCAGTAGCTGGGATTGAAGATCCTAATATATTGTTGAACGTTACTAAATTGGTCGAATTGTCAGTAAGAAGATCTGAAATGGTCTATTCTGTCAAGAGTGATTTGATGTTTAATAATATAGATAATGAAATTTCTGCTGTAAAAAATGTTTTATTGGAAAATATTAATTCTGCTAAAGCAGCTATTCAATTTGAATCAAAACAAATAAAAAATAAAATCGATAAAATGGAAGGGCAAATTTCAGCACTTCCAGAAGATCATCAAGAATATTTGAAAATTATGCGTAAATATGAATTGAATAATAATATTTACGAGACTTATTTACAAAAAAGAACAGAAGCTCAAATAGTTAAAGCAGCAAATCTTTCAGATATCCAGTTTATTGATCCAGCCAAAGATATTGGAGGAGGGTTAATAGGACCTAGAACAAGCGTAAATTATGTTATTGCCATTTTTGTAGGGCTATTAGTGCCTTTGTTTATAGTTTTTTTAATTTTTTACATAAATAATTCGATACAAAATACTGATGATATCTCAAATTTAACTAGATTACCACTCATAGGGGTGATAGGAGTTAAAAAATCAGCTACTAACTTAACTGTTTTTGAAAAACCGAAATCGGCTTTATCAGAATCGTTTCGAGCGATACGTTCTTCATTGCAGTTTTTGTACAGAAAAAATAAGGTGGTTGGAGCAAAAACATTAATGTTGACTTCTTCTGTAAGTGGAGAAGGAAAAACATTTTGTTCTATAAATATTGCAACCGTTTTTGCTTTGAGTGAGAAGAAAACTGTTATTGTTGGACTTGATTTGAGAAAACCCAAAATTTTTGATGATTTTAATTTAACAAATCATATAGGGGTTGTTAATTATTTAACTGAAGAAAACACATTGGATGAGGTGACTCATAAAACTAAAATACCCTATCTTGATGTAATTACAGCAGGACCTATACCCCAAAATCCTTCCGAGTTGATTATGGGAGAAACAATGGTAAAGTTTATGGAAGAATTGAAGAGTAAATATGAATACATTATTCTTGATACTCCACCTGTAGGGTTGGTTTCAGATTCGATGGAGTTGGCAGCATTTGCTGATATTACATTATATGTTATGAGACAAAATTACACCAAAAAGGAAATGGTTAATTTGCTAAATAATCGTGTCAGTAGAGAAGAATTGAAGAATGTAAGTATAATTTTAAACGGTTTTGAAAATAAAGCTAAGTACGGCTATGGCTATGGCTATGGTTATGGTTATGGCTATGGAAACTACGCAAACGGTTACCATCAAGAAGATGATAAAGAAAATAGGATAGTAAAAATCATAAATAAATTAGTTGCTAATAAAAATAAAAACAATTCATGAAAATACTGATTACAGGAGGAGCTGGATTTATTGGCTCTAATTTATGCGAATATTTTTTAAATAAAGGTTATGAAGTTGCTTGTTTAGACAATTTTGCGACTGGACATAGGCATAATATTCAACCATTTTTATCAAATGGGAAATTCAAATTAATTGAAGGAGATATTCGAAATATTGATGATTGTTTATTGGCTACAAAAGATATAGATTATGTACTTCATCAAGCAGCTTTAGGGTCAGTACCTCGTTCTATAAAAGATCCAATAACTAGTAATGATGTGAATGTCTCTGGCTTTCTTAATATGTTGGTTGCTTCTAGAGATAATGGAATTAAAAGATTTGTATATGCTGCTAGTTCTTCAACCTATGGAGATTCAGAATCATTACCAAAAGTAGAAGATAAAATAGGTAAGCCATTGTCGCCCTATGCCATAACAAAATATGTAAATGAATTGTATGCTGAAATTTTTAGCAGAACGTACGGACTTGAAACAATTGGGTTAAGATATTTTAATGTTTTTGGAAGAAAACAAGATCCAAATGGAGCATATGCTGCTGTTATTCCTAAGTTTGTAATGCAATTAATGAAAAAGGAAAGTCCCATAATTAATGGTGATGGCAATTATTCAAGGGACTTTACTTATATTGATAACGTTATTCAGATGAATGAATTAGCTATGACAACTACAGATTCCAATGCAATTAACACCGTTTATAATACGGCTTATGGAGATCGAACAACTTTAAATCAGATGGTAAATTTATTAAAACAATATTTATCTGAGTTTGAATCAGAAATTGGAAATGTTGAAATTATTCATGGTCCCAATAGAGCTGGAGATATTCCTCATTCATTAGCAAGTATTGAAAAAGCAAAAAAATTACTAAATTACAATCCCAAATACTCCTTTAACGATGGTTTAAAAGAAGCAGTTAAATGGTATTGGGAAAATCTAAAATAATATAATATGAAAATAACTAATATTTGCTGTATAGGTGCAGGATATGTTGGAGGCCCTACAATGGCAGTGATTGCTCAAAAATGTCCACATATTAAAGTTACTGTAGTTGATTTGAATGAAGAAAGAATCGCTAAATGGAACGATAAAGATGTAAATAATATTCCAGTTTATGAACCTGGTTTGTCTGAAGTTGTAGGTGAAGCAAGAGGTAGAAATTTATTTTTCTCAACACAGGTAGATCAAGCAATAGATGAGGCACAAATGATTTTTATTTCTGTAAATACCCCAACTAAAATGTATGGTTTAGGAAAAGGGATGGCAGCAGATTTGAAATATATAGAATTATGCGCAAGACAAATTGCAAGAGTATCTAAAAATGATAAAATTGTTGTAGAAAAATCTACATTGCCTGTAAGAACCGCCGAGGCAATTAAAAATATTTTAGATAATACGGGAAATGGAGTGCAGTTTCAAATATTATCAAATCCGGAATTTTTGGCTGAAGGAACTGCTGTAGAAGATTTATTTATGCCTGATCGCGTTTTAATTGGAGGGGATGAAAACGATCAAGGGAGAAAAGCTATTCAGGCTTTGGTAGATGTTTATTCTAATTGGGTTCCTAAAGAGAGAATTTTAACAACAAATTTATGGTCTTCTGAGTTGTCAAAATTAACAGCAAATGCCTTTTTAGCACAAAGAGTATCTTCTATAAATGCTATTTCTGAGCTATGCGAAAAAACCGGTGCTAATGTTAGTGAAGTTGCCAATGCAATTGGTACTGATAGTAGAATTGGAAATAAATTTTTGAAAGCTTCAGTTGGATTTGGAGGTTCTTGTTTTCAAAAAGATATCTTAAATTTGGTTTATATCTGTAAATCTTTTGGATTGAATGAAGTTGCGAATTATTGGGAACAAGTAATAATTATGAACGATCATCAAAAAAGAAGATTTTCATTGAAAATTGTAAGTTCTCTTTATAATACGATAGCCGATAAAAAAATTACCTTTTTAGGATGGGCTTTCAAAAAAGATACCAACGATACAAGAGAGTCTGCGGCTATTTATGTGGCAGATGATTTAATAAATGAACAAGCAAATATAGCAGTTTTTGATCCCAAGGTAGACCATAAACAGATTATGTCAGATTTAAATTATTTAGAGACTAGAACGTCAGAAGAAAATGAAAAAAGAGTTGTTTCTTTTTCAGATCCTTATGAAGCATGTAAAAATTCTCATGCTATTGCTGTTCTCACCGAATGGGATGAGTTTAAACAATACGATTGGCAAAAAATATATGATGCGATGTTAAAGCCCGCTTTTGTGTTTGACGGAAGAAATATATTAGATGCACATAAAATGAGAGAAATAGGGTTTGTATTTCAGTCTATTGGAACATAATTAATTATTAAAACAAAATTCTATGAGTATAAAAATAGGAGTAATAGGATTAGGCTATGTAGGTTTGCCATTGGCACGATTATTTGCGACCCAATATGATGTGGTTGGTTTTGATATAAACGGT
>NZ_QLSZ01000003.1 GCF_003268855.1 Flavobacterium aciduliphilum
GTTTTAAACCAATTTATCCTTATTTTTGACAAAAGACTCCGATTATAAAAACGAAGCCTTGACTTTTCAACTTACACACTTTTTGGGATAGTGTCTTAATTTCACTTTCTGGATGTTTCTTTTTGGGAACTGCATGAAAAGAGGCTATTGTAAATGGCTTTCCTTTATATTCAAAAGTACTCATAAAAGGTTCACGGTCTAATTCTTTTTCAAAAGTTTGGTCCAACCATCCCTTGCCTATTTTCTTAACCTGAGAAGCTTTCCAAATGAAAGCATAACGTTCTCTACTTGAAGAATTATCACTTGTGGTTATTGGACTGACTTCATAATCCCATTGAAAACCTTTCCTATTTAAAATGGCAACCAACTCGGCAACTTTTTGAGCGCCTCCAGGTCCAGTAACAACTTCTTGTATCGTTACAATATCATACGGATTTAATGTATTGGATATAAATTCAAGTGTATTTTCCGATTTTGACTTACCAAAATTCATTAAATTCCAACTGCAAACAGTAACTTGTGCAAAGAATTGAAAACTCCATACTAAGGCACCAATAAATATATACTTCCTTACTCTTGACATATTCTATTCTTTTTTTACCCAATCTGAAAGATCTTTTAAACGATAGTATTTCATGTGATTCAATCGAACATAATTACATACAAATTCGAGAGTCTCAATCTTAGTTTGATAATTTGCAGTAACTTCTTCTACTGGACGATGACTGCACAACAATAAGATTTTATTATTTTTTTTAGCATAATCGAGTAATTCCAAAAGATAATGATAACTAAAATGCAAATGGCTATTATCAATATCAAAAGCATACACATATTTTGAACCATGAAAATAATAGCCTTCTTTTTCGGGTTGGTCCCCACAAAAAGCACGTCCTCTAATTATTTTAAATTGCTTTTTTAATTTCGAATCCAGGAGAGGACTGCGTTCTCCATAAGGATATGCAAAAGACGTTACATGAAATCCTCGACGTTTCATAGAAACTAACATAGGATGTATCTCTTTTTTAAGATACTCTTGAATCCCATTTTGAGACACAAATTTAACTGCATTATAATGATGGTAGCCATGTCCAGCAATTTCATGTCCCTCTGCTTCCATTTGATGCAAAAAACCTTGCTCAGGAACACCAATGGAATCTATTCGACATACATTAAACGTCGCTTTCCAGTAGTATTTTTTTAATACTTGATCCGCATGAAACCACTCGTCAACATAGGCGTCATCAAAAGTAATTACAACGCCTGCCTCAGGTTTTTTTACATCTTTTTTCGTACAGGAAAGAAAAGAAAATGGCAAAAAAATCACAATAAGACTAGACAATAAAGTTCTCATACACTTTTTTTAGATGAAAAAGTAGTAAAAATGAAAACGAATCAAATAAAAACTATTTGAATCTAGACTAATACATATTCGTTTGCATATTTTCATCAAATAATAACAAATATAAAATCCAAAAAACCAATATAAAAAAGACTACTAATACAAGTATCGCTATGCGAGTCATTCTTTTTTCTTTTCTACTTGTTCTATATCTCGATATCATCGATATAAAAGTTTGTATAAAATTACATAAAAAAAATAAATTACTAATAAAATCCTTAGAAATAAGTAAATATTTTTCCCAAAAACTCATTTCAAATAGTTTTATTTAAAACTTTGTCTTCGAAAAAGGAATCGTTTTTTATTTAACATGAGTCTATATAACAAAAAAGAAAAATATAGTTGTTTTGTATCTACAAAATTCATTTTAACAATGATTTTGAAATCCATTTTGTCATTTTGATTTTTTATCACCCATTAGCTAATAATTTACTTTGATTTTTTTCATGTTATAGTCTTTTATGCAAAATTACTTTTGAAAGTTCCCAAGCTCAAGCCAGAGTTGGCATATGCCAACTTTTGGTACTCTAATATAATTGTCAAATATGTAGGGTACCAAAGAGGGTACATGTCGAATGAGATTTAAAGTATAAAAGAGATTACTCATTTTTGAACTACTTTATTCAAATTAATGCTTAGGTGCCGTAAAATATAGGGTTGTATAAAAAACAGGAAAGTACATAAATATAAAAAGCACCTCTACGAGGTGCTTTCAGCGGAGAAAGAGGTTCCGTAACCCTTTTATTTTAATCAGTGTTTTCAGTACTTCCCAATTTGTGAATCACTACAGGGTAACCTATAGGGTAACTACTTTTTTTAGGTCAAGTTTGCATCAAACAAACATATAAAAATTATCCTAAATAATCATTATTTTTTTACATTTTTAATAAAAAAAATGAATTTATATATTAACAATTTTTGATAAGAATAAACATCTTACTTCTTAAAAAACAAATTCAAAATGCTTCTACCAATTTTTCTTTCAATTCCACCTTTTGTGGTTGGTATACCGGTTGTTCTAGCAAATCTTTGTTTTGCTTGAGTGATACCTAAAAATCTGTTTAATGAAAATGAAAATCCAAATTTCCCCATAAGTAGTTTTTTTTAGTAGTTTATAGTAAAAATATATAAAATTATTATAAAAAATATAAAATATTTTAAATGATAATTTTTTGTGTGTTTAGGTTTTTGTTTTTAAGCTAAAAAAAAGACAAGTTATAAACTTTTTTTTGTTTTTAAAGTGACAAATTTATGCGTATTCTATCCGTATTAATATGCTTTAATTTGGATAGAAATGGATTTAAGTTGTTTTGAAAATGAGATTTTATTACAGTTTTTCTTTATATCATATTTAGCTAACTACATTAAATTCAATAAATTAAAAATATTCTTTGTGAATTCGTTATAATATTATATTACTTGTTGTTTGTGTTAATATTTATTAATTTCTAGTTTAGAAAATGTATTTCCAATGATATTACTACATTATTAAAATCAAGGCATTTTCTAAAACAATCTGTTTAGTTTCATGTCGATTTCTATAACTTCTGATTATATTAACATATCAATTAAAAAAAAAATGAATAATTACAGTCTTAGTTTAACTTTTTTATTTGTCCCCAACATTTTTCGCAAAACCAAATTTTTTCTCTGTCCACTTGTTTTATGGTTCCATCGGCATCATTCATCATACACTCTTTATTGTTTTTACAATGTGAAAGTCCTAGATTATGTCCAATTTCGTGTAGTGCTACTTTTTTTAAACGAATTAACATTTGTTGCTTTGTCACTTTTCTTTTCAATCTAAAAGTTGAGACCACGCAGGTTTTCCCTGGTCTTAAGCCTAAACCAAAAATACCCCATTCAGGAAATTGATTACTCTTTTTGTATGCAATATCTTTTTCTGTAATTAAAAGTAAATTAATATTCGAATTGTATTTTGACAGTATTTTATTAGCGTCGTATCTCGTCTTGCTTTTTGAAAGTATGTCATTTGTCAATTCGAGTTTTGTTTTGATACTACATTCATAACCATAAAAATCTTCTACTGATTTTTTTAAATACATTAAACTTTCTGAATCTACACTCCCTAAGGGTTGAATGTAAATAATATGGTCTTTGCTAGTACTTTGTATTAAGGATGATGTACTAAACATCAAAACACATAATATAATCAGTGATAATATTTTCTTTGTTTTAACACGGAAAGTACTTGGTATATTAGTATTGATAGGCATTTTTGCAAATATAATATGAAGTCAAATATAGCCTTTTATACTATTCGAATTAAAAAAAAGTGTCAAATATTTTGCAAATTCAAATTTTATTTATATCTCTGCAAAGTATTTCGAACCCATTATGGGTACCAACCGAGTGTAGACACCACGGTGGTAAAACAATACGGGCCTGTCCGGTCAAAATAAACGCCTGTTTACCCAGACACACCATATTTTCGAAATACAAGTAACGATAGTTTAACTTAATCATTATTTGTATGAAAAATGTATTGCACGTTTTTTTTAATGACCACACTTCTCTTCAAATAGTGGGTGTGGTCAAAAAAACGAAGGACACTTTATTAAAAGTGAAAGAACTTCAAGAAGGGGACACTTCTCTATTTCTTGAAATTGAACACCAACAATTGAACACAATTTTGGAACTCACAAACGTATACCCCTATGTTTTGTTGTATTTTGATGTTAAAGATGGAATTATTCTATTCAAAGGAGCTGCATTTAACCTGAATAGTTTGGATAAACCATTTGCTATTAGTACGCAGTATAAGAAAATTTTATTACTTCATTATCCAATTTCTTTTAGATTGGAAGAAGTATCATCTTTAGTTTTAGAGTCGTAGTCATGGAATATCTCTTTATACATAAGCCGAATGATAAATCTATTATATTGGATTTAATAAGTGATTTTAAAAAATATTCCAAAGAAGAATTGATTAAAGATTACAACAGAGCAGTAGAAATTGGAATTATTGGCTCTCGCGCACAAGCGCAAAGACTTATAGCATTGAATGTTGCATTTAAAACACATTTTAGTAAATCTCCAATAAAAATTGAAGACAATATTTTAATTCGTTTAACAGATAAGATTGAATTGTTTGAAAATGATTGGAGATATCTAGAAAATTAAACTAATAATCGGAATCATTCATTCAAAAGAAGATAAAAATTATGAGAACCACTTTTCAAGATAAAATTGAGGCTTGCAAAATAGCTAGAGTTTGCATATGTGGAAAAGTAAAAAATAGTTAACTCAAAACAAATTAGTATAGAACGATGAAAAATATAGAACAATCAAATTGGTGGGAACACAACCATTTTATTAATGGCTATGGCAAATTCCCTTATGTAATTTTAAAAGTGGGTTGTGCATTATATATGCAAATACCCATACATTTTAATAAGGATGGTGATTTTGTAAATTATCCTGGTACTCATGTTAATGGTATTTCTGAGATAGATTTATCTACTTATAATCATGATAAATTATGCTCTTTGCACGAAAAAATTATTGAACACTGCCAATGGATGAAAAATAAAATTGAAACTGACAGAAACAGAACTATAAAAATGTGTTTGGTTGAAGGACCTGATATTTCATATTATTTTGAAGGAGATACTATAGAATTTAGTACGAGTATTCCGAGCGGTGGCAACTTAATCACACAGGATTATAAAGTAATTGGAATGAATGTAAAACACTATTTATAATTATTAACTAAAACAAATGCCTATGTAGAACAAAGAATTAAGGTTAAACAATATTCAAATAACGCGATTAGTAGTCCAGTTCCCATTTTTAATTTTTTAAAACCAAAAAGCATGATTGTAATTAAATCGGAAGCCTTTATTACTGATAAAGGTAAAAGTGAAATTAATGAAGATACCCTGAAATGTCAGTCGGGTAAATTTTATGTCGTGTGCGATGGTGTTGGAGGAAATGGGAATGGATTATTAGCTTCCCAATTGCTTGTTGCCTCTATAACAAATTCTTTTACTTATACTGAGAATTTAGTTCTTTCTGATGCTTTAAAAGAGGCTGAACAAGCTTTAGAGGATTATAAAAGAAAAAATCAAAATACTTCTCTAATGGCTAGTACTCTTGCCTTGACGAAAATCACTACTTCTTCCATAGAAATTGGATGGGTTGGTGACAGCAGAGTTTATCAATTTAGAAAGGGTAAAATTATATATAAAACGACCGACCATACTTGGGTTAGTGATGCCGTAAAGAAAGGTAGCATTACCGCTTTGGAAGGGCTCTTTCACCCTGAGCGCAATAGATTAACACGAAGTGTAAAAGGAAGTTCACAACCTAGTGCAATAGAACAAGATTTACTAACCGATGTTAATGATAATGACTATATTATGATTTGTTCAGATGGTATTATGGAATCGTGGATTGATGCTGACTTAGAAGCTTTGTTTTCTGAAGTAAAGCCTGCCTCCTACTTCATTGAAATGCTTCATCAAAATTGTAAAGTCTTTTCTAATGACAATTATACAGCAATAGTCTATCAAATAGGTACACTATAAAATCATTCATTTAAAAAATGAACATTATAAAAAATAACACATTCACAGGAACTGCAACTATAGGATTAATTCGTGGTTATTCTAAAATCAGTATTACTAATGCTGAATTTAAAGCCGCTTTACTTAAAGCGCAACAAGAAATCTATAAGCAATATGGTATTGGATTGAGCGTAAAGTTACTCCATTCTGAAATCTTATTTTTGGGACAAGAAGAACCTTCAATAGATCTACAAATCATTCAATATCCTAAATTTCCTCAAACAGAAGAAAATCTTAAAATAGCCTTTGTAGCGTTACTAAAATTACTAATGATAGATTTGGAACAAAATAGAGTTGTGGTTCTTTTTACTGATGAAACCCTTATGTTGGAAGTATCTGACTCAATTGACCCAAGAATTCAACTCTAAACAGATATTAAATGAGAAAACTGATTTTACATATCCCCCACTCTTCAATAAATATTCCTTTATTAGATGGTTATGTTGGCACTAAAGATAAGATTCAGGAGGAATTAGTTAAACTGACCGATTGGTATACTGACGAACTGTTTTATTCTGATACCGACGCTATGATTGTGGCACCTTTTTCAAGACTATTCTGTGATGTAGAACGTTTTGAAAATGATGCGGAGGAAGTTATGGCTAAATTTGGAATGGGCGTTTTGTATGAGCGTTTTGATGATGGCGATTTACTTAGAACTGTTACGCCAACTTTGCGAGAAAATATTATAAAACACTATTATTGGAAACATCATACTCATTTTACTAATCTAGTAAACAACGAACTCATAAAGCATGAAACTTGTCTAATAATAGATTGCCATTCGTTTCCATCAATCCCTTTAATTAGAGGTTTAGACCAAACCATGGATAGACCTGATTTTAATATTGGTATTGATGCTTTTCATACTCCAAAAGAATTAGTAGAGGCTTCAATTACCTATTTTAAAGAAAGAGGTTATTCTTTAGGAATTGATTGGCCTTATAGTGGCACTATTGTTCCTATGGAGCACTTTCGGAAAAACAACAAGGTGTATTCTATAATGTTAGAAGTCAATAGAAAATTATATCTCGAGGAACCCACAAATAAAAAATCTAGTGAATTTGATACTACTAAACTAATTGTACAAGAATATTTAGAACTGCTTAAAAAAATTGTTTAATTTAAAACTTGCCTATTTCAATTATCTTATTTAACTCCATAAGAAAATAATTGGCTACTAGTTTTATTATAAAATCTGTAAAAATATGATCTCAAAAGAATTATTATTAGGTTACCAATCGACTTGCTACAGCATTTTGAACCCTAAAATTGACATTTATCTTACTAAAGATAATGAAGCCTTACACTCATTTTTAAAAGAACATCATTTCAACAGTTGGTGTTTTATTACTGCTTGGAATCCTTTTTCAAATGCATTGTCTTTAGAAGATAACCAAAGATTGAATTCGCTTTTAGAACAAGACCTAACGAATTATACGGTATTTGCTGGTGAAGGAAAAGATACCCTTGGAGATTGGCCTCCAGAGATTAGTTTTTTTGTGGGTGGGATTACAAAAGAAGCGGCTATTTATTTAGGTAAAAAATACGAACAAAATGCTATTGTATATGGAGAGATTAATGGTCTAGCTGAGTTAATTCTATTGGCTGAATAATGTAAAATAATATGGAAGTTCCTCCTAAGAAAAAATACCAACGAAAAGTAACTGACATCACTAAACTGCATTACATTACTTCAGAAGGAATGAAAATTAGTGTTTATTCACCTTATGAAATCATGGTAAAAGAAATAATGTCTTTGGGAATAAATCCGAAAGGTAAAACCATTAAAGAATTACAAAATTATGTCAGTCAAATCTGTCTTGATACTTATATGAACTGTTATTATAGCGATTCTACACCCTCTTGTAATTTAGATTATTTGAATTCTCCCGACTATCTAAAAAGAAATGTTATCAGACATTATTTAAACGAGCTTTCATATTGGCTTTATGATTATAATGTTAACAAAATGCCTGATGGCGTGAGGGTTGATTTTGAATTAAGCCTAAAACGAATCATTCGATGATGTGAGCCTTAATTTTAGTTATAATTGCAAATAGACTTTGTAGTAATGGAAACCAACTCATGCTAAATTTACTACAATACAAAAAATATCTTTAACTAGACATGATTTGGCAATCTTCCCATTTATATTTGCATTATTATTGAAAACTATGTAATTCAAACTGATACTTATGCAACAACTAAAGTTATCCATTCCTGCTTTTCCTTTTTATTGTCCTGTTACTGGTGAACAATTATTATTTGAAGAGGATTATCATTCCTCTCCTGCTACTCTATTTCATTATATTGATCTTGAAGGAGGTGTATTAGTTGCAGCTCAACCTGAAATTGAAGTACTGTACAATGAAGCTTTGAAGGAAATTAAAGAAGGTTTGTATGATGGTTATGAATTTAAATATGATTATTCGAATGAAGGAAAAGCCTTTGATATTTTAGTTCATGTCAAATTAAAGGATTATTCTAATTCTGTTTTGTTTGAACTATGTGATGCTGGATATGCATGTGGTCCTGTATCGAGTAGTGTTTTTATAGGTATTGATATGGGGTATGGAAAAGCGTTGGATTCTGGTGTATTGGATCAAGAGGCTTTTGATTTTTGTTTCTCTGGATTTGAGGATTATGAATCTGTTTTAATAGATGCTTCAGAAATAAATCCAACTAGAGATGGTCTTGCATTGTTTATGGAAGACACTATGGGTTGTGGTGGTTTTTATTTTATCAGTACTGAAGAAGCATGGAAACGATTGTTACCTGCTTTAGTTGTATTGGATTATGTTAACCAAGACCCTGCTTCTATTCCGGTTCCTGTATTTGAGTCGCTTAAAAAGGTGTATTTGGATTACTTTAATGCAGGGATTTATGAGGCATTGCCAAAGGATTTTACTGCTGATTTGAATGCTGTATTGACGGATTATAAAATTGTATTTTTTGGTAAAGTAACGGATTTGTTTGAAGCCAACTCTGAGTTTTGCACCGAATTGCTTGAGGAATTTGAAGGCAATCCCGTTGAGGATGCTGAGGGTTTTTTACGTTTTTTGAGTAGTTATTCTAAATATTAAGCCATACAATAGACAGGTATTTGTTGTTTGAAAAAAAACTTTTTGGTTAAGCGCTTTAAGAATTTATTTTAGTAGTTTTTGGAGGTGAAACGAGGTTTCTCCTTCTCTCTTGCTTCTAGTTTTTCTAATTGTTGTTGCTTTTTAGTCTCCTCTGTCTTAGTCTTGGATTCTTTTGCTTGTTCTAATTTTAGGTTTTGGGCTTCTTTTTGTTGGGTTTTAAGCTGGTCATTTGCTTGCATAACTACTAAAATGGTATCTTGTTGGATGTTGTAATATTCGGCAAATTCTTTGATGGTAATGGGTTGGTATGACTGTTTGTTATAGTGCCTTTTAATGGCAGCCATCATTTTATAGGATTGACGTTCTTTTTTATCAAAGAATACCATAATGTCGTTTACATTGATTGCTTGTCTCATGTTGTGCGTTGTTTTAATGATGGTGTAAAATTATTGAATCAGGAGTGCTTTTTAGTAGATTGGATTGTAGCTTTTGCTCTATTCATAAGTAGTGTTTACAATACTTCTTGGTAGTGCTTCTGGGATTTATTTGAATTGAAGGTTGTTGATTTTAATACTTTTTAAAGATACTTGTTGCTCTACCTTTTGTAAGCCTTTGATATAGCTTTGATATGCCTTTGATATAATTGTGAATTACGAATTAAGAATTAAGAATTAGGAATTTATTGGTGGTGGGGTAATTAATTTATACTACAAAAAAGTAAATTTGTTGAAATTGTAGTTATGGAAAATGATTTAAATCGGTTTTTAACGGCACAAGAACATAATTATGAAATAGCTCTTGCTGAGATTAAACTTGGTAAGAAAGAAAGTCATTGGATGTGGTATGTTTTTCCTCAACTGAGGGGATTGGGCTTGAGTGACACTTCTTTTTTTTATGGGATTCAAGATTTGGAGGAGGCCAAAGCATATCTTGCACATCCGCTTTTGGGCCCAAGGCTAGTTGCTATTACCAATGCACTTTTGTTGCTAAATGAAAAAGATGCCTACACCATTTTTGGCAGTCCCGATCATTTAAAACTTAAATCTTGTATGACTTTATTCTCGCTTGTAGATGAATGTTTAGATGGTGTTTTTAAACAAGTATTGGATTGTTATTTTAATGGAGGTATTGATGATAGAACGCTTGCTTTTTTAAATCGATAATCTTTTTTAGCCTGGGGAGGTTATTTTATTGCTATATATAAATTCAATTAAGGTTTCTCGATACATTTTTTGTTTCAATTGTATTTCACAAAAAACACTCTAAATGTCGTTTGGTTATTTAAAGTCGTTTTTTTATGTGATTTCCAAATGAAAAAAGTTCTCGATACATTTTTTGCTTCGTTGCGCTACACAAAAAACACTCGAACTGACGATTGGATATTGAAAGTCGTTTTTTTTATGTGATTTCTAAATGAAAAAAGTTCTTGATATATTTTTTATTTCGTCCCGGTAGTCATCGAGACGAAATAAAAACACTCGAAAAGTTATTGTAATAACCGCTTTATTTAAACTTTTGTTTTAAAGTTTAACTTGCCCTTAATAGTTGCTTTTGTAATTTGTATTTTATCTGCTTACCTGAAAGGTCTTTTATTCTGGGCAGGGTTTTTATGGGATTGTTGAGTTCCATTTTGTAGCCTGATTCTTGGTTGAACCAATTTCTGAAGGCTGTTTCTTTTACTACTATAGCTGATGGATTTTCTATTTCACTCATGGTTCGGAATATGTATCCTATTTCGTCTGCTTTGGGGTTGTGTTGCATGAGTACATCAAAGAGTTGGAAATCTCTATGTGTTCTGAAAATGTGTGTTGGATAGTTTTTGGATTCCGTTTCTGTAATAGTGGTTTTTGGTGCTTCTATTTCTGGATTATCTATTCCTGCTGCTTGGTTTAGTTTTGCCATTATGTTTTGGAATAATTTATCTGCAGCTTCAAAAAATGGATTTGAAAAGTCTGTGTAGGCTTTCATATCGTGATAAAGTGCATTAAAGCCTCTGTTTAGGGAATTTATGTACTGATTGTATTTGTGGGGTTCTAAAATTTGTAAGGCTTTATTTTCTATAAGATAATCTACTTTCAACGTTTTTAATTCGTGTTCGAGTAGTAATTCGAAGGCTGTTTCTTCATGATACATGTAGTGATGAATCATAAGTTTTATCAATGCTTTTTTGAATTTTTTCAAGAATGATTTTACTGAATGGGCTTCTATATTTTGAGTTTGAAGGATTTGTTCTAATGAAACTGAAATTTTTTCAATAGGGTACTCCTCTACTTCTTGCACTACAAATAAGAAGTCATCTAATCTTATATTAATTGTATCTGTAAATTTTGCTGAGGTAGTTGGCGTGTTTTGGGTACATTTCTTCAAGGCACGCGCCATTCTTTTGATTTGCTTGTGCAAGTTTCCTTTTTGAAGTTCTTCTTGAAACGATAGCATTGGTTTGCCTGCTTCTGCTAATTGTTTTTGCAGGGTATTCATCGCTTCTAATTCAAATGAATTTGCAAAAATTTCACTTAATTCTTTTATTCTTTCCGTAAGAGTAGTTGCATCTATACGATCTAGAGTGTTTTGTTGTATGTTGTTTTTAGTATTCATGTGTTACTAATTTATTTGTTGCTAAATTACTGCATATCAGTAGGAATTTCAATTTTAGTTATTAACAAATGGTTGGTAATTATCTCTTGGGGATTTGGTGATATGGTTATCAAACTTCTTATTTTCTAACTCGTGTTTTACTTGATTATTAACTTATTCACTGCAACCTCATTTCTCTTTTTTTAAACCACATAGAATCATAGATTTTTTTTAGGTTTTGTTTGAGGCGCTTCGCTTGGGATAGGTTACATAGTGTAGATTGGAGGGTTGATGATTAGATTATTAGATTATTAGATGGGTAGAAATGTTTGAATAGTATCATACTAAAAGTAGCTAAAGGTTTTGTCTTATTTTTTAACCACATAGAATCATAGATTTTTAGGTTTTATTTTGAGGCGCTTCGCTTGGGATAGGTTACATAGTGTAGATTGGAGGGTTGGATGATTCGATTTTTGGATTTTTAGTTGCTTGAACGTTGTCATTTAAAAAGTTCTCGAAGTGTAGGGTTTTCTTCTCTCTTCTTACTGCATTCTACTGTATTGTGCTGTTGAATACTGCATTATGTTGCGGCTATCGCACCTGTATTTTTGGTAATCAATAGGTTGCATCTACTTTTGATGCAAATAATTGAACAAGATGCATCGGACTATTATTTTAAAAATCATTTACTAATCATTAAAAAAAGTTACTATGTATACTTTAATTGAAAAAGTCTGCGAGACTAGACAGCGGGTTCTAGGAAGAACCGAAAAGGAGTGTTTCATTTTTAAAACTAATTATTATGGCAAAATTTGATGGTATTTTTGACATTGAAGGTACCCTGAAGGGTATGACCTTTTACAAGACGAGTGAAGGTATTCGCATACGTGCGAAAGGTGGTATTAGCAAAAAGCGTATCATGAATGATCCTGCTTTTGTGCGAACAAGAGAAAATGGTGCGGAGTTTTCGCATTCGGCTAAGATGGCGCAATTGTTACGCCATTCGGTATCGACTCTGGTTGACAACGCTAAGGATAGCAGAACGAGCAGTCGCCTGAACCAGATTATGGGTCGTATCAAGAATAGGGATACGGTGAATGTTCGTGGTGAGCGTACGGTGAAAAATGGGCTGAGTGACCCCTTGGCGCTCCAGTATTTGGTGGGGTTTGATTTTAACAAGCACTCTACTTTAAGTAGTGTTTTGAAGAAGAGTTTTGCACTGAACACGACCGATGGGAAGTTGACTCTGAGTGATTTTATTAACGGAAAGCAGATGCTTTTGCCTGCAGGCGTTTCTAAAATTGGCTTTCGACTTGGTGCTTCTAGTATTGACTTTTCTGGGCAGACTTATGAATTTGTGGAAAGCCCTCAAGAGTTGATGCACGTAGAATTGTATGCTCCTGCTACGTTTACGTTGACCTTGCCTTCTATCCCTTCTAGTGGTGGGTTGTTGTGTTTCTTTCTTTTGATTGAATTTTATCAAGAGATTAATGGGGTTGACTATCCGTTGAAAAACAAGCAGTTTAATGTTTTGAATTTGATTGCTGCTTCTTAGTTTTTTTTTATGGAATTGAAGAGACAGCTGGTTTTTGCCAGCTGTTTTTTTTTGTATCGACAGGATTTGTCTATGTTATAGCTTAATTTTGATTTTTAATTGATTCTTTTTTTAATAGTATCAATTTACTATATTTGAGACCAACTCTATTTTATGGCCGTTGACCTTTCTGAACTATTAGTTATTGGCGTTTCTACCAGAGCGTTGTTTGACCTTGAAGTTGAAAATGATCTTTTTCAAAGTCAGGGTATTGCTGCTTTTAGGGCTTATCAATTAGAGAAAGAAGAAGAATTGTTGGCGCCCGGCACTGCTTTTTATTTGGTTAAAAGTTTGTTGGAATTGAATACAATTGCTAACAAGAAAATTGTTGAAGTGGTGGTGATGTCGCGTAATAGTGCTGAAACAGGTTTTAGGGTTTTAAACTCTATAGAACAACACCAACTGGATATTACCCGAGTGGCCTTTACAGGAGGTGAACCGTTATCTCCTTATATTGAGGCGTATGACATCGATTTGTTTTTATCTAAAGACAGTGCCGAAGTGCAACGTGTGATTGACTCTAAAAAATGTGCTGCGGCTTATTTGTATGCTCCTCCTACTGATTTTAATTCAAAAGATACTCGAGTAAAAATAGCATTTGATGCTGATGCGGTTTTATTTTCTGAGGAATCGGAATATCGCTATAAAACTGAAGGATTGGATGCTTTTCAAGACTATGAAAAAGCACATGAAAATGATGCCTTGAACGAAGGCCCTTTTGCTAAGTTGTTAATGAAACTTTCTAAAATACAAGAACATTTACCGACCCCCATAGAGTACTCCCCTTTGCGATTGGCTATAGTTACAGCACGTAGTGCTCCTTCTCACAAAAGAGTTATTAAAACCCTTAGAAAATGGGGTGTTTATGTTGATGAAGTATATTTTTTAGGAGGTTTGGCAAAAGACAAGGTTTTGGAAGCTTTTGGAGCCCATATTTTCTTTGATGACCAAGACACGCATTTAGAATCGGCTTCTTTAGTGGTGCCTTCTGGTAAAGTGCTTTATGAAACGGATTCACCATTGAATCAATTGCAGAAAACAACAATAATTACTAAATCTTAATTTAGAAAATTATATAAAAAAGTAAAAAATGAATTATTCACCATTTGGCTTGCTGACCAAGTCTATGAAATAATAAAAGAATTGAGAATCCAGCTGAAATATTGCACGTAGTTGAAAAAGAAATTACATTAAAATTGAAACACTATGAGTGATTTAGTACCAAACCACAATACCTTCCTTTTATATACAGCTCCAAACGGTAATGTAAAAATTGAAGCCTACCTACAAGACGAAACGATTTGGCTTACTCAACAAAAAATGGCATACGTTTTTGGTGTAGCTAAATCAACTATTAGTGAACATCTTAGCAATATTTATGGAAGTGGCGAATTAGAAAAACAGGCAACTGTTCGGAATTTCCGAACAGTTCAAATAGAAGGCGAACGTGAAGTAGCTCGAAATTTAGAATACTACAATTTAGATGCTATCATTTCAGTAGGTTACCGTGTTAATTCTACTAAAGCTACGCAATTTAGAATTTGGGCTACTAACGTATTAAAAGAATTCATTGTAAAAGGCTTTGTAATGGATGACGACCGATTAAAACAAGGCACTACAGCGTTCGGAAAAGATTATTTTAAAGAATTACTCGAAAGAGTACGCTCTATTCGTGCAAGCGAAAGACGAATCTACCAACAAATCACCGATATTTTTGCCGAGTGTAGTATTGATTACGACCCAAAAGCCGAAATCACCAAAAATTTCTATGCCTTGGTGCAAAACAAATTCCATTTTGCCATTACAGGTAAAACTGCAGCTGAAATCATCTATTTAAAAGCCGATAGTTCAAAACCTCAAATGGGTTTAACCACTTTCAAAAATGCTCCTGATGGTAGACTATTGAAATCAGATATTGAAATTGCAAAAAACTATCTGGAAGAAAAAGAAATTAAACAATTAGAACGTACTGTTTCTGGTTACTTTGATTACATTGAAAACCTTATTGAACGCCAAAACACCTTTACCATGGAAGGCTTAGCCGAAAGTGTAAACAAGTTTTTAAGCTTCAATGAATACAAAATACTAGAAGGTCTCGGAAAAGTATCGCATCAACATGCAATCAATAAAGCAGCTAAAGAATACGACCTGTTCAACAAAACACAAAAAATAAACTCTGATTTTGATAAACATATTAAAGCATTAGAAAACAAGAAAAAATAATAGATCACATTACAATTCAAACTAAATAAATTGATTTTAATATGGATTATATGGCTAATTTTTCCTGATATTTGGAATTTTAATTCTTAGAAGAAAAATAGTAAATAATGAAGTCAAAAAAAAGGAAGAAGAGGTTTGGCAAAAGACAAGGTTTTGGTAGCTTTTGGAGCCCATATCTTTTTTGATGCCATTGATTGCTACTTCTAAGTTTTTAAGATGTTTGAAGAGACAGCTGGCAATTGCCAGCTTTTTTTTTGTATCGACAGGATTTGTCTATGTTATTTTAGAATTTTGTTTCAAACCTAAATTTGGTGTATAAATTTTATATAACAATTTAAAAATTTAATTAAATTTACGATTTTTTACTATTAACTACAATATGATTTATCCTACTAAATTCAATAAACCTGAAGAACCTGCGGAAGAAAAAGTATTCAATGCTTTGTCTAAGTTGCCTGATTCAGATTTTACGACATTCTATAGTCAGGAGTTTACTTCAATTAATCCCAGAGAAAAAAATGAATATGAAATTGATTTCATAGTAGTAGATCATAGAAATAATAGATTAAATGCCATTTTAGTTATTGAAGTTAAGGGAGGTAATATCACCTTTAATGGTGCTACTCAAAAATGGTCTCAAAATGGGAAAGAAATGAATAAGGCTCCAAATAAGCAAGCTTCTTCAGCTATGAATAATTTAGTGAGTCGTTTTCGATTTTTATCTTTAAATATCCCTTTTCATTGGGTATTGTGGTTTCCTGATATACAAGTTAGACCTGATGAATGGTTACCAACGGCTGTTTCAAGAGATAGACTGTTAGATTCTAACTCAGTTTCATATTGTTCCGATGCCCTACCCTTTCTATTTAATGAAATTATTGAAAAAAATCCAAACGAAGGAGCCCCAGTAACAGACTTTTTGAAACTTAAAGATATTTTACTTCGTAGTGTTGGTTTTTTTAAACCACTTCACAAGGAATTTGAAGAAAATGAAAACACGTTTAAAAAATTGACTGAAAATCAAGGAAAAATATTTAAATACATCGATATAAACCCTAACATTTGCGTACAAGGACCGGCTGGTTCTGGTAAAACTTTTATTGCTTACAACAAAGCAATTGAATTTGGAGAGCGAGGAATGAAAGTCATGTATGTTTGTTTTAATAAGACTTTAGCAACTGAATTAAGACATAGGTACAGAAATTTAAACTTGCCGAGAGAATTTGAAATTGAATTTACTAATTTTCATTTTTGGGCGCTCCGTATTGCTGAACAAAACCCAACATACAAAAAAGAAAAAGCAGATTCCGAATTTTTTAATACTTATATCCCTAACAAAGCAAAAGAAGTAATTAATGAACCTTTTTATGATGCTGTTATTATTGATGAAGGACAGGATTTTAGAGAAAATTGGTTAGAATTGTTAAACAAAATTTTAAAAAAAGAAGGTCGTTTTTTGTTCTTTATGGATGAAAATCAAGATATCTTTGAAACTTTTAAAGGTGTTCCTCATCATAGAAATATTACTAAATGCCATTTAGAAGAGAATTGCAGAAATACTAAATTAATTATTGAGAAACTAAAGGAAACACTTCCAGATGTTAAAATGGTACCCATGGAGGGAACACCTGATGGACAACCTATTAAAACAATTGCTTTTGACTCTAACGAATCGCAAGTCAATGAACTTGACAGACAAGTTAAATTATTAATTGAAAGTGGTATTCGGCCAAATCAAATTATTATCTTGACTAATAATTTGGAAGGAATTTCTAGTTTAAAAGGGGTTCATAATCTTGGGGGTAAAAAATTAATTAGCACCTATGACAGAGAATATGGCAGAGATACTAATTGTATAGCTCAAACCACAATAAATGTATTTAAAGGTTTAGAGGCAGATATTGTTTTCATTTTGGATGCTCAAAATATTGAAAACAAAAATAGTTTTTATACCCAGGCTAGTAGAGCTAAACAAATGTTATTTATATTTAAAAAAAACTATGACAAAATTTAATATTATAGAAGTTCCAATAAAATATATTGATTTCTACATAAATGTAGATTGTACCCTTTTTTGCCCAGAAATCACAAACGATTGGAAAAATATAAAAGATGATAAAAATCGAGTTAATGTATTTGTTTCAATGTATTTTGGTGAACTTGGAATTGAAGGTAGTTTTGCCCTAGGATTACCACCGATAAAAGAAGATATTGAAGATGCATGGGAATTTAGCCGAAAAGCAGGTACATGGGATTGGTATTCTGCTTATAAATTTATTATAAAAATCAATGACATTAAAGATTATAGCTTTGATTTGCAATTATTTAACATACCTTTTTCGCTTTTTGAACTTGATCCTTATAAAATTAAAAAAACATTAAATTTAAATAATTATAAAAATTTAGATTGCAACTTATTACTTTCAGATTCTGAAGAACATAATGAAACCGTTGACCAATTATTTAAAAATACTCTAGATGATTTCATGAAAATTTTAAAGTATGAATTTGATGCTAACCTTATTGACAAACCACTTGATATAATATAATTTTGAACAAATTACCTATATATTTAGATGCAGCATCTACAACACCCGTAGACAAAAGGGTGTTGGATAATATGCTCCCCTATTTTTCAGAAATATTTGGGAATGCATCAAGCAATCATGTTTATGGGTTAAATGCAAAAAAGGCTATTGATATTGCAAGAAGCCAAGTTGCTAAATTAATTAATGCAGATGAAAAAGAAATTATTTTCACCTCAGGTGCAACAGAATCTATAAATTTTGCAATAAAAGGTTTTGTTGAATCAAATTACGAAAAAGGAAATCATATTATCACAGTTAAAACAGAACATAAAGCAGTTCTAGCTACCTGCGAATATTTAGAAACTAAGGGGTTTGAGGTCACCTATTTAGATGTAAATGAAAATGGTTTAATTTCATTAGATAGTTTAAAAGCTGCGATTAAAGAAACTACTATATTAATTGCAATTATGTATGTTAATAATGAAATTGGGATAATACAACCTATAGCTGATATTGGAAAAATTGCTCAAGAACAAAATATTTGCTTTTTTTGTGATGCAACACAAGCAGTTGGTAAAGTAAAAGTTGATGTAGTTGCTGATAATATTGATATGCTTTGTTTTAGTGGACACAAATTAAATGGTCCAAAAGGAATTGGTGTATTATACAAAAAAAAACATATTGCGCTAACCCCCCTTTTACACGGCGGTGGCCAAGAATATGGATTAAGGGCGGGAACCTACAACACCCCTTTAATTGTGGGTCTTGGGAAAGCATGTGAGATAATTTATGAAGAATGGGATTCTAATATTTTGAAATTACTCGAAAAAAGAAATGAAATTGAAAAATATTATGAACAAAATAATATTGGGATTATTAATTTTAAAGAGGTTAAAACAGCACCACATATATTGTGTATAACTCTAAATAATTATGATGCAGAAGATTACCTAATAGACAATTTAAAACAATTCGTAGCGTCTACGGGAAGTGCATGTAATTCAGGATTAGTTAGAATTTCACATGTAATTGAATCGATAAATAATTTAAATAATCAAACATTCAGAATATCAATTTAAAAATGGGGCATAAAAGTGATATAAATGATATGATACTTTCTAATATTTCAAATGATGAAATTATAAAAACTATATATAAAAGATATAGTATAAGACATACTAAAAATGAC
The DNA here is from genome assembly GCF_003268855.1 of Flavobacterium aciduliphilum. Taxonomy (GTDB): domain Bacteria; phylum Bacteroidota; class Bacteroidia; order Flavobacteriales; family Flavobacteriaceae; genus Flavobacterium; species Flavobacterium aciduliphilum. Next base: position 19,186 of record NZ_QLSZ01000003.1, read on the forward strand.
ATAAATTCGTATAGAAATAAGATAGAAAAAGACATCAATTATGAAGATAAAATCATTTATATATTAAAAAAACTATCAATTCCTTTAACAATTAAAGATATTGAACACTTTCTAAGTAATGATTATGGAAAAATATTACCGCATAGTACCCTATTAACTTTAATGTTTGATAAAGTATGTAAAAATGGGAAAGTATTTTATAATAGATCTGAAAAAACATTTTCAGTAAATTCAAATAAAAATATTGACTTTAGTCAAGAAAATGACAACAGTGAAAATTCAACTTTAGAGGGAGATAAAACATATGAAAATGAAGAGATTAATAACCCACCATTCAATTCATACAATGAAGTCCTCATTCATGAAATAGAAACGTTAAAAAAACAATCTAATAATTTTAATTTGATAGAAAGCTCTGTCATATCGAAAATATTAGATAAATCTATAGCTATAGTATACATATCTTCAATATCTACTAACAATGATAATAATTATTTAAAAAAACTTTGTTCGATTTATATTGTTTTTTTAGAGAATTTATTAATAGTTTTAGAGTATTTTAAAAATTCGGAATTCGACATAACACGCAATAATTTAAATAATTACATTTTAAGCAAAAACATTAATATTGCTGACTTTGATGTATTCAATTTAATAACAAACCATATTGGATTTGCCGTTCAAAGAGAATCTATTTATTTTAAAGTAACTGATAAAAGAATTCTTAATGATTTCATTGATGATGTTTCTAATGAATTATTTTTTTATAAAGAGTATTTACAATCAATAACGAAAGAAGATAAAACAAATAATACTGATACTTTTTTTGAAAATATAGGAACTAAAGATTTAAGTGGAGGTAATAATGATTTAATTACTGATGAGGAAACAATATCAGTTAGTTCATCAAATAATGAAGAAATTAGTGAAGACATTTATGAAACTAAAGTTTCAGAAATTAATAAATCTTCAATAGTTATAGAAAATGTATATGATGAATTAATTGAAATTAAAAAAAATCTTCAGATAAATATTGACAGAATTAATCTACTAATAAACAAAAAACAAAACTCAAAAGAGTTAGTTATTAAAAATGAATGGATAATAATATCTGATTGTAACATAAAAAAAAACATCCAAATCAACTTTAAAGAAAAAAAACTAACATTTAAAAATATTAATAATTTAAATTTTGAAAATTTATTTAAAGAATTTCTTTTAAATATTTCGAAACAAAGAAATTTAAATAGAAACTTTGAAGTAGATTTATTTTTTGAAAATTTAGAAGAATTTTATACAAATGATTATGATTTATAACCACGATGAAATAATTGCTAGTTTGTCTATTATGTTTGAAAAACTTAATGATCAAACAAGAAAAAAACTATTAGGTGAAGAAATTGAACGTATAATTAACAGTTATTTTGGAAGAATTAGTGCAGATCAATTAGCAACATCTTTACTTAGCAAATACGGATCAGATTTATTTAATAAAAAATATGGTGTTTTTGAGACAATTATCAATGGAAGTGAGCGGGAAGATTTAATTTCGCTTGCAATATCACTTGGATTAAATACTGATTCTAAAACTATTTGGGACGATATTTTATGTAAATTGGACTCAAAAAGAAATTTAAGTATCTTTTTGAAAAACTATAATCTACCTGATTATTTTTTAATGATTGGAAAAAAAGATTTAAGAGAAACGACAGAAACAATAAAATTAGAATATAATCAAAGTCTAACAAGTCTAGGATTTCCTCATTCATATCAGAATTTTGTTAAACTTGAACTAATTGAAAAAATAAATAATAGTTCTGGTAAATTTTCTTCATTAGTTGTTATGCCAACAGGTTCAGGAAAAACTAGAACTGCTGTAGAATATATGATAGATTTCATAAGAGAGAAGAAAAAAGCAAATATAATTTGGGTTGTTGATAGTCCAGAACTGGCAGAGCAAGCTTTACAAACTTTTAAATCGCTTTGGTTATTAAGAGGAGACAGAGAATTGACAATACATAGATGTTTTAATAAATTTAATCCAACAATTAATTTTGAAAAAAAAATTAATATTATATTTTGTGCTTTTGATAAGCTAAGAAGTGAAAAAGAAAAAACATCAAATCTATTTAACGGTCTTAAACTAAATACTAATTTACTGTTAATTGATGAAGCTCATTATTCTTTAGCAACAAAATATGACGAGATTCTATCTTCTATAAAAAATAATTCTAAAGAATTAATTACAATAGGATTGACAGCAACACCATTAAGACCTGATGACAATGAAATGTTTAGTTTAAAAAATTATTTTGATAATAGAATAATAGAATTTAAAGATGAAGATGACATAATTATAAAAAATCCTTTAGAATATCTTCAAGAAAAAAATTATTTGGCTTCTATTGATGTAGAATATCTATCTATTCCTTCTGATGAAATAAAACCAACTTCCTCTGAATTTAATACTAAAATAATTAATAGAATCAAACAAAGTTTAGAGGAAAAGAAACAAATAATAATATTTGCAATGTCAAAGAATCATGCAATAGCATTAGATATATTGTTAAAACATGAAAAAGTTAAATGTAATTGTATAATTGGTGAAACATTATCACAAGAGAGACAGATTTATTTTAAAGAATTTCAAGATAAAAAAATTAATGTTTTAATTAATTATGATATTTTGGCAACAGGAATAGATTTACCTAAAGTTGATGAGTTATTTATATTACGGAAATTTGGTCAAGTCACTACTGCAATGCAAGTTTTAGGTAGAGCACTTCGTGGTGAATTAAATGGTGGAAATAAAAAAAACAAAATTATAAGTGTTATTAATAACAAAGTTATAATTAATAATCCAAATGATTTATACAATCTTATTAATAACATGCACACTTAAAATTTGGATTTAACAACACTCATAAGTAAATTAAAATAAATTTTAAATAATAAATAAATGAAAAGTATAATTGGACCACGTATTCTAGAAAAATTAAGAAGTTCTGACTATAAAAACACAGTATATGCACTTGCTGAAATTATTGACAATTCAATAGATGCAGAGGCAAAAAATATTGATGTTATAACAATAACTAAAGACGGATCTATAAGAGATATTTATTTTGTAGATAATGGTAATGGAATGAATGAAAGTATTCTTCAAAATTGTGTGATATTTTCTGAATCAAATAATCCTCCAGGCATAAAAAATACAGGTTTTTTTGGAATGGGACTTCCAAATTCTTCTTTATCTCAATGTACTAAATTTTCTGTTAGTTCAAATATTAATGGCACTTGGATGCAAAACAGTGTTGATATAAAACAAATGATTGCATCAAATACATTAGATCTAAATCCAATATATAAGGCTGATATTAGAGAAATTAACAATATTTTAGAGAAATCTAAAATTGAAAAACCTAAAACAATAATTCACTGGACTAATCTAGATAAAATTGATACAGTAAGACCTCAAACTTTAATGGATCGTTGTGAAAGATTAATAGGTAGGATTCATAGATACAAAATTAATAATGGTCATACAATTAATTTTTTAAATTATTCTGATGGAAATAAAAAACCAGATATAGATCACATTTTTATTGAAAATGATCCCCTTTATTTAACAAAAGGGAAATCACAAATTGCTTCAAAAATTAATATTTTAGCAAAAGTTAAAAATAGTGAAAATCCTGAGTTTTCGTTAGACCATTATTTTTCCAAATACATTACATCAGATATTGAAAAAGTTCATCCACTTTTTTATTGCCCAGAAGAAGCACAGCAAACTATTTCTATAAAATGGAATGGAAAGACATATACAATAAATTTAAAACTTGCGGTTGCATATAAAGATGTACAAAAGCCTGGAACAAGAGAAGGTGGAAAAACTCTTTTTGGTAAAGAATTAGGAGCAAAAGTACGAGGTAATAGTAATTATCCTTCTGGGAATATTTCTTGGGTTAGAAACGATAGAGAAATAACTTGTGGAAATTATTCATTATTCAATGTTACACAAGAAAATCAAAGGTTTTGGAGTATTGAACTAAACTATGATACATCAAAAACAAATGATAATGTACTAGATAAATTATTAGGTCTTTCAAATTCCAAACAAAGTTTAAAATATACTCCAGATACAGAGCATCCGATCGATGAATCTGAAACTGCTAATGAAAATAATAAAAGACAAGAATTGATTGCTCGAATTACAAATGCTCTTAACGATGCAATTCAAAAGGCTAATAAAATTTTAAGTCAACAAGCAAGAGAATGGAAAGCAAAAGAAGATTTAATTAAAGGTACAACATCAGGAGGTGGAGGAATACTTCCAGGAGGAACCCCAACAACTTATAAAGTTCTCCTTGAGGCATTAGGAAAAGGGGCTTTATTATCAGAACAAGATGTTGAAATACTTACAACAAAATTAAAAAAATATCTTCCTTTTATTGAAAAAAGCATGATCGAAAGTGCTGTAAGAAAATATAGTGAAATAGGACTTCAAAATTTAATTATATACTGTGAATTAGATGAAAGAGATTTATTTCAAACAGATAAATATCAAGGCATAAATATTACACTAATTAATACAAAACATCTATTTTATTCAAAAATAATAGAACCTTTAAAAGAAAAAAATGATAACGATATTCTGGTTAGCGTAGAGTTATTAATTTCATCATTAAGTAGAGCAGGTGAAAATAATTATTTTGACAGAAAAAAAGAAGATATTAAAGAACTTTTTGAATTAACTTCTAAAGATTTAAAAAATCTTCTCAATCAGCAGAGTACTGTTGGTCAAAATTTAGATGATGACATAGAAGATGAAAATGTATTATTTGAAGAAGATAATATAACTTAATGTAAAAAACATGCTACACAAAAGCGGATATAATTTAGAAAAAGGAGCAATTGATTTCATTAGCAATAATGAAACCATTACTCTTTTTTCGGCTTATATTAAACTTGAGGAATTGAAGCAAATTAATATCAAAAATAACATCAAACAAATTATTGTTCGTTGGGAAATAGAAGATTTGTGTAAAGGAGTATCTGATATTGAATTGTATCACTATTGCTTAGACAATGGTATCGCATTGTATAGAAACACTAGATTGCACATGAAAGCTATTTGGAACAATCAAGATACTGTTCTTTTTGGCTCAGCAAATATTACTGGAAAGGGTTTGGGAGAGAAAAACAATTACAACTATGAATTAAATGGCATTAAAGAATCTATAGATATTACTGATATTATCTATTTTAATCAAGTTATTTCATCTAGCGAATATGTTTCTTCCGATTTATATAATCAAATTAATGAGATTGTAATAAACACTATTTTACCAATAATTACTTTTCCAGAAATTCCTACAGTAAAAAAAGAAATTGATTACTTTTTACTTTCTCAATTACCCATGAGCAAATCCCCAGATGATTTATATGAAGTAGTTATTCATAGTGAAGATTTTGATACTAAAGAACAGGGTTTTGCAGCACATGATGTAGCATTATTTGGTATTGACGTATTTCAAGATTATTCTTTATTTAAAATAGAATTGAAGGAGAAATTCAACGCACATCCTTTTATTATTGCTTTAAAAGAACACATAAAATCTCAATTAACAAAATCATTAAGTTATGGTAGAGTAATAGATTGGATAAAGATAAATACAACTACGGTTCCCACACCTAGAAGTTGGGATTTAAAACAAGATCAAATAGTTAATAATCTTTATACATGGATTTGCGAATTTGATGAGAAATATTCATGGGATACACCAAATCATTCACAAGTAATTTTTTATAATGGAAACAAATAAATGGTACACATCAAATGAAGCAAAAGCAATCTTAAAAATAAGTGATTGTAAATTGATGCACTTACGTTTAGAAGGAAGAATTTTGTTTAAGAAAAATGTTAGAAGTTATTTTTATCATATTGAATAAGTTATATCTCACTAATCCTAAAAAACTGGATTTTAATCATCAATCTTTACTTAACTATGTTTGAAAAAAGGGTTCAACTTTAGTAAAAAGTCAAACCCCTTTATTTTTAATTTACACACTTTTATGATAGTGTCTATTTCAAATAATTTTTAAGAATAAATCTTATATTTTTTGCAATATCGTCATGACGTTTTTTAAATAATTCATTTAATTTATTTAATGAATGTGAATCTTTATCGTCATATTTGAAGTTTACCCAATCTTGTGTAATATGATGATCATCAATATTAGAAACACTTAATCTATCACCATACTCTTTCAAAGTAAATCTTCCAATCTCAATATTTGCTTTTTCTGAAATTGGAGTAATATTCATTAATACATTTAATACATGCTTTTTATTTCTTATTTCTTTTGTGCCGTAACCAATCTTTGATGCAGTTGCAAGAGGTATCAAATGGTGATGATGAATTGTTTCATTTAAATCTATAATTGACTGCGAGCTAACAAAATCATGAATTTCATTATTAATTGATAATAGATAGCTCATAAGATTATTTTCAAGTGATTTATTAGGCTTGTTTGTACAAGTCGACAAATAATCACTAAATTCTACTTTGCTTAAAACTTCATTATCAAGTTGGTGTATTAAACTTTCTTTAACTTTTGGATCTTGATCTAATAACCAATTTATAATATCAATACAATCTTTATATGATTGTTCATTTTGATGACTATCATAACTACCAGAGAATAATTTTATCCAATAAAAAGAAATTAATTTTTTTATAAACTTTTCATCATGATTATCAATATAAATAAACGCTATTGCTATAGGTAATAATAGTAGTTTATTAGTTATGTTCTTAAATTTTCTTTGTCCACAATGAATATTCAAAAAATAACATATTTTTCTAACAATTTCAATTGCATAATTCAAATTATTTTTAATGAAATCATCATTAAGTTTTTCAAGAGAGTACTTTTGTTTAGAAAAATTTGTTGGCAATTCATTTATTGCATATTCTTTACCTGTTCTTGGATTTTTATCATTTTTAAAATAAATAATATTTAATACTTGAATAAAAAAATCAGCAAAATTATTTTGAATACCATTGTTATTAGTAAACACATCAAATCTTTCATTTAATTCAACCTCAGAAATTATAAATTCTTTATTAATAAAATTAAATTTATTAAATAAATTTTCACTAATTTTTTTTCTAAGATCAGTGCTTTTTGAAGTTGCGCAAATTAAATCTAAAGTAGTTAATGAAGTGCCTCCAGTGTTAATATGTGAATAAGTAACAATTGCTTTTTCAATATCTTCTAAATAAATTGGATTTAAATTGTAGTTTTTTATTCGATCTTTAATAAAATCTGAGAATTTTTCTGACCATTCATTAGAAATTTTTTCTATTTGTTCTAATATTATATCGTTTGAAGATTTCTTTTGTTTATCGGTTGACTTTTTATCATTAATAATTAAAATATGCTTTGAAAATTCCGATTCATTGAAAGTAAAATCACAAATTACTATTTTTAATTTTTCAAATTCTTTATTGTCATATAAAGCATTTAAATTATTTTTTTGAATTGATTTCAAAATTTTTAAAACATCATAATTGAAATCAATTATCCAAAATAAAGGTACGTATGAATGTTCAATGCAACCAGAAATTAAATCAGACCTATTTTTATTAATTGAATAAAACTCCTTTCCAGTTTTGTTTAATTTCTTTGAAGAAATAATTTTAATAATTTCTTCGGGTAAATATTTATCCGCAACTAATTTATCAAACTTTAAAGAATTATATCCAAAAAGATCATTATTAATTAATTTTAAATCTAAAAACCACCTGTATTTAAGCTGCTCAAATATAGAATCTAGCTTTATTTCTCTTTGAGCTAAGTTTAAATTTTCATAAATATTATTAAATGCATAAAAAAGTGTACTATATCTTTGTTGACCATCTAATAAATAACTATAATTTTTTGAACTTGGAGTTATATATGGTTGTTTTAAATTATTTCCAATTTCTTTACATAAAAAATTTATACTACCTGGATCTTTATAATTTACAAGTAATGAACTTGTACATGGTATATTTGAGATTACACTTGCAATTAAGCTTTTTTGAGCTAATACATCCCAAACAAATTCACGTTGGAAACTGGGAAGAATTATTTCATTTTTTTTTATTAAATCAAATATTTCGCTAAGATTATTATTCATGGACTAAAAATTATATAAAACAACTTGCACAACCTTCCCCTTCCGATTCTAATATTTCATCTTGCCAAGAGGTAGCTGTTTTTGCTTTTAACTTGTTTCTGTTCATGCGAATATAATGTTCTTTTTTTATTGCAGAAACTCTTTCTGGTTTTTTTAGTACTTCCAATGATTCTTCCATCCAGCTATAACCTTCTTTTTCATAAACCATTGCAGCTTCATATAAGTCGGGATGCTGCTCTAATAGCCACACCCACTCTATTTTCTGTTGGTAAAAACAAAAGAAACATCCCGAGCGGCTTCTTGAGTAAGTTCCGTGTTTTACTTCTCCATCAATTTCAACTTCATATTCTATTGGTTTGTAATAGGCTGGAATACCAACTCCAGAATCATCTAATATTTTAAAAATAGCATCTATACCTAATACTTCATCATTATCAATTAATGAGAAACTATCCAGTTTACCAACAGGATAATCAGTTGTTTTAAGCCATTGAAAAACTACTTTATTAAATAATTTAACATTAGTATCAAGTAATGCATTTAATTTCTGCTTTTGCGTATAAGTGGTAGAAATTGGTTGATTCACATATTGTAAAATCAATTCAATATTACCCGAATTGGTATGTTTTTCATATTCTGATTTCACAAAATCAATATTGGTATTGGATAAGAATTTTTTAATTACATCTTCACTCCAAATATTTTTTCTAAATGGAAAAATGGATTGAATATTTTCTTTTTTAGAAATATAACCTTCTCTATTTTCATCACCTCTAATTCCAACATAGGAAATGGTGGGATTATCACCAATCTCTTTTTCAAAGGGTTCCAACTTCATTTTACCCGTACACCATCTTGAGGTAGCAGAAGGTAAATATCCTCCGTACATGGCTAAGAAGTGATCAAACGGATTTCCTTCTGGAGAATTTACCTCATCTATTGATTTATATAAACGAATATTTTTACCTAATACTGAGTTCAATTTATTGATTAGGTCATAGGTTTCCGTTAATTCTTTTCCAGTGTCGCAAGTATAATACTCTACATTAATATCTGGATGCTTTTGACTCATATATATTGCTAAAGCAGCACTATCTTTACCACCCGAAATTCCTAAAACATGTTTAATTTCGCTCATAATTTTTATTTTTTAAATTCAGATGCAAGCAATTCATATAGAATTTGTTTTCTTAAATCATCATCTAAATTGGCAATATTATTACTTATTTCTTGTTTACTCTTCAAATAGGCTTTACTAATTTTTGAATTTACGAGAATGTTTTTTTGTTTATAATTACCCGTTTCATCTATAAAATCAAATAATACTAATTTTTGAGATTTTTTATTGTTTTCATCATGAATAATAGAAGCTAATTTCAATCCTTTAATAGATTCTTTAATATTCTTAATTAATTGAAATTCTTCTTCATCTTGAATGCTTTCAATAGATCTGCCTAATACTGCATCTGCAATAGATTTTATCCATGAATTTCTATCCTCTAACAATGAAGTTATTCTTCTGAAGAATACATTTTGATTAGAACTCAATAAATCAGGCTTGACATTTTTTAAACTTTCAACAATATGGGTTTTATATTCAATAAAATCATTTTTATCACAATCAAATGATTGCAAAATTATTTTTTCAATTCTATAAATTAATTCATTAAAACAACCTTTTAACTCGTCAATTGAATTATCAATTTCGATAAAAAAATTATCTACTATACTACTATCATCGTTAAAAGTAAGCATATGAAAACCTAAAGCATTTGGAAATTGTACCAATAAAGCATCTTCAGGATCTTTTGCGTTTTTAATTGCATCTCTAAGTCTTATAGTATTAAGAGATAGGTTATTTGTATTGACAGCATAAGCATTCAATGCTCTGTAAAATTTTAAATAGTTTCCAAAAATAGCTAATAGCAAACTATTTCTTCCTTCAAATTCAGTATTAGTTATTTTTTTATATTTTTCAATTAAACTGATATTAATATTTTTATCATTAAATGATTTAATAGAATAATTTCGAGGTGCTTTATGAATTAAGTCTAATATATCATCTGATAGATAGGGAACAAAACCACTCACTTCATGAAATAATGCATAATCTTCTTTTTTTATAATTAAAAAAAGAGGTATCCAAAACTCAATAAAACCACTTTTTAATTTAAATGGTTTAGACTTTAAAATGTCGTATAATTCACCTAAATTTCTTCTAGAATTACTTGCCTCAATGATGAATTTGTTACATTCATCCCAAAGGTATTTGAATGAAGTAGCAGTTGGTATATTATAAGTATAAAATTCGTTTGAATTATTATGTATCCCAGTATTTTTTATAAGACTTAAATAAATAGATTTCTCTGGGGGAAATTTAGAATCTTCAAATCCTAAATTTGGCTTATCCATAAACTCTAAAACTTTTCTCATCAGTAATCTTCGTGCCAAATTAATTTGAGGACTCAAAAATTCTCTATTGAACAATTCATTTTTAATTTTTGGAGCTTTATAGAATTCTTTATCACAAATATCAGACAAAATGCCATTTAAGTCTTTTTTAGATTTCACATTTACTTTCTTACCTGAACGATACCATAAATTTGAATTTGAATTTGTATATAAATTTTGCAAGACTAACCTGTTTAATCTATTTGTATGATGTTGCAATTCTTCATTTAATAGTTTACATGCATTTATGTCTGAACTAAACTTTTTTAGTAAAATTTTATACTTGTTAACGGTAAAAATCTCATTATAGATCTCATCCGAATTTTTATAAACAACATATAAGTCACTTTTATTATTTTCGGAAATTAATTCAATATCTTTAATCTTAATTTTTGAATTAAAAATCAAGTTAATATAACCATCAACAGATCCTTCAGCTCGTTTAATATCATTAATTTCATTTAATATTTTATATTCAAAGTATCTCGGAGTACCTGTTTCGTAAGAATGTTTCTTTGCATTTTCAACTGGAAAGGATATCAATTTTATCAATTCATCTGCAATTGAGAAATTAACCTCAATTTCTTTAGAAACATTAGTCAACTCCTGCTCAATATCTATATCGGTTCCTTCTAAAAAGTTTAATTTATTACTGTGTTTATAAAATCTTATAATGCCAGATTTTTCTAATTTTTCAATTGCTTTGTTTAATAAAATAATATCAAATTTTGTAGTAAGATTTAGGTAATTTACTGCAAATTCTTTATCGAATTTACCACCGGTTTTACAAAAAATATTAACCAGACAAACTGTTTTTATTATTTCTGAAGCTAAATAATAATCTTCAGAAAAATTTAATTCGGCTCTTTCAAGAGCTCTCATTGATGATAACCATTGAGGTCGGTGTGGATTATTATAATTTTGAATATCACTCGATAGAGTTTGAATTAAATAATCGTAAACAGCATTAACATTAAAAAAACTTAAATCTTCCGAATTATCATAGGATTTTGAAAAATCATTTAGAAATGTAAATAAAGACCTTTCATTTTGGCCATATCGCTGTAATGATTGAACCAATATATTAGCTGATAGCCAGTCTAATGGATAAAGTTTGTTAAACAACGAAGAGGCATTTGATCGACTATAATTAACTAAATTAGATTGGATAATCTCATTGTTTAATTTTTCAAATTCGATTATTTTTGATTTAGGAATATCAATATTTTCTAATTGCTTACTCGCAAAAAACAATAACTGCTCAACAGGTTCATTAAATAATAATTCTACAAATCTTCCTTTAATTTTTTCCCATTCCTGTTTTTCAATTATTTCAAGAGATGAAGAATACGAAATAAAGTTTTGATGCAATGTAATAACAAAATAAGTCTGCTTTTCTGCATCATTTACCCATTCTGAAACTAGTTGTAATAAATATAAGTCGTTACTTCCTTTATTTTTATTGATATATTCAAGAAACTTTCCAAATTCATCTATTAAAATAACAAATCCATTTTTCTTTTTTTCCGCAGCTTGCCTTCTTTCTTCTAGCTCATCAATAATATCTCTTGAACTTGAATCTGTATCTAGCCCAAGAGATTTTTGAAAAGCAAAAGTTAAACTCGTTGAATCACCAAGTATTTTAAGAAATTGATAGGATTTACACTTGTCGTTTGTAACAGAACTAAAATAAATTTTCTTTTTAAGTAAATTTTTTTCTAAAGCCCAAAGAAAAGAGGACTTACCTGTACCATAATTACCAATTATTGTAAATGATTTTGTAGAACTTTTTTCACTTCCAAAAATTCGTTCAAATATTTTTGTAGCATTTGGCGTGACAATATAATTTAAATCCTTAGATGCATCACGAATAATGTTAGTTGATATATTATAATCCACGGCGGTAATATTTTTGTAAAAGGTTTATTTTAAATTCTTCGCTATCTGCTTTTATTTGTATTTGTCTAATACCAGCATCGTCATTAAATATAAATTCTGAATATTCACGGCATAAATTCTCTATAATTATTTCTAAACCTTCATTTGAAATTACAAAATATGATCCAAGAGTTTTTCTAATATCTTTAAACTGGATAGCAGAATTATTCTCATATAAATCAAATAAACAGTAGCCGAAAATTTCTAATGGAAAGTCAGAACGATTTTCCTTATTTAATTTATAAGTGATTACTCCATTTTCTCTACTAATTGAAGAAATAAGATTTAATTCAATTAAAGGGGAATTAAAGTCATCCTCTATAGATTTTAGAGTCCTAACTCCTGAAAAATAACTTTGAATAAAAACTTTAAAATCGGAACTTAAGGTATTTTCACTAGTCTCTCTAGAAGAAGATTCAGCTATTTTTACTTTAATGAAATTAATTATCTGTCTTTCGTCAAATTCATTACTTATTCTTTCATTAGTAAAGTCAGAAAAAATTAGTTTATAAATACTTGCAATGTCTACAGTACAAACCAAATACTGCAATAACCACAAAGTACCCTCATCCTCTAAATATCTATCAAAACCTCCATTAGCTGAAAATATTATTTTTGCTATATCGGTAAGTTTTCTTTCTTCATTAATTAAGCCAAAAGCTCTAAGCCAATACTGAATTGACTGAACCATATTTTTACCAACTCCAAGATTTAAAATAGCTTCTTCAAGATTTTGAAATCCACTATATCTTTGACTATCAATAAACTCAACACCTTTCAATAACCACTGTTGTCTACAATGAAACGTATCGTGTCCGGAAAATTTTAAATTACTCATTATTTATATTTGATGATGCAAATTATAAAAATGGATGAAGTTCTCCAATTAAATAGAAACATATTTTTAAGTATTTTATCAACAAACAAAAAAATATTTTAAAATAATGAATATCAATTATTTAAATACTTAAAATCTAAAAGTATAGATTATGTTTAATATAATTTATATTTTTAGATTTTAAAATTTAACCTATGAATCATTCTAGTTTCACCATAAACAAATCCAAGCTATTAAAAGAATTAAACCTTATTGCAAAAGTTATTGGAAGAAAATCTAAACAAACTAAAAATATAGTCGCTGAATTGACAATAACGGATAATTTATTGACGATTGTTTTGCCCGGTATAAAAGAAACCATTGAATGCTTCACTTTTAGTTCTGCAAAGGCAACACTACGTTTTTATTATTTTAAAGATTTAATTGAAACCTCAAATAACCCTGAAATAGAGTGTACTATTTTTGATAACGAATTAAGAATAGGTACCACAGCCATTGCTGTGAAAACCACTTTTTTTTGAAAATGATCGCATATTAAGAAGTATACAATTGCCTGTAAACTATACTCATTATCATTTACTACAATTAGAACGTAAAGGATTTACTATTGAAGAATTACGATTTAATAATCTAGAATTTGAGGTGTATGCAGCAAAAAGGGAATTGAACAAAAATATTCAGTATGTAAGCGATATACTTGGCTTGTATGGGGTTACTTCGAGTGAAATTAGGGAATTGATAGATGAAAAATTAAAATTATAAAAAAATTAACTTACTCAATACCATAGTGAGCTAACATATTTTGGCAAGGAGTACCATTTAGAAAAGATAGAATATAGTGCAGGTTTCCGTTTCTTTAATAACATTAATAAGTATAGATTTGTACCATTCCATTTTTTAAATAATAACAAAAAAATTATTAAATTTGTTATATCAAGTTGTGAAAAGACATAAACCAATTTAAATAAAAAACATGTTGGGTCTCTACATAAACTAATTTTGATTAATAGTAATTATATAAATAGAAATAAAATGGCTAAATATTACGGAAAAATTAGATTAAAATCGGGAGGTCATCCTATAAATGTTAGTGTTGAAGCCTCTACTAATTCTGCTGCAACTAAAGCTATCGAGGCACAATATGCAGGGCAAATTCAGTCTTGGGCTAAACAAATGTCAACAACACCAAATTAATGATTGTTTGTTTTAATGCTAAAAAAGAAAGGATTTTAACTCCTTTCTTTTTTAGCATCTTTTTAATATTACTTTTTTAAAAGTTTGTATTCTTCAAGAGCAGTTACATCTGGTTCAATCACACAAATTATACTATTAGGTATGTAATCTTCACCCTCTTTTACATAGATATTGGTCAACGTTCCTTTAAACATCGTAAAATCATCCATTTCTGAAATTGATAAAATATCACACATGCATAATTCACTACTCTCTTCTGTATACATTTGACTAATTTCATAATTAAACAGACTATCTAAAAAAGTTATTTGCTGTCCTTCGCTTTTTAACCAATTCGTAATTTTCAACCCATTGTCTGTAAGTTTAACTTCTATTGCATTTTCTGATATATAACTACCTTTATTAGAATTATTTACACTTGTTGAAGCTAAGCTACCATTGTCAACTTCAAATAGTTTAGATACATTATCAATCAATACTTTGCGAGATTTAGATTCACTCTCAGGTTCAACAATACCAGCTGACTCTAGTTGATTCATCAATATTTTTGCTCGGTCATAACCAATTTTCAATTTTCTCTGTAATAGTGAAGCTGATGCATACTTTGCATCAATAATAATTTCTGAAGCTTGATTGAATAAAATATCTCTATTAATTTGAATATTTGAGTAATCTAATAAATTTAAATTTTCATCTTTTTTTATACATCTCACAGCAAAACCGGATTCATTGTTAAGAGAAAATTCTTTCCATGAATAATTTTTAATTAACATAAACTTGTCATCAATATAGGGAGCTCTAAAAGGATACAAATTATGAGCACAAATAAATTTATTTTTATTATTATAAATCCACAACACACTAGCAATATCAACATCATGAAAAGAGCCATTATTTTCTCTGATATCAAAATATCCACTAGGTTTTAAATTAAAACCACTTTTATTAGTGCCATTTTCTCCAGGATTTATATTAATTTTATAATGATAATGTAAAAGACCGATTTTTTTAATAATATCAACTTCTTCATTGCTATCTCCTTCAATAAGAACTTCTTCATTAAAATACCAATCTTCTCGGCTTTTTAAAGATCTATAGTCGGTATTTTGTAATAAATAGTTAAAGTCTTCAACAGTTGGAACCTGCCATCCTGAAGGCGCAAGTCCTCTTGGGTCATGAACTGCATAAAAATTATATAGTAATCCTTTTTTTTCAGCATGTATTGGGTCATCTTCATAATAGCACCAAGCTGGTGTTTTTGACTTAATAGCCTCAATCCAATCGAGAGAGTCAGATGCTTCCTGAATAACATCTCCATTTCTAAATGTCTTACTATTTAGATTTTCAGTCATCCATTCTTGGTTTCCAATTTTTACAGACTTATAATCTTCAATTTTTTCTACTGATTGACTTTGATAATTTCTATCTTCTATGCTAGAATTAGTTTCAAAACTAGTTTTATTTTCAGTTTGGTCAATAATTTCATTAAGTAGTTTAGTGTATTGAATACTATCTAAAACTCCAGAGTCAAAAAGAGATTTTAATTCTTTAATCTGTTCTATTTTATTCATAAAATTTAATTATAAATTTAAAATAACTATTTATTTTTTAAATAAACAAATTTTGGATTGTGTTTTGCTTAATATGTTATAGCTCCCGTTTAAGTTTCAAAAGTTAGCGTTTGAATGGTATTAGCAAGCCTACTTTTTACTTTATCACCGCAAAAATGCGGTAATTAATTAATTTTATCACCGCATACAATTTATTTACACTACAAAAACTAAATATTTAAGAGTGAAAAAAAGGATTTAAATCCTTTGGAGAAAAAAATAATACTCATGTTTTTTGTCAGTATGATTGATTTTAGATAGAAAATTATATTCATTGCAAAATAATAATCATCAAAAAACTGACTTTTTTGAAAATTACAACTAACAAGTTAAGAATATTTGTTTTTTTTGGCATCGTCGTACCACTGCTTAATTTCTTGGCGTCTTCCGTCATTTTCGAAAGTTTCCATTACTATTTTTTTTAACGTGTAGTGGAGTTTTCTCTCGATGAGTTCAGGAGATTCAGCAATTGGAATGAAAAAGATTTGTTCTTTTTCGTAGGTATCAAAATTGAGTTTGAGTTTAACAGCTCGAGTATATCTTGCGACAACTTGAATATTTATATCCATGTATAAAATTGTTCCTTCTTGTACGCAATAATTTCTTCCATCCTTTCCGGGTATAGGGAGTTGTATTTTTATTTGTGACTGTATTATATTTTCAAGGATGAAATCTATATATTTTTGTCTGATTTCCATTATTGTGATTTATAGTTTACTTAATGTTTCGTACAATTGTTTCATCCCATCTGTTGCTTTTGCGGATAGGTAGTAGATGGAACGTTCTTCATCAATATCCATTTCGTGGGCTAATGGGTCGATGACTACCATTTGGCTAGCGAAAGGCACATAGTGTGGTAAGGCATTGGCAGGGCTAACCATTAGAGAAGTTCCAACCACTACAAATACGGAGCAACTTACTACTTCCTTAAGAGCAGCATTATGAATGGTTTCGTCTAAGCCTTCACCGAAGAACACAATGTGCGGTCGGAGTTGCGCATTTTCTTCGCAAAGGTCGCCCAGGAGTACGTCTCCTTCCCTATCGTAAAGTAATTTAGGATTGGCTGTTGAGCGCGATTTCATTAGTTCGCCGTGCAAATGAATTACTTTGGTTGAGCCTGCACGTTCGTGGAGGTTGTCTACATTTTGAGTAATGACCACTACCTCGTAAAACTCTTCTAATTTGGCTATGAGTTCGTGTGCCAGATTGGGTTTGGCTTCATGGCATTGTTTGCGTCTTTGGTTGTAGAAATCTAACACCAAGGCTGGATTCTTTTTCCAAGCCTCTGGGGTGCAAACGTCTTCAATTTTGTAATTTGCCCACAGACCGTCATGAGAATCTCTGAAGGTTTGCAGACCACTTTCGGCTGATATTCCGGCCCCGGTAAGGAAAACTATTTTAGGTTTTTGCATTTGTCTTAATCCAATTTATATTTTATAAAAAACAAGCTAAATTAATCAATTAGTGATTGCTAATTGTCATTATTTTTTCCTTTTTCAACCCTATACATATTGAGAATACTAGCTTCAATTACACTTATCTCAAAAGGTTTTTCAATCACTTGAAATTGATACTGCTGAGCAAAAAGATACGGATTGAATGGTGAGTCGGTTGAGATCAATTTAATTGATTTATTTGTTTTAAAAAAAGACTCTAAATCATTCATTATATAACAATCCTCTGTATTTAGTTCTAAACAACTATACATTAATTTTACTCTTTGGTAGAAATCGTCATACAAATAAATTATTTTTTGATTATCGTCTTTAAGCAAAATAAATTGTGTTTTAAAATCTGCAAACATAAATCCATTAGGCCAATCCTGAGGATAGGAATAAAAATAATACCCTTTACTAGAGTCGTTATTTATTGTTACCTGTTCGAGTAAATCTAAACGTAACATTCTATGTTTTTCAATGGTATTTACCATTTTCAATCTTTATTATTATTAGGACTACAAATTAGATTTTGTGTATTTTTATTTCTTTTTTTTCAGAATACTCGCAAAAATTATAATAGACAACTTGACTATCATCGACATAATGTTGGAAAGTAATACAATCTAAAATCCCTTGTTTACCATTAAGTGTAAAATAGTGGTTTGTTTTTCTATCAATGTAGTCAAAATGAAAAAGCCTAAATAAATTATAAAATCCGAATACATCTAAGTTTGTAAATGGATTGTTCTCTGTCATACCAACCCCTCTTAGGATTTGATTGCAGCCGTCTGTCAAAATTTGCAATTCTTCATCATCAAAATCTGACGGAGGTTGTTGAAATGCATCGTGTTTTCTGTAAATCTCAGGGCCTTTTTTTAGATACATCCAAGCCTTAGAAAAAATATATGGAAATCGATTGTCCTCCATTATTTGTTTCTCTTCTTCAGTAAAATTATCTATTACTTCATCTAAAAGTTCTAATTGTTTTTTCATAATCTGTTTTTTTATAGTTAAAATGGTAAATCTGGGTCACCTTCTTGTTGACTTAATGGACTATTCATGTTGTCAAAATCTATTTCATCTGATTGATGCATTTCAAATTGGTTTTTATAACTGGCTTTTAATCTTTCTGAAAGATACGAATAAGAGCTCTTTGGGTCTGTTTTAAAAGCAAAGCTACCAACTTCATCGTCATCTGAATAAAATTGACTTAAATAGTAAAATGACTCAGGATTTAATTGGATTGCCTGTTTTATAAATTGTTTGTTGCAATATAATTCATCAGGTATGAAAGTAACATTGTCTCCATTTAAAGTAATTTTTTTCAACCAATAGTTTACATCATGATTTTCTGTTGTATTTGACTCTGTTGTATTTGACTCTGTTGTATTTGACTCTGTTGTATTTGACTCTGTTGTATTTGACTCTGTTGTATTTGACTCTGTTGTATTTGACTCTGTTGTATTTGACTCTGTTGTATTTGACTCTGTTGTATTTGACTCTGTTGTATGATTGAATGCTTCTTGATTGATTATCTGTCCATTGGTGTTAATTGTAGCATAGGTTCCATAATTTGATAGGGCATTTTCTTTGTGTGTCTCTAATCTAAAATCATGATATTGCTCTTTAAATTCGGATGTTGAAAGGTATTTTTTTCTTAGGATAGCGAGAGGTGTGAATTTTTTATTAATAAAGTTGGAACACATTAATTCACTCTCTTTACACTCTTTTTCTATCCAAACACCTTTGGCATTTTTATAATTTGAATTGAGAATTAAGACTTCTGCTTGACCCTTTTTGAATGAAGAAGCATAACCAAATTGAAAATCAATTGCGATTTCACCTTTACTATTGATGTAACCCCATTTTCCGTTTAACACTACTGCTGCTAAACCTTCGCTAAACTCTTTACCATTATCAAAACAAAAAGGCGATGCAGGCTCTAGCTTTTCGTTGTAATATCCTTTTTCTACAAACAATCTATTTTCTGAAAATTTAAATTCACCGTATATTTTATTTTTTTCTAATTCTGTTATGAGAACAAGCTTTGAAGAAGATGCCATATAATGGTATAGCTTTTGGCTTAAATCATGGTCTTGGATGAATATAATATTGTTATCAAATGATGAAATATCTCTAGCACCACTGAATAATATTTGACCATTAGCATCTATTAAATCATACTGTTGGTCTTCTCCATATTTGGAAAGGCATACTAAATTTTCGTTTTGAAGATGGTTATCATAGGTGTAAATTATTGGTAGCAAAAATTCTTTCTGTTCCTTTTGGATGTTATAAAATTTTAAATCATCATCAAAAAGATTCTTGTTTATAAATAATACTTCTTTTTCTGTAAGCTCTTCTATACTTTTTTTAAATTCTTCCAGAAATCCACGTATTTCATTATAATATCCTTTTTGAGCGTCAATACAATTTTTATAAAATATTTTACAATATTTTATATTATGTTCAAGCTCTATTAATTTTGATTTTTGCATTATCTAAATGATGTATTTTAAAAAGGAAGTTCTAAATCGAGATTTAAATTGTTTTCTATATTTCGCTGTGGGAAGTTATAATTATTAATTCTCTCCATTAATTCTTTTCCTAAAATAGACGTCCAACTATTTGATAACTTCTCCTTGTGGTCACAATAAATAGTATAGTTATTTGTATTAATTAACTCAAAATCATTTTGTTTCATTAAGTAATCTAAACTTTCAATGTAAGTTTCTATTTTGTTGGTTTTTAATTCTGAGTGTTGCTTTAAAAAATCATTGAGAATCTTTACAAAATCTTTTATTTTATTACTATCCACATAAAAATAAGAATAAACAGAAACTTTAGGATTGAATTCAGAATAAATACCTACTTTACATAGTGTTTTATTCTTATTGTTTTCTATACCTGAAGTCTTTTTTAATGATTCTTTTATGAGTTGGATATTGTCTTCTTCATCAACTTCATAATCAATAATAAAACATTCCTGGTTTAGTGACTCATATCCAATATTGTATAGTTTTTCTTTACACGATTCTACCCATTCGAAAGTTGCTATCGAATTTAAACTATTACTATCTAGTAGCGATTTAATATTGTCTTGCAATATATTATTTACTTGGTTGCAAAAAAAATCAAGGTTTATTGCCGCGTTATTGTATAAAAACATTTGATAATTTTCATCATCATTGCCATAGTTAATTTTGTAGAAGCTCATAAGAATTTTGGTTAAGTGTTTTTAATAATCTAATAGCAGCATTCAATACGAGCCAATCGTCTTGGTAGCCAAAGAAAGGAATCGCATCAAAAATCAGTTCTTCTTCATCAAATAGATACGTTAGTGCCCATATTGCTATATCATTTTTTTGATTTACTGCTAATGGCACTAAATAATCCATCTGATTTTTGATACATTTTTTAATTTCGTCTGAAGTATTATCCACTTTAAAATTATTCGAAAATTCTATTAATTCATCAATAGTCATTTTATAGCCTACTGTTATTTTCATCAGTTCTATAAACTTATCATAAGCGTTAGAGTATGAATTTTCGTTTAGAATATGTATAGCCTGATTGTTAGCCTCACCTTGTATGTGTGCGCAAAAATTAAGAATTATTTTTTTATCAATAAGACTTGATTTACAGTGATGAAAGGGTTCTATTAATAGTCCATTTATGTAGTCTGATACATCTGTACTGATAGCCATTTTTAGAATTGATATACTGTTTTCATGAGAAGGTTTTTTATCCACATTACCTAGTAAATAAGCAATTGTGTCTAGGATATTTTCTTTTTGGTCCTCATTTTGTAATGCTACTACTAGCAACAAAATAATATGTCCGTACACATAGGCTTCACTGGTTCCTTTGTCTAGAATTTCATATAATTCGTTTTTTTTAGAAAATGATTGTATTAAATCTATAGATTCAGAAGTTATAATACAGAATTCTACTACTTTTTTAAATTGATTAGTGATTTCTTCTAAATCTGAATTCAACAAATTATCGGGGTTATTTCCTAGTAACTTTTCTCCTAATACGGCTATGCCTTCATTTCTAAATCGTTCAATTACATGAACAACAGTCCAATTAAAAGGGGTATTGTTTGATTGCTTATTTAATTTAAAAACAGAATCAGTAGTATAGTTTTTTTTAATTTTTCTGTTTGAGTCTTCCACAACATCTGTTTTACTGATAGATTGATAATCAGATGCATGAATTATTTCATGTAGAATTGTATCTTCATATTCATAAAAATCATCACTTGCATGGATTTTTTTTCAATTAATTGTTTTATGGTTTCCTCGTAAATTCTGAAATAAAAATTATTAGGACTACTATGCTCAGCATCAAATAAACCTAAAACATGATCACCATGGCTTGATGTGAGTTCTAGGTTTACATGAAAAAAAACTTCCTCTGAAGGAAATAATGCAACTACTTTTTGGAATTGGGTTTTAAATGATTTTTTTATTTCAGCTATGATTAGGTTAAAATCTAATTTTGGTGTGGTATTTCTATACTCAAATTCAAAATTCATTCTCACACCTGAATTGTCTATAATTTTAATTTCCATCTGTTTTAGATTATAAGATTCAAGTAACTTTTGAGCTAAACAATTTTAAGAAAATATAAAACAAAAAAAGTAACTATCCCTAAAATAGAAATTATTAATAATGCTACTTTTTGCTGATGTTTTCTCTTCTTTACTTGAATTATATTTTGATACGTTTTTTCCTCAAACAAGACTGAATTACAATAACGACAACAAGTTTCATTTTTCTTATCGGGAATAGCAAATGTATCGAAATAATCAAACACTATTCCTGTTTTTTCATAGTTTGCTGGACAATTTTTATTAACTCCACAAACAAAATTTAATTTAGATATATCTTCCATTAAATTATTTTATTTATTTTTTAATTATATTTTATATTAACTCAAAAGACTGCTTTTAAAGCTTACTTTTTTTTTAAATAGATTGTTTTATTACTCAACAATTTTACTTGATTTTTATTTATTAAAATAAAATGATTGATTTCTTTCCAGTACCAAGATCTATTCTCTCTTGAATTTATACCAGAGGCGTATACAGTGACATAGAAATTGTTATTTTTATGCGTTAGTTCCATTTTCTCAAACGTGTTTTGAATAGTTGCTGTGTAGGGTGTCGTTGAACAATCTTCTAGTCTTTTTAAAGCCTTGTAATCCTCTTTGAACCATTTTTTAAGAAAACCTAAATGAGTATCTGAACACTGATAACCTAATTTTAAAGCCGATAATAGTTTACACTTTAAATTACTTCTATCTGAATTACATTCACCATCCCAATCACACTCACTACCAATAAATGTTGCTATATACCCAATAATTGCTCTTTCAGGTTCTGTAATTCTTTTACAATAAGATTTATTAATACAAATTTCTGAAAACGTAGTTTTATATTCTTTATTATATCGGTCTTCTCGCCATAAAAAAAGAAGTGGTTTATTTTTTGAAGTAGGTGTGTTTTTATTTTGATTTGGTTTAAATGTAATGTCTTTTTGAAAAAGGCATCTATGATATATTGTACCCCTATTTCCAACACAAGGTATTAAATTAAAAAAAAATGTAATATATAGAACACATTTCAACATAAATTGAATTTATAAACTTTTTCAAATTTAATTTTTAAATTTAATAGTACATCATTATATTCACTAAAATTTATTTTATAAAATACAAGGCTCTATGAAAACTAATATTAGAATTATTGCTTTAGCCCATCATCTGATTAATAATCCCAATGGCCTCACGATAAAACAACTTTTCTTCTTTCTTACAACTAGAGGTATTGTTACCAAAAGAAAATTATTTTATAAAGACATCGCAACAATGAAGTCAATGGGATTGTTGATTCGATTTGAAGGAAATAAAATTATTTTAACGAATAAAAATTTGCCTAATTTTTGGGAATAAAACCTAACTATAAATTATCCCGTCAATACTTTTGCTCACGAATTAGATTAAGAATATATAAGTCTTTATATGCTTGGATAATTTCTTTATTTACCAGATTTCAACTTTATTTTATTAATACAAAATTGAGGAAAAAATAGGTTATTTCTCCATGTTATTACTATCTTGAGATGCATAAATATGTTTAAAATCTCTTTTGTTTAAATGATAAAATCGTATCGATTCTATATTGTTTGATGGCAAAGTATTAATTAAGTTTACTATTTTTTCGTAATTTCCATTATTCCAAGCGACCAAACCTATTCGTTTGACATTACACTTAATACAGGTATCCATAATTTCTGAAAAATGCTTTTCCTTGATATTATGAACCTTTGGTTTACTCTCAAAAAAATCAACTACATTTTGCCTACCGTTTGTTCTACCAACCAACTGGTGGTTTGATTTTAAATTTAAACCTATAAAATCTAAGTTATCTTCCTCTTCCTATATACTTCAATGCACTATTTCAATTTTAATAGATGGATTTAAAGATTTTATTGTAGTGACTTTATGATCTTTTTTCATTAGAAAAACATTACCAAATGCTTTATCTGGCGAAAATTCTCGGTGAGAAGTAAAGAGTTTTGGGTTGATGTACTCATAATCTTTAGATGTGATTTTTTTTAGGATTTTATGCCCCCAATCCATTTTTGTAACCGCATTTAAATTTGAATCATAATACCTTAAATCACAAATTAATAGGTATTCCTCTTTTAAAATTGGACTTAAATACCCTATAAGAAAATCAGAAAATAAGGGATAGGAGCCTCCTCCTTCGTACAAGCCTTCATTGATTATGACTAAACAATCAATTTTAACTTGTTTTGATTTTAAATAATCTACAGCAAATAAAGCATCCATTCCTAAAAATGTAATTTTTGGATGATTTTCAGGATATGATTTTTTAAAATTAGCATTCCCATCTACAAAATAAAGATGGTCAAAAGGTAAGTTTTCATATTCTGGCTTATATCCTCCTGAGGCAAGATAGAGAAGATTTTTTTTGTTTTCCATGTAACTTGATTTTGAAACTCTATTTATTACTTGACCAATTTAAAACAAATTGCCTTTGTTCTTCAGTTTCTGGAGAACTTCTGTGAGCAATATTTGTGGTTCTCTTGAGATAATTTATAGTATCAATCACATTCTGAGATTCAGCAAATTCATGACGTAGTAAATAACATCCTATAACCGTTCCTGTTCTCCCTACTCCACCCCAACAATGCACATACACTCTTTTTCCTAGAGCGATTTGTTCATCGATTTTATTAAGGATTTCAGTCATGAAGTTTTCTGTAGGAACATTCAAATCTTTTATGGCATACCTAAATACTTCTATTTTTTTATTCTTTTTGGCAGCCTCTTTGTATAATGTTATTGAATAATCTTCTAAAATTTCATTGCTAAAGTTTTTTTCAACTTCTTCCATTAAATTAATGATAACATCAATATTGTAATCTAATAAATTATTGATTTTTTCAATTTTTCTGCTTTCCGTTTTGGAACTTGGAATCTCACCTGCAAGTAATTTATTGGGCAAAACCCAATAGGATCTTTCGTAAGGGATAATGGAATTTATCATACTATTTTATATTTCTTTATTAAAAATTTTAGCAAGTTTAAATTTTACTAAGTTTCGTTCTCCTGGCGTTTCATAATGCCTACTACTGATTGCTATTAAACTTTCAGCCGATTTATAGAGCAGTTCTTGTTCATCAATTGGCATTAGACTTATAGTTTCTCTAATGTTATTAAAATATTTTCTTTCATTAGGCACATAAGCATTAAGTACTTTAAGAATTTCTTCTTTGGTAACTGTTTTGTATTCTAACAAAAAATACCCTATGGCGCCATAGTGCAATAACAGTTCATTAGGAGTGCAGGCTACTAATATTTTTAAAAGGTTTAGTTCAAATTCAGATTTCAAGTTTTTATACTAAATTGTTTTAATCTTTGTTGTTAAATTCAATAAAATTAGATTTTAATCAATCTTATGCTTAATCCACAACCTTTTTCAAATTTTACAAACGGGTAACTCACGGGGTTATCTGCATTATCTGAAATACCTATTGAATCACCCCAAATCATAATTTTGTTAGAATGTAAATCACTGCTATTTAGCCAAAATTGAGCTTCTTTACCAAAAGATTTAAATTGACCGTGAGGAGTTCTATAACCTGCTGGATAAGCATCAAAATAACTTTTATCAGTGCCATGCATACTCTCTTTAGGATTTATCCAACTACTTCTAGATTTTAATTTTGAAGCTACTTTTTTATTAAACAGAGATTGTTGAGAGTTTATTAATGTATCCCAATCTTTTGCATTGGCTATACGCCAACCATCTGGTGCCAAACCTCTATTATCAATTATAGCAAAATAATTATATAAAACCATATGATCTCTATTTGTTTCATATATTTTATCTCCGTAGCACCAATATTCCTTATCTACATAACACCAAGCAGGGATTTGGTTTATTGCAGCTTCATGCCATTCATTATCTGTTTCAGCATATTTTATTAAATCTCCATTTTTGAAATATTTTGTAAATAAGTTAGTGGACCAAATTTGTTTTCCAATGGTATGATAATATATATCTAATTCATATTTTTGTCTATCTATATGACCCGGCAAATATTTAATTTGGTTTTTTACTATTCCAAGTGTCTCTTGATCTATAGAACTTAATTCTTCAGAAATTTTTAGGTGAAACAAAGCCTCTTTGTACATTTTTAAATAGTAGTAGCTCATCCCTACGTAGAAATGAAAAAGGTGGTGATTTGGAAATAAAGCAACATATTTTTTAGATGTTTTTATTAAATCCCAAAATTTTAGACTATGATAATTTTTCTTTATTTCACTTAGAACAAAATTTATATCATTATTTTGTTTTTGAGTAGTTTCCGAAAATTCTAAAATTTTCGATTGTACTTTTTTTTCTGGGTTGGAAAATACTTTTAATTTAGAAATCTGTTTCTGATTATTTTGCTTTGGGTATTTTATTTTTGATTCTGATTTAATTTTTTTACTGACCATATACTGAAAAAGACCATTTGCATCTTTTAAAAATAAAATTAAATGTCTTTTAAATTTTTTTCTATTGTTTGCATCTTTTTGTAGTTTGGCCAAATCAAATGGTTCCATATTGAGATTGATAGAGCCGCTAAATGCTGAATTAAAAATTTCATTGAAATAATCAACTAAATTCATATTAAATTGATCTTTTGATGAAAAATCAATTATATGGCTAAAATCTGTTAATATTATTGGGTTTTGCTTAAATATTTGAATTTTTTGATTAAATATAATATCATCAGTATCCTTTATATTCCTTATTTTATTTCTTACTTGTTCAATTCTTCTTAAATTTTTTTGAACACTGTCAATATTAAAATTACGCTTACTATCAATAATAGATTTAAATAAATTCTTTAAACTATTTCCTAAATCATTAGATATATCCAATAAATTAGTATCTTTAGTATTATTAGTACTAAAACAGTTTGTATTGAGGTTATTAACTGCCCATTCTACCTCAATACTTTTATAATCTTTTGATTTTATACCCAATTCAGTGTCGGGTATTATTTCACTTGATTGAGTGTTTTTTTTATCAACAATATCTGCTTGTAGAAATTCTATTGAGTCTATTTTTTTATTTGTGCTTGATGGGATTGCGTTTTCAAATTGTATAAATTTTCCAGTAACTGTTCTATATCCAAATACAAACTCTAAGTAAAATTTTTCATATTCGTTAAAATCTTTAAATAAATTATCCCACTCTAAAGTATTATAATTTAACATTTTTTTTATAAGTTGATGAACTACATATAAAGGCTGTTTAATATTTTCTTCTAATTTTGAATAAGCAGATTTTGCTTCTATCAGGTATTCCATTTCGTTATTAGATATAAAAAGAAACAAATAAGAAATGACCTCGCTTAATAAAATATCATTCTTATTTTCTAAAAAACGTGCTTTGTTTTGATTAATTATTTTGAAGCCTTGATCATGTCTATCTAATTTAAAATAGGAGATAAATACCCAAAAATGCTCCCAATACAAATCTATATTTCTTTCATTTTTATTTTCATAGTCATTTACATAACCTGATGGTGTTTGGATTGCTTTTAGTAAAAAAAATAATGATGCGGTTTCGTCATGTAGAATATTTTCTTGATGAATTGATGAAAGAATATTAATTGCACTAACCAAATCTCTATTTTCAAAAAGTAAAACTACCGCTTTCTTGAACTTAATTTTATAATAGCCAATTAATTCATTCGATTTTAAACCATTTGTATTAAAATTTATATTTCTTTCTCTGGCGTCAAACTCTAACTTTTGTTTATTTAAGTCATCAATCAACAAACTATTAGCAAAGGAATCTAATTGAATTCTTTCTGAGGCATCAATAATACCGTCTTGTAAAATAACATCTAATTGTTTGCTAAATTTAGTGTATGCTTGTTTATCACAATTAAAACATCTACTTGCTATTGTATTAAAATACTCCTGAGAAACATCTGATTTGCAATTAGGACAATTTACTATTAAGTCTCTTCCCCTAAGTAAATGTTTTCCGCTAAACGTACAAATAATAATTTTTTTGGTATCATCTTCAATTTTATTAAAAGTAGCATTTCCAGCAACTTTTATTTCTTCATTTTTACCAATAATATTTCCAGAAATTATATTTTTATCCCCAATAGTTGCATTATATTTACCATCGTTATTATTGTTGGATCTAATTTCTGGTTGTTTTGTTCCGCAATCTCCACAGAATTTTTTATTATCTTCTATTAGAAGATTACATTGAATGCAGTTTTTCATAATTAGATGAATACTATAGATAACGCTTTAAATTCCCCATTCTATCCCTAACTTCTGTTCTACCATCAGTTTTTCTAATAATTAAATCGGTACCTGAAAATCTAGCTTCAATTGCATTTTCGGTTATCGTTCTAATTTGGTTCCCATTGATATCTCTTGTTTCGACTTTTCCATTTATAGATGTAACTAAAAATATCTTTTGAGCATCATCATAGGTACCAAAACTCACATTGTCTGCAATTCTTCTTCCTGTATTGCCATAAGTATCGCAAATGAACAAGGTTTGATTTGAAATTTTATAATTCATATTTTTGTTTTTTTAAATAAAATTCAGATAGAAATTTTGTTGCTTTTTTTATTTCTTTAGATTCCTTTTTTATTAGCTTCTCAATTAAAGCTTGTGGTTGCTCTTTTCTAAAAGATAACACTATTACTAAAATTGAATTTCCAGAACCAAAGAATTACTAATATAAGCATTAATCGATTTCATGCAATATTTTTTAGTTTTTACATTTTCATTAAGTAATTCGTTGGTTATTTAAATTACACTATTTTTTTTTAACAAATATTTTGAAATTTTACCTCTTATTTCATTGTTTTTTATTTTTCCATTGATAACTCCTGAAGCTATAAAAAACAATTCATGCCCTTTAAATTGCATAGCCCACTTTTTTTTATCACCACGGTAACTTTTTAAAATTCCATTAATTGTAGTTAATAAAATATCTATTTCAACTTTAGAAGGACTAATATCGGTTTTTAACTTAAATTCTTTATTTTCTATTATATTATTTACTGCGTGATTCTCAAATTTTTTATGATATTCGATTTGCAATTCCTCCTCAAGAACATTCTCTTTTATTTCAATATTTTTGGGCACTTTATGCAATCCGAAAATGTGTCCTAAAATAAACATTTCTTCTTTATCAGTATTTTGAATTAAATCAAAATAATCACTTCCCGAATGAAGAATTAATAAATCGACTACCTTTACTAATGGGAGCAAAGGTCCTTTTACATTTTTACTAAATTCAGCATATATCGATTTTGCTTCCTCTAAATAGCTGTTTTCTCCCTGAGAAAAATAACAAATAAGATAAAAGGTTACTTCACTTATTAAAACATCATTATTTTTATCAGCAAAAAGATTTTTATTATTTTCAATAATTTCATATGCTTCACTTACTTCCACTTTCTTTAAATGCGGTAAAAAAGCCCAATAATGCTGCCAAAATCTATCTATATTTCTCGAATGGTAATTTGCTATAGCAGTTTCAGGCAATAAAATTGCCTCTAGTAAATAATATAAATTAGCAACTTCATCATTGAAAGAGTTTTTTAAAAATACATTGTTTAACAATTTAAAACCTTGTTCTATATTATCTTCCTCAAAAACATACTTTAAAGCACGATTAAATTCAATTTTATGGAATCCACTCAAAAATTCACCACTTGTGATTTGTTTACTATTTTGCTTTTCCTCTACCTCTATTTCATTTTTTTTATCTTCATCAATATGTAAAGACATAGCCAAGCTATCTAGAGTAATTCTTTCATTTGAATCTAATATTCCATCCGATAAAACTATTTGCACTTGTTTTCTATAGGAAGCTAAAGCTAAATTATCACAATTTAAACACCTGTTCGATTTCGGACTATAATATTCTTGGGCAACGTCTTTATTACAACATGGGCAAACAATGCTATTTATCATTAGCAATCGTCTACCTGAAATAGAACAAATGACAGTTTTTTTTGTGTCATCTTCTATTTTATTGATAGTAGCATTTCCAGAAACTTTTATTTCTTCATTTTTACCGATTACATTTCCAGAAATTATATTTTTATCCCCAATAGTTGCGTTAAATTCTCCAGTTTTATGAAAATTTAATTTAGGCTCGGGTAGTGAAGTTCCACATTTTTTGCAAAATTTTGATGCGTCATCCTCTTCAGATTGATTGCACTTTAAGCAGTTTTTCATTAATTAACTCTTTATAATCCGTTTAAAGCCGAATGAGCATTACTCCAATATAATTCTAATTTTTTCATTACTTCTTCAAAGGGGTATTCTATCCGCATATCTTTGGGTAAAGAGTAATAATGTTCATTACCGCATTGAATTTTATTTATAGTATCCTGTAAAAAATTTTCACTAAAATAAAAAGGCGTTTGTTTCTTTTTGTTATTTAGGCTTTCTTCTATAATATAAATTTCATCATTTCTTAATAAAAAAAGTTCTTTCACAGATAATCTGCCTTGAAAAAAAAGTAAGAGTGTTGTTTCGTTAACTTTCGCATATATAGATTTTCCTGGCTCAATAAAAGCTTTTAAATAAAGTCTTTCTTTAGTTAAATCATTTTCGGGGTCTTTGCTCTCTACTAACTCCAATATAGAACCTTCTGAATTAATTAATTGAGGAAAACCTTCTTCTGGGTTTGCAAACTTAATAGGTTTAAAACTAGGGTTATCATTTTCTAGAATTTCATCTTTAATCTCAATTACAGAATCTACTAATATCCATTTATCCCTTTGGATTTCTCCAATTACTTCTACACTTTTCTTATTAAAAGTATAGAAATATTCATCATTTATATCTAATGTATCTTTTCTATAGAGTTGATAATTTTTAAAATCGTCTGTAACTAAATAGGCTTTATAACCATCAGATTTACTACCGCCGAACGTACCTTTTATTATTATGACTCCTTTGTACTTTTCCATTTCCTTTATATTAAGATTCACTTCCGCAATTTTTACAAAACTTAGTATTTTCTATTAAATCACTACCACAATTTTTACAGCTAGCTAACTTAGAGGTTTGAGCGGTTTGATCTGAAAATAATATAGTTAACTCAGGAATTGTACTTGCCGGAATCCAACTGTTAGACAAAGGTGAAAATATAGAGGTAGCTGCCACAATTTCTCCACTGCGTATCATGTTTTTTAAAACATCAATTTGTCTTGGAATTGCTTGTTGTCCTGGTATATTTACAAAATAATCATTTGGAGGTGGTGGGATATTTGTGTTAGCAGATTGATTTACTACTCCATAACTATTATTTCGAGTGGTGTAGTCTAGTGCTTTGTCTTGAGTATTGTCCATTCTATCCTCTTGTCTTACTAGTCGCTCCTTATACTCTTCTTTTTGTTGGTCTTTACTTCCAACTAAATGACCTGTCATTGATGATGTTGTATCGGCTAATTTCCCAAACATCCTTTCCAATCTATCTTTGTCATTTTCCGCCATTGCATCCTTTTGAGCATTACTCTGTCTGATATCCTCAATTCTTTGCTCATTAAGTTTGTTGAACTGCTCCATGTGTTCCTTTTGCAGTTCATTATTGTGCTTAGCGGAAAAGGATTCAGCAAATTTTTGTGCTGCTATTGGATCAAGCTTTTCGTTTGCTGCAATTGCCATTAATTGTTCTGCAGTCAAATCTTTAGCTCCTTGATATTTAATAGCGACTTCTTTAAGGCGCTTTTCTTCTAGTTCTTGTATATGTAATAATTCTTGCTCTTTTGTTTTTAAAACATGCTCTTGATCCCTTTTAAAAACTTGCTGAGCTCTTTCAAACCTTAGTCTTTCATCTTCTTGTTCTATTGCTAATCTCTCACGTTCTATCTCTAGTTGATTTTTAGCTCTGGTTTTATCTATTTCTATATCTTGTAGTAAACCAGCTTTGGATTTTTGAAGGTCTGTATAAAAACGAGAATCTTTATAATCATCTTCTTTTTTCCATTGTTCAATTTCTAATTCAGTAAATCCTATTTCAGCTTGTAATGCCTTTCTTTTACGATCTAACTCTAGTTCTATGCGCTTGTCACCAATTTCATATTCCCATTCTAGATTTTTACGGTCAATCTCTAATGTCTGATTCAATTGAATAATATCAATAGCATGAAAACGCACTATATCATGATCTTCATTTCGCTCTCGAATTGAGCGCTTTAGGTTTTCTAAATCTTCATCTCTAAGTAAACCTGTTTTTTCAATCTCAATTAATGCCGTTTGAATTTCATTTTCATTTGTTGCTTCTCTAATGCGTTTTTCTCTAGAAAGCACCATATAAAATTTTTCTAGATCATCTTCAGATAACAAACGTTCTTGAAATATAGATTGACTTTCTTTATCAAAATCTAACTCCGTTCTCTCATCATGTAGAGATCTATTATTATTTATCGCTTGGAGCTCCTTGTGAAATTCAAAATCGTTTCTTGCTTCGAGAAGGCGTTGTGCATTTTGTTGCAATGACAAACGATTATTAAATTCATTCAAATGAATTAGATTTTCTAATTCTCTTTCAGACAAATACAATTCTCTACTTAGAGCTCTAAATCGCTCTAAATCTTCATTACTAGAAGATATTGATATAATTTTTTCTAGTTTTAATCCGTAAAAAAGATCCTCCGCTGTTGCATTTATTTTATTTGATATCTTTTGAATTAATTCTGCAGAAAGTCTATTTTCAGTTACTTCAACATCTTGCATTACATCTTGAATAGCTGCTTTTATTAAGGAAAACAGCTCATTATGTATCATTTTTTTAGTAACACTTGTATTTCCACCTAAGTAGTGCTGTGCAAATTTTTTAAAATCATCAATTTTAAAATAGGCATCAACCACAAATTCCATATCTAACAATTTGGTTTTGATAATTAAAGACTCCATTTTATTTCCATCGGAATCTTCATTTCTACCAAAAGGAATTTGAAAACTTTTATCTAATTTTAGTGTAACTGCAAAAACTTGATTTTTTTTCATGTTTTCAATTACACTCGACAACGTAGTTTGCTGATTTGCATTTGAAGCATTATTACTATCTATTTTATCTTTAACTCGAGTACCCATTACTAAATTAGAAATAAAACGAAATCCATTTCTTAAACCACCAGCTATTCCTCCTTCACGAGTTTCTAGGATTTGTTGTAACTGCTCTGGCTCAACAAAATCATAAGTACCGCCACTCAACTCTCCAACAACTTCTCCATTAGCTTTTATATAAGCAGTGCTTCCTTCATTAATAATGATTCCCTTAGCCGATTCGTATTGTATTAAATCTTTTTCATCAAATCGATGCGCTATTTCCCCGTCTTGAATGTTCCAAAAAATTCGGTCTTTTATTACAGACATCGAAGAATTTTCTACATTTTCTTTATTTTTTTGATTATTTATATTATTGCTTATAACTTGGTTAGAAGTTCCACATTCTCCACAAAAAAGATCACTTTCTTTAATTGGATTATTACATTTTGTACATGAGAGTGTTGAAATATTTTTTTTAACAGACGATTGTAAATTAAATCCACACTCACCACAAAAAACATCTGTAGCACTATATATACTTTTACAACTTGGACAATTCATATTATTTATTTTGATGTTAGTATTGATTTTATTTTACCGCGTTTATCTGTAAAAACAGAATATGTGGTTTGTATATTTCCATTTTGATTTTGATACATATAATTAAAAGTTTCCTCACCAAATTTTGATTTTATCAGGAACACCCTTTGAAGACCCCGTTTGTCTACATTAAAATTTTGATATAAATATGAATCAACAGTTTTTCTAATCTTTAAAACCTCATTATTAACTAAATTTCTTACATCATTTAGAATTCCTTTTTCTAAATTTTTAAAATCAATTTCTTTAATTTCAGGTTTTGATTTAGTATATGATTTTGATTTTATACTATTATTTTTTAATGTATTATTACTACTTTTTCTAAACATTGATTTACTAGAATCTGATGCCTTTAGAATAGGATCTCCAAATAAATTAAACTCTACAGCTGAAGTTACTCCATAATTATATTGTTCGTCTGGACAAGCATCAAATACATCTATCCTAGCTTTAGACAAAGCCATGCCGCAATTTATGTTATCAAAAAGAGCATCTATAAATGATTTTGCTACAATGTCTGCACTACTAATGTTTGATGAACAAGAACCAAAAGCCACTCTGCTAGAACCTACAAAGGCAAGTGTATTATTATTTAATGCACTATTTAACATTGAAGATTGTTTATTATAGTCTATAAATTTAGCACCATAGCAAGCTTCAGTAATAAAAAAATTGGGATTAACTGCTTTTGCTATATGTTTTGGTGCTACAGCCCCACCATTATCCCCATAAAATTGAGAAGCATTAGGAGCATTACTACCATGAAGATTGTAATAATAGAGCTCAGCCGATTCATCGTATACATTATCCACTGAGTTTATATCAATTTGCGGTGAGGTATGAAGTATTTTTTGAGCATTTGCATTTTGTATTATTTTTTCAGAAGCACTTTTCCAACTTAATGCCGTCATCCCAAAACAATTATTGATCTGAACATTTGTTAAAAAACTATTACTTGATCTATCTAAATAATTTTTTAAATCATAAATATCGCTATCTGTTGCAAAAGGAATTCTTCCTACATTAAGCAGTAAACTTTCTTTGAAGATATTTCCATTCCATAATAATAACTCAAAATTATCAGTTTTAAGATAAGAATATGGCATATCTGTATCAATTTCAAGGTCATCTTGGTAGCATCTTGGCTCATTATCAATAATCGCCATGGGAACCACATCATGTCCTCCTACAATAAAAAGATATTCCGCTTGAGAATTATCATTTTGAAAATCTTTCAGCAATTCTACATAGCTTTTCCAGCCATCATCAGCGTCTATATTGCTGTAGGAATTATTGCCAGCATCAAGCAGAATATATTGATGTCCGTATTCCTCTACCTGTGAGATGTAGTTTAAAATAGTCGATTCCACTTCTTCTTCTCCGCAATTTAGCCTCTTGGCTAGTGCATTTAAGTTAGTATAGATGATTCCATAAGAGTTATAGCCATTATTAAAAGATTGATTTCTTAAAATTTCAAAATTAGACTGGTCATTATTATTATTTGACTCATTTTCATAGTTATAACTTTCAATTTGATTACTTGATGAATCGCTTAACTTATTTTCTAACGTGTTAAATAACCTTATTAATTCAGTATAACAATGACCATAAGCTCTACCGTTGGATGAATTTAAAAAAGAGTTTAAATTTGTGTCCGAAATCTTTTCAAAATTACCATAAGCATCAACTTTTAAAAAAGTCTTGAATGCTCCTATGGCATATAGAACATCTGAATTATTACCATTCTTAAGCTCTGAAATAAGTAAATTTACTACTTTTTTCAATTCATCCTCTTCTTTAGCCCAAGAGTCTGAATATCTGGTTTTAAAAGCTGATCGTAGAGTATTCTTTATTTGATCTATTCTTTCTATCAATAAATTTAATATTCCACCTTTCAAAGCACGAAGCACTTCAGAAGAATTATCTTTGGATTCTTGGTGATGAGTAAAATTTTCTAATCCCTCAAGATGATTGCCACAATTATGACAAAATCGTGTGCGTACGTGTTGTCTGAGGTCTGCTCCGCAGTGGTTGCAAAAATTCATTTTATTGTAGTTTTTACAAATATATTATCTTAAATAGTTTTACAAAATTATCAAATTTAATTTTGTAATGTATTATTTATTTTTCTTTTTAAATAAATAGCATATTGGCTCATTTCATCCATAAGTTTTTTCACATCAAGGTCGGAAGCATTTGGATAAATTTCTTTAATATTATTTTGCACTTTTTCAATATGTTCAATTGCTCCAGAATAATTATTCGCTACAAAATTTTCAGACATTACTTTTAATCCTTGATTTAAAACTGCAATGGCATATGCTTTTTTTTGCTCTGCTTCCAGGATGAGCTCTATTTTCCCTTCTTTAGGCAACCATTTTAAAAATGCTTTTTCTTTTTTCTCAATGTATTTTGATTGATTAGGATCAAAATACGTCATTTTTATTATAAGAGGAGCTTTTTCTATTGTTTTATCCGGGTTATTTAAATCAAACTTCAATAAACCGATACCTTGTAAACCAGGATAAATTGCATTTAATTCTAATTGAATCGTATTGTTATTTACTTTCTTAAAAGGATACCCATACAATTGTTTAAAAATAATTTTATCATTGTATTCTACTTCAATCTTTACATCGCTAACGCAAGGGCTTAATAAGCTGGTTAATTCTTTTTGAAAAACAGATGCAATATTTTTGGAAGAGCCTATAAAATTTAATAATCCTCCACCTGTTGTTGCTAGTTGGGATAGTAACGCTTGGTTATAAAATTGCCCTACTCCTATAGCAGATAATTCTATACCTTTATCATTGTACTCTTTCGATTTTTTTATAGTTACAAGTGGGTCGTCGGCACCATAACCATCTGTCAACAATACCAATCGATTCGTTCCTTTTGGTATTTGTTTTTTTAAAATTTGATTATAACCCATAACCATTCCATTATAAATATTGGTACCACCCCCTGCTTCAATGTCTTCAATCATATCTTTTAAGTATTTACCATCACCTACCGGCTGTGAAGGCACTAAAAGGGTTGCTTCGTGATCATACGCTATTAATGATACTATATCTTTGGATCTTAATTTACTAATAAATTGTAATAATGATTTTTTAAGAGCTCCTATTCTATCATCTCCTTCCATTGAGCCGCTTTTATCAACCACTAATGAAATATTTATTGGATCTCCTTTTAAATCTATGTTCGCTGTACGAATTTTAAACCGTAATTCTAATACAGCTTCTTTTGAAAGTGCATTTATGGAGTCGTTTGCCCATTTTAATTTTAATTCTATAGGGTCAGTCGGTTCGGGATATTGTTTGGATATGAACTCTCTAAAATCTTTTAAAAAAAGTTGGTCAGGGGTAGGAACAAATCGCTCGGGAAATTCTAATTTAGGATCTGGATTGTAAATAATGGTTGATTCTGAATTTGAAATTCCTCTTAGATGAGAAAAATTCAAAACATCAACTTCCTTTTGGTATTTAAAATTAATTAAATATTTATTTTTGTTTGGTAATAAAAAAGAAACTCGACCATCTTTATCCATTTTCCCCTTATAAATCTTATTGGTTCCCAGCATTTGAAGATAAATCAATTCCTTGCTAATATCGTTTCCACTTAACTTATTTACTTTAATTTTTACAGCAACTCGAGAAGAAGTCCCTTTTAATTCTTTAGGAAGTATTTGACTAATTGTATCATTAATTACAATTTCTTTTAAATCTGTTGGCTGGTATGTAAATTGCAATTCATATATTCCTGATTTTTTTGTGTCTACATAATCAAAACTTTCTATCCCATCAATATCAACTTCAAATTCAGTGTTTATTGGAACTACAAAGTTTGCTATTCCTTGTTCGTTTGTTTTACCTAAAAATATTTTTTGTAGTTTATAGCTTGTTAGGTTAACATAAAAATTTTTAAGTGGATTATCATCATCTTTAACTACTTTTAGCTTTACAATAGCAGTTGTTGACTCATGTTGTGGATCAATTAGTTTTGTCTGATCTATTTGAATCAAATTAAATTGTTTTCTATCTATTTTGGCTCTATGTGTTCTTTTATAATGTTCAATATCATATGTTATTAGATTTTTACCTGTTGAATAACCTTTATCTATACCATAAATATAGCAACAATTTTTCATTTCAAGAATATTTACTGCCCATTCATTCCCAGTTGTTATGTTAAAAACTACTTCACCTTTTGTATTGGTGTTTTTAGAGACTCTTTGTTTTGATAAGGTTTCAATTATTGTAACCGGTATATTAGCCATTGGCTCCTGCTGATTATTAATCACCTTGATTGTTTGAACCCTTAAAAAATTTGATTGTGAAAATCCAATAAAATTTAACAGTAAAAAAAATAATACAATCGTTTTTTTCATAATTTAAATATTTTATTTCTAGATAACGAAAAATATTTGTTAATATTTTACAATTACACTAAAACAAATCAAAACCCATTAAAAAAATAATTGGTTTCATTTAACCAAAAAAAGAAAGTTAAAAAAGGATTGGGTCATTTAATTTAAAAGTCTTCTTAATCTTGAAAAAACACTTCCAAATCAAACA
The DNA here is from genome assembly GCF_003268855.1 of Flavobacterium aciduliphilum. Lineage (GTDB taxonomy): Bacteria > Bacteroidota > Bacteroidia > Flavobacteriales > Flavobacteriaceae > Flavobacterium > Flavobacterium aciduliphilum. The sequence continues at coordinate 57,661 of NZ_QLSZ01000003.1, forward strand.
AAATTTTACTTGTTAAAGTTTCTCCTAAATTATTATTGTTTATAATATCAAAAATTTGGTTTACGTTATAATTTTCGTTTTTTAAATAATTCAAAACAAATCTTTTCCAGATAGCTCTAACTCTTTTATTCATCGTTTTATGAGTTAATACCCAGTCGAATAGTTCATTTGGTGTTTTGGTTTTTAATTTATTTTTTTCCATTTTATATTTTTTTTATTTAAAAATTGTCTATATCAATCGCTCCTAAATCTACTTCAGGATAACCAAATTGTTTGATTAATTCTTCTTGCATATAGTTAAGCCCATTTGGATTGATGCAAAAATGCAATACCTGCTCTATGTTTTTTAACTCTTCTTTTAAATGACTATTGGACTTGTTTAGTATGCTTGCAAAGGCTCTAAACTCGTCTTTTGCAAGGTAGATACCATCAAAAATACCTAATACTTTTTCGGAAAATAAGCGGTATTCCATAAACGTTCTAAAAATGCTTTGTATATCAAATGGATGTAGTTTCTCTTTAAGGGAACGCGCATATGCTTTGGCATCGAGTTGGTCCATAATTGTTTCTTTAAAATCTTTCCATTTGTTATACTGAACTTTTGAAATAAAACGACCCTCTTTAAAATCATAATAACTACAATTGATATCTAAAGCTTTCATTAAAGCCGTTATCATTTGCAAACGGTAATATCGAGAAGGATTGTTTTCATATTTTTCAAAGGACCATTCTTGTATTTTGGTATCATAGGTGTATAAATCTAAAAAGGTGTCTAGTAATTGCTTTTCCATAGTTTTATTATTTATTATATCCAGTCAGAATCTATTTCATCAAGGTCTCCCACTGGGTAGTTGTATTTTTCTATCAATTCTTGCTTTGTAATATTGATTTGATTAGGATTGATTAGGTATTCTAGTATATTGTCTATGGCTTTGATATCGGATTGAAGTTTGTTATTAATGGTATCAATGATTAGTATTGGATATCTATTGTTCTCTGAATATTCCAATACGCTATCCTTTACACTTGTTAGTTTTTGCAATTGCATTCTATAACTGAACAATATTTCAAACATAAATTGACCATCAATTTGTTTTTTTTCTTCAGTATTGATTGTTTGAAAAAGTATGGGGTAGCTCTTTTTTATTTTGGTTATCAATTCGGATTGCACTAATTGGTTCTGTCCCAATAGAAATTCTCCATACTGAAATTCTTGATAGGAACAGTTTATTTGTAATGCCTTCATCAAAGCCTCTATTGCTTGTAATCGATACAAACGCGGTGGATTATTGGTGAAATTATCCTTTGACCATTTACCTATATTATTGCTTAAAGTATAGATTTCTAAAAAACTGGTTAACAATTGGTTTGTCATATGTTTTAAAGTTAAAAAATACATTGAGCAAGTTCCTTAAATCTGCAAAATGGATTTGCTAATTTTATTTGTTTTGGTGATTTACAATCTGGTTCAAAAATTGAATCATTAGCCACCATAATAAAAATAGCTTTAGCCCTTGATACTGCAACATTAAATCTATTAGGAGAATATAGAAAGTCCATTCCTCTTGGAGCGTCTTCTGGTGAAGAAGTAGCTACTGAATAGATAATTACTGGAGCTTCTTGCCCCTGAAACTTATCTACAGTACCGACTGATATGCCTTCAACTTGTTCTACTATTCTCTGCACCTGTGCATTATATGGTGATATAACTTTAATATCTTTTTTTGTTAGTACTGTTTGTCTATTTTCACTGTTATTCCATTTTATATCTCCTTTAGTAAGTTCATTTACAATTTTAATTATTGTATCAACTTCTTCCTGCGATGAGTTTGTATTACCTTTATGATTTACATTTACACTTACATGAAATAAGCCAGAACCTGCAAATTTGGTATTTCCTATAATTGACTGATTGCGAAGTTGATCTCGTGCATGTAATTTATTTTCATAAAATATTTCGGAATCAAAGTCACAAATAGTAGGATGCATCCTCCATGTTTCTTCTAAAAAAACACCTTGCTCTGGAGCTATTGTTTGACGACCATTAATTATATGCTCTAAAGCAGAAACTTCTGTTCCCTCAGGATGCACACCTTGTTGCGGCTGTTGTAATTGTTGTGGGTCTCCTAGTAAAATAATGTTTTTAGTTGATTTTGAAATAGCAAGGGTATCAATTAAAGCCAATTGACCTGCTTCATCCACAAATAAATAATCTACAGTATCATTGTAATTTGCAGTACTCCACATAAAACTAGTTCCCGCGACTACATTAGCTGTATCTAGTTGAGAAAGCATTTTAGTATTATCTGAAAAAGTTTGCCAAGGATTATCTTCTTCAACACCCGAAGAAACTTTTTGAATCATATTTATTCTAAGTCCAATTTTGTCTGCCTCAGATTGAATTTTTTCTAACAAACCTGTAATTACTTTATGTGATAAAGCTGTTACTCCTATTTTTTTATTTTCTTGGATTAGCTTTATAATCATATTACTTGCTGTATAACTTTTGCCTGTTCCAGGAGGTCCTTGTATAGATAATATTGAGTTATCTAATTTTAAAGACCAATCCGTCGCAAGCTCCAATGTGTTACCTGAGTTATTTACCACACCGTTTGTTCTAGGTATATTCCTTAATAGCAAATCTCTAGCAGCTCTATAATTAGGTAAATCCGATTCAAAACCATTTTCTACAATCCACTCAGCCATTTCTATGATAGCATTTTCTTTATCAGTTGTTGGAAAATCTTCAAAAGGAAAAATAGCTATAGGATGCTGTCCTGCTTTGGCTATTCCTTTTTTAATTTTAACTTCCCGACGTATTAAATCAATACTATCCACTATCCCTGCACTTTCTCCATCTTGATTCTTTATTTTAGCATTCTTTTTAATATCGGATTCTTGATTTGGGAAAGTATATGTTTCAACCAAACTACTTTTCACTTTTTCGGATTGGCCTGTAAATTGCAAATAACTAAGAGCAGCTCTTTCTTCTATTAGTTCATCAGCAGGCATGGATAATAACCTGAAATATTCCCACCAAAATGATTTTTTCTCACGACGGTACCAATTGAGCATGTGTGCCAAAATAAATTTTGCTTTATCAATACTCGTAATTCTCTCCGAACTATTTTCAGATACACCATCCATTAATGCATCGAAAATAGGTTTAATTCTTTCCATATGTGCATTAATGCCTTCACTTGCTTCTCCATCAACTATCTCAGGCCTGGTAATTTCTGTGCCATTCGCAATTAAACTAGCTCTTAATTCTTCCAACCATACATGTAAATGGTAGGTACTTACACAATCATCTTGATTGTATAATTGAATTCCTTCTATCATATCTTTTGTTGCATCGTGAAGATTTTGTGTTTCTAATAAAAATTCATATTCAGCTTTAAGTTTAGATAAAGTTCTTAATTCCATTTCTCTGGTATATCCAAAAAATTTCTCTAAATCTTTAATTGAATATTTCTCTACACTTGCTCTAACAGATTGTCTTACTATACCATACAAATCAATAAATTTACCCGCTCTTAAAAAGGAATCTATTTCTGTCTCACAGGTTGCGTATTTACTCATCAATCGTTTAAAAGCGGTTGTTTCATAGGGAGCATAATGATAAATATGTAAATTAGGTTCTTCAACCAATTTATTAATTGTAAACGATACAAATTTTTCAAAGGCAGACTTTTCTTCCTCTTCATTTTTTGCCCAAATGGGATAATATTTACCCTCACAGTACCATCCAAATAGATATTCTAAACCGCCTGGTTCTATCATTGGATCTCCTTCTAAATCCAAATAAATATCTTGTTTTGTCGGTTCAGGAAGTTTATTAAACCCTTTATTAGGTTCTATATTTAATGTTTCATAGATGTTTCTGGATTCCTCCCTCCCTTTATATTGTACTCTAGCTTGTTCTTTTAGTTTTTGATAGGTATCAACAGCTCCTTTCATTGGAACAAAGTCATTTGGAATATCCCAATTTGCAAATTCTTTTAACGTATGTATTTGTTGGTTTTTAATTTCTTTAATTTGAGCAGTACCCATACCTGCAACAAAACCAAGATGATCATCTTGTCTTCTTTTTTTATTACATTCTTCCCACCAATTACAAATATCACAATGTGTTATTGGTTCTGGATAGGTTGTAATTTCATTTTTAATTGCTTCTAATAAACGTTTTTTTGCTAATCTTACAAATGAAATATAATCATCAACTCTATATTCTATTTTGCCCTCAGGATTTTGTACCCACATTTTTTCGGGCATTTGACCTTGAATAGATCCTATTTTTTCTGAATAGAGTGCAATTTGTAAAATTGTACCAGCGCGAGTTTCAGTAGCTAGTTTTGTATCTAAAACTTCGTATGACCAATTTCCTAACTTGCTTGGTGTATCTACTTTTAAAATAAAATCGGCCCAACCACCCCATATTCCATTTTCTACAAGCCGTGCTTGATATATAACATCAATTCCATTTTCCATAGCGGAAATGGTGTCTTGTTCTGCATTACTATTCTCTTGATTAATTTCTACAATCGATTTACCTTGTGCTCTTAATTGACTTAGAAATTCTTGCTCAAAATTTAAACCTCTTTCGCGCAACATGTCTAATACCCTATTGCTGTAAATTGGTTTTTTTAATTCTCCTAAAGCAGCTTTTTTATTCAAATTAGTTAAATGTTTGCAACTAATGTGATTGGCTAAATCAGATGGGGAGAATATTATAGTATTATTTACTTTTTTCATATGTTTAATTTTTATTTTGTATTGCCAACTCTCAAATTATTGTAATTTATCGCTAATATATTTTTTGCATTTTACTTTATTAACTCATAACCATCAGCGCTCATTACAACAATTCTGTTGTCGCTTGTTTTTATAAGTTTAACCATATCTTTTAATTTCGTTTGAAGTTTTATTATATTCTTACTTGGATATGTTGTTAAATCATAACAATAAAGTGCATTTCTGTTTAAAATAAATGCATTATCATTTATGATGGAAAAGTCAACAATAGGGTTTGAAAAAGTAATTTTATTTTTCCAATCCTCCATTTCTTGAATGTATTCATACATTGCTCCATTTTCTCCTTTTAACAATTCTTGTTTTTCTTCTGGGGTTTTTGAATTGTATTCCGTTATTTGCTCTTTAAGAAAATCTTCCTCTGAGCTATCCTCTTTATTTACAAAAGGACCTTCTATTTCTTCATTATAATTTTGATCCCGATTAAGAACATAATCAAACTGAACTTTTTTTTCACCTAAAACATTCAAATGTTGTGCTTGACCAAAATCTCCAACTGTAGACGATTTGATTCCTAACCATTTTTCATTTCCATCTCCTTTTACAATATGCTCGTAAGTACCATTATCAGGAAGATTAATAGTATTAGTATGAATTGGAACTCTAGGATTGGAAATGTCAAATTCAAAAATATATTTAGGAAATACTATATTGTCTAACAGAATCAACTTGTTACCTACAATAACTATGTCATCTATTGCTTTGTTTTTTACGGCAACGATAGGTAAATTGATTTGTTTGAATTTAAAGTCAACTTGACTTAAGTCTAATAAAGAACAAAGTTCTCCTAAACCATTTTTTTTCTTTTTATAGGCTCCACCAAGATATACCACATCGTCTTTTATGGCAATGGAACTAAAATTAAATTGATTGTTAAACCCTATGTATTCTCCATTTTCTCTATACATTTTTAACGCTTTTTCTTTAAAATTGATAGACACAAATATTCCATGCTTTTGACAATAAACAGTCTTGGAACCATAAGGTATATCAATTGAACCTAGGTTTATTATTTGTTCTTTTTCTATAGTTGCAACGATGCTTTGAGTTTTTTGAGGGATTATAAATAGGTTTTTCATATCAATGAATGTATTTATGGTTAGTTCCAATTTTCATAAATCTCACTTCCTTTATCCTCGTCTTTGATGACATTAATAGAACGTGGTATTCGCTCCTGTAGTTCTGTAACATGAGAAATAATACCTACAATCCTATTTTCTTTAAATAAAGATTGTAGCGTTTCGAATACTACAGCTACACTTTCTGGATCTTGAGTTCCAAATCCTTCATCAATAAAAAAGAAATTTTTATTGGTCTTATTTAGGGATTGTACACTTTCAGCAAGGGCTAATGCCAAACATAAAGATGCCTGAAATCCTTGACCACCAGAAAGTGTTTTCACACTTCTAGAGGCACCATTGTTTAAATAATCAATAACTTCAAACTCATTTGAAGTATTGATTTGTAAACTTAATTGATTTTTAGTCATACGATGAAAACGCACATTGGCTACATCGGCTAAGTTTTGCAAATAAATACCAGACACATAATTCACAAACCCTGCACCGCTAAACATATTTGACAATGTTGAAAGATTCGTTGCACGGGATTCTAATGCTACATATTGAGTGATTAAATCGGCTTTCTTATCCAATTCTTTTTTCATTTTTGTCAATTCGCTTTCTAAAGTAGCAACTATCCCTATTTGAACATTTAGAGCTTCATTAGCCTCTTTTGTAGCTTGTTCTTTGATTTCATAACTATGTTTGTCGAAAACTTGACCCGATAATATTTTTTCTAATTCTTCAACTAATGTTTTTGCGGCTCCTAGCTGAATTATATATTGATTTATCTTATCCATTTCAGTTCTGACATCAATATTCTTTTTTAAAATAAGCTCAACACTCTCTATGGAATCAAATTGATGTGTTTCTAATAAACCATTTATTAAATCATTTGTTTGTTTTAACTGTTTAGTGATAACTTCAATTAATTCTTTTTGAGAATCTAAACGACCTTTAAATACTGCTGCCTTTTTCTTGTCTTCCTCTATTGTATCTGAAATTAATTTATATTCTGATGCAACTAGAGTATTATTTGCCACTAACGCATTTTTTTCAGATTCAATAACTGCTACTTCTTTGTTCTCATAATCATTAAAAATTAGCACCTTTACTTGAGATAATTCATTTTTAATCGCTCCAAATAGTGCCGATAAATCGGATTTTATTTTATTCTGATTTATAGTATGACCTTTTATCTCCTCAATTATTTTATCTAAAGAAGCTCTTAAAGTTTTTTCATTAGCTTCAAGGCTATTAATATTAACTTCTAGCTGTTCTTGTGTGTTTTTTTGCACTTCAAAAGAGGCAAAATCTGTTGGACTGAAAGCAGTCCATACAAATTGTTCCAGATGATTTTCCTGTTTTTGTTCAATATCGATTTTGGTTTTTTTAAACAATTCCAATTGGCTTTTAGAATGCGACCATTCGATTTGCATTTTTTGAGCCTTATCCCAAATTCCTTTAAGAAAAAGTTCTTGTTTTGCTAACTCAATAAATGAGGTCTCAATTTCTGAAATTTCATGGGAAACATCTGTAACCTGCATAGGATTTGGATGTTCCAAAGCGCCACACAAAGGACAACTTTCGCCCTGATGTAAACTATGCGAAAATTTAGCAAGTTCTTGAGCTACTAATAATTTATTTTTAGCTGTCCCAAGGTCTGTCTTTTTAGCTTCTAAAACATTGTTTTGTGATTTTAAATCCTCTTGCCAATTCTCAGGAGAGAGTCCTAACGTTTCGAAAGATGTCTTAAAATTAGTTATCTTTTCAATTTCATTTTTAATATTCTCAATACTATCCGTTAGACTTTTTTGAAGAAAAAAATGTTGTGTAAACCAATCTCCTACGGCTAACAATATTGAAGTGTCTGTTTTTTTTAACTTCAAATCAGCAATCTCTTTTTGAATGGCTGTTAATTTATTTTTCTCAGCCTTCTCCTTTATAGAAAAGGCTTCTATTAAATCATTTTCTGTTTTAATATTATCTTCAAAATCCTTACTTTCTGATTTCAATTTTAAAACTTTAGCTATTGATTCTAAATCCAAAACCATTTGTTTTGACAATTCCAAATTATTAAATTGAGGTTGCAATTCAAGTAATAATTTTTCGTTAGTCCCAATAGTTTCTTGAATCGTTTTAAAATGATTTTCTGTTGAAGCATAATCAGCTTTAGCGTTTACAAGCGCAATATTGGATTGGCTTAAATTAGTAAGATTAGTTCTAAACGCTTTTTCTACTGTTTCAAATTGCGTTACTTCTGCTTGCAAAGTATCCATTTCAGACTTCTTCAAAGTCAATTCTGACAAAAATGCTTTTCTTTTTTCAAATTCTTCAAAATTGGACTTTAAAGTAGTTAAAACTGTAAATTCTGCTTCTACTTCTTTATGAATTTCTTTATTTTTTTCTAATATTTCAGAGGCTTTTTGGTATTCCTCTACTTTTAATTGTATGGTTTCATTAGATATAGTTTCATAACCCGAAAGCTGACCTTTTAACTGATCCAAACTGGATTTCGTTGCTGATTGAAGTATTCCTACTTTTGCACTTAAATCGTATTTATGAAGATGAAATATTTCTTTCATCATATCTGAACGATCTTTTCCTTTTAATTCCAAAAACTCTTTAAACTTCCCTTGAGGAATAATAATCGTTCTTCTAAAATTATCATAAGAAAGTCCAATAATTGGTGTTGCATCTGTTGAATCTAACGGAATCCAATCCTGACCAATCATTTCATAAGCCGCACGAGATAAAGGAGTGGTTTCATCAAATTTTTTTTTGCGATTCCAATTTGCCACAAATTTGAATTTTCTGTCTTCATAATTCAAGAATTCAAAATCAATAGAAGCTTGATTGGATTTTAAATTCAACATATTATAGGAGCGCTTATCTGTTTTATTTAATCGTTCTGTTTCACCATACAAAACAAAACCAATAGCTTCTAAAACAGAAGATTTCCCTGAACCTACTGCACCAAAAATGCCAAATAAACCCGCTTCTGTTAATGCTGTAAAATCAATAATCTGTTTCTTCTGATAGGAGTACAATCCTTCGATACTTAATTTTAATGGTAACATAAATGGTTCGTTTATAAATTTTTATTGGTAAGTCCTTGTACTTCTTTAAATAAATCTAAAATATCATCATTGGGTTCTTGCTTGTATTTTGATATAAAGAAATCTTTGAAAAGGCCTTGAATGTCTTGTTCAAGATTTACTCTTACAGCTGTGTTTTCATCGTCTGTAGCAGATTTTGAAATCACTGGAATAATATAGATGATACCATCATGACTTTCATGAATTCTTTTTAAATCTTGATTAGAAATAAAAGTATCACTTACCAAAGTTAATTCCACTAAGCTATACGGATTGGCCAATAACCACTCAACGGATTCATCAATAGACTCAAATCTTTTGCGATGTAATTGGCGCCCTGATAACAATTGTAACTCTTTATATAAAACTGGTTTATTGGGTTCGGCTTCAATAAGTATAACCTTTTTATCCTGTCCTGTTTCTGAAAAGCTATAAGACAAAGGACTACTAGAATAAATGACAGGACTATTATGACCGCCCACATTTTGAAAACGATGCAAATGACCTAAAGCGGTATATTGAATTTGTTCAGGAATACAATCGGTATAAACAATGTCAGCATTACCAATTTTTAATGGTTTTTCGCCCTCCGGTTCTTCTAAAATTTCACCCTCACGCTGCAACATATATAAGTGAGTTGTTAAAACATTAACCCCTTTAGTGTCACAATAAGTATCTGCAAGTTTTTTCCAAGAATCCATTAACAATTGATTCAATTGCAACTCTTTATCCTCATTTCCTAAATATGTTTTTAAACGAATTTCATTTGCATAAGGAGTAGCAATTATTCGTATTGGATAATCGTATTTTGGTAATTTAATTTCAAAAAAACCAACATCCGATTTTGTTATTTCAAAGCCATTCTCAATATTCATTGTAGGAACTTTTACATCAAGATTTCCAATAAAAATAATTCCACATTCTCTTGCTAATGGATATGGAGCATCAATTCTATCTGGACTATCATGGTTACCAGCAATTGCTATAACAGGACGTTGTCCATTTTTTGCTAGTTTTTTTAAAGTTTTATAAAATAAATCGACAGCCTCCACAGGAGGATTAAATGTATCAAATAAATCTCCTGCTATTACAATTACATCAGCCTCTTGATTATCTGCAATTTCACAAATTTCACTTAGAACTAATCTTTGCTCTTCTGTACGTGAGAAATGATCTAGTTTCTTTCCTAAATGCCAATCGGCGGTATGCAAAATTTTAATACTCATATTTTAATCTTTTTTTAACCTACCAAGGTTTTATTTTTAAATAATATTCTGAAAGCGTTTTTATCAATTGTTCCGTTTCTGTTTCAATGGCTAATGTTTCACTAAACTCCACAAGGTCTTGTGCTAATTGAATCATTTTATTTCTTGCCTCTAAGTCGTTACAACCCGTTATATCATTAGGTCCAGCAAATTTTAATTTATAATCTTTAAACAAATGTCTTTCTTCTGGTATGTAGAAAAAACGATTGTAATCTAATACATCCACATCATATAAAATCTGTTCTTCAAGATTAGTCTCATCTGCTTTCAAAATAATGTTAGACACCGTTGATGAAAAATGATGCTCAAATCCTTTATTTATCAAATATTTATAACAACAATAAGCACTATCTAGTTCCCACTCATCAATTCCATTATCTCCACGCATGGCATCATGGTACATGATAGCATAATAGGATTTTTCAATATAAAGGGTAATTGCATTAGATTCATAATAACAATATAAACTATCTGCTAAAAGCAAACATCTTAGGATATGAAATCTGCCATGATGGCTTTCTAAGTCAAAAGTTTCTTCATGTTTACGATATATTGGGGCAATGTCTTCTTTAAAAACAGTGAAGGCATTATTTAATTGTGGAGGAATCATCTTAAAGTAATTTTGCGCAAAAGTAATAGTGTAAGTTGTCAAATAATGACGAAGTTAAAATTTAAAAATCATTACTTTAAAATCTGTTTCATTAGTTGGTTATATTCCTTTTTCATGTACTTTTTTACTTTTTCAGAACCTATCAATTTAATATCTCCCAACTCAGAAATAATCAACTTAAACAAATCAATATTGGGTATCAAAATGTACTCTACTATAGTATAATTATCAATTCTTTTATCTGTTATTTTTTGTGTATGATGTAGTGGTTTTGTTTTACAATAATCTAAATATTTATCAGAAATGGCTAATTCGATTTTATGAAGTGTTAAATCTTTAAAAATTGGTTTGTTAATACCAATCATGAATTTGTAGTTATCAATTTGTTTTTGAATGTTTTCGGTGATTAACAATTCGTTATAAAACTCTAATTTATTGATATTATATATTCTATCAATACCAAAAACCCTAATTTCATTTCCATCAATAGGTAGGGCCATTAAATACCAACGCCCATTATGCTCTTTAATCCAAAGAGGTATTACGGTTCTTATTTTATCCGATTCAATAGTTTCATTAAACTTATGGTACTTAAAGGAGAGTATTCTCTTTTCTTTGAAGGCTTCAAATAAAATAGGCAATTGTTCTATACCAGTCATGACTGGTGAAGTATTTAAGATATACTTCACTGCTTCGGAATTTTCACTTGTTAAATTTAGAAGTTTGACTACTTCATCAAATCGTTCTAATAATTCAATATCGGAACTCTTAGAAATATCTATAAAATATCCTTTATTCTTTTTATAAATTAATTCAAAACCTAAATTTTCCTTTAACTGTTTTAAGTCTCTTTCTAAAGTTCTCGCGGAAACATACTCCCCTTTTTCCTCTAAAAAATCTAAAATTTCTTTTTTAGTTTTATAGGTTCTAGATAAGAAATATTTTATTGTTGTTAAGCGAACAATGTTTGGGTAATTGGACATATGTTTTTGAAGCTATCTAGTTACTAATTGACTATTTAACATAAAATAAATTAGAAGGTTAAGAATTATTTAAAAATATTTTCATTATTCTTTGAGTTTCATAAGAACTTAAAATATCATCATTATTTATAAATTTATCCGTTTTATCATTAAAGTTAAAAACGATACTTAATTCTTCAAGTTTTTTGATAAAAGTGTTTATAAATGACAAACTATTAATTAAATAAAACTTATCTGTTAATGAATCCGACTCTAAAAAAACAGAATTATGTGCCATAAACTCAGGATAAAGTAACATATATTCTTTTTCTAACTCTTTTTGAATTGAGTTTTGAATAATTTCAAAGTAATATATTTTTTTTGGGTTATTATTATTCATTATTTTTCAATTTGTTTTTTAAATTAATTAATCTTGTAATATCATTTTTCAGATTATTTTTATTGTCAATCAATTCCTCGTCACTAATTAATATTTTGTATACAAGCATTTGAATACAAAAACTAAAAATAAAAATCTTTGGATTATGATTAAAATAAACATAATACATAATACTCAAAAAAAATTGTATTCCAAAAGTTGTTATAAAAATAAAGATTTTTGTATGTATCAAATATAAAAATCTTTGTAAATAGATGTAAAATTCATATTCTGGAATCGTGCAATTTTCGGTTTCTTGAATCCATTTATTATGGATATTTTTTTCATTGTCTGTCATAATCCTTAATTTTATTTATTATTAAAAAATATTCATTTAAAAAAAAGTCAAAGCTTGTTGGTATTAAATTTTAAAGAGTTTATATTAAAAAATTTCTTTGATACTATAATTTTTAACCGATCTACTTTCTTTTTTAACTAGAATCTTAAAGTCAATATTTATATTTAATTTTCTGGCTTGCTTAATAATGCTCATTTATAAGTACTTTTTTCAATGGTAATTTCATACCTAAAGTGTTTATAACCCCCTCTTTTTCAATAATTAACACTTCTTCTTTTAAATTTGGATCATATTCAAATAATTGTAAATATCTATTTGAAATAGGTGAAAATGTACATACATATGATTTAGGATTATTTTTACAATGTGAATAGACTCTAATTTCCTTTCTTAAAAAGGGATCAACAAACCATTCAGTAGCTAATTTTTTTGTATCGATTCTCCAAAAATCAAAATAAGGTGCTACAGCAGCAATAAGTGAGGATTTTATTGATTCATCACTTTTAAAACCTAGACCAAAAGAAATGTTCATAGATTCAATTGGAATAGGCCACATACTATGTAAATCACAGTTAAAATTATTTGCATAAATTAACTTTTTATCTTCATCAATTAAAAGTCCTCTGTTTAAAATACCTTCTCTATTTCGCTTTGGAGATAGATGCCAAATAAAAGGTTCAACTTTTACTGGTTTAAGTTTCAAATCTCCAAAAAATGAATGTTCATTTTTTTTACTTTTCATAAAAGTGTGATTATAAACTGATATTATAAAACTCAAAAAATTATTAGTATTATATTTTGTATTATAAAATCAAACAAACAATAGCCCATTTCTCGGGAATACCCTCAAAATAATAAATAGACACCCCATACCTATCTTTTATTTTCAGATATTGACCATCTACAAAATAGAGTGCTTGTCCATACTTGTCTTTTTGTCTAATGGTTTGTCCATCAAAATAGTATAAAGCAGTTCCATATTTGTCTTTAACCTGTACTGTATTTCCATCTAAAAAATAGAGAGATTGTCCATATTTATCTTTGACTTTAATGGCTTTATATTAATACTTTTGATTGCTAAAATCACTTTGTAAATCAAACCTTGAAAGTGTATTGTTTTTTAAAACAATGCTAAAAGACTGGCAAGAATTTATTTTATTATGTACTTCTACATTATAAACACCGTCTTTCAATGCTCCAGAATTACCATAAAAATATGAAAAATGAGAAGAATTATTTCCAGGTAAAGAACCAATCGTATAATTCAAGTAATAATAAAATTTAACAAAGTTTGTCCAATATGACTCAGAATACTCATAATACAATTGAGAGGAATCTTTAGTTTGCCTTGTATTACTAATTTTGGATTCATATTTGTTTAATATAGCCTCTTTATTTAAAGAAAAAGACTCCCTGGTTTCCTCCCCTAAATAATATTTTCCACCTTGTATTTCAATACAATATTTATCTTCAGAATTATTAGTATCAGGAGTATCAAAATAAATTTTATCAGGGTCTCTTGTAATTGAATCCGCTTCTGACACAACAAATCCCCCATTTTCATATGCAATAGAGTAATAAACTTTGGGGATAAATGGTTGTAAATACCAATGCTTTAATTCCATTATATCAGTCATCTTTTTATAACTAACTAATTGATCTTTTTTTGTGTTAAGTAATAATACATCCAATAATTCGTTATCAACATAAATGAAAACAAATGAGTTCTCTTCTAGAAAAGATATTTTTTTATCTGGCCTTTTCGCTCCTTTTTCAATTGTAATATTATGTGAATATTGGATTGCATTATTTTTTAATTTTTCTAACGCTAAATTTCCTTCATAAGTATAAAATACACCATTCATTTCATCAAAAAGAAAAACATGATCATATATGAACCATTTTGAATAATAGGGTTTAAAATATTTTTCTGCATATACATCAAATTGTTCCTCTGTATATGGCAATGGAATTCTTCCTAATTCTTCTTTCACAGTACTTCTAAAGACCAATTCAATTTTACTGGAACTCTTAGGATTAAAATGAAAGCGAAATTTATCTTTTAAAAAATCTATTGAAACCTCTTCAGAGGAATAAATTTGAATTGGTTTTGTTTGACTAATACCAAATAATCCATTTATAAAAATACAAACAATCAAAAAGCTTTTAATAATTTTCATAATACATAATAATTAAAGTTAATAAAAATTTAAGTTAGTTATGTTTCATAGTGCTTCGATTGAATTTAATAAGTAAAAAATGATTTATTGACTTAACAAAATTGGATGAACAACTGCTTGGATTGGTTCTCCAAATAATTTAAAATTAGGAATACCTAAAGGTGCAACTGTTAAATAGGCTTTTGATTCTTGATTGTCCAGATAAAAGCTTCTTAATTCCATTAACAATTGTCCTAATACATTGGCTCCTACTACAATATTAGGATTATTTTTATCTTCTTTTGTGCCCCAGAATAAATCTTTATGACTCACCTCAACAATGGGTTTGTTACCTGTCTTCTTTAATAGATGACCAAAACCATTAGGATTACAAGCCAACTTAACCCTCAAGCACCAATACATAATGGCTATTTTTTCTTCTTCAAAATCGGCTCTCGTACATTTTAGTCTATGAGGCTTTGACTTCATTTTAGCCGCCATGGGACTCGTTTGTTTTATTATATCTTCTTGTATTTCTGAGAAATCAGGAAAACGACAAGCTTGATATAAGGCTTCTGAAGTTAAAATTTTTCTTTTATTCACCAATAACGGATAGATAATCCCTTTCATATTAGACAAACCTCCCCATTCGGTATCTACTTTTAGAAACCAACAACAATCTTTTTTGGAATAGGTTTGATGATTTAAATTGATATGAGTCAAATATTTTTAATTTATTAAAATGAATATTTTTTTTGTGAAAACTCTAATTTTCTAATGCAATGATATCTTTATCGTTTTGTAATTTTTCGCTAACATATTCAATTAATTTGTAGTCTTTTCGTAAAGCCATCATTATAATTTCTTTGTCATTTTTGAGTTGTTCTGGCAAAAATTCAATTACTTGTTCACCTTCATAACAGTCTTCAATTATTTTAATGTAGACTTCCCTATTATTTCTAATTCTTCCACTCATGTATTCGAAAACATAACTATCAATTTGACCCCAAATAGATTCCTCTCCTCTTAAATAATCAAACCAATACCCATTTCCTTGAATTGCCGCTAGGGCTACATCAAGATCATCTCGTAAACGTTCACTAACATCTGAATAATTTAAGGTATTTTCATATACTGCTGCTAATGCTAGCTCTTTATCATCTTTAAGCGTTTCGTGCATATAATGAAACTCATCAGGCTCATATTTTAATGCCGATAACATTAATTTTTTATTCTCTAGAATATTTTGTCCTGCATGTCTTGTTATTCCTTTTGAGTTGGTGAAATGAATTTTAAAATCAAACTTTCTGTCACTTTGGTATTCATAATAACAATCTTCATAATCATCTTCGCTGCACGATTGGGTTTCTTTATACAACCGTTCATTAACATAGTCCCATCCACTTCGATGCAATGCCATTAGATAAATTTCTTCATCATTTCTTAAACTCTCAGGCAAAAATTCAAACAAATATCCTCCACAGCTGTCTAGTAATTCTTTAACAAATTCCCTATCATTTCTGATTGATTCATCTGCATATTGAAATACACTCAACACATCAAATAGTTCTGAATGCTCTCCCCATTCTTGAAAATACTCATACCATTTTTTGACTACCGCTGTTCTAATAGTATCCTTGTCCGATAATAATTCTTTGGGTGCATGTTCTAATTGATAAGGGTCTTTTTTGAGAATTTCAAAGTATTGCTCTTTGAGAAGTTCAAATTTTGATTTCTTAATTTCTTTTTTGTTAATATGTCTCATGTTTAGGGAACCAAAAGACAAAGCATTTTGAATAATATCATGATCCGATTTCATCTCATCATTCAAAAACTGGAAGGTCAATGGGTCTCTTTCTAAAGCTATCAATATGGACTCCTTATCCTTTAAAATTTCTGAACCAGCATACTCTGTAATACTAATGGTAGATAAAAAATCTCGGATTGTCTCCTCCAGATTCTTTAATCGATCTATATCTACATTATCTTCTCCAATAGCTTCTTTTAGTAATCGTCTGAATACATATTCAAAACCTGTTCGTTTTACAGCAAATTGATACACTTCTTTATTGTTTCTCAAAACATCAGGTAAGTATTGAAATAGATACCCCGAACAACTATCCATCAATTCTTTTACAAATTCAACATCACTCTTTAAAGAATCATCAATTAATTCAAACAGCTCTAAACTGTCAAACATAGAGAAAAAGACATCATCAGAAATGTAATATGGCATAGTTCGGACTAATGCTGCCTTGATGATATTTTTATCTTTCAAATATTCCTTATGAAGTGTTTTTAATAATTCGGGACTTTCGTTTAATTGTTCTATGTAATTTCTTTTTTCTGACATTTAGATTGTTTTAAAGTGGTTGTTAAATACCTACTATTTTTCCAAAATGATATCCATAACACTTTCCTGCAAGT
Source organism: Flavobacterium aciduliphilum (assembly GCF_003268855.1). Lineage (GTDB taxonomy): Bacteria > Bacteroidota > Bacteroidia > Flavobacteriales > Flavobacteriaceae > Flavobacterium > Flavobacterium aciduliphilum. Next base: position 74,792 of record NZ_QLSZ01000003.1, read on the forward strand.
TTCGCAATGGCATCATAATTATCACTTACGCCATTAAAGACTTTTAGATTATTAATGATTTCTAAATAATATAATTCGACTAAACTATTCATATAACCCTCTTCAACACATGGATTTATTATGTTAAATTGTTTAGGTATTTTATTTTCCTCATCTAGAAGTTTATACGCTTCATATAACTTGTGATTGTCAATTATTATTTTTAATCTCATATTTGCTATATCTTCTTCAAAAATCATCATAGCTTCATTATTTGAATGTTTTCTGACCATTTTTATATTCAAATAATAATGATCATGGTATTTTTCAGATTGATAAGAAAAATCGACATTATCAATAGTTCCTAATGTTTTTAAAGTTTTAACTAATTTTTCTAATTGATTATTCATAATTTATAATATTAAAGGATTAATAAATGGTTTCCCGGTCAAGTTAATTAAATCGTTTTGAATGCATGATAAATCGAGAGATAAAGGAATAATACTCCCTCTTCTTGAATCAGCTGTTGTAAATATATTAATATTTGTAAGTAATTGTTTAGATGTTTTCTCAACACTAAGACGATTACTACTTACATTAAATGAAAAATTATCTCTTTTAATAATATTACCATCAGTAGCATAGATAAAATAAAAATTATTAACAAAAATTTCTTTAGTTAGAATGATATCTGTTTTCATTTTTAAAGCTTCGTAAAGTCTAATATTATTTAAAAAAATAGAATCTAAATCTCCATTTTGTCCAATACTTTTAAGAACACCTGTCCCTGAAATGTATTTACTTTTATATAGACTTAAATTTAATTTATTATCAAAAAAAACTGAATCATTATACCATATTAAATTTTTCAAAGTTGAGTTATGTGCTGTTTTGGACTGTTTATAATTTGACATATCGGTATAAACTTCCATTAAGTCATTTAGAGACCGAATAGAAGCCCAATTGAAAATTTCTTTAGAAGAGTTTCCGTTTGTACTTAATAAAGAATAATGTTCAAAAAACAATCTTCTTTTTAAGTTGTCTGTTTCCCCAACTGCCATAGGAACAAACTTCCTCTCCAGTTTTCTATTAATAATAAATTCTAGTCTTAAACCGTAAATATAAACACCTGGTAAATTAAGATTTGAATAATGATTAACATCAGACGGATTAAAATTAATAAAACCATTACTAGGATGCTGAAATTGAATTGTCATTTAATTATTTTTAAATTAGTAATTACCTTTACTATAATTATGCAGCATTCCACAGCGGCATGGAAATAGTTTTATGTACTGTTGTATTTTGTTTTTAAATTCAAATACATTCTCTTTATTAATTTCAAAATCCCAAGATATAAAATCTTTATCATTTATAAAGTAAACCACTTTAACAAACGTAATAAAACTTCTTTTAATTCTCATGAAAACTAAATTAGTATCAAGAAAGTAAAGTCTCTTTTTACTTGTGTTGTTTTCAAATCCATTGATCCAATCCATGATTCGATCTAAATCTTCAGTTAAAAAACACTCAATTGACTTTGAAATGGTGCCTATATCTTTTCTAATTTCTATTTTAACATCTAACCAATCACTATTAAATTGTTTGATTTTTATTTCATTGAGATTGAAGTGGTATTTTATAACCTTCAACTCAAAAGTTTCTCCTAGGTGATTTTTTAGCATCATAAGTTCTTATTAAGAATAAATTCTATTAACTGTAATAAGAATCCAAATAGTACCAAGAACAATACTATTGTAAACCCACAAGATGGGAACTTAGCTACTTTTAAAACAAATGGAGAATAGGCATCTCTATGCTCCTCACTAGCATTCATTTGCTTCAAAAAATTTAAGCTTACAAAATTTATCAAATAAATTACCGTAACCCATAATCCTATACTTGCTAGTGTCATTTATAAATGTTAATTAAATAAAAAGAAATTTATTGATGGGTAATAAAATAATCATTAGACAATGCTTCTCTTTGGGAATGTCTATAAGCTACTAAAATTCCTTCTTTTGCAATGCTATAATCTACACAACACGCATTGGAACTCATTAATTTTACTTTTTTCGCATCCATCCAATAATGCCCAAAAAATACTGGTTTCTGAGTATTATCATAATAAAAAACATAATCGTGACCAAAATCGGAAATGTCTTTATCAATCATGTGCACTGGAAGTGAGGCAAAATCTTCACCGAAAAGAGTTCTTTTTCGGGGTTGCCACCATTTTATTCTGGCTTCAGTTCTTGGTTCTGAACCATGATCATTATAGTGCAAGGTTTCAGGTAATTTTAATTCTTTTCCTTTCAATAAGACTTCAATTGATTTATATAACTTAGAATCATCGTGAGCAGTTCTCAAACCATTTTCATCTAATTTTTCAATTTTTGATTCTTTTAAAATTTTAATAGCCTCTTCCTCCCATTGCGCATGTACCGCTCTGAAATGTCCCGATTCAATAGCAATTGGTAATTTTGACATCCAATCCAAATACACTTCTTTATCTTTTCCTGCAAAAGCTTCATCCGTTGCTGCGACTTGATTTCTTTTTGATTGAGATCTAAATGTGTTTCCATCAACATTCTTGTAATGCAATTCTAAATAATTCAATTCATGATTTCCCATTAAAGCAATTGCATTTCCTGTTTCTTGCATTCTTTTTACTAACGCTATGGTTTCAAAAATCTTTGGACCACGGTCAATATAATCTCCAATAAAAACAGGAAAACGATCTGGATGCTTATAAATACCATTTTCATTAGCATATCCCATTTTTTCAAACAATTGAATTAACTCATCATAGTAACCGTGAATATCTCCAATAAAATCGGGTTCTTTTTTCTGATTATAATCTATAATTAATTTACTCATACTTTCTTTTCTCTTTAAGTTCTTCTCTCATTTTTCTTAAAATTTTAATAGTCTGTTTTTCTGTCTCAGCTTCTTTATCTGAGTTTAAATAGTTAGTAATAAAAATTGATATCACCAACGCTATTACAGAATTATTTATCAATCGTATTTCATTACCTATTTTATGATAGAAATATAAATTAATCAACATTGAAAAAGAAAACACCAATATTCTGTAAAAATTCCTCGAAAAAAGAATATAAAATAATTTTGAAATTCTAATATTGGTTAACAACTCTTCATCAGAGGCATCTTTAAACTTAGATTTTATAACCTCTTTTTCTTCAAAAGCATTCATGATTCAGAGTTTTATTTAAACTTTTTTATCAAAAATAAACAATTAAAATCCACTTGTCAAATTTGAGAGTTTGCAAATAATAGCAAATAGAATTTCACTATAGTTTTTCGTATTTTAGCATTTTTAAGTATATGGCGAGAATATCAATTAAACCAAAACCAGAACATCTACAATTTTTAAAAAAGGAACTAATAAAAAAACATGGATATAGTATTATAAATACTATCGACTGTGATTGGTTAAGTAACAAAATGAATAACAAAGTAAGTTCTGATACTTTAAGACGATTATTCAATGTTGTTAAAAACGACACCACACTTTCTATCAATTCGCTAAATTATTGTGCTGAATTTTGCGGACATTCCGATTGGGGTAAATTTATTGAATACTACAATCAAGTTGCAATTGATGAATTTAAATACTTGCTTTTAAAAAGTTTAGAAAGTGATTTAGAGACTAGTTTGATTATAAAAAAAATTGAAAGCCTTAAGGTTAATAAAGAAGTTTATGATCTTTTCATCCAAATTATTTTGATTAAGGCATTACAAAAAGACGAAACTTTCTTTCAAAACTTTTTTGAATTCGAAACGCTATTTGTAGATATAGAAAACAATAGATATTCTGTTTATTTTATTTTACAACTTTTAACAACACTATGTATAAAAAACGAATGGATTCAAAAAATTGCTTGTAAATACTATTATAATTTAGATAAAACTTATGCATTTGAAAACGATTTTTTTGTAGAATGGGTAGTAACTCCGCAATTTGAATTTTATAGGACATTATTGAATCAATACTATAAACTAAAAAAAGACAATCTCAGTACTCATGCCTTCTATCATTTAATTTTAGCTAGCTATTACGCTAATATTAATGATTGGAAATCCTTTGACAGTCATTATAAAGACATTCAAAAAATAAATTTCTCTGAAATTGATGCGAATATCCTTTTAATGCGTAAAAAAGGTGTTTCTTTACTTTATGCTAAAAAATATCAACCAGTGTTAATAGAACAACTAATTAATGATATAAAATCTATTAAGTTCGATTTAGAATATACTGATATTAGTGATAGGATAACTTCATTGCTAATTATATGCTTGTACCTACATCAATGCAAAGAATATGAAATTATTACTCATTTAGCCCAAAAATATATTCCTACTTATAACTTGCTATTTACCCAGTGGGGTGAACAGAATTGGAATCATTTTAAAATATTACAAACAGATAGTCTACTTAAAACTAATCAATTAGAAAAAGCTAAAGATCTTTTTAAAAGTATATCAAATACAAATTATGATTTTAATTTTTCTCCTATTACAGATACTATTTATAAAAATTTAGAAAAAGAGCTAAACAAAAGTTAAGTTGATATAAATTTTACTTTAAATAAAAGTATTAACCAATTGTTAAAGTAAGTCTCATTTAAACTTATATTAAAATAAAGTAACGGCAAATAAATTAAGTCTTTATTTAACATCAAAAGAACTCCAATTAGGAATATGATCCGAAATTTTATGAGCTTGCTTTAATGTGGAAAATGATTTATAAAATAAAACAACTTCTGATTTTATGAGTTTCATACTTCTGTTATCATAAAACATATTATCATACTCTGATGCCAAACAATCATCATTAATACACTTTTGTCTTAAACTTGTTTTTTGATTAGTCAAAGTATTAGAATAGCCTAAATTTTTCAAAGGAGTAAAAACAGAATGTGATTGTGGACAATTAAAATCCCCTGTAAATAACAAATGTAATTTTGGGTAATGACACGGAATTTGTTTAAAGTATTTTATTTCGCTCTCAGGGTGTTTCTTTTTAGGAACCGCATGAAAAGAAGCTATGGTAAATTGCTTCCCTTTATATTCAAAAGTACTCATAAAAGGTTCACGGTCTATTTCTTTTTGAAAAGTTTGTTCCAACCACCCCTTCCCTATTTTCTTCACTTGTGAAGATTTCCAAAGAAAAGCATAGCGCTCTCTACTGGAAGGATTATCGCTTGTAGTAATTGCACTGACTTCATAATCCCAATGGAAGCCTTTACGATTCAAGATATTTACCAAATCTGCAACCTTTTGGGCACCTCCTGGTCCAGCTACAACTTCTTGTATGGCTACTATATCATACGAATTTAAAGTATTGGCTATGAATTCAAGCGCATTATCAGACTTTGATTTACCAAAGTTCATTAAATTCCAACTGCAAACTGATACTTGTGCGTTGGAAAGTAGCGTTAGAAAAAGAAATACTAAAAGAGCAATGTTTTGTTTTTGGAAAAGCATATTTTTTATTTTGGCTAAGATATGGAAAACAACCTTTAACTAAAAATAGCAGTTATTAACGCCGCAACACCCCATACAGCAACACAAGCGCCTGTTACAGCAATACCTAACTTTGCACTAAACATAGCCAAGCCACTTTTGGTCCAATAATCTCTTGGTGGGATAAAAAAATTGGAAAATTTCCAACCTATTATAAAGCCTATTAAAGCTATTATAGCAACTCCAATTGCTTCAAGGTTTCCTATAAAACTTAATAATATTGTTAATTTCATTGTTAGTTTTATATTTAATAAAATATCTTAATTCTTATTTATTTTTTTACCATTCAGCAATTCATTTAATTTAATACCATACTGTTCAATAGGCATTCCTTGCATAGCATATTGAGGTGCAATAATAGCTTTTATTATTTTGTCATTATATTTTAATTCAACTTCTATAAAATGATAATCTCCTTTTGTAAAAGTACCATCTGTTTTTTGAAGTTTAAATTCATGTACTCTCTTTTTTGAAATATATTCATTAAGAATATTGTCAAAAACTCTACCACAAAAAATGACATATTTTCTTTCTTTTGCTGCTATAAGAGATAAAATAGTATCTAAAAATGGTTCAATATTTTTAACACCAACTTCATTGAAATTAAAATTCTCAGATCCAAATGGAATTAGTTCTATTTGAAGTTTATTGTCTATGACAATCTCTAGATCTTTGTATGTATCCGTTCCAGTAAATGGTAAAATATTTAGTGGTTTTAAAAAGCGTATTTGTTTTTTATCAAATGGTGATTTATGGTTTCTCTCTGAATTTTTACCATAATTATGTCTCCCAAAGTATCTGAAATAGTCAAAATATTCTTCAAATGAATTGAATTTTGGTTTCTCAACATCAAACTTTTTAGTGGTATTGTTTTTATTTCTTTTTGGATTTAAATGAACCAAAACTAAATCAGCATTCAAATCTCCTGTGAAAAAATGAGGGTTAGATTCACAAAAGTATTCACTACCAATTTTTTTATTTAGCGCTATTGCCTGAGAACATTTTCCTTGTTCTTTCCATTCATTAAAATTTGATTGAATATTATTTTTAAAACTTTTCATAATAGTTACAAATAAAACTCAATTCCTAATTTTTCACCATTTCCTTTTTCAACATCTTGAATATCCATGTAATATCCTTCATACAGATTAAACAATCTAATTTCATCAGGAATTTCAGTGCATAAATTATAATGTTCGTCGTCTGAATCTATTTCTAAAAATTCATAGAGCGAATTAATTTCATCTAATAAGTTAGGAAATTCATTTGAAGTACTTATCCATAAATCATTACCATCTTCATCTTCGGCAATACCTCCTTGGTCTATAACTATTTTATCTCCATAAACTAAAGTATCGGTTGGATATTTGTCACACCAATTTGTTATCACTCTTCCAACGAATTCTTTTTTACCATCTTTATTTTGAAAACCACCTAAAATTATAAAATCAGGTTGGTCTCCAGCACTGCAACATTCTTCAATATTATCATCCTCGTTTACCTTTCCTGCATAAAATCCTATTTTCCCTAATAAAATATCCATCTTATTTTCTGTATTAATATACTTAGTATTATCATATTTAATAGGGTTTTGTCCTATCCATTTATGGTCACAATCTTCAATATGAGCATTTTTAAATGCTACAATTAATCTACCCGATTCTGTTCTTAAAGAATTGTCCATATCAAAAGTTCCTTTAATAACTTTTTTACCATCAAATTGGTAAATTTCAACTTCTTCAATTTGATTTACTCTTGATTCTGAAATTACCCATGAAGGAGAATTTCTATGGCGTAATAAATCTTCAAGGTTATCTTTAGTGCGTATCTGTAATTTCATAATTTAAATTGTTCTTATTAAACTACCGTTTTCTCTTCTAATATCAGTTTTACCGTCATTTCTAGTAACAGCTATGTCATTTCCATTAAACCTAGCATCTCTTGCGTTAGTTGCTATGTTTCTGATTAAACTACCATTCGCTCTATGTAAATCAACTCTGCCATCTACTTTAGTGATAACAATTAAATCTCCTTTTGTATTAAGCTGTCCAGATAATGCATTTGTAGTAATATTATTTACAAATGATCCATTTTCTCTAACTAGTTCAGCTCTTCCGTTTTTTATAATTACTAGATTCATTTAAACCTCTTTTTAATGTTATTTTACTATTTCATGTTTGTAAACCTTAATATCATAGTGACCTACTTTATAATAATTAGCTAACCATACGCGAATGTCATTAACATCATAACGTGAAAGACTCATCATGTGGGTTTCTAATAAATCACCAAAATTTCCTGGTCGTTTAAAAAACACTTTTACCTTGTATGTTTGATTATTGCTCATAAAATTATTTTTTTTGATAAAGTTCAAATCTACATCATTCCCAAACCAAAATAAATTGCAACTTATTGCAACTTCACAATCAAAAAGGAATACCTTTATATTTGTGCTCCCATAAACTGAAACATGAACCAACCGAATCCGTATTTATTTGCACTATGTAATCAATTAGAAACCCAGTTGGGTTTTAAGATAAAAAACATTGCAAATGCTCAAAAATGTTCGGAGGTATTGGCATTAGAAAAGCTATACATTTCACCACATACCATAGCAAGGATGTATGGCGTAGTAAAACCATTTAGAACGCCTTATAAGGATACTCTGAATATTATTGTACGTTATTTGAATTATACTGATTGGGAAGATTACTGTAACAATCAAACCAATATTCCTTTTGACCCAAACTATTTTCTTACAGAGTCTTCTGATGGATTTTCGTTGGCCGTATTACAATTAGCATTAGCCAATGAAGATTTTAAGGCATTGCAACTTGTATTAGAGAAAGCAAAAGAAAATAAAAACGAAGCCATTCTGTTTACCGCAGCCGAACTAATAGGGGCTTATGTTCGTAAAAGTAAAAAGCAACAAGAATTATTGCAGTTATTAGCCAATAGTAGTATTATTGGACATCTTTTTTTCTACGAATGTTATGTAGACGAAGACAATGAAAATAAGTACTTTTCTGAGGCTTTATTGCAGTACTATTTACCCAATATAACTAACGATTACAGAAGATTGTATGTCTATTCTTTTGTCATAAGTCAAACTGCTCATAAAGAAAACCAGCTTTCAAGTTATAGTAGTTCTTTTTTGGATTTGATACCTCAATTAGATAAAAGCAAGTGTCATTTTCACGAACTTTCCAGATGGATAGAGTGTTTAATTCTTATAGATGGTTTTAATAAAGTGCTTCAAAATACATGGAAGCATCATGCAAACGAATTAATTGCATTATCAATTGGTTTGAGCCTTAATGAAAAAGCTTGGTTACTTTCAAGGTCATTAAAGGCATTGGTTCTTTTTGGTTTTAAAGAAGAGTTATTTAACTGTCATGAGTTTAATGAGGTGGTAGATGATCTTATCAAAAATCAAACTAAAAAACTGCATAGCATCGCTTTGTATGTATTACAATTGTATTGGATTAGCAAATCAATGTACCTCAACAGCAAAACCATTTATAAGCCATTTCGTATTCATAACATCCTTTTTCAAAACGAAAGTAATGAAAAAACAGCCATTGAATTTGCAGTTGCATCACTATTTGCTTCTGGGGAAAATAAGAATATTATTAATGATAATTTAAAAAGTTTTTGTGAAAAAAAGAATGTTCATTGGGTATTGAAACTAATAGATTAATCTTTACCAAATCATAATTAGTATTCGATTTTTGAATAAAATTATCCAAAATAAGTTTCTAAATAAACTTCATCAAAGACTTTAAATTGAGCTAAACCAACGTGTTTTTGATATTCTTCCTTAAACAATTGCTTTTCCTTATAATTTGTGGCTAAGTGATACCCAGTAATTGTATAAAAAATAAGATAATAATCATTGTAAGCTGCTCCATATTTAGAAATCGTAGTATCTAAATTTTTAAAGATATGATGGGCTCGTTTTAAATCCTTATTTTTAAAACTAACCATAACGTCAATGAGATTGTATATAAACAAGTCCAAATAGGAATGCATGTGCAATTTATCTATAATTTCTTCAAAATAATTTTCTAGTAAGTAGTTTAATTTTTGTATTTTCTTTAAGAGTAATAGTGCATGAACAAATTCATGAAAATATTGACGAATATGCATCTCTTTTTTAATAAAAAATAAAAAATCGTTCCAAACTATTTCTTCTTTCTCTTTGTTTTGATTTTGTGCTGCACATAGCATTTGGTAACCATAAAATCTTCCAACAAGTACCTCAGGCAACAATTGCAATTCGTTTCTTGTAAGGTTGTTTATTACAGGTAAATCTTTACTCTTATTAAGATACTGTTTCAATCCACTTAAAAGTTTCAAAAACAATTGTTCTTCATAGCTTAAGGATTCTTGTTCTATTTTTTCAAGAATGATACCGTACCTTTTATTCAATCCCATTATATCTATATAAATATAGATTACGTTTTCTCTGAAGTTTTTGTTAGCTACCAATTTCCCTATGTTGTTTACAAAACTTTCTTTGGAAATTCCATATAAAAATATAAAAAGGATATAGGCAATATTCGTTTGAAAATGATTTATTGGAAGCTTATTTTTAAAACAACTAATATTATTTTCATCGAATAATGCAGTACAATAGTCCAATTTTTCATTATAAAAAGCATATTCAAATAGTGAAATAAAAATAGTGTTAGACTCTGATTTTTCTATAACAGCACTTAAAAATTCAAAATCTTCCTTATCAAGTGTTTCTTTTAATTTTAGCTTTTGAACCTTAGCATCAAGTAACCATTTTTCATATTCGTTTTTTTTCTTTACATAATCTTGGTAGGAAGCATACTCTAAAAACTTAGCCAAAACATCCAAAGTCGAATTGTTGGATTTCCGCATTGGTAATAAATTCCAAAAACGTCTTAGAGTACTCAAGCTAATAGGGTCACTAGTGTGCTCTTGTAATATAGCAAGAAGTGCTTTCACATCAGTTGTAGTGTTTATTTTAAAACCTACTTTTTTTTCTATATCGATCCTTAAATGTTCTTGAAAAATATCCATAAAAATAAATGAAACTCAAAATTATAAATATCTTTTAGATTGAAAATACAAATGTATTTAAGTGAACACGATATGAGCATTTTTTAAGGTTTATTTTGAATAATATTGTCGAGCTAAATATTTTAATCAACAACTTAAACTTAAAAAAAAATGAAAAAAATTTATACTTATTTTATCGTATTAGTTACATTATTTTCTTGTTCAAATGCATCTAAGATTGAAAACAAATATTGGATTGAACAAAATGAATATAGTCCTGAAATTCTATTTTTTAAAAATGGTATTATGGATAACTTGACAAAAAACAAAAGTATTACTTATAAAATTGAAGATAATTTTATTAATGCTCAGAGAGGAAATACAACTATCAAAATAGAAATTAAAGAATTAACAAATGATCTTTTGACATTAATTGTAGACAACAAAATTATCTCATATAAAGAAGCTAAACCTTCCGATCTTATACTAGGAAGTTGGAAAAGTAGTGATTATAAATTGGAATTAGATGGAGGTGATAGCACTTTTGAGTTAGAAGCAAACACTAATTTTAATTCTACATTATTTAAGAAAAGATATGCTAAAAATTGGAAAGAAAATGATTCATTAAAAGATATAGCAATCGCTGAAGCTGAAAAATTTAATGAAGATGGAACATTTACATACAACAATAATGAGCTGACATTAAACGGCAAAAAGTATAAAGCTGAATTATCAGAAGATAAAAAAGAATTACAAATAGATTTTAAAGATAAAAAAATCTTGTTTAAAAGAGATTAGTAGTAGTAATAAAAAAACAAAGTATTAAAATCCTATTTTAAAACTAAATAAAAATGAATATTATGAAATTATTTAAAATCTTTTTGATTGGAGTATTTATATTATCACATCAAAATATATTTTCGCAATCTAATTTATCAAAAGAAAATCAGGCTATTGCTGATTATTTTGTAAAAAAAGAAAATTATTTAATTGTAAATCAGGAATTTATTGCGGAAAAAGAAAAACTTATATTTAAAGAATATAGAAAATTCAATGTTTCTGAAATTGAGAAATTAAAAGTTACTTTCCCAAAATATTTAATGGTTGATACCAAAACAAAACCGGGCAAAGAGATTAAACAAGTTATCAAAAGTGAAACAGTTTATACTGATTTACAGTTTGATTTTACAGATGCCCCTTTTTTAGTATTTATAAACTCAGAAACATCAATCGATAATAAATTTTATTACCAAGAATATAGGTTTTCAGATTTAATTGTTGCAAAATATGTGACCGAAAAGTCCAATGAAGTATTTTACATTTGTAAATTAAATATTACTCGTGATTTCAGAGATTCAGACGGGAGGCCCAAAAGAGAAACATTTATTGAGTATGGAATTTTTACCGAATCAGACCTTAATGCTACTAATAAGCAAAAAAACTATGACTTTGTTATAAATGGCAATGAAAGTCTCAATTTAGAAGATATTAAAACGGATGCTAAAAAATATTTAAAGGGTTATTTTTCTAATATATTTCCTGATAACGAAATATATTTATATGATGTTGTTTATGATATTAATATTGTAGGAAGCGAGCAAAAAGCAAAATTCGTTACTACTGCAATATCAAATACTAAAGAAAACAAATTAAACATTGAGGATTTTTATTCCACTGAAAAGCATAAGCCAATTGAATTCAAATATAAATCATCCATAAATATTTATAAATTACTATCAAATCCTATTATTATTGATTCGATAACAGGAATTAAAAATCTACAAAATTCTGCATTTCGCTATTGGGATCAAGAGGATCAAGATATTAGAATTAATAATGAAGTAAAATTAATGAAGCAAGATTTAAGTAATTTTACTAAATTCAATACGACTTATTTTACTAATAAATTTAAAGATTTATCTTATTTAGGAAACATTGAGAAAAAACCTTACATCCTAAAAATTAAAAAAGAAAATGAAATAGGTAGTGTTATTGGATTTGAATTTAATCAATATATTCAGGATAGGGATTACAATATAAATCACGGTGCAAAATTAAGTATAGAAACAAATGAAACGAAAATTATATTTAAATATATGCCACAAAAAATGGGTAATTATGGTTATTCATATGATGATTACAATTTTATACCTAAATCAATAACTAAAGAATTTGATACAAGGCTAGATGCGTTGGATTTTAAATTCGTTTTTGTTGATCCATTATTGTTAATGAATGTTGATTATGATCGTCAAGATTATCACTATCAAAAAGATGTTACTAATATAATAGACTTTAATGCTAAGTATTGTTCACAAACTTTAAAAGAATATTACGACTATCTTCAGACTAATAATAAACAAAAATCAATCGATAATAAAAATAAAGAGATTTTATATTCTAAATATGGTAAAAAATATGTTGATCTTGCTTTAGAGGGTCAGATGGTGGTTGGAATGCCTGAAGATTTATTAGTTATGACAATGAATGTCTGGCAAATAACAAGACGTACAAATTTTCAAAATGGATATGGATGGGATTGTTATTCAAAACTTGACAGATCTAAAAAACTTACATTAAGGGTGACTAATAAAAAAGTTTCATATGTAAGTTACTATTAAACAATACTTGTTTAAAGTAGTAATAATAATTATTTCGATATAAGTACTTTTTTTTACAAAATGAATCAATAATTTAAAAAATTACATACTTTTTTAGAATTTAAATATTAATGTCAAACTGAGTTATTGTTATACATAACTTGGTTTGACATTAATTTTAAAAGAGTTATATCATAAAAACTGTACAATCAAAAAAAAATAAAAATGGAAAGTTATAAGATAGAATTAGAACATATTAGGTTAGAGCTTATACACAGAAGAAAAAATAATGTTAATTCAATCAATCATCTTCGACATTTTGTTGACCAATGGTTCTGTTACAAATATGGATATATTACAAAAGGAAATAGAGCAGCCTGGGGCAAGATAATTTTCAAAGAATATGTTAGCGAAGGGGTTTTAAAATTATTAGAAAAATATACTGAAGAAGACTTGTTAAACATGAAAGGTAAAAACAGGTTAATTGTTGATAAAGAACATATTATGCCTTTAAATAGAATAACAAAAAAATTACTCGAGTTGCCAACAAATCCTTCAATTAAAGAAATTGAAACTATTTTAACAGAAAACGTAAAATATGCAACGATAACTAAAGAAGAAGATAAATTACTTATTAAACAAGATATGCCCTCTGAATATTTCGATTCTAATCATGAATTATTTAATGATTTCTTTGCTAGATATAAAAGTGTTGGCATAAAATTAATTTGGAAAAATAATGCGCGTACTCTTTAAATCGATTATTAAAATTAAATCATTTATGTCTCTGTAAGCTTTATTTTTATTTCTATTTTTCCGACTCCAAATCATAATTAGCATTCGCTTTCTGAATAAGCTTATAAGAAACAAAGAAACCCAAAACAAACAACAGTAGCAATACAATAAATAGAACATAGCTTCCGATTAAGAAATTCCAAAAGATAAAATACAATAGAAAACCATTACCCGTTTGAAGTAACCAAGCCAAAAGTCTTAGTTTAGAAAAAGTTTTTCCGCTATTGCTAAATGGCTTCCAAAAACCACCCGGTTTGATGGTTGTGGCAAAGGTTTGTAAAATTTTAGCTTCTGTAGGAGCTGTAAAAAAAGTAACCGACAACCATGTAATGCAAACCGCAATAGTTAAAATGATAAGTTTAATAGGATAATAATCGATGTTAAAATTGTGTTCTAAACTAATAAGTAATTGATGCAATGTTTTATTGTTATCATAAAACCAATCTAAAACTGGTGGATAAATTAAAGCCGCTAGCATAGCCGATAACTGCGACCAAGCATTGATGCGCCACCAATACCATCGTAACATAAACACTGGCCCTACTCCTGCTGTTATAGCAAACAAATACTTCGTGATTCCTACTAACGAATCGGCATAGATGGCTATACCTCCAGATATTATAATAATATAAATCATGGCTATTATTCCGAACTTCTTTGCTTTAGCAGCACTCAGATTTGGATTAATAGCGTGTTTATAAAAGTTTTCAACTAATAAGGAGCCACCCCAATTTTGTGTGTTTTGAACCATCGATAGAAAAGGAATCAGAAAGACTACAACGACCAAAACTAACATCCAAGAAGGCAATACTTTTACAAATAAGGAAGTAAAAGCCAATTCGCTATCTGCCGAACCACTAGCATAACCATAACAAACAGCCATAAAAGGTAAGGTAAACAAGAATACCCTAAAAAGTACTATTGATAAAGAGGGAATAAAAACGCTTTTCAGCAAGTCTTTACTGGTATTGGCTGCCATCAATTTTTGTCCATTCATATCGGGATAATCTAATATCGAAGCCGACCACCATTGTACCAACACAAAAACAATAAAAGCATTAAAAGTTTTAGAACCTATAGACGGAATGATATTGAAATTGGATTTAGAAGATTGTACTGTAGTTGCTAAATGGGATAATCCACCAGTGTTAAGAAATAAACTAATCATAATGATTAGAAACAAGACTATAAAAACTATAAATAAAACAAAATCTAATTTTAAACGCTGCCTCAAACTATTAAAGAATGTTAGAAGTATGATAAGAAATGTCAATAGTCCTATTGCCAAATTGATTTCTATTCCAACAATAAAACAGAAAATTTTACTGAAAGCCAACAGGCTAAAACTGATAATAAATGGAACGACCAACAAGCCTAAATACAAACTCCTAAAATTATGAAGTATCTTGGCTCCTCTTCCTGAGTATCTAAAAAATAAAAATTCATTTTCGGTTTTTACAGGAACTTTTCTCCATAAATGAGCAAAAAAAGATACACTAAAAGCCGCCCCAATAGCGGCACTCCAATACAACCACATATCGGAAAGTTGACCTTTTAATAAAGAGGCACAAATTAATTGGGGTTCTATCATGATTCCGCTTGCCAATAGCATGGAAAAACCAATAAGCCACCAAGATTCATTTTTGGAATAAAACAAATTAGTTCCAAGTTTATTCTGTTTTTTTTGTAATACGTTTTTCAAAGCTTATCGCATTCTTTTATAAGTTATTCTATTGATTTTGCTTTTCAAATCTTTAGAAGGTTTGTAACTAATTTTTGCTCCTTTAATATTCGATTTTCCCAAAGCTTCTTCAGTATCGGCAGCAGTTCCTTGCAAAATAAGTTGGAAAGTTCCCAAACTATCAATTTTTACTATATTCCCATTCGATAACGCCTCTCCTATTACATCGCTTAAAGCCATAATCACACCGTAACAATCGGCTCTACTCATAGAAGATCGACCTGCAATAATTCTGGCCAAATCATCCAATTGCACCTCTCCTTTACTTACTGCACAAGGGTAATATTTTACCTCAGGTGGCGATACTAAATTGTTCTGCTTGGGGATCATTTTAAATCGTACTGACATAAAAATGGCTTGTTAAGGTTCATAAAATCGTTTGATAAGGACAAATATAATAAAAGATGTACGACTTTTATACAAATACCGTACATCTTTTAAGTAATTGTCGTATATCATTTATTCAAGTGTCGTACATCTTTTATAAAAGTTATACTGATGAATTTAAAAAGTTATCAGGATGAAATAAAAACACCATACTGATAATTAAATTTTAAAACAAAAGAACCTTAACTTATTGCCTAAAAGTAAAAAGTAATTCAATATCAATTGTAATTAAACCTATTTTATTAAATTTGAAGCACTATATCTATTTATGACCAAATCTAGAAACACTTTAAACGCTTTTACTCTATCTGAATTAAAAAGTCAGATAAGCATAAAATTAGGCTTTCCTATTGTAGGAAAAACAGATTGTTTAAAGTTAAGCACGCTGCTGCAGAAAAAAAATTATGGTAGTATTTCGGTTTCTACCTTATATCGATTATTTGTCAATTATAAAGGGATTATACCCTATCAAAATACATTAGATGTATTGTCGCAGTATTTAGAATATTCTTGTTGGGCTAACTTTGTGGATACAGTTGAAAAGAAAAGTCCTAACCGTCCTTCTCCAGAGAAAATAGAAATAACTAACAACTTATTATTTCATTGCATACAATATGAAGCTACAAAGCCATTAACTTCTTATTTTGAAAGTATTGAAGAAATGGATTATTCTTTTAAAGCAAAAGTAGCCTTAGAGGTTTATGATAGTTTATTACTCACTAAAAAACCTGAGTTATTTTTTTCTAATTTTAGCAAAAACAAATTTGTAAAACAATTTGTTTTAGAAGATGCTTTCGATCCCGGTTTTAGAATCAAAAATTATGATTGGGCTTTTAAATTATATTGTAATAATACTTTTGACAATTCGAAAGAAAACCTACAAGATTATGTTTTTTCACAATCTGTTTTATTTAGGCATTACGTGCTTTCCAACAATAATAAAGAAGCTTTAGAAATTGGCAAGAAAATATTCATTCAAAAACCAGTACTTTCAGATGATTTAGATGACATTTTTATATTTCCAAATATTAGATATCGTGCATACAAATTATGGTACCTCATCCTGATAAACAAATCAAGAATGGAAATAAAAAATTATATTGAGGAACTCTTAGAGTATTGTAGAACTATCTATATTGATTTGGATGAAATTTCAAGAAAAATTGTTTTTCAAACTATTGGTGAAGTTTTTTGCTATACTACTATCATCTCAAAATACCACGTTGAATTAAAAACAATTTTTAAAAAAGAATTCGAAACTATTCCCAATAGTGTTTTTGAAAAACCACTCAAAAAAACACTTCATTATTTTGAATCTAATGGATTGTTGTTTCATAGACCTACCAAAAGTTGAACTAAGTTGAACCACTTTAATGTATTTTTTATCATTTAATTAGCTTTTTAAAAATGTTAATCAATGATAAAATTCAATTACGAGTATACCTACTCAAGAGGCAATGGAAAAATAACTTTCACAGAAGGTAAAAACAATACTGTAACAGCAACTTATAAAGTCTTTAATGACGAAGGAACCATTACTGGCAAACTTCATGATAATGAATTAGAAGCTACTTTTCATAGCGTTTCAATGAACAGAGTAGGTTTAATTCATTTCACTTTTTCAGAAGATGGTTTTGATGCCAAATGGAAAAATGGTTTGGAACCAGGCACTATGAGAGGTAGATGGTTTACAGAAAAAAACAATACAGAATCAAACGATTTTGTTTTTAACATCAATCAATCATCAAGATGGGATTTTGAAGATACAATTGAAGAAGAGGTAGAAAGATTATTTCAACTTCAAGATGAAAAATTAAGAGATTCATTTGTTAAAAATGCTACAGATTTTATAAACAATAACCCTTCTTTTTATTGGCTTTCTTACCTTATTTATTACAAAGCTGAAGAATGTTATTATGAAAGTGGAAATGATGATTTATGCGATTGGTATTCAGGATTTCAGCTTTTAGAAAAAGACTTTAATTTTAACCCTAAAGAAAAATTTAATTTAAATTTTTACCCTGAAAAAGATGAAAATAGTGACAGCTATTGGGATTCTGCAGCTGACTATAAATGGTCTTTTGGTAATGAAGATAAAAAAAACTTTGTAGAAATAATATTAGATCTTTTAAAAATCAATATTGAAAACTATGAAGATACTGCTTTAAATTACTCTTTACTAAAGAATACTGCAACAACTTGTCTGTGGATATCACTTCAATCTTACACAATGCAAAGACCTACTCCTGAAAGTGAAGATGTAGCAAATTGCTTATGGTCTGTTTTCTGCGACTCTGCACATGAAATTGAAATTTTTAAAGGAGATGGAAATTTTGGTATGGAAGCTGTTGACAACATTATTAAATATATTTTAAGAATGGATAAAGAAGAATTTAATACTGAAGAAAATGATGATTTAGAAACATTTAATGATTATGTTCACGATTATATCAAAATAAGTGAAGAGCTTTTAGACAGAGATATATTTGATATGTAAATTTTTAAAAGATAATTTAATGATAAAATTCAATTACGAGTATACCTACTCTAGAGGCAATTGAAAAATAACTTTTACAGAAGGTAAAAACAATACTGTAACAGCAACTTATAAAGTCTTTAAAGACGTAGGAACCATTACTGGCAAAATTGTTAATGAGGTTAAAGGAATAGAAGATAACGAAGAAGGCGAATGGACAAAGAGTCAATTTGAAGATTTAGTTGATAATGTTTAAAATAAAAAAATGAAAGCAAAAATTGTAAAATTAAAAGTAAAGGTAGGTAGTGCGCCTGCAGGTCACCAAATTACGGTTCCATATCCAGATTCACATGGATATCCTCATGTGGATGATGTTAAAAAAGTACTTTTAGAACAAGGTTTTATATCAAGCATGGGACAAGTTGCCTTATCTAATACGCAATATGAAATATTGAAATAAAAAATATTTAAAGAATTAAATTTTTAAACATGTATCATGAGAATACTAAATCTATGATACATGTTTTTTATTATTAACAAAATAAGGTAATCTGAATATTTTATAATAAATACTATTTTTACTTATTTAATGAATATCTAAAATGAATCAAATTATAACTAATTTAAAAACCAATTTTTTGTTCCAAATGTCACTTTCTTCCAAGGAATTGTTTCATAGCAATATGCTGGCTTGGCTTATGGAACAAAAAATTGATCATGATTTATTAATTGCTAAAATCTTTATTGAGTCAATTACTAATCAAAAAATAATCGGTCCTATTGAAAAAATAGTAGTGAAACGAGAAGAACTAAATATAGATTTAATTATTGAATATGATATAGCTGGGGTTAGAAATTATATTTTCATTGAAAACAAAATGAAAAGCATACCTAAACCAGAACAATTAGAGGAATATGACAAAAAAATTGATGGATATATTTTAAACAACAAAATAAAAAACAAAACTATTGTTCATCACCAAATACCTTATAAAAAGTTATTGATTCCTAGCGAAATTTTTATTAATGTTAATTGGGAGGTAATAACTTATAAAAAACACATAATTAATATTTTAGTTGAATTACAACAAAGATTAAATTCTAATAATAAAAACAATAAGGAATTGTATTGGATTATTAGTAAATATCATGATTTTTTAATCAATATTATTTCTATTTTTGAGTTCTATTTAGGAGATGATTTCGAAAATAAACCTTATAACTTTTATTCGCAAGAATTTGATAAAATTAGAGAAATAAGACTTCATGATATGCTATTAAAAAATGTTCATGAAAGAATTTCAATGATATTAAAAAATAGACTAACTAAAGAAAACATTATTGTTTCATCCGACTTCACTCGTTCAACAGGTATTTCTGATGTGTTTATTACACTAACGAATGAATTTAAAATGGGATTACAAATACAAGGTAATACTCTAAAATATTTTTTATGTTGTGATAAAAGTGATAATTTATCTAAAAAAAATATTGCAATTTGTAAGCAGTTGGTAGAAAAAAAATTATGGTTTTATGATAATTTTGCAAACCCTATCACATTACTTTCTGGAAACGGTAGAAATAAAACTGAATTACAAATTAACGAAACGACTACTTTTTGCGAATATGATAAAGGCCATTTTATATATTTAACTAAATCTATTAGTGAATATAAAAACAAGACAATACGCGACTTAATTGAATATATTGTCAGTGAGATTAACAATGCTATTGGTAAAAAACAGGATATTGTAAACTTAATTAATCAAATATAAAAAACTACTAATGCCAACATACAAACATAAAATATCTAAATCTCGTTTTGTTTCAGGAATGCAATGTGAGAAAAAATTATACTTTGACATGTTCAGAGGCGATTTAAAACCAACACTCACGGAACAACAAAAAGCACTTTTTGAATCCGGAAATCTAGTAGGCGAACTAGCTCAAAAAGTTTTTCCAAATGGAAAAGATGCAAGTCCTAAAAGTTATTATGACTTCTCAAAATCGATTGAACAAACAAGAGCATGGATTAATGAAGGTGTAGCTACCATTTATGAAGCTGCTTTTTTTCATGATGAAGTGTTGGCAGCTCTCGATATTTTGCATCATCAAGATAATGAGCGATGGGCTATTGAAGTTAAAAGTAGTACTTCGGTAAAAGACTATCATATTCTTGATGCTTCTTTGCAATACTGGGTTATGACCCAATCAGGATTTAGACCCGATCGATTTTTTTTGATGCATATTAATAATGGTTATGTTAAAAATGGTGCCATTGAAGTAGAACAACTGTTTACTTTAGTCGATATCACCCACCAAGTAATTGAAAATCAAGAAAGGGTTGAAAACAATCTTTCTAGATTTAAAGCACTATCAAAAGAAACAGAGCCTATAGTTGCTATTGGAAAACAATGCGCCTCACCTTTTAATTGTGACTACAAAGCACATTGTTGGCAACATATTCCTCAGAATTCTGTTTTTGAATTGGGAAGTGCCAGAAGAAAAAATTGGGAATTACATAATAAAGGAATACTTGAATTAATAAATATTCCTGATAACGTTGAATTATCCCATCGTCAACACCTTCAAGTGGAAGGATTGAAAAATGGTAGCTCTTATATAGATCGTACTTCAATTACATCATTTATTGAGGGGTGCACCTACCCACTCTATTTCTTTGATTTCGAAACCATCTTTCCAGCCATCCCAATAGTTGACAATTCAAGTCCATTTCAACAAATCCCTTTTCAATATTCCTTACATATTTTAGAAGAGGAAAATGCTCTTTTATTACACAAAGAATTTTTAGCCGAGCCCTCCTATTTTATAACAAGTGACATAACAAAAGATCCAAGAAAGAAACTAATTGAACAATTAAAATCAGACATTGGAACTACAGGAAGTATTGTGGCTTACAATGCAACATTTGAAATTAATGTTTTAAAAAAATTAGCTCTAGCATATCCAGAAGAGGCAGCGTTTCTAAATGATTTGATACATCGTTTTGTGGATTTATTAGTGGTATTCAAAAATGGCTGGTATTATAAACCCGAAATGAAAGCATCAGCTTCTATTAAGTCTGTTTTACCTGCCATTGCTCCCGAATTCAGTTATAAAGATTTAGAAATTTCAGATGGTGAACTAGCTAGCGGCACTTTTTTATCTTTGATAGAAGGTACTATCGAATTTACTCCAGAACTCAAAAAAAATCTTTTAGTCTATTGCGAAAGAGACACCGAAGGAATGGTAATTCTTTGGAAGGAATTGTTGAGATGCGTTCAGTGATTTTAACTATCCTAAAATCCCTTGCAACAATAAAAAGACAATTGGGGCATTATAGTGTATTACATAGACGTTTTTTATCTTTCCGCTGTATTCAATTTCATATCTGATAATAAAAGGATCATTCAATTCAATGGAATAATAGGAATGAGTAGTTAAAAACTGTTCCATTTCATTTTCTTTAAGAGAATCAAACAATTTTGATTCTCTTAAAGATTGTGTTTGTTTAGACAAAACCTTAATATGCGCTATAGTATTTTCATCATCCAATAGCTTATTAGTATTTGAATAGTGTTGAAAAAAGTTTTCATTTTCAGAACTTGAATTCATAATCACAATGGTATCGTATTTCAGCTCTTTTTTAAAAAATTTAAGTTGCTCCACACAAGCAAATATATTCGACTGTTTTGCTAGGTTTGTTATTCGGTAACGCTTTTGCAAATCTGTTTTTAGTAAGTCTAATAAGTCCCTATTTGTATTCATAATGTTTGGTTTTATGCAAATCCAATTTTATCACTTTTGTTTTTTCTGAAATTTATTTCTTGCTCAATATACGAAATAAATTTACTTGGTTCAGATGTTGCGGTTCCAAACAACAATTTTTCTGTTAAACATCGTTTCTTAATATTGTCAATTTGTCCACCGGTTAAGGAATAGTCTGTACTAGCTTTAACTAGAAGACCTTCATCAACATCATCGATAAAACTCTGTTTTAAGATAGCTAATCTTGTTTCCTTATTAGGTTTCTCAAAATGAAGTTTATATAACATTCTTCTGTCAAAGGCCGTATCAATATTAATCAACATATTAGTGGTAGCAATAAAGATACCTTTAAAATCTTCGAGTTCTTGCAGCAACTGGTTTAAAACAGAATTATACATCTGGTCAACAGATTTTTCTACAACGCCTCTTTTGCTAATAATAGCATCTGCTTCATTAAACAATAGTATTGGCGTTCGTTCGTAATATTTCATTGCATTTTTATACTCAGTGAATAATTGTTTGATGTTTCGTTGTGATTGACCCACGAACATATTGTGTAATTGACTCATATCTACTATTAAAATTACCCTATTGTTTTGTTTAGCCAATTGCTTTACCAATTCGGTTTTACCTGTTCCAGCTGCTCCATGAAACAATAGCGTCAATCCTGTCTGCAAACCATGTTCTTCAAATCGAGCCATTACGGCATCATACGCATCGGATGTCAGTTGAAACACTTCATCAATTTGCTTTTGATTTTCTTCGTTGAAGAATAACTTCTTCTCAATAATAACATCTGGCAAAATAACTTGTGACAATTTAGGCTTAAATGGTTTAACCTCCGAGTCCATAATTTCAAGTTCATCTCTCAATCGATCACCTAAACTCACTTTCGAAAAATCAGCTAAAAAAGGTTCGTTAAAAACTAAAAATTCTTCTTTGAAGAGAATACTTTTTTCTGAACGCACTCTGTTTTTAAAAACATACGAAAAGGAAGGGTCTGCACAAAATTTGTCCAAGTCATAATTCAAGTCAAACTCATCAACTCCAGCAGTTGTATATGCCATAATAAAGAATAAAACTGCTTTTTCAGGATTGGTAATTAACTCATTTTTAAAAACAGAATCAATAACGGTAAAACATCTAAAATGCGTCACATAGTCCAAGACTATTTCTACCAAGTATTCATTATCAGCATCTGCCATCGCATTTTTAAAAAATTTCATAATACTAAACATGGCTTTAATAATGTTATCAGGAACAATAGTTTCTAACAACTTTTTATCATTCAATAAAATCGCATTCATTATTTCTTTAGAGAAATAATAATCGTCCATGGATTCTACTTCATACTGGCTCTTATTAGGAACTAGCCAACCTTTCTTTTTAAGCTCATTTAGTTGGGCACTTACCTCTAAATAATTGATCGTTTTGTAACCAAGATACTTCATCGTTTGATTGACATTAAACTTATTTCCTGCAATTTGTTCACACAACAATACTGCCATAACAGTCGCTGTAGTACTATCCACATCAAAAAAGAATCGGATGCGGTCTATGTCCTCTTTTAGCTCAAGTTGCAATTCAAAATCTTCAAATAAGTATTTTCCTTTATATTCATAAACAGCACACAAACTGCTAATTAATTCGTTTTGATATAGGTTGTTTTTCATTTTTCTTAAGTTATTAATTGCAACAAGTACAGTTTTCGTTTGCAGGTATGTCGGTTCCGTACCACTTCAAAATAGTAGGAAGACCTTGCGCGTCATTAAATGGTCTATAATTAGTATAGTACCTACTTCTTCTATTAGCCCAGAAATAATAGTTATAGGTGAACTCTTTTGCTAAATAAGGCATAGCCGTTGGAGTATAACGGTTCAATTCAATCAAAAATAGTTTTACGATCATATTGCAGATAGGCATAATATCAGAAGAAAGTCCAACTTGCACTAAGACGTCCTTATCTTCTGGTGAAACATACGCTGGCACCAAACCTTCTAATTGTTTAGTGGTTGATATTTCTTCTTCTTGGCTGTATTTATTGGTACCATCATCGTTAATCAAACAAGCATAACACGTTTTAGCATCGGGTCTCAATACAAAAACATCGCCACCCTCTGCCCTAGTTATGGCTCTTCCAAAAATCACTTTTTTTTGTAACTTGATGGCTGCTTGATTTACAGCAAAACGACTGGTGTTATTATCGGTAGCACAGATAACCAAATCCGATTTAGCCATAAGCGTATGAAGTAATTGATACTTCTTAACCACAGAAACTTCATGGGTTTCAATTTTTGCAAAAGGATTTTTTTGAAGAATCAAATCCCTAACGGCTTTTGTCTTATACCTACCTAAATCATTGACTCCGCATTGGTGTCTGGCTATGTTGTGCAACTCCATAAAATCCATATCCATCAGTATAAACTCACCAACACCAGACTTTGCTAATTCAACAGCAATGGTACTACCGAAGCTTCCTAGACCAATAATTAACACCTTGCACTGTTCCATGTATTCTGTTTCTAACAAGCCTTTGCTTCTTGAATATAGCTCACTCTTCTTAGGAATAAAATGAATATCACAATCTACTACGGTGTCAATATCAAATAGATGCGCCTTATGTTCTAATTTTTCAGTTCCTTGATACAAGCAAATCAGCAACAAATGTGTGCCATCTTTTGGAAAATGGTCAAACAAGTAATTGTAAAAGGCTTCTCTACTTTCCTCAAAAGCTTTTTTATCTTCGAATACTCTAATATAAGCCACTGCAGGATAACCCGCTGGTGCCACTTGTGGAGCCTTGGTATAAACATGATAAACCTTTTCCCCTCTCCATTCATAAGCAACTCCAGTAGTTTGTTCCACATTAGAAGCTAGTACTTCCAATAATTGTTCTTCGTATAAAAATACTTTATTTTTCATCACTTCGTTTTATTTGCAAAGCCATCTTGAGCAATAGAATTGATTGTAGTAGCATCTGGGGGCAAATTATCACTAGTTTTTGCTACGACAAATTCTCCAGTGGAAGGGTCAAAGACCAATTGAGTTGCAGGCTTACGATTGCCTTTGTTAAGTTGGTCTAAGTATTGCAATACTTCAGTATTGCTAGCAGGAATAATAGCATTTTTGTTCATAAAGAGATAGTATATAATTAAAATTAAGAATCCTAACATTGTAAATAATCATTAATTGGTTTGCCGTTTTTTAAATGCCCTTCGTATGCTTCTATCCAAACCTTAATCTTTAGAATTACCTTATATAAGCTTTGATTAGGGTTCCAATTTCCGGGAAGAAAATGACATATCTGTACCCCTTTTGAATTGTTTTCCAGAATGTGCATTTGGTGAGAGAACTCAGGCAATCGCTTTCCTTTAAAATTTTTCAACCCTTTTGGGTAGACGATAAAAGCATTGGGCATCTCAATGGGATACATTTCTGAGAGTTCGATCTTGATTTGATAAATTTTACCAGATTGCGATTTGACTCCTACCAACAACACCTCTTCACCATCAACTTCTGAAAAAAGAAATCGATTAGCAAAATACCGCTTCAAGATGGCGGTTTCAAAAATAAGGCGTGACTCATTCATGACATTCTTCATTAGATTCAACCACTTTAGTTACCATTTCAAGGACATAGTTAAAGGTATTTAAAACCAAGGAGCCATCAGATTTCCATTCGTTGGATTCCAATAGTATCCAAAATCTAATAGCATTAAAATCAAATTTGTATACTAAAGGAGCACTTGTAGGAAAGCCAACAGGAAAAGTAACTTTAAACGGACCTAATTCTTTAGAACCAAACAATAAATAAACTATGTCTGTCTTATCTTCTTGTTTTGCTATGAGGTAACCAAATTCTTGGTTTAATTTGTGCATAATGCCATTTAAAACCTTACGATTTTCTTTGATTCGTAACCAGTAGTTTTCAGGATAATTAGGTTTGGAATAGACTTGGTCTTCAAGCGTAGTTTCTAACAAATTAACGACACGAGCATGTTCTGTTTTCGGCTGATACAAATACGAAGTACAAGTAGCATCAAAAGCGGTTCGAATAGGCGACGCACCCGGCAACACAACAAATCCTGAATGATCGTAAAGATGTTCTTTTCCTCTGTTGTATTGATATGCATTAATAGTAGTACTATCGTCGTTCACTACGTTACCAATCATCAATAAAAAACGATCCAGTTGATAAGTATTCATAGCTTTTACAACGGTAGTAGAATCTTGTTGAGAGGGCTTTTTCAATGTAAAGGTGTGGTGCGAATGAAAATTCCCCAAATGCTGTAAACCATGTTTAGTACGCAGCTCATCGCCTATAACCTTTAGATACTCTTCATCTTGATGAAAAGTAGTTTCAGTACGTTTGCATCGTTCTCCAGGACCTATTATATATTGAACTATGGCATGCCCTGTGTGCGTCCAGAATCCAAAAAGGTCGCAACCCGTTTCCATTTCAGGGAAGTCCAAAATGCATTGAGCGAGAAAATTTAATTCTGATTCGTAGATGAGAAGCTTGGATTGAATGTTGATCATTGGTATTGAATTTTTTGTTTAAAAATATTTGTTGGCTACTTACTTTAATTTGATTATTAAGTTTAGGATAATGTTATAAAAGTATCTTATATCCTAGGCACACATTTGTTCATTTAAGATTTTAATTATACCATTAATGTATTGAACAGTTCTCGTTGCTAACGACCCATCCCTTCTCCATTCTAAAACAGCCTCAACAGGACAACAAACACCCACGTCATTACTCGCAAAAATTAATGGAGGGAGGTTTGGATATCCTGAGGGAAAGCATACTCTGTAAACACTTTTCTCATCTTCAAATACTAAGCTTATTAGCTTGCTTTCTTCATGGATTACTGCGAGGTTGAAATAGTCTAATGACATATCATTAATGATGTCAGTCAAAACTGAAGGGGTTCCATCAAACTCGTCTTCACTAGAATCATCATCGGTTAAAAACGCAGATCCGAAGTATTCATAATTATAATAATTCAATACTTTTGTTTCGATCTTTAACTTTGATTGATTGAATGGTAAAGTTGTAGATTGTATGTTTAGCATGGCAATTGTGTTTTGATTTCGATGCAAAAATAATAGAGTTGTACGTAATCCATTGCGCACAAAATAATTATATTTGCACTATGATAAAAGAAGCAAGTTATAGACAATTAAGAATACAATTAATATGTAAAAAATTAATTGTAGGTGCTAGTTTAGATCAATTAATTAGTCATGTGAATAGTACTTTTTCAAAGAGGGGCTTTGAAAAAGAATCATTTGATAAAAGAACTATTCAACTAGACATACAATCAATTCGAGAAGGTAATTTTGAATATATAAATAAAGATATCAGTTTTGATAATAATTCTCATGTATTCAAAGTAAAATATCAAAGAGCATCAAACATTTATATTTTTTCTGAAGACTCTGAAATTCCTGAATTTAATATGTTAGATGAAGGAGAAAGGATGACGTTACCATTTTTAATTGGTATTCTAAATCCATATAAAAATATACCTGCAGTAAAAAAAGTATTACTCGGTTTAGAAGATACTTTTTACATTAGTAAAGAAGAACAAAAAAGTGTAAAAGCTATTGTTATTCCAAAACCACCATTAAGAAAAGAAAATGATATAATAGCATTGTCAATATCTATCTTAGGTCACATCAGCAGAAATGAATGCATAGAATTTAACTACATTAGTGTCCATAAATTAGATGAAACTTTGATTCAATATTCAAAGCAAGAAGTTATACCTCTCGAGATTAGACTATATGAAAACTTATATTACTTGATCGGCTTTAATAAAAAAACAGAAGAAATAAGAAATTATAGACTCGACCAATTTGTTAAATTAAAAGTTTCTAAATTAACTAACTCAAATGAAACGATATATTTTACAGAAGAATTTGTAAAAAGTCTAAACTTAAAAAAGTATTTTCAAAATACGATAGGTGTATGGTGCCATAAAAGTTTTGAAACTGTTGAAACTGTTGAGATAAAGTTTTTGGGTTGGGCTGCAACATATGTCCAAGCAGCTCCTATTCATAGCACACAGGTCATCTCTGAAATTAACAAAGAGAAAAACGAATTAATTTTAGAAATAAAAATAAAATTATTTACTTATTCAGAAAGCAGAAAAACCGCTAGAGAACGCTCTCCAGAATTAGCCTTTCTCTTAGGAAGATTTAGAGAGTTTTGCGAGGTAAATGAAGAAAAATTGATAGAAAAATACAAATAATAAATAACTAATAAAAAATTAAATTATGCTTAATCTTGCTGATTACAACGCTTTATGGACTCTCAATCCTCTTGGAGCGGGCTCTTTTTCTACAATAACTGAAATAGCAGTAGCTCCTCCTTACGCTGACTATGTTATTCGCGAAAATATGCTCGAGGATTACCTTGATATATTTAGAGGAATTAATACACGTAATATAAGACCATTTATTCCCGTTGGTGGTTGGTATTATCCACATCCTTTTTTTAATGCTGATGGGACATCTATATTAGTTAATATACCATGCATAAAGTATATTTTAATTGGTGAAGCTTGTCCATCATTTGGTGTAAATTATTTTTATGATATAACCATGATACAAGGACAAGGATACTTAAAAGCAGCATATGATGCTACATATAATGGTTTAGGTCCAGTTATTCCTTGGGCACCACTTCATCATCCTACAGACAAAATAAACAAACTTCTAGATTTAGCTTTAAGAGGTGTTTTGTTAGTTGATATTTTCCCATTTGCAATAGATTATAACACTAATGTTCATCATTTAGGATTTATGCTGCCTCTTAGAGAGGTATTAATCAATACAGGTATTACAAATTCATTTTTTAATGATGCCGCCAATTTATACTCAGTTACAAATAGAGTAACGGAAATTATTGAGGAAGGTTTAACATGTGTAGATTTTATGAATGGGACAAATAGCGTACTAATAGCTCCAACGAAGATATCATATCATCTAGCACATCAAATAAATATCATTCCTCTAGTTACTGCTCCATTAATTTTTACTATTAGAGAAAATAGTTTGAGACTTATGCCTCCTCATATTATTCTTGAACTTCCTCACAATTATTTTTATCATTTAATACCTGCAGGCACTAGTTTGGGGGGGGTGCCATTACCATTAAGAGCTGATGGCATTCATACAATTAAGGTGCCACGTTACATATGTTGTGGCTACAGTGGTGCTGGAACTGTTCCTCATGCTTTATTTATAACAAACGCTTTATTATAAAAAAAATCTTTCCCCAAATCCTTAACGGATTTGGGGAAAGATTTTATATACTATGAAACCCATTCTACTATTTTCCCTACTTCTCCTCAGTTGCCACAAGCAAACACCCAATGATTTGCTCCAAAAAGCTTTTGAGGCAGAAAAGAACTTACAGTATAAGCAAGCTATTGGTTATTTTAATACCGCTATTGCTTTAGATTCCAGCTATGCGGACTCTTATTATCATCGAGGGATTTGTTATGCTTATCTTATAAAACCGAACAAAGCTATTGAGGATTATAGCAAAGCTATAAAATTACAACCTAACTTTTTAGCCGCTTACCAAGAAAGGGCTAGTATTTATTATGCCATAGGAAAATATGATTTAGGAATAAAAGATATTAATTTTGCATTACAATTAGCCCCTAGAAATAAAACATCGCTAAATATTAGATTATTATTAGTACAAGAAATAAGAGGGACTCATTAAATGCAGCAACTAAAACTCAATATCTTCGGCCAGTTATGGACTTTAAAGAAAGTTGCACTTACGCCTATTGAGTTTGAGTATTATGAGAGCATTGCCTCTAGAATAAATCAACCGCTTCATGAAGCGTTGTTAAATCCTTTCTTTTATCCAAAACTGCGATTAGAGAAGATGACTTCTTTTTTGGATTTAAAAGGTGAAATAATATCCGGTATTACTGAAAATTCTTCGAATCAAATTGAAATTTGGTACAACGGAAAAAAAGAAAAAATATGGGTGGCTAATTTAAAAAACAGTACCCTCTTCCCTATCTATGATGTAAAATTTTCAGAACAAGAAACGACTCTTTCCAAAGGCATTTACATTGAAACTTACGAATTTGGTAAAATTGCTTCTTGCGAAATACTAATAAACGATTTTAAAAAAGAACTACTAGAATTTAACTTTTTTAAAAACAACAATACACTGCTACTCCAAGATAGTTTTAAATATAATGGTAAAGTATTGAAAAAATTAAAAACCGATAGTAATATCACTCGTTATCATAGTTTTGAGATTTAATTGATTTTAAATTACCTCTATTCCATCAGTGATTTTTAATTCAATATTGTAGTAGTTAAAATCGTGTTTATTCCCTTTCACTTTTTCAATAATATTTAAGGTCATGTCCTTTTGCTTGACGGGAGGAAAATAAAGCGAAAAGTATTGCCAATCTTTTTTCGATTTAAAATTATGCTTGGCAGGCGCAATAGTAATGCCCTCGGCTTTAATCAGGGTGTACCGTTCTTTGGTCGCTACATTTTCGATGAAAGTATCGGCTGCAATTTTAATCCAACCTCCGTTGATGTACATGTTCGTCGTGATGTATCCAAAATCTATTTTAGTAAATTCTGGGAATAAATGAATGCGTAATAATACGGGATTAGAATCTCCATGACCAAACACATTAAGATGAAACACTAACTTTTTGCTGTTTTTTATCATTTTTAGAGCGATTTAATTTGTTCTTTTAACCATAATGGATAAACAACTTTAAGATTACTACCATAGGATCGAAACATACGGACAAGTTCCATACTAGGCACTACATTAATGGTAAAATAGCACGAACCCGATTCATTTTTTTCAGCAGTTTGACTTGGATGAATAGGATAAGCTTCAAAATAGTTTGTTATAGAAATAGAAGTTAAAAAGGTGATGATTTGTTGCGCTTGATTTTCTATGGGATAAACACCATAAATAGCAGTGCAATAACGTTCTATCTCATCAGAATCAGATTCTATATATTTTTTTCTCAATCGGACCACTTCATACATTCGATCCAATCCAAAGGTTCTAATCGAATGGTGATGCTCGGAATACCCAATAAGATACCAGCGATTTTCAAATTCTTTCAAACGAATGGGATGCACAATAACAGATTTAAATTCTCTTTTAGTATAAGAATAATGCACAAATGAAATCGGATTTTGATTTTTGCACGCATTAAATAGTATATTAAAGTTTTCATATCCTTTGGCTCCCTCAACATAATCAGTCTGAATTATTTTTCGTTTGGTATCACTATCAGGAAACTCTTCTTTGTAGGTCGCCAAAATCTTTTGAATGGCATCACTAAAACGCTCATTAATTCTATTACCACCCCCAAGATTTTTAACCAAATCGAGTGCTTCTTTGATACTTGAAATGTCATTATCCGTCAAAGGTATAGAATTGATGGAATAATTGGGATTGGAATAATAATAACCTAGATTTTTTCTACAATAGACAATCGGAGCTTCAAAAACCTCCGATTGTTTCATGTTTCTAATATCTTTTTCTAAAGTATCTAGTGAAGGTGTTTTGTCTAGACTTCGTTCGCAAGCTTCTTGAATATCCAATAATGTGGGATAAGGTCTGAAAGTGTTTTTGAGCATTTTATCAATTACCCGATACCTGCTATAGGCTGATTTTGAGACATCCATAGTTAAATTTTTTATAAAAATACATAAAAAAATCACTCCGTACAACAGTTGCGGTTTGACTATAAATCTTTGCCTCATAATTTTAAAACAATACGTTCATGTTTTCTAAAAATTAACGAATTACATCAACCGAAAAAGAGCACCAAAAATTAACAACAAAGTAAACCTATACTACTGAAATTCAGTTTCAGTTTCAAGTTATATAATTGCAAAAATGGATGTACGAATAATAATAAGATTAGACCACCTCATAATCAATGAGATGACAGGAAGCCCTAAACAATTGGCTTCCAAATTGGGTATTACCGAAAGAAGTGTGTACAACTATATTTCTTTTATGAAAAAAGAAATGAATGCCCCTATTAAGTATGATTACCAAATACAATCATACATCTATTATGATGACTGGGAATTTAAATTAAGTAATTCAAAATAAAAAGTGGAGTTCAGAAACCACTATAATCAACGAGGCCGAACCGAAAAGCCAGAAGAGTAGGAAAATTAAATGATTATATATTATGAAAAAAACATTGTTTAAAACAAGTATTGTAATGCTTATTGCATTAATCACGATGAGTTGCTCCAAAGATGGGGCTACGGGACCTGCTGGACCTGCTGGAGCTAATGGGACTAACGGAACCAATGGTAATGCTAATGTAATTGGAACAAATTCGTTTACAACAACATCAAGTAACTGGACATCAGGAGGTGGAGGTGTTTTTTGGACTGCCAACTTAACTGGGGCTACTTCTATAACTCAGAATATTGTAGACAAAGGGATTGTATCAGTATTCAGAATGTATACGGTGAATGGAGCAACTCAATGGTCTCCTTTACCAGATACAAATATAAATCAAAACCTTTCTTTCAGTTATGGTGTTGGAACTATATCTTTTTTAATGCAGAGTACTAATGCAACAGCAATTGCAAATCCAGGAGCAATTACTTTAAGATATGTTGTCATTTCTCCCTCTAACAAAAGGGCACACCCAAACACCAATTGGAATAATTATGAAGAAGTAAAAGAAGTACTTCATCTTCAAGATTAAACTTTTCAAAATCAGTGCCTCATGAATTTGAGGCATTTTTTTTATTTTTTTTCACTCCTTATTTATAGTACGGAGTGCCCTACTAATTTTGTCTCATAAAAGTAAAATAGAAAATAATGAAAACAAATTTTAAAAACGAAACACTCGAAGAAGTGTTAACAAAACCCGAATCGTATGTATTCGAAAACCCTATTTCACAATACACTCCAAACGAACATTTGGGTATTGAAAAAATTAGTTTAGAGGATGACTTCACCAGAATTGACTTTGTATACATAGCACCAAAGCAATACATCAATGGTGGTTGGATTCAAATTGATGCGGGTTGCTTTATTAGACCTATAGGTTCAGAAGTGCGTTATAAAATGGTTAGCACCATCAATATTCCAATAGCTCCTGCAAAATATTACTTCAAAAGTAAAGGTCAGGTACATCATTTCTCTTTGATTTTTCCAGCCTTACCAAAGAACGTAAAGCAAATTGATATCATTGAAAAATTGGCAGAAGGCACATTCTTTAATTTTTTCAGAGTAGCATTGCAACATAATGCACCAACATTAATTAGAATTATAAACGAGAATTAAAAATGATAGCACCTTTTAAACTAGGACAAATTGTACGATTCAAAACCTACAAACGACACCAAGAGGAAAAAGAAGCCTATTTTGTGGTTTACAGAGAACAAGACGATTCCAACGAATTGGCGCTTTATGTCTTAAATTCCAACAGACTTTATGAATCAAGAACCATTATCATACCAGAATATCCTGAAGAAGATTTACAAAGAATTGACCTAAAACCAAGTGATTTAATTAATCAAGAAATCACCATAACCGACCATCTATTTCATGATGTTGTGGTGGGCGTAGCGGTGTATTTTGAAGGGGATAATAAAAGTATCAGTTTTACTAAAGTAGGAGATTTTCTGGTTTCTAATGTGACGTTTGAATTTAGCTCCACTATCAAGCACCGACTAAAAGGAAAGATACAAATAGACTTAACCCTACCGCTTGAGTAATAATTCAATTAAAAAAATGAACCATTTAAAAACAATACTAGAATACTATCTATTGGGTGTCGTAGGTGCGCTCATTGTAATGGGGTTTATTCATATTTATGGGCTCCTGTTTGATACCTTTTATGCCTATCCAGCTTTAGAACTCCTTATAAAGACACCCTTGACTGCAGGTTTGCCCTTTGGAACGCTATTATGGATAGGAAACACCATCACTAAGTTGCCAAAAACGCAAAACATATATGTAAAAGTACTACTCAAAGCATTAACTTACTATGGGATTGGTTTTATTGTTGGACTACTCCTACTCATTTTTATTGAATTATATATTTTTGTTTTTAACGAACCCTATTACTATGCTACGGTAGCAAACATCATCGCTTTTGCGCTCTTACTCGCGTTGCCTTTTTCGGTATTGGTTCGTGTGGCAAAAAAGTTAATCGATGAGAATACAATTAAATCAATTGAAAGGTAAAGGTTGTACTAAAATCATAAACACTTTAAAATCATTTGATATTCAAATCCTTTTTTACTTTTTTACCTTCATGGGCGGTAATTAAAAACCCTACAACAAGATAAAATAATGTAAATAAAATCCAACCTCCCATTATTGAGGGATAATACATGGGAACTAACAAAAAAACAAAATCCATTATAACACTTTTAAAAACAAAATAGCGTTCAAAATTAATTTTGTGATGGACTAAATTAGTTAATAAACTCAACCAACCTAGTGTAGAAAAAAAGTTTAACAGCACTAAGATTAAAATAACGAGATACATAATTTTGGAATTAAAAATTAAAACTATAGTTTAGAATATTGGTCTAAAAAAGAAAGTTCCTCCTGTTTCAATGTTTCTAAACCTTTCAAATAGATTTTGTCCAGAATAGAGTTGAGTATATCTTCGGCATCTATCAAGCGTTCATTGATTGGTTTCACCCTATCTAAAAAAACAAGATAGCGTTCGTTCCATCCTAAAAATTCTTGACCATCATCATTAATAAAAACAAAAACGATGGGTAATAAATCTTTATAATAGATGGTTTGCAAAACTAAAGTATCTTTATTTTCTAGGGTATCAAAAAAGTAAATAGGAGTATGATAACGATTAGCAATAGTAGTTGGTGATATTGCCAATGGTCCTGTGACTTTCAAGAAAGCATTAACAAGCGAAAAAGAAAACAACCTTTTGTTTTCTTTATTTAATATAGCTTGATGATTCAAATCAAATAAATCAGCATCCAATTTGAGTGACTTATTTTTGTAAAGCTCCTTTTCAATAACAGCAAAGAGAGAATTATCAATAATTGGAGTATAATTTTCTTGTAAATTTTCAAATCCTCCTAATTGAAATTTTTCATGGGATTGCTGGTGTCTTTTAGAACCAATTAAAAAATCATTATCAATATAGATTAAATGTGAATTTTCTTCGTCATTTACATCATCATGTAATTTTTTATACAAAACACTTAGATAAGGCTCAAATCGATTAACAACACTAGAAGTAATGCATAAATTTTTAAATTCAATTGGTGAAAGATTTAATAAATCAATACAAATAACCGAAGAAACAGCAGAAGAATAAGTAGAAACCATACTAATTGATTTAAAGATTATGTGGCAAATGTACAATTTGGAGTTAGCCAAAAAATGGCAAAATACTTTATTTCCTAATACCGCCTCTTAAAAACTAGGGTATCGTTTTTTAGTACTCGAAGTAAATGGTCGTCTTTTGTTAAAACATAGTTGCTATCTTGAAGTTCCATGGTAGTGGTATTGATAGTTTCTACAGCCATTGTTCCATTTTTCATTTTATGAATATAAACAGTAGGAAACAAAATGGCGGTACTCAAAGCATCACATTTTGTATTAAAATCTAGTTCAACCACTCGTGTGGTTTGCTTATTTTTATAGATTATAATTTCCATAAGTGATTGTTTTGGATTAAGGGTTTCCCAATGATCATAATAATGCTCGTTAAAAATAGACTTAGACTGAGCAAACAGGAAAGTGGTACACAGCAATAGGAATGAAATTATTTTTTTCATAAATAGATTAGAAAAGTTAAATAATATGAGATTGAGGCAAACAACTATAAAGCATTCAAAAATTCCTTTTGAACATCGGTTAAATGCGCTATGCCATTGGTGTTAATTTTATCTAAAATGATATTCAAGGTTGCTTCTTTGTCAATACAATTGGCATTAATGGGCGGAATGTCTAATATAGATTGTATAAACACTGTAGACCAAGCGATATAAAGCTTAGAAGATTTGTTTTGTTTAAACCCAAAAGCTACAGGGACTCTGTTTTTAAAGTAAAGCTGATGCAGTTCTAATGAATTAATAATGGTAGGTTTTAATTCATCACAAAAAGACAAGGCTATATTCATTTTGTGTTCCATGTCAAAAAGAGAGATCGATAACTGTGAG
This sequence comes from Flavobacterium aciduliphilum, assembly GCF_003268855.1. GTDB lineage: Bacteria > Bacteroidota > Bacteroidia > Flavobacteriales > Flavobacteriaceae > Flavobacterium > Flavobacterium aciduliphilum. The sequence goes on from NZ_QLSZ01000003.1 coordinate 111,320, forward strand.
AGGTCAAGATTGATGAAATCTTGTTGAAAGTCAAAGAACAATCTAGGGTTGCAATTTTTGTTTTCCTTTTCTAAAGCATTAAAAGTAGCTTCATTGAAATTGAAACTCGATTGAATGGTAATGGTTTCTAGGATGTCTTTTTCAAATGTTGGAGGATAGTTTATAGGCTGAATCATGTCTAAATGAAAATCGATAAAAGGAGCAACTTCTGAAGGATGGTTTATTGTTGTTCCCAAAAAAATGCAATCCCCATCAGCATAAACTCTTTTTATGAAAACTTCTTCAAGTGCATTCTTTTTCATTTGAGAATTTTCAAATTGGTCTTTCAATAATTCGATTTGCATTGAACAAAGGCCAGTGTGAAGAGCGTGATGAAATAAATTTTCCCAAGTGGTGTTTTCAAGGTCAAAGCAAGTGATGTTTTGAGTCGGATTGAAGGTGGTAGTTTGCATAAGAAGTTGGATTTAAGTTGGTGTGAATAAGAAGTGGCAAACTTAGAATTACAGCTCGCCAATAAATGGCAAAGTGATTTTATAATATTTGCTGAAATTTTAAAACAACTTACTATGCCCATTCAAAACATTAAAGGAATGCTGATGGATTTTGCGCCACAACATGCAGAGGCAATAGCCGTATTTATGAGAACAGGATTCAACTCAAGACATGATGTTTGGTTAGAAATACCAAACAAAAAAGAAAATCTAATCTCTTTGGATAGTTTAAGTGAACTACCCGAAAAACCATGGTTATTGACACACGATACTGTTTTTGAAATTAAAGATGCCGTATATGAAAAGCTAAAATACTTATACATTTTTAGCAATCCCACAGACCAAAAAGCCTATTTAGGATTTGATACTATTAAAGATTGCATTACTAGAAGTTTGGATAGATTAAACTCATACCACATAAATTCTATTGCTTATATACTTATTCCAGCCACTGAAAATCCTGATAGGGTTAATACTAAAGAAGACGATGATAAAAGTGCTACACTGATGAATGAATCCATTCAAAACTGGATGCTAAACAATAGAGAACTAGAGGTTTATTTGGTGGATAGGGTTGGTGGGTTTAAAGAATAAGTTATTATATTTTAACTTTTTAAACATTTATTTAGAACATTTTCAGGTATTTGTATTCCTAATAATTTTGCAATATGAATTGCATACTTGCAATCTGTAAAATCTTCAATATTACTTACAAACTTTTTGTTGCTATTTTCAAAATAATTTTTATGAAAAGCAAATAATGCTTTTTCTACAGTGACAACGTCTATTAAATTATTATTATTTTTAATAAAATTCATGTGATTCAAGACGATATCATAATTATGGTTATAAAGAAGTATTTTGGCATCTCTATATCCAAAACAACCAGCAATTTTAGCATCAACTATTGGTAAATTGCAATTACTCCAAAAATATGCATGCTTTCCAATATATGAAGGTCCAATTCCAAATATTTGTAAAAAATAATTTACTGAATTTGAATTGTTTTGTGAAGCCAAATTAATACCATCTCTATAAATAGCTAGATTTTCTGGAAGCTCAATTAATTCTCTCGGAATTCTAATTTCTATATTTCCATTTCTTAATGTTCTTGTTTTGGCAATATAAAACCATCGAGATTCACTCCCACCCCATTGATTAATTAAATCTATTGCATTTAAGATGTCTTCGTCTGTTAATATTTCTAGATTTACTATTCTAAGTATTTCTGCTACTAATTCATTCAGAGTGCCTGTAAAATCTGTATAATTAACATTCAGCGCTCTAGAATTTCCTATATTTTCATGCCATCTGTTTGACCAATAGTTGAAATTAATATTTGGTATTTCCATAAATTATTTTTTATTTAATTCTGTAAATATAAGATTTTTATTCTACTTGCATCATCATCTGACACATCATATCCTCAAACCCATGTTGTTTAAAATACTGATAGGCAATTTGGTTTTTAGCAAATACATGAAGCATAAGCTTTTTTACACTAAATTCCTTTGCCATTTTTTTGGCTTCCGCTATAAATAATTCACCAATACCTTGTTTTCTAAACTGTTCTTCAATCATCATATCGCCAATAACAAACAAGGGGTCAGAATTATACAATACCATAGCAAATCTTTCTATATAAATTGTTGCATACCCAACTACAACTTCGTTTTCTAACGCGACAAAAACCTTCCTATCTGAAAAAGCTAATTCAATGGTTTCAGAAATAGTGGTTTCATATTCTTCAACCCAAAAATCAGTGTCTTTAAAAAATTCCGCATCCATTTCTTTATGGATGTCCATCAACGCTTTCCAGAGTTTTACAATGGGTTGAACATGTTCGGTTCTAGCTTCTTCAATAGTTATCATAGTTATGGGTTTAAATAATTATACAATGCTATCGCTTCTTTTATTTTTGGGTATAAGGTAAAATCTCGATGTCGGTATTGGGTGATAACTTCAAACAAACTCTCACCTGTTGGTAATACAATCGTTTTGGCTTTTTCAAGAGCCCTATGACTTTTGAGGTTGATGGCTTTTCTAAAATTAACTGCTTCTTCAATATTGCATTGGGTTGACGAACAATACAACTGTTCCAACTGATAATGGTACAATAGTTTGCCGAAGGTATTTTCGAAATAGTATCCTAATTTATTTGAAGTATTGTGAACTTTTAAAAGAGACAAGTTATCTTCATCCTCTTTAAAGAAACCATAATAACTTAACAAATACAATAACTGATTGAAAGAACTCTTATTGATTTGTGCTTGATAACTTGAAAGGTCATAATTAGGTAACGCTGTGCTACCGTTTATAAATCGGATATAAAATAGTACTGGCTTATTACCTTGTATCCCATATATCAAATGAACCCATTCAAAATCGTCAGTTTCTATTTGTTGTGCTTTTTTGTATTCAGCTATAATAGAAGCACAAAGATGACTTGTGTCTGCTAAATTTATTCTTTCTTCTATTATTGGTTTTATAATCATAGTATTGTAAATCAATTGCAATACTATGTTGTTGTGTTGTCAAAAAGTGGCAAAGTGATAATTAGTTATACCTGCAATAAGATTATTGAAAAAAAGGAAGAAATTTCGTTTATATTACTCACGAAATATACCCCAATCGTTTAAGTTCTTTTATACATTGAGGAGTATGGAAAGCTGCTTTTTCCCTCGCTTCAACTTCATAGGGATTGTTATAATATGCATTAGTTTTATTTAATTTATCATATTCGACCTGATTACTTTGAAATGGCATCTGTAGATAGTGGATGTACTCATGAATACATGTATCTACCAATTCACTAATAGTTTGATGGTTATTTACAAAAATTCTTATAATCTTTTTGGACGAGGAATAATCTCCTGATACTTTTTTTGTTTTATAATATTTCACTTCTACTATTGGATAATATTTATGGTACCTAGGATGCTCCAAATTTTGTTTACACCAATCAATTACTAGGTTAACAAATTTAGATTTGTTCACATTTAATTTTTGATTCTTCTTTGTTCTATAATTCTTTACACTCTGGTAATTTTTTTTATTATCTTCAATCACTAATCCAATAACATATAAGAGTCCTAATGAAATCATATAGAGTAACCAATAGTTCCAAAATATTGAAATACTTAGTATTATTTGAAATGTGGTAATCATAGTCTAATATTGAATAAAAAAACTTAATCTTATTTTGACTCTGAAATTACGGTATCAATAATTTTAGATAAGATAGGAGATAACAACAACCCTTTTTTATTTATCCATTCATAAATAGTAAGTTTTTTTTCTTCGGGTTGAACAGGAAAATCTAAATAAAAACTATTATAAGAAGTGTTGTTTTCTTCACTAAATCGAAAATGGTAAAAAACATCTAAATATTTTAGCGACTTTGGAGTATAGGATGATTCAGAACTCAAATAAAGTTCATCCAAAGAAAACAATTCCATTATAGAATTGGACTCCTTCCAAAACGCTTGGTCAAATAATTGATTTACTTTAAATCGAGATTCTTTATCAGTCACTAACGGTAGTAATTTACTTAAATCAAATTTCATCCTTGCTAAAAGACCTGTTTCACATTCATCATATTTATCTCGAATAGTCATTTCGTTAAGCAAGTTATTTTTTTGATGTATTTTTATAGAAGCTTCAATAGGTATAAACTCATAATCATCAAAGTCATCTTCTTCGTCTTCAAATAATGGATCTTTTTTATACTCAACGAAGCCCATTACTTCTTCAATGGTAGTTTCAAATTCATTAATTTTCTTTTTATAATAGGTCCCGTAGAATTGTATAAACTCTACAAAATTGTTTGTAATAGGTGTGTGTTTTGTCATGGTGCTATTAGTTTTTTTTAGGTTCAGTTAATATCGAAAGGCATAAAGTTTTAAAATTTGATGGAAAGGGTGACGATTTCCTAAATCTCTAGTTAGAGAAATAAACTCTTGATAGGGTTGACTCACCATAGTTTCTGATATATACTTAAATAGATTTGGAAAAAAAGCATCAAGTTGATATTCCGTTTCATTTTGTCTTTCAAAACCAATAACTATAACCCATCCATTCCAATTGTTATCTAAATCATATTCATCTCTGAAACGACATAATTTATATACATCTAAAAAGGTTGAATAAGAAGCTGGGTTGGGTTCGAATACCTTTTTAAACCAGGTATCTTCTCTTTCTCCATTATCTCTTAATGGACGACATATTTTAAATTCTATAATATTATTCTGACAAACTAAATCTGGGGTGGCCTTATTTCCATTCAAACCCAAATAATTTTCAAGTCCTAACTCTCTTTTCTTTTGCATATTTGGTCTAGTATGATAATCTTCCAAATTAGCATTAGTAGCCATATGTTCTATCGTCAAGTCTACAATTCCATCTTCGGTATATGGACCAATTCCTGGTAGATAATTATTTCCAGTTGTGGATTCATATCCTGAAACTTCTGCGTTTAATTGCTGTATTGCATTTGCAAATTGATTTAAAAATTCTTCCATTTTCGGTTGTTTAATTTAATGTTTGATTGATTTCTTGTTTTAAGTCTTCCAATGCAGCTATATATTCTTGGGCTTCAATTGAATTAATTCTCTGTACACTTTTTATTTTAGACTGTATTGCTCGAAGAAGCGCTTTATTGATTATAACAAGCTCTTCAGTTGAAAGTACTCTATTGAAATAATCTCGAAACAATCTTTTTAATTCTTTTATAAAATTAGTATCGTACTTTTCAAAATACTTTAACCCTCTAGTAGTTTGCCCGCCAAAGTTAGTTTCAATCATTAATCCTAGAATCTTTGCTTCATACATTTGAGGATTTGACCTTAGTATTTTATCGATCTTTCTTGAAATTAATGCAGCTTCAGAACAACTAGGATGAAAACAACTACTTATAAAACCTAACGCTATTTTTTTATCTTGGTTTAAAGGACTAATATGATCTATGATATAGTTTAAACAGTTTAATGGGCTTTGCAACGCAAACTCGTCTTCAATCCAATTTAAAGAATCTAATTGAGGAGTATGTAAGTTTAAAAAATTTCTATTTACATAGAAATAAGGACGATTTTCAGCACCGTCAATATCTCGTTTTCGAATCGCTTTTAGTTCTTCTCTAAAAACAGCATCTATGAAATCTGTTTCTACTGAAGTTAATCTGTTAATGATATTGTGGTATAATTTTCTATAGCTCATAATTTATATTTTTGGATTGTAAAAAAGCCTATCACAGTTAAAGGCTGCAATATTATTCTTTTTAGCATAGTTACCATATTGGTCTTTTATTCCTTTATAAATAGACTCAAGATTAAATTCTTTTTCGATTATCAATTTTCCCAATTGGAAAGCAAATTTATTATTGGATTCCTCAATCATTTGTGTGTAACCATCATAGTCTTCTGGAGGAATAGCCTCATCGTATTCAGGTAGTTCCCATATATCAGAGATAAACATACCGCTGTAAAAACAATTATTCAGATGATTTTTTTTTACGTATTGGTCTGCATGGCAAAAAATATAAAACCCAACTTTATCCTTAAGAACTTTTGAAAATGTAGCATCTACTAAAAATTATAAGGTATTGGGCTTAAACAACCCGTTTGATGACCCATGGCCTAATAAAAATATACTATCATGAGACTTCAACATTTCAATTAACGCTTTTTTTGAAATACAATCCCTTACTATTGTTGTATTGGGTAATGAGTTATAAATTGGTCGTAAAAAATGGGTGGATTCATCATGAGGATGGATTACTAAATTTTTCATTTTATAAATATTACTACTCCATAAGACTATCCCAAAACAAACGCGTATTCTCATCCGCAATTTTTAGTTGCATCCCAGCACCAAACGAAGAAGGATTAAATCCTTCTTTTCCAATACTTTCATTAAATTGTAAGAAGTAGTTTTGAAAAAAGTTTAGAAAAGACTCATTATCCTCAAAATAAAGCCCTAAACCAAGTGAATTAAAATAACCCTTAATCTTTTCAAAAAAAAGTTTGTCCATCCATAACACATTTGAGCCTAAATCTTTTTCTATCACAATTCTTTCATTGAATTTGTTTTTTAAAGCAAATCTGGGCAAATCTTCTTTATTTGGATAATAATAAAATATTTTATTAGGAAATTGCTCAATAAATTGTGATTGTAATATATCAAATCTGAGGATAACTTTGTGAATTAGTCGTATTTTTTCCATATTGTTAAGTGTTTTTAATTAGTCTTATTGAAAAAGCATATTGTGTAATTGGAAAATCTCTATGGCTTTCAAACTGTTCGGTATTTTCAAGAATTGCTGCCTCGATGCCTTCAATTAATTTAAAGACAGTAGGTTTTGCAGGACTATCGTCATTAATAACCCAAAAAAATGAGCCAAACATCCTACCTTGATACCAGCCATCGCGTCTTCTCAACCCAATTGGCACAGCACTAAAACCAGTAAAATTGCCGATTTTTTTTATTCTTTCCAGTTGGTCAATTTCTATATACGAACATTCTTCCCAATCAGTTGCTTTTAATTGTACTCCTGCATATTTTGGTCCACCTAAATAGTCAATCAGTTTATGCACATCTGAAAAATTAGGTATTCTATATCCTTCTGGAACTATACCTCTTTCGTCGTTAATAGCATACCAGTTGTACAATACTTCATCGGGATAATCTGGAGATATACAAATAGCAGGTTGTTGCTTTATTATTGCATCATACCAATCCCCTCTTGATTTTGCAATGAGGATTGATTCTGAATTATTAAATATTCTCGTGTTCCAATTTTTGTTAGTCCAAATTTGACCACCTATATTAATTTCAGAATGTTTAAGATCCAATAAGGCTATAATTCTTGAAAAGTCAACGACTTTAAGACCTAGAACTTTATTTGATAATTTTAAAGGAATCCCTTTGCTCTCATCATCTATATAAAGGGTATCAGTATTCAAATCAAATGGTTGTGGAGGAATTTTATTTGCTAAAATTCCATCAAACTCTATATAAGATTCGACAGAATGAAGCGCCTGTTCTAACGAGCCATTCTTTAAATCGGCACGATAAGTATTAAGCACTAGCTTATATCCTAACTCTTTTACCCTTTTTACAAACTCAATACAGTTTTCGTTTAGAAAATGAATATCCGTATTTGGAAAGACTGATTCTAGTATGGTGCGATCAAAATCTAGGTAACAAGTTTTCATAAAAACATAAATCTGGTACAAAAATACATTTATTTTTAATAATACAAAATTATTTTAGTTTTTTTTTATATTTTTAATAAGTAATAAAAATGGAGCATCGCCCCATTTTTAATTCTAACTGCATATCTATCATTGGTTAGAACAACTCGGTTAAGCTGTATACCGTGAACTCAAAGTCACCATCTTTCGACGTATCTCATGCCGTAACAAGAGATTTTCAACTAAGACAAGAATATCGAAACATTCCCGAATACTTATTTTTTATAGTGTTTAAGTATAAAACCTCACTTATTTTCTTTGACAAAGATACAACTTATTTTTATTCTTACAAACTATTTTAGTTTTATTTTATTTAACATACTTTAGTATATCAGAATCATCAAGCAATGACTTATCAATATATTGTAGTATTCGATCTGTTATTTTCATTTGTTTTGAAAGAAATTTCTATCTTTTACAATAGAATTATCATTTAAAGATTCTATGAAGGATTTTAATTGCTCTTTTTGATGATTATCATAATCGTTATGACTTAAAAAGATTTCCATATCGATTTTTAAAACAATTATATGTTAATTATTAATTGATGAATGATTTTTAAAAATAAACTCTTCTTTTAAGTTTGTTATAAATTAATTCAAAAATATTCATACATTTCATCATTCGATTCTATATAACCACCCTTTCCATCAAGAATATCTTCACCATTTATATATCCATATTTTAAAAATATTTTTTCGGCTATTTTTAATGTTTCATATGTTTCTGAATCCCCGGCACCATCATCGGTAATTATTACACGTAATCTATCTGTCTCAGGAATTAAATAGACCTCTGTAAGCCATTTTTGCATTTTTAAACCCGAATCATCACACCCAGCTAAAATATATTTTCTATCTATTAGTGCTTCAATAATTTCTTTAACTTCAGGTAATTCTGACAACCCTTTGAAATCTTTCCAACCTCCCATAATTTTCTTATTTATATCTTATAATTCCTACCCTTAAAGCATTTCGGATTACTCTTGGTTTTTAGAGTTGTTATCTTCCTCAACTTTTTTATCCATCACTTTAGGTGGTCAGCTTAAATTGATCAGAGTGTCTGCTTAACTTGCCTAAAAACGTTTAGCTTTTAGGCGATGTTGCCTTGTGTTACGGCTGCGGCAAGTCAATGTTGCTTACAAGCTGTTAGGCATACACATGTCTCTAAAAACTGATATATCTTCCGTCAGTTAATGTACCTTTATCTATTTGTCCATTTTGGTTAAAACTTATAGTGTAAATACAATTGGTTGGGTCACCATGTCCACCTTCAAAAATGTATGAATTACCATTTACATTTAGTTCCGCATCATAAAAAGGAACTACACCTGAAACTTTTGCACCTTCGCCAAACCCAATTGATTGGCAATGAATAGTATATCCATATATTTCGAGACATGTTGATTCTTTTAAGAAACAACTCATTATGTCTCCATTGGGATGGAAAGTTACATCATAACCAAGCTTGGTTGTAAGAATGAGTGTAAAGTCTCCTATTGTTACTTCAACATCTACTGCTAGAGTTATGCTATCAACATCATCACTATCATAATAAAAATAGACCTCAGTAACTGGAAATTCAATTTTCCCAATGCTCAAGGTGTGTTCTTCATTTAATTCTCCACCATATATTCTCTCATTATCTACAAATAAATAGAGACTTTTAAAATTTAAAGTGTAGCTGCCAACCATTATTTTACAAGGACTCTCTAAATTTCCTCCCATGATGTAATTAGCATGGTTAATATCAAAATTTACGAAGGTGCATTCAATCCCATTTATCGATTTTATCATGATTGTGTGTTTATTTATATGATGCCTATCTTGTTTATATGAACAGTTTTTTGCCATTTAGTTAAGCAAAGCTAGCTGTATATATTTAGATTCATTTTTTATAGGTTAATTGTATTAATTTCAAAGATATACACTTTTTTCAACAATGCAAGAGCTTTATCAATAGTGTCTTTTGTGCCTGTAGATTGACCATCCCAAAAGGCTATAATAACATCGGAATGCTCTGCAATTAATGTGTTTCGAGCATGCGGAGCAGCAAGTCTCCTTATACTTTTCGGGAAGTCTTTATGTTGGGGTTTAAAAACTTGAAATTCAATTTTATTTTCTATTGCCAATTCTTCTGCAAATGCATCCGCTCCAATAGCACCGCCTGAAATTACTACAGTAGGCATCCCTTCTAGAGCAATTACTTCATTTACTTTATAAATAAAAAACTCTTTATCTGTAAAGTTTCGCGAACCTATTATTCCATATTTCATGTGCGGACATATTTTATAACTTACTATGAAAAAGTGCTTTTGCATTTTCTATAGTAGCTGCATCTTCGTCCATGATAGTATTAATGATAAATGTTGCTTCTTCTTCTGTACATTTCTTATCAATTACTTCTATATAAGTTTTTACGTCCACCCCTAGTTCCTGAGACATAGCTTCATCCAGTAAGTTATATAATCCACACATGTTTTACTTTTAAAACATTAAAATCATTTATTTGTTCCAATCAAATTCTTTCTTGAAAAATTTTGACAATTCCAGTTTATGATTTTCCAAGTTGTTTTTAGATGCCATAAAATTCTTATACGAGGCGGCATACATGGTATAGTACTGATTGTATTGCGATATCAATAAGTCAAAGTTCTCACTTGGAAGTTCAATTTCAATATTTTCAATTTCCTTAACGGTAACATAAATACTCTTTTGCTTCTTTTCTATATTAGATTCTGATTTATCTTGGTCATTTTTTTGAGCTTTCACTAAATCGGTTAAAAAAACATCAACAACGGCATGAAAAAAAGGCAGTTGGTTTGGCTGGATTATAGTTCGTGGCGTTAAAACTAAAAAATGATGGGAAGGAATTACCTTATGATTTTCAAAATCAAAATTGGATTCTAATAAAGAACAACCTTTGGTTTGCCCTACCCTATTAATAATAAAATCATTAGCCGTTAGTGGTTGGGGAATGGTTTTGGGTTCTGTAATCTTAAATAAAAGCTCTTTTCTTATGGTTGCCAATTCCCAATTAATACTATTGAGCGTTAACACATCTATTGTTTTGGTTTCTTGAACTTTTTCATTATCAAGCGCATCATTGGTATCATTAGGTACTACTTTATCTTGCAATAAAGCAAGCTTACCTTGTCGCACATCAAACAAATCTTTTATCAAATATTTATTTGTTGCTGCGTTTGAAAACATAAAAAATAAATTTAAAATCATAATATATCTTTTTAAAATTAGTTATAACCAAAAAGTTAAGCTAAGTGGCTTTTTTTGTATTTTGTTTTTCTACTATACTTTTTTTTATTCTTAAAAATAGTAGCGCGAGAGGCTGCCCAACGCTCTTGAAGGGTGATTTGAATGGTTTTCATTATTTAGTTTTTTTTTTACAAAGATATAATTATTTTGATAATTTTAAACTAAATGTTTATTTTTTAATTAAAAGTTCTTGAACTAAACTCGATACGCCAATTGTAGCAGTATTTTTTAGCAGATGAATTCGATTTTTAGCTTTTATAAAATCATCTAAATTTTTTAATTCCTCTTTATCAATTATATATATGGGTACATCATCATTATTATTATAAAAAGGAATTTTATTTGCCGGATAAACCTCTAAAGAAGTTCCAACAATTATAATATAATCAGCTTCATAAATTTTTTCAGTAGCCAATGCTACTAATTCTTCATCCAATTCTTCTCCAAACCAAACTACATCAGGTCTCAATTGTGACCCCTTAATACATTTATCACCTATATGAAGTGGTTTGTATCCCCAATCGTACACAAACTGTGGGTTATATGTAGATCTTACTTTTGTTAGTTCTCCATGCAGATGAATTACATTTTTTGACCCAGCTCTTTCATGCAAGTCATCAACATTTTGAGTTATTATAGTAACTTCAAAATGTTGTTCAAGTTTTGCTAAATCAAGATGCGCTTGGTTGGGCTCTACATTAGCTAATTGTCTTCGTCTTTCATTGTAAAATTCAAGGACTTTTGATTGATTCTTTTTAGTCCAAGCGCTTTTATGTGCTACTTCTTCTACTTTATAGTTATACCATAGCCCATTTACTGTATCCCTAAAGGTTTGAATACCACTTTCTGCTGATATTCCTGAACCAGTAAAAACTGCAATTTTTTTCATAACTGTTTTTTTAATTCTAAAATGTATGAATCTGTCCATTTTTCATCATAAGATTCTCCATTGTAGATACATTTTGCTCCATAAGATTTTAAGAGTTCTATGGTTTGTAAAATTAGAGAAGCATCGTTGCAGCCATCATTAACCGTAGTGATTTCTCCACTTTTTATTTCATACCACAAATCATCATTCAAAACATATCCTAATGAGTACAATCGTCTTCATCTAATTGATTAACATCCATATTTCGTTTACTTATTAAATAAGCCAACAAAATCACATTACATCTACGAGCTGACTCGTGAATCAAAGTTGCGCCAGGCATTTCAGGTCGATTTGTTTTAAACTCTACATTAAAACCGTTTCGCTCAGCTCGAATTAATTCTTCCATAGTAGTGATATTTTCAAAATAGTTTTCGTTCATTTTTTTATTTTTTTAAAAAGGTAAGTCTTCATCTTCTTCAGAGTCTTTAATTTCGATAGGTTTAATAGAAAGCAGAGCCAAAACATCCTCATCATTTTTTAAAGATTCATCTACAAATTGAATGGCGCTTTTGCTTGACTTCAATGCTTGAATAACTAATTCTTTATCTTTCTTATAGCTATCATTAGCATATTGAAGTGCATTTCCATTAACCTTTATAGCTGCTTTTACAAATTCATCGTCACTCCAATAAGAAATTGGAAAATCTGTCCAATTCCATTTTACTGATTTTCTTAAACTATCAATCGATGATTGTAATTTTAAAAGCTCTATAATAAAGTTTTTAGATTTTAATAATCGAGAAGAGGCTACACTATAAAACACATTATAATCAACTAAGGTATGTGGCCAAATCTCAAATAAATTCAATATATAATCTTCATCATTTTTCAATAGCTCATAAGGAAAGAAAGATTCATAAGTACAAAAAAAAGGACCATCTTTAGCATATTCCTCCAAATACATTAATCCACAATCTATTTCGTTTGAAAGAATATTATAATAATTAATAGTTTCCTGACTGCAATCCTCCTCATGAACTTCATTTGAATTCTCAAATAGTTCATAATTTTTATATAATAAATCTCTTATTTCTTTTTCAAAAAAGATTAGACATTCTTGTTTAGTTTTTTCTAAACAAATATCTTCATCATTTTGTATTCTATTTTCTAAAATTTGAAAGATAGAAACGTTTTTTTTTAGTGCTTCTATAATAAAAGGTTTATTTTCTTTTAAAGAATTATCAACAAAATAAAAAGCTCTGAAATCATTTTTAATTCCCTGAAGAAGCACTTCGCTATCTTTTTTTAAATTTTCAGAAGCAAAAGAAAGTCCTAATCCATTAATCTTATTTAATGCTAATATAATTGATTTATCATGCTTATAAGAATCTGATTCGTCAAGTTTATCATTAAAGTTATCCCAGAGATATTGCATAAAGTAATGACGTGAATAAAAAAAAGATAGCTTAATATTTCCACTTATATAATCCAATTTAATATTTGGATTGACATATTCGAAAATGTCATCCGTTTTATACTTTTCCGAATCTATAAATTCTTTAAGTTTTAATGATTCTTTTTGATTATGTTTGGCTTCATTTAATGACAAACCAAATAATGCATCGTCATAAAGTTGTTGTTTCTCATTTTCATTAAAATGTTCCTCAAATGAATGTCCCTCCAAAGAAGTTTGAAACTGATTCAAGTTATCCCAAGCGGCAAAAAAACCTTCTAAAGTTCTATTTATTTGTTGATGATACCAAATGAATGTGGTTAAATCCATCGGAATGGTTTCGGGTAATTCAAAAAAGGTATTGTGTATAAAATATAAATCCTCACCAGGTAAGTCGGGATGCTGAAATTTAAATACAGGTGTTGCCATTTTATTGTTTTCTAATTAATTATACGAATCTATATTATTCATTATTAATAAACTAATTTATTTATAGTTTATCGTACATCATTATTTTGTTTTCAAAAATTGAATAGCTTTAAAAAGCCATCTTAAACTATATATTAATAAATTTGCGCTGCAATATTTTTTACAACAGAACCCGCTAAAATAGAACCATAGTACCCTTTTTCAGAATTTGGATTTTTTATATAAGCTAAAATAGTAAATTTGGGTTTTTCACTTGGAAAATATCCTACAAATGATGAAGCATATTCTTTCTTTTGATTTTCAGAAGAATAGTTGATTTGAGTGGTAGCTGAATACCCTGAAATAGCTATTTTTTGGGAATTAACAAACTGACAAGAACCTTTTGAAACAGATTGTCTCAATAAATCTTTTAAAATAGTAATTGTTGTCTTAGAACATTCAGTATTTCTGCTAACTGGTTTAGAAAATTCCTTTGAATCTCCGATATTATTTTGAATATTAGAAACAAGTAAAGGTGCAACCATAACTCCATTGTTTGCGATAGAATTAAAATAGGTTAATAGTTGAATGGGGGTTAATTCTATTCCATAACCAATACCCATAAAGGGCAGTGTTATTTTAGACCAAGAATTGGTATTTGGTGATGGAATAACAGAATTACAACTGATTTGTGAAAAAGAAGAACTTAGACCAAACTTATTAAAGTTGTTAATGTATTGATTGGGGGTGTTTTTATATGAACTATCAATAGCTTTTGCGAAAATGGTATTTGAAGAATTTAAAAAAGCTTTTCTTAAAGACAATTCATTAAATCCTAAGTGATTATCAATAATGCTCTTTCCATACATAGATATTTTACCACCTTTGGCATCATATACAGATGATGTATCTGATTTTTTATCTTCCAATAAAGACATAACATCAAATGTTTTCATTAAACTTCCCGGTTCAATTGGTGTGTTTATGGCAATATTCTTTGAAAGGACATATTTTGATTGACTATCCTTTTCAAGACCTATCATAGCCTTAATTTTTCCGGTACTAGTTTCCATTACAAGAACAAAACCATTATCCGCCTCAGACTCTTTTAAAGACTCTAATAAAGAGGTTTTGGAGATATTTTGAATGGTAGAATCAGCATACGTTTTAAGAGTATAACCCTCTATTTTTTTAGAATCATTATACAAACTCTCACATAAATCTTTTTCTAATTTAGGAGTTATAGTTGATTGTTTTTTGTCTTTACATCCCAAAAATGAGAGGACAATTAATAATGTAAATAATTTCTTCATACTTACTCTTTTTTACAATTCTCCCCAACAGAAGTCATATATTCAAACACATAACTCATAGATTCTTTTCGCATATCCATCTTCAATTTTGGATTATCTTTCAAGGTTAAAAACAATTTACTTGCATAACAATACTCTCCAAACGCAGTTAATCCCTGACATTTGATAAGATTGTAAATCATATTCACAGCAAAACTATCGGGAGATTTTCTTAATGCTTCTCCCGCGATTTCAAACGCATCTACTACATCAAAATAATTATCCAAACTAAGCATATAACTATAGCAAATTAATTCATCTCGAGTGGCATACCATTTAAACGCTATGTAATCATTATGAAAATCGGTTTGGTAGTTTTTTTTCTTCATTACATACATAAAGAAAATTTTGCTATTTATCAATCCTTTATGGTCCCAGCCAATAGCGTTGATAATAGCTAATTTTACATCTAAGGGATTGGCATCATCGTCAATGTAGTCCATCATTTCGTTGGTGATTTTTCCCTCTGATTTGAAAGCTTCTTTGACAATTGGAATATCCAAATAAGCATTTCCAAAATCTGTTGAAGTCAGAGGTGAATCTGCAAAAACAAAATTTCCAAACAATACAAAAAATAAAAAAGTTAAATATTTTCTCATAGTATAAAATTAATCGATAGTTAGGTATTCGCAAAAATTATAATAAACTACTTGACCTCCATCTACAGCATGTTCAAACGTGATAATGTCTATTGCTCCTTTTTTATTTTTAAATACGACATTATGTTCAGTTTTTCTATCAAATTTTTGAAAATGAAACAATCTAAATAAGGCACTAAACCCCAATACGTCCAATTCCGAAAAAGGATTTTCTTTAGTTAAACCAACGCCTTGAAGCACTTGCCTACAACCATGGGCTAAAATTTCTAAATCCTCATCATCAAAATCCAGTGGAGGCTGAGAAAAAGCATCTTGTTTTCTGTATTTTTCAGGCCCCATTTTTAAATAAACCCATGCTTTTGAGAAGATATAAGGAAAACGATTTTCATTCATTAGTTTTTTTTCCGCTTCAGTAAATTTACTAATCACTTCATTTAAGGTTTCCAATTGATTTTTCATAACTTGTTTTTTAATAATATAATAGCTTCATTATTGGTGGTAGAATTTATTTGTTCCGGAGTAAAAAGGGTTTCAATAAAAGAGACTAAGGCATAAGCCATATCTGCATTAGATTGCGAAATTGGTGGCAAAATTTCAAAATATTTTTTGGTACTCTTAAGATATAAATCAAACTTTAGAGTAGCAGCAATAGTATCGCACATCAATTCCTCTGCGGGTCTAATTGAAAAATAGTACAACAATACATTAATCATTAACTCATCATTCTCAGCAATACAATGAGCTACAAAATTTTTAGCTCTAATGGTCATTTAGATTTCCTTTCAAAGTAAACTCTTTTTCTACTTTCTTCAATTCCTTTTCTAAAAAAGGTCCTAGATCATACCAATCCTCATGCAAAGACCAAGAATGACAAGCAGGACAAGCCGTTTCTTTCCAGCGCTTGGAACACTTAGGACAGACCCCATAGGTAGAAAATGTATCCCATACATGATTACATTTTGATTCACAAACCCATAGGGCTTCTCCTGTTGGTTTCCAAGAACATTTGGGACATTTAATATTATCCATAAAATTTTTTTTAAAGTTATTATATTGAGCTTGTAGAAAAAATAACCACAGAATACTATTTTTCTTTCAGAGGCAAATGTAAAATTAATTTTTATTTTTATGATAATTTTTTACTTTTTATTTTTATTTTATTAAAAATTAGCAAAATCAGATACTACATTCTATTTGTAGATCTTAGAAAAAGATTACTGATTAGATTAAAAATAACAACACTAAATAAATTATACTTGCAATCAGGCAAAGACAAAAAGTGGCAAAGTACAAAAGTAATTTTGCCAAATAATCTTAAATCTTATACTATGAAAAATGAAAAATTTGAATTCAGTTATGTTGAAAAACCAAAACAAAAATTAAAATCAAACTTTAATGAAAGAAAAGGTAAAGGTTTAAATGGGTTTATTGATTTTGAAGATTTTTATGACTGGTTTGTGAATCAAGATAAAAAATGCTATTATTGTGGTATAGAAGAACATACTGTTCAACAAATTGTGGTTCAAGGCCTTCTGACTTCAAATAGATTTCCCCTAAACGGAAAAATCATGCAAGGAAGAAGCAGAGGAATTTGGTTGGAAGTGGATAGAATTCATCCTAAAGAAAATTACTCTAGAGACAATGCTGTCTTATGTTGTTACTTTTGTAATAATGATAAAAGTGATGTATTTCATGGAATTGAATACAAAAAGTTTTTTCAAAACAGAGCTGGATATTTAAGAGATTTAATAAAAAAATAATTATGTCAAAAAAACATTTTATTGTAACTTTTGAAAATGACAAAGCACAAACTTCTGAAACTTTAGTATGGGCTAAAGAAAATTTTCCAAATTACAATGAACAAACTAAAGAGCAAGAAGTTTATATTTATTTGGTAGACGAAAGAGGATTCAGATTAGTTTCTGATGATAAAAAATTTATATGTTACAAACTAACTATTTTTAACGAAACAAATAATAATACTAATGAACCTGATGAAGATAGTTTTGTTAAAATAATTAATATTGGAAATACTTTAGCAACAAATTATAGTATTGAATTTTCAATTGGTAAATTTCTTGTTTATAAGTTAAAACGTAACACAAATGAAAGCGTAAGTGTTTTCTTGATTGAAAACGGAATAGAGATAAAAAAAGGGAAAGTCCTAGATAGATTAGATTTTATTGCGCTTGGTTTATTAAATTTAGATATAGATTGGATATATAATTATAAAGGGAAACATTTAACCACTCATATAGAAGCTAAAAAGTTATTTGATTACCTAAGAAATAATTTTTAAATCATTTTTATGAGAAAACAAGATAGAAACATATACAATTTTTTAATTGTTAATGGAATTTTAAACACTCCGCAATTAAATGACCAATCTATTAGAACTTGGGGACTTAATTTGGCAAATGTATATCAACATTATGATTCATATTTACTAAACATTCAAGCACCTAATTCACCAGGACCAATTGAAAAGCATCCCTATATTGATTTATATCAAGCTGACTGCGATTTTCAGAGGGAAACGCTTTTATTGGGTACGTTTCCACCTTCATCTTATTTTAATAATTTACCTTTGGTTAATTTACCAAATCCTAATCTGCAAAATAATAATCCAACTAACTATTTCTATGGTAACATGAATGACTTGTGGTATTACTTATTCGGACTAAATGGAGTAGGATTAACAATTCCAAATTTTCAAGCATCTTTAAATGCAAATAGAATATCTATTTCGGATGTCTTTTCTTATGTGCAAAGAAAAAAAATGATTAGTGCTTTTGACAATGAATATAGAAATATAGTTCTTAATTGTAAATTAAAAGAAGTTTTTAATTCAGAATCTAAGGTCAATACAATATTATTTACAAGTGGAAACTTAAATTCTTTTTTAAGCAATACAACATCTACTTTAACTGGTTTTAGGTGGATATTAGAAGATTGTTTTAACGGATTAACTAAATTTCAAATAAGTGGTGACATATCTGGAAATGGACAGTATTTTCCAATTAATACTTTAGGGATTCAAAGTGCATTAATTCAACAAAATAATGGAATAGTTTGGTGGCTAAAATCTGGAGCGAAAAAAATAAGGATTATTAATTTACCTAGCCCTGCCCCGATGGCTGCTCAACAAATGATTAATAGTTTATTCTTTAGAAAATGGATTAACTACAAAGCAGCAATAAATTTTACAGCACCGATTGCAGTTGGGGCTAATATTAATCTATATTTAACCAGATTTCCAAATATATTTAATGCACCATATACAAAACAATACAGAAGAGAGATTTATCAAATGGTTTTAAATAATACAATTCATCTTATAAATTGAATTGTTTCTATGTTAATAAATTATTTTCTATTAATAAAAATATATTTTTGTAGTGTTTTTGCATTTTTCTGATTCCAAATATAATTTTTAAGTAAATATTTAATAACAATATGCCAATACCAGATAATATTAACAGAGAGCACATTTTTCAAGCAATGCTTAAAATTAAAAGAGAGGGAGTACCTAATCGTCGTAATCCCAGAAATTGGGCACTTAGGTATGATAATGAAATTTTTCCCTGCAAACTCTTAATTTCTTGGGGTAATATATATGCTAATGGAGAAGAATTAGACCCTAATCCTAATAATTTCCAAGCACATATGGCAAACGAATATTTAATGAACTTGGGCTTTGAAATAATTGAATTATAAGATTTTTTAAAGTTAATAAATTGTATTCTTGAAATAGTTTATAAAAACCAATTAAAGAATTTATTAATTTAAAATCTTGATAATTCTAATTCAACCTTTCACATTTATCACCAAACCTTCCCAAAAAATAATCCATTTCATGGTTTTCCCAAACAGTGATTTCTACAATTAGGAAGTCACTGTTTTTTTCTTTCAACACTTGGGAGGGATGGATTTTTTTGTTTTCTATAATGCCCATCGCCCAATCGGTAAATTTCAATCGGTAAGTTTTGAGTTTGTTGTTTTTCCAATCATACCAAATTCCAAGGCAGTGCTTCAGTAATTCTTCTAGTCGAGTGGCTTTATACAAAGCATCATAATCAAAGAAAATAGGTGTGTCTTCGTCTTGTAGTTCTTCTGTTTCTTTTATGGCAGGATATACTTTTTTCTCCACAAACCTGTCTATAGTATAGGTCTGTAACAAATTGGTAGGCTCGTAGGTTTCGTCATCAATAGCACTGCCCAATAAATAATAACGGTTGTCATAATAGCGTATCTGCAAAGGAGCCACTTGGCGCATTGCAACCACACCTTTCTTTTCATACAGAAATCGTATGGCTTGCCTTTTTTTGATGTAATCTATAATTTGTCCTGAAAGCAGCAGCAATTGGTCTTGTTGGTTCAAGGCAGGTTGTGCATTCACAAAATAGGGATAGACTTTTAAATCATTCTCACTATATTCAAATTCATCCATCAAAGCGTCTTTAAGCCACGTTACAGAACTCATGGTCTTTTCGGTATCCAACAATCCAAGTAACAACGGAAAGGTTAGTTTCTCCTCCTCGGTAAGGGTTAAATTCTCTGGAAAGCCTTCCAA
This sequence comes from Flavobacterium aciduliphilum, assembly GCF_003268855.1. Lineage (GTDB taxonomy): Bacteria > Bacteroidota > Bacteroidia > Flavobacteriales > Flavobacteriaceae > Flavobacterium > Flavobacterium aciduliphilum. Next base: position 131,589 of record NZ_QLSZ01000003.1, read on the forward strand.
AACAAAGTAATTCTTTCCGTTGAACTTTCGGGAGTTGATTTGATAGTCATTCTCTAACAAACTTTCTTTGGCTCTATCAAAAGTGCGTCTGGATATGGGTTCAAAACCATAGTCGTTTTTTAAAATATCGTTTAAGGAAGTCATGAGTTCTTCCACCGAGAGTTTCTTTTCTCGAAGGAGTTTCACAATGATTTTTTTGTACAACCTTTTTTTACTGAAGTCTTCCATCGGATTAGTTTTAAAAAACAAAGATAGAGAACTTTGACAAATTTTGCCAAGCACGATTTTAATTTTACACCATCAAATTAGAATTACTTATGAAACCTGAAACAAACGAAACTCAAGCATCGAACTTTCCATTACTTATAGAAGATTTAATGTTATTTAATAGCTCCAATAACTACATAAGTCCTTACAGAATATTTTTTGCCTACACTAAAAGAATACCAAATATTATTACCATTGACGACTTAAAAATGGAGCCTTTTCAAAAATGGTTCGAGAAAAAATATCAAAATGAAATCATAAAGCAACATTACTCCCACGATTTCAATAACACTAAAAAGGTATTAGATAATTCATATCACAACTATCTTTTAAAAAACGGATTACTTGTAAGCATTGAGTATTCTTCTGTTTATTTTTTTCACACAGAAGAACAAAAAGAATTAGTAAACGAACTCTTTGAGGAAGCTAAAAAATTCTTATACAGCACCAAGAAAACAACCGATATTTGCTTAATCTACAATCAAAATGGAGAATTAAACACACAACCTGTTGAAATCAAAAAACCGAAAATCGATTTTAATATTCACTACAATGAGGATTTCCATCTCATCCATAAAGAAATTGTAAAACAATTAAATAAAAAAGACACCAACGGTCTTTACCTATTTCATGGGCAACCTGGTACTGGCAAAAGCACTTACATCAAATTCCTAATACACCAACTAAAGAAAAAAGTAATCTTTATATCTCCAAAGATGGCTGGAGAATTAGATAATTTAAACATGACGCCTTTTCTATTGAACAACAAAAACACAGTTTTTGTGATAGAAGATGCCGAGGAACTCATTACATCAAGAGAAGAAGTTAGAAATTCAAATCTATCAATGCTTTTAAATTTAACTGATGGATTGTTGGGGGAAAGCCTTGGCATACAAATCATCGCTACATTCAATACGGATGTCAAAAACATTGACAAAGCACTTTTGCGAAAAGGCAGACTGTCTCAAATTTATGAATTTAAACCGCTTTCTATTGAGAGAACCAACAAACTATTAAACACATTAGGCATAACAGAAACCGTGAATCAGTCGCTTCCTGTTGCGGATATTTTTAATTTTGAAAAAGAGAACCATTACACACCCGTGCTTAAAAAAGCAGTTGGGTTTGGAAAATAATTTTTATTTTACAAAAAAAATTAATTTTTAATTGATTAAATATATCATATCCAAAACAAAAAATATATTCTTCACGAGTACAAAATAACTACTGAAATGGATTATCTATTATTGGTTTCAAAACAGTGGTTTTAGGTTAATTTTAAAATATAAAATACGTAGTAAAAAGTATTTAATAATCGATACAGATTATTAGTCAAAAATATTACAACAATCTATCTATTAGCTCAATGTTTAAATTTTTCAATATTTGTAAAAATTTTTCAGCTAGTGGTTTAATTTTTACAATATCTTTTTCTAAATATTGCAGACACCAAAATTTATTTTCATTGAACTCATTTGAAACTCTTTTATTATTTTCAATCTTTTGAGTAATAAATCCCCAAAACCATAATTCATCCCAAATAATAAAATCATTATTTTTAGAATAATATTTACCAATAAATTCATTTATACCATCAAAATCTAATCTGCATCCTTGATTAAGAAGATTATTTTTAAAAATATGTGTAATTACGGCATCGACAGGAAGTTTTAACTCATATTCATTAAGACTAAAATCATCCCAAATTTTAAAATCTCTAAGCGAGTCATCTGTATGAATTAAATAAATATATTTGACAAATAAAGCGGATGTTTTTGCACCCCAACCATTTTGAGATTTCATTAATTCAAATAATGAATCCGAAGATTTTGGTTCTTTTTTTAAAGTTTTTATAAAACCTTTGTATGAAGTTAAATCAGAATCTTTTTGATACATTTTTTTAAAAAATGGACCTATCTTATCAATTTTTGGTTGTGATTGTGTATTAACAACTCCATATAAAAGATTCAATACTTTTTGTTCTGGAGATAAATCTTTTATAGCAATACACGACTTTATAAATCCTTCTTGAACTTGTTTGTTGTATTGCCTGTTTTCTTTTAAAAATTTGTATAATTTTTGGATTTTAGTATCCATATTTTAATTCCTTTTTCTTTTCATTGTTTCATTAAAATTCTCCTACATTTTCGGCAATTAGTTCCTTTGAATTTAATATCACATTTTTTACAGGTACCATATTATAATTAATTAGAATTATCTCTACTTAGATTTACTAGTTGATTTAAAATTTTTATTAAAAGCCTTTTCTACTTGCATTTCAGTATATTCAGACCATGATTTTTTTGCAAGCTCTTCAGTTTTTTTTGAATTCTCTTCATCTTCTTCAGTCCAATTTCTTTCAGCTTCTAATTTAGATTCTTCATATTCAGCTTCCAATTTTTTGATTTTCTTTTGATTTTCAATCCATTCAGGATTTTTACTTAGTCTCCATGCCTTGTAGGGTATGTAGATAAAGTAAATCAGTGCTCCAAGTATTATTGCTCCTAGTATCATTTACAAATAAAAGTTTTTCCAAAAATCAAAAATACTAAAAAAATATTTGTTAAATATTGCAAGGAATTACTCTAATTATAAATTTCTTATTTTTGTATAATAAAATGAAATTGATACAAAAACAATTCAAAACCATAAAACCAATTACTGCCAAACAAAACCTTTGGTCCAATTATGACATTCCTGTTGGTACTAGACTCCAACAAATTCCAGACACTACTAATTTAATTCATCCTATTAGAGGGATTGTTACAACATACAACGACCAAACTATTGCTATTCCTTACGAATATATTATTCCTAATTATGAGTTTAAAACCACAATCTTATTATTGCATGGTTTCAATAGCGCACCCGAAAACAAACAAGCTATAATTAATCAATGGCTACTAGATAATAATGTATCAGACCACATTACTTTGATAGCTCCACAACTCAATTACAATCCCAACGAAGCCATAAAACAAATAGGCAGCATCATTCAAGAACATTATGGAAACATCATTGTAATGGGAACTTCTCTAGGTGGGTTTTATGCTAACTATGTTCGAGCTATGAATCAAACGGACCAAATTAAAGTACATGCCATAAACCCAAGTTGGTCTCCAAGTATTTTTTTAAAAAGAGAAGTAAACCAAGAACAAATTAATTTAAAAACCAAGGAAAATTGGAAGTTTACAGAAACTTATTTAAACTATTTAGCCCATTTTGAAAAAGCATGTAAAGTAGAATTAAAACATTACAAAGGAAATAACTACACATTGCATTTAGCCAACGCTGACGAATTATTAACTTTTGACACTATGCTGGAGTATCTCGATGAAAACAAGGTACCACACCAGGTTTTCTATTACAATACCAACCACAGATTTGAAACTGTAAAGGAATTGCTTGAAAATAGTAAAAATGACTTAATCCCATAAACATCATGAAAAGATATATCTTACCAATTGTTGCAGTATTTTTATGCACAATAAAATCACAAGCCCAAAAAGTATATTCTGTAGAATATGAAAACCAAGCCGATATTAATGTTTTTGTAGTAGATTACGAAAACCAAGCAGATTTGAAGGTGTATAAAGAAAATTAATTAATTTGTAGTTCAATTATAGTTCCTTTTTTAAGTGGAGTACCGGAGACTATCGATTGATGTTTAACTTTACCTACTCCATTTCCTCTTAACCTCACTTTCATTCCTAAATTTTCAAGTAAAGGTACTGCATCCATTGCAGGCATTCCTTTAACATTCGGAACTTCATACTTCTCACTTTGTGCAACAGTAAAATAGCGATTATAACTATACTCTTGCTTATTTACTTTTTGATTCAAATTTTGAATCTCATTAGTCGTAGGAGAATCTGTAAATATTTTCTGGGCAATTCTTTTAAAAACTGGGGCAGCAACATCTGCTCCATAAAAACTTCCGCTAGCTGTATTGGGTTTATGAATGACAACAATACAAGTGTACTTAGGTTTGTCTACTGGAAAAAAACCAACAAATGAAGAAATGTAATGTTTATTATCGCCATTGTTTATACCATAATTCCCTTGAGCAGTTCCAGTTTTACCAGCCATAGAAAAATCTTTAGAATATATTTTTTTGGCAGTACCCAGCTTCACTACATTTTGCATAATGGCTTTTAACTTTTTTATAGTTTCCTTCGAGCAAATTTTAGGATGTATTACTTGCTTATCAAATTTCTTTATAGTAGTATTCCATTCTTTAATTTCTGAAACAAATTGTGGCTTGACCATCTCTCCATTATTAGCTATAGCATTATATAAAGTCAACGTTTGCATCGGGGTTACTTCAATACCATAACCAAAAGCCATCCAGGGCAAAGACATACCGTTCCATCTTGGAGTGCCTGGTTGCGGAATAAAGGGATTGGCTTCACCTTTAATAGATAATCCTAACGGTTTATTAAGACCCATTTTGTTAATTCGGTCAACAAATTGCATAGGATTATTTTTGTAATTTTCATAAACCGCCTGAACCATTACGGTATTGGAAGAGATTTCAAACCCATTGGCTAAGGTAATTAATTGTGGGCCTTCACTATGAGAATCCACAACATCTCTACCAAACAATGTTATTCTTCCACCCTTTCGGTTGTAAATTTTTGTAGTATCTACTTTATGATCTTCCAATAAAGCAATCATGTCTATTAGCTTAAAGGTCGAACCTGGCTCTCCTTTTTCCCTTATAGCATAATTAAGTCGTTCTTTATAAACGGAGTCTTTTTCAGTTCTGCCAAGATTAGAAATGGCTTTTATATATCCTGTTTGGGTTTCCATTACAATTACACAACCATGTTCGGCCTTATTTTTTTGTAATGATTCCAATAAAGAGTGGTGTGCTATATCCTGAATGTAAACGTCTATAGTTGATATAATATCAGAACCATCAATTGGGTCTATTTCGTTATCATCTCGTATCGGTTTGTATTGTCCTTTCGCTATTTTTTGTTTTAAAATTTTTCCATTTTTACCAGACAGATAATGGTTATACGCGCCTTCAAGTCCCACAATATTTGGCATACCATTTTTATCGAATCCTAAATAACCAACCGTTCGTTGTGCAATCTCACCAATAGGATGTTTTCTTATTTCTCTAACACTATCAATCCTCCCACCTTTGTAAATTCCTAATTTTAAAATAGGGTACGATTTTAGTTTTTTATATTGTGTAAAACTTAAGTCCTTAGCAAGGAGTAAAAATCTATTTTTATTTTTTCGAGCATTTACTAATTTAGTTTCATAGTATCCAGAAGGATGCCCTAATAGTTTAGCTAAGGAATCTGATAATGGCCCTATATTTTCATTAAATATTTTTTCATTTGGAGCCAATGCATCAAATCGGACATCATAAATAGAAACTGAAGTTGCTAATAAACTTCCATCAGAAGAATAAATATTTCCTCTGTTAGCTGGAACTACAAATGTTTTAACGGTTCTTATTTTAGCAAGTTTTCTGTAATGTTCTCCTTCTTTCCACTGAATAGTAGTGAGTTTATAGACAATTGCTAAGGCAAATATTAAAATCAGAATACTGACTAAATACAGCCGATACATGATGCTTTTTTCCATTCAATTCTATTTTTGATTCAAATATAATCAAAAAGGGAGTCCGTCATCCGCAACATCTTCTTCTTCTTGTCCTGATAAATCAGATTGCATAGACGCCTTCAAAAGAATATTATCTACAAGGTCAATTTTCCAGGCTTTTACATCGGTATACCATTTCCCATTAAACTCACGACTTTCCAATTCAAAATCAATACTCAATTGATTTCCTACTACCAACTGATTTTCATTGATTTTATCACCCCAGATACTAATGCATATTTTTCTAGGATACTGTCCCTCGGTTTCCACTACAATGTCTTGTTTTCTCCACTGACCATTTTTTCCAATACCCGTTTGCAAAGGAAGAAGGTGTGCTAGTTTTGCTTTTATATTCATAATAAAGTTATTTTTATACAAATTAACCTATCAAGTATGTTGATTTAGTGCATATATCATTAAAAAAAATCAGGATAAGAGATGCACCATTTTAAACTCCTCTTTGAATTTTTGAACCATAGCATCTTCTTTACCTCGAACTTGTGCTATAAAATTAATATACCCTTCCAAACGATTTAAAAAATAGGTATCACTCATTTGACTCGTTTCTTTTGTGATACTAAAATGTTTCTTTGCAGCTTTACTAACACCATTTTGGAGGGCATCATAAAGCATCGCGCGTACCATTTTAATAGTCTTTCTATCAACATTAACTTTCTCATTTACGATAAGTCCTGTAACCGTTTGTTTTCTGTGATGTAATCGCAAGCGAGTCTTCTTAGAATTAATAGTAAAATGGTTGGAATGGATAATTTTACTCAATTCCTCCAAATGCAATGTTGTAATTTCACGATCCGATGAAAAGGTCAAATCATCAGCATAGCGAGAATAGTGAAGCGCATTCTCATTACAATAGGCCAATAACATAGCATCCAATTGCAAACAAATAAAATTAGAAATGACTGGTGAAGTAGGCGCTCCTGTAGGAAGTGTTCCATTATAGGTAACTAATAAGGCCAATGCATTGGCAACCTCTTCTGTGTACCTAAAATACTCCGATTGAAAAAGCGCTTTCACTCGATAAGCCTTTATTGAGGAAAAAAAATCCTCAAGGTCAAGATTTAAAACATACTTTTTGTGCACATGTAGTTTTGCATTTTCTACAATATTGCAAAAGGATTCTTTTTTATTGGGATTAATTACAAAACCAAAAACACCCTCTGGACGAACCAAATGATAATAGTGTTGCAAATAAAAATTAAACCTTGCCTGAGTGGCTCTCAACAAAACTTCCGGAGCTTCTATCTTTCGCATCCCACCACTTTTTTTAGGAATAGAAAATGAATCATAATGAGGTGCGTTGATTAAAGGGCCTAACCAACTAAAATTTAACTTTAATAAAACCTTCAAATCAGATAGCTTCACAACAGACAACAACTGTTGTACAAAAAAAGTCTGGTTAAATTTAAAGACAACATCGCCTTGATACCCATAATAATAGGCATTGTACTCTTCCAATCGAGTATGGATTTTGTCTATCGTTTTAAGTGGATTATTCATAATGTAAAAAAAGCCGTTGGTGGATTATCTTTGAAGGTTTAGTAATTGACCTTTGGTCAATTACTAATATTTATTACCATATTCCAATAGTAATAGGATTGCAGGAACACAACCTCTAAGTCATTTTATTTTTAGTTTGACTTCATAATTTTTTCCAACGGCTTTATATTTTTAAAAAGGTACAGTAGCATCATCTTCATCCTTTTTATTTGGGTCTTCCAATTCAATCAAACGCTTAACATTAAAGGTAAACGCCTCACCTGGCTTTTGAATAGATTGAAATCTAGTAAAAGGGACATCTCTTTTAAAATAACTGGTTCCCATTTTTCCATTTTTGTTCTTAGCAACAATAACCATTAAGATACAATCGGAAGGGGTAAATTCTTCGTCGTCCAATTCCTCTATCATATAATATTCAGGACGATACAACAACCAAACTTTATCCGCAATTTGTTCAATAGAACCACTATCTCGCAAATCCGATAATTGAGGCCTTTTACTGCTTCCTCTTACTTCAACCGCACGACTCAATTGACTCAATAAAATAAGACAAATATTCAATTCTTTAGCACACATTTTTAATAACCTACAAATATGACTTACTTCAGCCTCCCTCCCATTATTGTACTTTCCAATACTCAACAATTGCAGGTAATCAATCACCACTATTTTAGTATCATGCACAGCGACATGTTCTCTTATAATAGTGAGAGTTTCTTCAATGTTGGCCAATCCATTTTCAGAAACATACAAGTTACTTTGTTCTAGTTCTTGGGCTGCTTTTTTAATAGACTCTTTTTCAGAATCATGCAATGCTTTATTTATAATATTTTGAACAGGGATGCCTGTTTTGTTAGACAACAAACGAGCAGAAAAAGTATACGAGGTCAAATCAAAGGAAAAAAACAAAACGGGTTCGGTTTGACTCACATGAGCGACTAAATTAATCACAAACTGACTTTTACCCATAGCTGGTCTGCCTCCAACCACCACTAATTCGCCTAGAGACAATCCACTAAATTCGTCATCTAAATACTGAAACCCAGTAGGGATTAAGTTTTTATTCCGATTCTTATTTTCAATATCTTGGACTATTTCCTTAGAAAGGATACTGATGGATTGGGTTTTTGAGGTGTTCATAGTGAAGGTGTTGATTTTTGCTAAATGTATAAAACTATAACGTAAAAATTAGTTTTTAGTATTAAAAAAAAGAAATTAATTATATTGAATTAAAAGACTACGCTCCTATGGTGAAGTAGGGTCAAAATCGTCCTCTTTTTTTTGTTCATAAGAGACCATATCAGGTACAACTCCGTGCTCCATCGTTCCTAAACATTCATTCTCATACAAAAAACTATTCTTTGAGGGTATTTTTTCCGAAAAAGAACTCTTTTCCTCTATAAGGTCTTGCTGTTCCATATCATTTTTTTGGGAAGCATCAGTTGATATAGGAGTTATTTTCCCTTTTAATGCTTCAAATGCATTGATAGTATTCTTAAAAGCATCAATAGATTGCTCTGCCTCATTCAAATGAACCAATACTTTTTTTAACTTTTTCTCTAACTTTTTAGTTTTGTAAAATAATCGTAGTACGAAAATACTATATACAATAAATAGTATTGTAAAGAAAAAGATCATAGTTTTAAAGTTTATCAAAAGTAACATCTTCTAAATTTCACACACTAATAATCAACAACAGATTGGGGCCGGTTACGAATAAATCACTATTTTAGAATTCAGTAATTTCATTTATTTAAGAAATCAATTTATCCCCCAATTGGGTTCCTAACGCAACAATAGCATCCAATCTTTTAATGACTTTAACCCAATCCTCAGGGATACTATTCGCCCCATAATAAAGACCCGCTAATCCTCCTGCTATAGCGCCTGTAGTATCGGTATCGTGACCTAAATTTACGACCGATAAAACAACACTTGCATAATCACTTTCATGCATAAAGCACCACAAACTGGCTTCAAGTGCCTCAATAACATACCCTCCAGATTTTAAATCTTCTCGTTTCGTCTCCAAAATAGGATTAGAGATGATTCTTCTAAAATGGTGTCGTTCCGATTGCTCAAAATTAATTTTTTCCCACAATTCAATCACATCAGCTCTCATGTGTTCATAGGCCGCTTCCTTAGCAGCTCCATTAAGCACATGCTCTGCTAATTTCAAATAAATAAAACAACTCATAGCGGCTCTAATGTGTTTGTGGGTTAATGAGGAAACATCCCAAATGAATCCAAATTGCTCTTCCAAACTTTTATCTTTTATATAAAACAACAAAGGAAGAATACGCATCAGAGAACCGTTTCCATTATCATATTCACTAGCGTAATTTTTAAGGTTTTTTAAGGATTCAAGGTCATTACATGAAATGATTTCTTCTAATTGTTGTATAGCATGTTGGGTCGTGATACCAATATCAAAAACATATCCTGTAGCCGTCCAATAAGACTCATTTTTCCATCGGATAAAATGTCTAGCAATATCAAGCAAATCATACTCTTTTGCAAGAGATGCAGCCAAACAAAAAGTTAACGAACTATCATCAGACCACGTCCCTATAGGCTGATAATGAGTGCCATATTCCGTCATCCCAGTAGCACGATGCGCAAGCATCTCAGAGGTGCTTTTAAACTCATACGGAACACCAAGGGCATCCCCTACCGCTACACCAAGAAGACAATCTATTACTTTATTAGAGGAAATGTTCATTTTTATAGTTTTTATGGGTTGATTTTATTTTGCTCTTCTAATCGTTTTAAAAGTTGAGATTAAAAAAATTAGGTTTAGATGTCACAAAAATGGAATAATAGGATGAAAAATAAACAAATATGAATTTTTGGTCCATTACAAATGTAATTTTAAATTCCTAAAATAAATCACTCCATCATTTCCAAGTGACAATAATTTTGTTTCGTCTTCCGAAAAACTTACAAATTTTACCTTTTTCCTATTATTACTATCAACTACTTCACCATGAAAATAAAAAGAGTCAATAATTTTATTATTTTTTACATTTAAAATATGAACTGTTTCGGATTCTTGATGACCAAAACCTCCAAATGATAATGGATCATATCCTTGCTCTGAAAGGGCCATATAATTTCCGGAAGGACTAAATGTTAAAAAGTTTTTACCTCTAATAAGTGCTACGTTTTCAATTTTATAAAAATTAATCAACAGATTTCTTAAATCATAATCTTTCATTGAGTGTAATTGAGATGCTTTGTTGAATAAATTATCATTACAATTAATTATGTATGTATCTGGATTGCTATCATATGTTGCGAAAACTCCTTTCCTAGAAAATGCACAGGTCCATGTTGCATTTTTTGGCAAATAACTTAAAAATCTATCTTCTTCACTTATTAAGTTTTTGGTATTGTCAAAATTTATTTTTATTATTAGAATCATACCATTAGAGGATGAAGAAGTTGTATTTCCAACAATGGAAAGATATTTATTGTCGAAACTAAATGCAGCATAATTATAAAACCAAGTATTATTTGGAATTTCAATATCTAATTTCACATCAGTTCCAACAATTCCAATTTTAATAAATTGTCTATATGATATTATTTTATGCCTATTTTTAAAAATTGAGGAATTATTTTCAACACCAATTTGCAGTAATTTATCTTTGTTTTGATTAAAAAAACTTTCGTTATTCTCGTTGATAAGTTTTTCTAATTTTAAAAAAGTAATTTGGTCAATCTCTAAATTATCTAACAAATTTATATATAGTTTTTTAGGAGTTCTTGATTCAACAAATAACTTCCCATCTGGACTTTGAAATTCATATAAATCAGATTGACCATAACTTATTGTTTCAAATGTTTCTGGGTCAATTATTTTAATATTTCTAGGTTCACTATTAGCCACTTCTATTTGATTATTAGAATTAAAGCGTATGAAATTGTCACAAATAAAGACTTGTTCTGTTTCTTTCTGCACATCATAAATTACATATGAATTATCCTTTCTTCTAAAAATCATAAATTTACCATCAGGGGAGAGATAACTTTCTTTGTATAGATCTTCTTCTATCTTAATTTCTTGTGTGCTTACTAAATTATTTGATGGATTTATTATTGTAAGATATAAATCCTCATTTCTTCGTGAAATTATTTTTTCAAAACTATTCGAAAATGAAACTAAATTGCCAATTAATGTATTTTTTAATGTCCCTGTAGAGGGATCGAAAATTTGCTTGATTGAGTTTATGAAGTAATACTCATGAAAATTATATATGCTAAAATGATCACCATTAAATGATACGTTTTTTTCATTTAATAATGAAAATCCGTTTATTTTATCATTTTCTGAATTTGAATACCATATAGTTTTATGTTTTGAAATATATGGTGTATTGTATATTGATTTCCCTTGTATTAAGTATTTTGAAGAATCATTAGAACTAAATAATTGAAATTCTTTGTCTTTATTAATTAATAAATACGATTTGTTTAATATAGGTAAATCTACGACTTTTGTTTTAATAACATTATTGGGTATTTCTAGTAAATCTCCATCACAAAATATTTCACACTTACCGAAGTATCTTATTATCAAGAAATCTTCATTTAATAATTCTATTCCTGTGCAATAGTTATTTCTAATGAAATTATTATTGGGATTAAGTAAATCTATTAATTTATATGTATTTATAATTGTGAAATCTGGTTTTTTAGAAATATCGCCATTTACAATATTATATTTTATATGTAGTAATTTTTTAATGGAATGAATTTCAAAAATCATAATTTTATTTCTCATAAAAATAATTTCGTGTTTAGTATTCTCAATACTAATTTTATCATCACTATTATTTAAATAAAATTTTTGATAGCTTATATTGCTAGAAATGCATTCATTGTGATTATTAACTATTCTTTGTACTCTTTCTTCAAAATCATTATCTTCATCATTAGATTTAAAACTATTTCCTATATGAAAAAGATAATTTAAATTTTCTTCAATATTTAAATTTAAAGTAATATCTACTTTCTTTTTGTCCTTTCCTTGGATTGGATTGGATAAATAAAAATTTGAGTCATTTTTTTCTAATAAATTTCCATTATTATCAATAAGTGTATTATCATTTAAAGGATAAAAAAATGATTTATTTGTATTACAATTAACAAAAACAACATTTTCAAGTTGTTTAATAAGTAGATAATTTTTCGAATCATTTTTCACATAAGAAAGAATATTTTCATAAGTCAATATTGGAATTAATTTTAAATTTTTATTAAAATCGAAGCACTTAATAGAATTACTTTTTTTCTCAAACACTAATAAAAAATTACTCTTTACGTCATAGTATATTTCTATAAAATTATCAACGAGTTCTGAAATAATACTAAAATTCTCTAATGAAAATACAGCAAAATTTGATCTTTTGCTTTCTCCTATTCCCTTATGTGTTATAAATAAAAGATGTTTGTTATCAATTTTACAAATTTCAGAAGGGCTTAATTTATTTTCTAAATAGAAAGTCTTTTTTATTTCGTCATAGATAATCATTCTGTCTTTCATTAAGTAGAAGGAATAATCAATATTATCAAAAACAAAAGCTTTTTTGAACGTACTAGAACCCCATCTTAATAAGTCTTCAACTTTTAAGGTTTGACTAAAAATTTCACCATTAATAAAACATTTAGCAATATAATCTCCTGGTTCTTTCAGTTCTGTAATTATTATTGGGTTATTAGTTTTAGGATAAAAAGTGTTAATTTTTTCATTCTCTTTGAACAACTCTAAAGTGATGTTATTTTGAAATGCATGTAATTGGAATGAACTATTTTTAAAACCAATACTAGGAAATATTTTAAAGGGTATTTTTTTCTCAAATTCCATATTACAATTTTATTTTATTAATATTATAATTGCTTGTTTCAAATAATCTAAATATATCATAATAGATTTGAAATCTTGTTTTCTTCTTTCATGTATAAATTTAGCTTTAAAATATATATTCTGCTCATGTTTTTCAAATTCATTTAATTCTTGATAACCTTCTAAATTAAATTTTTTTAAGCTGGCAGTTGCTAATATAGAATCCTCATTATTTATTTGTAAGCTATTTCTATGGCTTATTTCATTTCTTAATTTACTTATAAAGTCTAAATAATATTTTAATTTATAATCCAATCCATTGAGTTTTATAAAAGCATTGAGTTTATAACTATATGGAATTGAATGGATATTTTTAGGTAATGAGGATGGTGTGTAATCAGCATTAATTTTCAAAATTTCAACAACTTTACTAAGGTCTACATGTTTAGTAATATAAAAAAAATTCAATAATTCTTCAGCTTGCATATGAGCATACCTGCAATACTCATCAAAATTGATTGTATTATTAATTTTACCCAATCTGTACTTAGACATCTCTATACAATCTCTAAACAGTTGATTTCTTACGTTTTCATTCTTTATGTCAGAATAATCAATTACTTCTACACCATCAATCATTAAATATTTTTGAATAGCATTTAGCTTATCTACAATATCTGGGTTATTCAAGTTATTATGTTGAATAAATTTATTTTCTAATCTTTCCCTAAACCACAAATTCTCCTCCTGACTGCATATTTCATCAATCAAGAGAAGCAACTTTTCTAAACTCTCTTTACTATACTTAGCCATACTATTTTTTATAATGCGTCATTGCTTCATCTAGTCCAACATCAAATATCAAATCTACAATAGTAGCTTTCTCATTATTATTTTTAGATGCAGTACCAACTAACAAATCAAATCGTTCCTTCAATTTCAAATAAGTCCCATCATTAGCTCCTTTTACCATTTTCAAATATAATAATTTACCCTCAACAACCATTGCCATATTAGGCTTCTCAAATTTTATGTGCCCCTTATCAGATAAATAATAATTTAGAAAAAAAGCATAAGCTTTATCATATCCATAACGCTCCCAAAAATACAACCATTGACGTAACTGTTTCACATAACGTCGAGTTACGTTAATTTTATCATTAACTACCAAACCTGTAACTTCCTGGCGGTATCCTCTTTTTTGTAAACGAACTTTACTTTCTTTAATATGAAAATTTTGCTCACTAATAATTTTTCGTACTTCGCAATCAAAAGAACTACCAGCAACAAAAATCTTTTCCACTTTTGAGTCACTTACCTCATAGGTATTGTGTTTACTACTAAACGTAATATCATCAGCATAACGGGTATAGTTTAGCCCAAATCGTTTGGCTACACCAGTTAATCGTCTATCCAATTTTTCGCAAATAATATTGGTAATAGCTGGAGACGTTGGAGCGCCTTGCGGCAAAACTGAAGTTGTAACAGTAATCCATTTTCCTTCCTGAAAACGCTCCACTTCCATAGGCGTACAACAAATCGTTGCTATAAAATTAGCAAGGGTTCGCCTTTCATTAGAATTTCCCAAATTAAATGGAGCTACCAATAACCTACCCCATACTCGAGATTTATCAATACTAGGAAAAAAATCTTTCAAATCAATATTATACACATAGGTTTGACCAACATGCTTCTTAGCATTATCAACAATTGATTTTCCTAATACAAAACCCGTAGCGGCACTATGCGGCTCATACAAGCATTGCAAAACAAGACACAATGCTTTCTGAAATTCTTTTAATCCTTTTATTGGAGCATGAATCGTTCGGTCTTTTCCTGATTTCTTTTTAATAGCAAAGCTAGTGTAACAACTTTTTCTTTGTTGATTTTTCTTTTCAACAATCACATTTTCATTGATAACAACTGAATCACCCGATAGGTCAATTTGAAAATCTATTTTAGATTTGAAAGTGCTACTATCTTTTGTCAAATAATAGTTGAATTGTTTTTCAGAAAATGGAATGGTCTTTTCACCGTAAATTTCTAGTTTAGCTAAATTCAATAACGATAAAAAATCAGACTTTGTCTGCATTGTTTTAAATGCTGTTTGAATTTGTTTCCTAAACTCGAAAGTAATGATCATGATTATGTTCTATAAAAATAGGACTTTAAAAAACCGTAGTGAATATTCTTCTCTATGTATTCAATAATTCAATAAATAAACAATTAAATCATATATAAATAAATACAACATATTAGTAAGGGTTTTGCCAAGAGAATTTAACTCTAAAATGACACCACTAACATTCAGTTTCAGATTGCTCCAAAACCACCAGCCGATATGAAATAATAAGAAACTATTTCCAGCAAGCAAGTCTATCTTTCGATAGACAATTCAATATGGTAACTACGGTTTTCAAAGAACTTGTTGTTTGACTCTGCAAATCTATTGTATCACTATGCACATTAACTGCATATTTATTTTATCTTTGTTTTTTCATTTGTAAATATAAAAAAATCTACAATGGCCGTAACAAAAAACCCTCTTATTCGCTATAAAATTTTAGATTCCTGTTTTAGAAATCCTTACAAGAAGTTCACTAAAGAACTTCTATTAGAAACCATAAACAACAAACTTATCGAACTGTTTGATGATGAATCACATTGTATAAAACTTCGTCAAATGCAAGATGACATCGCTTTCATGAAAAGTGCTGAGGGATGGAACATTGAATTAGCTGAAGAATTTGAGAGTAAAAAAAGAATCTTTCGATACGAAGACCTCAACTTTTCCATCAATAATGCACCTTTAAACGAAATAGAACTTAACGAATTCCAATCAGCCATTCAAGTACTCTCTCAGTTTGAAGGCATGCCACAATTTGAAGGAATTCAGGAAATTATAGCCAAATTAAAATACGATTTAAAATCCGAGACTAACCAACAACCCTTTATAGGTTTTGACACCAATCAAGATTTAAAAGGAATGGAATATTTTAGCCTTTTGTATAACGCAGCCCAAAAGCAAATTCCTTTACAAATTACCTATCAAGATTTTAAAGCCGAACAACCCTACACTTTTATATTTCATCCCTACTATCTAAAACAATACAACAACCGTTGGTTTATTTTTGGATTGCATGAAGAAACCATGAAACCCGATTGGAATGTAGCCATTGACCGCATCGTATCCATTGAAACAAGTAATGCAAAATTCATCCCTAATACTACAATAAACTGGACCGACTATTTTTCAGATATGATAGGAGTTAGTAAACCTATAGAGGGTAAAATAGAAGAAATTGTATTACACTTCAATCAATTGACAGGAAAATACATGGAAAACAAACCCTTGCACGAAACCCAAAAACACAAATGGATTAATAACGAAACCCTAGAAGTCAAAATCAAAGTAATCCCAAACTACGAATTGGCACGCTTGATTTTAAGTTATGGGGATAGTGTTATATTATTGAAACCAAAATATTTAAAAGATAAAATTGTTAAAATCCTTTCTCATACAATCGAAAATTACAAACCAATAATCTTCACTTAATTAAACAAATTTGATTAATTAAAATATAAGGATGTTACAATTTGTAGCCCTTTTAATATTTTATAAAAGAAACTAGAAATAAATTCATTATTCAAAATTTCAATATCTTTAATTATTAAAACTATTTTAAATGTTTGTCTCTAAATTCTTCAATTTGCTTTTTAGCTACATCATTTTGAGCAGATGCAATTTCTTTTAACATATTAGAATGTAATTCATTTTCAATCTTATTTTTTTCAATTATTTGTTCTTGGTGTGCACTATTTTCTAATTCTCTTATTGCTTTTTGATGTAATAAATAATCTTCTTTTCTTCGTTCTAAATCCTCTTCAATTTCTTTTTCTTTTTCATATATAGCAAAATCGTATGCGCCAAGTGGTGTTGATATCTTAGCAATTGTAGGTAAAATTTCAATTGTGAAAAATAAAATTCTAATTAACCATAAAAGAAATACAATTGTAGCACCTTCTTCATTATGAATAGTTTTTTCAATTGTTTTCCCTTTAGCATCTTTGGTATAATTTTTTTTAGTTGAAGATGCTAAATCTTCCAATATCATAAATCTTAAAACAAATCCTTTTTTAACTTTAATTTTATTCTCGAATCCGTTTTTAATGGTATCTGATTTTCGAATACTATTTGCTATGTCATTAGATTGAATTCTAACACTATTATCTAAATTATTTTTGTCATTATTTTTTTTAGTTATCCAATTAGACAAGTAATTATCTTTTTCACTTTTAGCTTTATTTAGTGCTGCCTTATCGAAACTATTTAATTTCCTTTTTTCAATATTTTTTTTAATTAACTTGTTTTGATATTTTTGCCATTCATTTGAATTATCATCTTTATTGTTCGAATTGAATTTTAATGGAACATTATTATAAGCTATATTAGCTTCTTTAGTTGCTTTATTCAATGCTGTAAGTAACGTTTGATATTGATTGTTTATTTTGTTAAAATCATCTTTAAGTTTAGTATAAATAGGATCTCCTTGAGGTTCCCCAAAAGCTAATTCGTTTTTTAATTGTACAGCATTAATACTATCTCTCTTTAAAATTCTTTCTTTATCAGTAACTGCTTCATTTCGCATAGATGCTTGTTGAACTTCATATGTTTGATCTAACTTATATTTATCCATATGAAGTTCAATATTCTCTTGAAATATTAATAACTCCAAGGGTATTGAAATAATAAAAGCAATTAATAATGCCATGATCCCCCTTGAAATTAATGGTGCCCAAAATTTCTGCTCTTTTAAAGTTGGATCTTTTTTTAGTGTAACCACCATACTTCGATCAATACTAAATATTAATGCACTCCATAAAAGTCCAAAAATTATAGCTGTTACATAGCTTTCGCCAAAGTACCACCCAGCATAACTTCCTGAGAAAAAAGCAAGTACAGTGGTCATAAAAATGGTAAAACCAATACCAGCCTGCCTATTGTAGTCGGTAGGACAATCTTTTAATATGTTAATTTCGCAACCAGACAATAACCAGAAGAAATATTGGATTTTGGAATATTTTGGTTTAATAGGATTAAAATTATTTTGAGAATTCTTCTTCATATAAATTTGATAGTTTGTAGTAAATCGAATTAAAATTTTTAAATATTAATGTAAATGGATATTGTAAAATAAAAAGCATAAAAAAATAGAAAGAAATACTAATAATTAATATTAATGAACCATTATCTTTATTTAACCATGCCTGAAATAAACCATATGGCAATTTCCATATTTTGTTATAAATTGTTAAATTTAATAATCCATTCTTTATTAAAAATGAATATTCAATTTGTATAATAAACAGTTTAATTAGAAATGGTAAAGTAAAGACTGCTGAAACTAGAATTGACAATAAAAAAACAATTTGGATTCTTATTTTTTCAGGATTAACAGAAATAAAAAAAGTTGTTTTTTTGATATAAAAATAAAATAATGTACTATAGAATATCCCTACTAATAAGCTAATAAATATATTATCAAAAAAAAGTGACATTGATACATAGCCTGAAAAAAATGCAATTAAAATTTGTATGAAAAACAATAATCCAATACTTGAAAAATTATTATAAGAAGTTTTACAATAATTTACAAAAAAGGGATTGTAACTAGCCAATTCCCATAAAATTGTTTTGAATTTTGATTTAGGGATCATTTTGATAGCAAAGTTTTTAAAGTTTTAGAAATACTAAATTTTTCCTTTTTTTCTAAAAAATTATTAAATATGTTTTTTTGTTCATCAAATACTTCATGAGATAAATTGGGTATTGAGATATTTAATGTTGGCATTTTTGGCATTGCTAAATCTAAAGGCGGAACTTTATGCAAATTTTGCACACTTATTTGAATTTTTTGAGTTGCCTGAAACAAGTCATTTTTAGCAAGTAATATAAATGAACAATCTTTTTTTGGCTTTAACTCAATACTGTTTTTGCCTGTTACATCAATATCCGCATCATAAGAAGATGATAGTGTAACTTTTGAATCATTTTCTATTTTCCAAGATAATTTTATAGGAATACTTTCTACCACAAAATCAAGATTTGATTTGAATTCAATTATTTCTACTCTTTTAAAAACTTGAATATTAATTTTTTCCGAAATGGTTTCAATATTATCTAAACCAATAACTTTTAATTCATAACTTGTATCTTTTAAAGGGCTAATTTCAAAATTAATAATTGATTCAACTTGTTCTTTTTTACCGTCATAAATTAGAAACACTTTTGAAGCATTACTTACATTCCAATTTAAAAATGTACTCTTATTATACTCTATTTTTTGATTGTTTGTTTTAAAATGATTTATTTTTGGTTTGTTAAGTACTTTTAATTCATATTCAACTTTTGCTTTATCAAATGGGTTTTCTAATTGAAAAATTATTTTTTTTGAAGAATAATATTTTTCAGTTATTTTCCCAGAAGTTGGATAATCTTTTCCATCAATTTTGACAGATTCTGTATTCTCTGTTGTCCAGTTTATTGTAACTTCATTACCTTCCAATAGAATTTCAGGGCTATGATTGATTACTATTTTTGGTTTTGGAAAAACTCCATTTAAAATATCTTTAATATTATCAATATAGATTGAATCACTTTTTAATGATTGTTTAATGCAATACACTAATTTATTAATTTCTTTAATTTTTGATAGTGTTCTAAATAATTCTGAATCGTCTGGATTAAAAAAGTCTTCTTTTGTGAAAATTAAATTTTGTTGGTCATTAAATTTCACAAATAAATCAGGATCAATTGATAATGCAATTAAAGAAGTATAAATTGTTAGAATTGAAAAATGGTCAATATTAGCATTAAAATCAGTGCTTTTTCTTAAGGGGTGTTGAAAAGAATCGGTTCCTAATTCTTTAGAAATTTGATTATTAAAAGCAGGAACATATATTCCATCATAATCAATTAATTTCATATTGTTTTCTTCATCTACAATAATATTATCGTGTTTTAAATCTCCATGACCAATATTATTATCTAATAAAAATAAAGTAAGATCTTTAAATGATTCTGCTATTTTCTTTAAATAACTTTTATTTTTTGTACTACATAATTCTTGAATTTTAGATCCTAAAGTTTTGCCTTCAGCCCATTCCATTATTAGTCCTGGAAAATAGTTTTCTTCTGGGTTTTGATTTACTTCAACATAAATAAACTTTTCTATAAAATTGAAACTAACAAAAAATTGAGTATTAAATTTATTTAAAAATTTACTTATTTCAAGATATTGAAAAAAACGTTCCTTATTATCAATTAAGAATAATTTTATCGCCTTTGTTTTTTCAGTTTTATCATCTGTAACTTTAAACACAATAGCATTATTACCGGATTCGTATTTCGGCTCATCATTTTCATAAATAGCAGTAAACTTATACCCTCCATTAGATGGAGGATATATTTTGTTTATTATTGAATTTCTATATTGTGGGCTAGTTGGATACATTAAAATCGTTTAAAAAACATTGTAAAATCATCTTTCTCTAATAATTCTAAATTAATTTGTTTCTCTAACATACACTTAATGTTTAGTAAATCAGTATTCATTGTTACTTCAATTTTTTGAATTAAATCGGATATACTTTTATACTTATTATTGAGATTAAAATTTTCTGTCTTATTAATGTCTTTATTTTTTATTATGTTTTCGTTTAGTAAAACAAGCATATGATCTGGTGCTAAAATGATTAAATGATAAATAATCCATCTTGCTATACTATCCGTGGATATAATTAGAATGTCGTCAGACTTTAATTCAATTTCTGAACGGGATAAATCATAATTTAATTTTTTATTCCAATTCAAAAGTTTTGGGAAATCATCCAATGTTTTTTGTTTGTCTATAGGGGTAATCAGTATTGGGATATAATCATTATTTTTCTTTCTAAAAATAAACATAGTTGTATCTCCAATTCCTGTGTAAGATAAAAGTTTTGTCTTACTGTTCCACCAAACATAAAGTAATGTTGCATAAGAGCCATCCTTTATAAATTTTTCTATTATAAAAGGGTCAGAATTATTAATTAAATCAATATTCGTTTTATAAAATTTTTTACTGTTTTGCAAAAACCAATCTTGTATTATCGATTCATTTTCAAAAGGAATTTCTGGCTGACAATTAACTAAGAAATCAGCCCATGTTTTACAATAAATTCCGGCTCCACCAGCACCATCAGAAACAGCTAGTTTGAAACCCTCTTTACTTTCTTTATATAAAACAGCATCCTCATTTTCCTCTTCAGAAACTTTATCAATGAAATTATAGATTGAAAAATAGTCTTTATTCTGCTGCATTTGAAAGTGCTGTATTTGTACCAATATTTAGTAAATTTATTAAGCTATTTATTGTAGAGTTAATAATCACTCCTTTTATTTCATCATTTATAAATCTTTCATTCTGAAAAACTTGATTTGCTATATTTTTCATTTCAAATGGTAAATTACTTGAAGCTTGAAATAAAATTTCATGGTATTCATTTTCTTCAAAACATTTTTCCGATTTAACACTAGGTAATAACATTTCATCTCCATTTGTTATTAAACAATTAAAAATTAAAGCATTTCCATCATTAGTTTTTATGGATTTAATTTCAGAACAAATTTCAGTAATTAATGATAAGTCTTTTACATCTGTTGGATATCCATCAGTAATATTGAAAATCATCGGCGGAAAGCTTTCTTGGTTATCATACACAAAATCTTCTAATTTGTCCTTACACATTTTTAATGCCTCATACATAGGAGTTAGACCAGAACTACACGGATTAACCCATGTCTTTTTATTAACTTTTTCCATTATTGTTTCCCCCCAATGTGTTAATTTTGGTTTTTCAGTTGTTTCAATTTTTAAAATATTATCTTTTAAGTCGGTAACACTAACCCAATCATTGTTCTCTAATTTTCCTTCCCATATTATAGAAACTTTTTCACCATATCCCACAACCATTATTTGAAAATAATCTCTTATTCCACCTTCTTTTTGACATTTCATAATTAAACTGTCAAATAAATCATTAACTATATCAGAAACAGCTTGTGCACGAGTTATTCCATTTTTGAATTCCTCTTGCATTGATAGTGATTGATCAATTAGTATCACAATAGCACATGGATTTTTTCTTGTTACTCTTGCACTATATAATTTTGAAGATAATGCTGAATTCCTAGCAGACATTATATTTCCTGCTGATTTTATAGGATTGACGGAATTATTCCCTGTATTAGATGGTAAATTAGTATTGCTCATTTTTTATAGTATTTAATTCATTTTCTAAACGCTCTTGTTCTTCCTGATAAAATTTGTCTAAATCTTTTATTGATATTATATCTCTATATGTTTTATCATTACTTATTTGTTCTAATTGAACTTGTAATTCATTTCTTTTTTGTTTTAAATATTCTAATCGTTCCATCAACTTTTCTTTAGAGCCATAACTAGAATTTTCTTCACTATCAAAAATGCCATTTTCAAGATTTGAAAGTATTTCTGAAACTCTTTTTAAATCATTTTGAGAATAAGCTTCATTTAATTCTTGCATTATTTTTTTTGCTTTTTCCCATATTTCAGGATTGTCAGGAAATTTATTTGTAATTATATCTTCATGGCATAGCATGGCAGCCTTTCTGTATTTTTGCTTTAATTCCTTTTTTTCGTCATCTGATAATTCAAACTTAACTTCTTCTTTAGCTCGCTCATAATCTTGTTTATACTCATTATAATTCTTCTCCGCTTTTGCATATTCTTCTGCTTTCTTATCATGCCCAAGCTGTTCTAATCTCCATTTTTTTAAGCGTAATATTTCGATTAATAAATCCCCGAATTTAATATTATAGCTATGTACAAAATCTGAAATCAATTTTTCAATGCTTACCTTTTCATTTTCAAGGGCAACAATTTCAACTTCAAGATATTTAATTTCCCATTTTATTCTTTCTACATCAAAATCAATAAATTCAGTTACAGATTTAATTCTTTTCAAATAATCCTTAATTTGGGTAGATGCATCTGCATAATTTGAATTTTCTAAGTATGATAAAATAGTTTCAATTTCTTTTGTAATTTCATATTCTAAAATTTTACTTTGATGAATCTTTATTTGTTCATATTCATCTAATTGTATTAAATTATCAATAATGATAAGACGTTTTGTAATTATTTCAGCATCAAATTTAATTAATGGGTCTTTTCCATGGTATAGTACTTTTATCCTTTTGAACTCATCAATAAAAGATGAAGCTAAATCAAAATTATCACTAGATATTGTTATGTTTTCGTGATTTGATGCTGCTTTCATACTCCAATTATACGAACCTGTAATTGTGTTTTTTTCATCCACAATACAAAATTTATTGTGCATTAAAGAACCCTGATTTTCATTAATCAGATACACTTTTCCACCAGCTTTTTCTAATTCTTTATAATTTATATTGCACCCCCTTGTAATAAAATCATCCACAACTATTAATTGAACATCTAGCCCTTGACTTGCTTTGTCACATAATATTTTAAATAATTTGGAATCTGTAAACCAAGCTACAGCTGCATATATTGAAGTATTTGCACTTAGGAGTTCTTTAGTAATGTGTGACCTAATATTTTTAAAATAGGCTTGTGTTTGCATTGAGTTTTGAAGTGTTTAATAGTTAGGGTTAAAAATAGACATTGTATTTAAATAAAAATAAAATAAATTACGTTCATTTATCCGTTTGCGGAAAAATTTTCACATGAAATTTTTGAACCGCTCTTTTTCTTTGAAAATCAAAATCTTCTTTATTATTTAAATCAAAGTAAAGATCACAATTAGGACAAACAAAAATCCTTTCTTTGCTTACTTTCTTTTCTTCAAAAGGCTCAGCAATCAGTTGCGTGTCTTTTTCTTTATTATTAAAATCAGGAATATTAAAACCACTTTTAAAAAAACTTTGAAGTTGATTTCTATATGTTTGATAGTCCATCGTTCCTCGCCCCCAAATGAACCACCATTTTTGATCCTTTGGTCTTTGACCAGCTCTAATTATATTTTGATGATTGCTCTTGTTTGCTATAAGCCAATTCAACTGTTTTTGATATAAATCTTTTGAAATTGCAGCATCAATCATTTCATTGCCACAACCACTACAACAGATTATTCCTCTATCTAAATGTCCTGTAGTGTGACATTTATACTCTTGTCCAAGTCTTTCTAAATTGCTTTTTCGAGCAACTAATTTTTCCGAACTACAACAAGCATTGCAATTTTTACAAATGTACCATCCACATTCTTCTTTAACATCATGTGTTTTACATTTAACACTATCTCTACTGTCTATAATATCTTCGCATTGACCATTTAAACAATGAGAAAGATAGATGTCTTTTGAATGGTGCTCACATTCTTGATTCGCGCAAGAAAATAGCGTAACACCATAAAAAGAATAGTTTGATTTTCCTTTTGGCTTTAATATTGTTTTACACGACCTACAGGTTAAATGGGTTAAAAATCGATTTACTCTATTTATTACATTTAATAATATTTCATATTGATTAACATTATAAGGAATTTCCAGAATAGTTAAAACATCTTCAAGAGTATAGTCTCTCCAATCAGAGGGATTGTGGAGTGTTCTACAAACAGCATAACACTGACTATTTTCACACCACCAAAATTCAAATCCAGATTTTTTACAAACAACCGAAGCTTTTCTACCATCACAAAAAGTAGAAAATCGAGGTAAAAAATGCTCTTTTTTTACTAAATTATATATCTTTTTATCATCTTCCGATTTACTCACATATTTATTTTCTTCAATTACTGTTTTGCCAGAACACTTTTCAAAAAATCCATCAATAACTAATAAATCTTTAGGATTCTTGATTTGATTTGCGATTAAATCAAAAAGAGTTGATTGTCTTGTTATAATATTGTTTTTTAAATCGTTTATTAGTTTTAAGATAACACTCAAAGTAAAATCCAAACCAACTCCATCTATTTCTTTTGCATACTCGCTAGTTTGATAATCAATCGTAGTAATTAAATTCAAATCATCAAGGGTTAATACCAGCTTACATTCAGCTACTAGTTTTAGGATTTTTTTAAAAAATAATTTTTGATTTTTGTTCGAAAGTAAACCGGTATAAATAACTAAATCATGATAATCTATTGTATCGGTATAGTCTTCAATAAATAACAATAATTTAAAATAAGGAGCCGATTTTATATAAATTGTTTCTATAAAATTCTCAAGAAATTCATAGGTAGGAATATGTTTTATAAAAAACGTAATAGTTTCAAATGTTTCTTTATCATTAATACTATCTTTATCAAAATATAATCGTCCTAATAAATTTTTTAAATCAGCACTTCCTATTTTATCAAAATATTTTCTATACAAATGGGGTTGCTCTTTTCTATTCAATTCATTCTCATAATATTCAGTTTTGAAATGCAATAATTTATTAAAAACAGCATCAAACGGCATACTATCTATTTTCTGATTTTCCCATAATTTCAATTGTAGTGTTTCAGGAAGTTTATCTAAATTGGGAGAAATACCATTATCACCATAAAGAGACAATAATGAAACTATTTTAGTAAAATCAATTTCTACATCTCCAGAACAAGTTTGCATTAAAATAGCATCTAAAAAATCTTTTTTTGCGCTAGTTTCTATTCTCGAAATATAGATATGTATGTTAAAAAACGAATCCTTTAAATGATTTAATAAAGAAGTTTTAATTAAGGTAAAATCTAATATTAATTCAGTACAATTATTCCAATATTTAAAAACGGTATCAGAATTTAAAGAATACTTTAAAAAAGCAGCATTAACATCAATTCCAAATATTTTTAATAGTTCTCCTAGACTTTTATAGTGACTCGATTGTAACTTAGTGTAGTCTATTTTTTCAAAAACGTATGTTTCAACTGCCTTGAGGATGTCTTCATTTATTTGTTCTGAAACTTCCGAAATTTGTTTTAAAATTATTTCTAAGAGATTATTGCTCCATTGCTCAAGGTTAGTAAAAAAATGAAATAATAAAAATTGTATGTCTTTTTCTTCCCATAATGAGTTAACAGAAATTGCTTTAATTGCATCTTTTCTATCATCAATATCTTGTTTTGCGATTGTAACTACAACTTCATCATTTGGTTTTAGATTTTTAGGATCGCTATATAAGAAATGTTCACCCGAAAAATAAATGTCAGGAAGGCCACTTTTTTCAATAAAACCATATTCACCATCAGTTTGTTTGTTATAATACCATTTAATTTTGGCATTAAACCTATAATTATCATCGCTTGTAAAAACTAGAATCTCTCTCTTTTTAGGTTGGGAAATTGGTTGATTTTGATGTATTAGTATGATTTGTTGATAAATATCATCTGGAACAAATTGATTAACTACTTTAAATTTAAAGTCTGTAGCAAGTGAGGTTTCATAACTTTGTAATCTTTCTAGAGAAATATTTAATTCACGTAACAAAGTAATAACCCTCATAACTATTTGATGCTTTTTTAATTAAAATTCTTTATCTTATTACGTTAATTGTAATAATCTTTATAATATAATTGTATATTTCAACTCATCTTTTTATTCAATACTTAATTTAAAACCACACAATCTGCATTTTGTTCTAAACCATAAATACTTTTAATTTTAGCAAAAATAAATAGTTTTGATGCAAAACAAGTGCATACTTATTAACTTTTAGTCAAAGGTATATCAATGGTATATCAAAGGCATACACACCCTATACCAATAGTGTAATAAAATAAATCACAAATAAACAATCAACTCTCTATCAAGTTTTATTTTTTTATCATTCCCACGTG
Source organism: Flavobacterium aciduliphilum (assembly GCF_003268855.1). Lineage (GTDB taxonomy): Bacteria > Bacteroidota > Bacteroidia > Flavobacteriales > Flavobacteriaceae > Flavobacterium > Flavobacterium aciduliphilum. The sequence goes on from NZ_QLSZ01000003.1 coordinate 158,725, forward strand.
CCCCTGTAATACAATAAAAATCATAGAGCGAGTCTCCAACAGCAGCGCTTATTTTCCTATTAATTCTTGAAATCACCTCGTTGATGTTATTCTCTAATGGATTGACCAACACCTCAACACTTCTTGCAATAGCATTACTATCCGACTGATTACTAAATTGGCGATACAATTGAGATAATTCTTCCTTATAATCCGATAAATGCGAAATACTAATTCCTTCAACATGACGTAAAAAAAATAAATATACCGCTTTCTCTTTTGGATTCAAAGGCAACTCCAAGCCACCCAAATCCTTAAAGAAAATCTTCTTCATTACTCCTCTAATTTCCATTCGGCTGGGTTGTTGCAATAAAGTCGCACGACCTCTAAATGTCATACTGTTACGAATACCATCTAAAATAGCAAAGAACTGTCTCGAGTGTAAGGTTGGAATATCACGTTCAATAAATTTTTCCATACAACTTTCACAAACATCTGCCGTTCTCATTTTCAGAATAATTTGTGACTTATCTTGACAAAAATCCATGATGCATCCAATCGGTTTTTTATGAATACCATTCATAATATCTTCACGATCAGAAAACATATAAAACCGCATTATCCAAATAATCACTTCATAAGCAATCGGGAAACGAACATCAATCGAATGACCAAAAAAGTGCTGCCAATTACTCGTTTGAACAAAATAATCTTTCATGGATGGAGCTACTCCACCAAACCAATTTTTATCATTCCCAATATCCGTTAGTAAAACCACAATATCATTTTCAGAAACCTTTTGTGTTTTTCTATACTGCCTACATTCAGAAAATAATTGTTCCCATGTTTTGGTTTTTTCAAAAAAAGGAAACTCAATATATGAAAATTTTGGTTGAGGTTCAAACACTGCATTGTATTGAACTTGAGTCTCAAATCCCTTTTTATCTTCCCACTTTTTTATAGTTTCTTCTTTACTATAGTCAAGCAAATCCTCTTGATTTGCCAAAAACTTAAAAGGTCCAGGAAATTGTTGTAACAAGTTCAATACATTATTAAAAGTTCCTTTGTCAAGCTCTACAGATCGAATTAGATGCACATTCATAGCATAATTATAATAATATAAAAAATCAAAAATAATAGTTTTTTTTAAAGAATTTTTATAATTCTTTCTATAATAATACTAGACCACACAAAAGTGAATCCTTTTTGGAAATATCCCTTCAAAAACAAACTTGGTCACATCACACAACCATACAGGCGGAAACCCTAAATGATAAATACAACCATTAGGCGGTGTTGGTACAATTCTTTTAAGGGTTTCAAAACCATTGGGACAAGTGGTATCCGTTGAAAGTGATACAGTAACACAAACGCCATTATTAGATAAACGGTCCAACAAAATATCTGCCCCAGCTACCATTTGTAACGCTGCTTTTGTCCCACTCCAATTAGGAAGGTCAATATACCATCGACCTTCCTCTTTATTAAAAGTATACTCTTTCAATACAAACTATTTCTTTCTCTGATCTTTATTATCTATAAAATCAAAAAAATCACTCTTATTAATTCCAATAGACTTCATACAAGAATATTGACGCATCCCTTCACTAACATTGTTCATCATATAATTCATATCAACTTTATCAAAAGAAACTACATTTTCAGATCTTATATTGAGCATTTTACTAGTGTGTATAGCATCAATGTCAGCACCTAAAAAAGTAAACGTCCATTTTTCAGTAGCTTCAAGTTCAGAAATAGTACGTGCAATTTGATGGTACGTAAATTCTCTACTAGCATTTTCCATACCATCAGTTAAAATTACCATAACAACACTCATTTCATTATTAAGTATTTTAGTCTCATTCGTTATTCGAACTTGATTGATAGACATCCCAACGGCATCCAACAACGCTGTAGCACCTCTCGGAGAATATCTCGTAGCATTCAAAAGTTCGAATTCATTAATACTAACATGCGATTGAACATGATCGATAATATTATCAAAAATGGTTAGAGAAACTTCAAATTCTTGCTCTGGAAAATCTTCCTGTAACTTTTTTATAGTAGCCACTTGAGTATTGAAACCAGTAACAGTAGCTTCAATGCAATCCGACATAGAACCACTTCGGTCTAAGACAAAATGGTAAAGTGTTTTTTTGTTTTTCATAATAAAGATTTTTAAAATTACAGGACAAAATTAGTTTCAAGTAATTTCAAAAAGAATTCTTTGCAACCTTGTAAAAAATAACATTTGAACTAAACTACTATATACTTCAAGTCCATAAATTTGGTAGCGGTCTGAAAGTCTGCAAAGTGAAAACATTAAAAAAACTTGAACAGCAAATTTGCTAATTAAAAACCTTAAAATTAGAACCTAAATAATTTGTGAATCTGCGGTAAATATTTTTAGAAGCTAAAATCGAAATGCTCTAAAGTCAATAGTTTTAACTAATTTTGAGATAAAATAAAAAAAAAAATTTTAAATAGAATCTTTCTTTTTATTCAACTCCTCATTAACAAAGTAAATAGTTGCTCCAAGAACACATACGCCTATAACAAAAAGTATAATTTTCAAGTTCTTATTTTCAGTTTTATAAGAGTGGTTTTTAGCCAAAACCTCTTCATAATTAAAATTGCTTGGTACAGCTGTAATATATCTATAATCTACCATATCTAATTATTGTTATTTTTTTATTTTGTTTGTCAGTAATTAAAACAAACTCATAAATTGCAGGCCTTAAGATTTTATCATATAATTCAAAATGCGTGAAAGCATTAAATTCTATCTCAGCACCATCCATGTAATCAAATGAAAATTCAGCTTTATTTAAACCTGTCATTAATTTTCTGAGTTTGATATGTGCAGTATGAATAGCCTTATTAATGCATTCCCGTTCCTTTCGCAATTCATTTGCCGCATCGTTATTGAATTTAATTCTGTTCTCTGGTCTTGCAAACTTTTGGTTGGCTCTTTTTGGAAAAAACAGTTCGCCTGTTTGTGGGTCTGTTCTTCTAGTAATTTCTTTCATAACTAGCAATTTAAACAAACATTATTTTTTTTTAGTATCTGTTCCACCAAATTGACTTCATACAGATACACATCACCTAATCTTGTGTATGGTAATATGCCTGTTTCCCGGTATTTAATAATAGTGTTACTTGAAAGTCCGAAGAGACTTTTCAAGTCTGCATTCCTATAATATTTTTTAGGAGTACTTTTTAGAGGTTGGTTTTTTAGGCTGTTTTCTATGTTTGTCAGTCTTTCATAAATCGGCTCCAGTAGCATTTGTATACTACGAACCGAAGGTATCTTTAATTCAGTTAAGTTCATAATAAATAAATTTAGTTTAATATTACAGCGCAATTTCAAACTAATAAATAAAATAAAGAACTAATTTAAGGAGAACTCCAGGAGATGTTTGAAATACTATTTGTTTAAATAATCAATCTTTTTACTTATATAACTAGATAAAATTTTTAATACTTTTAATTGATTGTTTTTTTTACTCGAACCCTTTAATTTAGAATATTCTTTTGAGAAATCTGTTAACGGCTTACATAGGTTATTTGAATCCGTATAGTTAAAATGGGTTTCTGCAAACTTTTTTATATTACTTTCACTTTTTGCTTCATTCTCATCCATGTAAATTAATTTTGCTTCTATTAAAAGTTTAAATAAGAATGCAGAAGAATTTTTATCTAGCTTAATATTACATTTATTCTCAGGGGCTTTTTTATCCGAAAAGTAATGACTTAAATCTGTTACTCCATAAACCTGAATAGCATTTTTTATAATGTTTATTTTTTCTTCAAAGTAGACTAAGGATTTGTAAAATTGATTTAAGAAGAAAAATAATTTCACTTTTTCAAAATCAAGAGGTTTGTTATAATTATTAGTACGGTCTTTATGGGTAAAAAAGCAATATAACAAAATGTCATCTTGGGCTTCTGCATTAAAATTATAATTTAATACCTTGTCAATAGTGTAAGGTTCTAACACATCATATTCGATATCGTAATTAACTTTACTAATTAATGTTCCAAAATTTGAGAATGAAGAAAACTCTTGGATTTTATTAATGGTATAATAAGTAATTCTATCTTGTATTATAACAAGTAATTCGTCAACAATCAATAAATTATTATTGTTACTTATTAATATTGTTTTAAGGCCTTCAACAAATTCATCAATTTGGTCGTGAAAAACATCTTGATTTAACTCATCTAACCATGAATAGTTTATCCTAAATTTTTTATGTTTTTCATGAAATTCTATATGAATTTTAGAAAATTTTATAAATTTTTCTTTATATTCTAAAGGTAGTAACATGTTGTTCATCATTTGGTTATGTCAAATTTATTAATTTATTCTACTTGTCACGAAATTTCTCCATTAATTTTTGCATATCCTCTGAAACACTCGAATCAAGAATTTTAGCATAATGTTGGGTTTGCCTTATGGTCTTATGTCCAAGCATCGCTGATACGTTTTCAATTTTAATTCCATTACCTAAGGTAACAGTTGTTGCAAAAGTATGTCTTGAAACATACCAGGTAAGGTTTTTATCTAATCCAACTATTTCAGCAATTTCTTTTAAATAAGCATTCATCTTTTGATTAGAAATTTTAGGCAATAGGGACTCGGATTCAAATTGATATTTATTTATTATTCGAATTACTTGTGGTAGTAAAGGTACATTTGATCTTGAATCGGTCTTTTGACGATTGGTTTTTATCCATAAGTTTTTATTGGCATCTTGAATAATATTTTTTCGAGTAAGTTTTAAAGCATCAACCGGAGCATATCCAGTGTAACAACTAAATAAAAAGATATCTTTTACTCTTTCTAATCGGTCAATTTTAAAATCTTTATTTTCAATTCGCTCCAATTCTTCTTCTGTCAAAAAGCATGTTTCTACTTCTTTTATCTTACCGCTGTATAAGTTGAATGGATTTTTTTCTATTAATTCCATTTTTAAGGCATAATTACATATTGTTTTAAGATTTTTGAAATACTTTACTGTTGAATTATTTTTAATCCCTAATTTGCCTTTATATTCACTCTCGAACTTTAAAAAAGATTCCAAGTTATAAATATAGCCGCTGTTGACTTTTTCAATCTGGATATCTTTGAATCCATACTTTTTTGAATTGAAAGTTTCAATTAAGTCTCTTACTCGCTTGTACTTTTGTAAGGAAGCTTTTGAGCGTTCACTAACATCAACTAATTTTGCAAAATACTGATTGTGCTTATCAATAATATCTAATAGAGTAGGCATGGCATCATCTTTATGCTTGCCTAAAATCATTAGCTTGAACTCAGAAATATTTATATCTTCTTGATATTTTACAATTTGATTGTATATTTTTTCAATTTTCAAAACATACAAATCCAAGTACTCTTTAAGTACTTTTTCCTTTTCAACTCTAAGCTTACGTCTTAAATTATCAGTCTCCACCCAGCGCTCTTCCGATATGTATTTACCGGTACTAATAGTGATAGATTGCTGCTTAAAAAGAATTTTAAAGTAAATAGGGCATTCTCCGCTGTTTTTTACTTTGTCTTTTTTGATGTAAATCATTGTTTTTACCATAGTTTTTAGATTAAAAAATTAACGGTACAAATTGATTAAAAAAACTCGTAAACCCTTTTGGTTATTGGAGATCTCCAGGAGAAGTTTTTAATTTAGTTACCCTATTTTGGGTAAAAAACCAATAGGGTAACCTATAGGGTAACTAAATTATGCGTTTTTATATGTATTTTGACACATTGTCAAAAACTAAAAAACCCTTCAAACACTGATGTTTAAAGGGTTTTTATAATTTTGTGTTTCTTTTGAAACATCACTTTCGCGGAGAAAGAGGAACAAACACCTACTTTTTCTATACATATCAAATCTTACTGAAACAATCGTTAACCCTTATAAAATAAGGGTTTTTTTAATATATGATAGTTAAGTAAAATTAAGTAAATTATATATAAATATAGTCAATGTGGGGATTATGTGGGGATAATTTTGTATCTTTAAATTATTGAAAAACCTAATAATTCCGTACCAATGGCAACTATTAACTACCTAATTAAAGGAGAAAAAAACGTAACAAATATACTTTTGCGTTTCAAAAATGGCAGAAAATGCGATTTAACAGCAACAACAGATCTAAAGGTAGAGCCTAAAAAATGGAGTGCTGCAAAACAAAAAGTCAAGCTTACTGCTGATGATACTACAAAAGACGAAGTTAATCAAAAACTTGCAGAGCTTGAAAAATTTATATTTGATGAATTCAATTCCGATAATAGTAAAGGTGAGTTTATCGACAAGCACTGGTTAAGAAAAAAGATTGCAAATTTCTTTAATCGACCAATTGACGAAACTGCCGTTGACCAAATATTTTTTATTCCTTTCATTGATACGTTTATTAAAAATGCTCCTACTCGCATAATTAAAGGTAAAAACAAGGCGATAGCCAAAGGAACTATCACAAAATACAATACAACACTCAACAAGCTAAAAGAGTACGAAGAACGCTTTAAAACGAAGCTGAAATTTACCGATTTAGATTTGACTTTCTATGATAGATTTATCAATTTTTTATCCCAAGAACAGAAGATAAATTTAGGTACAATCGGTAATTATATCGGAACAGTTAAAACAATTGCCAGAGATGCCAAATTAAAAGGTTTGCCGGTACATCCTCACATTGAACATCCTCACTTTTTTGTTCCTAAAGTTACTGCCGATAGCATCTATTTAAAAGATGAAGAAATCAACACAATTTTTAATCACGATTTTAAAGGGGTTGAGAGATTAGAAAACACAAGAGATTTATTCATTATTGGCTTGAGAACAGGATTAAGAATTTCAGATTTTTTAAGATTGAAAGATGCCAACATCAAAAACGGCTATATTGAAATTGAAACCCAGAAAACAGGTCAAACCGTAACAATTCCACTTCACAAGCAAGTAAAAGCAATTTTAGAAAAAAGAAACGGTTTTCCAAGAGCTATTTCAGACCAAAAATTCAATGAACACGTTAAAGAATTGTGCAGAGTAGCAAAATTCACAGAACTAACTCAAGGTTCTAAAATAAACAAAGATACTAAGCGAAAAGAAGAAGGAATTTTCGAAAAATGGGAATTAGTATCATCACACATTTGCCGTCGTTCATTTGCCACTAATTTGTATGGTAAGTTAGATAATCTAACTATTATGGGAGTTACAGGGCATCAAACAGAAACCCAATTTTTGAAATACATTAAAATAACCAATACCGAAAAAGCCGAAAAATTAAAAGACTATTGGAATAAGCAAAACGAAGAACAGGCAATTGAAGAGAAAAAGATGAAAATAGTAAAGTAAGATAAAGTTTAATATATTTAAGCCTTCAAAATCCTTTATGCAGAATGTAACGAACTTTATTAATCTATTGGGTGAAAACTATTATTTAGATTTCATCATACAACCTTATGCTGAAGAAGTAGATTATGAAAAACATTTTGTGTTAGTTCATTATCAAGATAAAAAGTATTACGAGCAAACTCACGAATACATTCAAGTAAGGCAAAATGAAATTATCAATGATGCGAAATCTCTTTTTCAAAAGTCTATTTCTGATATTTATTTAGAGGTTTCAAAAAGGAAAAATGAAGAAATTGAAAAGTATTTAAATTTTAATATTCAAGCAGCTAAAGTTAAATTGAATATTCTTAAAAATGATTTTTATGTCGAAAATGACAAGTCCAGATATTGTGCAATTTTATATGATGATGCCGACACACAAACTTTAGAAACCTTTTTTTCAAAAAGAGATTATTCAAGCACGACTACTAATATTGAAATAAAAAGTATAATTCAAAAGTTAAATTCGGATGATAACCCCAAAAATTTATTACCATTTAACACAAGCGATTATTTTTTAGAATTTCATATTCAAAGATTTAAACTTTTAAGTTTTTTGCCTTTTAAATTATTTCACATAGGACACCGTTTTGTATTTGAATTAGAAAAAATTAAAGAGTTAAGTCCTGTTAGTAAACTTAAAAAGGCAAAATTAAAAGTAGAACAATCACAATCAGTAAACACAATGAATAAGAAAGACACCTATTTTGATAAATTTTGTGAATTGATTGATGATTATACAATATTAAAAAAGAGTACAGCAATTGGTGTAATGGTTGATTTAGAAGATTGTATTAAAAGAATTAAATCTGAAACCCTGTTGGAACTTCAAGAGAAAGGGATTAATAGAAACGATCATTTAGATTTCAAAATAAATGAAATTGAAAAATTAGAATACATTAAAAATGCTGACATATCTTTTATCCAAAAATGGCTTAATGAATATAAAATAAGCATTGAGGATATATTTAGTAGAAATTACAATAATAGCGATATTGAAGCTGTTATTGCGAGGCATTACAATGATATGGACAATTTTACCGCAGAAAAAGATAAAGCCTTGCAAGTTCAAACAGATTTTTATTATTATTTCTGCAAACATTATGCAGATGAGTTGATTGCTTATTTCAATTCAAAAAAAGAAAACAAAGAAACCAGTATTTCAACAAAACAGCCTTTGCCGATGAAACCTTTTAAAGATGAATATCTAATTATATTTTGTAAAGAGATAAGTGATGAAAGAGCGGTAAAAGAATGTTGCTTTGATTTAGTATATGAGGGCATAGTGCATTATGTACCATATCTTGAAACTGAAATAATTGAAAATTTGTTGCTTTTAGGTAATGATAAAAGAGACGATTATTTGAACTTTGCAATTGATAAAATAAAGAAAACACCTTTTGTTGACAAGGAAAAATTCAATATTGATAAATGGCTAAAGAAGTATAATGTTTCAATTAATGAGTTTCCAAATTTTAGTAATGAAGAGTTAAAACATTGGCTTAATAGATATTACAATGGTTATTCTGAAACACCAAACGATTTAAATTTTATACTTGATATTCAAATAGATTTCTACTGTTATGCTGCAATGATTGAAGCGAACAAAATGATTGACTTTTTAGAAAGTAAAAAAATAAATGCAACTTCAAATTCAATAGATAATACTACTGAAACAGAAAACACAAACCAATTAACAGTTAATCAATCAATTATTCTTTTAGATAAGTTAGGAGTATTTAGTGCCGATACTTTTGAAAACAAACCAAACACTAAAAAGGCTAAACTTATAAGCCAATTATTGGGTAAAAATGAGAAGAATGTAAAAACAGCTATTGAAAAACTCGAATTAAAGAAATCAGAATTGGGAGCTGGTTATCAAAGAGATATTGATAAAATAGAACGTATTTTAAACAACTTGGAGTAACCTCTGGAGTACCTTTTGGAGTTACTCCAACAATAAGAAACAGCAAACCTCACAATAGCTTTGTACCATCACAAACGATAAAATTTATATCAAGATGGAACAAAGTAAAATGACACAAGTGTTCGGAGTTTCTCCAGAAGAATTTAAAGAAAGCATCTTGACAGATGTTAGAACAGAGCTTAAAACGTTAGCTCAAAATTTCCAACCAATCACACCGCAAGAGTACCTTACTCGACAAGAAACAGCCGAGATACTAAAAGTATCTTTGGTTACACTTTCCGATTGGAATAAAAAGAAAATACTCAATCCTTATCGGCTTGGAAACCTCATCAGGTATAAGCGTTCCGAAATAGAACAAGCTTTAATTAGTATCAATCCTAAAAAAGCATAACGATGAGCCATCCATTTCAAGACAGCTTAAACAACATCGAAAAACGCTTAGAAGAACTAACCAAATTGGTGACCAAAAAGCAAGAAAAAGTATTCGATAAAGTAATTATTGACAATGATGAGTTTCAAAGACTGTTCAAAATTAGTCCAGGTACTGCTTCCAATTGGAGAGAAAAAGGATTGATTGCATACAGTCAGATAAACAATAAAATTGTCTATAAAATTGAGGATATAAATAAAATGCTTGACGATAACTATCGACCATTTAAAAAGTAATTTTTTAGGTAATGATAGACTTTATCAAGTTTAAAATCACTGATGAAGCACTAATAAATGAAGTTTGGAATAACAATATTTTAGTGTATGAGGGTAAATCTGAAAAGCGATTTGATGATGAAATTAAGGAATTAGTAACCAAGAGTTACAAGAACTTATATTTTACAAAGTATCAAAACAGACTGGAAATAAAAGGAAGCATTCACTGTTATTTCAATGATGAACCTCATAATGCTAATGATTTTTACATTTCAGATTGTATTGATACAATTATTGAAATCAAAACTATTTTTAATCTTGATTTGAATAAATGTTATCTAATTAATTTAGAATATGCAGTAAATATCAATCCAAACATTTTAGTATCGGATTTAATTCTAAATTTAATCTATCACGAGAAAAGACCATTTAACAGACCTAAAAACTTTGACTACAAAATAGCAGGAAACGAAGCATACAAACAGATAAAAGCATACGATAAAAGTATGCAATTTCCAAACCAATGTGATAATACATTTCGTTTTGAAGTAAAGACAAAACAAGCAAAATTCATCAATAGTTTAGGAGTATTTACACTTCAAAACCTAACGGATAGAAAGTATTATAATACACTAATAAATTCATTATTAATCGAATGGGATAATGTTTTACTATTTGATAAATCAAAAACAATTGATGATAAATTTTTCAATACGAACTTCTGGGAAGATATTCTAAAAAACGGCAACCGTAACAAATTCAACAATCAAAAGAAACTGTATTATAAAAAATTAGGTAATGAAAACTTGCATACCATCATCAAAAAACAAATAGAACGGAAAGCTCAATTATTAAAATGTGTGCATATTCCAACTACTATAAACTTGGAAACTGCACAGTATGGAGTTTTGTTTTAAATTATCTTTTTTCTCTCCACTTAAATGCAAATTAATTTTTAGCAAAGAATATTTATTTCAAATATAATTGTGAATTTAAAAAACAATTGTATATTTGGACATAATTTGTCAAGAAATATTTTATCTATGCAAAATTTGGAAAGTATTGGAGTTAAAATCAGAAACTTGCGTGAAGGAGCTGATATGCCATTGAGAAAATTGGCGGCTTTACTTGATGTTGACCAATCAACTTTGAGTAAAATTGAAAGAGATGAAAGGAAACCGAATATCAAGATGATTGAAGAAGTTTCAAAAATCTTTAATGTTGACAAAGACGAATTACTTATTTCGTTTTATAGTGATATAGTTTTTTATGAAATTCAAGACGAGAATTCATTTTCAAAAATATTGCAAGTTGCAGAAGCTAAAATCCAATATCAAAGAACTATAACAAATAAGAAAAAATGATTGCGAACGTTTTAAATTACTTGCTAACAAAGGAAGAGCAACTTATTACGTTGCAAATTCAAAATGATTTTTTCTCAAAAAGTGAGGAATTAAACGCAACATCTCAAGCAGAAATACATTTGGTTAATGCAAATCTATTATTAACTAATGAAATAAATGTAGCTTATAAAATTCATAAGCGACTTATAAATTCTCTAATTACAATTTATATAAATGAAAAACATTTAGATCATTACACTGCACTTAATGATGTTTTTGATTTTGATATAATTGAGGAAATTAATGAGTTTACTCATCGTTATATTGATTTAGTTCCTGAAATTGTTGAAGAATTACACATTGCTTTTTTGAATTCAGAGTTTTCAATTAATAACGGTAAACTCAATCGAAAAAAATCTAAACATCATTTACGAGAAACAGGAGCTGTATATACACTTAAACAAATTACAAGTGAAATAGTAGATAATTGTATCTCTAATGCAATTAATGAAAATGTAAAACCTCAAAAGATTACTTGTTTAGATTTTGCAAGTGGTACGGGTAGGTTTTATTTTGAAGCTTTAGAAACACTTAACAAAAAGTACTACTTAACATTCGAAAAAATAATTTGTGATAATTTATTTGCTATTGATATTGATGAAATGGCATTGGCTGTTTTAAGAATAAAGGTAATCTCATATTTCAAAAAATTAAATCCAAGAATTATAAATGCGTTAAAAATTAATATTCTAAATAGAAACGCATTAGTACCTAAAGTTAATTTGTTACAGGATGATAATAATAACTTTAATCTTTCTACTGATTTTGAAAAAGCATTATCTAAAGGAGGTTTTGATGTGGTTTTCTCTAATCCACCATACTGTTTGCTAAAGGCTAATAAAAAGGAGGATGAAAAGAAACTAAATGGATATTTTTTAAATCTTCAGAATAGAATTCAAAATGAAATAACATTTTTTAGGACATCAGGTTTTTATAGTTACTCAATTGAAGGAATGTTGAATTACTATCAACTTTCAATAGAAATGATTATTAGAATTACTAAAGTTAAAGGTCAAATAGGAATTATTTGTCCGTCATCTATTTTTGGAGATTTGACCTCTGCTAAACTTCGTAAGCACATAGTAACAAACCACAAATTGCATTTTATTCGTTATTATCCAGAAGCAGCAAAACTATTCGAAAACGTATCTCAATCAACAGTAATATTTTATATTCAAAAATCTGGAGTAACGAACAATATTAATATTGAAATTGACAATTCTAAATTTGATATTAATATTGAAACCATAAGAAATATTTTTCCAACAAATCTTGAAATTCCATTGATTGACAAAGTAGGTTGGTCAATTTTGTCTAAAATTTCAAAACATAAAAAGATTAATGAAATTCCATTTATAAGAAACCGTAGAGGAGAATTAGATTTAACCCTTTTTAAATCAAGCATCACAAAAGATAATACTGGTTGGCGTTTAGTTAGAGGAAATATGATTTCAGAAAATGGAGTTGTAGATAAAAATGGTGAGTATGTTGAAATTGATAGCTTTTTAGCAAAAAAATCAATTGAGTACAAGAATAATGACTTTAATAAAGAAAGGTTAATATGTCAGCAGATTTCTAATGTTGATAGTCATAAAAGATTAAAATTTGTTTTAAGTGAAAAAACAGATATTCTTGGAAATTCTTGTAATTACATTGTTTCAACAAGAAATGAGAATGACCTTCAAAAATTAAACTATATTCTAAATAGTAGTTTATTAAATTGGCGTTTTAAAATTACAAGTAGCAATAACCATATTAATAATTATGAATTAGATGAATTACCAATTGTTGATTTAGATAATTTTGATATTGAAGATTTAGTATCAAATCAATCAGAAATAGACAATTACATTTGTCAACTTTACGGACTTACAAAAATCGAAACTGAATATTTAACAGGAACTAAAATAACAAAGAAATTAAAGCCAGTATATGAGCAAGAAATTATATAATCATATTGCACCAAGATTGAGTGATTTAGAATGGGAAATGGCTAAACATATTCCAGAGGGAGGCAATTGGCAAAGTATTCCTGTACATATTCCTTCCCAAAGGTTAGAGCAAATTAGACGTTCAGGAGGAAGAACAACATACTATGGCAGATTGGACAACAATAAACCAAGTTATACTATTACAACCTATTTTAATCGATTAGGTAATGGTTGCAATTTACATCCGTCACAAGATCGAATAATATCAATAAGAGAAGGTGCAAGATTACAATCGTTTAAAGATAGTTATGTTTTTCATAGCAGTAAATCAGCTCAATATAAACAGATTGGAAATGCAGTTCCTCCATTATTAGCAAGAGCAATAGCAGAAACAATTAAACCATTTCTTCAAAATAAAACCTTTGTTGATTTGTTTTCAGGAGCAGGTGGTATGTCAGAGGGTTTTCTTATGGAAGATTTTGAACTAATTTCAGCTAATGAGATTGAGAAAAATTATTTTGAAACCTATAAACAAAATCATTCTCATTTTGATAATGGTAATAATTTAATTTTGGGAGATGTAACATCACCAGAAATAAAAGAAAAGATAATTGCTTCAACAAATGGATATGATAAAGTAGGCGTTGTAATTGGTGGTCCTCCTTGTCAAGGTTTTTCAAGTGCTGGTTGGAGAAATCCAGAAGATAAGCGTAATCAACTATTTAAAGAATTTGTAGAATTAGTAGATAAAATAAAACCTGAAATATTTGTAATGGAAAATGTTACAGGTATTTTGAGTATGAGAAATGGAGAAGCAATTAAAGAAATCATTGCATCTTTTGAAGAGATTGGTTACCACGTAAACAAACCTTTCAAATTAAATGCAGAAGAATTTGGAGTGCCTCAAAAACGTAAAAGAGTTATAATTGTTGGTTCTTTGGTAAAACAAGAAATAAAATCTCCTAAAATATTATTTTCGAGTACTGATGATAATTTACCAAACCCAATAACAGTAAAACAGGCAATCGCTGGATTACCTGAATTAAAAACTGATAGTGGTGATTTTGAAACGAATATTGATTATGAAGCAACTTCCGATTATGAAAAACTAATGATGAATGAAATTGACTTTAAAACATTTTATGAAAATTGTAAATTGATGCTACCAGTTACTTGCTGCTAAATCTGCCAATAAACTTAATATTTTATTTAGTTGGTCTTTAGCTTCATCATATTTTTTTGAAGCTAAAGGCTCTAAAATCAATTCAATTTCCTTATCAATTTCCTCACTATTCCATATTTTTCCCTTACGATTTTCTTTAGTCATATATTCTACTAAAGTATCAAAAGCAATCCGGAAATATCTTTCTACATTGTTTTGTTGATTTTTCCCTGTTACCTCTTTTCTAATTACATTTTTATACTCACCTGTCATTGGGTTAAATCCTTCAAATTTATAATCATAAAATGAATACTCTGGATTTAAATAACCTTCAAGGAACTTTTGATGCCCTTTCTCATATATGATTGATAAAAGTATTAATACGTGATGCAAATTTTTTCTCATTAAAGAACTAAGTAGTAATGCATCTTCATCAACTTTGACCTTGTTTTTTAATTTATCCCAAATGAATTTTGAATGCCAAGAAACTACGGTTTCTCCTTTATCTTCGTCAGCAATTAATACTTTGACATCATTCAATGTCATTCTATTACCTTTAGAGCTATTTTCCTTTGATGTCATTGGATGAAACTTAGGTCTATGAGCAAAACCTAATGACATTGGACCAATATGATCGGGGCTAACTCCATTTTTAACAAACTCAGCATATAATCTATCTGCCATTTTCCAATCTCCATCAGACCATTTTTCATAAACTCTTCTATCTTGAGTATATCTTCTAAGATTTTCCTTTCTTCTGCCTGTATCACAAACATCTCTTACATCAGAATTGTAGGAATGAAATCCATCTAAACGGTCAGGAGAGTTACTCATAACTCCTGGTGAAACATATCCTCTTTTTTCTTTATTAATATACTCTTCTTGCAGATAATCAATCAATTCAGGTAATTCTTTAAAATCAATTGAAATATTAAAAACTTCACAGAATAACTTACATTCATCTATTTCATATAGAACCGAAGCTAACTGTAAAATATCTAAATCATAATATTTAAAGGCCTCATCGTAGCTTTTATTTATTAAATCTATTCTGCTGGGTGCAGGATAACGGTAATCTATAAATAAAGTTTGTCCCGTGAAAAGGCAAACGTGCTGTTTAGTAGGATGATTTAGAAATGCCACTTTTTGACGAAAACCTGCCTCCATAACGTTTGTTGCTTCTAAATTAAATGAAATTAATTTTTCTTGCCAAAATTCCATTCGTGCTTTTCCTTGAGGTGTTTTTATAGTTGTCATCCAATTAATATTTCCTTGAGCATTAGTTGTATAAGGGAATCCTTTAAAATTATTACTATTTACAATATCTTTTTGGTATTGCAATCCATTTGGATGAGGATACATAATGTCAGAAGTTAAACTAATATCAAGTTTGTCCTTTCCATTTTCAATTGCTTTATCTTCATAAAGATTTAATAAAAGTCCTAAAAGAAAAATATCAATAGGTGTTATTGGGTTGTCAGTTTCAAATAAACTTAACTGTTCTGCATCAACTAAACCTTCGTTTTCAACATCCTCTATTGATAATCCTGACAATTCTCTGGCTTCTTTTAACTTTTCAGGATAATAGTTTGTGATTAGTATTTCTTTTCTCATAAAATATTCGTTTGGTTATTGTTGATTAATTAAATCAGTTATTTTTACATCTAAAGCATTTGCAATTTTCTCTATATTTAGTAAAGTGATGTTTTTTTCTGCACGTTCAATCATACCAATATAAGTTCTATGTAGATTTGCTTTTTCTGCTAATTGTTCTTGAGAAAAACCTTTTTGTTTTCTATACTCTTTTATTTTCTCTCCAAACTTTTCTAAAATATCTGATTTATTCATTTTGCTAATTTTAGTATGCACAAATCTAAATAATCAATAGTTTATAAACTACATACTATAATTAGCATATTTGTTTTGTTCAATCAGTAAATGATTATATATTTTATATATTTAACGAATGATATAAATAATGAGATTTTATGGAAGTAATTAATAACTCTGAAAATGCTGAATATGAAATCAAGATATTTCAAATAGATAAATCATTTTATGAATTTAAAAAGCATAACCTAAAAAACAATGAGCAAATCATTAATTATATCGTCAATGAGCATCGAATAAAAGTAAAGGATATTGAGAATTATAATAAGAAGATTGTTCCAGTACTAATAGATGAGGTAGATTATTTTACTTATGTCTATAATGAGGAGGAAAAGGATGCGTTTTGGAAAAAATTTATACCAGAAAGTTTATCAAATAATTTAGTATTTAAAGTTCAGCAACTTTCATTTGCAATGTTTGCAAGTATAGAAGATAATATTTATGCAATAGTTGGTGGTGGCGGTAGTAGAGTTATTATTCGTTTTCAAAATCATAGATTTGGATTAGATTTTTTTGAATTTATCACAGATTTGAATGAAGATGTAATTTCAATTGAAACAAGAGGAATTTCGGGTAAACTAACGAAAAGGAAAGATATTTTTAAAGATGGTTTAAAACTGGTTGATATTTTAAATTTTACAAATATTCCCTCAAAAATAAACATTGTATTAAAGCAAGAAATAAAAGATAGTGTTTTTGACTTTATTGAATTTGAAAATAGAATTACTACTATCGAAATTGGTTCATATTTTAACATAAAACATAGAATACCTTTTAAATCTTTACATCTACTTTTTAAAAAAATAAATGAAATTTCTAAATCGGAAACTAAAAAATCTCTAACATCTTTTGTTGAGGTTAAGGATAAAGGCGTTATTTCAAGTATTTACAGAGAAGAACTTTTATTGCAGTTGTACGAAAATATGATGGATTTATACTCTCCGGCAAGAGGTCAAGCACCTAAAAAATTAGATATTGAATTCGTACATCCTTCAAAAATACAAGAGTTTTATGAAGCTGAATTTTATATATTTAAATTTAAAGGAACACGTAAAGGTCATCATTTTCAAAACAGGAAAAGTTTATATTATGATGGATTGAAATTAGTTTATGAAAGTTTAGAAAACTTAAATTTAATCGAATTTAAAAAAGTAATTTCTGGTTTGCATTTATACGGAATGCGAAAAAAAGACGATATAACTCACGCAATGTTTTTAGATCATATTGTTTGTGAAATTAATGTTGAAAATAGACCAATCTTTCAAATTGATGCAAAATGGTTTAAAGTCGAGAATAATTTCACAAATACAATAAATGAAATATGTTCAAGAATGATTGATAATAATTATTTAAATTCTGGAATAATAACAGAAAAGTGGGATGATACTGAAGATGAAGATGCCTATAACAGAAAATATCATTTGCAAAATAACTATTGGGTTTTAGACAAGGCAATAGGTCAGAATATTGAATTATGTGATATTATGTATGAAGATGAGAATACAATATATTTTATTCACGTTAAAAATGGATTTGATGCAAAGATTAGGGATTTAAGTAACCAAATTCAAATATCAGCAAGTAGATTTATGAATGAAAGAAACTCTGGTAGTGAAGATTTTATTGTTTCAATAATTGATGCTTACAACAGTAAAGATGTAAATTTAGATAAGCTTATCGACAAAGATAGTTTTAAAGCTAAATTTAAAACAGGTGGAAAAAACATTCAATTCGTTATGGCATTTAAATCAGAATTAAAAAAAGTGCCACAAATAAAAAATAATGTTAATAAAGTTCAGTCAAACATTGCAAAATACTCATTAATTCAATGTGTTAGAGAAATGAATATGTTGACTTTTCCAATAAAGATTGTTGAAATCGAAAAACTATAAATCGAAATTATAGCCATTACCTCATTCATCTGCACAAAATCCTCGTTTAGTCCAAGTATTCCTAAACTCACATCTTTGTTTGCTTCATTTCGTTAATGACAATAATAAAAAAATAGGAACGCTATCGCTGACCTTTTTGCACCCGCCCAAGCCAACGCTCTGCCAACGCTCCTGTGGTTTTGGCTTTTCCCAACGCAATAACAGCACATTACTTTTTTTATTAGATTTTATTATTGTTTTTTTTGTTTAATAAAAAAAGTAAAGAGCTGTTTCCCAACGCTCGAAAGCCAAAACCACTCCCAAGCTATGTTACATAATAAGCCATTATAGTTCAGTATGGCTGAACCCCAGCCACACAGAAACTATAAGCTTATTATGTAAAATAGCCGCCACAGCCAACGCACCCACCCGAAATAGGAACAGAGTTTTCATTGTTTTTTGAAGATGCCATATCGTATCTGAACAACGTTTTCCAGTAAATAGAAACTCTTCATTTCAAAAGAACAGTTAGGCATCCTCAAAAATCAAATTGCCCACAAGAGTATCGTTTTTTATTTGCCAGAACGATAGTAGTAAATTGCTTTTAAGCTGTCTTGATGCTAAATCCTTCCAAGAACGAAATCAATTAAATAAAAAACCTTTTTTCCAAAACAAATTATGAAGTATCAAGCCAACAATAAAAGCAATCAGAAAAATCCCGATGAGCAAATAAAAAACGATACCCTTGTTTCGCTACTGCCAACGCACTCGGTAAGTTCAGTTGGGGAAATCTTCCATTTCCCCAAACCCCTATGGATGCAATTTTTTTTGAAAGAATGCCACAAAACCCGACTTCAAAAGAACATTTCCGATAAGCATTCTTTCAAAAAAAACAGCTCAAATTGAAGTCTTATCCGAATGTTGGTTTTTGAATGGAAAGTTTAGGCATACTTGGATTTTTTTTCTGATAAACAAACGATTATTTTAAAAATGAAATTCAATAACAAACAATAAGTGCTAATTAGAAACAAAATTTAACAATATAGTTTCAATTAAAAACTAAATCATACTTAAATAATAAATTTGTTGTAGTTAAAATCAATACCAAAGCCGTACCAAGTCCACAAAATTGAATTTTTAATCTTAAAATCATATAAAAATGGGTAAAATTGGTAGAGGTATTCTTGGAGGAGTATCGGGTAAGGTAGCCAACGTTGTTGGTTCAAGATGGAAAGGAATTGATTACATTAGAGCTAAACCTCAAAGTGTAGCCAATCCGAGAACGCTATTGCAAGTAAATCAAAGAACAAAATTTGCTTTAGTGTTGAGGTTTTTACAACCTAACTTAAATTTCGTTAAGATTGGTTATAAAAATTATGCTGTTAAGAAGTCGCAGTTTAATAGTGCGATGTCGTTCATTCTGAATAATGCAATTATCGGAGTTTCTCCTGATTTTGAAATTGATTATTCTTTAGCGTTGTTGTCAAGAGGAAATCTTGCAGGAGCATTAAACCCAGTATTTGATTTAACAACACCTGGACAAGTTCAGTTTAGTTGGGATGATAATTCAACAGATGGAAATGCTTTGGCAACAGACAAAGTTATGGTAGTTGCTTACAATCCTTTAAAAGGAGAAAGTGTTTACTTAACAGAAGGAGCTACAAGGGCAGATTTATCTCAAACGGTAAATATACCTAATAGTTATGCTGGAGATGAATTACAGATGTTTATTTCGTTTATGAACGCAGAAGAAACACAATTATCAAATAGTATCTATATCGGCTCTGGTACGGCTTCATAAAATTAATAGATACTTATTCCAAGAACCACCTGTAAAAGGGTGGTTTTTTTATGTTCAAAATATAATGATTGTGGGGATTATGTGGGGATATTTAGCAAATAAAAAAACCCTAACTAATTGATAATCAATCGTTAGGGTTTTAATTCAGCGGAGAAAGAGGGATTCGAACCCCCGGACCTGTTACAGTCAACAGTTTTCAAGACTGCCGCAATCGACCACTCTGCCATTTCTCCAATAAACGAGCAAAACTGCTGTATTGCGGTGCAAATATAGCAACCTTTTTTTGTTTTCCAAATAGTTTTGAAAGAAAATCTTGAATATTTTCCTATTAAAAAACTAAATGTTTCATTCTCTTTTAATTACAATTATTCTTTTAAATTATTTTTTTACAATTAGAAATTTTATTTGTAGTTAAACGCTTTCGAAAAGATATCACCTCTTTTTTTTAAGAGGATAATCGTTCGATTTTCCAGCAAAAATCTTCTTGTAATTGATATCGTATGCGATCATGTAAACGATTGGGGCGTCCTTGCCAAAACTCAACCTCAATGGGTCTGACTAAATATCCTCCCCAATGTTTAGGTCTTTGTATTTCTTTATGTTGATATTCTGTTTCTAACTTTTTTAAATTTTCTTCTAAAAAATCTCTGTTTGGAATCACTTCGCTTTGTGGCGAAACAATAGCTCCAAGCTTACTTCCTAAAGGTCTTGAATCAAAATAATTATCAGAAATGAGGTCTGAGGTCTTTTCAGCAATTCCTTTAATAATAACTTGTCGCTCCATAATTGGCCAAAAGAAGGATAGACATACTTTTGGATTTTGTGTCAAAGCTTTTCCTTTTTCTGAGTTATAGTTTGTAAAAAATATAAAGCCTTCTTCATTGAATTTTTTAAGTAGTACAACCCTTGATTTTGGGAACCCATCAAGCCCAATAGTCGAAACCATCATCGCGTTTACTTCATCAACACCTCCAAACTCTTCAGTTTCATAAAACCACTTATGAAATAAGTTGATTGGATCTTCAGGAATATGAGTTTCCATCAAGGCACTTTTTTCATACGATTTTCTGTAATTTCCTAAATCTTCCATAGTCGTTTACTTTTGAAAATATGCTTAATTAATTTCGATTATCTTGCCATCATCAGCGAGTATAACCTCTTCAAATACGGTTTGAGCTTCTTGTTTGAACAACTCAATAGAAGGATATCGAGTCGAGTAATGTCCCAGAACTAATTGCTTGACTTGCGCTTTTGATGCAATAGTAGCAGCTTGCTTGGCTGTAGCATGCATAGTTCGTTCCAACAAATGGGCTTCAGATTCCAAAAAAGTACTTTCATGATACAAACAATCGACTTCTTGTATTAATGGAATAATTGATTCCTCATACATAGTGTCGCTGCAATAAGCGTATCGCAATCCTTTAGGTGGGTCAAACGTAAGTTCTCTATTAGGAATTACAGTACCATTATCTAAGGTTATAGTACCGCCATATTTAATTTTATTGTAATAAACTTTATCAATATTGTGATTTTGAATGGCATCTAAATTCAGTCTTCGTTCGTTGTTTTTTTCAACAAATAAAAACCCATTTGTATACACTCGATGTTTTAATGGAATGGTATGAACTTCCACATGTTCGTCTTCAAAAATGATTTGGGATTGTGTGGTTTCTAATTCGTGAAAACAAAGCGAATACCCTGTAAAAGAACCTGATGCCCTTAATTGTAGCAAAATGATTTCTTTAATTCCTTTTGGTCCGTATACATGTAAATCGTTGACTCTATTGAATAACATAAACGTAGAAATCAATCCAATCAATCCGTAAAAATGATCCCCATGTAAATGCGAAATAAAGACATGATTAATTTTAGTGAATTTAATTTTTTGTTTTCGCAATTGGACTTGAGTTCCCTCTGCACAATCAATAAGAAATGTATGATTTTTGATTTCTAACAATTGAGATGTGGGATTTGAAAGGGTTCTGGGTGTTGCTGCATAGCACCCTAAAATGGTTAACTTCATCATAACCCTAATGAATTATGGGTGATTCACTAAATATTTTTGACCTTGACATGATTTTAGATGAATGAGATTCAAACTAATCCTTAATAAATATATAAAGTGCTCCTCCTAAAAGCTACTCTTTCTTATCATTTTCTAAGCGCCCCAATTTTATTACTTTAATGATAATATAGATGATTAATCCTAAGTTTATTGCTAATCTTAAATAATCATAGTCCTTGTTTTTAAATCCGCTAATCAACTTACTTACAAACAAATAAGTTAAAACAAATAAACCCAAGGCATAGCTGTAAATTATAGTTTTGTTATTTATTTTCATACTTAAAAACCTAAATCACGTTCAATTTCTTCCATTTCAATGATATCATGCGCTTCTTGTAAAGAAGGAACCACAGTTAAACGGTTGGGAACTGCGTTAAAGTCAATGCCATCAGCAACAACTACAAAGGATTTTTTTCCTTTACCATGTTTATTAGACACTTCTTCAAACCTTCGTATTGAATCATTCGTTAGGTCTTTATGGTGCGATATATCCAATATCAAATTGTGATTTTTGAAAGTACCATGCTCATTTTTAACTTTTTCAATAAATGAATCAAGATTGCCTTGTGTATCCCTAATCGTTATGGTATGCCCTTTTTCTTCAACTTTCATCTTAAATTTATTTTGCTAAAAGTAACCAATTTTATTTAATTTTTGAAGCCAATAGATAAATTATTGCCATTCGAATGGCTACGCCATTTTCAACTTGATCTAAAATTAAGGAATGAGGAGAGTCTGCCACTTCTGTTGTGAGCTCCACTCCCCTATTTATTGGTCCTGGATGTAAAATAACAATCTCTTTATCTAAGGAATCCAATAGTGTTTGGTTCAATCCAAATTGTTGCACATATTCACGTGTGGACGGAAAATAATTCACTTCCATTCTCTCGTTTTGTACTCGTAAAACATTAGCTACATCACACCAGTTAAGGGCTTTTGTCAAATTGGGCTCTACCGTAACTCCTAAAGATTCAATATATTTTGGTATCAACGTTTTGGGTCCACACACTTTTACAATAGCGCCTTGCATGGTAAGCGCATAAATATTAGACAAGGCTACTCTTGAATGTAGAATATCACCAACTATAACAATTTTTTTCCCATGGACATCGCCCAATTTCTCCCGGATGGTAAAACTATCCAACAAAGCTTGTGTAGGATGTTCGTGTGCTCCATCACCAGCATTAATAATGCAAGCCTTAACATTTTTGGCTAAAAAATGTGCCGCTCCTGGACTAGAATGTCGCATCACAACCATATCTACTTTCATAGCTAGTATATTATTTACAGTATCTAGCAAAGTCTCCCCTTTTTTTACGGAGGATTGTGCTGCCGAAAAACTAATTACATCTGCGGACAATCTTTTTTGCGCAAGTTCAAATGAGATTCTTGTTCGAGTGCTGTTCTCAAAAAATATGTTGGCAATAGTAACATCCCGCAACGAGGGAACTTTTTTTATGGGACGATTGATGACTTCTTTAAAATGTTCAGCTGTCTCAAAAATTAAGTCTATATCGTCTTTGGATAGATATTTAATTCCTAATAAATGGGAAACGCTTAGTGTTTTCATGATACCTTGCTTTGTGAGTCGTTATTTGAAATTAAATAAACACCATCCTCCATTCCATTTTCAGCCCAATGTACTATTACTTTTTCATTATTAATGGCATCTACTTGTCTTCCGCAATAATCGGGTTGAATGGGCAAATGACGACTGAATCTTCTATCAATGAGGGTTAACAATTCAATTTCTGTAGGACGCCCAAACGATTGAATAGCCGTTAGAGCCGCATTAATGCTTCTACCAGTAAACAAAACGTCGTCAATAAAAACTACTTTTTTATTTTCAACTAAAAAGTCAATTTGGGTCTTATTGGCTTCTAAAGTTTTTTCTCCTCTTCTAAAATCATCTCTAAAGAAAGTACTATCCAAAAATCCCAATTGAACATTTGGAATGTGATATGTATGTGTTAAAATATGTTTGATACGCTGAGCTAAAAATCGACCTCTGGGTTGCAATCCTATTAAAATTGTATCTGAAAAATCAAGATGGTTTTCGACCAATTGACATGCCAAACGATGAAGAATGATAGAAACTTCTTTTGCGGTGAGTAATAATTTTTGACTCATGATGAAGTGTGCTGTTTGGTGTGTAAATATATACAATTTATTTGGATGTTAAAACAAAAAATCCCTCTACAAGATTGTAAAGGGATTTTTATCATTCGTTAATTTTTGAATTACTTCTCAATCCAAGTTGTAATTGAGGCATCTGTAGGAAGTACTCTCGGAGCAATCACGTGTTCTAATTCCCCTTTTTCATTGATAAGGTATTTTTGAAAATTCCACTCTACTTCACTGTCTTGCAATCCGTTTTTTGATTTTTCAGTTAAAAATTTATAGACTTCACACATATCACTACCTTTTACTGAAACCTTTGCCATCATTGGGAAAGTAACACCGTAATTCTTCTGACAAAAAGTACTGATTTCTTCATTGGTACCTGGTTCTTGAGCAGCAAAATTATTGGCAGGAAATCCTACAATGCAGAAATTTTTATCTTTATATTTTTTATAAAGTGCTTCTAAGTCTTTGTATTGGGGTGTTAAGCCACATTTAGATGCTGTGTTTACGACGAGTATTTTTTTGCCTTTCAGGGAGACAAAATCAAATGAATTTCCCGATAAATCTTGTACTTTGAATTGGTAAATGTTTTGTTTCATAGATTCCGTTTTTGATGTTTTCACAGCAGTTGTAACGTTTTGCTGCCCTTGACAGTTACTAAAAATCAAAATCGTTAGCACTGATAAGTAAGATAATAGTTTTTTCATCACTTTATTTTTTAAAATGTTTTTTATAATGCCAATATACTATAGATGAAAACGTTAAGAATGTCACCAAAATATACATGTATATGGTCACATTTTGTTTTTCGCCCGTGGCATAAGAATGCATTCCTGTCAAATGAAAATTAACTCCAAAGTAGGTCATCAATATCGATGCATAGGCTAAAACACTCATAAAATTAAACGCAAACAATCCACGTAAGGAGGGTACAAAACGCGCATGAATTACAAAAGCATAGACCATAATACTAATCAATGCCCATGTCTCTTTGGGATCCCAACCCCAATAGCGTCCCCAACTTTCATTGGCCCATTGCCCACCTAAAAAGTTTCCTATAGTGAGCATAACCAAACCAATAGTCAAAGCCATTTCATTGATATAAGTAATTTCTTTAATGTGCAAACTCATAAGATTCTTGTTCTTTTCTCTCACAAAAAGCATTAAAATTAAAGAAACAAGTCCTAATATCATTCCCAAAGTAAACGGACCATAACTGGCCACAATTACTGCCACATGAATCATTAACCAATATGAGTTAAGAACAGGTTGTAAATTAGCTATATCAGGATCCATCCAACTTAAATGGGCTACCATCAAAATCATAGAAGCCACAAAGGTTCCTGAAGCGATTGTTAATTTAGATTTTCTGTCAAAAGCCAAAGTAAAAAACATGGTTGCCCAAGCTACATAAATCATACTTTCATAAGCATTACTCCATGGTGCATGTCCAGAAACATACCATCTAGCGATGAGTCCTAATGTATGTAAAGCAAACAAAAATCCTATAAAAATATGAAAACTGGTAATAGCAACTCGAATTGGTTTTGTATTAAAAAAGATACCGAGTATCGCTAGAATCAACATGATACTTCCCGCAAGCATATAAAGCCAAAATAAATTTCGAAACACATCGTATTTATTCAACATGATTTCAGAGGTAATTTGTTTTTCAGTAGGTCTGACTGCTAGACCATACTTCTTCTGAAAATTTTCCAATCCTAAAATCATGGTATTCGCCATAGTATAATTTTTGGAGGTAGAGGCTTTCGCCAACGCATCTAAATAGAAAGGAAGTGCATTTTTAATTTGATCCAAATCAGTGCCTGTTTTTTCACCAATCTCTAAAAATGAGACCCACTTATTGTTTTTATCTTTTGGAATTGGAAAAATTCTCAAAATCGTACCACTTAGAGCCGAATTCAATAAATTGATTTTCTTATCAGCTTCGATAAAATCTTTTTGGAATTGATCGGGATTGGTTGTTTTATAAGCCTCGTCGAGGTAAGGGCCTAATTTATAATTTCCTTTTTTATCAAAGAAACTCCTGAATGTGATGTATTTATCTTCTTCTTTGACACCTATAATTTTTCGAATACTGTCGTTTCCTTTTTTCAAATATATTAACGGAAGTTCAAACCAAGCGGTTGGAAACTGGGTCATTGAAAGCAAAACTTGATCAGAATTCATACCGTTGTAGGTATCACTTTTACTCACTTTTCGCAACAATTCAGAAGAAAAAGTATTGATAGGATACATTCTACCATTTACATCTTGAATCACCAAACGGCCAAATTTTTCAGCTTGTTGTTCAGGTACTTTGTATTTTAAAATAGAATCTAAATAATTAATTTTAGAATTATGACTATTAAGTGTTTGTGCGTAATTATTTAAAGCTGTAATTAAAAATAAAATAGTTAGTAATTGTGTCTTTTTTTGTTTGATATCTTCCAGTTTTCGTTTCAAATCAGCAAAACGTGTATGTTTTACAAAAAGGATAGCTAACATAGCAAAAAACAATAAAAAATACCCTATATATGTAATCAAAGTACCCCAATAATCATGATTCACAGAAAGGATGGTTCCCCTTTCATCTGGGTCAAAAGACGATTGAAAGAAACGATACCCTTTGTAATCAAGAATGTGATTCATAAAAATATCCGCATTAAAACGATCTTTCCCATCATTTACAGTAACTTTACTTTTGTAAGAAGAGTAACTTTTATCTGTTCCTGGATACTTATCTGCAATAAAATCATTCAACTGGATAGCAAAAGGTAAGGAATATACTTTACTTCCAAACGACAACGTAAATTCTAGGTTACCTAATTTTAAAGTGACTGGTTGCCCTATTTTACCTTTAGATCCTATTAGAGTGACTTCTTTACTGTGTCCTTCAGCCGAGACTAAAACTGTAAGCGCATCATCCCCTTTTTTGGCTTTGTAATTTCCACTAGACACCATTTTTTTCACTCCTTTCATAGGCTGTTCGGGAAACACAAATTGTGCATTACCTACATTATACAAGGAACGAAATTGTAGCGGCTGATTGATGTCTTTTAGAAGTTTTCCTTGAAATTTATCAATCATACGCATAAAATTGCCTTCAAAAGGCGCAGAAACTGTAGTGGTTGTACCATCAGTTGTGATGTTGATGGCTCCTGGAGTAGGTTTGTTTAAAGCAAATAACAAATTGTGAATGTTTTGAACTTCACCAGCTTTAAGGTAATGTTCTTGTCTTGATCCGCTGCCAGCTTCAACTAATTTAAGATAAAATTGCCCCGAATTGGATGGTTCGATTTGTTCTTTTACATCCATTGCAAAATCCTTGTATTCTATAGTAAAAGGAGTTTTATCAAAGCGTTCCTCTATAGAAAATGAATTCGAAGCAAAAGGCCAATACGTGGCTTCAGATAATAGTAAGGGTTGTTCTAAAACTCTTCTTTTCAATTCGCCATGGTATTGACCATCCACAAATATTGTAAGAAAGTTTTTATCCGAAACGACTTCGTTGGAAGACTCCCCTTCTCTAATGTGAAGCATTCCTTCATAGCTAATGTATCGTGTAATTCCCGCCCCTACAATAATGAATATAAAAGAAAGATGAAGTAATAAAGTGGCCCATTTTTCTTTACGATACAGTTGGTATCTTTTAATATTACCTGCAAAATTAATCACAAAAAACACCATAATTACTTCAAACCATTTCGAATTATAAATCCATAATCGAGCGGTATCCGTATTGTAATAGCTCTCAATAAAAGTACCTATTCCCATAGCTGTTGCAAACAATAAGAACAAGACGGCCATTAAACGTGTAGAATAAAAAATAGAACCTATATTTTTTTGCATGACGGGTTTTGTTATAAGAGTTGCAAATGTAAATCAAAAAAGAATAATATTTGCTATCCTTTGATGCAATTAACAAAGCTTTAAAAGTATAAAAAAATCAAGTCTTTATCGTTTATCCGTGTCATTTTTTTACCTACTTTTGTCATTATGATTAGAATTTTCTAATTGAATTAATTAATAATTTTTAGTATGCAACAAATTCCTAGTGTTGACTTACGTGATTTCCTGTCGGATGATCCGGCACGTAAACAAAAATTTGTAAATGAAATCGGAAAAGCCTACGAAGATATTGGCTTTGTAGCGTTAAAAGGTCATTTTTTAGATGACCAATTAGTGGAAAACCTATATGCGGAAGTTCGAAACTTCTTTGCATTGCCCTTGGAGACAAAATCTAAGTATGAAATTCCAGAAATTGGAGGACAACGAGGGTATATTTCTTTCGGAAAAGAACATGCAAAAGGTCGTTCTGCAGGAGATTTAAAAGAGTTTTGGCATTTCGGACAATATGTGAGCGAGGGCTCAAAATATGCCGATGAGTATCCAAAAAATGTCGAAGTTTCTGAACTACCAAATTTCAATTTAGTTGGAAAAAAAGCCTATCAAATGCTTGAAAAAACTGGAATTTATGTATTGAGAGCCTTGGCATTACATATTGGTTTGGATGAATTCTATTTTGATCCTTACATTAAAGATGGAAATAGCATTTTACGTCCAATTCACTATCCACCCATTACTGATGAACCTAAAGATGGAGCGGTACGTGCTGCTGCCCATGGTGACATTAATCTTATTACTTTATTAATGGGAGCTCAAGGAAAAGGATTACAAGTACAAAATCATAATGGTGAATGGATTGATGCAATGGCACAATCTGATGAATTAATGATTAATGTAGGCGATATGTTATCAAGACATACCAACAACAAATTAAAGTCTACCATTCACCAAGTGGTAAATCCGCCACGTGAATTATGGAATACCTCAAGATATTCTATTCCTTTTTTCATGCATCCAGTAAGCGATATGAAACTGAATTGTTTGCCAGACTGCATTGATGAGCATCATCCTAAACAATTCGAAGACATCACCGCTGGAGAATATCTGAATGAGCGTTTGGTGGAATTAGGATTGATTAAGAAGTAAAAAAAATAAAATTCAATAAAAAAGGCATTGAGTTTTTACTTGATGTCTTTTTTGGTTTTTTATTTGAAACTCCGATTTAAGAAATTTATAAATTTATTGAAATTTCTCTGATTTCTTAAATCTGTTTTTCCTTAAAAATTATACAAATGGATTTACAAGAACAATTAAAAAAACTATTTCCCGACCATGAACCTTCACATGAGTCAGAAGAAATTGTAGCTGAAACACATGAATTATTTGTTCAAAAAGAACCTATGATTTGTAAATATGAAAAACGAAAAGGTAAACCAACTACGATTATTTCTGGCTATGAAGGAACCGACGAAGATTTCAAATTATTAGCTAAAGAAATAAAAAGTACGTTTGCCGTCGGTGGCAGTTTTAAAGACGGAGAAATCATTATACAGGGGGATTATCGCGATAAAATAATGAAAGTATTACAAGACAAAGGTTTTAAAACCAAACGAGTGGGAGGATAATTTAGAAATACGAAGTTAAAATACGACGTGAGACGTTAACACAAATAATAAAAAAACATGATTGCATCATCAGAATTAATTTTAAATCCGGATGGAAGTGTATATCACTTAAACCTAAAACCGGAACATATTGCTAAAGACATCATCTTTGTAGGGGATCAAAATAGGGTAGAAAAAATAACAAAGCATTTTTCTTCTATTGAATTTACGCAACAAAAAAGAGAATTTAAAACGCAAACGGGAATTTATAAAGGAAAACGAATAACTGTGTTGTCTACAGGAATTGGTCCAGATAACATTGACATTGTTATGAATGAACTAGATGCTTTAGTTAATATTGATTTAGCCACACGTACTGTGAAAGAAAATTTAACCTCTTTAAACATCGTGCGTATTGGTACTTCGGGTTCCTTGCAAGCCACTATTCCATGTGATAGTTTTGTGATGAGTCAATACGGTCTTGGGTTGGACAACATGCTTCGCTCCTATTTGATTGATGACATATCTGAAAACGACATTGAAGAAGCTTTTATTACTCAAACCCAATGGGATATTAAAAAAGGGCGTCCATATGTGATTAAAGGAAGTGAAATTTTAGAAAAAAGAACAGAAAGTGATCAAATTTTCAAAGGTTTTACAGGAACAGCAGGCGGTTTTTATGGACCACAAGGCAGGGTGCTAAGATTGGGTATCCAAGATCCTGAACTAAATAGTAAAATGGACTCCTTTGAATATAATGGGATAAAAATGACCAATCTGGAAATGGAAACTGGCGCTATCTATGGGTTGGGTAAATTATTAGGCCATGAATGCCTTTCTTTAAATGCAATTATTGCCAATAGAGCTACGGGTACATTCAGTGAAGACCCTTATAAAGCTGTTGATGCTTTGATTGAGTATGCTTTAGATAAATTGGCAGAATAGATTAAGGATTGAAGAATTACAAATTTTAATTTTGAAGTAGTAAAAAAGTCATTATAATTTATGGAAAAAGAAGCATGTTGTGAAACAATGAAATATCACATAAATTACAAATGTGATATCCATAAAAATCCTTTTGATTGTCCTGATGCTGTGATTTATAGTTCAAAAAAAAGAAAAAGTTTGGTCTAATTATTCATGATGGCGGAAGTTCTTATCTCAAAATAAAATATTGTCCTTGGTGTGGAAATAAATTAAAGAAAAAAAAACTTGATTTATAATGGATTTAATACTAGAAACCAAACGTTTACTCCTAAGACCGCTCTCATTTTCAGATGCTGAAGCCATGTTTGCCATGGATTGTAATCCTAGGGTGCATCGCTATTTGTGGCAAAATCCAACACAAGAACTTACAGAAACCATAAAAATAATCGAATACATCCACAAACAATATGATGAAAACAAGATTGGACGATTTGCTACAATTTTAAAAGAAACAGGAGAATTTATTGGTTGGACTGGAATCAAATACATTACGGATCATGTAGAAAATGGAAAAACCAATTTTTATGATTATGGGTATCGTTTAGATGAAAAATTTTGGAATAAAGGTTATGCTACCGAAGCCTCTATTGCATGGTTAGCTTATGGTTTTAACAAAATGGGGATTACAGAAATGAATGCCTATACCCATACTCTCAATGGAGCCTCTAACCACGTATTACAAAAGGTGGGGTTTGACTTCGTTGAAGATTATCCTGATAAAGATGGAGTTACTTGGAAATGGTGGCAATTAGAAAAAACAAAATACGAAACCCAAAAGCAAATGCTTTAACTACTTTACGAACTCATGAAAACTATACGAATCGCTGGAGTACCAGAACACTTTAATCATCCCTGGAAAATGGCACTTGCGGAACATAAATTTCAAGATGCAGGATTAGCTGTTACTTGGACAGATGTTCCTGAAGGCACAGGAAAAATGTGTCAAATGTTGCGCGAGGGAGTTGTCGATATTGCCGTAATTTTGACAGAAGGCATCATAAAAGATATTGTCAATGGAAATCCAAGTAGAATTGTCCAAAGTTATGTAAATAGTCCCCTACTTTGGGGAATTCATGTACATGCATCATCCAACTATTTCTCCCTTGAAGACCTACAAGATAAAAAAGTTGCCATTTCTCGCTATGGTTCGGGGTCTCATCTTATGGCTATTGTAAATGCTCTGCAACAAGGGTGGAATACAGATCAGTTACAATTTGAAGTGGTACATACTGTTGAAGGTGCCGTTGAAGCTTTAGAGCAAGGGAAAACTGATTATTTTATGTGGGAAAAATTCATGACTAAACCCCTTGTAGATCAAGGTGTTTTTAGATGGATTTCCGATTGTCCTACGCCTTGGCCTAGTTTTGTCATTTCAGTGCGTGAGGAATTTATACAAGAGGAAAAAAATTCGTTAGAAATAGTTTTGTCGATTATCAATTCAGTAACATCAAACTTTAAAGAAATTCCGTTTATTGAAGAGATTTTATCTAATACCTTTCAGCAAAAACAAGACGATATTCGTGCATGGCTTTCTTTGACACATTGGGGTCAAGATAGTCTTACTAATGATGTAGTTGAAAAAATTCAAAATCAATTGTTTAACATGAAAATCATAGAGCATAAAATACCTGTTTCAAATTTAATATACTCGCTTTAAACCGTTACATTTCAGAAGAAATGTTTGAAAAAATTTCGCTTTATTATTTAAAACTTAAAAATAAACTCACGGTAAAAAAACCTTGGGATTACGTCATTATATTTATCTTAAATGTACTCTTTACAATTCCCGTTTTTATTATTGTACATCACAATATAATTGCTTTTAATTGGTATTATAAAGCCGATAGAATTTTAATATTTATTCTTATTCTTCTTATTTTTCAGTGTATTCTGCAAGCCATGAGACGCATCACGTTACTTAGTGTTTTTGCTTATGTAGTAATTCTTTTATATGGCACTTTAAAAGGAGGTTATGGTTTTGAACGTGTGTTTGAAGACTATCAATCCCTGCTGTATAATATGTCTGAAAATCAATATCCGCAAGATATCATTATAGATAAATTATTACCTTTTCCTAACAAGTCTAAAATAATCCATGCGATTGACTACGAAAATCCAAAGGTGAGAAACTTTGCTTTGATGTCGGTCAACAAATATTTTAAAAATATAAAAGGCCATAGCAATTATCTAACACTGATTCAATGTTTGGCTGTATTCAAAGAAATCAACAGTCATTGGAATTATGTAAGAGATCCAAAAGGAGAAGAATATTTTGCAAGCGCCAGCGAATCTATACAATATTTGTCAGGCGATTGTGATGATCATTCCATCTTAATGGCAGCAAGTATAAGAGCTATCGGTGGGGTTCCGAGATTAATTCACACACAAGGACACATTTATCCGGAGCTGTTGATTGGTAGTAAATCAGATATGGAAATGGTTACTTTTCTTATAAAAAAGGAACTTTTCCCTAATGAAAGTAAAGGAAAAGTATTGTATTATCATATAGACGAAAGAGGAAAGATTTGGTTAAATCTTGACTATACTGCAAAATATCCAGGTGGCCCTTTCTTGAGAGAAGAAGTTTTAGGAGCCTTAACTCTAGAGTATTAAGCTAGAAACATATATGTAAAATACTAAAAAAGAGACTTCATGTGCAAATCTACAATACTTATTTTGAAAAAAATATATAGAATTTTAATATTTTTACATTTTCAGGATAGTGAAAAAAATAACCCCTAAAACTAAATTTAGGGGCTATTGGTAGAAGTGAACTCTATAGACTTGTTTTCCAAAGAAGTAACCGATTTTTTAATGTTTTTCACATCAAATATTTTGTAAAAAATAACCCCTAAAACTAAATTTAGGGGTCATTGGTACAAGTGATCTCAGAAGGATTCGAACCTTCGACCTACTGCTTAGAAGGCAGTTGCTCTATCCAGCTGAGCTATGAGACCATTAAATGAATATGTCGGGGTGGCAGGATTCGAACCTGCGACCTCCTGCTCCCAAAGCAGGCGCGATAACCGGGCTACGCTACACCCCGAAAAAAAAGCGGAGAGACAGGGACTCGAACCCTGGCGACGGTTACCCGTCGACAGATTAGCAATCTGCTCCGTTACCACTCCGGCACCTCTCCTATTTTTTCTACTCAAAAGAAATATTCCTTTTAAGCGGTTGCAAATGTATAGTAACTCTATAATATTTACAACATTTTCCTGTGTTTTTTTATAAAAAAAATCATTTTTTCAAGAACAACTTAATAATCAATTAAATAGAAACCTTCAAAAATTAAGAAAAAAATTATCTTTATATTATTTCAATTACAAAATCGGATTATCAGCAAAAAAGAGTAGCTTTGCATAACAAACAAACAACAAATAATATTATGAATAAAAAAGTAGTAATCGTTTCGGCAGTTCGAACTCCTATTGGAAGCTTTATGGGTTCTTTATCAAGTGTTTCAGCTCCACATCTGGGAGCTGCAGCTATTAAAGGAGCGCTAAGTAAAATAAATTTAGACCCAAAATTGGTCGACGAAGTATATATGGGTAATGTTGTTCAAGCAGGTGTAGGACAAGCACCAGCCAGACAAGCCGCTCTTTTTGCTGGACTTACCAACGAGGTTGTGTGTACCACAGTAAATAAAGTTTGTGCCTCTGGAATGAAAGCTATTATGTTAGCCTCTCAAGCCATACAAACAGGGGATGCTGAAATCGTTATTGCAGGAGGGATGGAAAACATGAGTTTGATTCCTCACTATGTTCAAATGCGAAATGGCGTAAAATTTGGTCCGACTTCAATGCTTGACGGCATGCAAAAAGACGGATTAACTGATGCATACGATAACAATGCCATGGGAGTTTCTGCAGATTTATGTGCCTCTGAACATGGTATTTCTCGTGAAGCACAAGATGCCTTTGCTATTCAATCTTATGAGCGTTCAGCAAAAGCTTGGGAAGCGGGCAAATTTGATAACGAAGTTGTTCCTGTTGCTATCCCACAGCGCAAAGGAGATCCTATCTTATTTACTAAAGATGAAGAATTTACAAACGTAAAACTAGATAAAATTCCATCATTAAACCCTGTCTTTACTAAAGAAGGTACTGTTACGGCGGCTAACGCATCTACCATAAACGATGGAGCAGCTGCTCTTATTCTTATGAGCGAAGAAAAAGCACAAGCACTTGGTTTAAAACCTTTAGCGTATGTCAAATCGTATGCTGATGCTGCACAAGAACCTAAATGGTTTACCACTGCCCCTGCCAAAGCGTTACCAAAAGCATTGGATAAAGCTGGACTCTCTATCAATGACGTTGACTTCTTCGAATTTAATGAAGCGTTTTCGGTGGTAGGCTTAGCAAATGTAAAACTGTTAGGATTGCCAAATGACAAAGTTAATGTGAATGGTGGAGCGGTATCTCTAGGACATCCTCTGGGTTGTTCTGGTGCACGAATAGTCGTAACATTAATTAATGTCTTAGAACAAAATAATGCCAAAATAGGAGCTGCTGCAATTTGTAATGGTGGCGGTGGAGCCTCTGCTATTGTTATTGAAAAAGCTTAATTTGAATCTAAATACAGACCATGTTTGCGCTTTGTAATTTATCTTCCATTCCTCTTCGATTTGAACCTAGTGACCGCAGTGAAATAGTGTCACAAGTCTTGTTTGGAGAGCATTTTGAGATTTTAGAACAAGATAAACAATGGTCGAAAATTAGATTGCATTACGATAATTATGAGGGTTGGGTGGATTCCAAACAATATCAAATCATCTCTAAAGAACAGTATGACCGATTAAATCAAGATACCATTCTTTTGAATGCTGACCTTGTAGAGTATATTTTTGGGACAAAAAATGAACTAATTCCCATCACCCTTGGTGCTTCTCTATCTTTTTTACATCACGAAGACATCAATGTAAACAAATATATTTTTGAGGGCTTAAAAACATGTGGAATTACCTCAAAAACAAAGCTAGTAGAAACCGCTTATTTATACCTAAATGCGCCTTATTTATGGGGTGGAAAAACACCTTTTGGAATCGATTGTTCTGGATTTACACAAATGGTTTATAAACTAAATGGTTATAAATTATTGCGCGATGCTTCGCAACAAGCTACACAAGGAGAAGTATTAAGTTTTATTGAAGAGAGTGAGCCAGGAGATTTAGCTTTTTTTGATAATGAAGAAGGAACTATCATTCATGTGGGAATTATTCTAGAAAACAACTACATTATTCACGCTAGTGGAAAAGTTAGAATTGACCGATTAGATCATTTAGGCATCTTTAACACAGAACAAAATAGACACACACATCGATTGCGTGTCATCAAAAAAATAATTTAAAAAGATTTTTATAAAAATGAAAAATACTGCATTAACACACATCCATGAAAAACTTGGTGCCAAAATGGTTCCTTTTGCAGGATACAACATGCCCGTTTCGTATGAAGGTGTAAACATCGAACATGAAACCGTTAGAAATGGTGTAGGTGTTTTTGATGTCTCTCACATGGGTGAATTCTTCCTTAAAGGTGAAAATGCGTTGGCTTTAATTCAAAAAGTAACTTCTAATGACGCTTCAAAATTAGTGGATGGTAAAGCGCAATATTCTTGCTTACCTAATAATGAAGGCGGTATTGTGGATGATTTGATTGTTTATAAAATTGCCGACAACCACTATATGTTGGTAGTAAATGCTTCGAACATTGAAAAAGATTGGAATTGGATTTCGTCTCACAATGATTTGGGTGTAGAAATGATTAATGCTTCTGATACGTATTCGTTACTAGCCATTCAAGGTCCAAAAGCAGCGGAAGCTATGCAATCACTAACGTCTATTGATTTAGCTAACATGCCCTACTATTCATTCCAGATTGAGGATTTTGCTGGATTACAAAATATTACCGTTTCTGCCACAGGATATACGGGTTCTGGAGGTTTTGAGATTTATTTCAAAAATGAAGATGCCGAGACCATTTGGAACAAAGTATTCGAAGCTGGAGCGACTTATGGAATCAAACCTATTGGTTTAGCGGCACGTGATACGTTACGTTTAGAAATGGGATTCTGTTTGTATGGAAACGACATCAACGATACTACTTCTCCATTAGAAGCAGGTTTGGGTTGGATTACTAAATTTGACAAAGAGTTTACCAATTCGGCCAACTTAAAAGCACAAAAAGAAGCAGGGGTTTCAAGAAAATTGGTAGGCTTTGAATTGATTGACCGAGGTATTCCTCGTCATGACTACGAAATTGTGGATGCAGAGGGCAACAATATTGGTATTGTAACTTCTGGAACGCAAGCGCCAAGTTTAGGTAAAGCTATTGGTATGGGGTATGTAAAAACCGCTTTCTCTGCTGTAGACTCCGAGATTTATATTGTGATTAGAGATAAAAAAATTGCGGCTAAAGTGGTAAAAATGCCATTTTATAAAAAAGGGTAAGTTTCTTTTGATATTGTAACGAAAGAAGTACTTTTGCATCGATTAAAATTAAACTAAAATATATTCTTAGAAATGGGAAGAGCGTTTGAATTTAGAAAAGCACGTAAAATGAAACGTTGGTCAGCAATGGCAAAAACGTTTACTCGTATTGGAAAAGATATTGTAATGGCCGTGAAAGAAGGCGGTCCAAATCCAGAAACCAATTCGCGTTTAAGAGCGGTTATTCAGAATGCTAAATCGGCAAATATGCCTAAAGATAACGTAGAACGCGCGATCAAAAAAGCCTCTGACAAAGACACTGCCAACTATAAAGAAGTGTTATTTGAAGGATATGCCCCTCACGGAATTGCCATTTTGATTGAAACGGCTACCGATAACAACAACCGAACGGTTGCCAACATCCGAAGTTATTTTAACAAGTGTAATGGTACTATGGGAACACAAGGTTCGGTAGAATTCATGTTTGACCACACCTGTAATTTCCGTATTCCAGCTGAAGGGCAAGATGTGGAAGAGTTAGAATTAGAGATGATTGATTTTGGGGTAGAAGAAATCTTTGCTGATGAAGATGGTATCTTGATGTATGCTCCATTCGAAAGTTTTGGTGCGATTCAAAGAGAATTGGAAAACCGAAATATTGAAATCTTATCTTCAGGATTTGAAAGAATTCCACAAATCACTAAAGAGCTTACTCCAGAGCAAGTAGCTGATGTGGAGAAATTATTAGAGAAAATAGAAGAAGATGATGATGTTATGAATGTTTACCACACCATGGTAGAAGCCTAACAAGAATCTTATATTAAAATAGAAATCCGTTTGTGAAAGCAGAACGGATTTTTTATTTTATTTATAATCAACCACTTTTCTCTTTTGTAAAAATAATTGTATTAAAAATTTGTAACATTTGAAGGGGGCTTTCGTATAATAACAGATTTTTAAAAGGTAATGCTATTCTAAAATGACACCAAATGTGTTGTAACTTCAAAAAATAATTCATCTAGTATTTTGAATTCCCATTAGTAAAGTGAACTTACACTATTTTTCTATAACTTATTTTTAAAAATCATTAACACTATTCAATTTTAATAACTATAATTATGACATCAGTTTTTGCGTATTGCTGGGTATTTTTGCTTGTTTTATCCATCTTATTTTACAAGTTTGTTTTAAGAGTCTTCTTCGGAATGGTAATTGTTCCAGAGGATAAAATTGGGTTGGTAACCAAAAAATTCGTGTTGTTTGGTGCTGATAAATCCCTACCCGACGGACGTATCATTGCTACTAAAGGCGAAGCCGGTTTTCAAGCACAAACATTAGCTCCAGGACTTTATTGGATGAAATGGATTTGGCAATATTCGATAGACATGACACCATTTACCATCATTCCTGAAGGTAAAATTGGGTTGGTCTTGAGTAAAGACGGAAAGGAAATTCCAACAGGTAGAATCTTAGCGCGTAAAGTAGATAGTGACAACTTTCAAGACGCTACAGCTTTCTTGAATAATGGGGGGCAAAAAGGACGTCAGACGGCTTTTATCACCACCGGTTCGTATCGTATCAATACGTTCTTATTCGAAATTGTCATTGTCGATCAAATCAAGATATTTGAGAACATGGTGGGTATTGCTACAGCTTTAGATGGAGAACCTATTCCGATTGGTCAAATTGCTGGTAAATTTGTGGACGGACACAATAACTTCCAAGACTTTGATGCCTTTTTAGGTCAAGGAGGTAATCGTGGTTTGCAACCTCAAGTGATGTTGGCAGGTTCGTATTACATCAACTCATGGGCAGTTCAAATTGAGCAAATTCCCATGACGGATGTGCCTATTGGGTATGTAGGTGTTGTCATTTCATACATTGGTGAAGACGGACAAGATTTGACTGGAGAACATTTCAAACACGGTAACATTGTTTCTAAAGGACAACGTGGGGTGTGGATGGAGCCACTAGGACCTGGTAAGTATGCTTTGAATAAATACACAACCAAGCTAGAGCCTGTTCCAACTACCAACCTAGTATTGAACTGGGCAGATGCTCGAAGTGAATCACACAATTTGGACCATAATTTATCAACGATTACGGTACGTTCTAAAGATGGTTTCCCATTCAACCTAGACGTTTCACAAATTATCCATGTGCCAGCCAATGAGGCACCTAAAGTAATTGCGCGTTTTGGAAGCATGACCAACTTGGTTTCACAAGTATTAGAGCCAACCATTGGTAACTATTTTAGAAACTCGGCGCAAGAAAGCGATGTAATTTCGTTCTTGAGTACTCGTAAAGAACGTCAAGAATCGGCTAAAAACCATATCAAAGTGGTGTTAGACGAATACAATGTGAATGCAGTTGATACCTTGATTGGTGACATCGTTCCACCGGATTCATTAATGAAAACATTGAC
Organism: Flavobacterium aciduliphilum; assembly: GCF_003268855.1. Taxonomy (GTDB): domain Bacteria; phylum Bacteroidota; class Bacteroidia; order Flavobacteriales; family Flavobacteriaceae; genus Flavobacterium; species Flavobacterium aciduliphilum. The sequence goes on from NZ_QLSZ01000003.1 coordinate 198,221, forward strand.
TGATAGAAAGATTGCAGAAGAAGAGCAAAAAACGTATCAAACCCAAAAAATGGCGCAAGAGCAACGTCAAGGGATGGAGAAAGAAACGGCGATTGCGGATATGCAAAAAGAAATCGTACGTGCTTCTCAAAGTGTGGAAATTGCTCAAAGAACAGCTGATGCTACCGTTAAAAAAGCGGAAGGAGATGCTACCAGTTTGAAATTGAATGTAAATGCAGAAGCTGAAGCGACCAAAATGAGAGCACAAGCCGAAGCTGAAGCGACCAAAGCAAGAGCTGGAGCACAAGCCGAAGCTACCAAATTAAATGCTAGTGCTGAGGCAGAGAAAATCTCTAAAACTGGTTTGGCAGAAGCTGAAAAGATCATGGCGATTGGTAAATCGACTGCGGAAGCGTATCAATTGCAAGTGTCAGCTATGGGTGGTGATAACTTTACGAAATATAAAATCACAGAAGAGATTGCTAAAGGAAACATCAAAGTAATTCCAGATGTATTAATTTCTGGAACTAATGGTTCTGAAGGTGGTATCAGTGGTTTATTAGGAATGAAGTTGATGGAAATGATGGACGCGAAAAGCGACACCAAAGAAGAATCTAAAAAGAAATAAGTAGTTTCTGAATAACTTAAAATCCGTTTTGTGAAAGCAAAGCGGTTTTTTTTAACCCTCCTCCCAACCTTTTACAAAATGAGGTCTCTATATAAGAAACCTTAATAGTAAAAAAGATGGAAAAATTTAACATTCAAATCGACAAACCTTGTGCTGAGGATTTTAAAACCTTTACAAAAACAGTAAATGGAGGTTACTGTAATTCCTGCCAAAAAAATGTTGTAGATTTTACAGCAATGAGTGACGATGAAATTCTAAACTACTTTAGCACTGAAAAAAGTAAAACTTGTGGTTTATTTCTTGAATCACAATTGAAAAGCTATTCTCCTTCTGAACTTTCTTCAAAAAGCAGAAGAACCAGTTGGGTATCCAGTCTGTTTGGACTTTCTCTTGTATCGTTATTGTCTTTGACCCATTCCTATGCTCAAGAGAAAACCAATACCCCAATTACAAAAGAAAGTGTTGTGTCTAAAAAAGACAATGCTTCGGCTACCACTACTGATAAAATTACTGTTACTGGTACTGTCTCAGACAAGTTGGGACCTTTGGCTAAGGCTAACATCTATTTGAAAAACCAAAACATCGGTACGCAAACGGATGCAGATGGGAAATTTATCTTTCCGAAAAAATTGGAAGCTGGTGATGTATTATTGGTATCCTACATGGGGTATAAAAACAAAGAAATAAAAGTGATTTCTGAAAATCATTCGTTAACAATGATTAGCCATGTAACGTTAGAAAATTCAGAAATCGTGATGATGGGAGAAGTGGCAACAAATAAAGTGTATCATTCTAAACGAACTTTCTTTCAAAGAATAAAATCATTGTTTACGAATGAATAAGTGGATTTTTTTAGTCATTACCCTTATAAGCACTTATCGTATTGAGGCACAAGTTTCGGATTTTAAAAATGTGAATTTTAAAAATGCCGATGCTGTTGCCTATGCTCATAAGGGTGATGATTTATCAAATCTGCCCGAGTTGGCTTATCAACTTACTCATACACTGCCCACCGATGTAGAAAAATTTAGAGCCATCTATACATGGGTAAGCACCAACATTGAAAGTGATTATAGCGGTTGCCTTAAAAATTTATCTAAAAGAAGAAAACATCAAAAAGATAGTTTGGAACAACACCGATGGAATACTGCTTTTAGCGGTCAAGTGTTTAAAAAACTATTGAAAGAGAAAAAAACAATTTGCACGGGTTATGCCTATCTAGTGAAAAGCTTAGCCAATTTGGCAGCTATTGATTGTGAAATTGTGGATGGTTATGGTCGGAATGAAAGCATGGAAACTTCTGAATTACGGTTTCCGAATCATTCTTGGAATGCGGTAAAACTCAATAATAAATGGTATTTGTGTGATGCCACTTGGTCGAGTGGTGCTTATAATTTGAACACCTTTAAATTTGATTTTGATTATAATGATGGGTATTTTCTAGCGGCTCCCGAATGGTTTGCCAAAGACCACTACCCTATCAACACTTCATGGCTTTTGACAAATAAAAAGATTACATTGCCCGAGTTTTTAAAAGCGCCTTTGATTTATAACTCTGCTTATCGTTATGGTATTTTTCATACAGAACCTTCAGTGATGCATTTGGAAGTTGAACGAAATAAATCAATTCAATTTATTTTATATGATGAAAAAAAGATTGATTTGAGTAGTCTTTTTATTCAAATTAATTGTGGAAGTAGTAGTGAATTTCTTAAACCTCAAATCGAACACTTACTTAATAATCAAATAAAAATAACCTTTCTTTTTTCCCATCAAGGTACCTATGATGTGCATCTCAATGTAGGTCTTAATTCTATTTGTACGTATGTAATAAAAGTTAAAAATAGAGTTTAGTACAAACTTTAAAAGACATCTAATCTACTGTTATAACACATATAATATTTTCTTTACGAATTGAAAAAACTACAACAATCCGTTGTACTTCCTAACAAACCATTCCAAACCAAGCAAAACTACAAGTCCAATCAATATCCAATACCAATCCAACAATGGGGTATTTTTTACAACTTCTTTTTCAATAGTTTTATACTCTGTATTATCGATTAATTGTTTAATGAAAGCATCTACTTGATTGGGAAGAACAATAGCTCCTTTCGTTTGTACCGCCAACTGTTTTAACTTAGTTAAATCGGGGTTAACAAATTGCTTTTCAATATCAAAATCGATAATTTCAAAATTGCCTGAATAGCTTGTATTGGATTGTAATTCTTTCACCACAAAACTATAACTACCTGGAGTGAGTCCGTCTAAATTTACTTTAAAACAATTGGTTGATTTAAGTAAGTCATAATTTTTTACTTGTTTCGTTTTTTTATTCGTCAAAGAAATTGTCAGCTTGGCTTTGTCGTCAAATTCATAGTTTTTATTAAAATATTGAGCCGTAATCTCCAAGGCATCTCCATAATTGTAGAAGCGTTCATGGTTAACAATAAGGGACTTTCTAGCATCATTAGAAGCCAAAAACTGAATTACTTTTGACAAAAACGTATCAAACTTTTCATACGACTTAGTATCTACATAACTTTTAGCACGCCATTTCCATAGGTTTTCACCAAATAAAAAGGCATTGCGTTTTCCTAAATTTTCCTCAAAAGCAAATAAAGGGGCTCCAGTATCTACATTGCGAATACGGGATGAAAGCAATGGAATGAGATTATTTTTTACTGTGATGTTGCCAAATAAATTCTCTAGGGGAGGAAATCCTTCAAACCCAAAATCATCAAGAGCAAAAAGATTAAAATCAGTATTGTATACCGCCAAATAATCTTCTTTTTGCGATGCCATTTTAAAATCGACTGCCTGTTGCTGCTGATTTAAAAAATTGAAATCGGTATCATTTCCTGTTATAATCCAAGAGTTAATTTTTAATTTCGCATTACTATCCATTACGCTTTTAAAAGACGCATTAGGTTGGTAGAATATCAGCACATTGTATTTCTGTAAATCACTAATAGAATTGGGTTTAAGTATTGTTACTTTACGTTGTGCATTAGATTCAATACTTCGTTTTAAGGCACCTAAATCGGGGTGATTGATCGCTGCAATCAGCGCTACTTCTGTCTTTTGTTCTATAATTTCTACAGCAAACTTTTTACTGTTGTTGTAGGTGTTTTTTTCTTTTTCTAGCGAAACAATAGAAGCGGTATACACTTGAACTCCTGTTCCATTAGCTGGAAGCAAAGCGTTTAAAACCACCGATTTTTTTTCTGGTGTAAACAACACTTTTTCTGTATATAATTTTTCGTTGCCTATTGCAATAGAAAATTGAGCCTGCACGTTTTTAGTACCTGCATATTGAAGAAATACTTCTACTGGAAATTTGTTTTTGTGAAAAGCGTATTTATTGACGTTAATCCGACTAATTTTTAAGTCTAAATAGGTCGTTGTATCTCCCAAAACAATAGGATATACTTTGTTTTCTTGATCAAAACCAAAAACATAATCCGCTCCTGTGGTTTGATTCCCATCCGAAAGTAAGGCAGTAACGTACTTAGTATTTTTGTAAATGCTTTTTACATTTTTTGCAGCGGCTTCAAGATTCGTTTGGGTTCCTTTGAGCGTAATGTCTTCTGTTTTATTCAAAGGCTTACAATCGGCATCAAATGCAAATGCTTGAACGTCAAACTTTCGCTTCAACTCCGAATTGGAAAGCAATTTTTGACAGATGTCTTGTTGTGTTTTTTTTGCATTAAGATGAAAAATAGAACTCGAATTATCGACCAAAACCGCCAAGGGTGTCTTTTGAACTTCATACGTATGCGAACGAATCATCGGATTAATCAACAGCAATAAAATTCCGAAGACAATTAAAAAGCGTAAAAAAGCCAAGAGCTTAGTAACTTTAAGCAGGCTCTTAGCTTTATAATAATATTGAAAATAGGATATTCCACCAGCAACAAGTACTGATATTACTAAAAATAAAATGGTCGATGGGTTCATATCTATCGTTTCGTCAACACGGTTTTATTAGGTAAGCATCCCTCCACAAACGTTAAGTACTTGTCCAGAAACATACGCACTCATGTCGGAAGCAAAATACAAACAAGTATTGGCTACATCTTCAGGGGTTCCTCCTCTTTTTAGCGGAATAGAATCCCTCCAACCTTGAACTACTTCTGGACTCAATTTTGCAGTCATTTCTGTTTCAATAAACCCAGGCGCAATAGCATTGCAACGAATGTTTCTCGAACCTAATTCAAGTGCGATAGATTTTGTAAAACCTATCATTCCTGCTTTTGAAGCAGCATAGTTTGCTTGTCCTGCATTTCCCTTTACCCCTACTACACTACTCATATTAACGATAGAACCTTTTCTGTTTTTAAGCATGATTTTTTGAACCGCTTTAGTCATGTTAAAGACTGATTTTAAATTGACCTCAATTACCTTATCAAAATCTTCTTCACTCATGCGCATCAATAAATTATCTTTTGTGATTCCAGCGTTGTTGATAAGAATATCTACTGTTCCAAAGTCGGCAACTACAGCATCAACCAATTCTTGTGCTTCATTAAAAACAGCGGCATTCGATTGATATCCTTTTGCTTGTACCCCCATGGCTTTCAATTCGTTTTCAAGAACTAGGGCTGATTCGGCCGATGAGCTGTATGTAAAAGCCACTTGGGCGCCATGTTGCGCAAATACTTTGGCAATGCCACTTCCAATTCCTCTACTCGCACCTGTAATTATTGCTACTTTTCCTTCAAGTAATTTCATGATGTTTATTTTTGTTGTTTAATTTTAAAAGCCAAATATACTTAATTTCAAATAAAAAAGCAGACCTGTAAGCCGGATTCTGTTCTTCTTAAAAGGCCTAAACCCTTCAAAAATACCTTATCATTTATCTAGCCTCGAAATTACTCTCGAGGTCCATCTTTCTACCCTTCGGCAACGAGCGAGTAACCCTTAAGAGCCGATATACTTGAAATTTCACCGCATAGAGTTTACCTGATTTCACTACAGCATTACCTGTACATCCTTTCTGTTGCACTTGTCCTTGCTCGGTTTGAATTGCTTCAAAACGGGCCGACGGATGTTATCCGCTATGCTACTCTTTGGTGTCCGGACTTTCCTCTTTATTCTACATAAAGCGATAAGGCGGTCTGCGGGTCAAAGATAATGAATTGATGCGTATTGGAAATACTTTCGCAAACTTTTAAAGTTCTAAATTTTTAAACTTTTAAACTTTTACCTACATTTGTAAACCAAATTCAATCTATGGAACAATTTGTAGTCTCTGCTCGTAAATACCGCCCACAAACGTTTAAAGATGTTGTTGGCCAACAAGCTATTACAAATACGTTATTAAACGCTATAGAAACCAATCATTTAGCCTCAGCCTTATTGTTTACTGGACCAAGAGGTGTTGGAAAAACAACTTGTGCAAGAATCTTAGCTCGAAAAATTAATCAACCTGGTTATGATGATCCTACTGAAGATTTTGCATTCAATGTATTTGAATTGGATGCAGCCTCAAACAATTCGGTAGATGATATTAGAAACCTCATAGACCAAGTGCGGATCCCTCCTCAAACGGGTCAATATAAAGTTTATATTATTGACGAGGTACACATGCTTTCAACTTCGGCTTTTAATGCCTTTCTAAAAACATTAGAAGAACCGCCAAAGCATGCCATTTTCATCCTAGCTACTACTGAAAAACACAAAATCTTACCGACCATCTTGTCACGTTGTCAGATTTTTGATTTCAAACGAATCACAGTGAAAGATGCAAAAGAACACTTGGCAGAAGTTGCTAAAAGTCAAGGTGTTGCTTTTGAAGATGATGCACTGCATATCATTGCACAAAAAGCCGATGGAGCCATGCGCGATGCATTGTCAATCTTCGACAGAGTGGTGTCCTATTGTGGGACTACCTTAACTCGTCAAGCGGTAACCGAAAACCTGAACGTATTGGATTATGAAACCTATATTAAAATAACCGATCTCGTTCTTGAAAATAATATTCCTCAAATCCTATTACAGTATAATGACATTCTAGCTAAAGGATTTGACGGACACCATTTCATTGCAGGCTTAGCGAGTCATTTTAGAGATTTGTTAGTGTGTAAAAATCCAGCAACTGTATCATTGTTGGAAGTTGGCGAACAAGCGCAACAATTGTACCATGCCCAAGCACACAAATGTCCTTCAGATTTGCTTTTGAAAGCTATCGAAATCGCAAATGACTGTGATTTAAAATACAAGACGTCTCAAAATCAACGCTTATTGGTCGAATTGACGTTAATGCAATTGTGCTCTATCAATTTTGATGGAGAAAAAAAAAAGCTAACTTTATAATTCCGCCTACTTATTTCAAGAATAATACCTATTCGATTACCGAATTAGTAATTCCTAAAGAAGAACCTACTCCCTCAGCACCTCCTAGTATTGAAACTTCAATAGAAACCCCCATACCAACACCTGTGGTTACTCCGACTCAATCAACACATTCGGTCACAACAGTTGGTCTGGAAACCAAAATATCAGCCTTATCTTTGTCTAGTATTCGAGCTAAAAAAGAATTACTCGAAGTTCAGAAAAGCACTGTAAAACCTACTGAAGAACTTCCAACAGAAGCCTTTACAGAAACACAGATGTTAGAATTTTGGTTTAAATATGCGCAACGATTGAATGATAAAGGACAAATGATTATGGAATCGTTATTGCGTATTAGCGATCCTAAATTAGAGGGCACAATCATTCATTACGAACTCCCAAATGAAGGTTCTAAAATTGATTTTGAACGCGCAAAACCTGAATTGTTAGGCTATTTACGCGGCCATTTACACAACCACAACATCACAATTGAAGTTACTGTAAATGAAAAAGTACGCACCAAAAATGCCTATACTCCTCAGGATCGATACAACCGATTGAAAGAAATTAATCCCCATTTGGACTTATTACGAAGAACATTCGATTTGGATTTATAAATCCTTGTGAATTGTTTTTCTTTTAATCGTTTCCTTTTTTCAAGAATTTTAGTAAGCCATTCATATACATTTGTTGGTCGTCATACATACTCATGTGACTTCCTTTCGAACAATATAAATACATTCCTTTGGGAAATTGTGTTGACATCCACTCCATATACTTTGGGTCCATCGTATCATATTGGGCACCTATCACTAAGGTAGGTATCGTGATGTTTTTTAATTCTTTGGAGACATCCCAATTCGTTAATTTTCCCGAAAGTCCCATTTCACTTGGACCTTGCATGGTTATATAAAGCGATTGATTTAATCTTCCCATAGATCTTGTTACGGGTTCGGGCCAATCGTTAACGGGTAATCTTAAAATATGTTGGTTGTAATAATGCGCCATCAATAGCTCCATATACTTTGGATTGGAATACTCTTTTTTAGCCTCTAGATCTTGAATTGATTGTAAAACCGTAGGGGTTAACTGCTTTTGTAATACTTTTGAATAGTCCCCATATTTAGGACAACTAGCCATCATGTTGGAAACAATCATGCCTTTCAAATGATTTTGATACTTCAAAGCATATTGCATAGCTAAAATTCCACCCCAAGAATGACCTAACACATAAAAATTATTTTTGTCAAGATGCAATGCAACTCGAACTTGTTCCAATTCTTCTACATATCTTGGTAAATCCCACAATGTAGTATCTTTTGGGTTATCTGAAAAACCTGTCCCCAACTGATCATAATAAATAAACTCAATGCCTTCTTTTGGCAAGAAATTCTCCATACACTCAAAGTATTCGTGAGACATCCCTGGTCCACCATTAAGAAGAAGAAGTTTAACTTTTGGGTTGTTTCCTATACGTTTTGTCCAAACCTGAAATGTTCCTTTTGGAGTCTTAATGGCTACTTTTTGGACACCTCCTACTTGTATTCCTACCGAATTTGTTTGAAAATAAATTGATTCTTTTTCTTGTTTTTTACAAGAAATCAGCATTAAAAGAAAAAGAATTAAGACTGTTTTTTTCATGATTTTGATTATATTTTGTTATAATACATCGCTTTTACAATACCATCGGAAAGTCCTATTTTAGGAACATAAATTTGACGAGCACCACTCCATTTCATGGCATTTAAATAAATTTTTGTGGCTGGAATAATTACATCAGCACGGTCGGTGTTCAACCCTAATTCGGCAATTCTCTGATCGTAGGTTAAAGCACTCAAATATTGGTATTGAGCATTCAAATACAAATAAGAAAGCGGTTTATCTTGTTGCTTCCCTGAGAGTTTGAATAATTTATTTATATTTCCACCAGAACCTATAAGAATAACATGTTCAAACGGTTCACAACTGGCTTTAATCCACTTTTCAATTTCCTCCCACACAATATCATGGACCATATTATTTAGCAAACGAACCGTTCCGTTTTTAAACGATTTTGACGTAACAAGCTTTCCTTCCGAATACAATGAAAATTCGGTACTTCCTCCTCCTACATCAACAAAAAGATATGTTTTTTCTGTGGCAATTAAATTATGTAAATCAGATGACGCAATAATAGCCGCTTCTACTTTTCCATCTATGATTTCAATATCAATTCCCGCTTGATTTCTGATAATTTCTACCACTTCTTTCCCATTGTAGGCTTCACGCATAGCCGATGTTGCACAAGCTTTATAGAGTTCAATTTTATAAACCTGCATCAACAATTTGAAGGCCGACATGGCATCGACCATCCGATTAATATTTTCCTCGGTTATAGTTCCCACGGTAAAAGCATCTTGCCCTAAACGAATAGGCACCCTAATCAAGGAAGACTTATTGAACTGAGGTTCTTTTCCTTCTTGTTCTACAATATTAGTAATAAGCAATCGCATGGCATTCGAACCAATATCAATCGCTGCGTATTTTTTTATATTTATCATGAGTATATTACTATAAAACTAGGACACATTTCCTTGTTCATCGTGTAAATTTTTAAAATAATTATACGTTTCATATTGTGCTCGAAATACCGATTCATTTTCCTTTCGAATTCGGTATTTGTTATCGAGGTTTTCCGAATGAAAACGTGCTTTTACATTTCCTTTCCACCCAACTTCAAAAGTATCTATGAGTTGTTTCTTGATATCTTCTTGATAAATTGGGCAGGTTACCTCTACCCTACCATCGAGATTTCTTGTCATAAAATCGGCTGAAGATATAAAGACTTCGGGGTTATTATCATTACAAAAAATAAACACGCGAGCATGCTCCAAATAATTGTCTACAATACTAATCGCCTCAATGTTTTCACTCATGCCTTTTACACCCGGAATTAGTGAACAAATCCCTCTAATTTGAAGTCTCATTTTTACCCCTGCATTACTGGCTTCATACAATTTATCAATCATTTCAAAATCCGAAAGACTATTCATTTTCAAATTAATGTAAGCGGATTTTCCGGCTAAAGCATGGTTGATTTCACGATCGATGAGTTTGTAAAACCGCGAACGAGAGTAATGGGGAGACACAATCAAATGCTTATACCGTTGTAGACGGTAATTGATATCGAAAAACTCAAAGATTTTGGAAACATCTTTAAGAATTTGCTGATGACTGGTAAATAACGTCACATCTGTATAAACTTTTGCCGTAACTTCATTAAAATTTCCTGTTGAAATAAAGCCATAGCGTTTTGTTTTTCCTTCTTCCAATCGCTCGATGACACAGATTTTACTGTGCACTTTAAGTCCTTTTATTCCAAAAATCAATTCGATACCCTCTTGTTGCATTTGTTCTGCATAGGAAATGTTACTGGCTTCGTCAAAGCGGGCTTGAAGCTCAATTTGTACCACTACACGTTTTCCATTTTTGGCAGCGTTGATAAGTGAACTGATGATTTGCGAATTTTTAGCCAATCGATACAACGTTATTTGTATGGTTGTTACCTTTGGATCTAAAGCGGCTTCTCTCAAAAACTTAATCAAATAGGAATAGGATTGATAGGGTGCATAAACCAAATAATCTTTTTGGGCAATACTACTCAAAATACTTCCTTCAAGCGATAAACCCTCTACTAAAAGAGGCGCTTTTTTTGTATACAATAAATCATGACGCCCAAGATTTGGGAAATTCATATAATCCCTTCGATTATGGTATCTTCCACCAGGAATAATACTATCAGAAGAATCAATTTTCATGCGATTTAAAAAGAACGAAAGAGTATCTTTTTCCATCGTTTTATCATAAACAAAACGAACGGGTTCTCCCACACGACGTTCTTTTACAGAAGTAGCGATTTTTTGGAGCATGCTCTTACTCATATCACTATCAATATCGAGTTGGGCATCTCTAGTAATTTTAATCATGTGTGCCGAGATACTCTCGTACTCAAAAATATTAAAAATGCTGCTTAGATTATAGCGAATCACATCGTCTAGTAGCATGATGTATTGCTTTTCGCCAATAGAAGGCAGCACCACAACCCTATTGATGTTTTTTGGAATCTCAATCAACGCATACCGTATCTCTTTTTTGCCTTGTAATACATTTAACAATCGCGACTCTTGGTTTTTCATAACCAACTTAATGGCTAAATATCCTGAAGTGTCTTTAAGCAAAGGGAATTCTGCCAAATCATTAAGGATTATCGTCACCAATTCGGGACTCACCTTTTGAATAAAGAAGTCGTGTACAAAGTTTTGATGCTCTTGACAGAGTTCATTTTCATTAACAATAATAATATTTTCCTTTTCTAACTGTTTTTCGATAACACTTAGAATGCGTAAACTTTCTGATTGCTGTTTGATAACAATAGCTGTAATATCTTTAACGAGCTGTTGGGCCGTAATACCCCCTAATAATTTTTCCCCTTTTTTTCCTGTTAAACTCAGCCTTCGAATGGCGGCAAAACGCACTCGGAAAAACTCATCAAGATTATTAGAAAATATTCCTAAAAAACGCAACCGTTCTAATAAAGGTACGGTTTCATCGCCTGCTTCTTGAAGGACACGTGCATTGAAGGCCAACCAACTTTTCTCTCGGTCGATGTATCTATATTTTTTTTCACTTTCCATTTTATACCAATTCCTTATGAAGTACAAAACACTTCTACAATTATATCCTTTTTTTAATCATACACTTGAAATGTGCGTTATTCTCAACATTCAAATATATAAAAAATGTATCATAAAAAAAGACTCCTTAATATGCAATACGTATAAAAGGAGTCTAACATGATGTAACTATTTGATTTTTATTCGTCTAAATCAATCGCGAAAGAATTTAGAAACGCTATAGACTTTTCAATATCGTAATGTAAGATTCGATCTTCTTCTACAATAGACACTTCTTCTCTATAGGACTTTAAGAACATTTCGATAAACGCACTTGATTGTAGAGGTCTTCTAAATTCAATGGCTTGTGAAGCATTCATCAGTTCAATGGCTAAAATGCGTTCTACATTTTCCATTACTTTGAAACACTTGGTAGCAGCATTGGCTCCCATAGACACATGATCTTCTTGTCCGTTGGACGACACAATACTATCAACACTGGCAGGCGTTGCCAATTGTTTGTTTTGACTGGCAATACTTGCTGCAGTATATTGAGGAATCATAAATCCTGAATTGAGTCCGGGATTGTTTACCAAAAATGGCGGTAAATTTCGCAATCCAGAAATCAATTGATAGGTTCTACGTTCAGAAATATTTCCTAATTCTGACAAAGCAATAGCTAAGAAATCTAGAGCTAATGCCAAGGGCTGTCCGTGGAAATTCCCACCCGACACTATCAAATCCTCACCCACAAAAATATTTGGATTATCGGTTACCGAGTTGATTTCGGTTTTGAATACTTTTTTCACATAGTCTATGGCATCTTTTGACGCCCCGTGGACTTGCGGAACACAACGAAAAGAATACGGATCCTGCACATGTTGTTTAGGTTGCGCAATAATCTCACTGTCTTCCAAGAGTTCGGTCATACGCTGAGCCGTCTCGATTTGCCCTTTGTGCGGACGTACATAATGTATCAATTCGTTAAAAGGCTCGATTCGTCCGTCAAATCCTTCCAAAGAAATGGCTGCAATGACATCAGCCAAATACGAATATTTCATAGCTTTGAGCAACACATAACACCCATAAGCACTCATAAATTGCGTTCCGTTTAAGAGCGCCAAACCTTCTTTTGATTGCAATACAATAGGTTGCCACCCCATTTTTTCCAAAACTTTTCGAACTGGTTGACGAAAGCCGTCATAATAGACTTCGCCCTCTCCTAACAAGGGTAACGATAAATGCGCAAGAGGCGCTAAATCACCACTTGCTCCAAGAGAACCTTGCGTGTAAATTACAGGCAATATGTCATGATTGTAAAAATCTACCAAACGCTCCACTGTTAGCAATTGCACTCCTGAATTCCCATAACTCAACGACTGTATTTTGAGTAAAAGCATAATTTTTATCACAGCTTCTGGAACCAAATCACCCGTGCCACAGGCGTGCGACTTCACAAGATTTTCTTGTAGCTTAGACAAGTGATCTTTATCTATTTTTACATTACACAAAGAGCCAAATCCAGTATTAATTCCATAAATAGGCGCTTCATTAGCACTCATTTTTTGATCTAAATAAGCTCTACATTTTTGAATTTTTAATTTGGCTTCTTCCGACAGAGTAATCGTTTTGTGTTGTGAAAGAATCTCTTGTAATGCTTCTAAGGTGAGTATTTCTGAACTAATATAATGAATATGATCCATTTTCTAATTATTTTGAAGGTTAGGGTCTAAAATCGCAGGTAAAAATACAATTATTTTAACTTGGTTTTTTTGTTAATTCAATAAAATTAAAGTTTTTATTTTGTTTAAATAGAATTAATCATTTTCTACAACGTTGTAATATTATGATATTCATAAAAATAAACTTATTCCTTTTTTATATGAATGCTTTAACTTACATTTGAATCTATGCAAATTCATCAAAACATAGTCTCTTATTCTCGTGCTACCCTTGTAGGACATACTTGTTTTGTAGGTACCTCTTCAACAACCACTACTACCCCATTCGGGGTATAATTTTCACATATAATCCTCTTTAAGGACTTTCAAAAATGAAAGGAAATGTCTCATAGCATCATACTTTTAAAATTTAAATGTACAACTCATAAAAAAGACTCATGATCGTATTAAAATTTGGCGGCACTTCTGTAGCCAACGCACAAAACATTCAAAAAGTTATCGCAATCATTAACCAAAAAGCAACAAACCACCCACTCGCGGTTGTCGTTTCTGCACTCAGTGGTGTCACGGATATGCTAATTAATGCCTCTAAAAAAGCGGCAACAAAAGACGAAAGCTACCAAAACAATCTTGAAGAAATTAAGCAAAAACATTTTGATGCTATTGCCGAATTGATTGACCCCTCTCATCAGAACCAACTGTTAATTCGAATAAACAGTCAAATCAACCAATTGCAAACGTTACTTGATGGTTGCTTTCTTTTAGGCGAATTATCCCCTAGAACAGCCGATGCCATAGCTGGTTTTGGCGAATTATTGTCCTCTCAAATTATTGCAAGTGCTTTACAACAAAGCCTTCCCAATAGTACTTTTAAAGACAGTCGTGAATTAATTAAAACCAATGCAAACTTCGGAAAAGCCTCTGTGGATTTTAATACAACAAACAAACGTATAGGCGATTATTTTTCAGGAATTAAATCACAAGTGGTGGTTTTGCCAGGTTTCATTGCCTCGTCTGAAAATGGAAATACAACTACTCTAGGTCGTGGAGGCTCTGATTATACCGCTGCCATCATTGCAAATGGGTGTAATGCTTCTTCCTTAGAAATTTGGACCGATGTAAATGGAATGTTTACAGCCAATCCTCGAATCGTAAAACAAGCCCAACCTATAGAAACTATTTCCTATCAAGAAGCGATGGAATTATCGCATTTTGGTGCAAAAGTGCTGTATCCTCCTACCATTCAACCCGTACTCAAGGCAAACATTCCTATCTGGATTAAAAACACTTTTGAACCAGAAGCTTTTGGAACGCTAATTTCCAATCAATCAGAAACTAACATTAACCCAATTAAAGGAATTTCACATATAGATAATATTGCATTACTCACACTTGAAGGGTCTGGAATGGTAGGTGTGGCAGGCTCCTCTAAACGCCTTTTTGAAGTGCTATCACAACACGCTATTAATGTTATTTTTATTACCCAAGCGTCATCGGAACATTCTATTTGTATTGGAATTCTGAATGCTGATGCTGACAAAGCCAAAGAAGCTATTGACAAAACTTTTGAATTAGAAATTGCTCAAAATAAGATTGATCCTTGCATCGTTGAAAAGGATTTATGTATTGTGGCACTAGTTGGAGAAAACATGAAAAACCATCAGGGCTTGAGCGGTAAGATGTTTAGTACTTTGGGGAAAAACAACGTAAACATTCGTGCTATTGCTCAAGGTGCTTCCGAAAGAAATATTTCGGTGGTTATCAATGAAAAAGATGTTAAAAAAGCACTGAATACCTTGCACGAACGTTTTTTTGAAGACAATACCAAACAACTCAATCTATTTGTTATGGGTGTGGGCAATGTGGGCGAAAAATTCATTGACCAAATTCACCAACAAAAGAAATTCTTAAAGGAAAATCTAAAAATAAACGTTCAGGTGATTGCTTTGTCTAATTCTAGAAAAATGGTATTTGACGAAGAAGGCATCAGCTTGAAAGATTGGAAAGTCCTTTTAGAACAAGGAGAAACGGCAAATGTAAATGCTTTTATTTCAAAAACTAAAGACCTTAATTTACGCAACAGTATCTTTGTAGATATCACCGCTAATTATGATGTTGCAGCGATTTACGACCAATTCCTCAAACAAAGTATTGCAGTAGTGACTTGTAACAAAATTGCTTGTTCGTCACAATACGAAAACTATAAAAACTTAAAATCGTTATCTAGAAAATACAATGCTCCTTTCTTATTTGAAACCAATGTTGGAGCTGGATTACCTATCATAGATACCTTAAAACATTTGATTGCTTCGGGGGATAAAGTAAACCGAATCAATGCCGTTTTATCGGGGAGCTTGAATTTTATTTTTAACAATTTTAGCGACTCATACAGTTTTCATGATGTGGTAAAAGAAGCTGGCGTACAAGGATTTACAGAACCCGACCCAAAAATTGATTTAAGTGGTGTTGATGTGGCTCGAAAAATTTTAATTCTCATCCGAGAAAGCGGTTATACTATGGAAATGGAAGATATTGAAAACCGTTCGTTCTTACCCAAAGAATGTATGGATACGACAAATAATGAGGATTTCTTTGCGTCACTTCTCAAACATGCCAATCATTTTAATGCTCTTTTAGCAGAAGCTAGAGCTAAAGACAGCCGATTAAAATTTGTCGCTTCATTTGATAATGGAAAAGCGAGTGTAGGCTTACAATTCATCGCAAAGGAGAGTCCGTTTTATAATCTTGAAGGAAAAGATAACATTGTCGAATTTTACACCGATAGATACGTTGACCAACCCCTAATCATCAAAGGGGCGGGCGCAGGTGCGGCAGTAACGGCCTCTGGAATTTTTGCGGATGTGATTCGAATTGGAAACGTGTAAAATAAGACATTAAGCTTCGAAGTGCCTAAGGTTCTGAGGCAATACTAAACTAAAAACCTCAGCATCTTAGAACCTTATAACCTCATAACTAAAAAAATGAACGAAATAAAACTATTCTGTCCTGCCACTATTGCCAATTTATCTTGTGGGTTTGATGTGTTAGGACTCTGCCTAGAAACCATTGGTGATGAAATGATTATTCGTAAATCTTCTGAAAAAGGCATTCGAATTACCAAAATTATAGGAGCCGATTTACCAATGGAGACCGAAAAAAATGTGGCTGGAGTTGCCGCCTTGGCTTTTTATCAAGAAGCATCATCTCGAGAAGCCTTCGATTATGGCTTTGAGATTGAAATCTATAAAAACATCAAAACAGGTAGTGGTATTGGAAGCTCGTCTGCCAGTGCGGCTGGGGCGGTATTTGGAATCAATGAATTGTTGGGATGCCCTTTTACTCGTAAGGAATTGGTTACTTTTGCCATGAAAGGAGAAGTAGTCGCCAGTGGGAGCGAACATGCCGATAATGTTGCGCCTTGCTTGTTGGGGGGTGTTACTTTAGTACGAGGGTACAATCCGCTTGATGTAATTCGTATTGATAGTCCTAACGAACTATTTGCCGTAGTCCTTCATCCCCATATAGAAGTGAAAACAGCCGATGCGCGTGCAGTATTAAACCCTATGATTCCTTTAAAGAATGCTATCACCCAATGGGGAAATGTAGGCGGATTGATCGCGGGACTCTACACTCAAGACTACGAATTAATAGGACGTTCTCTAGAAGATGTGATTGTCGAACCGTTGCGAAAAAAGCTCATTCCTGGATTTGACGAAACTAAATTTGACGCAATGCAAAATGGAGCACTAGGCGCAGGGATTTCTGGCGCAGGGCCTTCTATATTTGCTTTGTGCAAGGGACATAAAACGGCTGAAAAAGTAGCTTTTGCTATGAGTGAAAGTTATCAAATTATAGGAATTCCATTTGATATGCATCTTTCAAAAATAAATCCGGAAGGCGTGAAAATAAATTAACCACACCAATTCAATAACTCTCGATAATTTTAATAATTTTTTTAATCAGTGTTCCAAAAAAAATAAAAATGAACTACTACAGTCTAAATAATAAAAAACAAAGCGTTTCTTTTCAAGAAGCCGTTATACAAGGTTTGGCTCCCGACAAGGGATTGTACTTTCCTGAATCCATAACCCCATTACCGCAGTCTTTTTTCGATGACATCGAATCCTTATCAAAAGAAGACATTGCGTTTCAAGTCATTCAACAATTTGTTGGAAACGAAATTCCTGAAGCGGCATTAAAGCACATCATTGCAGAAACCTTATGCTTTGATTTTCCTTGCGTTCCTGTTGAAGAAAACGTATATTCCTTAGAGTTGTATCATGGTCCCACCATGGCATTTAAAGACGTGGGCGCCCGATTCATGTCGCGATGCTTAGGGTATTTTAACCGTCATTCCAACAAAAACGTGACTGTTTTAGTGGCCACTTCTGGCGATACGGGTGGAGCTGTAGCAAGTGGTTTTTTGGGCGTTACAGGTGTTGAAGTGGTTATCCTCTACCCTTCTGGAAAAGTCAGCGACATTCAAGAACGGCAATTGACAACCTTGGGACAGAACATCACCGCACTAGAAGTCGCAGGAGTTTTTGACGATTGTCAAGATATGGTTAAAAGTGCTTTTTTGGATGAAAGTTTGAAACACAAAAATCTTACTTCTGCTAACTCGATAAACATTGCGCGTTGGTTGCCTCAAATGTTTTATTTCTTTTTTGCCTACCAACACTTGAAGCAACACAATAAACCCCTTATTATATCTTGTCCGAGTGGCAATTTTGGAAATATTTGTGCTGGTATTTTAGCCAAACGTTTAGGCTTGCCTATCGTCCATTTTGTTGCGGCTACTAATGCGAATGATACCGTTCCGTTGTTTATGGAAAGTGGCACTTATATAGCAAAGCCCTCCGTAGCGACTATTTCTAATGCTATGGACGTGGGGAATCCGAGCAATTTTGTGCGTATACAAGAAATGTATCATAATGATATCAATGAATTCAAGAAAGACTTTTCTTCCTATACCTTTTCCGATGAGGAAACTGAACTTGCTATGAAAACCCTCTATACTACTACTGGCTATATTGCCGAACCACATGGTGCCGTAGGGTATTTGGGACTGAAAAGAGAACTTCAAAATCATCCAGAAAGCGTTGGTGTCTTTCTAGAAACCGCTCATCCTATTAAGTTTTTAGATTTTGTAGAACCCGTTTTGAAACTAAAACTCCCTATTCCAAGTCAAATAGAATCCGTTTTGGTAAAGGATAAAATGAGTGTAAAAATTAGCAGTTATGATGAGTTAAAGACGTTCTTAGGATAAATTAGTTGTGTAGTCAAGTCTAAATATAAAAACGACCGCGGTCGTTTATTAAATTGACTGCGGTCATTTTTTGTAATGGTCAGGAACATTTTATATCTTTGACTTGATTAACACAAAAAATCCTCCTTATGCCTGTTTTTTTTACTGTTGTTGGAAAGAAACATCCAACCCAACCATAGCGCCAATGACATATTATCCTAGAGCGATACATTCGCGTATTATTGATTTGGACACCTTATCTGAGCAAATTTCAAATAGTACTACGCTCACTGAAACCGATTGCCAAGCAGTAATTTATAGTTTACTAAATGCCTTATCAAAGAGTTAAAACAAGGAAGTATTGTTAGATTTGGGCACTTGGGTACTTTTCAAAAAAGCGTAAAAGGAACCGCAAGTGATTGTCCCGAAAAAGTCAGTACAAAAAATATAAGCAGTGCCTCAATTATATATCGACCTGGAAGCCAATTTAAAAAATGCTACAAAACTTGAAGTTTAGTAGAAAGAAGTAAGTTAATTTCAAATTCTAATTGAATGATTAGGAATAAAAAATAATATTTACACTTCAAGAATCTATTAACCAACTATCATGGCCAAAAACAAAACCATAGTGACCGAAAATAGCGTCATGGATTTCATCAACTCATATGTAGCGGATGACCAAAAGAAAATAGATAGTTTTGAACTTATCCACTTAATGGAAAAATGGACGGGATTCCCTGCCAAAATGTGGGGTCCTTCTATCATTGGATTTGGGAGCTATTCCTACAAATATGCTAGTGGTCATGAAGGAACGGCTCCTATACTTGCGTTTTCTCCTAGAAAAGCAGCTTTTTCACTTTATGTTTATTCCCCATCTGACGAAAACACACTTCTTCTGGATGAATTAGGAAAATACAAATTAGCAAAAGCGTGTATTTATGTAAAAAAACTTAGTGATATCCAACTTTCAACTTTGGAACTTGTGTGTAAAGCTACTATCGCTTATATTACTCAACATAATGAATGTGCTTGCAGGACATAAAGTCTTGAAACTATTTGCTATGCCCAAAAAAAATCACTTTCCAAACGTATTTCAACATACACTTCTAAGGTAAATCTACACTAAAAGCCCCATTGGATATGGTTTTGGTATCGTTTGTCGTATAGTTTTTTACAATAATCGAAAAAGTACCTTCCATGTGTGTTGCAGTTTTAGAGGTAATCGTTAAAGAGCCCGATTCACTGTTGTACAACACGCCTCCTAATAAATAGGAAGCTGACAAATCTAATGCTAAAGGGCCTGTAAATTGGTACGTTCCAACAGGCAAGGCTTGAGATATTCTTATACCAATAGTATCGCCATTGGTTTTTGAAGCGGCTATACTATAGGAATCTGGAAAACCAGTAGAAATTATGTCCGATACATCAATATGATCTTCAACAAATTCATTTCCATCTACTTGAGCATAAAAACTATCCGTTACAGTATTTTGAGAAGTATATGGAATATTTGTAAATACACCATTAGTAAATACAATAGGAGAAATATTAGTTACCGAAAAATCGGACCAATACCCTGTAAAAGCAAACGTTCCTGAAATCGTATGATTTACGGTATCAATTGTGGTTATGGTTAATGATCCTGCTGAGACCGTTGGGCTTGTTGGATTAATTCCTAGATAAGAGTCATTTGCATTGGGTGCATAAGCAAAAGTATTATTTAATGCATTGTATGTTCCTGCAGTAGTTCCTGTTAGCGAAAAACCAAAACCTTCTGCGCCTTTCAATCCAACTAACTCAATTTGACCATTATAAATATTGGCTGTCGCCGATGTGGCTACCCATGTTTGTCCACCAAAGTCTGCTTTAAACACTGCCGCTCCACCAGTTCCTCCTCCATTATTGTTTCCACCACCAGTATTTGTTGGATTGTTAAGCTGACTTGCTAAGGTTGCATCAACCGGTTCGTTATCACAAGATACCAGAATTAATAGAGCAAATACAAATATAATTTTAGACAATAGTTTAGTTTTCTTCATGACATTAATTTTTTTCAAATATAATTATTTTTATTTATTATTCGTTATTTTTTGGAACTCTGAGTAATAACAGTAATCCTAATACAAAAAATGCCCCTAAAAAAACGATAGCATTACGCATAGAGCCTGTTACTAAATCTATTGTTCCGTAAATAGTCATTCCAATAACAATACCCACTTTTTCTGTGACATCATAGAAACTAAAAAAAGAGGCTGTATCATCGGTTTCTGGTAAAAATTTAGAATAGGTAGAACGAGCAATCGATTGAATTCCTCCCATTACTAATCCAACGAAACCGGCTGTGGCATAAAATTGAATTGGTGTATGAACAAAAAAAGCAAAAGCACAAAGAATAGCCCATACTCCGTTGAGGAAAATCAGGGTATTTATATTTCCAAATTTCTCTGAAGCTCGAGACGTGAGAACTGCTCCTACAACGGCCACTAATTGAATTAATAAAATACTAATTATCAAGCCCATGGTTTTATCATCACTTCCCCAATCTATTTCAGTAGCACCAAAATAAGTTGCTACAAGCATCACCGTTTGGACCGCCATGATAAAAACAAAATAACTGTACAAATAGCTTTTTAAGCGAAGGTTTGATTGCAATTGCTTCCAAACCAATGTTAGTTCGTGAAATCCTTTAAATACAAAATCTTTAGTCAGAGGTATATTATTTTTATTTCCTCTGGGTAAATAATAATATGTAATATGGCTGAATCCAATCCACCAAACCCCTACCATAACAAACGAGATTTTCATAGCTTCTTTTGAAGTATCAATGCCAAACGAATGTGGATACATCACCATCAATAAGTTTATCACCAAAAGAATAGTACTTCCAATATATCCCATAGAAAACCCTCTTGCACTAACACGATCTTGTTGCTCTGGAAAGGCAATATCGGGTAAATAGGAATTGTAGAATACCAGACTAGACCAAAATCCAATCAACCCAAAAAAATATGACGTATAACTCAAAAACAAATTATCTATATCGAACCAATAAAGTCCTACACAAGAAAGCCCACCCAAATAACAAAAGAAACGCATAAAAGCTTTTTTATTTCCTAGGTAATCTGAAATTCCTGATAATATAGGAGAACACAATGCCACAATTAAAAAAGCAAAAGCAGTCACGAAACTAATCATTGCGGTATCTTTACATTGATACCCCAATAACATCACATAATTGCGCCCACTTTCTTTAAAAATCATGTCATAGTAAATAGGAAAAACAGCCGAAGCAATCACAAGACTGTAAACCGAGTTGGCCCAATCATAAAATGCCCATGCGTTTAATAATTTAGGGTGTCCTTTAGGTAAATTTGCCATAAAATAGAGTTAAAAATAAAAAATCCCGATACTCATCGGGATTCAAATATAGTCTTTTTTTTAATTACTTAAAGAAAACGCCAAATTTTGCAGCTTCAGCTTTAGCTTCGGGTAATAATGCTTTCAATTGAGCAATTCTGGTTTCATCAGAAGGATGCGTGCTTAAGAATTCCATAGGTGCTTTTCCTCCCGAATTGGCCGACATACGTTCCCAAAAGGTAATTGCTTCCGATGGATTATACCCTGCAATAGCCATGAGTGTTAGCCCTATTTTATCAGCTTCACTCTCATGACTTCTGCTGAACGGCAACATGCCTCCATATTGAGTGGTTACTCCATAAGCTGTCAAGGCAATATCTTGAGTCATCTTACTTTTAGAACCCACAGCTACAGCAACACCGGTTGCACCCAATTGCTGAAGAAGACCCGCACTCATACGTTGTTGTCCATGATTAGCCAAAGCATGAGACACTTCATGTCCCAATACTGTAGCTAAACCAGCCTCATCTTTTGTAATCGGTAAAATACCCGAATACACTACTATTTTCCCTCCTGGCATACACCAAGCATTCACTTCTTTACTTTCTACTAATTTATACTCCCATTGGTAGTCTGATAAATACCCAGATTGTCCATGAGCATTAAGCCATTTTTCAGCGGCTTCTTTAATTTTCTTACCAACAAGCTCCACTTTTTTAGCTTCTGCTGTTCCTTGTATGACTTTGTTTTCGGACAAAAACTGACTGTATTGTTGAAAGGCTGATGGCAAAATTTCTGTATTGGGCACCAAAGCCAAAGTATTTTTACCTGTAAATGGATTTTTAGCACAAGAATATGTTAGTGCCAAAGCCAAAGAAATGGTTAGAATATTATTTATTTTCATTTGTTTAATACTTGAGTTCAAAAATACAAAAATTAGAAACAGACACCTAAAGCAATCAAACGATTTCTTTAAAACATTAATGACTATTGAATGTTAAAAGCACTGTACATCCTTTATTTTGTTCACTAACAATAGAAACCTGTATGGAAAGCATCGAGCACAATCGTCTTACAATTGATAATCCAAGACCAATTCCTTTGGTGTGTTCTGCTTCTGTAACATTGGATGCTCTATAAAATGAATTAAACACTTTATCTAATTCATCTTGGGAAATTCCAATTCCGTTATCAATAATTTTTAGTATTATTTTATCTTCGACACGTTCAATTACTGTCTTGATTATACCTCGATCTGGAGTATATTTGAATGCATTAGATATAATATTATGAAGAATAATCGACAATAAATAACCATCCGTTGACACATAGTATACATCATCAAAAATTTCTTGAACTTCTATTTTTTTATTTTTTTCTTTAACCTTGTAACGAGAAATTGCTTCCGCTAAACACTCATTTACGTTAATATTTTCTTTGCTGATAGACTGCTTTTGATTTTCAAAACGCGCTAATAACAATAACTGATCGACCAAATCATTAATATGATCAACTTCTTCAATACATAAATTAATTTTTTGATTATATTCTTCTAGAGTTCTGGGTTTTCTAATCAAAACTTGAAGCGTTCCTTTAATTACTGCTAAAGGAGTTCGTAATTCGTGAGAAGCATCAGAAGTAAATTGTTTTTCACGTTCAAGCGTGTCCTCAATCCTATTGAGCAGACTATTTATCGTATGAGACAAGACATATAATTCATCTTTATTTTTGGGTAATGGAATTCTAGCTTTTAGGTTATCATTAGTAATCGTATTGGATGTCTCAATTATGGTGTTTATTGGTTTTATACTTCTACCAGCGATAAATTGTGCCATAAAAAAGAGCACAAGCAATACTATTGGAAAAATTACACTTAAGATATATTTTAAATTTTCTTGAATAGATATTGCTTCTTGTAATGAAACCGCCACAATAAGATACCCCACAATCTTTTTTTCATTGAAAAGAGGTACTTGAATTTGCCTTACCAATTTTCCAGATATTTTGGTATCAGAAGCTTTTTGTTTTTGTAATTTATAGGTAAATTCTAATTCTTGGTCTTTTAGATTTTCAGACTTTTTTATAATTGTTCCTATACTATCGGTAAGTTGTAAAAAAACAGGATCTACTGATACTTCGTTATGTTCTCTTTGTATCCAAGCTTCAGGATTAATAAAATTGATTTTATTTGGTGATATTTTAATATTCTCAATGTATTCATTCACTTCCAAATTAATATTTTCATTAATTTTCTTATTAATTGTAATGAGCACAATACTGTAAATTGAAAAAAAGACAACAAAAATCAAAATTGCTGCTGAAATGATATACAAAAAGGCAATTCTGTTTTTTAAAGAAAATTTATTCATAGATTTTTTATTCTTGAACTATAAACCCAACACCCCTGACTGTTTTAATCCAATCGTTATTTTTGTCGATATTTAGCTTTTTTCTAATCGAATTCATAAAAACATCAATTACGCCAGTATCATACTCAAAGTAAATATTCCAAACGCGTTCAATGATTTCTGTTCTTGAACAAACTCTTCCTTTGTTTTTGATCAAATAAACTAGCAATTCATATTCTCGTTGCGTAAGTACAACCTCTTTTTCTTCAACATATACTTTGTGTTTTAGAACATCAATTTTTATAGTCCCGACTTCCAAAATATCGCTTGATTTTTCCGCTCTAAAATGTACTTTAATACGTTCTAGCAATTCATCAAAACTAAATGGCTTTTTGATATAATCATTAGCTCCTGCTTTGAGTCCTTCAATAGTTTCTTGAATCGTATCTTTTGCCGTTAAAAAAATAATTGGAATAGTCTTGTTAGTTTCTCGAATTTTTGTACAAATCTCAAGACCTGAAATTTGTGGCAACATCCAATCTAACAAAATCAAATCAAAAGATTTTGTAGTTGCTTTTTCAAGCCCCTTTGCTCCTTCAGTGGCATGATCTACCACAAATCCTTCCTCTTGTAATCCTTGAGTAAGGAAATTTAATATCCCTAGTTCGTCTTCAATGATCAATATTCTCATTATTCTTAAAAAATTTTAAATTTCATAGCCATTCAAAAGTAACTAAAAAATGGATTCAAAAGTAGCGAAACGTAAAAATTATATTAACTATTGTATGATGTAAGTCAGAATTTCCTTAAGCCATGAGATTTTTATAAATTTGTATCCTAAATAAATTGATATGTATTTTTTTCAAAAGAAATCACCAATATACCAACTAGGTATTTTTTACCTTCTTGTGAATTTCATTATTCGAATAGTTCTTTTTTTTCATCCTATTACGCAATCTCATTTTTCTATCATTGATGGTATCAAAATTATATTTCTAGGTGCTGTATCTGATTTATTTGTGTATTTCGTAGCGAGTGTTTTCTTGTGGTTGTATTTGCTTTTTTTATCCAACAAAAAGTATGACAAGCCTTGGGGGTATGTTATTTTTGGCCTTCATCTTTCTATACTACTATACATCATCTCTGGAAAATCCATTCTACATGAATATGGAGGTTCGTTACCCGAAATAGGATTAGCCTTTGTAGGCTTAAAAACTTTTTTATTTGGTTTGCTCTTGTTTCTTCCTGCGTACAGAAAAAACATTCGTAAAATATTATATAGCCTTTGCATTTTTATTTTTGTACTTGTCATTATACAAAATGCTATTAGTGAGTTTTTCTTTTGGAATGAGTTTGGTGTTCGATACAATTTTATAGCCGTAGACTATTTGGTTTATACCAATACTGTGATTGGGAATATCATGGAATCCTATCCTGTAGTTCCTTTATTCACTAGCGTGGGAATATTTGCTATTCTTGTAACCTTTTTCGTAGTAAAAAAAACAAAATCTTTTTTGGATAAATTGCCCTCTTTTTCTGAAAAGATTAAAAATTTGATCGCCTATTCCTTTCTTTTCTTGCTATCTCTATGGGCAATCCCAAGTCTTTCGAAACTTCAAAATTCAAATAATGTTTTCACAAACGAACTACAAGCTAACGGAATATACAAGTTCTATACTGCGTTTATGAATAGTGAGTTGGATTTTTACAAGTTTTATAAAACCATTCCCGAAACCGAAGCTTATTCAATTGTGAAGAAACAACTTGTAGGGCTTTCTTCAAAAGATGCCACGAGAACCGTTAATGATTCCTTACCTGAAATTCATAAAAATGTTGTACTCATAACGATAGAAAGTTACAGTGCCGATTTTCTTAAAGCATATGGTAATCAACAAAATATAACCCCATTTATCGACGAACTTGCACAAAAAAGTCTCCAATTTACGAATCTGTATGCGGTAGGAAATCGAACTGTTCGAGGCTTAGAAGCTGTAACGTTGTGCTTTCCTCCTACCGCTGGTGAAAGCATCATCAAAAGGGTGGACAATAAAAATAAATTTTCTACTGGAGCCCTTTTCAAAAAAAGAGGATATGCAGTCAAATTTCTATATGGAGGCGATGCGTATTTTGACAATATGGGAGATTTCTTTGGAGGAAATGGCTACGATTTAGTAGATAAAAAATCTTTTAAACCCAATGAAATTACATTTTCAAATATTTGGGGCGTTTGCGATGAAGATATGGCGCACAAAGCAATTGCAACCATGAATGCAGAATATCAAACAGGAAAACCATTTTTCAATCATTGGATGACCGTGAGCAACCATAGACCCTTTACCTATCCTGATGGAAAAATCGACATTGATGCACATTCAAAATCAAGAGAAGGTGGCGTAAAATATACCGATTATGCGCTGAGAAAATTTTTCTCCATGGCCGCTCAACAACCTTGGTTTAAAAATACAGTTTTTGTAGTGGTTGCTGATCATTGTGCTTCGAGCTCTGGAAAAACTGAGTTACCCCTTGACAAATACAGAATCCCAGCAATGATTTATGCACCAGGATTCATTACTCCTGGAGAATGTACTAAACTTATGTCTCAAATAGATTTGATGCCAACCTTAATGGGAATGCTTCATTTTCAATACAAAAGTAAGTTTTACGGTCAAGATGTATTCAAATCGGACTACCAGCCGAGAGCTTTTATAGCGACCTATCAAGATTTAGGCTTAATTAAAGACCAAGTCCTTACCATAATATCACCTGTTAAAAAAGTAAAGCAATTCGACTTAGTCGGTATCAATACTAAGGGGATTTCACCAAATTTTCAAATATTATATGAGGAAAAACCCGTCACTAAAGAACGAACTGATTTAATCCGTGAAACCATTGCTTATTATCAATCGGCTTCCTATTTATTAAAAAACAAGAAGTATCAAAAATAATTATTCTAAAACAAAACTTACAGAAACGGAAGCCGTTATTTCAATTTGTCCTAAAGCCATCGTTTCTTTTGTGGGTGTTGTTGCAGAAAAAGCCAGAGTACTTGTTTTGTCCATGACTTGAGGATAATACGCTTGTGAGGTATCTGAAATCATGATGGCCTTTCCTACTTTTTGATTTAGGGTTGAAGCAAAATCTTCTGCCTTATGTTTTGCATTTTTGATGGCTAATTTTCGTGCCTCTGATTGTAATTCTTCTCTTTTACTTGATTTAAATTCAATAGAAGAAATTTCATTAATTCCATTGGCTATCAATCCCATCATGAGTGCTTCATATTTTGATAAATCCTTGATGGTGATACTAAAATTTTGATTCGCTTGATAAAAATACGCTTTCTTTTCATAATCGTAATTTCGATTCAAACTCAAAGCAGTCGTTTTATAGTCTGAATTGGGAAGCGCCATTTTTTTTATCCATTTTAGTACTTTATCGGAAGCTTCATCATTGGCATTTTTTACCTCAACGGCTTCTTTTCCTACAGTATTAATAGCAAAATTGAGCACCGCATAATCTGGATTTACTAAAATGGTACCTTCACCTGAAACTGTGATTTGAGGATTTCCTTTCGAATCTTGTGCCGATACAAGAAAACTAAAACAACAAATAAGTGTTAATAATAAGTGCTTCATTACCCTAAAATTTATAATTTTCCTTGTTTAGCCATAACAAACATGATTATTATGGGAATCGCCAAAATTACCACAACAAAAAGATTATCTGTCAACACATAATGTGCTTTCAAAAGTGTAAAAATATACCCACCAATAGCACCTCCTATATGAGCTGTATGCCCTATATTGTCAGTATTAGCTTTCATTCCATATATGGAATACAATAAATATATTACTCCAAAAATATATCCTGGTATATCAATCGGAATAAAAAGAATATTGATTGGCATGTTTGGAAACAACAAAATAGCAGAAAATATAATTCCTGTTACTGCGCCAGAGGCTCCTACTGCTGTATAATTATAATTGTTTTTATGAAAAAAAACAGTGAGCATATTTCCGAAAAGTAAGCTAGCAAAATAAATGAGCACGAAGGAAAAAGTTCCCATTAATTGCAAAACCACATCTGCAAAAGAATATAACGCCAACATATTAAAAGCTAAATGCGCCATATCAGCATGTAAAAACCCAGAGGTTAGCATTCGATATTGTTCTCCCGATTGAATACTTCCCATGTGAAATTGGTATTTCCTAAAAAAGGAATAGTCATTAAACCCTTTAATACTCACTAATACATTGAGTACAATTAAAATTAAAAGAATACCACTAGAATCCATATTTTTTTATTGTAAAAGTAAGAATTGTTTGTGAGGTTTTCTTGATCTGCACAAATAAAATTGACATAAACTGTATATTTGCAAAAATTTTATAAAAATGCAACTGCTCGTATACCTAATTATTTACCCAATATTGTGGTTGATTTCGATTCTTCCCTTTCCCGTTTTATATTGGTTATCTGATGGTATCTATGTAATTTTATATTACATTATTGGCTATAGAAAAAGAACGGTAAGAGAAAATTTAGCGATGGCATTACCTCATCTTTCAGATCAAGAGCGCTTAGAAATTGAAAAAAAATCATTTCACCATTTGTGCGATATGTTCTTGGAAATGATTAAAACCATGACCATTTCTGAAAAAGAAATTAACAAACGGTTCACGTACTCCAATCTTGATACGTACTTAGATTTGGAAAAAAAAGGTAAAAGTATTGCGCTAATGTGTGCCCATTATGCTAGCTATGAATGGGTAATTTCTATGAATACAAAAACTACTTTCAAAGGATTTGCTATTTACAAAAGAATTGCAAACCCCTATTTTGATCAATTGGTACGAAAAATTCGCTCTCGATTTGATGCTTATTTAATCACCACTAAAGAAACTAAATCGTGTATTGAAAAAAATGCTAAAGAGGGTGTTTTTGGTGTTTATGGTTTTGCTAGTGATCAAACGCCAAGACGATCGGATAACTTACATTGGTTTCATTTTATGGGTATTGAAACCCCAATCCATTTCGGAGCAGAAATGCTCGCTAAAAGATACAATATGAATGTAATTTTTTTGAAAGTAACTAAAATAAAACGTGGCTATTATAGTGCTTCATTTGAAGTTTTATCTGAGAATGCAACGTCAGTTCCAGATTTTGAAATTTCGGAAACTTTTATGAAAAAAGTAGAAGAACAAATTTATGAAGCACCCGAGTATTATTTATGGACTCACAAACGTTGGAAGCATAAAAAAAAGTAGCCTTTAATACAAAAAAAGCACGAAATATTTTTTACTTCGTGCTTTGCTTTTATTTTTTAAGCATACATTTTCTTTCTCATCTCTTGAATTTTGTCATCCTCAAGATATTCATCAAATGTCATATAGCGATCAATAACGCCATTAGGAGTAATTTCTAAAACACGATTGGCAACAGTTTGAGCAAACTCATGATCGTGTGTGGTAAACAACACCGACCCTTTGAAGTTTTTCAATGTATTATTAAAGGCTGTAATCGACTCCAAGTCTAGGTGATTCGTGGGCTCGTCCAACATCAATACATTCGCACGAATCATCATCATGCGTGAAATCATACAACGTACTTTTTCACCCCCCGATAATACGGTACATTTTTTTAGAGCTTCTTCCCCTGAAAAAATCATTTTACCCAAAAATCCACGAATGTAAACTTCATCACGTTCTTCCTCCGTTTTAGCCCATTGACGCAACCAATCTACCAAGTTTAATGAACCATCCTGAAAAAACTCGTGATTATCATTTGGTAAGTACGATTGTGTGGTTGTAATACCCCAATCAAAAGTACCTACATCTGGTTTTAAATTGTTATTTAAAATTTCGTAAAAAGCTGTTGTAGCTCGGGAATCTTTTGAAAAAACAACTACCTTATCCCCTTTTGCCATATTCAAATCAACATTCTTAAACAAAATTTCCCCATCAATAGACGCAGCAAGATTTTGAACATGCAAAATTTGATCGCCTGCCTCTCGTTCGGTATCAAAAATTATAGCTGGATATCTTCTGCTTGAGGGTTTGATTTCATCTAAATTCAATTTATCAATCATCTTTTTACGAGAAGTTGCCTGCTTAGATTTTGCCACATTCGCACTAAATCTTCTAATAAACTCTTCCAATTCGGCTTTTTTCTCTTCTGCTTTTTTGTTTTGTTGTGCTCGTTGTTTGGCAGCCAATTGACTCGATTCGTACCAGAAAGTATAATTTCCTGAATAATGATTAATCTTACCAAAATCAATATCAGAAATATGCGTACAAACAGCATCTAAAAAGTGACGATCGTGCGATACGACAATAACCGTATTATCATAATTCGCTAGAAAATTTTCCAACCATGAAATCGTTTCAAAATCCAAGTCGTTGGTTGGCTCATCCATCACCAAAACGTCGGGATTACCAAAAAGCGCTTGAGCCAGCAGGACTCTTACCTTAAGTTTTCCTTCCATCTCACTCATCAAAGTATAATGCATATCGGCTGAAATACCAAGATTAGACAACATAGCCGCAGCATCTGAATCTGCATTCCAGCCGTTCATTTCTTCAAATTGGACTTGCAATTCTCCTATGCGATCAGCGTGTTTGTCATCATAATCAGCATATAAAGCATCCATTTCGGTTTTTACAGCGTAAAGCACTTTATTTCCCATCATCACCGTTTCCAAAACCGTATGTTCGTCAAACATATTATGATTTTGATTTAAGACAGACATTCTTTTGCCTGGTTCTAAAATAACTCTTCCAGATGTAGGCTCAATATCTCCAGCCAGAATTTTAAGAAACGTAGACTTTCCGGCACCATTTGCCCCGATGATACCATAACAATTTCCTTGTGTAAAAGTGGTATTAACTTCATCAAATAGGATTCTTTTTCCAAATTGAACTGATAAATTGGATACTGTGAGCATCGTTTTCTTTTTTAAAATTGTGGTGCAAAAGTAAACATTAGAGATTAGTTTTTATAGTCCGAGTAGTTTTTTTTATTCAATACTATAAGGATTGTTTTTTTCGGTCATCGAGTGAGTTCTGCAAATTTTAATTGGATAGGAAATCCTATTATGGATGAAAATTTGTAAGTTTGCCTTCCATAAGAGAGCTATGTCAACAAATATTACAGAAAAAAACTATCAAAAACTGGTGATTCAAGTATCATTAGGTGGTTTGTCTTTTTGTGTCTTTGATACCTTAACGGGGACAGCTGTACTGTTAAAAAACTTTCATTTTGATAGTTTTAATAGAAGTTCAAATATTGAAGATTTATTTGCTGAAGTATATCAGGCGAATCCCGAGTTGACAAGAAAATATGACGAAGTGCTTATTTTGCACAACAACAATTTGTCTACATTTGTTCCAGAACCGCTTTTTGATGAAGCCTTTATGGGCAGTTATTTGCAATACAACACTAAGGTATTTGAAACCGATTTTTTTGCTTTTGACGCTTTGGATATACATCAGATGAATCATGTGTACATCCCTTATGTAAATATGAACAATTTTTTTATTGACATTTATGGCAGTTTTGATTACAAACATGCCAATACCATTTTAGTGTCAAAATTATTGGAAAAATCCAAGAACAAAGATGATCGAAAAATGTTTGTTCATGTGTGTGAAAATCATTTTGAAATTGTTGTAGTTCAAAACCAAAACCTTGTTTTTTTTAATTCTTTCGAATATAAAACTCCTGAAGATTTTATTTATTACATTCTATTCACAGCAGAACAACTACAGTTGAACCCTGAGCATTTTGCACTAGAATTATTAGGAAGTATTTCGGAAGGCGACCCAATTTACAATAGGGTGTATACCTATGTTCGTCATGTTACTTTATATGACGTTTCGACACAAAACCATCCCCTTTCAGAAACTGAAAAAAGACGTCATTTTATATTACTGCACGCATGAGAATTATTTCGGGAACATACAAAGGGAGACGGATTAATCCCCCAACAAAATTGCCTGTTCGACCCACAACTGATATGAGCAAGGAAGCCTTGTTTAATATACTGAATAATTATTTTAATTTTTCAAGTCTAACGCTTTTAGATTTATTTGCAGGCACAGGAAATATTAGCTACGAATTTGCTTCGAGAGGATGCTTAAGTAGTACTTGTGTAGATGCAGACGTGGGGTGCGTTCAATTTATTAAAAAAACCGCTAGCGAATTTGATTTTCCTATTACAGTCTTAAAAAGTGATGTTTTTAAATTTTTAGAAAAACATCAAGGAAAATATGACATCATTTTTGCTGACCCTCCTTATGGTTTAGACCAATCCGAATTTGAAAAAATTGTGCAATTGGTGTTTGAAAATAACCTTCTCGACCCAGAAGGAATGATTGTTATAGAGCATTCTAAACATACAAAAATGGATCATTTACCACACTTTTCATTTGAAAAAAACTATGGCGGTACGGTGTTTTCATTTTATGAATTGGATTAATTCAACGTAATTTAATGATTGTGTTTTGAATAGTCTGAGTAATATTAAAAGTCGAAATTCTTCTCAATACAGAGCAAACCGCCTTCTTTGGTCTCTATTTTTTTCTAAAAGAATAAGCATTACTATATTCTTGTATTTTTTGTCAATTTTAAGTGTACACTCTCAAAATCACTACAATTTTTGGAACAGAATCGCTGTTTCACATACGCTGACAGAAAATATAAAAGCTGAATTTGAAATACAAAATCGGTGGCAAAATGATCTCTATTCAAACGAAAAAATTTGGTTTGAAGATAAGTTAATGAACAGTTTCCGATTGTGGATGTATTATCGAATACACGATCATCTTACTCTACTTATATCGCCTATTTCATACTTTGAAAACAATCCTATAATTCGTAATATAGGTGATGAAAATAAATCACTTACCTACGAAAATAGATATTCTGTTTTGATTGAAAGAAATGTAAAAATTTTACCCAAAACATCATTCATAAATAAGGTAGGAATTGAATATAGGGATTTTAAAAACAGTGCCCCCGATTATTTTAGAGCGAGAGAAAAACTTACTTTTAAATATGATTTGAGTTCTAAATATGCGGTGTTGGCTTATGATGAACTCTTTATAAACTGCATTAATAAAGATGGAATTACTATTTTTGACCAAAATAGAACGGGACTTTCGGTCAATTATACAGGAATTAAAAATCTAAAATTAGAACTCGGTTACATGTATAATTATCGTTCACAAAGAAATACTGACGTTCATTTGAGTGAAAACAATTTAACTGTAAACACCTATTATTCAATACCTAAAAAAAATAAATGGACTTGAATCATATTATTGGATATCTATTAGCTTTATTTGTAGGCATAACATTAGGATTAATTGGTAGTGGCGGTTCCATTTTATCTGTTCCTATTTTAGTATACGTGATGAGAGTGGAGCCTATTTTAGCTACGGCCTATTCTCTATTTATTGTAGGAACCACTGCATTATTTGGTGGGATTCAAAAAGCAAAACAAAAATTAGTCGATTTTAACAAAGTCTTTCTTTTTGGAATTCCAACAATAGTAGCTGTTTTTGTAACCCGAAAAATTATAGTTCCGGCAATACCTGAAGTCGTTTTTGCAACTGCTAATTTTACGTTACATAAATCCGTATTAATCATGATTGTTTTTGCAATTGTGATGATTTTTGCTTCCATACGAATGATAAAACCATTAAAAGCAAGCAATACAAAAGTAGATTCAAACCTCAATTATTTAGGGATTTTTACTCAAGGTTTGTTTATTGGTCTAGTTGCAGGATTTGTTGGAGCTGGAGGTGGCTTTTTAATTATACCCGCCTTACTTTTTTTGACAAAAACTCCAATGAAAATGGCTGTCGGCACTTCCTTATTCGTTGTATCTGCGCAATCCTTGCTTGGTTTTATTGGAGATCTCAGACCTGACCAAACTATTGATTGGACATTACTTTTAACTTTTACGATTTGTTCCATAATAGGCGTTTTTATTGGAAGTATGCTTTCTAAAAAGATTGAGGGCGAAAAATTAAAAACTGGATTTGGATGGTTTGTATTTGCTATGGGAATCTATATCATTATAAAAGAAACAGTATTCAAGTAGGTATCCACTATTTTCATATTCCATTTGAACTATCATAGTTATGCGAGTATGACAAATATCATTTTTCAAAACGTCATTTTAAAATAGCTTCGCAAAAAAAAATGACATGAAGCTTGAACAACTTTACACAGGATGCTTGGCAGAAGCTGCATATTACATCGTGTCCAATGGAGAAGCCGCTATAGTTGATCCCCTTAGAGAGACTCAGCCCTACCTCGATCGTTTGCAAAGAGATGGCGTATCGTTAAAGTATATTTTTGAAACCCATTTTCATGCCGATTTCGTCTCGGGACATGTTGATTTAGCAAAAAAAACAGGCGCGACTATCGTTTATGGACCCACTACAATGACAACAGGTTTTGATAAACATGTTGCTGCTGATGGTGAGATTTTTGAAATTGGCCATCTCAAGATTAAAGCCATTCATACTCCAGGGCATACAATGGAAAGTACTTGCTATCTTGTCATTGATGAGGAGGGAAAAGAACATGGATTAATTTCGGGAGACACCCTTTTTATAGGCGATGTAGGGCGACCCGATTTGGCACAACACGTGATTGCCGATTTAACGCAAGACAAATTAGCGCGACTTTTATACCATTCGCTACGTACTAAAATTTTACCTCTAGCAGATCATTTAATTGTATATCCAAATCATGGGGCTGGAAGTGCTTGTGGAAAAAACATGAGTAAAGAAACTACCGACACACTAGGCAATCAAAAGAAAACGAATTATGCTTTACAAGAGATGACGGAAGATGAATTTGTAAATGCAATACTCACTGGATTAACTACACCTCCACAATATTTCCCAAAAAATGTATTGATGAACATTCAAGGGTATGATTCGCTCGACACGGTACTTGAACAAGGACTGAAATCGTATGAGGTAGCAACTTTTGAACGTATCGCAAACGATACAAAAACTTTAGTTCTTGACACAAGAGATGCTGCTGATTTTGCAAAAGGGTTTATTCCAAATAGTATTAATATTGGAATTAATGGAAGTTTTGCAACTTGGATTGGTGAATTAATCATCGATATCAAACAAGATATACTCATCGTTGCAGAAAATTTTGAAAAAGTTCAAGAAACAATTATTCGCCTAGCCCGAGTTGGATATGATCACACTATAGGATATTTAGAAGGAGGCTTTGAAGCATGGAAAAAGGCTGGAAAAGATATAGATTTCGTTCATAGAATTACGGTACAGCAATTGGAAAAATATTGCGTTAGTGAAAAGCAAGTGATTATTGATGTTCGAAAAGCAAGCGAATTCCAATCGGAACATTTGATTGAAGCAATTAATATTCCCTTAAATGTATTACCAAAGCACTTAGCTGAATTTCCAAAAGA
The DNA here is from genome assembly GCF_003268855.1 of Flavobacterium aciduliphilum. Classification (GTDB taxonomy): domain Bacteria; phylum Bacteroidota; class Bacteroidia; order Flavobacteriales; family Flavobacteriaceae; genus Flavobacterium; species Flavobacterium aciduliphilum. The sequence goes on from NZ_QLSZ01000003.1 coordinate 233,906, forward strand.
TAAAACTTTTATGATACATTGTGCTGGAGGTTATCGCTCAATGATTGCAGCCTCGATACTAAAACAAAATGGGATTCATAATTTTATTGAAATAGCTGACGGGTATTCCGAAATTAAAAAAACCAACTTACCCAAAACCGATTATGTGTGTCCAACTACACTTTTATAAAGGAGTATTTCTTCAATTAAAGCACTGAATTTGAAAGTGCTTTTTTTATTTGTTAAATTTGTATCAAAAGTTACGAATTGGTGATAGTAAACAAAGTATTTTTGTAACCTATTATTAGTCGGAGTTTTTAGTACTAATTAAAGAAAATGATATGAAAATTGAACAAATATATACAGGTTGTTTATCTCAAGGAGCCTATTTTATAGAGAGCAACGGAGAAATCGCAATTATTGATCCCTTACGTGAAGTGCAACCCTATCTAAACAAAGCTTTGGCAGTTGGAGGGACTATAAAATATATTTTTGAGACCCATTTTCATGCTGACTTTGTGAGTGGGCATGTGACATTAGCAGAGAAAACAGGAGCACCAATTATTTATGGTCCCAAAGCTAATCCTTCGTTTAAAGCTCATCTTGCGCAAGATGGTGAGGTTTTTCAAGTTGGAGCTATTACCATTACATGTTTGCATACACCAGGCCATACAATGGAAAGTTCGTGTTATTTGCTCAAAGACGAAAAGGGAAAAGATCATGCCCTTTTTAGTGGTGATACATTATTTTTAGGGGATGTAGGCCGTCCTGATTTGGCACAAAAAGCCGCCGATATGACTCAAGAACAATTAGCAGGAATTTTATTTGACAGTTTGCGAACTAAAATCATGCCTCTACCAGATGATGTTATTGTGTATCCTGCTCATGGCGCTGGAAGTGCTTGCGGTAAGAATTTAAGTAAAGAAACTGTTGGAAGTCTTGGCGAACAAAAAGCTACTAACTATGCGCTGCGTGCCGATATGACTCGTGAAGAATTCATAAAAGAGGTCACAGAAGGGTTATTACCACCGCCTGCCTATTTTCCGATGAATGTAAAATTAAACAAAGAAGGATATCAAGATGTTGAAACACTTATTGCCGATGCAAAAGCTTTTGACGCTAAAACATTTGAATCTGTTGCCAATGAAACTGGCGCTCTTATTTTAGATGTTCGTCATCAAGATGAATATTCAAAAGGACATATCCCTAAATCTATTTCTATTGGAATTGATGGTCAATTTGCGCCATGGGTTGGGGCTTTAATTCTTGATTACAAACAACCTATTTTACTTGTCACTCCCACGGGACGTGAGGCAGAAACTATTATGCGTTTAGCGCGTGTAGGCTACGACAATAATATTGGTTTTTTGGAGGGGGGATTTGACTCATGGAAAAATTCGGGGATGGAATGTGATTCCTTGATGGGTATTACGGCTCAAGAACTTGAATCAAAATTAAGTCAAGAAACACTACTTCTTTTTGATGTAAGAAAACCAGGAGAATATGCTGCAGAACATATTGAAGATGTGCCTTCTACACCACTTGATTTTTTAAATGACCATCTTTCAGAATTTCCAAAAGCAGAAAACTTCTATATTCATTGTGCAGGGGGATATCGTTCTGTTATTGCTGCATCTATTTTAAAATCAAGAGGATTTCACAATGTTATAGATGTTAAAGGTGGGTTTGCTGCTATAAAAAAAACAGGAATTAAAACCACAACTTATGTTTGTCCTTCAACACTAAAATGATGAAACAGCTATTATTTACCAATTGGCATTTGATGCGAATCATTAGACTTGCTTTTGCATTGTTTTTATTCTATAATGCTTATGAAACTCATGAATGGTTTTTTATCATTTTTGGTGTGTTTTTTTTGGTTCAAGTAATCTTTAATATGGGATGTGGTCCAAAAGGTTGCTCTCTTCCCAACAATAAAAACAGCTAATTATGAAAAGTACTTTTCAAGACATAATTGAATCTGAGAAACCTGTTTTAGTAGATTTTTATGCGACATGGTGTGGTCCTTGTCAAATGTTAGCACCTATTTTAAAAGAAGTCAAAGATGATTTGGGAGATCGGTTATCAATTATTAAAATAGATGTTGATAAAAATCAAGAATTAGCGTCCATGCAAAACGTTCGTGGTGTTCCGACAATGATACTATATCAAAATGGAAAACAACTATGGAGACAATCAGGCGTGATTTCCAAAGAAGAAATAATAAAGATCGTACTAGAAAAAAGTTACTCATGCACAAAAAATCAATAATTATTACCTTTATTGGGGTCATTGTGGGGGCTGTATCGGGTTATCTTTATTATAGATTTATTGGTTGCGCCACAGGAACATGTGCTATCACTTCAAAACCCTTAAATAGTACTGCCTATTTTGCTGTTTTGGGAGGACTTTTGTTTAGTATGTTTTTAAAAAATGAAAAAAAATAATGTATTAGGAAAATTTTAAGAACTCTAAAAAAAAAATAGTTTTATATTTGAAATAATAAATTAACTAATAAATATTAAAAAGATGAAAAAAGTAATTTCAATGTTCGCAGTTGCTGCTTTTTTATTTGCAGCTAATGTAAATGCTCAAGAAACTCAAAAGAAAGAGGGAGAGAAAAAAGAGTGTAGCGCAAAAGAGAAAAAATCTTGCGATAAAAAAGGTGGAAAAAAAGGAAGCTGCTGTGCTCACAAAAAAGAAGAAGAAAAAAAATCATAATTCTTTCAGAAAAAATAACCGTCTCTTTTGAAAAATGGAGACGGTTTTTTTTTGTCTATATAAAACCAATAATTAATTATTTTTTAGAACTATTTAATGCGATTTAAAAACATTTTAACATAATTCCGGATGGAATTCTTGAAGTAAACTTATTATTTTACTAGAAATAATGTTTGCGCACTCTCCAACAATACCTATCTTTGCACGCTGATAATTTTATTCAAACACCATGAAAATTTCATACAATTGGCTTAAGCAATTTTTAAAAATAGAGGCTCCAGCAGAAGAGATATCGAATATACTTACCGATTTAGGTCTTGAGGTTGAAATCGTCGAAAAATATCAATCAATCAAAGGAGGTCTAGAAGGCGTTGTGGTAGGACACGTTTTAACTTGTGAGAAACATCCTGATGCTGACCGTTTAAAAATTACTACTGTAGATTTAGGAACAGGTACACCGGTACAAATTGTGTGTGGTGCAAGTAATGTAGGTGTTGGACAAAAAGTTCCAGTTGCAACCATTGGTACTAAATTATTTGATAAAGAAGGGGTCGAGTTTGAAATAAAAAAAGGCAAAATTAGAGGACAAGAAAGTCATGGAATGATTTGTGCTGAGGACGAATTAGGATTAGGATCTAGTCATGAAGGCATCATGATTTTGGATGCTGATTTAGTTCCTGGAACTCCTGCTTCAAAAGTATTTAATATTGAAAATGATGAGGTTTTTGAAATTGGTTTAACACCTAATCGCGCAGATGCCATGTCACACATGGGCGTAGCGCGCGATTTAAGAGCGGCGTTACTTCAAAAAAATGCGTCATTGGAATTAATTACCCCATCGGTGTCTAAGTTCAAAGTAGACAAAAGAACTTTAAAAATTGATGTGAATGTAGTTGACTCTAAGTTAGCTCCCCGCTACTGCGGTGTAACAATATCTGGAGTTACTATAAAACCCTCTCCTACTTGGTTACAAAATCGTTTGAAAGCTATAGGCTTGACACCGAAAAACAATATCATTGACGTAACCAACTATGTGTTACACGAATTGGGTCAGCCGCTTCACGCCTTTGATGCTGCCATGATTCATGGTAAAATTACTGTAAAAACAGTTGCTAGTGGAACAAAATTTGTAACACTAGATGATGTTGAACGAACCTTACATGAGGAAGACTTGATGATTTGCGATGATAAAGGTCCTTTATGTATGGCTGGTGTGTTCGGAGGTAAAAATTCGGGGGTTTCGGAAAATACTTCAACCATTTTCCTAGAAAGTGCCTATTTTAATCCCGTTACTATTCGTAAAACAGCAAAAAGACACGGTTTAAGTACCGATGCTTCCTTCCGATTTGAACGAGGAATTGATCCAGAAATTACTGAATTTTCGATTAAACGAGCAGCGCTACTCATTCAAGAAGTGGCTGGTGGAGAAATTACTTCTGACATCATTGATTTATATCCAAAGAAATTACCTGATTTTACTGTGTTCTTGAATTACGAACGAACTTTTAAATTAATTGGTCAGGAGTTACCGAAAGAAACGATAAAGAAAATTTTAGCCTCTTTAGACATTAAAGTGAATAGTACTTCAGATGCTGGCCTTGGATTAACCATTCCAGCTTATCGGGTGGATGTACAAAGAGAAGTCGATGTCATTGAAGAAATACTTCGTGTCTACGGTTATAATAATATTAGTTTTTCAAAAAAATTGAATGCTACAGTAGCAAAATCATCCCGTACAGAAGATTACAAAGTTCAAAATATCATTGCAAGTCAATTAAATGCCCTTGGTTTTCACGAAATGATGGCCAACTCTTTAACGACACCTAGCTACACTAAACTTTCTGATTTAGTACAAGAGGAATCAAATGTGACGATATTAAATCCGTTGAGTAACGAATTATCGGTAATGCGTCAATCCTTACTTTTTTCTGGATTGGAAGCAGTAACTTACAATATAAATAGAAAAAATAGTGATCTAAAATTATTTGAATTTGGAAAAAGTTATAAAAAACTCTTATCGGGTTATCAAGAGAAAAAACATTTATCCCTTTTTCTAACTGGATATCGAAATTCAGAAAGTTGGACAAACACACAAAGACCATCCGATTTCTTTTTATTTAAAGGTTATGTATTAACCATCTTGAGTCGTTTGGGATTGGATAAAGTTCAGTATACCCCTCTAAAAAATGATATTTTTACTGAAGGTGTTGCTCTTACATTAGGACAAGATGTTTTAGTGGAATTAGGAAGCGTTAAACGACAGATATTAAAACATTTTGACATAAAACAAGATGTATTCTATGCAGAATTTAATTGGGATTTAGTCATTAAATTATTGTCTAATAAAATTAAGTTTACTCCTATACCAAAGTATCCCGAAGTGCGAAGAGATTTCGCCTTGTTGGTCAATACTGAGACCACCTTTGAATCTATTTATAAAGTAGCCAAACAAACCGAAAAAAGTTTGTTAAAAGATATTAACCTATTTGATGTGTATCAAGGCACGAATCTACCTGAAGGAAAAAAATCGTATGCTGTTAGTTTTGTACTACAAGATACCACTAAAACACTTACCGATTCACAAATTGATAAAATCATGTCCAAATTGCAAACAAATTTCGAAACCGAATTAGGAGCGCAATTGAGATAATGTAGCACTATAAAAAAGCCTCAGTAATTTTGAGGCTTTTTTATATCATGCAATCTTATCATCACTCTCAAATCAATCTAACAAGATATTCTGTTCATATTACCAAAGTAATTATTTGTTCATCAAATAATTCAATATATTGGTTTCCATTCTATTGAGAATATCAGAATTATCGGCTTTTTCAAACTTCTCTCCCAAAATATTTTCATACAATTCGATGTACCGTTCTGAAACCGTTTCTATAAAATCATCCGACATATCAGGAATTTTCTGTCCTTCTTTTCCTTGAAAACCATTTTCAATTAACCACCGTCTTACAAATTCTTTAGACAATTGTTTTTGTTCAATGCCTTTTTCTTGTCTTTCAGTATACCCTTCTTTATAAAAATATCGCGAAGAGTCTGGAGTATGAATTTCATCAATTAAAACAATAGTCCCCGATTTTGTTTTTCCAAATTCATATTTGGTATCTACTAGAATAAGACCTTTCTGATTTGCAATTTGCGAACCTCGTTCAAAAAGGGCATATGTATACTTTTCTAGTATTAGGTACTCTTCCTCAGAAACAATTCCTCTTGAAAGTATTGCTTCTTTAGAAATGTCTTCATCATGATCCCCATGATCAGCCTTAGTTGTGGGAGTAATTATTGGTGTTGGCAATTTTTCATTTTCTTTAAGTCCATCTGGAAGTTGAACCCCGCAAAGCGTTCTTTTTCCAAGTGCATATTCACGAGCTGCATGTCCTGAAAGATACCCTCTAATAACCATTTCTACTTTAAATGGTTCACACAAATGTCCCACTGCAACATTTGGATCAGGAGTTGCAAGAAGCCAATTAGGAACAATATCGGCCGTACTTTGCATAAACTTGGTCGCAATCTGATTTAGAATTTGCCCTTTAAAAGGAATGCCTTTAGGAAGTACCACATCGAAGGCAGAAAGACGATCGGTAGCAATCATAATCAATACTTCATCATTGATATTATAGACTTCTCGAACTTTGCCTCTATAGACTGATTTTTGGTTGGGAAAATTAAATTGAGTGGTAGTAATTGTATCCATATTGTAGTGTGTTGTATGTAAGGCAAAAGTAGCTTGTTTCACACACAAATACAATATTTATTTTTTTAGTATTGCATTTCTTATTATAAAATTAAAGATACGATAGCCTACTATTCGTCTTAGAGATATCATAAAATGAGCATCAAATCCAACAGCATATTTTTTAAATCCTTTTGATGGATTTTCAGCAATGTGGTATAGTTTATCCAAAATAACGGTGAGGAGTTCTTGATTGTCTTCTGTTTTCTTCTGAACAATAGCATCTACTTTTTTCATCATGTTATTGTATGAATCGATTTCTGTGGTTTCAGATTTTTTTACATTCTTTTGGAAATTGGAGGGAATATTTCCGAATTGCACTGTAGCAACAGCAATGTTAAACGGTCTCAATTCATAAGCCATACATTCTGAAAAACTTTCAACGGCATGCTTTGTGGAATGATAAAAATTTCCTAAGGGTAAATTTACACTCCCAGCAATCGAACTAATATTAATGAATTGCCCTTTTTTCTGGGCTCTAAAATGAGGTATAAATGCCCTACACATTTTGACTACTCCCAACCAATTGACCTTAGTAATAGCCTCTATTTTGTTATCTTCGGCGAGTTCAACAAAACTTCTATAGCCCATTCCAGCATTATTGATAATTACATCAATAGAATGAAAGGTGTTCAAAATTTGTGTGGCAGCTTGTTCAACACTTTCGGTCGACGTTACATCAAGTTCGAAACAACTAATATTTGGATATTCATCAAAAATTGTTGCTTCTTCAATATTTATTAAGGTTGCGATTACGTTCCAATTTTTTTTTGAAAAATAAAGGGCAATTTCTTTACCTAATCCTCCTGAGGCGCCTGTAATGAGTACTGTTTTGATAATAGTTTTTTTAATGTTCGTATGAATAAAAAGAAAATTACGCCTTAATCGTTGTTCTCTATACTTTTATAAGCTTCTATAATTTTTTTCACTAATCGATGGCGTACAATATCTTTATCATCTAAATAAATGATGCCAATTCCTTCAACATTTTTCAAAACTAAAATAGCTTCTTTTAATCCAGATATTGTTTTTTTTGGTAAATCAACTTGACCTGGATCTCCCGTGATGATAAACTTAGCGTTCTTACCCATACGAGTTAAAAACATTTTCATTTGAGAATGAGTGGTATTTTGAGCTTCATCCAAGATGACAAAAGCATTATCCAACGTTCTCCCTCTCATAAAAGCCAAAGGAGCTATTTGAATAATCCCTTTTAGAATATAATCATCTAACGTTTGCGGAGGTACCATATCGCGCAACGCATCATAAAGCGGTTGCATATAAGGATCCAATTTTTCCTTCATATCACCAGGCAAAAATCCGAGATTTTCTCCAGCTTCTACAGCAGGTCGAGTCAAAATAATTCGTTTGACTTGTTTTTCCTTTAATGCCTTAACCGCAAGAGCAACTCCTGTATACGTTTTTCCTGTACCCGCTGGACCGATGGCAAAAACCATGTCATTTTTAAAAACACTTTCAACCAATTTGTGTTGGTTAGGCGTCATTGCTTTAATCAACTTTCCTCCTAATCCATGCACTAATATCTTGTCATGGTCGGGCATTTTTTGTTCTTCTAGGGTATTACTTTGAATGACTCTATCAATAACATTGGTGTCAATATTGTTATAACGAGTGAAATGTTGCATCAAACGATTGAATCTGTTTTCAAACTCATCCAACACTTCTTTTTCGCCAAATGCTTTCAATGTAGTACCACGAGCTACAATTTTAAGCTTTGGATAATATTTTTTAATCGTTTCAAGGTGAACGTCTTGTATTCCCCAAAATTCTTTTGGAGCAATGTCTATTAATTCTATAATTCGTTCGTTCAAATGGTAAATATTTTAATTATTTTTATTCTAATTATTAGTAGCTTTGCATCATTCCAAATTTATAAAATAGACGCATACGTTTCTCATTTAGTTATAAACAATTTTATGTCAATAATTACCCTAACTACCGACTACGGATTGAAAGACCATTTTGTGGGCGCTTTGAAAGGGAAAATTATTTCTTTGGATCCTGAAGTTACTATTGTTGATATTTCTCATGATGTAGACCCCTTTAATATTAGTGAAGCAAGCTATATTATCAGTGCTGCCTATAAAAATTTTCCAAAAGGTACGGTACATATTATTGGCGTTGATATTGAACACAGTCCAACCAACAGGCATATTGCAGTAGCATGGGATGATCACTTTTTTTTAACCTCTGATAATGGAATTCTCAGTATTTTATTGGATCAATTAAAGCCACAAAAAATGGTAGCACTTTCCATTCATGATCGGTTTTCAACGGAGGCTACAGATATGGATATTCTTTTGGCAGGTGCCATTCATCTTGCTAAAGGAGGAAATTTGAATGTCATTGGAAATGAAATTACAAGTTTGAAAAAAATAACCGAATTGCAACCCATACTTTCTGGTGACAAAAACAGTATCAAAGGATTTGTAGTGTATCTCGACCGATTTGGAAATGCCGTTACGAATATTTCAAAAAAAATGTTTTTACAAGCAGCAAAAGGACGGCCTTATGAAGTGCGCTTTAAAAACAAAAGTGTAAAAACTATTTTTACAAGGTATTCAGATATTGAGACGGTTGACAAAAGACCTCTTTCTGATTTAAGTGGCACGCATCTAGCTATTTTTAATGAATCTGGATTATTGGAAATTGGAATTTATAAAAGCAATCCCAATGTTGCTTCTGCAGAGAGTTTATTTGGAATTAGATATCGAGATGTTGTTAGTATAACCTTTAGTAATCCCTAAAAAATGTTTGTAAGAATTGTAAAAATGTCATTTCACGAAAAGGATATTCCTGCTTTTTTGGATCATTTCCATACCATGAAAACTCATATTCGAAATGCACCTGGAAATCGTCTTTTAGAATTGTATCAAGATAAAAACAATCCCTGTGTTTTTTTCACTTATAGTTATTGGGAAACCGAACAAGATTTAGAAAATTATCGAAATTCGACCTTATTTGAGGGGGTTTGGACCTTTACAAAAAAACTATTTAACGCCAAACCTGAAGCATGGAGTGTGAACAAATTAGTTAGTTTAGAATAGTTATCAGTTTTAAAAACAGACAGCAAAAAATATGAAATCAATTTTATTACGAGAAATTAAATCCTTCTTTGGTTCGCCAATAGGCTATTTAGTAATTGCTATCTTTTTACTGCTCAATGGATTGTTCCTATGGGTTTTTGAAGGGGAATACAACATCTTGAACAGTGGGTTTGCCGACATGACGCCTTTCTTTACCATAGCCCCTTGGATCTTGATTTTTTTAATTCCAGCAGTGACCATGAGAAGTTTTTCTGATGAGAGAAAACAAGGAACCATTGAACTTTTGATGACAAAACCGTTGAGCGTTTGGCAAATTGTAAACGGAAAGTTTCTTGGCGCTTTATTACTTATTGTGATTGCTCTATTACCAACGTTACTATATGTATATGTAATTACTACACTTGGACTCCATGAAGACACTATTGATATGGGAAGTACTCTTGGGTCTTACTTTGGTTTGTTATTTTTAATTGCAGGGTATACCGCTATTGGAGTCTTCACCTCTACACTATCAGAAAATCAAATTATTGCATTTATTCTGTCGGTTTTTATGTGTTTCCTTTTTTACTTTGGTTTTGAAAGTGTGTCCCATTTGCTAAATTCTTTTAGTGATTTTATTGCTTTTTTTGGAATGGATTATCATTTTAAAAGTATGAGTCGTGGCGTGATCGACACAAGAGATATTTGCTATTTTGCTAGTATTTCCTTTGTGTTTTTATTACTAACCGTTTATAAATTAAAATCTTTGAATGCCTAATGAATACTAAGAATCTAAAAAAACTATTTTTGACCATTAGTAGTGTCATACTCCTCAATTTTGCAGGCTATTTTTATTTCAAAAGATTTGATTTAACTTCTGACAAACGCTACACCTTATCGGAAACCTCCTTGAACATCATTAAGGAAGTGAAAAATCCTTTGTATGTCGATGTATTTCTCGAAGGATATTTTCCCGGTGAGTTTAAGAAATTACAAACTGAAACCCAACAATTATTAGAAGAATTTAAGGCTTATAATCCAAATATCATTTTTCAATTTGTCAATCCGCTAGAGAAAGAAGAAGAGCGCGATAAAATCATGCAACAATTTTATGATCGCGGCTTAACTCCACTGAATGTTACCGTAAATGATAAAGGAAAACAAACCCAAGAGGTAGTTTTCCCTTGGGCTGTAGTCACGTATGGTTCTAAAAGCACTAAAGTACCCTTGTTGAAAAATATGATGGGTGCCTCTACTGCCGAAAAAGTAGTCAGTTCGGTACAACATTTAGAATATGCTTTTGCCAATGGTTTCAATACGGTTTCAAAGAAAAGAGAGAAAAAAATTGCTATTATCAAAGGTAATGGTGAATTGCATGAGTTACTCATTGCCGATTTTCTGAAATCAGTCCGTGAAAATTATTTTATTGGCCCTTTTACATTAGATTCAGTAGCCAAAAACCCAACGGGAACCCTTAAAGAATTAAAAAAATATGATTTAGCCATTATTGCCAAGCCTACCGTTCCTTTTTCAGATGAAGAAAAACAAGTACTCGATCAATTTGTAATCCATGGTGGAAAATCGTTGTGGCTTGTCGATCAAGTAAACATGGAAATGGATAGCCTGATGACTACCGGAGAAAACCTTGCTTTTCCTAGAGATTTAAATTTAAATGACCTCTTTTTTAAATATGGCATTCGCATCAAACCCGATTTAATTAAAGACATCATGGCAACCCCTATTTCGTTGGCTACTGGCCAGCAAGGAAGCGGGACACAGTATACAAAATTTCCATGGTTTTACTCCCCTATGATTTATCCTACAGAATCGAAAGACAAGTCAAAAACAAATCCTATTGTAAGTAATTTAGACGGGCTAAAATTTGAATTTACCAATCCGATCGAATTGCTTCATAACAACATTCGAAAAACTATATTATTACAAAGTTCACCCTATTCAAAAGCTGTAGGAACACCTACTCCCGTAGCCTTAAACATGGTTCAGGAGCGTCCAGATCAAAAAGATTTTACTGGTAAAGGGTCTCTTACTGTGGCAGTGCTTTTGGAAGGAGACTTTCACTCTGGTTTTCAAAATAGAATATTGCCTTTCAAAGAACCTGATTTTAGCCCTGTCGGAAAACCAACAAAAATGATTGTGATTTCTGACGGTGATGTAGTAAAAAATCAACTGGATAAAAACTACCAACCGATGGAATTAGGCTATGATAAATGGACAAACAATCTGTACGCTAACAAAGAATTTATGCTCAATTGTGTCAATTATCTTTTGGACGATAACGGACTTATTAACATTAGAAGTAAGACCGTTGAACTTCCTTTACTCGACACCAATAAAGTACAAGAAAACTATTTTTATTATCAAATACTTACTGTTGGACTTCCTCTTTTCTTTTTAGCAATCTTCGGATTTTTATTTACGTATTTAAGAAAACGAAAGTATAGTAAATCCATACAATAAGTAAAACACAGGCGCACAATGTTAATAAAAATCTTTTTAAATTATAATTCTTTAAGATATATTTGTAAAAAATAAAATAACAATGAAGTTTATTGTATCGAGTTCGTATTTATTAAAACAATTACAGGTTTTAGGAAGTGTCATTAACAGCAGCAATACGTTGCCAATTTTGGATAATTTCTTATTTGAATTAGACAAAAAATCACTTACCGTTTCTTCATCAGATTTAGAGACGACTATGTCGGCCACTTTAGATATCGAATCTACTGATATTGGAAGTGTTGCTGTACCTGCAAAGTTGTTATTAGATATATTAAAAACTTTCCCAGAACAACCCTTAACGTTTACTGTTGAAGATAACAATACTATTGAAATTAGTTCAAATTCTGGTAAGTATGCCATAGCGTATGCTCCTGGAGAAGAATTTCCAAAATCAGTTCAATTAGTTGATCCTTCATCTACTTTAGTTCCTGCAGAAGTTCTCGCTACAGCAATTAGTAAAACTATTTTTGCTGCAGGAAATGACGATTTACGTCCTGTGATGAGTGGGGTTTTCTTCCAATTCTCACCAGAAGGATTGATTTTTGTAGCCACAGACGCTCACAAATTAGTTAAATATGCACGTACAGACGTAAAGGCTTCTCAAGTGGCTGATTTTATTATGCCTAAAAAGCCTTTGAATATATTAAAAAGTATATTGGGCGCTTCTGATGCCGAGGTAAAAATTGATTATAATGATGCTAATGCTACCTTTTCCTTTGAAAACTATGTATTAACGTGTAGATTAATTGATGGAAAATATCCAAATTATGAAGCGGTGATTCCAAAAGAAAATCCAAATAAATTACTAATCGATAGAACACAATTTTATAATTCTGTTCGACGTGTCGCTATCTTTTCAAATAAAACCACACATCAAATTCGTTTGCGAATTGCTGGAGCTGAATTGAATATTTCTGCCGAAGATATTGATTATTCTAACAAAGCCGAAGAGCGCTTAACTTGTGACTATCAAGGAGATGATATTCAAATTGGGTTCAACTCACGCTTTCTTTTGGAAATGCTATCCAACTTACAATCAGACGAAATACAATTAGAAATGTCTATGCCTAATCGTGCAGGGATTTTAACTCCTGTTGATGGTTTAGACGAAGGAGAAACGATTACTATGTTGGTAATGCCTGTGATGATAAATAATTAACATCCTCTTAAAAATAATTAGAAGGTAGTGTTTCACAAACTGTGTAAGTTGAAAAGTTATTCTGAAAATTTGAGCTAATTCAAAAAGCTCAAAAATTTTCGGAAATAACTTTTTAACA
>NZ_QLSZ01000004.1 GCF_003268855.1 Flavobacterium aciduliphilum
GCTGAATAGCCTCTTGGCGCTGATGTTAAACAGAACGTTGCTGTTCCATTATCATAACCATCAGCATCGGTATCTACATAATACATCGCGCCTACATGAATAGCTCCATTTGAATCATCACAATCTGTATTGTTTACAGAATATCCTGTTGGGGCTGTTGAAGCATCAACAGCACACAAAGTTACTGCGCTTCCTGCTCCATAACCATCAGCATCTGTATCCGCATAGAACGAATACGTTGCATGCATACTAGCATCTGAATCGTTACAGTCAGTATTATTTATTACATAACCTATAGGTTGTGTACAAGCCTGTTGTGTTATTAATGTATTTCCATATCCATCATCGTCGACATCGGCATAATACATTCTGCTACTAATAATGTTCAATACCAATGTCTTATAGTCAGTACACCCAGATGCATTAGTACTTGTATAATTATAGGTTCCGCTACTAGTATACGTTTGACCATTTACTGACCAAGTATAACTATCACAAGCTGTTATTGACTCACTCGATGATGTACTATTGTTGATTGTTAACACTAATGTCTTAACATCAGTGCATCCTGAAGCATTGGTACTTGTATAAGTATAGGTTCCGCTACTAGTATACGTTTGACCATTTACTGACCAAGTATAACTATCGCAGGAAGTTACCGATTGGCTTGAAGATGTAGCCAGAGTGTCTTGGGTAATAATACTATTTACTATTGTACTACACCCACTTGCATTGGTAACTGTAACTGTATATGTACCTTCAGAAGTAACCTCCAGAGTATCTGTAGATCCAATAATCGTTGAACCATTTGACCATGAGTAAGTCGTTCCTCCAGTTGCAGTAAGGTTTATTGAAGGAATTAAACAAGTTATTTTGCTAACGCCAGTATTGTTATTAATTACTGCGTTGGGTAATGCATTAACAACAATATTTTTTGATACAGATGCATTTGGACAGCCTCCAACTCCATTTAAAGAATACGTAATAACAGTTGTTCCTGAAGAAAGACCAGTTGCAACTCCTGAACTATTAATAGTTACTAGAGAAGGATTTAAAGAAGTCCATGAACCTCCTGATGTTCCATTAGTAGAAAAAGTGGTTAATCCACCCACACATATAGCGTCATTTCCTGATAGTACTCCGGTATCTTTAGGAGCTGTAACATTAATCGCTCCTGATATATTTGAATACGTTGTTCCACATGAATCAGTAACAACACAATAATAATAAGTAGTTCCTGCAGAGGTATTCTGAGGTGTAAAAGTAGCTAAAGTTGCTCCCTCAATACTAGTTGCTCCACTATAACTACTTGTGGAATTGCGATACCACTGGTAAGTTAATCCATTTCCACTAGCCGAAATACTCAAATTATTTGGCGCAGCTCCAACACATATATTTTGATTAGATGTTGCTGGTTGCGTTGTTATAATTGGATTATTTAATGTTAAACTATTAAAAAATAAATCATAATTTGGACCTGAACCCGCTCCAGCATTAAATAAACGAATTTGTGCAGGGCGCTGCCCTCCAGATTGTGTTAGAAAGGTTCTTCCTGAAAAAGTAACTGTAGCGCCTGCCTTTGTTTTTATTGTTATAGAATAGGTGTTAACTCCTGTATAAGTGATTGCAACGTCTAATCCGCCACCTGTATATCCTATTGTGGAATTAAAACCGATGACACTATCATTAATAAGGTAATTTGTTTGACCACCAACAAACAACAACTCCATTAAATTTTGTCCTGAATTATTTTGAAGACCAAAACCAATCACTTTTCCAGTATCTATATAACCATTGTCCATTGAGAATGAAAGCGTATTTCCTATATTCATTGCTACGGTTCTAAAAGCATTAGCAACATTTGTTCCACCGCGCGCGTACATTCCCCATGAAGTAGTTCCACCATTATTTATATCAGAACTACCAGTAAAAAAGCCTGCAGTACTTCCTATAGTTGATAAATCCCAAGCACCAAATCCAATTGTATTATCATTTTGCCCATTTGTCCATGAGGAAATAGCACTACTTATATTCACTGGAGAGATCGTTAGATTTAATGTCTTAGTATCCGTACACCCTGAGGCATTTGTTCCTACTTTAGTATAAATCCCGCTTGTTGTATAAGTTTGTCCGTTGGCAGACCAAGTGTAACTTCCACAAGCACTAACAGTTTGATTTGATGAGGTACTGTTATTTATAGTTAAGTTTAAAGTTTTAACATCGGTACATCCAAAAGCATTAATTGAAGTATAAGCATAAGTACCTGATGAAGTATAAGTAATTCCATTTACTGACCAAGTATAACTATCGCAAGCACTAACTGACTGACTCGATGTTGTACTTTTATTTATGGTTAAATTAAGGATCTCTGTATGACATCCGGAAACTACTGAGCGAATACCCGATGTAGTATATGTTTGCCCGTTTAATGACCACGTGTAGGTATCACAAGCAACAGCATTTGTTGTATTTGTTGAACTTGGAGTAATCGTTAACTCTAAAATTTGAGTAGTACAACCCGAAACATAAGTATAAGTACCACTTTGTGTGTAGGTTTGATTGTTTCCACTAGTCCATGTATAACTGTCACATGTAGCTATTGATGTAGTATTTGTCGTACTAGGAGTAACTGTTAAAATCAATGTTTTTATATCTGTACACCCTGATGCATTAGTACTTGTATAAGTATAGGTACCTGATGTAGTATAGGTTTGTCCATTTACAGACCAAGTATAATTATCACAAGCAGTTACGGTTTGAGTAGATGAGGTGTTACTATTTATGGTTAAGTTTAATGTTTTAATATCGGTACACCCTGATGCATTTGTAGTTGTATAAGTATAGGTGCCTGATGTAGTATACGTTTGCCCATTTGCAGACCAAGTATAATTATCACATGTTGTTACGGTTTGAGTAGATGAGGTACTGTTATTTATGGTTAAATATAATGTCTGATTTTGTGAACATCCAGCTGTATTAGTCCCAGCAAAAACATACGTGCCTGAGTTAGTGTAGGTTTGACCATTTACAGACCAAGTATAACTATCACATGCAGTAATAGTTTGGCTTGAAGGTGTACTAGCAAATAGTGTCAATTCTAGTGTTTTGGTATCACACCCTGAAACAAAAGAATATGTTCCACTTTGAGAATAAGTTACACCATTTACAGACCATGTATAGGTATCACAAGCTGAAACTGTTGTAGTACTATTAGCAACAGGAGTAATTGTTAAATTTAATATTTTAGTATCACATCCATTGACCGAAGTATAGATACCACTTGAAGTATACGTTTGCCCATTAGCCGTCCAAGTATAACTACCACAAGCAGCCACAGTACTTGAACTACTCGTACTTGGAGTAATTGTCAAGTTAAGTATTTTTGTATCACATCCATTAACATAAGTGTAGGTTCCACTTGTAGTATAGGTCTGACCATTAAGTGACCATGTATAAGAATCACAAGCTGATATTGTCTGACTAGATGAAGTGTTGCTGTTAATAGTAACAGCAATTGTAGAACTATTTGTACATCCTGAACTATTTAAAGAGTAGGTAATTATTGCAGATCCAACACCTGTTCCTGT
The DNA here is from genome assembly GCF_003268855.1 of Flavobacterium aciduliphilum. GTDB lineage: Bacteria > Bacteroidota > Bacteroidia > Flavobacteriales > Flavobacteriaceae > Flavobacterium > Flavobacterium aciduliphilum. Next base: position 3,588 of record NZ_QLSZ01000004.1, read on the forward strand.
TACCACTCCCGAAGCATTAACAGAAGCCACACTAGTGTTTGATGAAGACCATGTCCCTCCTGAAGTCCCATTAGTTGTAAAGGAACTTGTACCATTCAAACAAAAAGATTGCAAACCATTCAAGGTTCCGGTATTGGGCAATGCATTAACTGTAATAGTAAAAGGATAGTTATTACTTGCAATTCCGGAGGTTGAATTTTTAACAGTTAAAACACCGTTGTAGGTACCAGCACTAACTCCAATAGGCACAGATAAAACAATAGGCGAAGAAGGTAATGTTGCGTTTGTAACATTAGCAAATCCTACACTCAAAGCAGTCGAATCATAAACGATACTGTATTGATTTGGGCTATTAGTTGTTGCACTGTACGAGAGACTAGCAGTAGCAACACCTTTACAAATTGAAGGACTTGAACCTAAAGTTATTGTTGGCGCTGGTGCTAAAGCAGTAACTTTTTGACCAGAACTGTAATACGACCAATTCTCAGAATAAAAATAATAATCATAATTTGTTGACGCCGTCACGGGGTTTGTTGACGCCGTACCCGTACCAGTAGCATAAACAACCGTTCCTAATCCTATTGAACTGTTTAAAGCATAACTCGTACCATTTACAGGTGAGGTCGGAACAGCATCTTTTGGATATCTAACTATCATTACATTGTAATTTGTGCTACCTCCTGTAAATCTTGTCCAACTTAAACTCGCCGTTGTACCAGAAATAGATGCTGAGCAAGAGGTTGGATTCCCTAGCGCACTAACGTTGTAATAAGGACAACTTTTAGTTGATGTACTTGCAGTTAATGTTGTTTCATTTGTCCATCCTCCTTCGTCGGCATAGGTGTAGGTATCACCTGAATTTGCTTTAGCTCTACCTACAACAAACCAAGTCCCTGTAGCAGTAAATTGGATACCTCCAATGTTTCTCTGAACTCTTTTATTTGAACCGGTCCCATCTTGATACCAAGCTGCATCAGCCCAATTCCATCCGGTAGTGCCGTCAGAATTTTGCCCAAGTCCTACCATAGAGGAATTCCAAGATATTTGACCAATTTCAAATTGAAAATAGGTATTAGCAGGAATTTTATCTCCAAGATAATAATTAGCTATAGGTCTTCCTGTGGTCAATGGATTAACCCATATCTGAGCTTTAATTGCAAAGCTAATTAGGAAGAACAATAAAGATAAAACTTTTTTTAGTTTTATCTTTAGATTAGAATCGTAAGAAAACAAAAAAACAGAATTATTTTTTTTCATAATAAAAATTTTTTATAAAGTGTGTTTTTTATTAAAAAGATTATATAAAATCAAAATTAATAAAAAAGCAAAAAAAATACATAAAATATTTACGAAAACGTTTTAGTGTTAATAAATATTTATCATACTTAATAAAAAAACAATCTAGCAACTATCTGAATTACAGATTTTTTATCACATAGGTCACAATTCCCCATATAATCAATTCATTTTCTTCGGTAACTTTGATGGGAGGATAGTCTTTGTTTTCGGCCATGAGGTATACCGCATCGTGTTCGATATGAATTCTTTTTACGGTAAACTCACCATCGATGACACATACCGCGATTTTATGGTTTTGAGGCTCGAGGCTTCGGTCGATGACCAATATATCACCATCGTCAATACCAGCTCCTATCATAGATGTTCCTGAAGCTTTAGCATAAAAAGTAGCTTCCCTATTTTTTACTAATACGTTATCCAAACTGATTTTACTTTCGTCAAAATCGGCGGCTGGTGAAGGAAATCCGGCTTTGATACCACTGGAAACAAAAGGAAGTTCTTTAGTGGTATCCAAATCGGGAAGAAAGAAAGTAATAGGCTTTTTTAATGGCATCTTACGGTAAAAACATCTTTAATATCTGTGGTGTATTTAGGAGATAAATACTTTTGTTTCATTTTCCATGTGCGTTGTAAATCTTGATTCCCCAAACGGATTTTGCGTTCTCCAATTTTCTTATGGTAGGCATCGATGACTTCCATGAGTTTTTGATGTCTGGGGTCTTCTTCTTCAAACAAATGAAATTGTTTTTGTTGTTCAGGGATGATTTGAGTCACAATAACCCCTGCTTTTTTATAAAATTCCCCAGGTTCAAAGAGATCTTTGAGCAATTGTACGGCAGTAGTGCTCAGAGTGATATTGGAATTGCTGGCAAACGGCAAGGTTGTCATACGGTAAAAACTATAACGCTCACGGTCGACTTTATGATGATCTTTTCGCAAATAGAGGATGATGCCATGACAACATGATTTTTGTTTGCGCAACTTCTCGGCACAAATGGTAGCAAATGTCGAAACGCGTTCTTTCATGTCGTCAAACGTGGTGATGGTTCCATCAAAACTTCGCGTGATGGTGATGTTTTTTTTGTCTTTGGGTTCTTCTATTTCTAATACCGATGTTCCTTCGAGTTCCATTTTTAGACGCAAACCCACCACGCCCATTTCTTTCTTAATAAAGGCTTCGTGGTAGGGTTGGATAAAATCAAAAGCGGTTAAAATGTGTGTAGCTTTCATTTTTTTGGTTAAACGATACCCAATGCCCCAAACGTCTTCAATTTTAGTCCACTTTAAGGCTTTGATGCGTTTTTCGTCAGTATCTATCACATAAGAACCCCCTGTCTTTTGTGGAAATTTTCGCGCGATTTTATTGGCTACTTTGGCTAATGCTTTGGTTGGGGCAAATCCTACCGACACAGGAATGCTGAGCCATTTCAAGATTCGTTTTCTTATTTGAATCCCACATTCCTGATAATCCGAAAGATTCATTCCATCAAAATTTAGGAAGGCTTCGTCTATGCTATACACTTCAACCTGTGGTGTAAAGCCTTCCAAAATTTTCATTACACGACTGCTTAGGTCTCCATAAAGAACGTAATTGGATGAAAAAACATGAACCTGATGTCGTTTGAGTTCTTCTCGAACTTTAAATTCGGGTCCTCCCATAGGAATACCTAAGGCTTTCACTTCATCGCTTCTCGAAATGATGCAGCCGTCATTATTGGACAATATAACAATCGGTTTCCCATTCAAATGTGGCTGGAAAACACGTTCGCACGAGGCGTAAAAATTGTTACAATCGACTAAAGCATACATGCGATAAAATTACAAAAAACTAAAAAAGGCAAGTGTTAAATGTGATCGATTGTTGATAAATAAAAAAACCACCAAAAGCAATTTTGATGGTCGTTCTCTATATAAAAAGGAGGTTAGTTCAATAAATCGGTAATCACATTGGGATGCATTCCAATTACAAGGTTAATTAGAATGGAAATCACACCAACAGCATAATACACAAAAGGAATGTTTTGAGTCGTTTCTTGAGTCTCTTTAGTGTACATCGCAAGAATCAATTTGAAGTAGTACCCCACACTGATAATTGAATTAATTACTCCTGCAATGACTACTACCAAATAGCCCGCTTGTATGGTTTGTGTAAACAGATTGAATTTAGCAAAAAAACCAGCAAATATTGGGATTCCTGCCATAGACAGCAAGGCAGCTGTAAGTACCGCAGCCAATAACGGATTGGATCTCCCTAAACCATTAAAATGGCTTATGTTTTCGTTGTCTTTGTTTTTGGTTACAGCAATAATTACCGCAAAAGCGGCCATCCCTGCCAAGGCATACGCATACGTGTAATAACATAAATTAGATGCGGCATTGGCAATGCTTAACACCGTCATCAACATGAAACCGGCATGAGAAATCCCTGAAAAAGCCAACATACGCTTTACATTCTCTTGGCGTAATGCCATGATATTTCCTACCGTCATGGAAAGAATGGAAACGGTAACGATAATATTTTGAAATTGAATTGTCGGGAACAAATTCATCGCGGCTAACAATTTGTATAGTGCGGCAAATGCGACTACTTTAGCTAAAGTACTCATCGTCGCAGTAACTAGAGACGGTGAACCTTCATATACATCGGGAGCCCAAAAATGGAATGGTACCGCAGCTATTTTAAACAACATTCCGATAGTGATTAACGAAACGCCAATGGAAAACCAGATGGCTTTATCTAAAGCTCCTGAAAACTCGCTAATTTCTTTTAAGTCGAAGGTTCCAAAAGTTCCATATATCAAGCAAATTCCGAAAAGAATAAATCCAGAAGCAAAGGATCCCATTAAGAAATATTTCATTCCTGCTTCGTTACTTTTAATGTCCAAACGACTACTTCCTGCCAAGGTATATAACGCTATTGAAAGGGTTTCAATTCCAAGAAAATACATGGATAAATTAGCAAACGAGACCATAGCCACAGCACCTGCTAAAAGGAACACTTTGATGGCTACATAATCAGATATCTTGGTTTGATGTTCTTTGTACACATCATGACTCATGGCTACCAAAAAAACAGTCAATAGGATAAACAAGGACGAATATGTTTTAGCGTAATTATCAGCAAAAATCATCGTGTTGTAGTCGCTACTTAATTCTCCTAATGAATAAAGATTCAATGTAGAACCAAGAATTCCTAACAAACCCAAAACCGTTACGGGTACAAGTGCTTTTCTAAGGTTAAAAATTTCGGCAATTAAACAAAAAACGCCTAGTGCTGTTATTGCTATTAGTGTAATCATTTTTATTTAGGATTTAGGATTTAAAAGTTTAGTATCAACCTTCAATTCCAAAATTATTTATCGATTAATAGTTTTTAAAATTTCCGTAATACTTGGATTTACTAAATCTACAATTGGTTTTGGATATAAACCGTAGAATAATAAAAAGGCAATAAGTATTACAAAAACAATTGTTTCATTTATAGTAACGTCGGCAAAAACCTTAGTATTTGTCTCTCCTAGCATTACATTTTGGAACATTTTAAGCATATAGTACGCTCCTAAAATAATGGTTGTTCCACCGAAAATAGCAAACCAAATATTCACTTGAGACAAACTATACAATACCGTAAACTCTCCTACGAAATTGAATGTTCCAGGCAAAGCGACTGAGGCTAACACCAAAATCATAAACATCGACGTGAATTTTGAAGCTTGTGGGCGTATGCCTCCTAAATCTTCTATTTTGTAGGTTCCAAATCTTCTAAAAATTACTTCTGCTGCAAAGAACAAGCCTACAATAACAAAACCGTGTGCTATCATTTGTGAAACAGCTCCGCTTAAACCATCAGCAGTTAAAGTATAACAACCCGCAGCAATTAATCCCACGTGAGCTAAAGACGAATAGGCTAATAGTTTTTTCAAATCTTTTTGACGTAATGCCACTATCGAACCATAAATTACTCCAGCAATGCTCAATCCGATTAATGTTGGCATATACATTTTGGCTGCCAAAGGTGCAATGGGCAATTGCCAACGAATTACGCTGTATAATCCCATTTTTAGCATAATACCTGATAAAAGCATGGTTCCAATAGTTGGTGCTTTTTGGTACACTTTTGCTTGCCAAGTGTGGAAAGGTATAATCGGAATTTTAATCGCATACGCTAAAAAGAATGCGAAGAAAATCCATGTTTGTTCAGTAGCGGTTAAATTTAATTTGTATAAATCTTCTAATAAAAAGCTACCTGCGTTGATATATAAATAAGCGAAAGCAATTAGCATAAATAACGAACCTCCTAAAGTATAAATAAAGAATTTCACTACCGCTTTTTTGCGTTCGTCGGCATCGCCATTACCCCAAATTAAGGCAATGAAGTAAATAGGAATTAATGCTAATTCCCAGAATATGTAATATAACAAACCGTCAGCGGCTAAGAAAGTGCCCGTCATGGCAAATGCCATAAACAAAACCAACGCATAGAAGTTTTTCGATTTTTCGAAGTGGTTACCAAAGCCTGTTAGAATTATTAAGGGCGTTAATGAAACCGTCAATAAAACCATGGCCAATGACAAACCATCAGCTTTTAAGGCAAACGATACATGAGGTTGTAAAATCCATGGATTGTTTACATTAATATCAACGCCTCCTAAAAAGTGATTTACTAATACTGATGAGCAACCTAATGCTACTAAGCTGAAAAACAAAGCGACTTTAGAAGCAAACTTATCTCCTGAAAGAAACGTTGCTAAAGCACCAAGTAAAAGAATAAGTAATATAAGTGATACGTTCATTTTCTCTGATTTATTGACCTAAAAACAAATAACTAACTAATGCTAAAACACCAATGACAAAGGCAAACAAGTATAATCCAATACTTCCCGTTTGTACTTTTTTACCTTGATTTCCAAGTCCATTGGCTACAGTACCCAATCCGTATACTATATTACCTAATGCAGGTTCTAGAGTCGTTCTAAAGAAATTTGACAGGGCATTTAAGGGTTTTAAAATTAATGACATATAAAATTCATCAACGTAATATTTATGGTAAATGGTTTTTGAAAAACCAACAATTTCTGAATCTTGTTTAGGTACAAATCCTTCTTTGATGTATTTTGAATAAGCCCAACCAATTCCGATGATTGCTCCAGTTAAAGCAATTCCCATTAGCATATATTCTTGGCTTCCAAGAGCATGTTCTTCGTGTTTTCGGGCTAAAATTGGTTCTAAGAAGTGGTTTAACCAATTGCTTCCAGGAAGGTTAATCAAACCCCCAAAGGTTGCTAATGCGGCTAATATAATTAATGGCCATGTGATTAAACTCGGACTTTCGTGTAAATGATGTTTTTGTTCTTCGGTTCCTCTAAAGTCTCTGAAGAACGTTAAATACATCAATCGGAACATATAGAACGCTGTCATGATAGAAGCAATTGAACCCATTATCCATAACCCTTTATTGTGTTCGAAAGCTACCATCAAGATTTCATCTTTTGACCAGAATCCAGCGAATGGAAAAATACCCGCAATGGCTAAAGTTGAGATTAACATGGTTGCAAAGGTAATCGGCATTGCTTTACGCAAACCACCCATTTTACGCATGTCTTGTTCGCCGTGTAGCGCATGAATCACCGAACCAGAACCCAAGAATAAACACGCTTTGAAGAACGCATGTGTAATTACGTGGAAAACAGCAACATTGTAAGCTCCAAGACCTAAGGCTAAAAACATTAACCCTAATTGTGAAACGGTTGAATAAGCTAGTACTTTTTTAATATCATTTTGAAATAATCCAATGGATGCAGCCACTAAAGCGGTAATGGCTCCAACAATTGCGATAATATTTTGAACTTCTGGAGTTACATCGAATAAGAAATTCATTCTAGTAATCATAAAAATCCCTGCGGTTACCATCGTAGCTGCGTGGATTAACGCTGAAACTGGTGTTGGACCAGCCATGGCATCAGGTAACCAAGTGTAAAGTGGTAATTGTGCCGATTTTCCAGTTGCTCCAATGAATAAACATAAGGCAGCAATTGAATATAAAGCAGTGTTTGTATTTCCAGCTGATAAAGCTTGTTTCATTTCAACAAAGTTTAATGTTGAAAATAAACTTGCCAAAATAAAAATCCCAATCAAGAAGCCTAAATCTCCAATTCTATTCATGATGAATGCTTTTTTAGCAGCATCATTATACTCTTGATTTTTATGCCAAAATCCGATGAGCAAATACGAACAAAGTCCTACGCCTTCCCATCCAATAAACATGACTAATAAGTTGCTTCCTACAACCAAAGTTATCATGAAGAACACGAATAAATTCAAATACGCAAAAAACTTGTGCATATTTTCGTCATCGTGCATGTAGCTGATCGAGTATAAGTGAATCAAGGAACCAATACCTGTTACGAATAACAACCAAAGTAATGATAATTGGTCTAGTAAAATTCCGAAATCTACTTTAAGATTTCCTATTTGAATCCAATCCAATAATTTAATTGCTATTGGTTTTCCAGAAGCATTTAATTGCATGAAAAAATACACACTCATCGCAAATGAAACGACTACTGCTAGTGTTCCTAGGGCTCCTGAAATGCCTTTTCCAGCTTTCTTTCCTAGGAAAACATTGAATAAGAACCCAACAAATGGGGTTAATAATAAAAGTAAAACTAAACTATTGTCCATTAGGGATTATCCTTTTAAGTTTTTTAAATTAGAAATGTCAACCGAACCAATATTACGAAATACTGAAACTAGAATGGCCAAACCAACGGCTACTTCGGCTGCGGCTACGGTCATGGAAAAAAATACAAATACTTGTCCTTTTGGATCTTGATGATAGGTCGAAAACGCAACAAACAATAAATTAACTGCATTCAACATAATCTCTATCGACATAAAAACAATAATCGCATTTCTTCTATATAATACTCCAAAAACTCCTATACAGAATAAAAGTATTGACAGAAAGATATAATTTTCAATCCCTATTTGATTTAATATATTGTCCATTTTATTTTGTTTGTTTTTCTTTTTTAGATAATAACACAGCTCCTATCATGGCTACCAAAAGAAGCACCGACGTGAATTCAAAAGGAACCATAAAACCGTCTTTATTATCCAATAACACGGTTCCAAGTTTTTTTATGGATTGAAAATCACCTTCAATGGGAGCATAATCCCCAAAGAATGGTTTTGAATGTCTAAACAATAAAAGTAATACCGTAGACAATAAAACCAAAACTGTGATGGCTCCTAGTCTGGTGATACGTGGTTTATGAACTTCATCTTCTTTATTCAAGTTCATCAACATGATGGTAAAAAGGAATAATACCATGATGGCTCCAGCATATACAATGAGTTGTACCAAGGCTAAAAACTGCGCATTGAATAATAGGTAATGTCCCATAATTGAAACCATACAAATTACCAAATAAATGGCACTATGTATTGGATTTCGACTGTAAATTGTCAAAAATGCAGAGGCCAATGTAATTGCGGCCAAAACATAAAATATTATAAGTACTGGTGCCATATTTAATTTTGTTTTTTACTATTTGCAATAGCCATTTCGAGAGGCATCACTAATTTATCTTTACCAAAAATGAAATCTTCTCTATGATATTGTGCTGGAACAAGTTCTTTAGAGATGGTCAAATAGATGGCGTCTTTCGGACAAGCCTCTTCACAAAGCCCGCAAAAGATGCATCGCAACATGTTGATTTCGTAGATTTCGGCATATTTTTCCTCTCTGTACAGATGTTCTTCTCCAGGTTGGCGTTCAGCAGCTTTCATGGATATAGCTTCAGCAGGACAAGTTAGCGCACACAATCCGCAAGCTGTACAATTCTCACGTCCTTGCTCATCTCGTTTTAACATGTGTCTTCCGCGGTATAAAGGACTAAAAGGGCGTACTTGCTCCGGATAGTGAATGGTTGCTTTTTTTCTAAAAAAATGTTTGATGGTAATCCACAAACCCTTTACAATGGCGATCAAATAGAGTCGCTCTAAAAAGGTCATTTCCTTATTGGAAACTTGTTTTTTCTTACCTGATAATGAAATATTTTGTATTGCTGTTGACATATTTACTCTATTTAAAAACTAAAATGCAAATACCCGTTATAATAATATTAGCAATTCCCAATGGAATCAATATTTTCCAACCTAAATTCATCAATTGATCGTATCTAAACCTTGGTATGGTCCATCTAATCCACATAAAGAAAAAGATGAAGAAACATAATTTTACAAACAAGGCAGCAATTCCGATGCTATTAGCAACATTTACACCCCAATGTTCTAATGCCCAACCCATTCCCGGATAGTTGTATCCTCCGAAAAACAAAATAGAAATGATGGTAGAGGAAATAAACATATTAGCATATTCGGCAAACAGATAGAATCCCATTTTCATAGAAGAATATTCTGTGTGATATCCTCCAATCAATTCTGACTCACATTCGGCCAAATCGAATGGGGTTCTATTGGTTTCTGCGAAAGCACAAATTAAAAAGATTAAGAATGAAAGCGGTTGGTAAAAAACATTCCAATGAAACCCTGTTTGTTGGGCTGATATTTCTTTTAAACTCAAAGTTCCTGTCATCATCAATAAGGCAATGATAGACAATCCCATCGCTACTTCATAGGATACCATTTGCGAAGCAGCACGAACCGCTCCCATAAGCGAGAATTTATTGTTGGATGCCCAGCCTCCAATCATAATACCATAGACCCCTACTGAAACGATTCCGAATATATATAATAAGGAAACATCAATATCTGTAGCTTGCAAAATAATATCACGACCAAAAAGGTGTAATTTATCTCCCCAAGGAATTACAGCACTAGTCATTAATGCGGTACTCATGGCAATAGCAGGCCCAACAAAAAATAAAAATCGGTTTTTAGTATCTGGCTCAAATTCTTCTTTCGCGAAGAGTTTCATTCCATCTGCTAGGGGTTGTAATAATCCGCCCCATCCTGCTCGGTTTGGCCCAACTCTATCTTGTAAAAAAGCAGCAACTTTACGCTCTGCCCAAGTAGAATACATGGCCATAATCATTGTAAAAGCAAAAATTACAACAATAAAAATACTTTTTTCTATTATAAATGCACTTTCCATTTTTATCTTATTTATTATTGTCTAATGGAATTTTAGCCATACTAATTTTTTTTCTGTCAATGTCTCTTCCTTCGAGAATTCCTTTTTCAGTATTGATTACTACTTTATCTAGTTTTCTCGTATAATTATTCTGATTTATAACAGAATCTTTTTCAAATTTACGTGGCCCTTCAATCGTCCAATCGGCTACTTCTTTTTTGTCGAAACGACAAGTATTACAAATAAACCCTTCTACTTCATGATATTCGTCTTTTCGTGCAGTAACTCTTTGGATTTCATTTCCAAACATCCACAAAGTTGTTTTACCGCAACATCCTGGTGTAGTACATGTTCTGTGTGCGTTGAATGGTTTGTTAAACCAAACTCTCGACTTGAATCGGAATGTTTTGTCGGTCAAAGCACCAACAGGACATACATCAATCATATTCCCCGAAAAATCATTCTCAATAGCAGCCGCAATGTAGGTTGAAATTTGGGCATGATCGCCACGATTTAACACTCCATGTACACGGTCGTCTGTGAGCTCTTCGGCTACTTTCACACATCGTTGACACAAGATGCAACGGTTCATGTGTAATTGAATTTTATCACCAATATTTTCGGGTGCAAACGTTCTTTTCTCCTCAATAAAACGGGTTTCCGATTTACCATGTTCGAAACTTAAATTTTGTAAGTCACACTCCCCTGCTTGATCGCAAATTGGGCAATCTAGGGGGTGATTGATTAACAAAAATTCGGTTACTGATTTTCGCGCTTCCTTAACTCTTGCTGAAGACGTGCTAGCCACTTCCATTCCATCTTGACATCCTGTTACACACGAAGCGACAAGTTTTGGCATCGGACGAGGATCGGCTTCACTTCCTTTAGTTACATCAACTAAACAACAGCGACATTTTCCGCCGGTTCCTTTTAGTTTTGAATAATAACACATGGCTGGTGGAACCGATTCTCCACCAATCATACGAGCAGCTTGTAGGATGGTTGTTCCTGGTGCTACTTCAATCTCTTGACCGTCTATGGTTACTTTCATTATCTATTTGTTTAAAAGTTTAAAAAGTTTAAAAGTTTTAAGTGCTTCCACTTCTTCCTTCCAACTTCTAACTTCGTACTTCTAAATTATACTGTTTCTTTTGCTACTAAATGTTTTACCTTTTCAAAAGGTTCTGCCACAAAATGATCTCTATTTTTAACTTTTTCTGGGAAGCGAATATGGTATTCGAATTCTTCTTTAAAGTGACGAATAGCCGCAGCTACTGGCCATGAAGCAGCATCCCCTAATGGACAAATAGTATTTCCTTCTATTTTGGATTGGATACTCCATAATAATTCAATGTCTTCTTCACGCCCTTGGCCATTTTCAATACGCCATAATACTTTTTCTAACCATCCTGTTCCTTCGCGGCAAGGCGTACATTGTCCGCAACTTTCATGATGATAGAATCTTGAAAAATTCCATGTATTTCGAACAATACAAGCTCTATCGTCATATACTATAAATCCCCCTGAACCTAACATTGATCCTGTAGCAAAGCCCCCATCAGACAAACTTTCGTAGGTCATCAAACGATCTTCTCCTGCGGCAGTTTTATAAATTAAATGTGCGGGTAAAATAGGCACTGAGCTTCCTCCAGGCACCAAAGCTTTTAAAGGTCTATCCGTTTGCATTCCACCTAAATATTCGTCAGAATTCATGAATTCGTATACGGACAGTCCTAACTCAATTTCATAAACGCCCGGATTTTTGATGTTCCCAGAAGCCGAAATTAATTTGGTCCCTGTAGAACGTCCAATACCAATAGCAGCATATTCAGCTCCCGAATTATTCACAATCCATGGCACAGAAGCGATACTTTCAACATTATTTACCACGGTTGGGTTTTGCCATAAACCAGATATGGCTGGAAAGGGTGGTTTTAGTCTAGGGTTTCCGCGTTTTCCTTCTAAACTTTCAATCAAAGCAGTCTCTTCACCACAGATGTAAGCTCCTCCACCAATTTGCACATACAAGTCCAAATCGTACCCTGTTCCTAATATATTTTTTCCTAACCATCCTGCCGCACGGGCTTCAGCAATGGCTCTTTCTAAAATTTTGTATACCCACATATATTCCCCACGGATGTATATGTAAGATAAATTTGCCCCAAGTGCATAACTAGAGGTAATCATTCCTTCAATGAGTAAATGAGGAATGTACTCCATTAAAAATCTATCTTTGAATGTTCCTGGTTCTGATTCGTCGGCATTACACACTAAATGACGAGGTTTACCCGACTTTTTATCGATGAAACTCCATTTCATTCCTACTGGGAAACCCGCGCCTCCACGACCACGAAGACCTGATGTTTTTACTTCTTCGGTAACCTCATCGGGGGTTAATGTTTTTAGGGCTTTTTCTACCGAAGCATAACCGCCTTCACGACGATACACTTCGTAAGTTTTAATGCCTGGAACATTGATTTTGTCTAATAATATTTTTCTTCCCATAATATTATTTATCGTGTAAGGTGATTTTTCCGTCTTTACAATCAGCAATTAACTGATCTATTTTTTCTTTGGTCAAGTGTTCTTGGTAGAAATCCCCCAACTGCATCATGGGTGCATAGCCACAAGCGCCAAGACATTCTACGCCTCTCACTTCAAACTGTCCGTCTGGGGTTGGTTCTCCTACTTTTACGCCAAGTTTCTCACACGTGTAATCCATCAAATCCTCTACTCCTCGTTGACAACAAGGCGACGTTTGACAAAATTCAAACATATACTTTCCAATAGGTCTCTGATTGAACATGGTATAAAAGGTTACCACTTCATAGACCTCAATAGGTTTTATCTCAAGAATTTCAGCTACTTTGTTTTGCAATTCCACACTAAGCCAATTATCATGAGCATCTTGGACTTCATGCAATACGGGTAACAAAGCCGATTTCTTTTTATCGGCAGGGTAATGACTGATTAACTCGTTGATGCGATTCATCAACGCTTCGGTCATGTGTATTTCTTGTTTTATATGTGATTTTTCCATTTTTATTATTTTAAATTTTGAATTATAAATTTTAAATGTTTGGATAATTTAAAATTTAAAATTCATCATTTATAATTTCATTATGCGTCCAATTCTCCTGCAATAACATTTAAACTTGATAATATCACGATAGCATCAGACAACATACCTCCTTTTATCATTTCAGTATAGGCTTGATAATATACATAACAAGGTCTTCTAAATTTTAATCGGTAAGGCGTTCTACTACCATCGGTGATTAAATAAAAACCTAATTCTCCATTTCCTCCTTCCACTGCATGGTAAATTTCAGCAACGGGTACGGGTACCTCTCCCATAACAATCTTGAAATGGTAAATCAAACTTTCCATATTGTGATAAACGTCTTCTTTTGGAGGCAAATAATAATCAGGAACATCGGCATGATAAGGGCCTTCTGGCAATTTAGCTAATGCCTGACGAATGATACTTAAACTTTGCCATACTTCTGCATTTCTCACACAAAAACGGTCGTAAGTATCGCCTGACTGTCCAACAGGGATATCAAAATCGAAATCTTCATAGGAGGAATAAGGTGCTGCTTTTCGAACATCATAATCAATTCCTGCTGCTCGTAAATTTGGACCTGTTAAGCCATATTGCATTGCTTTTTCAGCAGAAATTGGTCCTACGTTTACTGTTCTATCAATAAAAATTCTATTTCTTTCAAAAAGATTTTCAAATTCTTTCCAAGCTATGGGAAATTCTTCTAAAAAGACATTAAGCTTTTTAAAAGCTTCGTCAGACCAAGCTCTTTCAAAACCTCCAATTCTACCCATATTAGTTGTTAAACGAGCTCCACAAATTTCTTCGTAGATTTCATATATTTTTTCTCTAAATTGAAAAACATACAAAAATCCTGTGTAGGCTCCCGTATCTACCCCTAGGATAGAATTACAAATCAAATGGTCTGCAATACGCGCCAATTCCATAACAATGACTCTCAAATATTGTGCTCTCTTTGGCACTTCAATATTCAATAATTTTTCTACGGTCATCCACCAAGCCATATTATTGATTGGTGAGGAACAATAATTCATTCTATCGGTCAATACATTGATCTGATAAAAAGGTCTGTTTTCAGCAATTTTTTCAAAAGCTCTGTGAATATATCCGATAGTAGGCTCTGCGTCGAGAATTTTCTCACCATCCATTAATAGAATGTTTTGAAAAATTCCATGGGTAGCGGGGTGCGTGGGTCCTAAATTTAGGATAGACAACTCGCTTCCATCTTCATTACGCATTTTTTCAATTATTTTAGCATATCGATGCTCGGGAGGTAGTAATAAGTCTGACATTTTATAATGTTGAATTATTTTAACAATTAGCTGGGGTTCTTCCGAAGAAACGATCGTCTTTGTCTGTTCTTCCTCCATCTTCCATAGGAAATTCTTTTCTCATGGGATGCGACACCATTTCTTCCATATTTAATATTCGTTTGAGTTGGGGATGTCCTATAAAATTGATTCCATAAAAATCCCATGCTTCTCTTTCCATCCAATTGGCGCATAAAAACAAATCGGTTATGGTTGGCACCTCAGGAGATTCAGGAAGATACGTCTTGACACGTATTCTTACATTTTCAACCCAATTGTGCAAGTGATAAACGATAGCAAATTGATGATTTTCATCATTATCCGGAAAATGAACACCCGCTAAATCCGTCAAGAAATGAAAATTTAATTGTTCATCTTCTTTCAAGAAACGAATGACGTCATGGATTTCGTCTGGTGTAGCTTCGAATGAAAAAATATCTCTACTCATTTCAAAATTCAGTACTTTATTCCCATATTTTGAAATCATTTTTTCTTTTATAAACTCAATTTCTAAAGCCATTTTCTATAAATTATATGAGGCCAATAATTCTTTATATTCTGGAGAATTTCTTCTTCTTACAGATTCATTTTTTACCAATTCTTGCAATTGCATTACGCCTTGAACGATTTGTTCCGGTCTCGGTGGACATCCAGGTACATATACATCAACTGGAATAACTTTGTCAATACCTTGTAAAACAGAATATGTATCAAACACTCCTCCTGAAGTAGCACAAGCCCCTACAGCGATTACCCAACGGGGTTCGGACATTTGTTCGTATACTTGACGAAGAATCGGGGCCATTTTTTTGGAAATAGTTCCCATAACCAACAACATATCTGCCTGACGAGGTGAAAAACTTACTCGTTCTGAACCGAAACGTGCCAAATCATAGTGAGATGCCATAGTAGCCATGAATTCTATCCCACAACATGATGTAGCAAAAGGCAAAGGCCAAAGCGAATTGGCACGTGCCAAACCTACCACATCGTTCAATTTTGTAGCAAAGAAGCCTTCACCTACAACTCCTTCTGGCGGAGCAACCATTTTTGTTTTAGAATCACTCATTTATAATTCGTACTTAAATTAGTATATCAATTCAACTCGATTATGATGCAATTATTCCCACTCAAGGGCTTTCTTTTTGATAATATAAAAGAATCCCACCAAAAGAAACAACATGAAAATTACCATTTTTATCATTCCTGTTTCGCCTAATTCTCTAAAATTTACTGCCCAAGGATATAAAAATATTACCTCTACATCAAAAAGCACAAAAAGTATCGCTACTAAAAAATATTTTACCGAAAAAGGAATACGAGCATTCCCCACCGATTCAATCCCGCATTCGAAGTTTTTATCTTTACTTTTCGAATGTCTTTTAGGACCTAAAAACCCCGATCCTATTATGGTTGCTACTACAAACCCAATCGCAAGTCCCGCTTGCATGAGGATGGGCAAAAAATCATGTTGTGTAGATTGCATGTCGTTAAAATTTAGACTTTAATAAAATAGCCACAAATATACGTGGCTTTATTTAATTCACAAAAATCAAACTCTAAACGTTACTTATTTCTTTCTTAAAATCGTTTATTTAAATTAATTCTAAATTGTAAAATGTATCAAAAAAAAACGCCTCAATACGTTATTGAGGCGTTTAACCATTCTAGGTAACCAAAAAATAATATATATTAGTCTTCGATAACTACTACTTGCGCAGCTACTTTACCTTTTCTTCCTTCTTCTTCTTCGTAAGAAACCGAATCACCTTCTTTTAATGATTCTGATTTGATCCCTGTTGCATGAACAAAAATGTCTTTACCATCTTGGTCATCAGTAATGAATCCATAACCTTTAGATTCATTATAAAATTTAACTTTACCTGTGTGCATTTTTTTAAAAAAATAATATTATTGCCCAAAGGTATGTTTATTTCGTTCACAAACAACATTTAAATGTTAAAAAAATAAAAAGTTTTTTTTATTTTTAAAATATCTTGTGTGTTTTTTTAGCATTTTTATAAATATAATTCATTTTTTTAAACAAAAAACGTTGTTGTTTTATACTAATCAAACCACAACGTTTAAAAAAATGAGAATATGATATTAATTCAATGCGACTTTAATATGTAATTCATTGAGTTGATTTTCATCTATTTTTGAAGGAGCATCAATCATAACGTCTCGACCAGAATTATTTTTTGGAAACGCTATAAAATCACGAATAGTTTCTTGACCTCCAAGGATTGCTACCAATCGATCCAAACCAAAAGCTAATCCTCCGTGAGGTGGCGCTCCATATTGGAAGGCATCCATCAAGAAGCCAAATTGATTACGAGCTTCTTCTTCGGTAAACCCTAAATATTTGAACATCAATTGTTGTGTAGCTTTATCGTGAATTCGGATAGAACCACCACCAATTTCATTTCCATTCAAAACCATATCGTAGGCATTAGCACGAACTTTTCCTGGATCTGTTGCTAATAATTCCATATCTTCTGGTTTTGGCGATGTAAATGGATGGTGCATGGCGTGCCATCTTCCAGATTGCTGCGCCAGTTCGCCAGTTTGGCTCGATTCTTCATCCAATTCTAATAATGGGAAATCAACCACCCATAAAGGCGCAAACTCGTCTGGCTTTCTCAATCCTAATCGCGTCGCCAATTCCATTCGTAGGGCAGAAAGTTGACCTCTAGTTTTGTTTGCAGGACCCGAAAGTACAAAAATCATATCGCCAACCTTTGCGCCTGTGATTTCGGCCCATTTTGCCAAATCGTCCTGATCGTAAAATTTATCTACCGATGATTTGTACGTTCCATCGGCTTCACATTTTACATAAACCATTCCAGAAGCACCAACTTGCGGACGTTTTACCCAATCAATTAACGCATCAATTTCTTTTCTTGTATAAGAAGCACAACCTGGAGCTGCAATTCCAACTACCAATTCAGCCGAGTTGAAAACTGGAAAATCTTTATGCTGAGCCACTTCGTTTAACTCACCAAATTTCATATCAAAACGAATATCGGGTTTGTCGTTTCCGTAGGTTTTCATAGCATAATCGTAGGTAATTCTTGGAAATTTTTCTACTTCAATGCCTTTTATTTCTTTAAGTAAATGACGGGTTAATCCTTCAAATACATTTAAAATGTCTTCTTGTTCTACAAACGCCATTTCACAATCGATTTGAGTAAATTCGGGCTGTCTGTCAGCGCGCAAATCTTCGTCACGGAAGCATTTTACAATTTGAAAATACTTGTCCATGCCTCCCACCATCAATAGTTGTTTGAACGTTTGTGGCGATTGTGGTAAGGCGTAAAATTGACCTTCATTCATTCTACTTGGAACGACGAAATCTCTTGCGCCTTCTGGAGTTGATTTAATCAAATAAGGCGTTTCAACTTCACAAAAATCTAAATCAGAAAGGTAATTTCTAACGGCTTGCGCCACTTTATGACGAAATAACAAACTGTTTTTAACCGGATTTCTACGAATGTCTAAGTAACGGTATTTCATGCGAATATCTTCACCTCCATCGGTTTCATCTTCTATAGTGAAAGGCGGTGTCAATGCAGAATTCAAAATGGTCATATCTTTAACCAAAATTTCGATATCTCCAGTAGGAATGTTCTTGTTCTTGGCTTCACGCTCAATTACCGTTCCTTTCACTTGAACCACAAATTCTCTTCCGAGTGTTTTGGCCAATTCGAAAACCGTCTTATCAGAACGACTTTCGTCAAATACCAATTGTGTAATTCCGTATCGGTCGCGTAAATCCACCCAATTCATAAATCCTTTATCCCTAACTTTTTGTACCCAACCCGCAAGGGTTACTTCTTGATTGATATGTGAGGCGTTCAATTCGCCACATGAATGACTTCTATACATTTGACATGATTTTTTTATTATGTACAATTGCTTCGCCTATTCAGCTAAAGCTTCGAGTCGACCTAAGGTCTTGGGTGCAAAAGTAAAAAACTTCACGCGAAATAAACATTAAATATTTTCTTATTGATAAATACGTGCTAAATTAATTTAACTATATTTGAAATGGAATAATTAAAAAAATCGAAATATGAAAAAATTAGGATTGTTAGTAGTCGTTTTGGTCTGGTCGCATGTGAGTTTTGGTCAAGAAACGGTGTTAAAATTTCAGGGAGCTATTGCTAATAAAAATGGCGCAACTTTGTTTATAAAAAACAACAAAGTTATTGTAAAAGAAATTAAACTAGAGGAAAACGGGCATTTTAGCACTTCCTTTGATGTCAAAACAGGCATGTATCAATTATTTGATGGAGCTGAATATACCGATGTGTTTTTGAAAAATGGTTTCGACATCACACTTAAATTGGATGCTAAAAACTTTGATGAATCCATCGTGTACACTGGAAAAGGCGCCCCCGAAAACAACTATTTAGCTGAAAAAATAAGACATGAAGGCGATTTTAATTATGACGATTTACTAGCTTCTTCCCCAGATGATTTTTCGAAAAAAATAACCGACAAGCAAAATGCAGAAAAAGCGAGACTTGAACAAGGAAGATTTGATCCTGATTTTGTCGAATTACAAAAGAAAGCCATGATGCAAGAATTGTTCGAGTTAAAAATGTATTTCAAACAAAAACAAGAACAACAAAAACTAAACAATACCCAGGCGCCTTCGTTTGAGTACGAAAATTATGCAGGGGGCAAAACCAAACTGGAAGACTTACGCGGTAAATATGTGTATATCGATGTATGGGCAACTTGGTGTGGGCCTTGTCGTGGCGAAATTCCTTTTTTGCAAAAAATTGAAGAACAATACCACGGGAAAAACATTGCCTTTGTGAGTATTTCTATTGATACCCAAAAAGATCATGATAAATGGAAAAATTTTGTAAAAGATAAATCTTTAGGCGGTATCCAATTAATTGCTGATAAAGATTGGTATTCCGATTTTATCAAGGCCTTTGGCATCGAATCTATTCCAAGATTTATCTTAATTGACCCAACAGGAAAGGTGATTCATGCGGACGAAACGCGGCCTTCTGAACCAAGTTTGGTGGAAACACTAGATAAATTATTGAAATAAAAATTAAAAAAAAGCTGCTTCAAAAGTATTGAAGCAGCTTTTTTTGTTTAACCACATGTATAACTAATTTTCAAGAGCTATCTTTCTTTTCATTCTTCGGTCTCTTAGTCTATATTTTACTCGTTTCACCAAGTAGAACATCACCGGTACCATAACCAAAGTTAAAACAGTTGCATAGGTCAATCCGAAGATGATAGTCCATGCTAATGGCCCCCAGAAAATCACATTGTCTCCACCCATAAAGAAGTGCGGATTCATATCGGTTACCAAAGTATAGAAGTCGAAGTTCAATCCAATCGCTAACGGAATTAATCCTAAAACTGCCGTTAATGCCGTTAACAATACCGGACGCAATCTCGATTTACCCGATTCGATAATCACTTCTTTGATTTCTTCTAGCGATAAATCGTCGTGACTGTCTAAATGTTTGTCGGCTACTTTTTTGTCTAATAGTAAGACGAAGAAGTCCATCAATACAATTCCGTTTTTCACCACTATTCCCGCTAGCGAAATGATTCCCATCATGGTCATTAAGATTACGAAATCCATATTGGCAATCACATAGCCATAGAACACCCCACTAAAACTCAACAACACCGTGAATAAAATCACCAACGTTTTTGAAACCGAGTTGAATTGTAACACAATAATCAACGTGATTCCAGCCATCGCTAGGAATAATGCATAAAACAAGAAGCCTTGATTTTTACCTTGCTCTTCTTGAACTCCAGAGAACGAGTAGGTAATGTCTTGCGGAAGTTTATAATTTTTTAATTCCGCTTGAATTTGTTGCGTGATTTCATTTCCATTATATCCCGTAATTACATTGGAATAAACGGTCATGATTCGTTTGTAATTTTTTCTTTTAATTTGATTGTACGTTGTAGTTTTATCGGTTTTTGAAATGGCAGAAATTGGAATTTGCACAATTTGTCCATTGTTCATGTTTCTAAACGTCAACGATTGATTGAACAACACATTTTCATTTTTGCGTTGGTCATCTTGCATACGCATGACAATGTTGTAATCGTCATCCCCTTCTTTATAGGTTGAGATTTCTTGACCATAAACCGAACGACGCAAATTGAAACCTAGCTGACCTGTAGAAACTCCAGCGCTTCCTGCATTTACTCTATCTACATGAACTTCCAATTCTGGACTTTCTTTGTTTACATCGATACTCAATTTCTCAATACCCGGAATGTTTTTCGAATTGATAAACGCAATCATTTTATCCGCTTCTTTCAACATTTCGTCATAATCGGTACCCGTTAACTGAATACTGATAGGATATCCTGCAGGCGGTCCGTTGGCATCTTTTTCAACCGTAACCGTAGCGCCAGCAATTCCTTTTACTTTATTACGAATTTCTTCTAGAATATCGGCCGTGTTGATGCCGCGTCTGAATTTGAATTCTGAGAAATTGACTGTTACTTTTCCTTTAAAAGGGGTTTCTGAAGCCGAACCCGCATCAACATTTGGATTACCAGCACCTTTTCCAACCTGAGAAACAATCGACTCGGCTAGGAAGTTTTTATCGGTTTTTGGATCTACATATTTTTGTAATATGTTGATGACTTGTTTTTCTACAAATAGCGTAGCCTTATTGGTTTTTTCAATCGAAGTTCCTTGCGGATATTCAATATAAGCAATCACCTGATTTGGAATGTTCTCAGGGAAAAACAACACTTTTCTTGGGAAAATCCCTAACAGAATAAAAGACAAGAACAACATTCCGATGATTGCTAACAAGGCATACCATGCTTTTCTACCTTCTAATATTTTAGCCAAAAACAATTTGTATTTCTCCTCCATTCTTGGGAAGAAGCTGTGTTGGAACTCTTGTGTCCATTGGAAGATTTTCAAATGATACGCCCACATTAATCCGATAGCAATCAACAATAAATGCCCGATTCCTCTTACCAGTTTATTGTCATACGTATATTTGGAACCTAAGAATGCAAATAGAATTCCGAAAGCTAAAAACAGAACGGTATAAAACTTCAAACTCTTTTTAGAGATGTTTTTATCTTCCGTATCCATGGAGCCCCCTGTCATGGCTGCATTGATAACCATTGCCACAAATAACGAAGCCGTAAGGGTTACCGTCAAGGTCATTGGAAAATACTTCATGAATTTACCCATAGTTCCAGGCCATAATGCAAAGGGTAAAAACGCCATTAAGGTAGTAGCTGTAGACGAAATTACAGGCCAAGCGATTTCTCCGATACCAATTTTAGAAGCTTGCACGCGTGGCAATCCTTTTTTCATGTTGGCAAATACGTTATCGACTACCACAATACCGTCGTCTACCAACATACCCAATCCCATGACCAATCCGAAAAGTACCATCGTATTTAACGTTAATCCTAAAGCTGAAAGAATCGCAAACGCAATCATCATAGACAACGGAATCGCAGCACCTACAAACAAGGAATTACGCAATCCCATAGTAAACATCAACACAATCATAACCAGAATAATTCCGAAAATGATGTGGTTGGACAATTCGTCCACTTGATGTTCTACACGTGATGACTGGTCATTGGTCAATTCAATTTTTAGGTTTTTAGGCAAATACGAAGCTTTGGCTTTTTCAATATGTTCTTTGACTTGCTCAATAGCCGAAATCATGTTTTGTCCCGAACGTTTTTTAACGTTAAGCATTACCACTTCGGTTCCTTTTTCACGAGCATAAGTTGTTTTTTCTTTCTCTTTAAAACGGATTGTAGCAATATCTTTAAGATAAACCGAACCTCCATACGATTTAACGATAATGTTTTCCAGTTCTTTTGGATTTTTGATTTCACCCGTGATACGGATGTTATTTCTCGA
This sequence comes from Flavobacterium aciduliphilum, assembly GCF_003268855.1. GTDB lineage: Bacteria > Bacteroidota > Bacteroidia > Flavobacteriales > Flavobacteriaceae > Flavobacterium > Flavobacterium aciduliphilum. Next base: position 26,264 of record NZ_QLSZ01000004.1, read on the forward strand.
ACCTTGCGAAACCAAGTTCCCACCAGAAAGCGTCATGTTTTCGTATTTCACCGCATTTTGAATTTCGTCAAAAGTTACTTGTGCCGCTGTCATTTTAAAAATATCTACAGCAATCTCAACTTCTTTATCATCCACACCAAGAATATCTACTTTCTTAACTTCTGATATTTCTTCTAAATCGTCTTGTAGTAATTCGCCATATTTTTTCAATTGTTGCGTGGTGTAATTTCCTTGCAAATTGATGTTCAAAATAGGCACTTCTTCTGAAATGTTCAATTCAAAAACGTTAGGCTCCACCTTACTTCCGTTGTCCAAATTCGGCCAGTCGGTGTCGGCTTTGGCATTATCAACTTTGTCTTTGATTTTTTGTTTGGCTTGTTCGATAGTAACATTATCGTCAAATTCTACGATTATCATTCCATAATCTTGAAACGAACTCGACGTTACTTTGTTTACACCGCTGATGTTTTTAAATTCTTTTTCTAATGGTTTAATAACCAATTTTTCTACGTCTTCGGCTGAATTCCCTGGAAATACAGAAGAAACATATACTTTGTTTTCGATGATTTCTGGAAAATCCTCTCGCGGCATGGTAATGTAGGCAGTAATTCCTAAAATTACAATCATAAACGTTAGGATGTATACCGTGACACGATTGTCTACAGCCCAACTTGATATACTGAATTCTTTGTTTTGATGACTCATAAATTTTAGTTTAAGAGTTTAAAAGTTTAAAAATTTAGAGTTTCGTTTAACAAATGGTAAACATCTAAAATTTATGCTTTTAAACTGATTTAGAAATTCAATTTCATTCCTTCAGAAATGGTGTTAACCCCTTCGGTTACGATGATATCATTTGAAGATAAGCCACTTAAAATTTCGGTTACATTATCAGACGATTGTCCTACTTTAACCAAAACTTTTTTAGCGGTTCCTGTTTTTCCGTCCGAATTAGAAACAGTGTAAACATATTTGTTATGTTGTGCATCTTCTTGCACCACATTGGTAGGAACGACAATCGCATTTTTACTAATGTAATCCACAATTTTAAGTTTGGCTACTTGGTTGGGACGTAACAAGTTTTCTGGATTTGGAACGGCCACTTCAATGCCAAAACTTCTATTATTTGGATTGATAAAGCTACCTACTTGACGCACTTTCCCTTTGTAGGTTTTTCCAAGTGCATTCAAGTAAACATCTACTTCGGTACCTACTTTTAGCTTTCCTATATACGTTTCAGGAACCGAGGTTGAAACATACATATTTCCTAAATTCACAATACGCATCAATCCTTGTTGACTTGGAGCAACTACTTGTCCTTTTTCTACAAAAACCTCATCAATTGTTCCAGTGAATGGCGCACGAATAACTGTTTTAGCTAATTGTGCTTTCATTTGAGCCACGCCTTTTTGAGCTGAAATCATTTGCGTTTGTGCTTGAAGATACTGAATTTCAGAACCAATTTTTTTGTTCCAAAGATTTTTTTGACGGTCGAACGACGTTTTAGCCAAAGCATATTGATTTTCTAGACTCGCCAATTGTTGACTCATTCCGGCATCATCCACTTTTCCAATAATTTGACCTTTCGTTACGTGTTGTCCCGCTTTTACAGTCAATGAGGTTAATGTTCCGCTGAATTCAGGTTGTACCAAAATATTTTCTTTTGTGTTCACATTCCCTTGAATTTCAAGATAATGATTGAACAACGTGTCTTTTAGAGTCAATACAGACACCAAAGCTTCGTCTTTTTTAACATCAAGAGAAGCCAAAGCCTCATCAATTTTAGCTAAATCAGCTTGAATAAGTGCCTTTTTAGCTTGAAGTTCTTTAGTGTTTTTTGATTTAATTAAATCGTCAATGGTTGCGGTATTTTCTTTTTTTGAACAAGAAAACAACGACAATGATAAAACAGTTATTAGGATTATTTTTCTCATTTTATATAGGGATATGGATTAGTTTTTATTTAATAATTTTTCTAATGAGGCTTTTTTGTTGATGACATCTACCATGGCTTGAAGGTAACTTTGTTGTGCCGAATACAATTGCTCTTGGGCTTTGGTTAAATCAAAACTCGATGAAAGCCCCTCTTTGAATTTGATTTGATTTTTGTTTTCAATTCGCTCTGCCAAACTCAAATTGCTCTTTGAGGTGGCTAATTGCTCGATACTAAATTCATAATCGCTTTTCGCTTTTTCAAATTGTAATTTCAATTTTTGTTCGGTTTCCGTCAATTGTGTTCTGGATTGTTCTAAAGCAATTTTGGCTTGTTGTGTGCGTGCACTTCTTCCCAAACTACTAAATAGCGGAACATTAAGACTGATTCCTAAATTCGAATAATTAAACCACTGCTGGCTAGGCGTAAAAAATTTGAAGTCATTTCCAAAAGCGTTGTAGCCAAAATTCACTGCAGCACCAAGAGAAGGAAGCGCTTTGCTTTTTTCAAGTTTTAACAATAATTCTTTGCTTGTTTTAACATTTTGTCCAATTTGATAATCGATATTATTAGTTACATTAAACTCCTCTTTAAGTAAGTTCAAATCCACATTGGTTGTCGTTAATGCCTCCAATTTATCGGTTAGCTTTAACTCATTGGAAAGATCCATTCCAAGCAGAAGTTTCAACATATCGTTAGCAATAATTCTTTGCCTTTTAACATTCTCTAAGGCACTTGTGACAGAAGCCAATGTAATTTGTAATTGTTCCACATTTTCTTCCTCAATCAAACCATTTTTGTATATTTCTCTAGTATCAGAAAGTGTTTTTTCCAGAATACCTTTGTTTTTTTGAAGAATTGAGATGCTTTCTTCTGCAAGCAATACGTTTCCATACGAATTGATGACAATTTCTTTTATTTCTTGAGCCGTTTTGATTTTGGCGTTCTCAGAAATTTTCAAATACGTTTTAGCCGATTGTAAGCCCACCAAATAGGAGCCATCAAAAATCAACTGGCTGAGGGTTACTGCCGAATTCATATTGTGTTTGGTTCCAAAAGTCACCGGAACAAAAGTCCCTGGAGCACCGCCAAAAAACTCGGCAGGAATTAATGATTTTTGAAGTTTGAAATTGTCTTGATAGCCTACGCTTCCATTAATTTGAGGCAAACCCATAGTAGTCGTTTCCCATTTTTTCTTTTTAGCAGCTTCAACATCTCTATTGGCATTGATAGCCGAATAGTTGTTTTGAATAGCGTGTTCTATCGCTTCTTTTAAGGTATAAGAATACGACTGTTTTTTGTCTTGAGCTTGTAAAATTCCTACAAACATCAGTGCAAAAAGGAAGAATTTATTTTTCATGAACAAAGTAGTATTAATTTAAATTTGATAATTGTTTTTCAAGTTCCACAATTCCCTCGGGAGTGGCAATGGCCCTAGTATGGTATTCGAGTGCTTTCCCTTCTAATACATAAGCATCTCTTTCTAATAATGTGTTTTCGTTTATAGAAAAAATCAATGTGTAATAAAATTTTGTAGCCGCTTCTACATCCGTGTCTTTTCGGTACAAACCTTGCGCTATGCCTTTGATAATGTTTTGAGAAAAGAGCACATTGCAATCTTCAATTTCGTTAGCTATCATCTTATTATAAATCTCAGGATAATGTTTTTTTAATTGATATGCAGGTGAATGATCAAAAGATTGAAACATTTCTTTAAACATTTTTCTGATTTCAAAATTTTCTTCAATGGCGTTATGATTTTTTTGAACTATGTCATCCATCAACGCATGAATCTTTTGGTGTACGACTTCGGTTCCCTCTTCAATAAGTTTTTCTTTATTGCTGAAATATTTATAAATCGTCTTTTTTGAAATACACATTTCACAAGCTATATCGTCCATAGTCACGCTCTTGAAACCGAGTTTCAAAAACATTTCTGTAGCTTTTTTGATGATTTTCTCTTTCATAATAGTAGGCTTTAATTTTTCACTATTTTGAATTGTTTTTTTTAAAATTGACTTTAAATAGCGTGATTTGGTGTGCAAATATATAATGGAAACTTTTAATACCAAAATAGTTTCCTAAGTATTTACATAAATTTAACATTGAAAAAAAAAATCGACTCTTGATAAATTAGTAGGTATACTTTAATTTGCGTAAAAAAATATACTTTTGTAAAAATCTTATTTTAACTCATAACGTCTAAACGTTTCACCCTTTAAACGCTGAAATATCAATGCGCGCACTTTCTCATTATCAAACTCTGATTTCAAATTATTTATCGGAATTGCATCTTACTAAAGAACCCAAAAATCTTTATGAGCCAATAGAATACATTCTTCTTTTGGGAGGGAAAAGAATGCGGCCTGTTTTGACTTTGATGGCAACAGAGGTTTTTGATGTGGATTGTACAAAAGCTTTGGCCGCAGCAACTGCGGTAGAGGTTTTTCATAATTTTTCCTTGGTTCATGACGACATTATGGATGAGGCTCCCTTGCGAAGAGGCAATGAAACCGTTCACGAAAAATGGAATATTAATACAGGTATTCTTTCTGGTGATGCCATGCTGATTTTGGCCTACCAACATTTTGAAGCCTACGAACCAAAGATTTTTAGAGAATTAGCCAAATTGTTCAGCAAAACAGCACTTGAAGTTTGTGAAGGACAACAATATGATGTCGATTTTGAAACACGTGATGATGTTACAATTCCCGAATACCTCAAAATGATAGAATATAAAACCGCTGTTTTGGTGGGAGCTGCCATGAAAATGGGCGCTATCGTTGCTGAAACCTCGGAAGAAAATGCCAATTTGATATACGCCTTCGGATTGAATTTAGGAATTGCTTTTCAATTACAAGACGATTATTTGGATGCCTTTGGAAATCCAGAAACCTTTGGAAAGCAAGTTGGTGGCGACATTATTGAAAACAAAAAAACGTACTTATATTTGAAAGCTTTAGAATTTGGGACTCGTGATAACAAAGAACAATTACTGCATTTATTTTCTATAAAACCTTCGGATAATTCTGAAAAAATTGATTCTGTAAAAGCCTTGTTTACAAAAACAGGAGCGTCTAAGGCTACTCAAAAAGCCATTCAAGAATACACCTTCAAAGCTTTTGAAAAACTAGATCTTATGACCATTTCAGAAGAAAAAAAAGCAGTTTTAAAAACATTTGGAGAAAATTTAATGAACCGTAATGTCTAATTTTTTAACCCCTCTATCGACCGATGATTTACTCTCACAAGCAGCAAAAGAAAACCTCTACCTCAAACTCATTGAGCAATTAAATAAGGATTTTAATTTTGCCAACGAAGCTGTAGATTTTCATTCGAGTATCACACCCGAAGAACTAAAAATAGAGTTACACGAAAAGATTTACCAACTTATTCAATATAAATTTGCCGAATATTTAAGTCTGCTTTACATCGTTGATGTACCAGAAAATGAAGTAAAGAAACTAGACGGCACAGATATTATGGCACTTTCTGAACAAGTTGCTTTTTTGATTTTAAAACGCGAATGGATGAAGGTGTGGTTTAGAGCACATTATTAAAAATACACTCGAATAAAAGGCATTAATGCATCCGTATAGACATTTTTATCTTTGTTGAAAAGTAGGTTGTAACGCATTCCCACTGTAACATTATCCATTTTATAGCCTGCCCCAACAAAGATAGCAGTATTCCAGAAATTATCTTTCAGGGTTCCTGTTGGATTTCTAAATGTATTATTTACCCGTACTTGTTCCAATTCTAATGAAAGTTGGACTTCCCGAATCGGATTGAAAAGCGTGAGTACATTAATCCCGTATAGTGTAGAATTATACAATCCTTTTTGAGAGGCAATACTTCCTTGGAGTCCTACGCCTACTGCAAAGTACCGGTTAAAATTATATATCGCACTTGGAGCCAAAGTACAATCTGTAAATCCAGATCCTACATTAATCCCAAAACCACCCCCAACTTGCACATGTTTTAGAAAATCACTTTTCTTAGGATGCTCCTCATCTTGCTGGGCATGCGAACTATAACTCCACGTATACAACAATAAAATTGCAACGGATTTAAAGATAGAAAATTGAGAAAAGAAGTTTGCTCTCATGTGTATATTTAATTAGCGATATAAATATAGTAAAAACATTGAAAGATTATTATATTTATTATACTTTTGCATTAATTTTTTCATTTTCAAGCGCACTTATATAAAAAAATATGGATAGGTTTTCCTTTTTAAATGCGGCACATACTCAGTTTTTTGCCGATTTATATGAACAATATACAAATAATCCAGATAGTGTAGAACATAGTTGGAGGGCTTTTTTTCAAGGATTTGACTTTGGACTAGAAACCTACAATGAAGAACAAGGCACATCCTCCCAATTGGTTTCTTATGCTACTCAAGCTGTTGATAATGGGTCTATTTCGGAAAAACTTCAAAAAGAATTTAACGTTTTAAAATTAATTGAAGGCTATAGAACTCGAGGGCACTTATTCACACAAACCAATCCTGTACGGGAACGTAGAACGTATGAACCCAACTTGGATTTGGTAAATTTCGGATTATCAGAAGCCGATTTAAACACGATATTCGATGCCGCTAGAACCTTAGGCCATCAACCTTCCACCTTAAAAGACATCCTCACGCATTTAAAAAATGTATACTGCCAACACATTGGAATTGAATACATGTACATGCGAAAACCTGAAGTGATTCAATGGATTCAAAATAGAATAAACATCAACGATAACCTTCCCAATTTTGATGGTGAACAAAAAAAACACATTTTAGGAAAACTAAACGAAGCGGTTTCTTTTGAAAATTTCTTACATACTAAATACGTTGGACAAAAACGATTCTCCCTGGAAGGCGGTGAAAGTATTATTCCAGCATTAGACGCGGTGATTGAAGCAGCTGCAGAAAAGGGAGTAGAACACTTTGTGATGGGAATGGCTCACCGTGGACGTTTGAATGTATTAGCTAACATCTTTGGTAAAAACACACAAGATATCTTCTCTGAATTTGACGGAAAAGATTACGATAAAGAATATTTCGATGGAGACGTGAAGTACCACTTGGGTCTAACCTCGGAAAGAAAAACTAAATCGGGCAAAAAAATCAACATCAATTTGGCTCCAAATCCTTCGCATTTAGAGACCGTTGGCGCTGTGATTGAAGGTATTGCTCGTGCCAAACAAGATCATCATTGTCCAGATAATTTTTCCAAGGTACTTCCTATTGCAGTTCATGGTGATGCAGCAGTAGCCGGTCAGGGTATTGTATATGAAATTGTTCAAATGTCCCAATTAGACGGGTATAAAACGGGAGGAACCATCCACATTGTTATCAATAATCAAGTGGGGTTCACTACAAACTATCAAGATGCGCGTTCGTCTACCTATTGTACAGACGTTGCAAAAGTTACTTTGTCTCCTGTACTTCATGTGAATGCAGACGATGCTGAAGCGGTCGTTCATGCTATGTTATTTGCATTAGATTTTCGAATGGAGTTTGGAAGAGATGTGTTTATTGATTTATTAGGCTATAGAAAATATGGTCATAACGAAGGCGATGAACCTCGATTTACACAGCCTGTATTATACAAACTCATTGCACGTCATAAAAATCCAAGAGATATTTATGCCGAAAAACTCATTAAAGATGGTATTGTTGACGCTGCTTATTTAACAAAAATAGAAAACGACTATAAAGAACGTCTTGACGAAAATTTGCAAGCCTCTCGTAAAAAAGATTTGACCATTATCAAACCTTTTATGCAAGACGAATGGAATGGTTTCGAGCAAGTTTCTGACGATGTGATGTTACAAAAATTTGACACCACATTCGATAAAAAGAAACTCGACGAAATCCTTGAAGTGATAGCCACTCTTCCTTCAGATAAAAAATTTATTAGTAAGATTCAAAAAATCGTTACCGATAGAAAAACCATGTATGACAACAACGTTATCGATTGGGGTACTGCCGAAACCTTAGCGTATGGTTCCCTTTTGTATGAAGGATATGATGTGCGTTTGTCGGGACAAGACGTAGAAAGAGGTACTTTTTCACACCGCCATGCTGTGATAAAAGTAGAAGATAGCGAAGAAGAAGTTGTACTTCTTAAATCTCTTAAGAACAGCAAAGGAAACTTTTACATCTACAATTCTTTCCTTTCAGAATATGGTGTTTTGGGATTTGATTATGGCTATGCCTTAGCATCCCCAAAAACCTTGACGATTTGGGAAGCTCAATTTGGAGACTTTTCTAATGGCGCACAAATTATGATTGATCAATACATCTCTTGTGGTGAAGACAAATGGAACAATCAAAATGGTATTGTGCTGTTGTTACCTCATGGTTATGAAGGACAAGGTGCCGAACACTCTTCAGCGCGAATGGAGCGGTATTTGCAATTATGTGCCCGTCACAACATGTATGTGGCTGATTGTACTACTCCTGCTAATTTCTTCCACTTATTGAGAAGACAAATGAAAACCAATTTCCGTAAGCCTTTAGTGGTATTTTCTCCAAAAAGTTTGTTACGTCATCCTTTGTGTGTATCAACTCAAGAGGAATTATACAATGGTCAATTCCAAGAAACTATTGATGACGCATCAGTTGACAAGAAAAGAGTAAAAACCGTAGTTTTTGTGACTGGAAAATTCTATTACGATATACTTGCAGAAAGAGAAAAATTAGAAAGAAAAGATGTAGCTTTGGTTCGTATTGAACAATTATTTCCATTACCGGTAGAGCAGTTGAAAGCGATTATTGCGAGTTATCCTAATGCAGATGATTATGTTTGGGCGCAAGAAGAACCAAAAAACATGGGGGCTTACAGCTACATGTTAATGAATTTTGATTTGGTTCCTTGGCGTTTGGCTTCTTTAAAAGCCTATGCCGCACCAGCCGCAGGGAGCCACACAAGAGATCGCAGACGTCATGCAGACGCGATCAGAATGGTTTTTGACAAAAATTTGTTTAGATAATTAGAAGCTAATGCCACAGCAATCGGGGCTAAGGAGTAGAAGATAAGAACCCAATAATTTAAAATATAAAATTCATCATTTAAAATAATATACAATGATTTTAGAAATGAAAGTCCCTTCACCGGGAGAATCGATAAAAGAAGTTGAAATCGCAACTTGGTTAGTAAAAGATGGCGATTATGTAGAAAAAGACCAAGCAATTGCTGAAGTAGATTCAGATAAAGCTACTTTGGAATTACCCGCAGAAGCTAGTGGGATTATTACCCTAAAAGCAGAAGAAGGGGATGCTATTGCTGTAGGTGCTGTCGTTTGCTTAATTGATACTAGCGCGGCTAAACCTAATGGAGCAGCTCCAGTTGTTGAAGTAAAAACAGAGGCTCCAAAGGCTGAAGAGAAGAAAGCAGAAGCTCCAAAACCGTCTACAGCTCCTGCCTCAACTTATGCTACTCAAGCGCCTTCTCCGGCAGCTCGAAAAATATTAGATGAAAAAAATATCAATCCATCAGATCTTGTTGGTACTGGAAAAGGCGGTCGAATCACTAAAGAAGACGCTGTTAATGCCGTTCCTTCAATGGGAACTCCAACTGGTGGAAATAGAGGAACAGAAAGAACTAAACTTTCTATGTTACGTCGTAAAGTAGCCGAACGATTGGTTTCAGCTAAAAATGAAACTGCAATGTTGACTACATTCAATGAAGTAGACATGTCGGCTATCTATGCCATCAGAGCAGAATACAAAGACGCCTTCAAAGACAAACACGGATTAGGTTTAGGATTTATGTCGTTCTTTACTAAAGCGGTAACTAGAGCATTACAATTATTCCCAGACGTAAATTCCATGATCGATGGTCAAGAGAAAATCTCGTATGACTTCTGCGATATCTCAGTTGCTGTATCGGGTCCAAAAGGATTAATGGTTCCTGTAATGAGAAATGCCGAAACGCTATCCTTTAGAGGCGTAGAGGCCGAAATCAAACGTTTGGCTTTACGTGCTCGTGACGGACAAATTACAGTGGATGAAATGACAGGAGGCACGTTTACCATTTCTAATGGTGGTGTTTTTGGAAGTATGTTGTCCACGCCAATTGTTAACCCTCCACAGTCAGGAATTTTAGGCATGCACAATGTGGTAGATAGAGCCATTGTTAAAAATGGACAAATCGTAATTGCACCCGTAATGTATGTAGCCTTATCGTATGACCACAGAATCATTGACGGACGTGAGTCGGTTGGGTTCTTGGTTGCCGTAAAAGAAGCGTTAGAGAATCCCGTTGAAATTTTAATGGGAGGCAATCCTAAAAAAGCGTTAGAGTTATAAAACTAAATTTTATATAAATTTTAAAATCCTGTTTAGAAATGAACAGGATTTTTTGTTTATTTGTCTATTCATTCTTCATTTTATATGTTTCAAAAAAATAAATCAGCGGCAATAGGTTTCATTTTTATCACCATGTTGATTGATGTTACAGGCTGGGGAATCATTATACCTGTAATTCCAAAATTGATCAAAGAATTAATTCTTGTAGACATCAGTGAAGCGGCTAAATATGGAGGCTGGTTAACCTTTGCTTATGCCATCACACAATTTCTTTTTGCGCCTTTAATTGGAAGCTTGAGCGACACAATAGGACGAAGACCCGTGATTTTATTGTCTTTATTTGCTTTTTCAATGGATTATTTATTATTGGCTTTTGCTCCTTCCATTACTTGGTTGTTTGTAGGTAGAGTTATTGCAGGACTGACAGGAGCAAGCATTACTACAGCATCGGCATACATTGCAGACGTAAGTTCTCCAGAAAACCGTGCAAAAAACTTTGGGATGATTGGGGCGGCTTTTGGTTTGGGATTTATCATAGGCCCTGTACTTGGAGGGCTTCTAGGTCACTATGGTTCTAGGGTGCCTTTTTTTGCCGCAGCGCTATTGTGCATGATTAATTTTTTATACGGGTATTTTATTCTACCAGAATCCCTTTCTATAGAAAACAGACGAAATTTTAACTTAAAACGTGCAAACCCCATCGGTGCCTTTATGAACATCAGAAAACGTCCTGCTTTATATGGATTGATGATAGCCTTATTTCTTGTATATGTTGCGTCTCATGCCATTCAAGGAAATTGGAGCTATTTTACCATGTATCAGTTTCACTGGAATGAAAAAATGGTTGGAATTTCTTTAGGCGTCATTGGATTATTGGTTGGTTTAGTTCAAGGGGTTTTAATTCGATGGATAAATCCAAAATTAGGAAATGAACGGAGTATTTACGTGGGTTTAGCGTTGTATGCCATTGGATTATTACTTTTTGCAACAGCTACAGAAAGCTGGATGGTCTTTGTATATCTAGTGCCTTATTGTTTGGGCGGGATAGCTGGTCCAGCCATGCAAGCAGTTATTTCAAGTAAAGTTGATGCCTCTGAACAAGGCGAAATCCAAGGGACCTTATCCAGTTTGATGAGTCTTTCTACTATAGTTGGTCCGCCAATGATGTCAAGCCTATTCTATTATTTTACGCACAACGAAGCTCCTTTTAAATTTGCAGGAGCTCCTTTTGTTTTAGGAGCGAGTTTAATGTTTATTAGTACTGTTATCGTATATGTCTCCTTTCAAAAGAAATAATTTTGTTCCATCACATTCAATAGAATACATTAAAAGTAAATTTTCAAACCATACCCATTCAGGAAAAATTTACAACATAAGTATTATTATTATGGAACTAATACTTATTTCATTAAGTTCTCTTTTTAAAAACATTTCTTATAGTATTGGCTATGAAGGGATTGTATGGAAAATTGTAATGTATTTGGCTCTTTTATTTCATTTGAAAATTACTTGGACTGAACGAAATAATTCAAATCTATATTTCGCAAAACTAGCTACATTTTTCCTTGTTTTTTGGATTTTACTCTGTTTAGAAATTACGATTTGGCATGATGTTTTAGTGAAATGGTTTGGAAAATGGGCTTAAATTGCTTTTTTTAAGATACAGCCATTGATTTGAATAATCAATAATTGCTTCTCCTTTCAACAAAACATCGGCACCAATAATTCCGTGTACAGACGACGCTTTATAATGCTTCAAGGCCTCATTAACGTGTGATAAATCAAAAATAACGATAGAAAAATCATTCACTTGCCAACGTCCTATTTTAAGTTGATTATGTGACGACAAAAGGGTTTCCATACCAGTACCTCCTGCACCGGCAGCTTTGGTAGGCGAACTCCCTGCTATCAACTGAAAAAAAGAGACTCCTTCAAATCCAACACAAGTATTACTCGCACCTGTATCCAGAATAAAATGCCCTAGAATTCCGTTAATCCGTACCTTGAGTAACAAATGTTGCGTTTTGGAAACCGTAAACTTAATTTTTTGATAGCCTTCTTTTTTCAGAATATCAGGAAGTGTTTTCATAATGATGTAAAATCAAACAAAGATAGGGTTTTTGCAAGAATGGTACCAAATGAAACTACCAACTCAAATTGTGTAAAAAATGACCTCCTTCTCTCCTATTCTATTTTTATTACTTTTGCAATGAAATACAATATCATGATTCTTACCGATACCCATACCCATTTATATTCTTCACAATATCAAGACGACCGTAACGAAATGATCCAACGCGCTATGGATGCAGGTGTTACCCGTTTTTTTGTACCCGCAATAGATTCGAGTTATACACAACGCATGTATGACTTAGAAACGCAATTTCCTGAAAATGTTTTCTTGATGATGGGATTGCATCCGACTTACGTAAAAGAAAATTATCTGGAAGAATTGGCTCATGTTGAAGCGGAGTTTGCCAAAAGAAAATTCTATGCGGTGGGTGAAATTGGTATTGACTTGTTTTGGGATAAAACATTTTTGAAAGAGCAACAGCATGCGTTTCAGCATCAAATTCAATTGGCTAAGAAGAACAAATTAGGAATTAATATTCACTGTCGTGATGCGTTTGATGAAACTTTTGAGGTGTTAGAAAGCGAAAAAGCATCCGATTTATTCGGAATTTTTCACTGTTTCACAGGAGATTTGGCACAAGCGGAACGTGCAATTTCATTAGGATTAAAACTCGGAATAGGCGGTGTAGCGACATTTAAAAACGGAAAAATCGATCAATTTTTACACGAAATCGATTTGCAACATATTGTATTAGAAACCGATTCACCCTATTTAGCTCCTGCACCTCATCGTGGAAAACGAAATGAAAGCAGTTATACATTATTAGTGGCTCAAAAATTGGCTGAAATTTATAACGTATCCGTAGCTGAAATTGCACAAATCACTACCGAAAATTCTAAGGCTATTTTCGGAATTTAATCATTAATTTACCTATAAGTCATATTTTTTTTGTTCATTTGTTTTCTAAATTAGCACCCAAATGCAGAAGTTTGATTCCATTCGCCCCTATTACGATACTGAAGTAAATGAAGGAATTCGTTCGTGTTTACATCATCCTATGATGAAAGCCATCATGAACTTTACTTTTCCCGACATGGCCGACGATGAATGGAAATCTCAATTAAGCCGAACGCATTCCATTAGAGATTTTCAATGTAATTTTTTGTACCATTCTATTCAGCAAGTACTCAAAAAATCATCGGATGGATTGACTACTTCTGGATTTGAAAAATTAGAAAAAAACACTTCCTATCTTTTTATTTCCAATCATAGAGACATCATTCTTGATACATCTCTTCTAAATGTTTCATTGTTTGAACACGGACTGGTTATGACCGCATCAGCGATTGGAGATAATTTAGTGAAGAAAGATTTTTTATTGAAACTCTCAAAATTAAATCGGAATTTCTTAGTTCAACGTGGATTACCACCAAAAGAATTGTTACTAAGTTCCAAATTAATGTCGGAATATATTGGACAATTGCTTTTAAGAGAAAATCGTTCGGTATGGATTGCCCAACGTGAAGGACGCACTAAAGATGGCAATGACGCCACACATACTGGTGTTTTAAAAATGCTAGGAATGGGATCTGACGAGAAGCATTTGATGGATTATTTCAAAAAGATTAAAATTGTTCCCGTTTCAATTTCTTACGAATATGACCCAACTGATGCCTTAAAAATGCCTCAATTAATGGCCGAAGCGAAAGCTGAAATTTACGTCAAAGAAAAAAATGAAGATTTTATAACGCTTTTAAGCGGCATTATCGGACAAAAAAAACGCATTCATATTCATGTGGGCGATGTTTTAAATAAAGAAATTGATACGCTTGCTGTAGAAAATGATAACGCCAATAAACAAATTCAGGCGCTAGCACAAGCCATTGACGATTCGATACTGCAATCCTATAAATTGTGGCCAACCAACTATATTGCATACGATTTATTACACAAAACAAACACATATAGCGCACACTATACTTCCGACGAAAAATCGCTTTTTGAACGAAGATTGGAAATGAAAATCGACATGACTAATCCACTGATGGTGGAGGGATTTTTAGCCATGTATGCCAATCCTGTGGTAAACAAATCAAAATATGAAAACCAGCGCTAAACCCAAAATAGTCCTCATCTACACAGGTGGAACTATTGGTATGATGAGGGATTTTGAAACAGGAGCACTTAGAGCTTTCGATTTTAATCAACTGCTTGAGAAAATCCCCGAACTGCATCAATTGGATTGTACCATAGAAACCTATTCTTTTAAAACACCCATTGATTCGTCTAATATGAATCCGGAGAAATGGGTACAAATAGCAAAAGTCATTGAAGAAAACTACGACTCTTTCGACGGATTTGTGGTACTACATGGCTCTGATACCATGTCTTATTCAGCATCAGCAATGAGCTTTATGTTGGAAAATTTATCAAAACCCGTTGTATTTACGGGTTCACAATTGCCTATTGGTGACTTACGAACAGATGCTAAAGAAAATCTTATTACTGCTATTCAAATTGCCTCCTTGCAACAAAAAGGAAAACCTGTAATTCAAGAAGTATGCCTCTATTTTGAATACAAATTATACCGCGGCAATCGAACCACTAAAATCAGCGCCGAACATTTCAATGCGTTTACTTCTCCCAACTATACGCCTCTTGCCGAATCGGGAGTACACTTAAACGTAAACACACAGGCGTTACTACCTCGCCAACATAAAAAATTAATCGTTCATACCACCCTAGATCATCAAGTTATCATTCTTAAAATGTTTCCTGGGATTAACGAATCCATTTTGGAAGCACTACTTGATATTCCAAAATTAAAAGGAATCATTTTAGAAACCTATGGCTCTGGAAATGCACCCAATGAGGATTGGTTTATTCAAATACTTAAAAAAGCCATTAAACGTGGGCTATACATCATAAACGTTACCCAATGCTCTGGAGGGAGTGTCAATATGGGACAATATGAAACGAGTACCCAACTGAAAAAAATTGGCGTTATCTCTGGAAAAGACATTACTACCGAAGCAGCTGTAACAAAACTCATGTATTTATTGGGACAAAAGGTATCTCCTTCTGTATTTAAAACCATTTTCGAAACCTCTTTGAGAGGAGAAATGGAATAGTTTTGGATTTTTAGTAATTTTTATTGTTCTTTGCATAACAATTAGAGAGGTGTCCGAGTGGTTGAAGGAGCAAGCCTGGAAAGTTTGTATATGGGTAACTGTATCGTGGGTTCGAATCCCATCCTCTCTGCAAAATCTTAACCGATGCGTTGCTGTTATACTTTACTTGCATTATTGGTATTTTCAGGACTATGGGCTCAGGAAGAACTTGTAAAAAAAGAAGTAGATTCCTTGTTTCGTGAGGACCAATTTTATTGTAACGTATCGATAAACAATATCCAACATCCGCCAAGTGGTCTTCGGCAACAAAAAATCTCTCCCTACTTTGCTTTTGGAATACTGAGAGACATGCCCATCAACAAAAACAGGACTTATGCGATAGCAGCAGGGGTGGGCTATGCTGTTTCAGTGCTCAACAACAACCTACAAGTAACTCAAACTCCTGATGCAAGTTTCAATTACAGCATGGTTGGAAACACCGTGCACTATTCTAAAAACAAAACAACACTACATTATATTGAATTTCCCATCGAATTACGATGGCGCAACGCAACATTTGATAGTCATAAATTTTGGCGCATCTATACCGGATTTAAAATAAGCTACCTTCTTTCAAGCAAGTATGTTTTTGAAAGTGACGAAAACAATTACAGTTTAAAAAACGACAATAATTTAAACAAAATGCAATATGGTTGTTATATTGCTTCGGGTTATAATAGTTTAAATGTGTATTTTTATTATGGTTTAAATCCAATTTTTAAATCGTCTTATGTGGATGGTCAACACAATACCATGAACAATTTCAACCTTGGTGTGCAATTTTATATTTTATAGCCAAAATATCCATAATACCACCTGCGGCATCATTCCTAAGACAAACCCAAGCGCTAGTTCTTCAAAAGTGTGCGCTTTCATTTCCAATCGGGAAGAAGCAACTATGCCACACAAGACCATTAATGTTGCTAAAGTATAAACCCCATTAATTTGGTAATGATGCATCAACCCCATAACAAAAAAGGTTAACGAACTCATGGCAAGCATGTGCAAACTGGCTTTGATTTGTGCAAAGATTAATCCAAAAGCAGCAAACATACTCCCCATTCCTCCTAAAAAGAAAAAGAAAAGTTCAAAATAACGGTCCAAAGTAACACTTTTGTAAAGTAATATTTCCGTAAGACAGAGTTGCATGACTAAAGGAATTTTTCGTTGGGAAACATTTGAAACCATGACAGAATCAATCTTCCCTAAGGCTTTAAAAACATAAAAAAAGGTAAGCGGCATTAGCACCGTCAACATAAAAACTTGAATAAGAAGCAATGTATATTGTTCTTTTATCAAATAATTATCACTTAAAAACACATAGAACAGCGTTCCGAAAGTAGGAATAAAAACAGGATGAAAAAGGTATGAAAAAAGAAGTATAAATTTTCTCATGTTTAGAAATAGGAGTAAAAATAGAGCGATTCCTTACTTTTCATTTTGTAATTCTTGGGCTACTTTCTCCAATTCGGCATACCAATCTTCACCAAATTTTCTTAACAAAGCCTCTTTCACAAACTTGTATACAGGAACCTCCAACTCTTTGCCTAAGGCACACGCATCATCACAAATATCCCAACGATCATAATTTACAGCGGCAAACTCGGTGAAGTCTTTAACCCGAATGGGATATAAATGACACGAAACGGGTTTTTTCCAATCAATTACCCCTTGATTATACGCTTGCTCAATCCCACAAAGCGCGGTATCCCCATCAAAAATAACATAGGCACAATCTTTTTCGTCAATGAGCGGAGTTTCCAAATCTTGTTCTTTCCCCTTAACCCAAACACCTAGGGTTTCAATTGCCTCGATTCCTTCTTTTCGCAAAAATGGCTTCACTTTGGGATAAATGGCTTCCATAATTTTGGTTTCTTCCTCTGATAGAGGTGCACCTGCATCGCCATCAATACAGCAGGCTCCTTTACAAGCCGTGAGGTTGCATACAAATTCTTTTTGTAAAATATCTTCTGAAACGATGGTTTTGCCTAATTGAAACATAGTTGTCTAGTTATAGAGGGTCAAATTTACAAAGGTTTTTCCATTATTTGACGGACGTTGCTTTTAAAAAATAAATCCTTGGTTTCGCTGTACCAAATAAAAGGAGTAATTTTGCCGAAAAAAGGATATGTTCGGATTTGACATTAAAGAAATTGCAACCGTTAGCATGGTGCTTTTCGCTGTTATTGATATTGTAGGAACCATTCCAATTATAGTAGACTTGCGTCAAAAATATGGACATATTGACGCCGAGAAAGCTTCGATTGCTGCGGGTGTGATTATGATTGTTTTTTTGTTTTTAGGAGAAGAATTCTTAGCATTGATTGGTATTGATGTGCATTCGTTTGCTGTGGCGGGCTCATTTGTATTATTCTTTTTAGCACTCGAAATGATACTCGGCATCCAAATTTACAAACAAGAAGAAGCCAGTTCGGCCTCGATCGTCCCTTTAGCGTTCCCTCTTATTGCAGGCGCCGGAACCATGACCACCTTGCTGTCTTTACGCTCTCAATATCAAACCATCAATATTGTTACTGCTATTATATTAAATATTGTGTTGGTTTATCTTGTGTTACGCCTGTCTTCAAAAATTGAAACTCTTTTAGGCAAAAATGGTCTGGGCGTCATTCGAAAAACATTTGGTTTAGTTCTTTTGGCAATTGCTGTTAAATTATTTGCCGCTAATGTTAAAGGATTATTTCAATAAAGCTATTTTTACTACTTTTACGCTTTAATTTCAATCCATGAAAATTTTCACCACAATACTTATCTTTATAGCCTTGGCGCTTATAGTAGTCAATGTAACTATGTTGGATTTCAAAAACCCTTTTGAAGGAAATGGCATGGTCGCTTTGATAGGAATTGCCGCTTCTTTTTGTGCGATTCTCATTCTTTTGATATTTAAAATTTCAAAGAAAATAGAAGCCAAACTTAAGAATCAATAATTTTTTAAGACTACAAATACTACCTTTTCAAAACCGCTTGAATCACGGGATCATCCTTGAGCAGGACTTGATAATATTGATTTTCGCCATAACATTGTCGGGCAAACTCTGCAACAATATACCGATTAACAACAGCTTTGTTATGAGATAAATCTATATTTAGCCCCATATTTTTGAGGTAGTGCTCGAATAACGTCACGTAGGGATTTGTATGACTGAGTTGCATTTGAAATTGTGAAAAACTGACGTCTTGAAATAGATTCGGATGTTGGTCTAATTGTTCAAAAACAAAATGTCCTACAATACCTGTTTGCAAAATGTATTCCAAACTTTCATTGCCATGAGTCACTTCGAGAGGTACAAAAATATCGGGCACGATCCCGCCGCCGCCATAGACCGTTCTTCCTCGCTTTGTCTTGAACTTTAAGGAATCGGCGATTTTTATTTTGTCTTTTTCATACAATTCGCCACTTTCAAAACGGGTTTCCGATTCTTTGTAATAAGCTTCACTAGCGCCTTTTATGTAAGGTTTCTGAATGGAACGCCCACTTGGTGTATAATAACGCGCAATGGTTAAACGAACCGCAGACCCATCGTCAAAGGTCATTTCTCGTTGCACCAAACCTTTTCCAAACGAACGTCTGCCACAAATAAGTCCTCGGTCATTATCTTGAATCGCTCCTGCAAGAATCTCACTTGCCGAAGCCGAATTTTCATCAAGCAACACCGATACTTTACCTTTTTCAAAACTACCTCCAGCTGTAGCATAGGTTTTTTCGATAGCACCTTTTTTATTTTTAGTAAAGACAATCAAATCTTTATCATGCAAGACCTCATCGGCAATTTGAATTGCCATTTCCATGATGCCGCCTCCATTTTCTCTGACATCTATCACCAACGATTGCATGCCTTTTTGTTTTAATGTAAGAAGGGCATTATGAAATTCCTTCCCAGTAGTCTCTGCAAAACGATTTATTTTTATGTACCCCGTGGTTGGGTTGAGCATTACAGCTGCGTCAATGCTTTTTAGAGGAATTACGTCTCTTTTGACTTTAATTTTTAACAGTTTATTAGCCGATTTTCTATAGATTGTAAGCATTACTTCCGAATCTTTTTCACCTTTGAGTTTGCTGTAAATGAGCTCGTTTTTGATGTTTTTACCGAAAAGTTTGAAATTATCTGCATATAAAATTCGGTCTCCTCTTTGAATCCCCGATTTTAAAGCAGGGCCATTTTCAATAGGTTTTACCACTGCAATAGTATCGTTTAGCGCATAGAAGTTAATGCCAATACCCACAAAATCGCCTTTCATGTTTTCGGCAAGGGTAGATTGTTCGCTCGACGGAATATAGACAGAATGGGGATCAAGATTGGCCAAAATATGAGTGACGGTTAAATCTACTATAGAATCGGTTTTAACCTCATCGACATATTCCTTGTCTATAAAATCGATTAGCGTGTTGATTTTGTTTTTGTAATTCTTTTTGGATAATGCTGAAGAAGACGCTGGAAAATTAACCCAATTGCCTAGAAGCATCCCAAAGGCTAGGCAAGAAAAAAGTAGTATCGGTATGTAGATTTTGTTAATTTTCATGGATATTTATATTACCTTACTTTTAAAAAATTCTTTAAAGTTGTTTAGATTAATTACTAATTTTTATTTTGTATTTTATCACTAATCTATAATCAAACAGTATTTCAAGATAACTAATAGGTTTTTCTTTAATAACATAATTAAACCTTATGTTATCATCATCTCTTGTATAATCTACATATTGTTGTTTTGACAATACCTTTTCATTAACTATATAGTCCGTTTTTGTTTTGTACCATACTGAAGGATTTCTTCTTGAATTTGTATTGATTTGTATTTTGTCCATTTCGTTTTTATATCTAAAAACAAAATTTAAAGTATCTCCAAGTTTAGCTTCAATAACCCCCGTTTTTGGCGTCAAAATTTCAATTTTTGCAATGATAGAATTGTCAATAAATGGATTATTTTTAAAAAGTTCTTTTAAATAAACAGCGTTTTTTATCCAAGTAGTATCCTTCGGATAATGATTTCTTGACAACTTATCAATTGGTGTCATCCAATAATAATCATTATATTTTTTATGAAATTTATCTAATTCTCCATCTTCATTGCGAGTACATCCTCCTGCAGTCCAAGTTGGGTCAAAATAATAATAAATTCCATCCAATACAACTACATTCCATGCATGATTTAAATATCCCATTTTCCCAATTTGAAACGCTTCTGATTTTGTATAACCACTTACATAATAACAGTTAATCCCTGCTATGTTGCACATCCTTTCAAATAACTTAGCATAATTTTCGCAAACGCCTTTTCCTTTCTTTAATGTTTTATTTATTTCTTTATTATCAAATTCAGCTTTCTTTAAATCGCATTCTTCTTTTGTTTTACATTTGAAAGTAACACGTGTGCCTTTCCTTTGCATTTTATTAAACTTTTTACAATCATACTTTATATGATCTGTAATCCAAATGAATATTGCTCGAACTTTTTCAATTGAAGTTTCACAATCCTTTGTTAATTAGAATGTTAGTTGATTCAAGTTATTATTATACTTTATTTCTCTTGATTTTTTATCCAAAGTTTCAAAGTCAAAATGATGTGTATTATTTTGTGAAAACGAAAAAAGAGAAATAAAAAGTATGACAAGGTAACTTTTATACATCAGACGTAATAATTTATTCCAATTCTTCTATCTGAGTCACTTCAATACCTGCTTTGAGTAAAAAATCTAAGCCCGAAGTGTCTCGATACCCATTTTGATAGACCACTCTTTTTATACCCGATTGATGGATGAGTTTGCTACATTCTTTGCAGGGCGAAAGTGTGATGTAGAGTGTAGCATTTTCACACGTTTGAGTAGAACGCGCGACTTTAGATATCGCATTCGCTTCGGCGTGCAATACATACCAATGCGTAAGTCCTTCGTGATCTTCACAACAATTTTCAAATCCTGATGGGGTTCCATTGTATCCGTCAGAAATAATCATGCGATCTCTAACAATAATAGCGCCTACTTGTTTGCGTTTGCAATAGGACAATTTACCCCATTCTGAGGCAATTCTCAAATAGGCTTTATCGTATTTATTCTGTTTTGCACTATTCATACACTCTTTTTTATTGAAAATTTTACCGTTCACTGAAGGTTCTACAAATATAGGTAGGGAATTGTTAAATAAAACTTATTTTTTCCAAATTGGGTTTTGCAAAAATAATGGCATCAAAACCCCAAGAGCAAAACAAGACGTCATCAATATAAAATCTCTTTTATTAAATCGGAAAAGAGTATGTAAAACAAATTGCATAAGTAAGACAAGAATAAGAACCACCAATTGTGCCGTTTCAATCCCCAAGGCAAAGGCGCCCAATGGAATCATTTTTTCTACAGAAGATCCAGGTAAAAGCGCATGGAATGAACTTGAAAATCCTAGCCCATGAATGCACCCAAACACAAAAGTAATTGTAGCTATTGCAACTATAGAATTTCTTTTTGACGTTTTTAAAAGCATAACCATATTGAACCATGCCGTACAAAAAATGGTTGCCAAAATTCCCAATTCAATATAATTTTCTGAACATGGAAGTGGTTTAAATGCAGTAACTAATAATGAAAGCGTGTGTCCTATAGTAAAAAACGACACCAAAAGAAGCATTTTTTTCCATTCTTGCCCAACATAGGGGGCTAATAACAACACTAAAAACAACAAATGGTCATAAGCATTGAGAGCTAAAACATGACGAAGTCCTATAGTACAATACATTGAAAAATCATTCATGGCTTTCTATTTATATTAGCTACACAAACATACTATTTATTTTTTTACGAAATAAAAAAACCTCAAATAGACATTTATTTGAGGCTTTTTAAACAGTCTTTGGTGTATTTTATTTGGCCGCTTCCATAAAAGATTCTGCTTTTTGGACCATGTTATAACTGCCACAAAAGAATGGCACACGTTGGTGGAGCTCTGTAGGTTGGATTTCCATGATTCTGCGGTAGCCGTTCGAGGCTTTTCCACCCGCTTGCTCGGCAATAAACGCCATAGGATTACACTCATACAAGAGTCTTAATTTTCCTTTAGGAGCTTTAGAACTCGTTGGGTAAATATAAATCCCGCCTTTGATCATGTTTCGGTGCATGTCTGAAACCAAACTTCCGATATATCTGGACGTATAGGGTCTGTTTCCTTCTTCCAATTGGCAGTATTTTATATAATCTTTTACCCCTTGTGGAAAATGCACATAATTCCCTTCATTTATAGAATAAATCGTCCCATCTTTTGGGTATTTCATATTGGGGTGTGAAAGGTAGAAAGTTCCTATTGCGGGGTTCAAGGTAAACCCGTTCACCCCATGACCCGTAGTGTAAACTAACATGGTAGACGTTCCATAGATTACATATCCCGCTGCGACTTGTTGGGTTCCTGGCTGAAGAAAATCTTGAATAGTCACTGGAGTTCCAATGGGAGTAACTCTTCTAAAAACCGAAAAAATGGTTCCAACAGATACATTCACATCAATATTGGAAGACCCATCCAAAGGATCCATCAAAACTACATATTTGTTACTATGACTATTATCTCCGCCAGCTACTGTAATGAAATCATCATTTTCTTCTGAGGCGATACCACACACAATCTCTCGGTTAATCAACGTCTGTATAAAGACTTCGTTCGCATACACGTCCAATTTTTGTTGGTCTTCACCTTGAATGTTTTGTTCTCCAGCAGCGCCCACAATATCGACTAAACCAGCTTTGTTTACTTTATAATTGACCACTTTGGCCGCCAATCGAATGGAATTGATGATTCGAGATAATTCTCCTGATGAATATTGAAACGCATTTTGATTTTCAATAATAAATTCGCCTAAGGTTTTGTTGCGTTCTTCCATACGAAATCGTTGTAGTTGTTGATGCAAATATCGTTTTTTTTAGGAATCTTTACAAAAAAAGTAGTTTTTTTCTTTAGGCAATTTTACCAAACTTATTTTATCTTTGATTTTTAAAAACCGATACTCATGAACAAATTTTCCATTCTTCTAGTAACTGCTTTTTTTGCGGTAACGTTTGCTCCGATACAAGCACAAATAAAACTCGACGAAAGAGCTCTTGGAGCACTGCAAAATGGTCTTGCTAGTTTTACTTTTAGCGACAGTGATGCTGCGGTTTTATCAAAAGCTGGCGTAAAAAAACTCGATTCTATCAACAAGGTGGCAGCTTCGAACGACCCTTACACGCTTCGGTTAAACCGTGTTTTTGGAAAACATAGTAACGAAAATGGTTTGCAACTTAATTATAAAGTCTATCTCACCAAAGAAGTGAATGCTTTTGCTACTGCCGATGGAAGCGTACGGGTGTTTTCGGGTTTAATGGACATTATGGACGACAACCAATTGTTGGCTGTAATTGGACACGAAATTGGACACGTAGCCAACCATGATTCTAGAGATGCTATGAAAGTAGCCTACCGAAAAGCATTTGTTCTTGAAGGGCTTGCATCACAATCGAGCACGATTGCCAAAGCCACAGACAGTCAGGCAGGTCAGATTGGCAATGCGATTATTGACTGTAGTTATAGTAGAAAACAAGAATCTGAGGCCGATTTATATTCCTACGAGTTTATGAAACGACACGGATATGATGTCAATGCTGTTGCTGCGGCTTTTACTATTCTGGCTAAATTGAGCGAAGGGAATGAAGCCAACTTCTTAACAAAAATCATGAGTTCGCACCCTGACCCAAAAGACAGAGCCGAAAAAGCACAAATGCGTGCCCAAGCCGACGGATTGTATAAACCGTATGTACAAAAACCATTCAGTAATAAAGCTACTACTCAGAAAAAAGGAGGAAAAGGCTCTAAGAAAAAGAAATAACTGGTTATGATAATTAGAAAAGCCACCCTCGAAGACATGCCTGAAGTGCTTTCGTTAATTCAAGAGCTGGCCCATTTTGAAAAAGAACCCAACGCCGTGGCAATCACGGTATCCGATTTGGTTCGTGATGGTTTTGGAGACACTCCGTTATTTTATACCTTTGTGGCAACGCTTGAAGACACCATTGTGGGTATGGCGCTCTATTATTACCGATATTCTACTTGGAAAGGAAAAACCATCCACTTGGAAGATTTGATTGTTAAAGCGGCTCATAGAGGAAAAGGCATTGGTTTTGCGCTTTACAGCGAAATCATTCGTCAAGGAAAAAAAGAAGGCGTACGTCGCATAGAGTGGGCGGTACTCGATTGGAACACCCCTGCTATCGATTTTTACAAAAAAAATAATGCACGGGTGCTTGAGGATTGGCGGGTGGCACAAATGGACGAAGCAGGAATCGAAAACTTTTTAAACAAAGAATTATAAAATACCTTTTAGCATGAGAATTTTCAAATTTGGAGGTGCATCGGTTAAAGATGCCGCAGGTGTAAAAAATGTTTTTAACGTCCTACAAAAAGTGGGCCATCAAGACGTGTTGCTTGTGGTTTCTGCTATGGGAAAAACCACCAACGCTCTAGAGCTTGTCATTAAAAACTACTCTGAAAAATCGAATGAATTCCATGCGTCATTGCAAGACGTACGAAAATACCACAACCAAATTTTGTTAGACTTATTTGACGACGAAGAACATGATGTGTTCTTTGCTGTTAACAGTCATTTTGCCGATTTAGAGTATTTTTTAAGAAGCAATAAATCGCCCAATTATAATTTTGTATACGACCAAGTGATTAGTTATGGCGAATTGGTTTCTACGACCATTATTAGTCATTACTTTAACGCAATGGGGCTACCAAACGAATGGATTGATGTTCGAAATCTTATTAAAACCGATGCGTCCTATCGTGATGCCAACGTAGATTGGGAAAAAACCCAGCAAAATATTGTGAAAAACCTGAAAAAAAAGAGTCTTTACATCACGCAAGGATTTTTAGGTTCTGACGAAAATAACTTTACCACAACCTTGGGACGAGAAGGATCGGACTATTCGGCGGCTATTTTTGCCTACAGTTTAAATGCCGAAAGTGTGACCATTTGGAAAGACGTTCCTGGAGTAATGAATGCCGACCCAAGGTATTTTGACCATGCTGGGTTGTTGCATCATATATCCTATAAAGAAGCGATTGAGTTGGCGTTTTATGGGGCTTCAGTAATTCACCCAAAAACGTTGCAACCCCTGCAAAGAAAGGAAATTCCTCTTCATGTAAAATCATTTATCGAACCGCTTTTGCCAGGGACTGTAGTGTCTAAAGGTGCCGATTTAGACCCCAAAACCTCATGTTTTATTGTAAAGAAAAACCAGTTGTTGTTGTCATTATCTTCTATAGATTTCTCGTTTATTATGGAAGAAAACATCAGTGAGATTTTTATGTTGCTACACAAATACAAAATCAAAGTAAGTTTGATACAAAACACCGCCATTAGTTTTACCATTTGTATTGAAGATACGTTTAACCATTTTGAAGATTTGAGAGCACAACTGTCTAAAAAATTTAAAGTAGCCTATAACGAAAACGTATCGCTCTACACCATTCGGCACTTTACCCCAGAAGCCGCCTCGCGGGTTGAACAAGATAAAACTATTTTGGTAAAACAAATTTCTAGAGAAACGTTACAAGTAGTGACAAAAGAGTAGGAACTAAATTAAAGTCAAAGGTGCTAACTTAAAACCATTTACCTTAGTTCTCTTTTATTTTTTATCGCTAATTTATACTACTTTTGACCTTTAGGAGTTATCATAGCATGTGGAAAGGTAGTGTGTTTTTTTTCTTTTTTCTTTTTTCTTTGGGCCTATGGGCACAAGACATTGCTTATCCCTATCAAACCAAAAAAATTGCGTTCACAAAAGATACCATTACCCTTGATGCCACAAGCATTAATCGGTCTTTTTTTAAAGTATTAAATGCTCAAGGTTCTGTTATTGACACTTCCTTTTATAAAATTGATTTTCAAAAAAGTAAATTAATTTTCAAAAACACCTATGTTTCCCAAGATTCTATTACAATACGGTTTTTAAAATTCCCAGATTTTTTAACCAAAACCTATGCTGTTTATGATAGTGGGCGCATTGTTCCCAACGAAGCAGGCAGTCTGTATGTGATAAAAAAAGATCCTGTAAAGCCTTTCAAGCCTTTTGATGGCCTCAATACTTCGGGGAGCATTACACGGGGTGTCACTATTGGAAACAACCAAAACACGAGCGTTAATTCGAACTTAGATTTGCAAATCACAGGGCGCCTTTCCAACAAAGTTTCGTTAAGGGCTTCCATACAAGACAGTAATATTCCCATGCAAAGTGGGGGATATTCGCAAAAATTGGATGAATTTGACCAAATTTTTATTGAATTGTTTTCGGATACATGGAACATCAGAGCGGGCGATTTATTTCTGGAAAATAGGCAATCTCAATTTCTGAATTTTAATAAAAAAGTACAAGGACTCTCCACTCGTTTTCGTTTTGGCACTAAAGAAAACCAAACCGATGTTTTTGTGGCAGGTGCTGTGGTTCGGGGACACTATGCCAAGAGCAGTTTTACTGGGCAAGAGGGCAACCAAGGACCTTATAAACTAAAAGGAACCCAAGGCGAGTTGTATGTCTTAGTGATTTCGGGTTCGGAACGGGTTTATGTGAATGGCCTTTTGCTGAAACGAGGTGAAAACAACGATTATACTATTGATTACAATGCAGGAGAAATTAAGTTTACCTCCCTTTTTCCTATAACTTCAGAGATGCGTATTGTTGTAGAATACCAATATTCTGACCGAAACTACACCCGATTTGTAACCTATGGAGGTGTAAACCATCAGGCGGAAACTTGGAGCTTGGGCAGTTATATTTACTCAGAAAGTGATGTAAAAAATCAACCGTTGCAACAAAATTTATCGGCAGACCAAGTGGCTATTCTACAAAATGCTGGAGATGACCCAAGCTTGATGAATGCCCCTTCTGCCTATCTTGATACCTATTCGGAAAATAAAATTTTATATAAGAAAATCACTGTTAATGGAGTAACTGTATATCAGTATTCCAACAATGCAACCGATGAATTATACAATGTAAAGTTTACCTATATGGGGGCTAATTTGGGAAATTATGTACTATCAAACACAGCTACCATTGGAAAAATATACTACTATGTGCCTCCTGTAAACGGCATCCCGCAAGGAAGTTACGAACCCATTATTAAACTCATTCCGCCTACCAAATTACAAATTGCTACTGTAGTCGGAAAATACAACCCCAGTGAAAAAACCTTAGTCGATTTTGAGGCAGGTGTCAGCAACAACGACCAAAACTTATTTTCTACTATTGATGACAACAACAATAAAGGAATAGCGTCGAAATTTACTCTAAAACAACGCGTGTATACTGGGACGTTTTCTATAGATGTATTTGGAAATTATCAATTGGTACAAAACAATTTTAAAACCGTAGAACGGTTGTTCTCTATAGAATTTAATCGCGATTGGAACATTACCGACCAAGAAGGTACCAAAAGTATTTATAGCGGAGGTCTATTGTTTGATTTGAAGGAACGAGGTTCGTTGAAATATCAAATGGAAAAGCTACAAATTGGAACGGCTTTTTCGGGTATCAAACATGGATTGCAAGGAACATACAAAGCCAAAAATATTCAAGTACAACACTTGAGCAGTTATTTAACCAGCACGGGGATGGTTTCAAATTCGAATTTTTTTAGAAATCAATCCCGATTAAAATATTTTGTAAAGAAAAATTGGGTGGGTTCTAGTGTGCGTCTGGAAGACAACCAAATCATGACCAACGCCACACAACAGTTAACCGCTTTGAGTCAGCGTTTTTCCGAGTTGGGCGCCTTTATTGGACGTGGGGACAGTACCCGTGTTTATGCCGAGATGGGATATTTGCATCGAAACAACGACAGTGTACAATCGGGAGTTTTGACACGTGTAAATCGTTCGAGTTCCTATTA
Source organism: Flavobacterium aciduliphilum (assembly GCF_003268855.1). GTDB lineage: Bacteria > Bacteroidota > Bacteroidia > Flavobacteriales > Flavobacteriaceae > Flavobacterium > Flavobacterium aciduliphilum. The sequence continues at coordinate 54,675 of NZ_QLSZ01000004.1, forward strand.
TATCAAATCAAAATTGATACAAAATCAAAAAACAAATTTGTCTTTTTTTGCCAATTACCGCCAGCTGCGTTTTAATGATGCAACCAAACCCGAGGAACCTTCTTTAAACTCAAGAATCGTGTATAGTGATAGTTTTTGGAATCAATTTCTTGCATTAAACACGGTTTATGAAACAGCTTCAGGCACAATTGCACAACAAGAATTTACCTATTTGCAGGTCAATCCAGGGCAAGGAATCTATATGTGGAATGACTATAATGGCGATGGCATTCAGCAATTACAGGAATTTGAAGTAGCGCCTTTTCCCGATTTGGCAAAGTATGTTCGAGTATTTCTTCCCAATCAAATCTTTATAAAAACCAATCAAAATAAATATTCGCAAACGTTAACAATCAACCCAGCTCGTTGGAATAATGGTGCCTCATTAAAAAAATTGCTGTCCTATTTTTACAATCAAACGGCACTTTCTCTTGACCGAAAAGTCGCCCGAACCGGAGCACATTTCAATTTGAATCCGTTTTCCTTTAGTGATGACAATTTGTTAGGACTTAATAGTTCGCTAAGAAATAGTTTATTTTTTAACCGAGGGAAACAACATCATTCGGTAACCTACACCTTTTTAGAAAGTCGAACGAAAAGCCTGCTTTCTATTGGCACACAAGAAAACAATTCGAGTTCAAACCAATTGCAATATGCACATTTGTTGCAAAAAAGTTGGTTGTTTAATGCTGATATTTCCCGAACGCAATCGAGTAGTATTTCTGACACCTATACTAGTAGAAATTATCAGTTAAAAAGCATCATATTGGCCCCAAAAGTTTCGTATATCTTTTCAAACAATAAAAGTTTGAGCTTGTTTTATGAATATAAAACCAAAAGCAATGCGATTAACGACCAAGAAACGTTATCCATCCAACGTTTGGGGCTTTCGTTTAACTATTCGAGCGAACGAAAAATTACCTGTACTGGAGAATTTTCTTTGTACAACAATGCTTTTATAGGCAATGCCAATACACCCGTTGCCTTTCAAATGCTCGAAGGATTACAAGCCGGAAAAAATAGTACTTGGCGGTTTTTATTGCAAAAGAATCTCACGCAATATTTAGACATCAACATCAATTATCAAGGACGAAAATCCAATTCAAGCCCTGTGATTCATACAGGAAATGTGCAACTAAGAGCTTTTTTCTAAAGCAACAAAAAAGTCCAACATTGCTGTTGAACTTTTTCGCATTTTATAGTTTGTTTGTTAGTTTTAAATTTGAGGACCCGCTTGTACCAGATTTTTTCCTTCTTCGTTATCCGTATACTGAACAAAGTTTTTAATGAATCGTGACGCCAAATCTTCGGCTTTAGTATGCCATTCGCTGCTATCTGAATAAGTATCTCTTGGGTCTAAAATCGCAGGATTCACATCGTGTAACGCTGTTGGAACTACAAAATTAAATACCGGGATGGTTTTGGTAGCGGCTTTTTCAATAGAACCATCTAAAATAGCGTCAATAATTGCACGGGTATCTTTTATAGAGATTCTTTTTCCAGTACCATTCCAACCTGTATTAACCATGTAGGCAGTAGCTTGATGTTCTTCCATTTTTTTCACCAATTCTTCCCCGTATTTTGTGGGGTGTAATGATAAAAATGCTTTTCCGAAACAAGCAGAAAAAGTCGGTTCTGGTTGAGTTACCCCACGTTCAGTACCTGCTAATTTTGCTGTAAAACCTGAAAGGAAATAATATTTCGTTTGTTCTGGAGTCAAAATAGACACGGGCGGCATAACTCCGAAAGCATCTGCCGTTAAGAAAATTACTTTATTGGCATGACCTGCTTTAGAAATTGGCTTAACAATATTGTGAATGTGGTCTATAGGATAAGAAACACGAGTGTTTTGAGTAACCGAACCGTCTTTAAAATCGATAACTCCATGAGCATCAACGGTAACATTTTCTAATAATGCATTGCGTTTGATGGCACCATAAATATCGGGTTCGTTTTCTGCGCTAAGATCAATGGTTTTTGCGTAACATCCTCCTTCAAAGTTGAATACGCCATCGTTGTCCCAGCCGTGTTCGTCATCTCCTATTAATTCACGTTTTGGATCGGTTGATAAGGTTGTTTTTCCAGTTCCTGATAATCCGAAGAAAATAGCCACATCTCCGTCTTTACCTTTGTTAGCAGAACAGTGCATGGAGGCAATCCCTTGTAGAGGTAAATAGTAATTCATCATAGAGAACAAGCCTTTTTTCATTTCACCACCATACCAAGTTCCTCCAATCAATTGGATTTTTTCTGTAAGATTAAAAGCGATATAGACTTCAGAGTTTAAACCGTGGTTTTTATAGTCTTTGAAACTTGTTTTCGAACCATTCATGACGATAAAATCGGGTTCACCAAAATTTTGCAATTCTTCTTCTGTAGGACGAATAAACATATTTTTTACAAAGTGCGCTTGCCATGCCACTTCCATAATAAAACGAACTTTTAATCGGGTGTTTTCATTGGCGCCACAGAAAGCGTCTACTACATATAGTTTTTTTCCAGACAATTGGGAAACTGTAGTTTCTTTTAATGCTTCCCAAGTGTTTTGAGAGATGGGTTTGTTATCATTTACCGCTTTTTCAGAATTCCACCAAATTGTATTTTCAGTTACAGCGTCTTTAACAATGTATTTATCTTTTGGAGAACGTCCTGTAAATTCTCCTGTCATGACATTCACTGCGCCAAGTTCGGTGAGTTGTCCTTTCTCACAGCCTTGTAAAGCATCATTTAACTCTTCATCATATAAAAATTCAAAAGAAGGATTGTATATAATTTCTTGGGTGTTTTTGATTCCATATTGTTCTAACGAAATCGATTTCGTAATTTGTGTGTAGTTATCCATAAAAAAATAGTTAGATATAATAAGTATTTGACTACAAAGGTAAAAAATTATTATTACAACGTTGTAGTAAACGATAAATTATACTTTTTTAGTCAAAAAATGAAATAAAAGCATTCCCCAAGAAACGATTAATAGTAATCCTCCAATGGGTGTAACGAAGCCAATTGTTTTAAAATTTATTTCATTTAAAGAATCGGTTGCAAGCAAATAAATCGATCCTGAAAAAAGAAAAACCCCTAGACTTGTGAACCAAAACACTTTTTGTTTTAGAGATTCCTGAATGGCATCGGTAAACCCTATAAAAAGAAGAAAAAGCGCATGATACATTTGGTATTTTACTCCAACTTCAAAGGTATTAAGTTGCTCTATGGGCAATACTTTTTTTAAAGCATGAGCGCCAAAGGCTCCTAAAATAATAGCCGTCATTCCCAAAAAAGCAGCCATGGAACGTATTTTTGTATCTATATGCATAAACATGGTTATTTGTCATACAAAGGTATGGTATTATAGGTTAAATCCTAAAGCTATTTTTCTTTTTTAGAAAATACCATTAACTATATTAATCCGTTATATTTGCATGATAAAATTTAAGTATGAAAAAATATCTTTTTGTTTTTAGCACACTATTGATTTTCTGCTCTTTTACCTCAGAAAAAAGCAAAAGTATTCCTACAGGAGAAAAACTTATTTATGCAGGTTCATACAACATGAGTGGGCTCATGACACAGTTGGCTCAAGTGACTTTGTCTACTGATATCGTGACTACTTCAAAAAAATCGTATTTACATTTGAATTGCGAATTGGAAACTTTTTCTAAATGGGATCGATTTTTTAAAATCAGAGATTTATACGAAGCTTATGTAGACCCCGCGACACTAAAACCAAGTTTATACAAAAGGAGTGTTGACGAAGGAGGTTGGACTAAAACAGAAAAATATGTCTTTAAAAACAACATTATTACAAGTACAGTTAAAAGAAAAAACAAGCCTGAAAAAGTAGCTACTTTTTCAATAAATCCAGCCACACAAGATGTCGTTTCGCTCATGTACAAATTAAGAATGTTGGATGTGTCCAAACTAAAAAACGGACAAAGTATGGGTTTTCGAATTGTTTTTGATGAAGAAGAAATTCCAGTTACGGTAAAAATGCTTGGAAGAGAAAGTGTTCACGCAGGAAATTTAGGCGAAAAAGAATGTTATAAACTATCTATTGGTGCCAAAACAGATGTTTTAAAAGGAAAAGATCGCAATTTAATATATTTGACTTCTGATAGTAAAAAAATACCTGTGCTAATGAAGTTCAGCATCCCTGTTGGCACTGGACAACTTACTTTAACTAGTGCTTCAGGAATTTAATTGAGTTGCTTATGAGAACATTTTTATTAATTCTTGCCATATCCTTTACCCTTTTAAGTGTCGTTTTTGCAGCACTACCCATGGATACCCTAGCGTTTGCTCCTATTTTACTAGCTTTGTTATTTATCTTTTTAGCATTTAAAAAATCGGATGTGGCACAACGAAAATTTCCAAAAAGACTTTTTATTATTGCATACCTCTGCGCACTAATAGTTTTAGGAAAAACTTTTTTTATAAAAGATAAAGTAGCTGTCGATACGCAATTTGAACAACAGAAAAAAAACACAAAGCAAGACGCTAAAAAAGACTTAGAACAATTAGAAAAAGATTTAGAATAAACCCCATGAGAAACATCCTAATTATAGGAGCTGGTCGTTCAGCTTCATCGTTGATACACTATTTATTAAACAAATCTGAAGCCGAAAAACTTCATCTTACCATTGGTGATCTTTCTCTAGAGTTAGCACAAAAGAAGACGCTTAACCACCCAAATGCTACCGCGTTGCAATTTGATATTACCAATGACACACAACGCCAAAAGGAAATTCAAAAAGCAGATATTGTCATCTCCATGTTACCCGCGCACATGCACATTAATGTGGCTCAAGATTGCATCACTTATAAAAAACATCTCGTTACAGCCTCATACATCTCGGAAGACATGCAAAAATTGGATGCCGAAGCAAAAGCCAACAACTTAATTTTCATGAACGAAATTGGTTTAGACCCAGGGATTGATCACATGAGCGCCATGAAAATTATTGATGAAATACGAGCAAAAGGAGGCAAAATGCTACTATTTGAATCCTTTTGTGGAGGCTTAGTGGCTCCTGAATCGGATACAAATCTTTGGAATTACAAATTTACATGGGCACCTCGAAATGTAGTGCTAGCAGGACAAGGGCGAGCTGCAAAATTTATACAAGAAGGCAAATACAAATACATCCCCTATACTAAACTTTTTAGGAGAACAGAATTTTTAGCTATTGAAGGGTATGGAAAATTTGAAGGGTATGCCAACAGAGACTCTTTGAAATATAGAAGTGTTTACGGTTTAGACGATGTTCTAACTTTGTATAGAGGCACTATCAGACGTGTGGGCTTTTCTAAAGCATGGAATATGTTTGTACAATTGGGGATGACAGACGATACGTATATTATGGAAAACTCAGAAAACATGAGCTTTAGAGAGTTTATCAATTCTTTTTTGCCCTATCACCCAACAGATTCTGTAGAAATAAAAACTCGTCTTGCACTGAATATTGAACAAGATGACATCATGTGGGAAAAATTGGTAGAACTTGACATTTTTAATCCAAATAAAATAGTGGGGCTAAAAGAAGCCACTCCTGCGCAAATTTTGGAACGTATTTTAGCAGAAGCATGGGCCTTAGAACCTGACGATAAAGATATGATTGTAATGTATCATAAATTTGGCTATGAATGGAATGGTTCAGAACATCAGATAGATTCTAAAATGGTTTGTATTGGAACAGACCAAACGTATACCGCTATGGCAAAAACAGTTGGTTTACCCGTTGCTATGGCTGCGATTCATATATTAAATGGGACAATTAAAACCCCTGGTGTTCAGTTACCCATTAAAAAAGAAGTCTATGAGCCTATTCTTAAAGAACTTGAATCCTATGGCGTGACTTTCCATGAAACTGAACTTCCATACATTGGATATAATCCTGATAAACTCACGGTATCCGTATAAAAGAAAAGGGTGTTTTAAAAACACCCTTTTCTTTTATTTTCTATTTCCAACCACCACCAAGGTTTCTATAAATATGAACCACGGCATTTAGTTGTTCTTTCTTGACATCAATCAATTCGAGTTGTGCAGCTAAAACATCACGTTGGGTCATCAATACTTCAAAGTAGTCAACCCGTGCTGCTTTAAACAAATCGTTCGATGATTCAATTGCTTTATTTAAGGCATCTACTTGTTTCGATTTTAAAGCATAACTTTTATCTAGATTATATACTTTAGCCATTTGAGTAGAAACTTCAAAATACGCATTCAAAATAGTTTTCTCGTAGTTATACAAAGCCTGCAACTGACGTGCGTTGGCATTTTTGAATTCGGCTTTAATAGCATTTCTATTGATAAGTGGTCCTGCAATATCTCCCGCTAAAGAGTATAATAAAGATTCAGGAAATGTAAACAAATAGGAAGGTTTAAACGCTTGAAAACCAAGCGAAGCAGAGATATCTAAGGATGGATAAAATTCAGCACGAGCTACTTTTACGTCTAGTTTAGCTGCTGCCAATTCCAATTCAGCTTGTTTTATATCAGGACGATTCGCTAACAATTGTGAAGGAATTCCTGTATTTACGGTTTCAGGAACTAAATTCATAAATGTCGATTTTTCCCTTTTTATAACTTGAGGGTATCTTCCTAATAAGAAGTTGATTTTATTTTCTGTTTCCTTTATTTCCTGTAGGATTTCGTATTCCATATTTTGGGAAGACAATACTTCAGCTTGGAATTTTTGAACAGCCAATTCAGTTGCTCTAGCCGCTTCTTTTTGAACTTTAACAATCTCTAAAGCATTTTGCTGAAGCTTAATATTTTGTCTAACAATTTCTAATTGGTTGTCCAAAGCCACCAATTCATAATAAGAACTGGCTACTTCAGCTACAAGATTAGTAATTACAAAATTTTTTCCTTCAACAGTAGACAAATAGCGATTTACCGCTGCTTTTTTAGAATTTCTGAGTTTCTTCCAAATATCAACTTCCCAATTTGCATAAAAAGACATATTGTAATCTCTCAAAACATCGGGCACAGGTTCTCCTGGTGTAATATCTGTAGAAGCATCTCCGGCTCCTTGACTGGTATATCGTCCTACTTTTTCAACTCCAGTTCCTCCTCCTATTCCAACGGTAGGTAATAAAGCACCTTTTCTAACTCTGATATCATTTTTAGCAATTTCAATCTCTTGCAAAGTAATGAGCAATTCTTGATTGTTTTTAAGAGCCACATCGATCAAATCAGATAGGTTTTTATCCTTAAAAAAGTTTTTCCAAGGAGTCATAGACATGTTGGTAGTATCCTTACTACTAGCATACGAATCTGGTAATGATGCACTAACAGGATTTGGCGCAATAGCAGGAGCCTTACAACTTACAACTGCTAGACCTATCCCTAACGAAATAATGAATTGATATAATTTGAATTTATTCATGATTATTAATCTGTTCTGTTAATGGATTTTCATCCTCGTCTTTAATAAATTGTGTTCTTTCAGAAATCCTACCAAAAATGTAGTACAATCCTGGAATAATCAACACACCACAAACGGTACCTACAAGCATTCCTCCAGCTGCTGCTGAGCCTAAAGTTCGATTTCCAATTTTACCTGGATCAGATGCTAATGCTAAGGGTATCAATCCTGCAATAAAAGCAAAAGAAGTCATTAAAATAGGTCTAAAACGTACTGCCGCTCCTTGCATTGCAGCATTAAGCACGGACGCTCCTTGACTGTGCTTTTGGGCAGCAAACTCAACTATTAATACGGCATTTTTACCCAGCAATCCGATAAGCATTACAAAGGCAACTTGAGCATAAATATTGTTCGCCAAGCCAAATAATTTTAAAAATAAAAATGCTCCAAAAATACCGGCTGGTAAGGATAAAATAACTACTAATGGTAAAATAAAACTTTCATATTGTGCCGCAAGAACCAAATAAACAAATCCTAGACAGATCAAGAAAATATAGATGGCTTCATTCCCTCTTGCAACCTCATCGGCAGAAATACCTGCCCAATCGATCCCAAATCCTCTTGGCAAAGTCTTCTCTGCTACTTCTTTAACCACTTCAATGGCAGTACCACTACTATAACCAATAGCAGGTGCACCACTAATCTCTGCGGCATTGTACATATTATGCCGAGTGATTTCTGATAAACCATAAACTTTTCTCATCTTCATAAAAGAAGAAAAGGGTACCATTTCATCTTTGTCATTTTTCACATACAATTTCAAAATATCTTCAGGAAGTGCTCTGTATTGCGGTGATGCTTGAACAATCACTTTGTATTGACGGTCGTATTTGATGAAATTGGTCTCGTAATTACTTCCTATCAAGGTCGACAGAGTGTTCATTGCATTCTCAATGGAAACCCCTTTTTGTTGTGCAATATCATTATCTATATCCAACATGTATTGAGGGAAACTAGCACTATAGAAAGTAAATACCGAAGTTAATTCTGGACGTTTTTTCAATTCGCGAACAAAATCTTTACTCACCGTTTCCATTTTCTTATAATCTCCTGAACCTGTCTTGTCTAAAAGACGTACTTCAAATCCTCCCGCAGCACCGTATCCAGGAACGGCTGGTGGCTGAAAATACTCAATCGTAGCACCTGATATGTTTTTAGATTCTTCCTCAAGTTTTTTAATAATTTCCTCAACATTTTCATGACGCTCTTCCCAACTTTTTAGATTAATCAAACAGGTTCCTGTGTTAGACCCTGTTCCTTCAGCTAATATTTCATATCCTGCAAGAGCCGAAACCGTTTTTACACCATCTATTTTTTCGGCAATTTTTTGAAGTTTCTCAGCAATTTGATTGGTTCTTTCTAACGAAGATCCGGGAGGCGTTTGAATAATGGCATAAAACATCCCTTGATCCTCACTTGGAATAAATCCTGATGGAAGGCTGTTATTGATAAAAAATATTCCCGTACAGAATAATAGCAATATTCCTAACGATACCGACCTTCTATTGATAAATAATGACAGTATCTTTTGATATTTAGAGGATAAAATATTAAACTTATTATTAAATCCATCTAAAAATCTAATTACTAAGTTTTTAGGTCTAGCAACACCATGTGTGTTTTTTAACATCAAAGCACACAGTGCGGGAGTCAAAGTCAAAGCTACAATACCAGAAAGGATAATTGAAGTTGCCATTGTAATAGAGAACTGACGATAAAAAATACCAACAGGTCCAGACATGAAAGCAACAGGAATAAATACGGCAGCCATTAAGAAGGTAATGGCTATAATTGCCCCACCTATCTCTGTCATGGCTTTTTTAGTGGCTTTCCTAGCCGAGAGATGTTCTTCCTCCATTTTAGCATGCACTACCTCAATTACAACGATGGCATCATCAACTACTACCCCAATCGCAAGTACTAAAGCAAAAAGTGTAATTAAGTTGATGTTCAAGCCAAATAATTGCATAAAAGCAAACGTACCTATCAAAGAAACCGGTACTGCAATAGCAGGAATAAGTGTTGAACGCCAATCTCCAAGAAATAAGAATACAACCAAACCTACCAAAATAAAGGCTTCAATAAGAGTGTGGACTACTTTTTCAATAGAAGCGTCTAAGAATTTTGAAGCATCATAACTTATTTCATAATCCATACCTTTTGGAAAAGATTTTTTTATCTCTTCCATTTTAGACTTAACATCTTTAATTACCTGACTTGCATTACTACCATAAGACTGTTTAACCGTAATAGCAGCAGAAGGTTTTCCGTCTATACTAGAATAAATATCATACATAGAACTTCCAAATTCCACATCGGCAATATCTTTTAATCGAAGTAATTCCCCATTAGAATTTGCGCGCACTACTATGTTCTCATAACCTTCCTTGTTGGTATATCTTCCTTTGTATTTCAATACATATTCGAAAGCTTGTGATCTTTTACCCGAGCTTTCCCCTGTTTTACCTGGAGAAGCTTCCAAACTTTGATTGCTTAACGACTCCATTACCTCATCGGCAGAAATCTTGTAAGCCAACATTCTATCAGGCTTCAACCAAATACGCATGGCATATTCACGATTCCCTAAAATATCGGCAAACCCTACCCCATTAACACGTTTTAAATCGGAGAGAATATTGATATCAGCATAGTTAAAAAGAAACTTTTGATCGGTACCTTTCTCATCACTAAACAAATTAATATACAACAACATGTTTGGCTCTTCACGGGTAATTTTCAAACCTTCCCTTACTACTAATGGAGGAAGTTTATTAATTACAGATGCAACACGGTTTTGAATATTAATCGCCGCTTGATTGGGATCAGTTCCCAAGTTAAAAACCACTTGAACGGAAGCTTCACCATCATTACCAGCATCAGAGGTGATGTACTTCATCCCTGGCACACCGTTTATGGCTCTCTCAAGTGGAATAACTACAGCCTTCACCATTAACTCTCCGTTTGCACCAGGATAATCAGCTGTAATATTTACTTTTGGTGGAGATATAGAAGGAAACTGCGTTACTGGCAAACCAACCATTGCAAGTATTCCTAGAAAAACTATAATTAACGATATTACAATCGATAATACAGGTCTTTGAATAAATTTATTAAACATTTTTCTTTACTTTTTGGATTATTCTGCTTTCAATCTCAAACTCGCTATTACCTTTTTAGGTTCTAGATAATCATACTTAATTTTGTCATTGTCATTCGCTTTTTGAATACCATCAAGCAGAATTTTATCATCAACAGATATTCCAGAATTTATAACATATAAATCGGGCATTTCTCCTTTTATTGTTATTTCTCTGGATTTTAAAATATTATTTTTATCAACCACAAAAACAAATTTCTTATCTTGAATCTCATAAGTTGCTTTTTGTGGTATTACCAAAGCCTTATGCATTGGAACTTTCATAAGTACCTGACCGGTTTCTCCATTTTTTAGCAATTTATCATTATTTGGAAAACTAGCCCTAAAAGCAATATTTCCTGTTTCATTGTCAAATTCACTTTCTATTACTTCAACTTTTCCTTTATACTTTAATTGTTTGCCATTAGCCAAAAGTAAATTCACAACATTATCGGCTCTATCTTTAACATTTTGCTGATAATTAATATACTCCGGCTCAGAAACATTAAAATAAGCAAACATTTTACTGTTATCGGATAAGGTTGTTAAAAGTTCTCCTTCATCAATCAAACTTCCTAGTTTTTTAGGTAATCTATCTATAGTCCCCGAAAATGGAGCCCTAATTTCAGTAAATGATAAATGCACTTTTGCCAAAGCTACTTCAGCTTTGGCTTGTTCATATTTGGCTTGAGCCATAGCTTGCTCACTTTTAGAAACTACGTTTTTATCCGCTAGCATTTTAGCGTTTTGTAATTCTATTTGAGCTGCCTGTGCCTCAGATTGCGCTTTTAATAATTCGGCTTCGTAAATTTTAGGCATAATTTTAAACAACAATTGCCCTACACTTACATACTGCCCTTCATCTACATAAATATTTTGTAGAAATCCTTTTTCTTGAGCACGAATCTCAATGTTTCGAACAGATCGTATTTGTGAAACATACTCCTTAGTGAAAGAAGTATCTACAACTACAGGATTAGTAACAGTGTATGTTATAGCTTCTTCTTTTTCTTCTTTCTTGTTGTTACAGCTTATTAAGCTTAATAAGGCAATTAAGCCTGTAAACACGACTTTTCTTTTCATGATTAAAATGGAAATTATGCGATTTATTTTTTAAGATTGGATAACATTAGTAACACTAAAATTTCAATAATCTAATGCATTGAAATTATATTTGTACAAATGATCTATTTTGAAACCAATATCGTTTATATCAAATTCTTAGAACTCTTTGAGTGAGATATAAAGGACATGAGCACTCAATTATTAAAAGAATTACTTTAATTCTATTGCGATAATAACTTAATGTTATTTTTTTAGAAAGCAAATAATATCGTAAATAAAATAATTCGTACTTTCCTGAAAAAAATGAATTCAGATTTTGTTCTCTATCTCCTGAAGAAGTATGACATTCTTCCTCTATATCAATATCGGTATCTTCAATTAAAGTGAAAGAATGATTTTCATTAACCGTTTTTATTTGTCCTTTCTTAAGAAAATCTTGAAACGACTCACAACCTTTTTTAGACTGATTTTCAGACGCATATGAATACTCTTTGCCCCCCCCCAGCAAAAGAAAACTCAAAAACAGAAAAAAGGTGATTATTCTCATAATTGAGCCAAAATTAAGTAAATTTTGAAAAATATTAACAAAAATGATAGTTAAGAAAAATATAAACTAACGAAAACGTTATTTTCAATGGTATTAAATTGAATATAAACAAAAAAGGTTCTAATAACGATTAGAACCTTTTTATTATTATTGACCTATTTTATAAATCATTCAACATTTTTGAAATCTCATCCAATTTTGGAGTAAGAATAATTTCAATTCTTCTGTTTTTAGCTTTTCCTTCTGGTGTATCATTGGACATGATTGGCGCATATTCTCCTCGCCCGGCAGCCGTTAAATTTTGTTTATTAACTCCTTTGTTTTCAGAAAGAATATTTACAATGGCTGTAGCTCTTTTAGTAGATAGATCCCAGTTGTTTTCTATGCCTCCACCAATTGAACCTGTGATTTTAGCATCATCTGTATGTCCTTCAATTAAGACCGATAAATCAGGATTTTGAGCTAATACTTTTCCAACTTCTATAACTGCTGTTCTTCCTTCTGCATTTACTGACCAACTCCCCGTTTGAAATAAAAGTTTATTCTCCATAGAAACATATACTTTTCCGTCTTTCTCATGAACTGTCAATCCTTTACCATCAAACGCTTTCAAAGATTTCATGAGCGTTTCTTTTAATTTTTTCATGTTTGCATCTTTAGCAGCAATATAGGCTTCAAGCTCGCTAAGTCTTTTAGAACTGGCTTCCAAATCAGCTTTCAATTTATTCAATCGTTCCTGTTCTGCAGCAAGCGATTTTTCTTTGGCTTCAAGTTTCGCCAAAAGCTCTCTATTTTTATTAACATTAGCAGCCAAGGCTTCATTACTGTCTTTTTCTAATGCATTATAGGAAGCTTGTAAGGTCTTTAAACTTTTATCGGTTGCATTATAATCAGCCACAAGTTTATCGTGTTCTGCTTTTAATTTATCATATTCTGCTTTAAGCTTTGCCGCATCGGTATCCAATTGATTTTTGGATTTCGTTAGCGCATCCAAATCATCTGATAGCTTTCTATTTTCTTTTTTTAAATCGGCATACTTATTTTCTAGGTCATTATAAATCTTCTTAGAAACACATGATGTAGACAATGCTAAGACTAATAAACTAAAGGAAATTTTTTTAATCATTATTTTTATTTTTAGTATTCTTTCAAAAGTAGAATTTCAAAAGTTATTTTTCAACCTTTTCTTTTTTTGTTATTGACATTGTTATTGACAACTTATTCTATCTCTACTACAATAGGACAGTGATCAGAATGTTTGGCTTCTGGTAATATCAACGCCCTAGTCATTCTGTCTTTTAAGTTTTCGCTAACCAAGTTATAATCGATGCGCCAGCCTTTATTGTTACCACGAGCTCCTGCTCTGTAGCTCCACCATGAATATTGGTGCGGTTCTTTGTTAAAATGTCTAAAACTATCGATGAATCCTGATTTCATAAAGGCGTCCAACCAAACGCGCTCCTCTGGCAAAAAACCCGAAATAGTAGCGTTTCTAACGGGATCGTGAATATCAATCGCTTGATGACAAATGTTGTAATCACCACAAATGATTAAATTTGGAAGGGTTGTTTTTAATTCGTTAACATAGTCTTGAAAATCGGCCATATATTTAAACTTATGGTCAAGTCTATCCAAGTTGGTTCCAGAAGGTAAATACAAACTCATAACAGACAAATCTTCAAAATCGACACGTAAATTTCTACCTTCAAAATCCATATGGTCAATTCCTGTTCCAAACACAATACTTTTGGGTTCTATTTTTGACAAAATAGCCACACCACTGTATCCTTTTTTATTGGCAGAATAATAATACTGAAAAGGGTATCCTGCAGCCGTTATTTCCTCTGTAGGGATTTGATCTTCTGTAGCTTTAATTTCTTGTAAACAAATCACATCGGGATTGGCTTGCTTCAACCAATCTAAAAAACCCTTACTTATGGCTGCTCTAATGCCATTAACATTATAGGAAATAATTCTCATTTTTTTTTGTTTTTCCAAATGTAACAAAATGACTTAAAATCAAAGACGTGCTTTTCAAAAAATAGTAAAAGTTTAACAACCTAAAAGGGCTGTTAATATCTTTTTAAGGTTAATTGATTAGAATTAGTATCTTTGTTACTTGCTCAAAAAACAAATACCAAATGGGTTTAGTCACTGCAAAAGAAGTTGCAAAGGCAATAAATACAGATAAATACGGCGTTTTAGGAACTTTCTCAGGCTGGTTGCTTATGAAAGTGCTCAAGATTTCTACGCTTAATAAAATCTACGACCGAAATAAACATTTGAGCGAGTTAGAATTTCTTAATGCTATTTTGGACGAATTTCAAATTAAATTTGAGATTCCTGAAGAAGATTTGAAACGCCTTCCAAAAGAAGGCCCTTATATTACCATTTCAAACCATCCTCTAGGAGGAATTGATGGCATATTGTTGTTAAAATTAATGCTCGAAAGAGAACCAAATTTTAAAATTATTGCTAATTTCTTACTTCATAGAATCGAACCTATGAAGCCCTACATCATGCCTGTCAATCCTTTTGAAAACCACAAGGATGCCAAATCAAGTGTGATTGGAATAAAAGAAACCTTGCGTCACTTGAGCGATGGAAAACCCTTAGGGATGTTCCCTGCTGGAGAAGTCTCTACATACAAAGATGGAAAATTAATTGTGGATAAAGCTTGGGAAGAAGGTGCCATGAAAGTCATTCGGAAAGCTCAAGTTCCCGTTGTTCCGATTTATTTTCACGCACAAAACAGCAAGCTATTTTACTTACTTTCAAAAATTAGCGACACCTTAAGAACTGCTAAGCTCCCTTCGGAATTACTCACTCAAAAAAGAAGAGTGATTAAAGTCCGAATTGGTAAACCGATTTCTGTAGCAGAACAAAATGAACATACTACTCTTGAAGAGTACTGCGAATTTTTGAGAAAAAAAACCTACATGTTGGCCAATTCTTTTAATGAGGAAAACAAAATACTATCGGTTCCTAATTTAAAAACTCAAAAAAATCCAAAAAAAATAGCAACCCCTGCTTGTAAAGACAAAATGATTGCTGAAGTTGAAAAACTTAGAAAAACAGATTCTAGATTTTTTCAAAGCAAAAACTATGAAGTATTCTTTACGGAAGCAAAAGACATCCCAAATATTCTTCACGAAATTGGACGATTAAGAGAAATCACGTTTCGAGAAGTTGGAGAAGGAACTAATGAATCTATCGATTTAGACAAATACGACAATTATTACCATCACATGTTTTTGTGGGATGAAGACACCAAACAAGTGGCAGGAGCCTATAGAATGGGACTAGGTTCTGAAATCTTTCCAAAATATGGTATGGAAGGGTTCTATTTAAATGATTTATTCCGATTTGAATCAGAATTGTATGACATGATGAAGCAATCCATCGAAATGGGTCGGGCTTTTATCGTAAAAGAATACCAACAAAAACCGATGCCTTTATTCTTGTTATGGCGCGGAATCATTCATACTACCCTGCGCTATCCCGAACATAAATTCCTATTAGGTGGTGTAAGTATTAGCAATCAATTTACCGATTTTTCTAAATCCTTAATGATTGAGTTTATGAAATCGAATTATTACGATCCTTACATCGCACAATATGTTCACCCTAAAAAAGAATTTAAAGTAAAATTAAAAGATGCCGACAAAGACTTCATTTTTGATGAAGCCGAAGCGGATTTGAACAAATTTGACAAAATCATCGACGAATTAGAACCTGGAAACTTAAGACTTCCTGTGTTAATAAAAAAATACATCAAACAAAACGCTCGATTAGTCGCCTTCAACGTCGACCCTTTATTCAACAATGCCATCGATGGATTGATGTACATTCGCATTGCTGATATTCCAGAAAGCACCATGAAACCCGTAATGGAAGAATTTCAAGCGGAACTCGAACGAAAACTTGAAAAAAAGTAATTTAGAAGTCTATTTTACAAATCTTATCGACTATGGTTTGAGACAATTTCTCGTGACTTTCATAGGTCCAACCTGCTATATGCGGAGTAAGTAAGACATTTTCTGATTCTAACAAAACCTGAAACGCTATGGGCTTTTCTTGATCAAGAAACAAATTTTCAAAAGACAATTTCTCATATTCTAAAACATCCAATCCCGCTCCGAGAATTTTACCAGACTGTAATGCGTCTACTAAATCGGCGGTAACTACATTTTTCCCTCGAGAAGTATTAATAAACCAAAACGGTTTGGCAAAGGCATTTATAAAGTCTTTTTGTAGCATTTTATCTGTTTCTGGGGTCCAAGGAATGTGTAAACTCAAGACATCTACTTGTTGTTGTAGCTCTTCTAAGGAAACTTGTGTGGCATTGGCATCACCAACCTGTTCTTGAATGTCATAACAAAGGACTCGTACATCAAACCCACGTAGTTTTTTGGCAAATGATTTTCCCATATTCCCATACCCGATGATTCCTACCGTTTTTCCTTCCAACTCATACCCACGATTCCCTTCACGAATCCAATGCCCTTGACGAACCATACGATCAGCACGATTTAATTTATTCATTAACGAAAGTAACATCCCCAAGGCATGTTCGCCAACCGCATTTCGATTTCCTTCAGGAGCTGCAATTAATTGAATTCCTTTCGTTTGAGCATAGTCACAATCGATACTTTCTAATCCAGCACCTACACGAGCAATAAATCGTAATTGTGTGGCTTTATCCAGAAAGGTCTTATCAATTTTGAATCGTGAACGAATAACAATACCATGATACTGTTGAATTTTAGCTTCTATTGTTTCTTTAGTAGCGGTAAAATCAGCCTCATTTTTAAAACCCGCTTGTTCCAATTGCTCCCAAAGCAAAGGATGATTGCTGTCGATATGAAGGATTTTAATTTTAGAAGGTTTCATTTTTTAAGTATAAAAGAATTTCATTCGTTTGTCACGGTATAAATCAGATTTGACAAAATTTCAAAATATCCAAATTTTACAACCCTAATATCAATCTAGCTATAGCAAAATAGAGCAAAATTCCAAACACGTCATTTGTGGTAGTAATAAATGGTCCTGTAGCAATGGCGGGATCGATTTTGTTTTTATGAAGAAACAAAGGAACGACTGTACCCAACATCGCTGCAAACATAATAACAACGATAATCGAAATAGAAATGGCTATACCCACATGATATTGTCCATACACAATTGAATGAAATGAAAGTAAAAACAATGAAATGGTAATTCCTGAAATCATTGCTACAACCAATTCTTTCTTGAAATAGTTTTTACTAAATTCTTTTAACGAGCCATTCGCTAATCCTTGTACCACAATCGCAGACGCTTGTACCCCAATATTACCTGCTGTTGCTGATAATAAAGGCACAAAAATAATTAATGTAGAATATTGTTTAAACGCTGATTCGTTATCTTTCAATACAAAAGAAGCTACGATTTCTATCACCATTCCAATTAAAAGCCATGGCAAGCGCGCTTTTATTAATTCAAAAACGCTATCCCCAGCTTCTACATCTTGTGTAATCCCCGCAGCCATTTGGTAATCTTTATCTGCTTCTTCTTTGATAACGTCTACAATGTCATCAATAGTTACGCGGCCTACCAAGCGGCCTAATTCGTCTACAACAGGAATTGCCTCTAGGTCGTATTTTTGCATTATTCGGGCAACTTCAACATTAGAATCATCCACTCGTACAAAGTCGACTTTCTTAATATACACCTCGCTTATTGGGGTTTTTGTTGAAGTAGTTAAAAGGTCTTTTAATGAAAGTCTACCTTTTAGTCGATTGTCATCATCTACAACATATATAGAATGCACCCGAGTTACGTGTTCGGCCTGACTTCGCATTTCTTTAACACAGGTAAGGACATTCCAGTTTTCATTGACTTTAACCAATTCTTTCCCCATTAATCCTCCAGCCGTATTCTCATCATAACGCAAAAGATCAACGATGTCTTTAGCGTGTTCAACATCTTCAAGTTCAGAGATTACTTCTGCTTTTTTACTCTGCGAAAGTTCGGCAATAATATCGGCAGCATCGTCGGTGTCTAATTCGTCTAGTTCTTCTGCAATTTCTTTTGGAGAAAGGCCATGTAATATTTTTTCACGAACATCCTCTTCCAATTCTTTCAGGATGTCTGCTGTGATTTCACTATCGAGTATTTTGAAGATATAAATGGCTTCTTCTATGGCTATTTCGTCAAAAATTTCGGCAATATCAGCGTAGTGTAAATCATTCAACAAAAGCTCTAAGTCTTTGTCATTTCTTTGATGAATGAGTTCTTGTATTTGATCTAAAAGTTCTTTGCTGATATTAAACCGCATAAGCCTCTATTTTTTTGGTGATTTCGATAAAATCTTCTACTGATAATTGTTCGGGACGAAGATCAAAAATAGCTTCTTCTTTCAAATTATCGTGCAAATTTAATGATTTTAAACCATTTCTTAGTGTTTTTCTTCTTTGCTGAAAAGCAGTCTTTACCACCGTAAAAAAAAGCTTCTCATTGCAAGGCAAAGTAAAGTCAGCTTTCCTTTTGAGTCGCATCACCCCCGATTTTACTTTTGGAGGTGGATTAAACACATTTTCATGCACTGTAAATAAATATTCAGCCTCATAAAAAGCCTGTGTTAAAACAGACAAAATTCCATAGACTTTATTTCCTTTTTTGGAACAAATTCGCTCGGCAACTTCTTTTTGAAACATGCCTGAGAATTCTGGAATTTGATGACGGAGTTCTAACGTTTTAAAAACAATCTGAGAAGAAATATTGTAGGGAAAATTTCCAATAATAGCCAAAGAGGCACCTTTAAAGACCTCATTAATATCATACTTCAAAAAATCTTTGGAAATAATCTTTCCATGCAATTTTGGATAATGACGTTCTAAATAATTCACCGACTCTGAATCAATTTCGATAACATAGGTTTTTATGGGTTTTTCTAATAAATATTTTGTTAAAACCCCCATTCCAGGACCAATTTCAAGCACATTATCATATCCTTTTAAATCAAGGGTATCGGCGATATTTTGGGCGATGGTTTCATCCGTTAGAAAATGTTGTCCGAGGTGTTTTTTGGCTTTTACTTTTTCCATTAATGCTGAATGTGTTTTCAGTTTCTATTATTTAATTCTCGCAACGTCGCAAAACCGCAAAGCAGTGTTTTATTTAAATTACAAAATTATACTTATGAATAACTATTTTATTTTTTTCCAAAAAATCGATTCACTGGTTCCATTAAACGCCAAAAAGCATAAACACGCTCCACACCTGATAGTTTTAAAAAAGCTTCCTGTTGTTGTTTGTTGCTTTCTTCCTTGGTCTGAAATCAAATTTCCATGATGTGTTCTAATTTGTCTGAAAAAACTCGGAAACAAATTCCAACTCGGTTCTAAAAGCTAGCATTTTGTCGCCAAAAAGACGAGCGCCTTCCTCTCGTAATCGGGGGGCATCTTCATCATAATAGCGCTGTAACGTTTCTTTGCTATCGGTTGTATATTGAATGGCATAGGTAATTCCTCCCATTTCTTCTTCAACCAAAACTTTTACCATTCTGGCAGAGCTAAACTTACCCGTGGCTAAAACCTCGTTGATATGTTTGGTTTGCATCCAATGCATCCATTGGTCGTGTACACTTTCGTGAATATTTATAGTTACGTTATATAAAATCATATGAATTTTGATTGCTGATTTTTGATTTTTGAAATTGAGATTGCTTATATTTCTTTATCACCCCGCAACTTACGATATCTCTTTTGTGCCGTGACATAGTAAATACTGTCCTCATGTTTGGTAATTAGTTCCTCATACAAGGGATTGGCTTTATCAAAATCATTGGTTTGATAATACAATTCTGCCGAGTAAAACAACGCTTCATCTATATAAATACATTCTTTAAAATTGTCAATAATTTGTTTGTAACTTACCAATGCCGATGTTGTGTCGCCCTTGCTTTCATAAATTTTACCTATTCTCAAAAGGGTAACAGGTTCTATGGCATCCCCTTTATTTTCTTTTAATATAGCTTGAAAAGCAGCCAGTGCATCTTGTTTTTTATCTTGAAATAAAAGAAAATCAGCTCTTGAAAACTTTTTTAAGGCTACTTGTGTCGAATCTTCAACCGTATTGTCAGAAATTAATAAAAATAAATCAAGGGCATCATTTGCAATTAATTGAGTAGATGCCGATTTAAGTACTTCCAATTGATGATTTGCCCATTTAAAGTCGCCTCTATAATAACTAGTTTTTGCAATTTTTAAATTAGCTTCCTGTCCCATCGGACTATTATTTCCTTCAGATTCTATTTGAGAATAATAAATTAACGCCTGATTAAATTTTTCCTCAAAAAGCAAAATATCTGCGAGTTCCATTTTTACATAAGCTATCTGCTCTCTATTAATAGGTATTTCAAGCGCATTTTTTAAAATTTCTTTACCTTCTTCAGGTCGTTTTAAATAAAAGGCTAAAAAATGAGCTTTCAATTTGAGTAACGACAAAGAATAGGGAGAAACACCATATTTTTTTATTAAAAGATCTAATTCTTGACTTAGCGATGGATACTCCGCAGCGGTCGCTTTTTTTATTTTCATATCCATCAAATACGAATGGCATTGGATTTGTAAATCCAAATCGCTTGTGTTTTCTAAAACAAAACTCAATATTTCTACAGCGTTGGTTGAATCATTTTCTGCGATAGCCAATTGCCCTAGATTTATAATATTTGAAAAAGATTCAGGATTTCGTTTGTAAATGGCTTTTTGTTGTACAAAGGCTTTTCCGTATTCTTTGAGTTGTACAAAAAACCAACTTAAAAACTCATTCCAAAAAATATCTTGTGATTTCTGTATGCGAAGCAAAAGCGCTTTTTTTAAAGTCTCGTTAAAGGATGTGGTTGTGTCTTCAATCATAAATCGCGACAACTGACTTTGAATAATGACCAAATTCTGTGGATTTCTAAACGATTCATTCAAAAACAAATCTATCATCGTATCGACGTCTCCTTTTTGACCATATAAAACGGCCATTTGAAAATTAAAATTAAATTTAGAATCCAAAGAAAGTGCCGTTTGATAGGACTGCAACGCATAATCAACCAATGTTTTGTGTTCAAAAGCATACGCAACCTGATAGACTTCATTGGAGTTTTTCTTTATTCTATCAACCGCTTGGTCAAAGTATTTTTTGGCTTTATCGAGATTTTTTTGCAATTGAAAATTGTACCCTAATTCTACTAAGAAATTACTTTGTTTGTACTTATCATACAAATCTTGTAAAAGCTTTTCAGACTTATCAAATTGCGACAATTGTTGGTAACATTCCGCCATTTTAAGCGAATAAGAAAGGTTTGTGGGTTGGGCTTTTGACAACGCTTCATAACTTACTAACGCTTTTTCAAATTCTCCTCTATCAAAATAATTTTGCGCCAATTGTTCCGATTGTGCTCGAACAAAAGAAGTTAGAAAGAGGAAAAACAAAACAGAGAAAATCTTTTTCATCGGTGATTTATAAAAAACAATGTACTAAAATAACACATTTTGTGTTACTATAGTACATTATTTATAGTAAGATTAACTTTTTAATTTATTATATCAAATCCTGTGTACTTTCTCAACACTTCAGGAATCACAATTCCTTCTGGCGTTTGATAGTTTTCTAGGATTCCTGCCATGACTCTTGGAAGCGCTAACGAACTTCCGTTTAAAGTGTGTGCTAATTGTGTCTTACCGTCTTTTCCTTTGAATCGTAATTTCAAACGATTGGCTTGGTAGGTTTCAAAATTTGATACGGAAGAAATCTCCAACCAACGTTGTTGTGCGGTTGAGTAAACTTCAAAATCATACGTAAGTGCAGAAGCAAATCCCATATCCCCACCACACAAACGCAAAACCCTGAAAGGTAATTTTAATTCTCGCATAATCGTTTTTACATGCTCTACCATAGCGTCTAAAGCTTCATAGGATTTTTCAGGATGTTCCACACGAACGATTTCCACCTTATCAAATTGATGCAAACGATTTAACCCACGAACATGAGCACCCCATGACCCTGCTTCTCTTCTAAAACATGGCGTATATCCAGTACATAAAACAGGCAACTCATTTTCCTGCAAAATGACATCTCTAAAAATATTAGTTACCGGAACCTCAGCAGTTGGAATTAAATATAAATTATCTTTAGCATCATGATACATTTGTCCCTCTTTGTCGGGCAATTGTCCCGTTCCATAAGCCGAAGCTTCATTGACTAAGTGAGGTACTTGAAATTCCGTATATCCTGCATCAATATTTTTATCCAAAAAATAAGAAATCAACGCACGTTGCAATTTAGCTCCTTTCCCTTTGTAAATTGGAAAACCAGGCGCTGTGATTTTAGTTCCCAATTCAAAATCTATAATATCGTATTTTTTAATCAAATCCCAATGAGCTAACGCTCCTTCAAACAATTGAGGCACTTCTCCTTCTTGGTATACATTCAAATTATCCTCGGCTGACTTTCCCTCTGGAACGATGTCAGTAGGTGTATTGGGTAACAAATACATTTTTTCGGTCAACTCTTTGGTGAATTCGTCGAGTTTGTCCGATAATTCTTTACTTCTTTCTTTAAGAGAAACTGTTTTTTGTTTTAAAATGTCAGCCTTAGCTTTTTCGCCATTTTTCATCAGTTCTCCGATGTCTTTAGAAAGCTTATTGGATTCTGCAAGAGTGTTATCTAATTCCACTTGAGTTGTTCTTCTATTTTCATCCAATTGAACGACTTCTTCAACAAGCACTCTAGCATCCATATTTCTTTTGGCTAGTGCTGCTATTACTTTCTCTTGATTTTCTCTAATAACCGCTATCTGTAACATGATTTAAAATTTAATAGGATTGCAAATTTATGAAATTGCTTTCTATTTATTCACGATTCTAACAAAGAATGTCTTCCTTAATAATTCATTAATTTGTAGTTCCTTATGTAGAACAAAAACCTTCTTTACATTAATTTAGTACTTTAGCAAAAAAATCCTCCGTTATGAAAAATTTTTACTACCTCATCTTATTGTTTATTGGAACTTGTAATTGGGCTCAAAACTCTCAAGAAACGCTAAAAAAAATAGTTTGTTTTGAAAAACAAAGTGCCTCACATAAAATGAATGTTACTTTGAATCCAAACACCCAAAATTATGATATTACCTATCACAAGCTTGAATTCACGGTAGACCCAGCAATTTATTTTATATCAGGTACCGTGACTACTACGTTCACCGCACTTTCTAACATGAATACGATTACATTTGACTTGGCAAACGAGCTTAGTGTAAGTGCTGTAACTCAAAACAATCAGAATCTAACTTTTGTTCAAAATGGAAATAATGAATTAGTCATCACGCTCCCAACAACACAACTTACAGGATCTTCAGCAAGTGTTGAAATCACCTATTCTGGTGCACCTCCTTTAAATGGTTTTAATGCATTTACTACCCAAGTTCGATTAAATGGAAGCCATACATTATACACATTATCTGAACCTTTTGGCGCACGCGATTGGTGGCCATGTAAACAAGATTTAAATGATAAAGTCAATAGTATAGACGTTTACATCACAGCACCTTCTCAATATATCGCAGTATCCAACGGTATTGAACCTGAAGCGCCTGTAACGAATGGCACAAACAAAACAACGCATTTTCATCACGGATACCCAATTCCGGCTTATCTAATTTGCATGGCGGTTACCAATTATACCGTTTATACGCAGTCTGCTGGAACCATTCCGAATACATATCCAATTGTGAATTACGTATATCCTGAAAATTTTGATGCTACCGTTCAAACACAACTAGATCAAACCCCTTTAATTTTGAATCTGTATAGTAATTTGTTCGAATTATATCCTTTTCACAATGAAAAATATGGTCACGCTCAATTTGGTTGGGGAGGCGGAATGGAACATACTACCGTATCTTTTATGAACAATTTTGAAAGAAGCTTGATTGCTCATGAAATGGCACACCAATGGTTTGGCGACAAAATCACCTGCGGTACTTGGAAAGATATTTGGCTCAACGAAAGTTTTGCTACCTATTTGGCTAGTTTAACCATTGAAAACTTTGATGGTAATGCCGCATTTATTAATGACAAAACCAATATGATTGACTACATCACTACGCAACCAGGAGGCGCTGTTTATCTAACCGATACTGAAGCAACCAATGTAAATAGAATTTTTAGCTCCAGACTAACCTACAACAAAGGAGCAATGGTGCTTAATATGCTTAGATTAAAATTGGGTGATACTAATTTCTTTCAAGGTATGAGAGCCTATTTAGCAGATACTAATTTGGCTTATAAGTATGCGTTGACTACCGATTTTAAAGGACACATGGAAACCGCTTTTGGAGGTGACTTAACCGAATTTTTTAACGACTGGATTTACAATCAAGGCTATCCTACTTACACGATTACGGCTCAAAATTGGGGAACAGGACAAGCTAAAGTTGTGGTAAATCAAACGCAATCACACGCATCCGTGAGTTATTTCGAAATGCCATTGCCTATACGATTCACAGGTGCTGGCGGACAAACCTTTGACACAACGATTAACAACACCTTCAACAATCAAGAAATTATTGTTTCCGTACCATTTGCAATTACTGGCGTAGAATTTGACCCAGAAAAAGACATTATATCTAAAAACAATACGGTAACTTTAGGCAACGATACTTTCGAAATAGAAAAAGCAATTGCAATCTATCCGAATCCGGTAACTGATGGAGTACACATTCAAATGCCTTCTACTATTGAAATAGAAAATGTTCGTCTTTTTAACAACATCGGACAATTGGTTTTAGAAAGTAATGCTTTAGATTTTTCAGTTGCTTCACTTTCTGCTGGCGTTTTATATGCTGAAATTCAGACCTCTCAAGGAACATTTCATAAAAAAATTATAAAAAATTAGGCATAAACAATATATTTAGTAAAAAGTAAGGCGAAAACCTTACTTTTGCTTTTTTATAACAAGACAGAATCACAAAAATGGAATTTGCAATTAAACTCGCTCAGTTTCTTTTGAGCTTATCAATCCTTATTATTCTTCACGAATTAGGGCACTTTATTCCCTCTAAACTTTTTAAAACTAAAGTTGAAAAGTTTTATTTATTTTTTGACATTAAGTTTTCTTTATTTAAAAAGAAAATTGGTGAAACGGAATATGGAATTGGATGGTTGCCTTTGGGAGGATATGTAAAAATAGCCGGAATGATTGACGAGAGCATGGACACCGAACAAATGAAAGGAGAACCCCAGCCATGGGAATTTCGTTCAAAACCTGCTTGGCAACGCTTAATCATTATGCTTGGTGGCGTTATTGTAAACTTTATTCTTGCTTTTATCATATACATTGGTATTTCTTATGTTTTTGGAGATTATTACATTGAAAACAAAGACGTTAAAGATGGTATTGAGGTAAATAATATCGAACTTGAAAAAGCAGGACTTAAAACAGGTGATAAATTAATTTCAATTGATGATAAAAAAATAACAACGTTTGTTCCAGCGATTAATATGGATATCCTTACATCCAAAAAAGTTGTGGTTGACAGAAATGGAGAACCAAAAACCATTTTTCTTCCTAACAATTTTATTGGAAAATTTATCGATGCGGATAAAAAAAGTTTGATTTCGTTACGAATGCCATTTGTAATTGGCGGTTTTGCTAGTGATTCACCAAATAAAAATAATCTTAAAACAAAAGATATTGTCTTGTCTTTAAACGGTCAAAAAATAAAATATTTTGATGAAGCTTCTTCTATCTTAGAAACAAATAAAAGCAAAACAATTCCAGCAATTGTACTCCGAAATGACAAAGAAACGCCTGTTCAAGTAACAGTTACTAATAAAGGGAAACTTGGTGTTATTGCTGGAGCCTTGAAAGAAGATAATTTAGAAAAACTAGGATATTATAAATTCAGCAAAGTTCATTATGGCTTTTTTGAGGCTGTTCCTATTGGTTTAGATAAAGGCGTGACTCAATTAGGAAATTATTGGAAACAACTGAAACTTATTTTCAATCCGAGTACAGGAGCATATAAAGGAGTGGGAGGATTTGGAGCAATCTTTAATGTGTTTCCAGCTTCTTGGAGTTGGTTTGATTTTTGGAACATCACTGCACTTCTTTCGATCATGTTGGGTGTTATGAATTTATTACCTATTCCAGCGCTTGATGGAGGACATGTGTTGTTTTTAATCTATGAAATGATTTCGGGTAAAAAACCTAGCGATAAATTTTTAGAAAAAGCACAAACAATTGGTATTGTTTTACTTATCTCTTTGTTACTCTTTGCAAATGGAAATGACATTTATAAAGCATTATTTGGAAAATAATTTTTTTAAAAAAATTCATTAATTTTATTTGCATAAATTAAAAAACGCCTTATATTTGCAACCGCTAAGCCGATAAATTAAACCATAGCAAATAAAAAGTTCTTAAAACTAATATACAATATACAGTTTCCTCCTTAGCTCAGTTGGTTAGAGCATCTGACTGTTAATCAGAGGGTCCTTGGTTCGAGCCCAAGAGGGGGAGCAAATGAAAACCCGATACGAAAGTGTCGGGTTTTCTGTTTTTATTTGTAAAGAAAAATCCATTTTTTTACAGACCAAAGTTGCTTTGATAAAAAAACCGCGTTTTCTTATCATATCAAAAAATTCTCTTTTTATTATACCCTTTGTGGTATATTATCTCTTGGAAAAATAAATTTACACCTTAAAGGGTATAAATTAAAAATATATCCTTATTTTTATACCCGAAAAGGTGCATATTATGGAATTAAGTAAGTTTGTAAAACAAAAAAGAACCTCCGCTAAATTAACTCAACCTGAATTGGCAGAGAAAGCAGGTGTAGGTCTTCGATTCCTAAGAGAATTGGAACAAGGTAAAGAATCACTGCGATTAGACAAAGTAAATCAGGTGTTAAAATTATTTGGATATAAGGTAGGAGCTGTTCAACTAATAGTAGAGGAAGATGAGAAAGGCTGAAATAAAAATATATGATACAACTGCGGGGTGGTTGGTAGAAGATGAAAATGGATATCATTTTAACTATGATAGTTCTTATTTGAAATCTTCAAATCCTGACCCTATTAGTTTGACCCTGCCACTAAAAGAACAACCTTATACGAGTAAAATCTTGTTCCCTTTTTTTGATGGTCTTATACCCGAAGGATGGTTGCTAGATATTGCTCAAAACAATTGGAAACTAAACCCACGAGATAGAATGGGTCTTTTAATGGCTTGTTGTAAAGATTGTATAGGAGCCGTTAGTGTCCATCCATTAAATAATGAAGAACTATGAAAAAATGTCTCTATTGTTACGAAACATTATCTGAAAAAGAAGTAGATTTTCATCCTTCTTGTTGTAAAAAAATATTTGGACAATCTACTCCTCCTGAATTACCTTATACAGAAAACCAAATGGAAGAATTGGCTTTACAAGTGGTGAAAAGTCAAACTACTTTAACGGGAGTTCAAGCAAAATTATCTTTGGAATTAACCCCAAGTGAAAAGGGAGAAGCCAAACGATTTACAATAGTTGGTCTGTGGGGAGATTATATATTAAAACCACCGACTAAGAATTTTAATCAATTACCGGAGGTGGAAGACCTAACAATGCACTTGGGAGCCATAGCAAAAATAAAAATGGTACCCCATAGTTTGATACGATTACAATCAGGAAATCTTGCCTACATCACCAAGAGAATTGACCGCATAAAAGGACAAAAACTTTTAATGGAGGATATGTGTCAATTGACAGAAAGAATGACAGAAAACAAGTATCACGGGTCTTATGAACAGATTGCTAAAGTTCTTTTGAAACATTCCACTAATCCGGGGTTGGATTTGGTAAATTTCTTTGAGCAAGTGTTGTTTTCATTCTTAACGGGGAATGCTGATATGCACTTAAAAAACTTCTCTATAATCAAAACAAATGAGCAAGGTTACATTCTATCTCCCGCTTATGATATGGTGGCAACCGCAATCGTTAATCCTGCCGATGATGAAGATTTGGCTCTAACTCTAAATGCTAAGAAGAAAAAAATTAGCAGAAAAGATTTCACAACGGTATTCAATTCATTTAAGTTAGACAACAAACAACAGGAAAATATTTTTAATAAAATGGAGAAGGCTAAGGATAAATGGTTTCGTTGTATTGATGATAGTTTTATGAGTGATGAGTTTAAGGTTGCCTATAAAGAATTGCTTAAAAATAGATTTGAAAGAATTGCTTAGCTTCCAACTAAGCACCAAATTATAACAAACACACAGCGCCAAAGTATAATAAATGCACAATATCTAATTTATACAAGCCAATTAATTAAAAAATACTGAATAAATCAGCTTATAATTTGAATAACCTACTAAACCAAGTATTAAAGATTTTATAAAGTATGTATGCTTAATATTATATTGATTTTACTATTCAAGAAGTATTGTATATTATTAAATGTTAATTAAAAGAAGAATTAAAATTAATAACTAATGCTAGAAAGTAATTTTTATAAAAAATAAGGTCATTTTTTTTGAAGTAAATAGTTAATGTGAAAATATAACTTTATTATAACAATCTTTTTTAGTACAAGTTATCTGTTTATATTCCTGATAGTTAAGTAAATTGCCATCGCATCAAAATTGTAACTTTCTCCAATAGGGGGAGCTACTAAAAGAAAAGACTTCACAGACATGTGAGGTCTTTTTTGTTTAATGGGTCAAACATTTGTAAAACTTTTTCCATTTTCTTTACAGACCAGAGTTGCTTTGATAAAAAAATCGCGTTTTTTATACAAATACAAAATATTTCTTTCCAATCATTTACGATTTAATTATTTATATTTGCATCAAATTATAATAAACACACAGCATCAAATTATAATAAACACACAACACTTAAATATAACAAATGCACAATGGCAACACCAGCAGAAAAACTTGCAGAAGCACTAAAAGTTCTCCAAACAATTCAGGACAAGGGCATTGTTGCTATTAAATCAGATGATTTAAGTAGAACTAATAAAGACCGACTCATCACTAATGGTTTTATAAGAGAGGTTGTAAGAGGGTGGTATATAGCTGTAAATCCCGAAGAAAAAAAAGGAAATAGCACTTCTTGGTTCACTTCTTATTGGGGCTTCTGCTCAAGATTTTTAGAAGATAGGTATGGTGATGAATATTGTATATCAGCAGAACAATCGTTGCTGTTACATTCAGGAAATGAAGTGGTTCCAAACCAAATGATAATTAGGTCAGTTAAGGGAACTAACAATCTTACTCAATTATTATTTAACACTTCTTTATTCAGTATGAAATCCCCTCTATCTGAATTGGAAAGTGTAGAAATTAAAAATGGATTAAGAATTCTAAACTTACCTTCATCTATTATTTATAGCTCTCCTTCAATATTTGTTAGTAATCCAATAGATGTAAGAACAGCATTAAGTATGATAAATGATGCTTCTGAAATATTAAGTTTATTATTGGATAAAGGACATAGTTTGAAAGCAGGAAGAATAGTAGGTGCTTTTAGAAATATTGGCAATTCTAAAATAGCGGATGAGATTTTGAAAACTATGAAATCGGCAGGTTATGATGTGAGAGAGATAGACCCTTTTGAACAAAAAACACCAATTTCATTGTCTTTAAGAGAACGTTCACCCTATTGTAATAGAATTCGTTTAATGTGGTTTGAAATGCGTGATGCCATAATAAAAGTTTTTCCAAAACCAATAAACCCTCAATTTTCAGATAAAACTTCTTTCCTTAAAAACATTGATGACATATACGTTACTGATGCGTACCACTCATTATCTATTGAAAAATACAAAGTTACTCCGGAATTGATAGAGAGAGTTATGAGTGGGAAATGGAATTTAGAAGACAATGAAGAAGACAAAAAACATAGAGATGCTATGGCGGCAAGAGGTTATTGGCTGGCTTTTAATAGTGTTAAAAAGAGTATAGAAAAGATAATAGATGGAGGGGATTTAGGTAAAATCCTTTCAGAAGACCATAGTGATTGGTTTAGAGAATTATTTTCTCCAAGTGTTACATCAGGAATACTAAAGCCTTCAGATTTAGCAGGGTATAGAAGACATCAAGTGTATATTGGACAATCCCAACACGTCCCTGTAAATGTTGATGCTGTAAGGGATGTAATGCCAATTTTATTTGAGTTGATAGCAGAAGAACCCGAAGCATCAGTTAGAGCAGTTTTAGGGCACTTTATATTTGTTTATATTCATCCCTATATGGATGGGAATGGAAGGATGGGAAGATTTTTAATGAATGCAATATTGGCTTCAGGAGGGTATAAATGGATGGTAATCCCCGTACAAAAAAGAGATGAATATATGAGTGCCCTTGAATTAGCAAGTGTTCAACAAAATATTGAACCATTTGCAAAATTTATTGGAGATTTGGTTAAATCAACTATGGATGGTAATCCCATTGCAGAGTTATAAATAAAATTAATATCACTACTTTACTTTTTCAAATAATACTATATTTATTATAGTAATAGATAATGATGGGTCGTAAAGACCGGCAAACCCCACCACGAGAAGAAGAGGATATGAAGTGGGGGAATATGATATCTATTTTTATAAATCTACCTTGAACGTTGTTGGATATGGGTAGTCGGTAATTCCGTTAAAAACTCTGTAGGGCTGAGAAATCAGTTGAGCAACCAGGTTCAACTTAATTGTTGAGCGAGAACATAAACTTTGTTCTCCCCAGCCCAACAAAAAACAAGAAACTTTCCATTTTCTTAGCAGAAAATAGAAATGAAAAACTAATAAATAAATAATATTTATAAAATATATCCCTTTGATTTTAAGAGAATTGAATAAGCAATCATCGCATTAAAATTATAACTTTCTCCAATAGGGGGAGCAAAACAAAACCCGACACTTTCGTATCGGGTTTTTTTATAAACAAAAATTTATGAAAATAAATAAATATTTATTGATTATCAATAAAAAATAATTATATTTGACGCGCTAATATATAATCATATACTATGAAAACTACTACTGATTTTACATTCAAACTACTCAATGTCCTATCTTGGATTATATTTATAGGACTTGCAATAGATACCGGTGGTTATATAACAAATACGATTTATATGCTGTTTTTTAATTCAAATGTTGCTTCAAGATTTTGGAGAAATTTAGATTTATCTGATTTATATAATTATGATTTAGGGTTTTTTATATGTTTTACAGTTGTATTAATTATTGTCTCGCTTTTGAAGACCATTTTATTTTACCAAACGGTTTCTGTATTTCATAAAAAGAAATTTAATCTTGCAAATCCATTCAACGAAACTATTAAAAATTTTATTTTCAAATTTGCTTTTATAGCATTTGCAATAGGCTTGTTTTCATATGCCGGAAAATCATTTTCTAATTGGCTAATAAGTCAAGGTCTTCAAATGCCTGCTCTTGAAAATGTAAAATTAGGAGGTGCTGATGTGTGGTTATTTATGGGAATCACGCTTTTAATATTTGCCAAAATATTCAAAAAGGGAATTGAATTGCAAACTGAAAACGAATTAACGGTATAACCAATGGCAATAATAGTGAACTTGGATGTAATGATGGCTAAAAGAAAAATTTCCCTTAATGAACTTTCAGAAAAAGTGGGATTAACTTTGGCTAATCTATCTATTCTTAAAACAGGAAAAGCCAAAGCAATAAGGTTTAGCACATTAGATTCCATTTGTAAGGCATTAGATTGTCAGCCAGCTGATATTTTAGAATTCATAAACAAATAATGAAAATGACACCAAGAATAGAAACAATAACCGATAAGAAATTGGTTGGAAAGCGAATAACGATGAGTTATGCGAATTACAGAATTGGCGAATTATGGGGTAGTTTTATGCCAAGAAGGAGGGAAATAACAAACAACTTGACAAACGACCTTATATCTTTAGTTGTCTACTCGCCAATTCACTTCGTAGATTTCAAACTCACTAATGAATTTGAAAGATGGGCAACTGTAGAAGTTGAAAATTTCAATAATGTGCCAGATACAATGGAAACATTTATTTTATCAGGTGGACTTTATGCAGTTTTTAATTACAAAGGAATGAGTTCAGGAGCCTCAGCTTTTTTTCAGTACATCTATAGTGAATGGGTGCCAAATTCAGATTTCACATTAGATAATAGAGCACATTTTGAAGTTTTAGGTGAAAAATACAAAAACAATGACCCTTCTTCTGAAGAAGAAATTTGGATACCTATTAAGGCAAAATAAGCAATTCACTTCCTGCAAGTTAATAACAAGTTCAACGCCTTAATTTTCTGATGATTGAATAGGCAATCATCGCATTAAAATTGTAACTTTCTCCAATAGGGGGAGCACAACAAAACCCGATACTTTCGTATCGGGTTTTGTTGTGTCTATAAGTGATATAATGTTGTTGTGGCGTTTTATTTTTTGATTAAATTTATGGTTTAATTATCTTTTTGTGATAGAGACAATAATTCCAAATTCACCGATTTTGAAAAAGCACATCGAGTGCTTTTATATTTATGATGGCAAGTCCAGCTCAAAATACACTTATGTAGCTTTCCCTCACTATAATACAGGACTATCATTTTTCAAAGGAGCAACTATTAAAAGAAGCCATCGGAGTATAGAAATTTCAGAAAGCACTACTAATGGTCTTCATATTGAAATATTAGGTAAGTATACTAGTCCTGTTCTGTTAGAGTACAATGGATTAGTGAGAGAAATTTCGATTGTGTTTAAGCCGATGGGAATTAACCGATTTATTCTAGATAATTATCATTCTATAGCCTCTAATTTCTCACAAGAATTTACAAATAGCGTTTGGCGTAATTTTGGAGAAGAACTTTTTTCAGGAGAGAACGACTTAAGTAAATTAGAATCTTTTTTACTTTCTCAATTTTCAGAAAAGCAAGAATTAATCGTCATTGAAGAGTCTCTTAAATTATTAGAAAAAGGTAATGAACAAACTACTATTGATACTATTGCTACTAATGTAGGTTTAACTTTAAAAACCTTTCAAAGGCATTTCAACAAACATATGGGTTGTAGCCCTGTTGAATATCGAAGAATATGTAGATTCAGAAACTCATTAACCAGTAAGCTCAATAGTTCTGAATTAAAAAATTTAACCAAAATAACTTATGAAGAAGGGTACTATGACCAATCCTATTTCATTAAGGAATTCCGTAAACTTACGAATCATAACCCCAAAGACTTTTTTAAATCAACAAGTAAAGTAGATGGCGACAAGATAGTTTGGGAATTAAAGTAGTGTCCTAAAAGTACAATTTTGAGTATTTTTTTGATTCTAATTTTGTATCAAATCAAAATACAAAAATATGAACACAAAAATTAACAAATTTCTTTACATCGGATTTTTACTTTTAGGATTGTTCCAGGCATTTTTTTCTAAAGATTATATGCAAGCTACTGCTTCATTAGGAATAGCGTTGGCATTTGACCCCTTCGACCAAGAACAAAAGTGGAATGACAGATCTTTTTGGCAAAAAGCCGTCTTAATCATTCATCTTGGATTAGTAGCTGCGATGTTTGGTCTTGGAATTGGGTTGAATGATAAATAAACATTCTGCAAAATGACACGAAGTCTATCTGTATAATTTCCTAATGATTGTGTAAGTATTCATCGCATCAAATTTGTAACTTTCTCCAATAGGGGAGCTACTAAAAGAAAAGACTTCACATTGCTGTGAAGTCTTTTTTGTTTTTATAGGTCATACATTTCTATAACATTATAGAAGTTCCATGAGTTTTTCCAAGTTATACAAATAATGCTTTTAACTCTGTAGCGTCATGCGGATTCATTTTTCCTGCCAATACAAGACTTAACTGCTTTCTCCTTAAAGCGGCTTGAAAACGGGCTTTTTCTTCCTCTGTTTGAGGTTTAAGTGGCGGAACAGCTACAGGATTACCTGTTTCATCAACGGCCACAAAAGTATAGATGGCTTCATTTGCTTTGGTACGATTTCCCGATTCTCGATCTTCTATCCAAACATCTAGAAAAATTTCCATAGACGACGTAAACGAGCGGGATACTTTGGCTTCAATAGTAACGACACTTCCTAGGGGAATGGAACGATTGAATGCCACGTGATTTACTGATGCCGTTACCACAATACGTCGGGAATGTCTCCGAGCAGCTATGCTTGCTGCACGATCCATTCGTGCCAAAAGTTCTCCTCCAAAAAGATTATTCAAAGGATTGGTTTCACTTGGCAATACTAAATCTGTTAAGACAGTAAGAGAATCTATAGGATGTTTTGGTTGCATTGTACGCTATTAATATGATTTATTATAAAAAAAGAAATCCCAAAGATATTGGGACTTTATTGTAATTCTTCTATAAGTAACCACGCCTCGGGGTTGTGGGACTTTTTTATTTTATCTAATTCATTTTGAGCCTCTGTGTAGGAAGCAAAACTCCCATAAATAACAGGGTATAACCCATGTTTGTTTTGTCGAATTTTTTTGGCTTGGTAACCTAATTTTAGAAGTTCTTCATACATTCTATCGGCATTTTGTTCTTCCAAAAAAGAACCAGCTACTATATGATATGGTCTCTTAGATTCTGATAATGTGAGCGTAACCGTTGGTAATGGATTTTGTATAAAAAACGTGGCTTCTTGTATCTTTTTCTCTACTTGTTTTTGAACCTTTGTTTGAACAGCCAACGTTTCTTGTTGAAGTTGTTGTTGGTAATACTGATTTCCAAAATAACCACTCGCCCCCAATAAGCCAGATGCTATTAGAAAAATAGAAGCATATTTTATAAAAGGATTGCCAATAGATTTTTCAGTATCTAAATGAACCACAGGGATTTCTTCTTGTTGCTCTTGTGTTTCTTCAACACTTTCTCTGACTATACTTGGAGAACTATACGTAGTCAAACCAAATGAGGACGTCAAGTAATTAACCTGATCCGTTGGAACAAACACTAAATTATGTTCAGCATTCAAAGAAAAAACTCCAATGTTTTTTAACTGTAAAGCACCTTCCAATTCAAGCTTTTCTTTCCAAGATTGAACTTCCCTTTGAATGCAAGACACTGCAACATCATAAGACATCTTTTCAATCAAAGCAATGTGATTTGCTAACAATCCATCGTTATTCTTTAAAAAAGAATTAAAAGAAATGTTCTTTTTAGGAGGATAAAAGGAATGTGAAGCTAGATGTAACTGGGCTGACTGAATTTCGGTTAAAAAAGCACCAAAACCAGGCACCGTTACACATTGATAACGATAAAGCAATTGCGCTATGTGTTGTTCTATCTTCATAATGACAAAATTAAAGAATAAAAGGATTCTGCAAAATTTTATTCACAAACTTTGTTAACAATTTTTATTGCATTACATTTGAAACGTTTTATTATACTCCATACCGTTTTATTATATGAATGATACTGAATTACTCCACGTATTAGCGCTCCTCAAAGTGGAAGGCATTGGGGATGTTGTTGCTAAAAAACTTATTTCTCACTTAGGTTCTGCTGAAGAAATATTTAAAACCAAACCGCATCTATTAAACGCTATCGATGGCATTGGACAAGTAATCACAAAAAACTTAAAAAACAAATCTATTTTTAAGTGGGCCGAATCTGAATTACAATTTATTACTAAAAACCAACTAGCAGTCTTTCATTATCAAGACGAATCATATCCTCATCGTTTAAAACATTGTATTGATGCCCCAATTTTATTGTTTGGTTCGGGTACTTTAGATTTTAATCATTCTAAGATTGTAAGCATTGTTGGCACACGAGAAGTAACTCCTTATGGAGCAGATTTTTGTAAAAAATTGATTGAAGATTTGGTACCATTCAACCCAATTATTGTAAGTGGTTTTGCTTATGGTGTAGATATTATGGCTCACAAAACCGCCATGGATTGTCAACTTCAAACGATAGGAGTACTAGCTCACGGATTAAATCAAATTTATCCAAAATCTCACAAAAAATACATTTCGAAAATGGAAGCCAATGGAGGTTTCCTAACAGAGTTTTGGAGTGATTCAAATCCTGAAAGGGAACATTTTGTGAAACGAAATCGAATTGTGGCAGGTATGACTGAAGCGACTATCGTCATTGAAAGCGCAGAAAAAGGAGGTTCTTTAATTACCGCAAAACTAGCCAATGATTACAATCGGGATGTTTTCGCAGTGCCTGGAAGAGTGACCGATACCTATAGCTTTGGTTGCAATTATTTGATAAAAACACAACAAGCCAACGCATTAACTAGTGCTGCTGATATTGTGTATTTCCTGAATTGGGACATCCCATCAAATAACAATCCTTCAAAGGCAATTCAAAAACAATTGTTTGTGGCATTAAACGAGGAGGAACAAAAGGTGTACAAGTACTTGACTCAACATGGAAAACAAGTACTCGATCAAGTGGCGCTCGAATGTCATTTCCCAATCTTTAAACTTTCCCCAATCTTACTTAATATGGAATTGAAAGGAGTGGTTCGTCCTCTTCCAGGTAAACTATATGAAGCCATTTAAATTGTATAAAAACAGCAGCATCCATCATAATAAAACGATTGACGGATAATGCTGCATTATTTTTAAAGGAATCCGAGTTTTGTTCGAACTCTACCAAGTACTTCATTGGCAATTTGCTGAGCTTTTGTAGCTCCTTGTTGTAACAAAGCATCAACTTCGTCAAGATGTTCCATATAATACTTATATTGTTCTCTTTCGTTTTTAAATTTGTCGCAAATCAATTCGAAAAGTTCTTGCTTGGCGTGCCCATAGCCATAATTCCCTCTCAAATAATTACTTTTCATTGCGGCAATTTGTTCCTCATTGGCAATCAATTTATAAATCGCAAAAATCTTACATGTGTCTGGATTTTTAGGTTCTTCAAGAGGGGTGCTATCGCTTTCAATACTCATGATTTGTTTTCGAAGCGCTTTATCTTCACTAAAAATATTGATGATATTTCCTCTTGATTTGCTCATTTTATGACCATCGGTGCCTGGAATATACATGGTTTCTTCTTGTACTTTTCCTTCTGGGAGCACAAACGTGTCTCCCATTTGATGATTAAATCGCGATGCCACATCTCGTGTAATTTCAATATGCTGCATTTGATCTTTTCCAACAGGAACAAATTCGGCGTCATACAATAAAATATCGGCCGCCATCAACATAGGGTAAGTAAATAATCCTGCATTTACATCTTCAAGTCGATCGGCTTTATCTTTGAAAGAGTGAGCTAACGTAAGACGTTGAAAAGGAAAAAAACAACTTAAATACCAAGACAACTCAGCCGTTTGGGGCACATCACTTTGACGATAAAAAATTACTTTTTCGACATCTAAACCACAAGCAAGCCAAGCAGCAGCAGTACTATACGTATTTGACCGTAACGTTTCGACATCTTTAATTTGAGTAATCGAATGCAAATCGGCAATGAATAAAAACGATTCGTTTTTGGGGTTTTTAGATAATTCGATTGCAGGAATTATCGCGCCTAATAGATTTCCTAAATGCGGGGTTCCTGTACTTTGTACTCCTGTTAGAATTTTTGCCATAGCCTAAAATATTTGTGAATAATCGAACCAATAATTGATTTTAAGGGCAAAGTTAATTGTTATGTATTAATAATTGAAGACTATTCCATATTTTTGACCTATGATTGTATTAAAAACTATTTTTTGGATTCTTTGGAGGATTTGGTTCTACATTGTATTGGGTTCGATGATAGTACTCTTGTTCCCTTTTTTAACCCTATCCATCCTGAAAGAGAAATGGTATCCCTATTTTTTTATGCTAGCAAGGATTTGGGCCAAAGTTATTTTATTTCTTATGGGCTTTTACATTCAAGCCGATTGGAAACAAGAACTAGATTCAAAAAAAAGTTATATGTTGATAGCTAACCACACTTCTATGATAGACATCATGTTGATGTTAGTTTTGATAAGGAACCCTTTTGTTTTTGTGGGTAAAAAGGAACTTTCTAAAATTCCACTTTTTGGTTTTTTCTACAAAAGAACCTGTATTTTGGTCGATCGTTCGAGCTCAAAAAGCAGAGGCAATGTCTATGGAAGAGCAGAAAAAAGGCTGAAACAAGGATTAAGTATTTGTATCTTTCCAGAAGGCGGAGTCCCAGACGAATCCATTGAATTGGATGGATTTAAAGAAGGTGCCTTTCGTCTTGCCATTGAACATCAAATCCCAATTGTTCCTCTCACTTTTGGGGACAATAAAAAACGGTTTTCCTATACTTTTTTTAGTGGAAGTCCGGGTAAATTAAGAGCAACTATTCATCCTTTTATTGAAACCCTAGGCTTGACATCAGAGCATAAAAAGGAACTAAAAGAAAGTGCGCATCAAATTATTTTAGAGCAATTAAAAAATTATAATTCATAAAAAAAGAGCGATGGGTTTCGCTCTTTTCAAATCATTACTTTCGTAATAATTTCACTTAACTAATTCTAAACTAAACTATCTAAAAAATATAATTTAAGCCTGTGTAAATCCCAAACACATAAGGATTAAAATTACCGGAATCATTTCTAAAAGTATTCACTTGATATTTGAACGTAGGTTCTACTCTTGCTAAAAAGTTTCTTCGCAACGCATATTTTATTCCCAATCCAAGATTACCACTAAAGTGTGTGTTATTCAAGTTGTCTGCTTCTCCAATTTTCACCTGTAAGGTAGGCGATTGAAGAAAAATTTCATTTTTATTTAAAAACAACGTACTCATTCCTCCAATAAAATCGATTCCAAATCTTTTGTTTAACAAAGCGTACGTCAATTCTAAAGGTACTTCTACATAACCTAATTTTTGATTGATACTTCCTTGTGATTTTTCTCCCATCTTGTTAAAAGGAATCGTAACATTATTTAAGCTTTCAATAAT
This sequence comes from Flavobacterium aciduliphilum, assembly GCF_003268855.1. Lineage (GTDB taxonomy): Bacteria > Bacteroidota > Bacteroidia > Flavobacteriales > Flavobacteriaceae > Flavobacterium > Flavobacterium aciduliphilum. The sequence continues at coordinate 93,821 of NZ_QLSZ01000004.1, forward strand.
GATAGCGCCCCCAATAGCATTTGTATTTAAATGATCTATTTTTCCACTTACCATATCCGATTGATAATAATACACAATATCTTGCGTAGAATAATCGACATTAAGGATGTTGATTCCTGCGCGAACTTTTACTTTTTTATTCACGTCATAAGCCAATCCAACACCATAACTTTGATTGTTAAGCGAATAACTTTTTTTATTATTTTTTAAGTTACTATCTAATGGAGAACCTTCCGTGACAGAACTAAAATAAATAGGCGCAATGTTGGTAAAAACTTGCCACCTATTTACTTTCGGTTCTTTTTCAAGCTTGCTTTCTTTTTCATTGAGCAATTCTTCCAACGGATTTTGAACAGCCACAACTATCTTTGTGGAGTCAAGTTTTTTATCTTCGCTTGAATTAATTTCGAGTACTGCTTTTGGTGAAGCTTCTTTTAGTTCATTACTATATAACTTGGAATTGGCTTCGTTTACTAAAGCATGGTCTTCCAGAGTTTTTAATGCCTCTGAATGATTTTTAGGATCATCTTGATTGTCATTAGCGGTTTTATAATGTAACTTATGTGTGTATGTGCTCGTTTGTTTTTCTTTATATGTGACTGCAAAACCACTTGTTTTGTCATATTCAATTTTTGATACGCGTGTATTTGATAGCGTGTGTTTGTCCTTTATTCTATCAACAACATATTCTGGGGCATTTTTTTTAATCTCTTGAGGATTGCTTGTCTTTTGAGGTTCTTTGGTTTTCTTTAGTTCATCACTACTCACAGATTGTTTTTGACTGGAAACAGAATCGGGACGCAATCCTTCTCTTTCTTGGAAATACAAATTATTGATTGAAAAAAACAAAACAAAACCTGCTGCAACTCCAGAAAAAAACCACCAAAAAAAGACAGTCCTTCTTTTTTTCTTCTCATGTAATTCATGATAGATTGTGTCCCAAACTATAGGATTGGGTTGAATTTCTAGATTTTCAAATTTTTCTTGAAAAAAGGATTGTATGTTTTTGCTTTCTTTCATCTTGTAATGGGAATTTTAGAAGTTCCCTTATAATGTTCTATTTTTTGTTTTAGTATCATTTTAGCTCTTGATAAATTAGATTTAGATGTCCCAACAGTAATTCCAAGTTGTTGTGCTATTTCTTGATGTGAAAAATTCTCAAAAACACTTAAATTAAAAACCAAACGGTAGCGATCGGGTAATTCTTGAATAATTTTCATCAGAAATTCCATAGGTATTTCTTCATCGACTTCAACCTCAACGTCTTCTTCAACATCCTCTTCAATCACACTCAGAAAACTTTTCCCTCTATATTGTTGTAAAATATAGTTGATAAATACTTTCTTTATCCAGCCTTCAAAACTTCCTCTAAATTCGAATTGATAAATCTTGTTAAACACCAATAAAAATCCTTCTTGTAAATGATCTTGAGCTTCGGCATAATTACGCGAATATTTTAGGCAAACCGTGAACATTTTAGGAGCATATAGCATGTATAATTGTTCTTGTGCTTTGCTTTGGTTTTTCTTACAATCATGTATTATTTGCTCTAAATCCAAGAGAATTTTATTAATGGTTTACCACAGCATCATATTCAGCATATTGATCTACCCCTTGTGAATCAGTTCCAATCCAAAATTTAAAATGATACGTTCCCAATGCTATTGGTTTAAATTTTAACGGAATCGTATAGGTGGTTTGACTTACCGGACAATTCCCTGTATTTTGATTTAAGGTAATGATTGCGACAGTTCTTGTATTTCCATCTCGATAATAGTAAAAATCATAAAAACTATGACATACAGTAGGCCGAATATAGCTTAATGGAATTTCTGTAATACTGTCTTTAGCAAATTTAGTAGGCATATCAACTTGGCTTACAGGGATTGTTTCTAACGTTTGATTAGAATCATCATCATGTTTACTACAAGAAAAAAGTAAAAAACTAAGTGTTATTACTAAAAATAAAGTTCTCATAAATTATTGTTTTTATTGTTTAGATGCAACCTTTTGAAAAAGGTTGCGTTTGTATAAAAAATATCCCGTTAACATGTAACGGGACTTTCTTTTAAGCGTTGTTTTGCTTGATTTCTTCTTTTATTTTATCTTCCAATTCATCAGCTAATTCGGGATTGTCTTTAATGAGGGTTTTCACCGCATCTCGTCCTTGCCCCAATTTGGTATCCCCATAACTAAACCAAGAACCCGCTTTTTTAATAATTTCAAATTCAACCGCTAAGTCAAGGATTTCCCCTGTTTTAGAAACCCCTTCTCCATACATTATATCAAATTCTGCTGTTCTAAAAGGTGGTGCCACTTTGTTTTTAACAACTTTGACTCTGGTTCGGTTTCCAATAACATTTTCTCCATCTTTAATTTGAGAAACGCGTCGAATATCTAATCGCACCGAGGCGTAAAATTTTAAAGCGTTTCCTCCAGTAGTTGTTTCGGGGTTTCCAAACATAACACCAATTTTTTCTCTTAATTGGTTTATAAAAAACACCGTACAATTGGTTTTACTAATCGTTGCCGTTAACTTTCTAAGCGCTTGCGACATCAATCGAGCATGCAACCCCATTTTTGAATCGCCCATCTCTCCTTCAATTTCACTTTTCGGAGTTAAAGCTGCAACGGAATCAATCACCACGATATCAATAGCTCCAGAACGGATTAAATTTTCTGCAATTTCTAAAGCTTGTTCCCCATTGTCAGGCTGAGAGATAATAAGATTTTCAATATCTACGCCAAGTTTCTCGGCATAATGTCTATCGAAAGCGTGTTCCGCATCAATAAAAGCAGCAATACCTCCTGCTTTTTGAGCTTCTGAAATAGCGTGCAACGTCAGTGTCGTTTTCCCTGAAGACTCTGGACCATATATTTCGATAATTCTTCCTTTTGGATAGCCATTTACCCCTAACGCTAAATCCAATCCAAGAGAACCAGAAGAAATCACTTCAACTTCTTCTATGGCTTTATCTCCCATTTTCATTACGGTTCCTTTACCGTATGTTTTGTCTAATTTGTCCAAGGTAAGCTGTAACGCTTTTAACTTGGCTTCTTTCTCTGTACTCATTTTTAAAAATTTTTAGGCATTTAATTTTGTAAAAATAAGTAAAAAAATAATGCAAATGATTGTTATCAAAATGAGTTTTAAACAATTCTAACCGAAATATATTTATTACTTTAGCAAACTATTTTCTTTACACATGGAAAAGTTATTTTCATATCCGATTTCTGTTCTATATTATTTCTTTTTTGGAATTACATTATGTGTGTTTCATCCCATACAATGGGTGTGTTTCAATGTTTTTGGTTATCAAGCACACAAAAAAAGTGTAGATTATTTGAATTTTTTTCTAGTAAAATGCACGAACCTTCTTGGAACCCAATATACGTTTAAAAACAGAGATACTATCCCAAATAATGCTCCTATCATTTTTGTGGCAAACCATCAGAGTCTTTACGATATTGTTGGGATTATCTGGTATTTAAGAAAGCATCATGCGAAATTTGTTAGCAAAAAGGAACTTGGGAAAGGCATTCCGAGTGTTTCTTATAACTTGAGACATGGTGGCTCTGTTCTAATTGACAGAAAAGATCCTAAACAAGCCATTCCCGTAATTAAAGAATTGGCACAATATATTGAACATCACAAAAGAGCAGCGGTTATTTTTCCAGAAGGCACACGAAGTAAAACCGGTAAACCTAAAGAATTTGCGCAAAGTGGATTAAAAATTTTATGTAAAAATGCTCCATCGGCTTATGTGGTTCCCATTACTATCAACAATTCTTGGAAAATGGTTAAATTTGGCTCTTTTCCGATGGGTCTTGGAAATCATCTCGAATTCATTATTCACGAGGCAATACCCGTAAAAGATTTTTCTTTTGAAGAAATCATGTCAAAAACAGAACAAACCATAACACAAGCTATCAAACTATAACTTATTTAAATTTTTGATATTAAATCCCAACTTAAAATGTCTATAACAAACATCCGATTAGAAGTAATGCAATTTTTAGAACACAAAATTGATGACTTCGTAGAACAATTTTTAATTCCAGTAGAACAAATTTGGCAACCTTCCGATTTGATACCCGATTCTCAAAGTGATACTTTTTTTGAAGATGTCAAAGAATTACAAGAAATTGCTAAAGAACTTCCTTACGAATTTTGGGTAGCCATGGTAGGAGATACAATCACTGAAGAAGCGCTCCCTACATATGAATCTTGGCTTATGGAAGTTGAAGGAGTAGATAACAAAGAACGAAATGGTTGGTCAAAATGGGTACGCCTATGGACTGGTGAAGAAAATCGTCATGGCGATTTGCTTAATAAATATTTGTATTTATCAGGACGTGTCAATATGAAAGAAGTGGAACTAACCACGCATCATTTAATCAATGATGGATTTGATATTGGTACTGGGAGAGACCCCTACAAAAACTTTGTATATACTAGTTTTCAAGAATTAGCGACTTATATTTCACACCATCGTGTGTCTCAAATTGCTAAAAAATATGGTGACAAAAAGCTTTCAAAAGCATGTAAATTAATTGCTGGAGATGAAATGCGGCACCACACCGCTTACAGTGAATTTGTTACCCAAATTTTTAAGGTGGATCCCTCCGAAATGATGTTGGCGTTTCAATACATGATGAAACAAAAAATTACTATGCCTGCTCACTTTTTAAGAGAATCAGGGCAGTCAATCAGTACCGCTTTTAATCATTTTTCCGATTCAGCACAAAAACTTGGCGTATATACTGCAACGGATTATGTGGACATTTTGCAAAAATTGATCGACAAATGGGAAATTGATAAAATAGTGAATCTTACAGATGAAGCCGAAAAAGCAAGAGATTTTTTAATGAAATTGCCACAACGAATGGCTAAAATTTCTGAACGCTTGGTTTTACCCGAAGATAACTATGTCTTTAAATGGGTTCAACCTGCTTTGATAAAGTAAAAACGAATCATCCTTTCTTTCGGAAAAGGATTTTTACTTCATTAACATGACTTTAATTGATCGTACTATTCATTTTGTAAAGCAACAATTAACCCATGCCGAATCGGGTCATGATTGGTTTCATATTGAACGTGTGTATAAAAATGCTTTACTAATTGCTCAAAATGAAATTTGTGATTTGACTGTCGTTAAACTTGGAGCATTGCTTCATGATATAGCTGATAGTAAATTTTATCAGGGAGACGAAACGGTTGGTCCAAAGGTAGCTCGTACCTTTTTGGAAGCTGAAAACGTGTCTGAAGAGATGATTACTGCTGTGGTTTCTATTATTGAGAACCTTTCGTTTAAAGGAGGAAATTTTGAAAGAACTTTTCATTCGATTGAACTTCAAATAGTACAAGATGCCGACCGATTGGATGCCCTTGGTGCTATTGGAATTGCACGAACGTTTAATTATGGTGGCTTTAAAAACAGACCCATTTACAATCCCGATTGTGCACCCAAATTGAACATGACAAAAGAGGAATATAAAAATAGTGAGGGACCTACCTTGAATCATTTTTATGAAAAATTATTACTCTTAAAAGACCAAATGAACACAGAAACTGGCAAAAGAATTGCTCATGAACGCCATAAATTTATGGAGCTCTTTTTATCACAATTTTATGCCGAATGGGATGGCGAAAAGTAATATAATTACATTCTCAACCACAAACTTGGATTAACATAGTTTGTGTTTTGTGAAATCATAAACTTAAGAATTGTCTTTCCTTCTGGATTAGTGCGTACTTTTCCTAACACTTCTTTTGGAGAAACCTTATCCCCAGCGTTTACCGTAACACTGCTAAGATTTTGATAAATTGTGAAGAAATCCCCATGTTGGATACAAACGGCTTTATTGAGGGGCGAAATCACAATAACTTTAGTTACTTCACCTCCAAAAACAGCTCGTGCTGAGGCACCAGATTCTGTAGTGATTTCCACACCACTATTGTGGATCGTTAGTGATTTATATACGGGATGCGTCTGATTTCCAAACCCTAATGTAATAGCCCCTTTTTCCACAGGCCAAGGCAATCTCCCTTTATTAGCTTTAAAATTATTAGAAATTAACTGACCTTCTGGTGTTAATACAATTTTAGTAGATTCTTCAATTTTTCTGGTTTCTGCTACAGTTGTTGTCTTGGGATTAGCTTTAGCCCGTTCGGCAGCAGCTTTCCTATTGGCTTCTGCAATGGCCTCCCTAATCAACCTTTGGATTTGAGCATCAATTCGTTGATATTCTTGTTGTTTTTTCTTGATTTCGGCTGCAATTTGTTTTTTATCTTTCTTTAAACTGCTTGCTATTTTTTCTTGTTCTTGTTTTTCTTTTTCTAAATCTTGTCGTTGCTTCTCTTGTTCCGCTAATAAGAGTTCCTTTTCTGTTTTTTGTCCGCTAAGTTTCGCGTTATAATCTGCTAACTTTTGTGTTTTATCTTTTATTTCATCGCCTTGCATTTTTCGATAACTCGAATATTGCTTCATGTATTGCAATCTTTTGTAGGCTTGAGAAAAGTTCTCTGAAGACAATAAAAACATGGCTCTACTCAATTGAGACCGACTTTTGTAGGACTTTACTATCATTTGAGCATAGTCTTCTTTCAACACCACTAATTCTCTATTTAATTTGTTGATTTGAAGTTGGTTTAGATAAATATCATCACTCAATAATTTGGTCTGTTTTGCTGTGGTATTTATTAATTTTTCTTTCAATCCGATTTTTTCTTTCTGTAAAGAAAGTAATTTCACTACCGATTTTTCTTTAGACTTAACCTCTTGCAACATTCGTTCTTTTTCAAGAATTTCTTCTCGAATTTTAGCTTTCTTTTGTTCTAATTCTTCTTGTGTTTGTTGGCTCCAAACAAGAGCGCAAAAACACATAAACATTAGGGTAAATACCTTTTTTTGCATAGCTACTAGTTCTTTTCTATGTAAACTCGTTCAAATCGATCTGGAACGTTATAGGGAAACGTTAGATCTTCATTAAATTGGATGTTTTTATATTCTATTGAAAGAGTTGTTTTGGTCTCGTTTTGGTGGGCATTGATTTGAAGTAAAGTGGGAAGCACCCGATTGTTTATTTTCTGATAATTAGCGTAATTTACTTGCAACAAACGATTGTTTTGAGGTTGTGAAATCTCTTGTTGTTTCAATAAAAAATGTTCGTTTTCAAACAAAAAAGTCGTCTCAGTATTGGTCTCTGATTCTTTTTTGAGTTGGTATTGTTGATTGTTCACAGAAACCTGGTACTTAGCCCCTTTTTTTATGCTTTCAAATGTTTTCCCAATAAACATATTTTGAACTTTTTGGAAATCTAAATCGGTTCCAAGCCATTTACTGAGTCCTTGATAATCTCCTTCAAAATATTTATTTCCAATTTTCTCATAATATTGGACAGAGGTAGGAGTAATCAACCCTTTGGCCATGGTTATTCCTAAAACGCGAATAATGACCAATATCTTTTCATCTTTCTTGATTCTTATTTCGGCGGTGACATTTTGAGCGTTTTTTTCGTCGTCATATTGCGCATTAGCTTTGATATTCAGCGTTGAAAAATCAATATTATTTTCTTGGTTCTTTTCGCTTATTTTATCGACCGTAATCGTTGATTCGTCTACTATTGGCTTTTGAGATTCTAAAAGAATTGCCTTAGGTTTACAAGAAGCCAACAATACAACTAATAACACAATATATTTTTTCATAGGTTTTTAACTAAACTCTTTTAAACAATTATTTTTTTGTTTTTTCTAATAATACGTTGGCTTTTTGAAAATAAAATTCTTTCTTTTTCATATCACCTAATCCATTAAAAGCCTCACCAAGCTGAAGATTAAAATTTATTTCTAAATAGAGATCGTCAACAATAAAATCGATGCCTGTTTCAAGAATTTCCTTGGCTTTTTTGTAATTGTGAAGTTGGTTATTTGCTAAACCATTATAGTAATACAATTGAGGTTGAGTGGGAAACAGTTGTATGTAATTGTCTGAGGCCTTTTGAAGCTCATCAAATTGTATGTTTTCTGTGTAGGCTTGCATTAACAATAAAATTCCCTCCATATCATCCGCATTACTTTTTAAATGCATTACATAATATTTAATGGCTTTGTTCCATTCTTTTTTGCTTTGATAAAATTTTCCTATTTCTTTAGCTACTTTTACTTCTTTATCCTCGCTAAAATATCCTATTGCTTTATCTAAATCCGTATCGAACTGTGGATTATTTTTGGTAAATATTAAAAATTCGTTTAGGATTCGATGTTTTATTTTTCGATCGATTTTCGCGCTTGCTAAAACGATATTCATGGCTTTTACCGCTTTTTCGCCATCGTTATTATTCAAATGAAATTTAAACAAACTCACTTGTGCCCAATCAGAATTAGGGATTTCTTTTTCTAACTGTTTGGCTACTTCCAAAGCTTTATCTTCTTGATTGCTTTGAGAATATAAATAGATTAAAGCCAAATAGTTTGATTCTTCTTTGGGGAATTCTTTAATTTTTTGAATTAGATTTACTTTTTCAACACTTTGATATGAGGCATCTTGTAGAATTTGTGCTTTATAAAGTTCACGTTTTTCTGATTTTCCTACAGTATCATTCAATTCATTAATTAACTGTAACGCTTTATCAAACTGTTGCGTATTCATGTACAGTGAAACTAAATCTTCTTTATAGTCTGTTTTAAATTCGATAAGTTTTTGAACCACGACTATCGCCTGATTGTAATCGTGTGTTTCGTAACACACGTCATACATTCCTGCCCATGCCCAGCGATTTTTGGGTTCCATTTTGGTTACTTTTTCAAAATTATCATAGGCCTCTTTATATTTTTTTAAGGCTAGATAGTTTTTACCCAGTTCAAAATATACCACCGCTTTATCTGCTTGTAGTGCGCTACATTTTTCAAGGGATTCAATGGCTTTATCATAATTTTCTATTCCTTTTTGTTTTAAAGACTCATAAAAAGCATCTTGAAATTTATTTTCTGCTAGAGCCAAAGTATCCAAAGGTTCCGTTTGCGCCCAGTTGGTCACAGGAATCATAAATAGTCCAAAAAAGAATACTAAAATTATTTTTTTATTTATCATTTTTATTCTAAAACCGTATAATCTCCAAGACTAATACTCGTAAAATTGCCATCAAAATTCACATGATTCCCTATCATTGCTTGGTCTAATGTAGCATTTTTTATATGCGCATGTGTTTGTACTAAACTATTTTTTATAGTGGTGTTTACAACATGTGTTCCTTTACCTAAAGAGACATTAGGACCTACAACGGCATCAATCAAAACCACATCTTGCCCAATATAACACGGTGGGATTATTGTTGCATTTTGCATTTTTACATCACCATCGACCAAAGAAACTCCATCTTGGTGCAGAAAATTCAACATTCTAGAATTGGTGTCTACTGTAACATCCTTATTCCCACAATCCATCCACTCGTCTACTTTTCCAGGAACAAATTTCATGCCTTTAGCCATCATTTGTTTAATCCCGTCATTGATTTGATATTCTCCACCGTGAATGATATTATTATCTAAAACGGCTTGCAATTCATTCTTTAAAACGGCAATATCTTTAAAATAGTATATTCCAATAACCGCCAAATCAGAAACAAACTCTTTTGGTTTTTCAACAAGCTCGATGATTTCGTTAGATGCATTCAAATTAATAACACCAAACGCTTCAGGTTGGTCGACTTGTTTGACCCAAATCACACTATCAGCAGTAGTATCTAAATCAAAATCGGCGCGAATTAAGGTATCCGCATAAGCAATTACAGCTGGACCACTTAGAGACTCTTTAGCACACATAATGGCGTGTCCTGTACCTAACGCTTCATTTTGATAATAAATGGTTCCTTTAGCACCAAGTTTTTGTGCAATGGCTATAAGTTCTTCCTCAACTTTTTTACCAAAACTTTCATGAATAATAAAGGCTACTTCTTCAATATCTTGGTTTAATACGCCTGCAATATCTTCCACTAATCGGTGCACAATTGGTTTTCCTGCAATAGGTATTAATGGTTTTGGAATGGTTAATGTATGAGGTCTTAATCGAGATCCTCGTCCTGCCATGGGTACTATTATTTTCATATCTTAGTTTTTAATTCTTATTTTTATTTAACACCTGTACTGCCAAAACCGCCTTCACCTCGAGACGTTTCGGACAATTCCTGAACTTCAATCCATTCAGCACGTTCATGTTTTGCAATAACTAACTGTGCAATACGTTCACCGTTTTCTATCACAAAATCATCTTGGGATAAATTTACTAAAATTACGCCTATTTCCCCACGATAATCAGCATCAATTGTTCCAGGTGAATTTAGAACTGTAATTCCTTTTTTAGCGGCCAATCCGCTTCGTGGTCGCACTTGGGCTTCATAGCCAATCGGTAATTCTATAAAAAGTCCTGTTTTAACAAGAGTTCGTTCTAGCGGTTTTAATGTAATAGATTCTAATATATTGGCACGTAAATCCATTCCAGCCGAGGCTAAGGTCTCATAATTTGGCAATTCGTGCTGTGATTTATTAATGATTTTAATCGTCATTATTTTGCTTTTCTTTTAATGATTCGTAACAAAGTATCTTTTTCACTGTAATAGATAAAATATAAAAATAAGCTTAGTAAGGCAATTTTTATAAAATAATTTTCTCGTATGTAAGGAATGTAAAATGAAACTCCAGAAAACACAACGGTCAACCCTAAATAACTAAAAATCCGATTCATATCATAAGGAATAGGATATTTTTTCTGACCCATTTGATATGACAATACCATCATGCTTCCGTATGCTGCTATAGTAGCTATTGCAGAACCATAGTAACTCATAGTTGGTATTAATAGATAATTCAGTATCAAAGTTACTGCAGCGCCAATTAAAGAGATATAAGCACCTATTTTTGTTTTATCAATGAGTTTATACCAAACGGATAAGTTTGTGTAAATACCAAGGAAGAAATTCGCCAAAACAATCAAAGGCACAACTTTTATTGCATCCCAATAATTAGGATTTGGTACTAATGGTTTTTTAAGTAAATCTATAAATACGATTACGAATAAACAAATAAAAGAACCAAATATCACAAAATATTTAGTTATGGTTGCGTAAGTTTGTTGAGCGTTTTCATGACTGGCATGACTGAAGAAAAAAGGTTCAATACCCAAGGTATAAGCTGTACGGAATAAAACCATAAACATCCCTATCTTGTAACACGCTGCATAAGCGCCAATATCTGCCATGGGTACATGCATCCAATCTAAAAGAATCTTATCGAAATGTTCATTAATAGCAAAGGCAATTCCAGCAATTAATATTGGAATTCCATACTGCATCATTTTTTTCCATAAAGAATAATCAAAGACCCATTCAATGGTAAAATAATTGGATGAAAGCAAAAGCAAAGTAATCAAACTGGCTAAAAGATTTGAAATAAAAATATACCCTATTTGAAAATTATCTATGAAAAGAGTACTACAAAATCCATTGGGATCATGACTAGCTATAGAAGGTAAAAAGGCAAGAAAGAAAATATTTAACACTAAATTTACAGTAACATTAAGCATTTTAATAAAAGCATACTTCATAGGTCTTTTTTCAGCTCTGAGCTTGGAATAGGGAACAATTGCAAGAGCATCTAAGGTTAAAATCCAAACTGTATAGGTTATATATTCAACATGTATTCCGGAAAGTAACGCCAACTGTTTTCGAAACAATAATGCAGAAATTAAAAAGACAATCGTTGACCAAAAGATGGATATTATTGTGGTTGAAATGACAGTTTTCTTATTTGATGCCGTGTTATAAAACCTAAAAAAAGCGGTTTCCATTCCGTAGGATAAAACGACATTAAAAAATACTAAATAGGAAAAAATTACCGATACTTGACCCATTTCGCTCTTATCTTTCAAATAAACTACAAATAATGGGTTAAGAATAAAACTAATAATCCTAGGGAAAACCGTGGCTAACCCATATATTAGTGTTTGTTTAAAAAGATTTTTATATAAACTCAATGATAAGATTGTATTGATTATAAAAACAAATGTAATTATTTCTAGGTTACAGAGACATAGTGATGCAAAAGTACTTTGATATTTCAAATAAATACTAATAAAGGCGACTCCTTAGAATCGCCTTTATTAGTATTTATTTGATAATTATTTTACAATTAAGAACTCTGATCTTCTGTTTTGAGCATGTTGTTCATCTGTACAAGGTTCACATTGAACTTTAAGTTCAGATTCTCCAAATCCTTTACCTGAAATTCTACTAGCAGGAATCCCTTTAGAAATAATATATTGAACTGTAGCTTGAGCTCTTCTTTCAGACAAAGCTAAGTTGTATTTATCACTACCTCTCTTGTCAGTATGGGATTTAGCAAATATTACTAGCTTTTCGTTATTTTTCATAACTTGAACTAGCTTATCCAATTCAAAAGCACCTTGTTGAGTAATATTGCTTTTATCATACTCAAAGAAAATTGGATTTAAAACAATTTCTGTAGGCGTTACAATAACATCAATAGGCTGTAATGGCGCTGGAACATTGAGTGATGGTCCTTTACTTTTTGCAACAGCAAATATGTTTCCTTCAAATCCATCTTTAGTTGCTTGAATTGAATATACTTTATCACACTCCACTCTAAAAGATACTTCCCCTTTTTCATTTGAAGTTTGAGTAGCAATTACATTTTTCTTTTCATCAACAATAGCCACTTTAGCGTTAGAAAGTATTTCTCCTGTTTTAGCGTTAGTAACAACAACATTAACATCAACTCCACAAATTGGGGTTACTAGGAAAATATCGTCATTTCCATTTCTATTGCTAGATAAAAAACCTGAGTTACTTTTTTTATTAAACGTAAAGGCAAAATCATCTTTTTCAGTATTAATAGGTTTACCCATATTTACTGCATCAGTATCTTTAGCTAAATCTATTTGAAAAATATCTAGTCCTCCTAAACCAGGTTTACCACTAGAGGCATAAAATAATGTAGTCCCATCATCAGATATGAAAGGAAAGTTCTCATTCCCTTCAGAATTTACTTTGGAACCTAAATTTACGGGTTCGCCATAACCATCTTTTGTTATTTCTACTTTCCAAATATCATTACCCCCAATACTGCCAGGTCTATTTGAAGAAAAATACAATGTTTTTCCATCTCTACTTAGAGAAGGATTAGCACAAGAATACTCTTTACTATTAAAAGGTAACATTTTAATATTTGTCCAAGTTTCACCAGACTTATTTGCTTTATATAAGTAAATTTGACTAAATTTAGAATTACTTGCTTTTACTTTCTCGAAGGCTTTGTCTTTGAAGCTCTCAGTAGAAAAATAACACGTATTTCCATCTTCTGAAATCGTGATAGTTCCATCATGGAACTTAGTATTTAACTCCGTTACAGGAATGGGTTCAGAATAAATACCATTATCTCCTAAAATAGATTTATAGATATCTAAATAAGGTTCGTTAGTCCAAGAATAATTTTTACGAGCACCATTTCTAGCACTAGAGAAATAAACTGTTTTGTCATAAAGTACCGCTCCAAAATCTGATTTATCAGAACTTAATGAAGTTGCTTTTACTTCAAATTTAGCTGTTTTTTCTAAAATCTTAGGAATATAATTTGGGTTTTCAAGGAACGCTTTTGCTCTTTGATCATTTGGCACTAGAGATGCAAATTTTTGCATTTGTTTATTCGCTTGTTCATATTTTCCTGTAGCTTTAAGCATTTGAGCATATCTATAAAAAGACTCTGCATCCTGACTTTTATCAGTCGCTTTGGCATACCATTTTATAGCTTCTGTTGCATTAAACATGTTATAATAGGAGTCGGCTAATTGTTTATAAACATAAGTGTCGGCTTTCCCATTATCAACTAATTTCATATATTCCTTAACGGCAGACACATATTCGAATCTGTTAAACAATTTATCCGCAGATTTAGTATCCTTATTTTGAGCAACCATTGAAGTGCTAACTGCACCAAAAAATAATGCTATATATAGATTTTTCATTTTTTACTATTTTTATGTTAGAAATATCTTGGTGAACGAGATACTTTTTTCGGGAAATTTAAGTCAAACAAAATCATAATTTCATGAGAAGAAGGTGTGGTTACTTTCAAATCTGAAATTACATTGTCATAAGCATATCCAATTCGTAAAGATGGATTAATAGCATAATTAACCATTGCGCCAAAAGAGTCTTGAGTTCTATAGGTCCCCCCTATTTCAAACTTTTCATTAAACAAGAAATTTGCCGATAAGTCTAATGAAGTTGGTGCGTGAAAAGCAGACTTTAACATTGCAGAAGGTTTGAATTTCAAATTAGGATTTAATTGGAATACATAACCTCCTGTTAAGAAATAATGTAATACCTCTGTTCCATAACGAACTCCACTATAACTTAAATAACTAGATTTTAACATATTTGGCACCGAAAAAGCAACGTAGTATTTATCGGTGTAGTAAAACAAACCAGAACCTAAATTTAAAAACGACTTGCTAGAATTTTGTTGAAAAGCTGGGTCATTTAAATCAGGTACGTGACCATCTCCAATTTGAGAAAATAAACCTACTTTATGGAATGTTCCTCCACCTTTCATACCAAATGCCAGACGATGTTCACCTCCCAAATTTAATGTATAAGAAACGTCAGCATAAACATTTGTCTCTTCAACTGGTCCAATTTTATCATTGATTGCTGAAAGACCTAAACCAACGTTTTTACCCACAGGGCTGTTAATAAAAAGAGTCCCTGTGGATGGTGCACCTTCAATGTCTACCCATTGTTTTCTATATAACAAACCTCCTGTCATTGTCTCTTTTGAACCGGCATAAGCTGGATTCATAACACTCATATTATACATATATTGCGTATAATGTGGATCCTGTTGTGCATGAACATCAACAAATGCCATAATAGCAAACAGACTTAAGAAATATATTTTTTTCATTGCATTGAAATTTTTCATTTATTATTGTTTGTTACTTATTTTCTCTGTTGATGTAAATCCAACCTGTCTTAGTAGCTTGAGCATTTTTAAACTCAATTACATAATAATAAGTTCCGTCTGGTAATTCATCTCCATTATTAGATTGACCTATCCATTCGTTAGTATAGTCTACCTTAGAATAGACTTTAGTACCATAACGATTAAAGATTGTCAATTGTTGAACATTCATTAATCTTAAGTCAAAGAAGTCATTCTTACCATCAGGAACAGCATTTGGAGAAATACCTTTCTGAATGTCACAATAAATTCTATCTACAGTAACTGCATGTGATTGTGTACATCCTTGATTTGTTGTTACTGTAACAGAAATTGTTAATGGCAATGATGGTGTTGGTGTTAAACTTGCTACATAATTAGTTACATTGAATGTAGCATCTGTTGCACCTGAAACAGGTACTCCACCAACTTGCCAACTGTAGGATGCAGAATTAATATCAAATGAACCATTAGTTGGTACTACATTCACATCAAAATTATTATCAAGACATCCATCTGTCAAATCAAAGTCAAATGCTGGTGCTACAACTACTTGTCCTGAGGCAGATGTACTTGTACAACCTGTTAATGTATTTGTCACAATTACAGAATATGTTCCTCCTTGAGTTGTAGTGAACGATTGTACGTTTCCAGGATTTGAAGGACCTGACCAAGCAAAATTATACGTACCTGATGGTGATGGATTAGCAGTTACTGTTGCATTGGCACCCTGACAAACTGAATCTCCAGTAACAGTTACAGTTGGTAAAGAATTTATTGTAACTGTGCTTGTAGCTTGATTACTTGTACATCCATTCGCACTGATTGTAACTGTATACGTTCCTGAAACTGTAGCTGTAAAGTTTGATACATTTCCTGGATCTGTCGCACCTCCTGGATAAGTCCAAGTATAAGTATATGTTCCTGGAACTCCTGGTGTAGCCATTACTCCTGCTTGTTGTCCTTGACAAACGGTTGGACTATTTACCGTTACAGTTGGTATTGGATTAATCGTTACTGTACTTGTTGCTGGTGCACTTGTACATCCATTCGCACTGATTGTAACTGTATATGTTCCTGAAACAGTAGGTGTAAAACTATCAACATTTCCAGGGTTTGTTGGTCCTGTCCATACATATGTATAGGTACCAGGTACATCTGGCGTAGCTGTAACCGACACTGGTTGTCCTTGACAAACGGTTGGACTATTTACCGTTACAGTTGGTATAGGATTAATCGTTACTGTACTTGTTGCTGGTGCACTTGTACATCCATTCGCACTGATTGTAACTGTATATGTTCCCGACACGGTTGGGGTAAAACTATCAACATTTCCAGGGTTTGTTGGTCCTGTCCATACATATGTATAGGTACCAGGTACATCTGGCGTAGCTGTAACCAATACTGGTTGTCCTTGACAAACGGTTGGACTATTTACCGTTACCGTTGGTATTGGATTAATCGTTACTGTACTTGTTGCTGGTGCACTTGTACATCCATTCGCACTGATTGTAACTGTATATGTTCCCGACACGGTTGGGGTAAAACTATCAACATTTCCAGGGTTTGTTGGTCCTGTCCATACATATGTATAGGTACCAGGTACATCTGGCGTAGCTGTAACCAATACTGGTTGTCCTTGACAAACGGTTGGACTATTTACCGTTACCGTTGGTATTGGATTAATCGTTACTGTACTTGTTGCTGGTGCACTTGTACATCCATTCGCACTGATTGTAACTGTATATGTTCCTGAAACAGTAGGTGTAAAACTATCAACATTTCCAGGGTTTGTTGGTCCTGTCCATACATATGTATAGGTACCAGGTACATCTGGCGTAGCTGTAACCGACACTGGTTGTCCTTGACAAACGGTTGGACTATTTACCGTTACCGTTGGAACTGAACTATTCGTAAAAGTAACCGTTACAGGATTTGAAATACAACCTGTTACAACATCTTGAACTGTAAATGTGTGTAAACCTGCTGTCAAACCAGTAAATATTGTACTTGATTGATATGTACCCCCATCAACATTATATTGATAAGTAACTGATGTCGTAGGATAGTTATAAATACCTATATCTGAGTAATCATTGTTTGCACAAACACCACTACCAGCATAATCAAGAATATCCCAATCATTATTGTTAAATGTTGTATTTGGAACAACAGCAGTAATTTTTCTTCTAAAATCTGCTCCTTCTGTTTCTATTGAAGAAGGTGCCCATGAATTACTTCCATAAACACCCCAACTATCTATTAGAGTAGACCCATTAAAAAGACCTATATGATCATTACCGTTTGGATTAAAATTAACTGATCCTGATCCACTTGTTTGTGAAGCGTACGAACCATCTCCTCCGGGTATTGATGAACAAGTGCTATCATTACCTAAAGCAACTACATATTTAGCATTATTTGCTAACATAACATTATTTAAAGGTAATGAAAATGAATAAGTAGTATTACCATTGGAAGCTGTTTTTAAAGTATAATTAGATAAATTAACCGCATTACCTGTTCCGTTATAGATTTCAATATAAGATAACGATCCTGCATTAGAATCTGTTAATTCAGAAATAAATAAATCTGTAGGGACAGTACCTGTAGTAGTAAGCGGAGACATAATTTCCACTGTTCCTGTTGTTGTACATGTTGGTTGTGTAACAATATTAGCCACTGGATCAGGTACTGAGTTTACAGTAACATTAATTGTTATTGGCTGTGAACATTGACCAGCATCTGGTGTAAAAGTATAAGAACCAGAAGTTGTGTTATTAACAACTGGTGGAATCCAAGTACCCGTAATAGCAATTGGTAAATTAGTTGACGATGATGGTAATACCGGTGCTGTAGCTCCAGAACATAATGGCACAATAGTATTAAATGTCGGAACAATTAAAGTACTATTTGTCAATGTTCCTGAAGCACTAGGACTAGTACATCCTGTGAGAGTATTTGTTATTACTACACTGTAAGTACCTGGTATGGTAGTACTAAAACTTGCAACATCTCCAGGCGCAGTTCCACCTGGAATAGTCCAAGAATATGAATAGGATCCAGATGTTCCAGGTGTTGCCGTCATAACTACTGATTGACCAGCACATACTGATGCACTATTAACAGTAACAGTTGGTGTCGCTGGATCTTCTAATATAATAGGTATATTATTTGGATAAGTACATCCATTAATACTTAATACAAAGTTAGAGTAGGTTCCTGCTACTAATACATCTAGTAATATTTCTCCTGTTGCGCTTGAAGTCATCGTTGTAGGACCTACAACATTTGAATCTTGTTCGTAAGTAATATCGTAATTTGTATTTGGAGCCAATCCTGAAATTGTAATAGTTCCATCAACACCTCCACAAGTTGTTGGATTAGTGTAAGTGTATGAAGGCTGTGCTTGAATCGTGAATGTCGAGGTATAAAATGCCCCTGAATTATCTATCAAGATCGTTTCATTACAAGACGATGTAGATGTAGCACTTCCTGTAATATCATAATAAACTTGAACTACATAATTTCCAGGAGTAAATGTAGTTAAATCAACTGGTAATTCTGATGGATAAAGTGCATTTGGTAATACCTTTTGCCATTTTTGATCTCCAGTATTACAAGGCCCACCGCCATTATTGAAGGTTCCTGAACCACAATCGCTAAACCATGGTAGATTCATCGATTGGAAAGTACCTGGAGTTCCAGATTGTGGATAGATTCTATAATATAAATTTGCACTACAAACATTCGCTGTTGAAGCTTTATATGTTTTTACCTCACCTCCTTTTAATTGTAGTGATCCAGAATTTTGAATATAAGTACCTAAGTTAGTGCTTGTAAACACATTACTTGCAGGACCAATTAAATCAACACCTGATCCTGTAGTATTAAAGAAATTAGAGGTTGAACAATTTTGTAACCAAACTGCACTTGCAAAACTTCCAAAATTACAGTTTTGATTAACTGAAATATTTAATGTTACTGGTGTAGCACATTGGCCAGCATCAGGTGTAAACACATATGTACCGGATGTTGTATTATCAATAACAGGAGGAATCCAGTTACCAGTAATTGGTGTGGGTGCATTTGTTGAACTTGTCGGTAATATTGGAGCAGGTGTACCTGCACATATTTGTCCTGGATCTACAAATGTAGTTATTGTTTGCGGATTAATTATAATCGTCATCTGTACAGTTGATGCACATTGTCCTGCATCAGGTGTAAATGTATAAACCGTTGGACCTGTAATAGATGTATTAATCGTTGCTGGATTCCAAGTACCTGTAATTGGTGTAGGTGTATTTGTTGAACTTGTCGGTAATAAAGGTGCAACAGAATTTTGACAAAGTGGTCCTATTTGAGTAAACGTTGGAATTGTATTAGTTATATTTAACAACACATTTTGAGTTTTTACAATAGTAGTACCGTCACAAGCCGTATAAGTTGCTTGAGCTGTCATGTTAGTGTTAACCGTAGGACATACTGTTACGTTAGTATTATTACTAAGTACGGATCCTTCTTGTAGCCATGCAAAAGTAACATTTGATGGTCCATTTGGAGTAAACCTCCAAGATTCATTAGTAGCTGACCAAGTTCCTGTATTTCTTCCAGGAGGTACAACAGCACTAGTACCAGCAGCATTTTGAACACCAACTACTCCACTACCTGAATTCCATCCAGTACAAGAAGTTCTGTCTTTAATATTAATATCAATCATGTTTGATGTTTCATATAATACTAATTGACTTGTCTGAATTCCTACTGTAACTCCGCAACTAAATTGTGCAAGTTTACTAAAATTAATTACCATTGCTCTACAAGGAGCCGTACCCAATACTTGATAATTAATATTTGGTTGAGCAGGCGATGTTAACGTTGCTGGGTTAACATCTTGATAAGGTGCATAAATAGCATTTAATATAGGAAATGTTGTATTTGGTATCGTTGCTGTAAATGCCCATGGACAGTTTGATCCAGCTGCATGTGTATTAAATGTTACTACGCCATTTGAACCAATATTAATCGCATTATATGTATTACCATAAAAACAAAATTTAAAAGGTAGAGGAATATCTCCAGACCAAACGTCATCAGTATTCACTGAAACCTGAGTACCTCCTGTATATGGATACAAGGGAGCGTAAGGAATTGAACTTACTGCATAAGAGGATGTTGTGTATGAATTCGTATAACTTGCTGCTAAATTAACGCAACTATTTGGACATACATTTATAACACCCGGCAAATTGGTTGAAGTTGTAACATCAACCCCTGCACATGTCGGTAGCGGTGGAGTAATATATAAAGAAGTAGCATTAGTCCATAAACCTACATCTGTAGAAGAACAAATTGGTCTCACATAAACATCATAGAAAACACCTTGTGTTAAACTTTGTAATGTAGTAGGATTCGTAGAAACAATAATTCCCGTTGAAGCTGCAGTAGGTGCAGTAGATGGAGAAGGGGTTACAATAATTTCCCATTGTGTCGCCGAACCATTTTCTGTCCATGAAACCGTTGCGGTTGTATTTGAGGTTCCTGTTGCCACTACATTAGTTACTTTAGGACACGTTGGAGGTGTACAAACGGTAACATCAGAATATAATAAGGTATTTTGTAGTGAGGTACCAGGGTCATGTGTGTATAACACGTCTCCCAAGAAACTTGTTATACTCACTCCTACTTCTGTTGCAAATGTTCCTCCATTATTCCAAAATAATTGGAATGGCCCAGGACATAGTGATACTGAAACAGGCACTGGTGTTGTTCCTTGTGCCGCTGTTGGACCAGTTAATGTAGCGACAGTTATACCATTTTGAATTACACTCATCGTGTTTCCATTCCAACCATCACCAAATGAATCTTTTACAGTGAAAGTATAATTACACCCAGAGTTACATAATGTCGTTGTGAAAGTTTTAGGTCCGTTAAAAATACTTGAATCGGTTGCCGAACAAACGGCTCTTACATAATATTCATAATTTGTTCCTGCAGTAAGTCCTGTAATAGTATAAGGATTTGATGGAGGAGTAATTATTGTAGAAGATGCAGTAGGATAACCTGTTCCAACAGGTTGAACTACAATTTGCCATTGGGTGGCAGTACCTGCCTCTGTCCAAGATAATAATGCAGAAGTAGTATTAATGTTTGATACCGTTAAATTAGTTGGTTTTGGACAAGTTGGAGGTGAACATATAGTCACATCAGAATACAATTGTGTATTTTGTAATGAGGTACCAGGCGCATGTGTATATAACAAATCTCCTAAGAAACTTGTAATGGTTACACCAACTTCTGTTGCAAAAGTTCCTCCTGCGTTCCAAAATAATTGGAATGGACCAGGGCATAATGCAACTGTAACTGGAATAGAAGTAGTTCCTTGTGCTGCTGTTGGTCCAGTCAATGTGGCTACTGTAACTCCATTCTGGATAACACTCATCGTATTTCCATTCCATCCATCTCCGAAAGAATCCCTTACAGTAAAAGTATAGTTACAACCGTTATCACAAGCTGTTGTTGTAATAGATTTAGGTCCAACCCAAGCACTATAACTTCCGCTACCACAATTTGCTCGTACATACAAATCATAGCAAGTCGATGGTGTTAATCCTGTAATTGTAAATGGATTTGAAGTTGCTGCTGTACCAATAGTTGATGCAGTTGGGGCTGGTGAACCACAAGCTACTGCTACATATTCCCACTGAGAAGGAATAGTCGTATCTGGATTAGCATTTTGTGTCCATCCAAATACTGCTGTTGTACTTTGAACAGATGTAGCCGTCAATAATATTGGCTGTTGACAAGCAGGGGCTGGCGCACAAGTTACATTAGCAACCCAACCTGCAGCTACTGTAGTAGCATTTGATGTAAACACAAATGTTAAACAACCATCTGGTGAAGAAGAAGTTATTGCTGGTGGTAAAGTTGTTCCAGAATATGTTCCTAACAAGGTACCTGTTGTTCCGTTTCCATTATATACTTTCAGTACATCATTATTTGCTTCCGTATTAAAGGCTGTGAAAGTTACTGTAACTTGATCTCCTGGATTTACAGGACATATAGGTGTAGTAACATTAGCGTTATTAGCATAATTTCCAGTTGTACCTCCTGAATCAACATAATTTCCTCCACAAATTGGTGGTGCAATCGTTGTTGTAGCAGATACAGGACCACTCCATGCACTTGTGTTTCCACTTCCGCAATTAGCTCTTACATAAAAATCATAACAAGTTAAAGGGGAAAGCCCCTCATTATAAACTAATGGATTTGAAGTTGTTGCTATAACACCTGGCGTTGTAGACGCAGTTGGTGCTGGACTTCCACAAGGTACAGCTATAACATCCCATTGTGATGGAATAGTGGTATCTGGATTAGCATTTTGTGTCCAACCTACAGTTACAGAATTATACGTAATTGAAGCTGAAGGTGCTGTTAACAAAATTGGCTTTTGACAACCTGGTGCTAGTGCACATGTCACATTTGCAACCCATCCCGCAGCTACAGTTGAAGCATTGGAAGTAAATACAAAAGTTAAACATCCATCTGGAGATGATGAAGTAATAGCTGGTGGTATTGTTGTACCTGAATAAGTTCCTAACAACGTTCCAGATGTCCCATTCCCATTATATACTTTCAATAAGTCATTATTCAACTGGGTATTAAAAGCCGTAAAGGTTACTGTTACTTGTTCCCCTGGATTTACAGGACATATAGGTGTAGTAACATTAGCGTTATTAGCATAATTTCCATTTTGCCCACCTGGATCAGTAAATATTGTACCACATCCTGGAACACATACTGCAGTTGTAAAAAGGAATGGTCCAGTCCATGGACTAAACGTTCCATTTCCACAATCAGCTCTTACCCAATATTGATAGGCAGTATCACAATTCAGCTGTGTAGTAACCACACCTGTATCAGACACTAAACCAGTAGCAATATTATTTGTATTTGTATTCGTTGTAACTCCTATTCCAGTTGGAATAGATCCACCTTGAAGCTGTACAACATATTGCCAAGATGAAGATGTTGGATTTGTCCATCCCAAAGTAGCTGTTGTTGTTGTTGTTGTTGCTGTTAGTGTTGATGGAGGTGCACAATTCAATTGTTGTATTACTAAATTATATGGATACGTTTGTGTTGTAGCACTTGAAGACAGTACAATAATATAAGTCTGACCTGCAGTTACATTGACACTTGCTATAGTTCTCACTCCACTTCCTGTATTCGCGACACCCGCTAAACAAGTTACTCCGACATTAGCACATCCTTGATATACAAAAATACTAGAATTAGTTCCCGTTGGAGTCATGGAAATTGTTATCGCTCCTGTTGTAGAAGCTGTATAGGAATAAAATACATCGTTACCTTGCATATAATTTGTAGCACTTCCCGTACAAGCCGTTGGTTGAGCTGTATCATATGTATCTCCATAATTTGCAGTATTATCAGTAGTGCTATATGGTAAAGAACTAATCGTTATCGGGGCGTTACATGTCAAACCTGGTGTTAAAGTACAAAAATTAAAAGGGCCTACCCAATTACTATCACTTTCTGCACATTTTGCTCGTACATAATATACATAACAAGTCCCTGGATTTAAACCTGTAGCGGTGTATGGTAAACTACCACTATAAATTGTTCCTACTCCTGTTTGAGTTCCTCCAATAACTGGAACAACTTCTATTTCCCATGACGAAGAGCCATTAGGTGTCCATGATAAGTTTGCAGTTGTTGTAGAGAAGTTTGATGCTGTTTGATTCGTTGGTTCCACACAACGTTGTACTAACTTCACATCATCAACATACCAACTGTTTCCTCCAAGTGCCCCAGTAGGTTGTGTAAAAGATCTAACAAAAGCAATATATACTTGTTGTCCCGCATAAGCTGATAAATCTACGGTTTTCTTCTCATATACATTATAAGTTGCAGCAATAGTTGTGTTATCCCAAGTTTGTGCCGTTATAGTATAATTAGCTGGGGTTGTTTGCGATCCTGCTGTTGTATTTGTATTTACTTTAATTAAATAGTTTACTACATCTGCTGTATTAAAACCTGTTCGTGTCCAAAAAGTCAATTGGCCATTGGTTGGCACAGTGATTAATGGAGTCGCTAAATAATCCTCAGAAGTAACTCCTGCAGCCCCATTTTGTTTCCTGTTAATAAATGCTGCTTGGGTTCCCGCATAAAAATTAGTTATTGCACGATCCCATCGCCTTTGTGGTGAACCAGTCACACCATTGTCAAAAACCGCCCATTGATTTCCAGTGGCTCCAGTTCCTAGAGTCCAACTAGAAGAAGCAACTGGCAATGCCACATCTGGCCCAGTTGTGTTTTCAAACCCTTCCGTTCCAGGAGTTGGAAATTGTGAATATCCAACTAATGAAAACAATAAAGCGAACAGTAAAAAAGTAAAGTTTCTCATTATTTATTATTGATTAAATAGTTTTTTATTATTTCTATGTTGAAAAAAATAATCCCCAAATTTAATAAAATTTATGAATATCCAATAAAAATTCTTTTTTTTAACTTAATAGAGCCGATTTAGTAAATAATATTCAGTGTCCCTTTCGCTTTTTTTTGTTTTTGGTTACTTTTGTAGCAATACTTAATAGGATATGTTAGAAAAGGAAAAAGTATATTTCGAAAAGACTGTAATAATCGGTGTAATTTCTCAATATCAAACAGAGGAAAAACTAAAAGAATACCTCGATGAACTTGAATTTTTAACCATTACCGCTGGAGGAGAAGTGGTTAAACGTTTTTGGCAAAAAATGGATAGGCCCAATCCTAAAACGTTTCTCGGTACAGGGAAAATGGATGAAATTGCACATTATATCAAAGAAAACAATATCATCACGGCTATATTTGATGATGAACTTTCTCCTTCACAACAAAAAAATATTTCTAAAATTTTAAATTGTAAAATTCTTGACCGAACCAACCTCATATTAGATATTTTTGCACAAAGGGCAGAAACTTCCTATGCTCGAACACAAGTAGAATTGGCACAATGTCAGTATTTATTACCACGGTTATCGGGAATGTGGACCCACCTTGAGCGTCAAAAAGGAGGAATTGGACTACGTGGCCCGGGGGAAACCGAAATTGAAACCGATCGACGAATTGTTAGAGACCGTATTGCTTTATTAAAAGATAAAATCAAAACCATCGACAAACAAATGGCTATTCAAAGGAGCAACCGAGGGGCCATGGTTCGTGTTTCGTTAGTTGGATATACTAATGTTGGAAAATCTACCCTAATGAATGCAGTTGGTAAAAGCGATGTTTTTGTTGAAAACAAACTTTTTGCAACACTAGACACTACTGTTAGAAAAGTGGTAATAAAAAACCTTCCTTTTTTATTGTCGGATACTGTAGGTTTTATTAGAAAACTGCCTACCCAACTCGTGGAATCATTCAAAAGTACGCTTGATGAAGTTCGGGAAGCAGATTTATTATTACATGTAGTGGATATTTCTCATCCCGATTTTGAAGATCATATCGAATCGGTAAATCAAATATTACAAGATATTAAAAGTAATGATAAACCAACCATCATGATTTTTAATAAAATTGATGCCTACACACATTTGGTTATTGATGCAGATGATCTTATCACGGAAAAAACATCCAAACATTATACCCTTGAGGAATGGAAAAAAACATGGATGCATCAATTGGGCGAAAAAAACACCCTTTTTATTTCTGCTACTGAAAAAGAAAATTTTGAACAGTTTAGAGAAGTAGTTTACAATGCCGTTCGAGAAATTCACATCACTCGTTTTCCATACAATAATTTCTTGTATCCAGATTATAAAGACGCTTTGGAAGATTGATTATATGCTGTAATTTACGCCCAAGCCAATAATTTGACGGGTTTGAAAACCCGCAAAGGCATTGTCATCGTATATCGTTTGGAACGCAAAATTAGTCGATAAATACTTATTTACTTTCATCACAATATTTAAGGTATAATCTATATCCACATTTTTGGGTTGGTCATTATAGTTGGAGTATAAATTCAGTATGTTTTCGGCAGTGACATTCTCCATGATATTAAATTTCCAATATCCGTTTACAGAGGCTCCAAATTCGTATCTGTAAGAATAGCCTTGTTGCACACCAAATGAAGGACCATTTTGAGTAAAGTTTGTATCTACAAAAATTACTTTTGAAGTAGCTGGTGCAAGATTTATTTTTAAATTATCATTCCGTTTCCACAACATACCGGGTCCAAATTGAAGATAGGCAGGTGAAAAAAAATGTGAAGTTTTTATTACTGTTTCAAAACCGGAATCAAATTGCGTTTTAAAATTTAAAAAGCCCGAATAATACCATTCTCCATTGGCTTTTTTACCTATAAGAGAATTAAATAGAAATCGGTCATCTGATTTTTGTATAGGCTGATATTGTATCTTTGTAAGACCATAGGCGCCTTGTACTTTATTATCCCATGTCCAACTGTCACTATTGTAATTTAATTCGCAATTAAACCCAAAACTAGCCGAAATATTACTCTGTCCACCAGCCAACCAATTATTAAATGTCGCCTGATTGGCCAAAAAAGTAAACTGCCCTTTTTTGGTCCATCCATTGGGTTTTTCTTGGGAAATTTTTACTATGGTTTCTTCTGTTTTTTTAAGTAAATCTTTTTCACTTGTTTGAGCAAAAACACTAAGCATCGAACAAAAATAAATTGGTACAAAAAACAGAATTTTTTTAATAACTCTCATGTTGTTTTTTACTTTTTCTTAAATAATGGAACAGCCGAACAAGCTTCTCCGTACATGATACTTTTTGCAAAAGTTTGTAAATATTGAATAGCCATGACATAGGCACTTTCAGGAACTGGTTTTCTTGAGCACCCTTTTAAGATCACGGGCTTATCTAAATATTTTGAATAATCGATTTTAGAGAGAAGGTCTTGATATAATGTAGTTTCTAAATCCGTAAAGGTTCCTAAAACTACTTTTTGAGCAAAAGATGCTACATAAGTAGTTACCAAGATACTCGCCCAAGCCGGAATTATGGCGTCTGTAGCACAATGAATCGATACAAAATGATTATGATACTGCGACCAATCGTGTTTTTTTAAAGCTTCTCTAAAATCTTTTTCTTTCAGCAATTCTCCCTCGTAAAGCCATTGTGAAATATCAATTTGTGTACGTATGCCAATGGGATAGTAGTCCTCTAAATCGAAAACTTCAAGTGCAGAACTAGCTACTTTATTAATAATTTCATCAGACATCGTTTATTCTAATTTTCTTATTAATCTAAATTTACAGCATTCCTAATTCTAATTTAGCTTCTTCGCTCATTAAATCTTTACTCCAAGGCGGATCAAAAGTAATTTCTACTTCACACGATTTTACCTTATCTATTTTCGTTATTTTTTCTTCCACTTCTCGGGGTAACGTCTCTGCTACGGGACAATTTGGTGAGGTCAACGTCATCAATACTTTTACCTCATGATCTTCATTTATCATCACGTCATAAATCAATCCCAATTCGTAAATATCTACAGGAATTTCAGGATCATAGATTCCTTTGAGTACTTTAACTACATTTTCTCCAAGATTGATGTCATCATTAAATTCTTCCATTTTTTTATTTTTTTAGATTAAATGCTAAAGCATACATTTTTAATTGTTTGATCATAGACACTAAGCCATTTGCTCTTGTAGGCGAAAGATGCTCTTTTAATCCAATTTCATCAATAAAATCGGTCGAGGCCTCTAAAATTGCCTCAGGTGTTTGATTTGAAAAAACGCGTATTAAAACAGCAATAATACCCTTAGTAAGAATCGCATCACTATCTGCGGTGTAGACTACTTTGTCTTCATGTAATGCCCCATGAACCCATACTTTAGATTGACAACCATTAATTAAATTCTCCTCTGTTTTATAGGCCTCATCAATTAATGGAAGCGATTTTCCTAGCTCAATAATATATTCATAACGGTCCATCCAATCGTCAAACGACGAAAACTCCTCTATAATTTGATTTTGTATTTCTTGAATTGTCATTTCTATTCATTTTAATGCGCTCTTTTTTCGCCTAATTCAACTACTTTAAATACTAATTTTTCTATCTCTTTAGGAGGAAATCCATGATCGAAAGTATTTGATTGGTATTCTTTCCCTTTATAGGTGATTTTAATACTAGCAATGGCAGCTCCGTCGTAGAATCTTTTTTGAGTAGGCCCTTCAAATGAAGCTAAATGCTCTAAGTCAGTGTTTTTCATTATTTGAAGTAAGTCTTCCCCATCTTCTTTGGAAAGCGCTATTGCCTCTCCTTTGGTTTCGTCTTCTCTGTTTTTACTACAATACACCGTATGGTTTTCAATGGTAATTTTTTCATAAAACCCTCTTTTACTAGCGCTATATTCTATTTGAACCGATGCTAAATCGTTCACTTGTTCTTTTGAACATCCTTTTATCATAAAAAAGGTTAATAGCAATATTCCTAAAGTTTTCATTAGTTCTTAATTTATAGTAACATTTTCTGAGCTTTTTTTAGAGCCTCAACAAAGATATCGATTTCATCTGTAGTATTGTAGAAAGCAAAACTGGCTCTAATTGTTCCGGGAATTTTATAAAAATCCATAATCGGCTGTGCACAATGATGCCCAGTTCGTACAGCGATGCCCAATTTATCAATAATCGTTCCCACGTCATAGGGATGAATGCCTTCGAGATTAAACGAAATTACCGAAGTTTTTTCTTTAGCCGTGCCATAAATTTTTAAGCCTTCTATTTCAAGTAATTTTGCTGTAGCATATTCCAATAATCGCTGTTCGTAGGTCGCAATATTTTGAAAACCAATTCCATTCAAATAATCAATCGCCGTACCCAAGACAATACCCGCTTCAATATTTGGAGTGCCAGCTTCAAATTTATGGGGTAAATCGGCATACGTCGTTTTCTCAAAAGAAACGGTAGCAATCATTTCTCCTCCCCCTTGATAAGGGGGTAATTTTTGCAACCACTCTTCTTTACCATAGAGAATTCCAACACCTGTTGGACCACATATTTTGTGACCCGAAAACACATAAAAGTCACAATCCAGAGCTATAACATCGGGTTTTAAATGAGGTGTTGCTTGTGCCCCATCAATCAAAATCGCAGCTCCCACTTGATGTGCTTTTTCAATCATGTATTCAATAGGATTGATCGTCCCTAAAGCGTTTGAAATATGATTGACTGCAACCATCTTAGTTTTTTCAGATAATAAGCTATCGTATTCCGAAAGAATCAATTCGCCCTGTTCATTCATCGGAATGACTTTTAAAGTAGCGCCTGTTCGTTCACAGAGCATTTGCCAAGGTACAATATTACTGTGATGTTCTAATGCCGAAACTAAGACCTCATCCCCTGCTTTTAGGATTGAGGCAAAACCATTGGCAACCGCATTAATCGAATGAGTTGTTCCTGAAGTAAAAATCACTTCATGAGCAAATTGAGCATGAATATGATTTTGAATTTTTCTACGGGCTTCTTCGTAAGCATCGGTAGCTAATTGACTCAATGTATGCACGCCTCGATGAATGTTGGCGTTTATTTCTTTGTAATATTTAGTAATCGCATCCAACACCACTTGAGGCTTTTGCGATGTCGCTCCGTTATCGAAATATACCAACGGTTTTCCATTTACTTTTTGTGCAAGTATCGGAAAATCGGCACGTATTTTTTGAATGTCTAACATTTGTTTATTTAGAATTTTTATAAATACAAAAGTAATACATTTGAAATGGAATTTTACCAAAGAGATGTTAATAAAATTAAAGTTTTTATTGTTTAAAAAGATTGAATGTTTTTTTATACATTGCATGAAAATCGTGTTACTATGAAAAAATTCTTCAAATACGTTGCTTTTGGTTTTCTTGCCTTTCTTATTTATTTTGGCATCACTACCTATCCTAAGCTAGATTTAATCTCTGGTTTTTCGGCTAAAAGTATGGCTTCAGGGCATTTTTTGGACAACCGTTCTACGGAAATGATCCAACAAGGAGACAACGACATTCCCTTGGTTCGTTTGGCCAAACTTGGTTATGACGACATTGGAAAATATGCTACGGCTTCTGTTTACGGATTAAAGAAACGTAAGGCGATCTATCGTGAGGGCTTGGGGGCGACACTAATTAACGATGATTTTGATGCTACTAAACCGTATGAGGTTCCCAAAAGAACCAAACTCAATAACCATTTACCGTTTCCTTATGGCAATGTAGAACCAAAAGATACTATTTTTTCAAACATTGATTACAAAAAATTACAGGCTGCTGTTGACAATGCTTTTGATGAAAAAGGCCAAAAGAATAAACGAACTCGTTCCGTACTTGTGATTTATAAAGACAAAATCATTGCCGAAAAATATGCCGATGGTTTCAATAAAAATTCAAGAATTTTAGGCTGGTCAATGACAAAAAGTATTACGGGAACTTTATTCGGAATCTTACAAAAACAAGGAAAAATGAACATCATGAAACCCGCACCGATTGCCGAATGGAAAAACGATAAACGAGCAAAAATAACTTTAAACGATTTATTACACATGAATTCGGGTTTGGAGTGGGAAGAACAATATGATAAAATTTGTGATGCTACCAAAATGCTTTTTCAAGCAGAAGACATGAGTCGAAGTCAATTAGAAAAACCATCAGCGTTCGAACCCAACACGCATTGGAACTATTCCTCGGGAACTACTAATTTATTGAGTGGCATTTTGAGAAAACAATTCAAAACTCATCAAGAATATTTGGATTTTTGGTACAGCAGTTTATTGGATAAAATTAGTATGAATTCGGCCATTGTAGAAACCGATATGGCAGGCAACTTTGTAGGGTCGTCTTATGGCTGGGCCACGACTCGCGATTGGGTAAAATTCGGCTTATTATACTTGCACAAAGGCAATTGGAATGGCGAACAATTATTTGACGAAAGTTGGGCTAAATATGTTGCTACACCAACCAATACTTCCAATGGAAATTACGGTGCGCAATTTTGGTTAAACGCTGGCGGAAAATTCCCTGATGTGCCTAAAGACATGTACTATGCGAGTGGTTTTCAAGGACAAATGGTAGCGATTTTCCCAAGTAACGATTTGGTAATTGTACGTATGGGATTAAGTGAAGAATTTGATTTTAATGGGTTGTTGCATGGGGTTGTTTCTTCTATAACCGCAAAGAGTACAAAGTAAAAAAACACAAAGAGCGCAAGGTTTAAAATCTTTGCGCTCTTTGCGTAAATCTTAACAACCCTTGCGGTTAAAGATTACAAATCAAACCCTAAATTTACGCCCAATTTATTTGCAATAATTTTAGTAATGCGTTGTTTCAATTCGGGTATTTTGATGCTTTCAATAACTTCATTTGAAAACGCATACATCAACAATGCTTTTGCTTCTTTCTTCGGAATACCTCGTTGTTGCATGTAAAACATAGCACTTTCATCCAATTGTCCAATGGTACAACCGTGTGAACATTTTACATCATCGGCAAAGATTTCCAATTGCGGTTTAGCGTTTATCGTAGCTTTATCACCAATTAAAATGTTGTTATTTTGCTGAAAAGCGTCTGTTTTTTGTGCTTCTTTTTCTACAAATATTTTTCCGTTAAAAACGCCTGTGGCACTATCGGCCAAAATGGTTTTGTAGTTTTGATGGCTTTCACAATTGGGTGAGGCATGATGTACCAATGTATAATGGTCTACGTGTTGCTTGTCGCCAATAATCGTAATTCCTTTCAAGGTTGAATCGATTCTTTCCCCAAAATGATAGAAATTCAGGTTATTTCTAGTGATGTTTCCCCCAAAAGAAAAGGTATGAACCGAAACTCTACTTTCTTGTTTTTGAGAAATATACGTATTGTCAATCAGGTTGGAAGATTGCAAATCGTTTTGAATTTTATAATAATCAACGATGGCGCGTTTTTGAGCAAAAATCTCCGTAACGGCATTGGTTAACACTGGGTTTTCATTCAAACTTTGATGTCTTTCGATGATTTGAACGTGTGCATTTTCACCTACAATCACCAAATTTCGGGGTTGCACCATCAAGGCGTTTTCAACTCCAGTAGAGAAATATATAATTTCTATAGGTTTATCAGCTATTTTGCTTTTTGGAATGTTTATATACGCTCCTTCATTAGCGAAAGCAGTGTTTAATGTCGTCAAACTCTCATCTTTGCTCGCAATTTTATTGAAATATTCGTCAATAACCATTTTGTATTTAGGTTTGGTTAATGCCGATGACATCAAGCAAACATCAATTCCGTCGTGCGTGGTTGCCGATAAAAAAGAGGAGAATTTTCCATCTACAAAAATTACTTTGTACGTGTCAATTTCATGCAAAAAGTATTTTTTTACTTCCGCAAATTCAATCGCATTTTCGTGTTTTGGAAATACTGAATACTCATTTTTTAAAATGGCATTCAGCGACGTGTATTTCCACGCTTCCTCTTTTTTGGTTGGGAACCCCTTATTTTCAAAGTTTTTAATAGCCGAAGTACGCACCTCATGCAAATGGGAAGTCACATCAATTTGCTCTTCAAAGGCCATGAAAGACGATATTAATTTTTCTTTTAAATCCATTTTTTTAGTATTCAGTCGCAGCATTCAGTCGCAGTTGTTGTTAACTGTGACTGAGACTGTAAACTCTAATTCAATTCACTCTTAATCCAATCGTATCCTTTTTCTTCAAGTTCTAAAGCCAATGCTGCTCCGCCTGATTTTACGATTTTTCCGTCCATCAACACATGAACAAAATCCGGAATGATATAATCTAATAAGCGTTGATAATGCGTAATGACCAACACGGCATTGTTTTCGTTTTTTAATTTATTTACACCATTAGCCACAATTCGAAGGGCATCGATATCCAAACCAGAATCGGTTTCGTCTAGAATAGCAATTTTAGGCTCTAACATCGCCATTTGGAAAATCTCGTTACGTTTCTTTTCTCCACCCGAAAAACCTTCGTTTAGCGAACGCGACAAGAACTTTCTGTCCATTTCTAGTAATTCTGATTTTTCACGAATTAATTTTAGCATTTCGTTGGCAGGCATTTCGTCTTGTCCGTTAGCTTTACGCTTTTCATTAATGGCTGTTTTGATAAAATTCGTAACCGAAACTCCCGGAATCTCTACTGGATATTGAAAAGACAAGAATACGCCTTTGTTTGCGCGTTCTTCTGGAGCTAATTCCGATAAATCTTCTCCATCAAGAAAAATTTCGCCTTCTGAAACCTCGTAGTTTTCATTCCCAGCAATGATAGACGAAAGTGTTGATTTTCCTGCCCCATTCGGGCCCATAATGGCATGAACTTCTCCTGCTTTTATTTCAAGATTAATACCTTTTAATATTTGTTTGTCTTCAACTGAAGCGTGTAGATTTTTTATTGATAACATTTTTTGAATGTGTTTTTTTTATTTGATTTTGTTTCTATTATCCTACCGAACCTTCCAATGAAATTTCAAGTAATTTTTGCGCTTCTACGGCAAATTCCATCGGCAATTTGTTCAAAACATCTTTACTAAATCCATTCACAATCAACGCAATGGCTTTCTCTGTTGGAATCCCTCTTTGATTGCAGTAAAATACTTGGTCTTCTCCTATTTTGGACGTCGTCGCTTCATGTTCGATTTTGGCTGAAGCATTTTTGCTTTCAATATACGGAAACGTGTGTGCGCCACAATTGTTTCCCATCAACAACGAATCACATTGTGAAAAATTACGAGCATTATCGGCTCGTGAACCTATTTGAACCAAACCACGATAACTGTTTTGTGATTTTCCTGCCGAAATTCCTTTAGAAATGATGGTCGATTTGGTGTTTTTTCCTAAATGAATCATCTTAGTTCCTGTATCCGCTTGTTGGAAATTATTAGTCACAGCTATCGAATAAAATTCTCCAATGGAGTTATCTCCTTTCAATACACACGAAGGATACTTCCAAGTTACAGCAGAACCTGTTTCTACTTGCGTCCACGAGATTTTGGCGTTTTTCTCACACAACCCTCTTTTGGTTACGAAGTTGAACACACCCCCTTTTCCTTCTTTGTTTCCAGGATACCAGTTTTGAACCGTAGAATATTTGATTTCCGCATCCTCTAAAGCAATCAATTCCACCACTGCTGCGTGTAATTGGTTTTCATCACGACTGGGAGCCGTACAACCCTCAAGATACGAAACATAACTGCCTTCATCGGCAATTAGAAGCGTGCGTTCAAACTGACCTGTACCAGCCTGATTGATACGGAAATAGGTTGATAATTCCATTGGACATTTCACGCCTTTTGGAATGTAACAGAAACTTCCATCGGAAAAAACCGCCGAGTTTAAAGCTGCATAAAAATTATCTTTTTGAGGCACTACTGTTCCTAAATATTTTTGAACCAACTCAGGATGTTCCTTAATTGCTTCAGAAATACCCATAAAAATAATGCCTTTTTCGGCCAATGTTTTTTTGAAAGTTGTCGCTACAGAAACGGAATCAACGACAATATCCATAGCAATGTTGTTCATTTTTTTCTGCTCGTCAATAGAGATTCCCAATTTTTTATACATCGCCAAAAGTTCGGGATCCACATCGTCCAGGGTTTTATTGGGATCGACTTTTTTGGGTGCCGAATAATACGAAATCGCTTGAAAATCGGGTTTTTCATACTGCACATTAGCCCATTCTGGTTCTTCCATTTCTTGCCAAGCACGAAACGCCTCAATACGCCAATCGGTCATCCATTGCGGTTCTTCTTTCTTTTGAGAAATGGCACGAATAATGTCTTCGTTCAACCCAACAGGAAAGGTTTCCGAATCGAGTTCGGTATAAAAACCGTATTCGTATTCTTTATTTTCTAATTCGACTTTTAAGTCTTCTTCGGTGTATTTGCTCATTTTTTTGTCTTAAAGTTTAAAAGTCCAAAGTCTTAAAGCCATCTCAATCTTACGACTTGATGACTTTCGACATTCGACTAAAGTGAAAATGATTCGCCACAACCACAAGTTCTAGAGGCGTTTGGATTATTAAAAACAAATCCTTTGCCGTTCAATCCGCCTGAGTATTCCAAAATCGTTCCTGCTAAATACAAAAACGACTTTTTCTCAACGGCAATTTTAACAGCGTTATCTTCAAAAACTTTATCGTTTTCTGTTAATACTTTGTCAAATTTTAATTCATAAGACAAACCCGAACATCCACCACTTTTCACACCTACTCTTACGTAATCTTTAGTAGCGTCAAAACCGTCCTCTTTCATCATTTCGATGATTTTTTTGCTGGCTGTATCTGATACTTTTATCATAACCTTATTTTGATTTTGTCTAAATTAACAGCAAAGTTACTACAAATATCTATTTTCTCAACATCTCATAACATTTTTATAACGAATAACAGTATAGAAAAAATTGATATAATCGCAAAAAGAAGCAAGCTATTTATTAAATTGCACCCATTTAAATTCATAATTATGAAACTATATCCCATCGAAGCAGGAAATTTTAAACTTGATGGTGGCGCCATGTTTGGCGTAGTCCCAAAAGTTATTTGGAATAAAACCAATCCTGCAGATGCTAATAATTTAATCGATATTGCTGCACGTTGTTTATTAATTGAAAACGGGAATCGGTTGATTTTGATCGATACAGGAATGGGCAACAAGCAATCAGAAAAATTTTTTAGTTATTATTCACTTTGGGGAACACATTCTTTAGACAAATCATTGGCTAAATATGGTTTTCATCGCGATGACGTGACTGATGTTTTTATGACACATTTGCATTTTGACCATTGTGGTGGTAGTGTGAATTGGAACAAAGATAAAACAGGGTATGAAGTTGCGTTCAAAAATGCAAAATTTTGGACTAATGAAAACCACTGGGAATGGGCTACGAAACCCAATTCGAGAGAAAAAGCTTCGTTTTTACATGAAAACATCATTCCGATGCAAGAAAGTGGTCAACTAAATTTCATCAAAAGAGCTGAAGGAGATTATGGAATTTCGGAAGAATTAGGGTTTGGAATTTTTTATGCCGACGGACATACCGAAAAACAAATGATACCTCATATTCAATACCAAGATAAAACCATTGTTTTTTGTGGTGATTTATTAGCTACAGCAGGACATATTCCGATTCCGTATGTGATGGGATATGACACTAGGCCATTACTTACATTAGACGAAAAAACAAAATTCATGAACGCTGCTGCCGAAAATAATTATTATTTGATGCTCGAACATGATGCTCATAACGAAATTATTACGGTTGAAAAAACCGATAAAGGAGTTCGTTTGAAAGAAGTTTTTCGTTGTGAAGACATCTTAATCTAATGTTAACTAGAGTCCGATTTGTAACAAATTCAACTATTTTTATACCGATTACAAAAACAATATAAAAAATGAAATTAGTAAAACCACTTTACGTAACATCAATTGCTTTGTTGGCTTGTGCATCTATCCAAGCACAGCAAAAAGCGGAAATTAAAAAATTCACAACCAAAAAAGCAGAACTCACAGAGGTTCAAAAGAAACGTTGGAGTGATTTAGATCTTGAAAAAGACACTATTCCTGGCATGAGTGTCGATAAAGTTTATACCGAACTCTTGAAAGGAAAAACAGGAAAGAAAATCATTGTAGGTGTCATCGATTCTGGATTAGATATTGACCACGAGGATTTAAAGGGAAAAATCTGGACAAATACTAAAGAAATTCCGGGAAATAATATTGACGATGACAAAAATGGTTTTGTAGATGATGTACACGGATGGAATTTCTTGGGCGAAGGCACCGCTGAAAATTTAGAACTAACTCGTATTGTAAAAAAAGGTGATGACGGTTCTGAAACTTACAAAAAAGCAAAAGCAGAGCTAGACGAAAAACGAGGCGAACTGAACCAACAAAAATTTCAAGTCGATATGATTTCCAAAGCTGATAAGGATATTCAAACGTATTTGAAAAAAGAAACCTATACGCTTGAGGACTTGAAAACAATAACCACCACAGATTCAGGTTTGTTGAGAAGTAAAATGATCATGATGAGCATTGCTTCCAAAGCAGGAGACGGTTTTCAAGAAGAAATCAAATCGTATGTTGATTATGTGTATGACCAACTAAACTACAATTTAAATGTTGATTTCAACGGAAGAAAAGTAGGCGATAATCCAGATACTATGGAAATGACGCATTACGGAAATGGTAATGTAAAAGGTCCAGACGTTGAAGATGCGCTTCACGGAACTCACGTAGCGGGTATTATTGCTCAAATTCGTGGAAACGACAAAGGGGGTGATGGTGTGGTTGATAAAAACATTGAAATTATGGCCGTTCGTGCTGTTCCAAACGGAGATGAATATGACAAAGATATTGCTCTAGCCATTCGTTATGCGGTTGATAATGGGGCTAAAGTCATTAATGGAAGTTTTGGAAAAGACTATTCGCCTCACAAAGAATGGGTTTGGGATGCTATAAAATATGCCGCTAAAAAAGACGTATTGATTGTACATGCCGCAGGAAATGATGCTAAAGATGTTGATACAGAACCTAATTTTCCAACGGATGAAGTTAATGGAAAAGAAATCGCAGACAACTTAATTACCATTGGTGCTTTAAACAATGTATATGGTGATAAAATAGTAGCTGACTTTTCCAATTATGGGGCTAAAAATGTAGACGTTTTTGCTCCAGGAGTTGAAATTTACGCTACGGTTCCAAATAACAAATATAAATACGAACAAGGGACCTCTATGGCATCACCAAATGCTGCCGGAGTTGCTGCTCTAATTCGTTCCTATTATCCAAATTTGACTGCTTCACAAGTAAAACATATCTTGATGGACTCTGGAACTCCGATTGCTGAAAATGTAGTTGTAGATGAAACAAAAAAAACCATTCCTTTTTCAAGTGCGTGTGTGTCAGGAAAAATTGTGAATGCCTACAATGCCCTTCTTATGGCTGAGAAAATGTCGAAAAAAACTCCTTTAAAAAAAGGAAAGAAAAAATAATGTCCTAACTCACTAAAGGAAGGGTAATACCTTCCTTTTTTTAATTTGTATAATGTATGAAACGATTGTTTTTGTTATCATTACTGTATCTCACATTTTTCAAGTCTTTTGGACAGAAACTAAACTATTGGCAACAACACGTAGATTATACGATGGACGTTCTGATGGATGTAAACACATACCGTTATCAGGGATCACAAAAGTTAATTTACACCAATAATTCTTCAGATACCATACGTCGTGTTTTTTATCATTTATACAACAATGCCTTTCAACCAGGAAGCGAAATGGACATGCGTTTGCAAAACATAAAAGACCCTGATGGACGAATGGTAAACAAAATCAAAGTAGGTGAAAATGAAGTAAAAGAAAGTCGGATTTCTAAATTGAAACCGAATGAAATTGGCTTTTTGCATGTTTCCAATATGAAACAAGATGGGGTCGCTGTTACAGCAAAAGAAGTGGAAACCATACTTGAGGTCTCTCTTGCCCAACCACTCTTGCCAGGCACATCAACAACATTTACCCTAGATTTTGAAGGTCAAGTTCCTATTCAAATTCGACGTTCTGGAAGAAACAATAAAGAAGGCGTTGAACTTTCTATGGCACAATGGTATCCGAAAATGGCCGAATTTGACTTTGAAGGATGGCATGCCGACCCTTACATCGCAAGAGAATTTCATGGGGTTTGGGGAAATTTTGATGTTAAAATAACTATCGATAAAAACTATCTTTTGGGCGGAAGTGGTTATTTACAAAACGGCAACGAAATTGGTTATAATTATCAAGATAAAGATGTAGTTGTTTCTATTCCAAAAAAACAAAAAACACTGACTTGGCACTTTATCGCACCTAATGTACATGATTTTACTTGGGCTGCCGATAAAAATTATATTCACGACGTGGTGCCCACTTCATTTGGAACTACGTTACATTTTCTATACAAAAACAACCCAAAAATTATTGACAATTGGAAACAAGCCGAGCCTAAAACAGTTCAATTGATGGACTATTACAATAGGATTGTGGGCAAATACCCCTACCAGCAATATTCGGTTATTCAAGGGGGCGATGGCGGTATGGAATATGCCATGTGCACACTAATTTTGGGTGAAGGAAAACTAGACGGATTAGTAGGAGTCATTGCTCATGAAATGGGACACTCGTGGTTTCAACATATTTTAGCATCCAATGAAAGTAAACATCCGTGGATGGATGAAGGTTTTACTTCGTTTATTGAAGATTTGGGACTGAATGAAATTTCAGACAAAAAGGTTGACAATCCATTTCTTGGAGCTCTTAGAAGTTATATCGCTTTGGTAAATTCAGGAAAAGAACAACCTCTTTCCACTCATGGCGATCGTTATGACGAAAACAGAAGCTATAGTGTTGCCTCCTACAGCAAAGGAGAAGTGTTTTTAGTACAATTAGAATACCTCATCGGAAAAGAAAATTTGATGAAAACATTACGCCGTTATTTCGAAGATTTTAAATTCAAACACCCCACCCCAAACGATATTAAAAGGACCGCAGAACGGGTTTCGGGCGCTAATTTAGATTGGTTTTTAACAGATTGGACAGAAACACTAAACACGATTGACTATGGAATTAATAGTGTTGAAAATTCCGTGAATGATCTTGTAAAAACAACGGTTTCTTTAAAACGTTTTGGAAGAACACCAATGCCTATTGATCTTTTAGTTGAATATACCGACGGGACACAAGAATATTTTTATATCCCCTTGCGTATGATGAGTTTTGTCAAGGAAAATCAAATTCCTGGTTCAAAAAGAACCGTATTAAACGACTGGACTTGGGGAAATCCTAATTATTCGTTTGAAATCAATTCACCAAAATCTAGCATCAAAAAAATTACAATAGACCCCAATAGTCTTATGGCTGACGTAAATCCGTCGAATAATACTTATGAAATAAAACCATAAATTTTACGTTTTTCCCTAAACGATTTATTGAAATAGAATTTGTAGTTTTACACACTATTTTTTTGATATGAAACTTTTTAAATATATTTTTATTTTGTTTTTTGTTAGTGTTGGTATTCAAAAAACCAATGCACAAACCTATACTTTTAGAACTTCTAGTCTTAGCATCATGGATAAGACTGAAAAAGGAGCTTGGAACAATTGGTCAGAATTTAAAAAAGCAGAAATTATTATTACGTTAGATGCCAAAAAAGATCGTTTTGTAGTTAATTCTAAAGATATTCAATTGTATCGAATAGAATCTTATTTGCAAAAAGTAGTAGATGCCGACAACGAAACATTGGGTTTTAATTGTATTGATAACGATGGTGCCAAATGTATCATCATGATAGTGACACGAAAAAAAGAAAACAATCGAAAACAATTTTACATCATCTATCCCGATTTGAAAATGGTTTATAACATTTACAAAAGCTAAAAGGTGACAGATATAGGCTTTAAATATCCAAAAAAAGAAAAACTCAAAAGTAGAAAAGCAATAGAGGTTTTGTTTACAGAAGGAAAATCTGTTTCAAAGTTTCCCTTGCGTTTGGTGTATACTTCTCATGAAAATTTTGAAGAAGAAACACTTAAATTTGGGGTTTCAGTCTCTAAAAAATATTTTAAAAAAGCCGTAGATAGAAATTATTACAAACGCGTTTTACGAGAATGTTACCGCTTGAATAAAAAAATATTATATGAAAATCTAGAACAACCTTATCATATGATGTTTTTTTACCAAACAAAAGAACGATTGGATTTTCAGAGTATTAATACAAAAACGAAAGAATTGTTTGAAAAATGGGTAGTACAAAAAAACGAGAAAGCATGATAAAATACCTAAAAAAAAGATATGTAATTCCTTTTTTAGCCGCAGGGTTTTTGTTTGTTGGGGCTAGTTTTAAAGATGATTTCTTTGAAATTGCTAAACAAATTGAAATTTTCACTACGCTATTCAAAACCATCAATCAAAATTATGTCGACGAAGTCAATCCTGCCGAATTGATGGATAAGGCTATCAAAAGCATGTTGGACGATTTAGATCCCTATACGAATTACTTCAACGAACAGGATGTTGTTAAATTTAAAATCAACAATACTGGCGAGTATACAGGTATTGGTGCAATGATTACCAGAAAAGAGGATAAGCTTATCATCAAAGAGCCCTACAAAGGATTTCCGGCAGATAAAGCGGGTTTGAAAGCTGGAGATGCTATTATTCAAATTGGAGATGTCATGCTTTCTGATTTTAAAGATGATGCTTCACAATTGTTGAAAGGAGCAAAAAACACTAAAGTAGATATCAAGTACATTCGACAAGGAAAAACACTAACTGGTCAAATCGTTTTGGATGAAGTGGAAATAAAAGCCGTGCCATTTTTCACTAAAATTGATGACAAAACAGGATACATCGTTTTATCGGCTTTTAACCAAAAAACTACTCAAGAAACCAAAGAGGCACTTGAAAAACTTAAAGCTGATGGAGCTGAAAGAATTATTTTAGACTTGAGAGGAAATCCTGGTGGATTACTCAATGAAGCGGTAAATGTTTGTAATCTATTTGTTCCCAAAGGAGAAACCATCGTAACAACAAAATCTAAAAACCCTAAATACAACACGACTTACAAAACCACCAAAGAGCCTATCGATGTTGAAATTCCTTTAGCCATAATTGTTGACGGCAAGAGTGCATCTGCCTCAGAAATTGTATCGGGAGCTTTGCAGGATTTAGACCGAGCTGTGATTATAGGATGTCGAAGTTTTGGAAAAGGATTGGTACAACGACCAATCGATATGACCTATGGAACACAAGTAAAAGTAACCATCTCGCGTTATTATACTCCTTCTGGAAGATGCATTCAAGCACTCGATTATTGGCATAAAGATAAAGATGGAAAGGCAGTGAGAACCGACGCTTCAAAATATAATGCCTTTAAAACCAAAAAAGGGCGAACGGTATATGATGGTGGTGGCATTCAACCCGACATTGAAATGGCTGAAACTAAACTGAGTACAATTGCTGAAGTATTACAAAAAAATGATGGGATTTTTAATTATGTGACCGCATATTACTATAAAAACCCCAATCTCGGTGATAAAATCCCAACCCTAACCGATACCGATTTTGCCGATTTTAAATCGTTTCTCAAGAAAGAAAAAATCAGTTTTGACACAGAAACGGAATTGGCTTTGAAAAACACTCTTGAAAAAGCGAAAAAAGAAAAAATTGACGAAACTATTGCGCCACAATATGAACAATTATTTAATGCCCTTCAAAAAAGTGAAGAAACACTCTTAGATAAAAACCAAAA
This sequence comes from Flavobacterium aciduliphilum, assembly GCF_003268855.1. Classification (GTDB taxonomy): domain Bacteria; phylum Bacteroidota; class Bacteroidia; order Flavobacteriales; family Flavobacteriaceae; genus Flavobacterium; species Flavobacterium aciduliphilum. Next base: position 136,127 of record NZ_QLSZ01000004.1, read on the forward strand.
GGAGATTAAGAAATTAATTTTAGATGAAATCATCAAACGCTATCAATACAAAGAAGGTTGGCATAAATACAATACGAAAAACAATCCCGAAATAGCAAAAGCAACTTCCTTATTGGCTAATCCAACTGAATACAAGAAAATTCTAGAATAAATGAAACGTTTTTTAAAGTATATTCCTCTACTTATTTTTGGATTACTCCACGCGCAAGAAGAAGCCGTAAAGTCTGTATATTTCGAATTTGATAAATTTTCTTTAGACGATAAACAAGCTAATGAAGTGGTCGATTTTATTAAAAACACCGATTCTACACGTATTGAATCTATTCAAATTTTTGGCTACACCGATGATATTGGAAAAGATGCCTACAATTTTAAACTCTCTACAAATCGCGCTACTACCATTCAGAAAAAAATTATTGAAAGTGGTATCAAGAGTAAAATTATTGTCACCATTGAAGGTAAAGGGCGTGTCTTAATTGATGATGATATTATAGACAATTTACCCGAAAAAAGATCAAAAAATAGACGGGTAGACGTGGTTTTAAATTTAAAAGAATTACCAAAAATTGTTCTTCCAGGATTTTATAATATGCTTCAAAAAAATCATGTGGTTGGCGATCATATTTATCTAGAAAACATCTTGTTTGATAAAGGAAGTAGTCATTTAACTTCCAAAGCAAAAGCAGAATTGGATAAAGTAGCGCTGTTGTGTTTACGGTATAAAAACATTGAATTTGAAATTCAAGGACATGTGTGTTGTACCCCACCCAACCAAAGAGAAGCAATTGATAAAGACACTCGAAAAAGACAATTGTCTACCAATAGAGCAGAATCAGTGTTTAAGTATCTCGCTTTTAGACGTGTTCCAAAAAGCAGGATGACTTTTAAAGGGTACGGAAATACTGTACCGCTTGGGAAAGATCCTGAGTATGACAGACGTGTTGAACTTGTAATTACTAAAATATGATACGTCCTTTTCTGTTTTTTTTCTTTTTTTCGTGCAGTGTAGCCTTGGCTCAAAACATTAAAGACACGATGGTGGTGTATTTTGATACCAATGGTTTTGAGTTAAAAGCAAAAGAAAAGGAAAAAATTAGTTCGTTTTTTAGCCGAGAGAAAATCTATATCAAATCTTTAGAAATAGAAGGCTTTTGTGATGATATTGGCACCATTAGTTCTAATGCACTACTATCTACTAAAAGAGCTCAAGCTGTATCTGATTATTTAAAATTACAATTAAATTTAGATTCTAATGTAGTACATGGAAAAGGTGAAATTCAGGTGGTTCAAACAGAAAAAAATCTAGAAGAATCTAGAAAAAAAAATAGAAAAGCCATTATCACGATTCATTATACCAATGAAAAATATGCAGCGCTACACATACCCATTGCTGAAAAAGAAAACATTTATGCCGGATACAAAACTTTTGAAGAACCTTTAAAAGTGGGAGACAAAATCATATTAAATAAAATTCTTTTTAAAGGAAGTCTCACTTTTTTTCTTGATGAAACAGAAGCAAACAAAGAACTAGACAAAATAGCTAACTATTTGAAAGATCATCCCTCGGTGTGTATTGAAATTCAAGGACACGTATGTTGTATTTCAGGAAGTTTTTCAGACGCTTATGATCGAATTTCACAGAAAAACAATTTATCGGAAACCCGTGCCGAGAGAATTTTTGATATGCTTGTAGAAAAAGGCGTTTCTTCATCTAGGATGACGCATCATGGGTATGGACGACAATTTCCGCTTTCAAATACAGAAGAAGAAAAAAACAAACGTGTTGAAATTGTCATTACAAAATGTAATTAACCCCGTTTCATACGAATGTGAGGAATTCCATCTTCAAGATAGATTTCACTAATTTGTATAAACTGATGACTTTCGTAGAAATCTTTTAAATAATGTTGTGCTGAAATGGTAATTGTATGGCTATGAAAATGGCTTTTAATTGCTTGTATTGCTTGTACCATAAGTTCGTGCCCTAATTTTTTCCCTCTATATTCAGGGTCAACCACAACCCTTCCAATGGATGTTTCATCAAAATAATCACCTTGGTCAAAAATTCTAGCATAAGCTACTACGGTTTGCTCAATTTCTCCGATAATGTGAATTGCTTTTTTATCTTTAGCATCAACATCTTGATAAACGCAGTTTTGTTCGACCACAAAGACTTTTGATCGCAATTGCAACAAAGAATACAACTCCGAAGCAGAAAGTGCTTTAAAAGGCTTTATTTTCCATTTTATTGTTGGCATGTTATTTCTTTTTTAGAAAAATAATAGATTTTATAATAGACTCCAATTCAAAGACCAAATCTCTTTTTTGTTTTGAAGAAGCATAACAAAAGCCTTCCACAACCAAAATACGCTTATTTGAAGTGTCTAATAAAGCGTAATTGATAAACGGACCGTTCATAAAATCGTTGACTAACTCCCAACTTCCTCTTGTTTCATAGGCTTTTCTTTTGAAAATTTCTACTGTTGAAACAAAAGGAGAAAACGCTTGTTCTGTTGCCATCCAGGTTCTTGAGACTGCGCCATGAATATATCTTCTCCCAATAGAATCTCTAATTTTGGTAATTCTTTTGGCAATATTCGAATTGTGTTTGATGCTTTTCATGGGCAATTGATAAAAAATCAAACTTAAATTGCCACTGGTTATTTCTTTTTTATACCAAAGGAAATTTCGTTTTTTAAGAACTAACTTATATTTTATTGGTATATCAATTTTTATATTAAATTTTTTAGAAATGGCTTTTGTGTCTGCTAATGAATCACTTTTGATTTTATGCTGCAATATTTGAATTTCAGACTTCTTAAAATCGCTAACAATAAGAGAATCGTTTTTTTCAATAGTATCTAAAAGTTCTTGGACTGAGTTTCCAGAAATATGAACAACGACTTGTGGATTGGCATATTCATTCTTTTCAATTCGAAACTGACTTTTAGATTCTTTCTTTACCACAATAATATTTCTATTATTTGACATAAATCCTTCAAGCAATTTAACAGGATATTGATTTAATGTAAAAATGGGCTCTTCTTGAGGAAGGCCATAAACGGGTGCGGCAAACTTATTTCGAATGCTATCACCAACTTCGCCGTTCCATAATTGATCATCAATAATCACAGAAACATTATTGATTTTACCCGATGAATCTGTGGTGGTTTTTTTTTCTTTAAAACTACAGGAGGTAAAACAAAGAAGGACTATTACACATAAAAAAAGGACTTTATTCATGATCTGTAAATAAAGTCCAAATGTAGAGAAGATTTTTAATTTATCCGTTAATTTTTAATTTCATTCCGGGTTTTATATTTTCACCTTTAATATGGTTCCATTTTTTGATATCGGCAATGGTGACTCCAGGAAATTTTTGTGAAATTTTGAGAAGGGTATCTCCTTTTCTCACTTGGTACATATTGGCTTTTTCCTTTTTACCATTAGCCGCATAAGAATCTTTTTTATTTATTTTATTAATTTGAACCGTTGGTTGTTCTTTTCCTACTATCAATTTTGTTCCTACTTTGATGGCTGTGTCCGATAGCGCATTCCATTCCAACAAATTATCAATAGACACATTATACTTGCGCGCAATTGTTCCTAAAAACTCCCCTTTTTCTACAATATGTTCAATATTTTTACTCTCTACTAGTTCTTTAGTATCTTGGTTTTTAGATTCCGTTAGAGGTTGCGAAGAAATAATTAATTGTGTTCCAACCTTTACATTAGTGTCTATTAAATTATTCCATTCCTTAATGTTTTCAACACTGACATTATTTTTTTTGGCAATGGAAAACAAATTATCACCTTTGGCTACCACATAATAATTTTCAGTGTCAATAGTATCTTGATATTCTGTTTTTTTTAGTTTATCCGATTTACTATTTTTATTCTCAATTGTTGTTAATGCTTCATTTTTATCATTATTCGTTACTTTCAGCTCTTTTTTGACAAGGGTTACTACTTTTTCATTTTTGATAATTTTCAAATTGTCTCCCAAACCAAGATTATCATTTTGAAGCTTATTCCATTTTTTGATATCGGCAACAGTAACACCATATTTTGAAGCAATAGCTCCTAAATTATCTCCTTTCGAAACTTTATAAGTTTTGACAACGTCTTTGTATGATACTTGTTTATCGATTCTAAACGTTTTGGCATCCGTAGTAGGTTTTTCTTTTGTTGTTGAAGCAAGTGTGTCGTTCCATTTTGTATTGGTGTTTTGAACTATCGCTTCTTTCTCAAGGACAATTCTCAGCATTTTACCACGTGGCGCGCGATTGGACTTTAGATGGTTCCAACTTTTTAAATTGGCAAGAGTAACATCATATCGTTGTGCAATTTCCATTAAATTATCACCTCTTTTAACTTTGTAATACTTGGTTTTTGCACCCAAATGAACTACGTCATTAGGTAATGAATCTTTAACTCTTTTGACAACAAGTCTTTCAAAAGGTTTTTCTCTTTTGCTTTCTTCATAATCCACATAAGCATAAATTTTATCCTCATTGGACGTAAAAACAGCGATTTTATCTTTTGGCAATCTCAAAAAAGCTTGTTTTCCCGAAATTACTGGTATTTCATTTCTCTTGAATGAGGGATTGAAAAACTGCAATTCAGCAACCGGCATGTCTAATAAATCAGAAATTTGTCGGAACGTAATATGTTTTTTAATCATAATCGTGTCAGTAGCAAAAAGATTGGCTACTGGTTTTTCTGGGACAATGCCATGTTCTTTATGGTATTCAAAAATATACATAGTTGCCAAAAAAGCAGGAAGATACCCTTGCGTTTCTTTAGGTAAGTTTTTACGAATATTCCAATAATTTTGTTGACCCCCAGATCTTCTGATGGCTTTAGCTACATTTCCAGGACCAGAATTGTAAGCGGCTAATACCAAATCCCAATCACCAAAAATTTTATACATGTTATTCATGTATTGAGAAGCAGCCTGACTGGCTTTTAATGGTTCACTTCTATCATCAACATAAGAATCTATATCGAGACCATATTGTTTTCCTGTTTGATACATAAATTGCCATAATCCTGTTGCGCCTACTCGTGAAACTGCACGCGGATTCAAAGCAGATTCGACAACAGCTAAATATTTAATCTCTAAAGGAATGTTGTTTTTAGCCAATTCTTCCTCAAACATCGGAAAATAATATTGAGAAACACCCAACAGTCGCTCAAACGTTTTTTTTCTATTTTTTAAGAACGATTTTATAACATTTTCCAATCCAACATTGTATTCGATATTGAACGGTGATTTTTCGTCAAGTTTTTTTAATCGCTCTTTTAAAAGCTCTGTAGGCAATTCATAATCAACTTCTTGATCAACGTCTACGTTTTTAATATCCAATAACATTTCATTATAAACGTCTAACAATGTCATTTCTTTCATCCATAGACTATCTATACAAGAAGCGATTTCATCATGAACAAAGGTGGATTTGATAGAATCGAGATATGAAATTTTTTGAATGGGTTTTACAATTGTATCTTGTTGTTTATCATTTGTTTGTGCAAAAAAAACAAACGATGAAAACAACAAAAAGGTTGTAATTTTATTTTTTTTTATCATAAATTTTTTTTTAATTTCAGTAAATAAATTTCATAAACTTACTGACATATAACGCTTTAAATCGTTTAATTATTGTTAAAAAATCAAATTTAATCTAAAATGGCTTGAATTCCTGGTAATATTCTACCTTCTAACATTTCCAACATAGCGCCACCTCCAGTAGAAACATAACTCATTTTATCTTCCAATTGAAATTGTTTTACGGCAGCAACAGAATCCCCTCCTCCAACAAGAGAAAAAGCTCCATTTTTGGTTGATTCTGCTATGTATTCCCCAAGTTGAATGGTTCCTTTTGCAAAATTTTCCATTTCAAAAACCCCCAATGGACCATTCCACAATATGGTTTTTGACTCTAAAATAATTTTTTTGAAATTTTCTAACGATTGTGGACCCGCATCAAGCCCTTGCCATCCATCTGGAATTTCACGTACATCAACAATTTGTGTAGTTGCATCATTAGAAAAAGCATTGGCTGCCACAACATCAACAGGGATGTGAATGTGGACATTTTTCTGTTTTGCTTGATGTAAAATTTCAATAGCCAAATCCAATTTATCATCTTCACATATTGAATTTCCAATGTGTCCTCCCAAGGCTTTTATAAAAGTAAAAGTCATTCCACCACCAATAATCATGTGGTCTACTTTATCTAAAATGTTTTCAATAACCGTAATTTTAGAAGATACTTTCGATCCTCCAAGCACTGCGGTTACAGGTTTTACAGAATGAGTTAATACCTTATTTAAACTTTCTATCTCTTTAGCTAACAACAAACCAAAACATTTGTCATTTGGAAAAAATTGTGCGATTATTGTGGTTGAAGCGTGCGCTCTGTGTGCTGTTCCAAAAGCATCATTCACATAGATATCTCCTAAAGAAGCTAACTCTTTGGCAAAAGAAACATCACCCGCTTCTTCTTCAGCATAGAAACGTAAATTTTCTAACAAAAGTACTTGCCCTTTTTGTAAAGAAGCTGCTGCTTTTTGAGCTACATCACCAATACAATCTGAAGCAAAGTGTACCTCTACTCCCAAGACTTTTGAAGTCGTTTCAACAATATGTTTTAATGAATATTGATCTTGTTTCCCTTTTGGTCGTCCCAAATGAGACATCAAAATAACACTGCCGCCTTCAGATAAAATTTTATCTATTGTTGGCTTTGCTGCTTCAATTCTATTTACATCCGTTACGTTAAATTTTTCATCAAGTGGCACATTAAAATCTACTCTGATTAACGCTTTTTTATTATTGAAATTGAAGTCGGCAACTGTTTTCATTTTGATTGTTTTTTTGGAATTAATTTGCAAATATAACTATTTCGTTTTTTCTTAGACATGATAAATATTTGGAGCGAACTATTCATTGGTTTTATTTTGAATTATTTACAGACAAAATCCATAACTTGTCGGTGTAGTTCAAACGTACTAACATTTCCAATTCTTTTTTGGCCTCATCAACCGTATCAAATTTTTTTAAATACACATACTTAAAATGGGTTACAGTATTTGTAAATGTTTTTGGTTGTAATTCTTTTAATGTAAGCTGTTTGATAAAATTAGTTGCATTATCATTTACCGCAAATACATTGGCCACAATATAAAAGCCTTTAGGTTGGTTGGGAATAGTCAAGGTTTGTATCGGCACTTCTTTTGGTTCGATTTCCGGTTTTCCATCATTCACAAAAAGCATTTGTAACCGCTCTTTGTAGGATGTATTCATCTTTGTGGTGTATAACTCAATGGCTTCATCTGGAGTTGACACTTTAGCCAAATACACGTAATAATAATTGTTTAAAGGGTTTACAAAAAAATCAGCTTGGATTTTTTTTGAATTGACATAATAAATAAATTCTTGTGCTTTTTGTTCGGTTTTGAAAATATTTGCGAGTAAGTAATACCCTTCTGACAACGTTGCGCTATTAATCGTATATATATCTTGAACCTCATTAATTGTATTGTTTTTTTGTAATCTGTTGATTGAAGAAAACGTTTTGGTATCATCAACTAATAAATCATTGTTTAGGGGTAAAAACTTTATTGCTTGTCCTTTTTTAGTTTTTACTAAAGTAGACGACTCTTTTTCTAAATTTTGTGGATTTATTTCTGTTTGTAATGCTGAAAAAAACACAAAAACTTGATCACCTTTTGATTGAAATCTACAAGTGAGTTCTTCTGAATTTGAATTTATAAATGAACTAGGAATGGGTGTCATAAACACATCAAATCCCAAAGTGTTTTTGCTATCTGGAAAACGATTAAAGAGATATTGATCGCCTTGAGTAATACAACTATTAAAAAAATTATCTTCTTTTCGGATGGGAGTACTTAGGGCAGTAAATGTATTGGTCGTTTGATTTCCAATAAAAAGTTTGTCGCCCAATTGATTGTTGTCTCCTTCCAAAGCCGCCCCTAAAACCATCGCTTGAATCGAATTTAAACTTGTGTGTTGAGGTATTGAGAAGACTACATCGGATGGGGTTGATATACTACCTATAAAACCATCAGAAGAAGAAATAGATTTTTCGGTCATTGTTGGATCTTCAAACACAAAAAAAAGAGTCCACCCTGCTGCAACACCTCCTTCAAGAGCTCCTTGAGTTGCTCTGATATTAGCCACGGTATAAACTCCTGTAATATTGGGTAGTGCTTTAATGGTGTTTGTGATATCAGCATAAACTACATAGGGCGCTGCGTAATTATAGTTTTTGTCTTCTATTCCATCAAAAAGTGTTACGCCTTGTACCGAGGTATATTCTGTTTGATTGGGAAGTTTAATTTTTACTGACGTAAATTGTTCTCTCGCTAGATCTTCAGGACCAAATTTTCCGTTCGTATTTTGACTTCCACTAGTATATTTATAGGTTGCTGCCCAGTAAAGTCCTGCATAAACAATTTTTTTGTTTTGGGAATTGTCTAAAAATAATTCGGCACTACTAGAGGAAAACGTCGATTCATCATTATCAATATCTATGTATTCCATCTCAAACTCATCGTTTAAAAGCGCTTGTTTGGTATGGTTATAATAGGGATCATTGGCTGTATTATTGTAATCTACTCGGTTAACAATATTATTTCCAATAATAGCTGTTCCTCCTTTCACAATTCCCTGATATCGAGTTTTGAAAACTTGATTGGTTTGGGAATAAGAACAGATAGAACTCAAAAATAAAAAAAAGGTAAATCGGAGTGTATTAATCATGTTCCATTAATGTTTCTTCGAAATCTAATGCATCAGTTTCTGAGAACAAAATTATAAATAATATCGTGTTTCAGCGTTTTTTTTGACAACTTAATAGGATGGGTTCTGTATTTTTGAATTTTAAAAATAAAAAAAGAGTCAAATTTTTATTTTTAAATTATATTTGCTCTATGCATTTTTCAGAAATTTTAGGACACGAACCCATTAAAAATCATTTAATTACTTCCATTCAAAAGGGAAGAATTCCTCATGCACAATTATTTGTAGGACCTGAAGGTGTTGGCACACTGGCTATGGCAATTGCGTATGCTCAATACATTATTTGTCAAACCAAAAATTATGAAAATGCAGAAAATAACCAAGCTTGTATTTTAAAATTTGATACGTTACAGCATCCTGACTTGCATTTTATCTATCCTACTGTCGCTACGGAAGACGTAAAATCAAAACCAAAAAGTATTGATTTCATAAGAGAATGGCGAGAGTTTTTACTTGAAAATAAATATGGGAGCTTATTTGATTGGTACAAAACTTTAGGTGTCCAAAATAAGCAAGGTATGATTCGAGTGGAGGATGCTTCAGAAATTTTAAAATCTTTAGCCTTAAAAGCCCATGAAGGGGGTTACAAAGTAATGATTATTTGGATGGCTGATAAAATGAATATCGAAGCCTCTAATAAACTTTTAAAACTTCTTGAAGAACCTACCGATAAGACCGTTTTTGTTTTAATCACCGAAAATGAGGAAGATATCATCCAAACCATACGGTCCAGATGCCAAGTTTTACATTTTAATAATCTGACTCAAGATACTATTGCACAGGCCTTAATGGAGCATAAAAACTGTTCTGATAAACAAGCTTTAAAAATAGCACATCAAGCCCAAGGAAATTACAATAAGGCCTTAAAAATATTGAATGAAAATAACGATGAGTTTCCTTTTGAAACGTGGTTTGTGGAATGGGTAAGAGCCGCTTTTAAAGCAAAAGGTAATGCGGCAGCCATTCAAGATTTGATAGTATGGAGCGAACAAATTGCCGCCTTGGGTCGAGAAACTCAAAAACAGTTTTTAAATTATTGCATTGACATGTTTCGGCAAGCATTATTGCTAAACTATAATGCCCAAAAACTGGTTTATTTAGAGCCTTCGGTTGCTAATTTTAAACTCGAAAATTTTGCTCCATTTGTTACGGGAAATAATATTTCAGAGGTATTTGATGAAATCTCTGATGCCATTTACCATATCGAAAGGAATGGAAATGCAAAAATAATTTTGACCGATTTATCTATAAAATTGACCCGATTAATTCACAAAAAATAACTGCTTTCAATGGCTGCTGTGCTGATTTTGATTTTCTTAGCTCTAACTTTTTTGATGTCTGTACATGAAAAAATATTTCATTGGCAAGAAACTCTAGACTGGCTAAAAAGTCATTTTTCAAATACGGATTTAAAAAATCATGTCCCATTAGCTACTTGGATCTTAGTCGTTTTCGAACTGATTGCTGCTGTACTCTGTTGTATCGGAATTGTTGAGTTTTTCATCAATAAGGAACGCTTATTTGGATATTATGGCACTCTTTTTTCTTGTATTTCTCTCCTATTGATGCTGTTTGGTCAACGTTTAGCTAAAGATTTTGATGGGGCCCGAACTATTACCATTTATTTTATTGTGGCTGTTTTGGGTGTTTGGCTCTTAGGTTCTTAAAAAATTAGTGTAGGCTTGCTTTAAAAATTCGTAACTCTTCCCAGGTAAACGCATCTCCTAGTTGTTCTTTCATAGGGCCCAACGATTCTTCTTTATAACCATAAAAGGCCTCAGTAAGAAGCGCAATTTTATCCTCAGACATAATATCTTGAATATCAACTAACTTTTCTTGGATGAGCTTTGTAAAATGATTCAAAATAGTTGCTGTGGTTAATTTCCTAATTCGTGCTATTTCAGCAATAGAATTTTTTTCAAGCCATAATTCGTAAGTAACTTGGGTTGTAGCTTTTTTGGGTTCCTTGTCCGATTTTTTTTTCTTTGGCTCATAATAACTTACATCGTCAGCATCTTTAAGTAACTTTTGATTTTTTTTCTTATAATCTTCGAGCACCTTTTCAAGTTTTTTCGCTTTATAGGTGCTTATTTCTGTTGACATTATGAGTTCTTTCGAAAGCATTTTTTGTTGTACAATCATTTTTAGAATCAAAGGAGCTTTCAATACTTGCATCACGGCTTTGGTTTGAATATCTTCAAGAATCAACAATTCATCATAAAATTGTTTTACTTGCTTGACCCGTTTAATTTCCTCAATTTTATACAAAAGTTCATATTCCATTCGATCGAGTTTTTCGAAAAAATACTTACAAGCTGCTTGAACTCGTTGGTCTATATACTCATAATCAACACTATCATCAGAAAACAAACCATTTAATTGAGAAATAAACTTACTAGCTGGGTCTAGTAATGTTTCGATGGCTTCGAGTTGTTGTTTAGCCCAATTCAAATGCTTTGCCTTTATTGATCGATCACTCTCTGCATAACTGTATTTGTGATTACGCCATTCTTGGGCGAGTTCGCCCCAATTAAAACAAGTAAATAAATACTCTTTTAAATACTTTTTAGTCTCTTTTTGGAGTTCATTCTCAAGAATTTGTTGCAAGGCTCTGGTAGAAGCATATTCCATGACTTCTTCATCATTGGAAATACCATTTAACTGTATTGGGGAAAGTAAAATTAAGCCTTTTAACGAACGTAAACGTGAAAGTGCTACATAGGCTTGGCCTGGCAAGAAAACTTGTGACACATCGAGCGCTGCTTTGTCAAAGGTTAATCCTTGACTTTTATGTACTGTGATAGCCCAAGCTAATTTTATTGGGTAATGTACAAAAGTTCCCAATACTTCTTCTTCAATTTCTTTTGTGGTTTCATTAACCTGATATCTAATATTCTGCCATTCATACCTTTCTACTTCAATTGTGGTTTTTTCATCAGGAAAATAAACTAAAATTTCGTCTGCATGTAATGACTTAATAACTCCCATTTTACCATTAAAAAACTTTTTTTCTAAGGAGCTATCGTTTTTTACAAACATAATTTGGGCTCCTATTTTTAATTCTAAAGTTTCTTCTATAGGATAAATTTTTTCAGGAAAGTCATCCGTTATCGTAGCCTTATAAATCCAAGATTTTGCTTTTAGATTAGACAATGAAGTTGCATTAATAACATCTGCCTTAGCATTATGTGTAGTCAAAGTAATATAGCCTTGATTGGATTTAAAATCGAATTGAGGGTATACAAACTGATTTAGAAAGCTAATGTTTTCTTGAGTTATGTTATTGTTTCTTAAATGATTAAGAATTTCAATAAATGCTTCATCAGATTGTCTGTAAATCTTCGATAATTCGATGTATAAGGGCGGATTGGAACAAACAACTTGAGCATGGAAAAAGAATTTACCCTTGTAATAATTTCGCAATACCCTCCATTCATCTTCTTTAATCACCGGGGGAAGCTGTAATAAATCTCCAATAAAAAGGACTTGGACGCCCCCAAAGGGAATTCGCTTTTTCCGTACGCTTTGTAACATAAAATCTATAGCATCTGTCACATCTGGACGAAGCATACTCACTTCATCAATGATTAGTAATTCCATATTTTGAATTACTTTTCGCTTGATAGCGCTCATCTTAAAATGCCGTCTTAGTGTGTCTTTTGATTCAAATTTTGAAGAACCATAAAAATTATTAAAAACTTGATTATCTGGTATAAAACCTCCAAAGGGGAGTTGAAACATGGAATGAATAGTAACTCCGCCAGCATTAAGAGCAGCAATTCCAGTTGGCGCTACTACTACGGTGTTCTTGTGCGTGGTTTTAATGATTTCTTTTAGAAGAGTTGTTTTTCCAGTCCCCGCTTTTCCTGTTAGAAAAATAGACTTATTGGTTTGATTGATGAATCGCAAAACATATGTTGCTTCGGCTGATAATGATACCATGGCTTATAAATTTAGAATTACAAATATAACTGTTTGTTTGTCAATAAAAAAAGAAACTAAAAAAATTCCAAATTCTAAATTGAAAATTGTTTTAGAATTTGGAATTTATTAAAATGGATAAAATTTTATTTTTATTTCTTGCTTTTATCCTCTTTCTTTTCTTCTTTTTTACTCTCCGACTTGTATTTATCGTTTACTATTTTAATGATTTCTTTAGTGATATCATATTGATCTTTAGCATATAAAACGGTGGCTGATTCCCCTGTTCCAAAAACATAATCATACCCTTTTTCTTTTCCATAATCTTTGAATATCTTTCTATATTTGGTTACTAGAGTGTCCATCTCTGCACCATGTTGACCTTGAAGTTGTTGAATTACAGCTTGTTGAGCATATTGTATTTGTTGTTCTCTTTGTTGAAGCTCAGCATATTTTTGTTGTGCCCAAGCTTGACCTTTTTTTTGAGCATTCGATTGAAATGATTTTTTTTCAGCTTCTAGTTTATCTACCTCTACCTTAATGCGATTATCTTTTTCTCCTGCAATATTTTCATATTTTGCTTTGATATCTTTAGCTTCCGTTGATTCTTCCAATAATTTATTGGTGTCAATATAGGCTGTTTTAAAATCTTTTGCATCTGTTGCTTTGTTACACGAAATAATAGCAAATCCAAATGCTATACAAACTAAAATTTTTTTCATTTTTTTTTATTATTTTACTTTTTGTCAAAAATATGAATTTTTATGCTATGTGTCGAATTTAAAATTAAAATGCCTATTTTTTAATAATAAGTATTTACTATATCTTTAAAAATGAATATAGAAAATCGTTATTAAAAAACAAGCTTTTTAAATGCGATTTAAGAAACAAAATAAAAAAAGGCTTATCTAGTATTGTTTTTTAATAAAAAGCGCTTTATTTCTCTTTATTTTAGTTATTTACCCTTTTTTAAGACGTAAATATGGGAGGAAAACTCTTTATTTATCATTCCTTTACTATTTGACACCAATCCAATGTAAAATGCTTTGATAAAATTCATTTTTCCTCTTTTATACTTTTCTGATAAGAGACTTACATAAAAACTATCATATAGCATTGGAATTGTTTTTATCAAAGTAAAATTATTTTGAGAAAACAGTTTAATAATTGATGTTCTTGAGAAATGCCAAAAGTGAATAGGAACATCATAAGCAGCCCAAAAATTTTTGTAATATTTTGCGTCGAAGGATTTGTAATTTGGAACAGCTACTAATACTATTCCTCCAGGTTTCAACAATCTTCTTAACTCATCCAACTGCCATTCTAAATCGGGAACATGCTCTAACACATGCCACATGGTAATCACATCGAACGAATTAGACTCTAAATTCTTTGTTTCGTTTGTAAAAGCAACTCCTTTGGAACTCGCAATTTTTCGAGCATTATCATTCGGTTCATATCCAAGGGTTTCCCATCCTTGTTCCTTAGCTGCATATAAAAAATCACCTACACCAGCACCTATATCTAGTAATTTTCCTTTTTTTGAAAGCTTATTGATTAATGTGACTTTCTTTTTTACTGCTCTTTTTTTTACGATTTGATAAACTTTTTCAAATAAAGTAGTATTCGCATCTGTATGAGAAATATAATTACTGTCCTCATAATACCTTGGAAGTTGTGTTAATGATGGTTGTGGATGTGTCACTAACATATCGTACTCTTCGTTATAATACAATTCGAATACTTCTTGAGAAACGGAATAATCTTTTACTGTTAAAAAAAGAGTTGTTTTTTCAAAATTCATTTACTTGGTTTTAATATGTTTCACGTGGAACAAAATTACCTTCCCATATAAATCAATAAAATGGAAATGTCACTAGGAGATACCCCACTGATTCTTGATGCTTGTGAAATTGTTACTGGTTTGATTTTTGTTAATTTTTGTTTAGCTTCTATAGACATGGATTTGATTTTATAATAATCAAAATCCTCAGGTATTTTAATATCTTCCAAACGAGTTAATTTATCAGCATTGTTCCGTTCTTTTTCGATATAACCAGAATATTTTACTTGTATGGCTGCTTGTTCGATAATTTCCTGATCCAAATTATTATCTTCAATGTATTGTTTTACTTTTTCAAACACTATCATATCCTCTAATTCAATTTGTGGTCTAGAAAAAACTTTAAACATTTTATCTGATTGTATCATTAAAGAACTCTTCTTCATTTCAAGTATGGGATTAGCTTCTTCTGTGGTTACACTAGTCTCTTTGAAAAATGAAACCATAGCCTCACTTTTTGAAAATTTTTCCTCCATTCGTTGTAATCTTTCCTCAGAAGCAAGACCGATTTTAAAAGATTTTGGCGTAAGACGAAAATCAGCATTATCTTGTCTTAATAATGTCCTATATTCTGCTCTTGAGGTAAACATACGATAAGGTTCTTCAGTGCCTTTTGTAATTAAATCGTCGATTAATACTCCAATATAAGCTTCATCTCTTTTTAATATTAAGGGTTCTTGTTCTTTAACTTGTAATGCGGCATTTATACCAGCCATTAACCCTTGCGCGGCTGCTTCTTCATAACCTGTAGTTCCGTTTATTTGACCTGCAAAATACAAACCTTTAATGAGTTTCGTTTCCAAGGTGTGTTTTAACTGAGTTGGAGGGAAATAATCATATTCTATGGCATATCCTGGTCTAAAAAACTTGACGTTTTCAAATCCAGCAACTGAACGTAAGGCTTTAAATTGAATCTCTTCAGGCAAAGAAGTAGAAAAACCGTTTACATACACTTCGACAGTATTCCATCCTTCTGGTTCGACAAAAAGTTGGTGCCGTTCTTTATCAGCAAAACGATTAATTTTATCTTCAATAGAAGGACAATATCTAGGGCCAAGTGACTGAATGCGCCCATTGAACATAGGAGAACGGTCAAACCCTTCCCGTAAAATATTGTGAACTTCATCAGAAGTATACGTCATATGACATAATTTTTGCTTCGTAAGCGGTCTAGTTTCATTCGAATATGAAAATTTATCAGGAAAATCATCACCGGGTTCTTCTCTCATTTTAGTATAGTCTAAAGAGCGGCCATCGACTCTAGGTGGCGTACCTGTCTTCATTCTCCCCGATTCAAAACCAAAAGAGATTAAATCCTCCGTGACACCGTAAGCTGCGCTTTCCCCTGCTCTACCCCCACCAAATTGTTTTTCTCCAATATGAATCAAGCCATTAAGAAACGTCCCATTGGTTAAAACAACCGTGCTAGCATAGATGGTTAGTCCTAGTGTAGTTTTAATACCTTGTATCGTTCCATTTCGTTCCACCAATCCAGAAACCATCTCTTGATAAAAATCTAAATTAGGAGTGCTCTCCAATCGTAATCTCCATTCTTCAGAAAAACGCATGCGATCTGACTGAACTCTTGGAGACCACATAGCAGGTCCTTTAGATTTATTCAGCATTTTAAATTGTATAGCAGTGTTATCGGAAACAATACCTGAATACCCACCTAAAGCATCAATCTCACGTACAATTTGACCTTTAGCAATACCCCCAACAGCTGGGTTGCATGACATCTGAGCAATATTCTGCAAACTCATAGTAACCAATAATGTTTTACAACCTAAGTTAGCAGCAGCAGCAGCAGCTTCACATCCAGCATGACCAGCACCTACTACGATTACATCATATTTTTCTAAAAACATTATAAACTAATTTTATTTTAAAAAGAAATCGATACAATGTTCCACGTGGAACAAAGAAAGAAATTATAGTTCCGCGTGGAACATTTTTATTTTTTCATCTTCTTTAGACCTCATTTGAAGCTCTTCTTTTGGAGATTTATCTTTATATCCACAATAGTGTAACACTCCATGAATGATCACTCTTTTAAGCTCTTCGGCGAAAGAAACATTGAAAGATGATGCATTTTCGTGTACTCTGTCTATAGAAACAAAAATATCTCCGTGTAGTTCATTTCCTACAGAATAATCAAAACTAATAATATCGGTATAATAATCATGATTAAGATATTTTTTATTTATCTCCAATATATACTCGTCATCACAGAAAACATAAGTAATATCTCCTGCTTTTTTATTTTCAGATTGTATTACCTTTGTTATCCAACTACTAAATACCACTTCGTCTTCTAACACAAAATCTGTTTCGTAACAAAATTCTATCATCTTATTTAAAATAATCTTGTACCTTTTTTTCGAAAATTGGCTGCAAAGGTAAAGTTTGTCTGTTTAATATTTCTATACTTTTTAAATAATCTTGTAAACGTTTGGGTAGTGCGTTAGTATTATTTTGATATGTTTTAGTATTAGTTTCAGATTGACGCTTCTTATCTTCACCTTGAGTTTGTATCGCTTTTTCAAGTTTAAGTAATTCGTATTTCAAACTAAGAATTCTTTGCAAAACATCATTAGTAAATCCTTTATTTAAAAGTTGTTTTTCAATTTGTTTCATCTGCTCAATTGCATTTTGACCTTGACCGCCAATACCTTGCTTGTTTAATTCATTTTGTAGAGCTTCACGAAGTTGTTGCTGCTCTTTATAAATTTCCATGATTTGCTGAGCATTACCTTCGCCATCATCACCTTGCTTATTCCCTTGGGAAGATCCACCATTCGACTGACCATTAGCTCCTTGTTTTCCACTACCTTCTTTTCCTTCTTTTGCTTGACCAGCTTTTGAATCGGAACTCTGTCCCTCTTTACCACCAGAACTAGAGCCGGGTTTTTGTCCGGGTTTCATCCCTTTTTTAGCTTTTTCTCCGAGGCCCTCTTGTTTTTTAATAATATCTGGAAGTTGCATATCTCCCCCTTTTCCTTGCTTGGGTTTTCCTTTCCCAGAGCCAGACATGGACATTTGCATACTATTGAGCGTAGCCGCTAACATATCGGCCAACTTATTAGCAGCGCTTGTGGCAAATTGTTGATGAGAAACTCCTTTGGACACATTAGCATCAGCTAAAGTTTCAATAGCTTTATCAATGTTGTATTGTACATTTCCAACCTCTTTAGTTACATCTTCAGCTATTTTTGGGTTTCTAATTGACAACGCAAAAAGGGAGTCATCAACATGCTTGAATTGCTGTTTAATATCTTGTTGGATTTTAAGATTTTTATTAAACGATGGCGCACCCCGTTGCAAATTTTTAAATTGTTTCATCACATCTTCCTGAGAAAAAGAATACGCTAAAAGATTGTCTAAAATCTGACGTAGCATAGCAGCGTCCTCTTCCATTTGTTCTTTTTCTCCCGCTTCCATTCCGGCTTGCATTTCCTGACTCATTTGCTTCATTTTTTTTGAAGCATTTTTTTGTTTTGGTTTTGCCCCTGATTTAGAATCTTTTTTAAGTTGGTCGGAAGCATTTTTTAAATCATCTTCGATCTTTTTCTCGTCTTGTTGCGTATCTGGTAACTCTAAAGGACTCTTTAATTCTTTATTTTCATTTTTCAAGTCTTTCAAATCTTCTTGAATTTTATCAAATTCTTTATTGATTTCCTCTTGTTTAGAAAGTGAATTTTCTTTTTCATTATCGGAAAGTTTATCTTGTTTCTCCGAAAGTTTATCTAATTTATCAGCTATTTGTTCTGCCTTCTTTTCTACATAATATTTCTTAGTTAATTCAACCAATTGTTGTAGGCTTTTAGTTTGATTTTTGGATTGCTGCTTTAATTGATCCATTTTTTCAAACAATTCTTCTTTTTCAAGTTTTTGGTTAAGTCGTTCTAACTCCTCTAATAACTTTTTATTCTTATCCAATTCATTTGAAACTTTATCTAAACGCTCTTTGAGCAATTCTTTAGTGGGATCTTTTTTATCAGGAGTTACTTTATCTAAATTATCTTTCAACTTTTCAGAGAAATTTTTCATTAATTCCTCTTGCTGTTTTTGTTTATTTAGAAAATCCGATACTTTTTGCTGCTCTTTATACTCTAAATTATCTTTCTCTTTACCCATTTTCTGCAATTTTTCCATTTCGTTCAATTGCTTATCTTGAGTTTTTAGGGATTTTTCTAGTGAATTAATATTATCATTTTGCTGTTGTAAAACTTGATCTTGTTTTTCAGAATCGGTTTGAATACGATTTGAGAAGATAGAAGATTTTGTAGATTTAAAATGATGAATAGCATCATTGTCAAAAATTTCAAAGTAATATTCATAGGTGACTCCTTGTTCTACAGGTAAAAATCCAGGAAATGAAAAAATAAACTGATCATATACATCTCGTTTGATAGCTATAATTCCACATTTAACCTGAGCAGGATTCTCTTTTGGATAATATACTACTTGTAATTTAGAAAGTCCATGATCATCAGAAACTTGCCCTAGAAGATACTTTTTCTCTATTTTTAAACTATCAGGTGCATTCCCAACAGAAATTGTAGGAAATTCATCTTTTACAACAGAGAGTTGGTAACTTAATTTTTCGTAATTTTTAACATTAGAATTTGATGTAACAATTTGATAATCTGTATTTTGATTAATGCTTTTAGAAAATGAAAATTGATTAATGCTTTTAGAAAATGAAAATTGATTTTGAGCATCTAACCACTCTACTTTTTGAGTTGCCACAGTATTCATGTTCCAAGTGACATGAGTTCCTTCAGGAAGTACCGCATTTCCAGTCCCTTTTAGGATTTCACTTTTCTTATTCAAATAACTTGGAAAATGCAAAACCATCTCAAAATTAGCAATAGAAGGCACGGTAACAACTTTGATTTCATAATCTTTTGAGGCAATTTCATTGGCTTCGATATGAAATTCCGTGGTTTCTTTAAGTTTCGGAATTACAAAATGAAATTCCCCTGGAGCACTGCTTTCCATAAAATAACTTTCATTACCAATAAAGATCATAGCGTGTTCAGGCACTACTTTACCCACAGTTTTAACTTTTAGAAGAAAATCTTGGTTTTGTTCTGTTTGAAGATGGGGATTCAAAATTTGAAATTCAAAAGGCGCTGGCGGTAAAAACTGCTGTTTGTAATGTACCACACGATTCAAACTCTGAGTAATAAAATTACTATTTCCTGAAATGTAAAAAAAAGCAAAAAATAAAACCGGTACTAAAGCAAGCGGAAGATATTTTTTGTTGGCACTAAAATTAATTGCACTTCCAAAATTAATAGGTTTTAATGTCGTTGCTTTTTGTTCTATTGAAGCGAGAAGTAAATCGGAATTTTGAATATTCCCCTGTGTGTAGGTGGCCAATTGTAAAAAATTAGTCAACTTATCCCCTACTTCTTGGAAGTGATTTCCAATAATTTTTGAAGCCTCTTCATAATCAATTCCTTTTTGAAGTTTGAATAACTTAAAAGTTGGAAATAAAATAAAACGAGACAATAAAAAAAGCTCTACCACAACAAACATCCAAAATAAAATGGTTCGAGCTGTAGGTTTTAACCAGAGAAAATATTCTACAAAAAGTGTAAAAAGAAAATAAATCAAGCCAATTCCAACAAAGAAAATGGTTCCACGAAGCAATTCATTGGTGTAAAACTTCTTGATAAACTGTTCGAGTTTACTATAAATTATGTGTTGATTTTCCAAAATTGTTAATACTTTGTTTATAACCGATAAAAGTACTAAATTTTAACAACTATAAAAGTTAAATCTTTCTAAACAAAAAAAAGAACCTGATGTTCTTATACCAACATGAAATACCAAACATTAGTAAGGTAAAAACAAGAAATAGAAAGTCGAAACCGATAAAGTTTTTGTAACAGTATGGTAAATTGTAATTGCGTAACGAAGTTGTATCTTTGCAACAAATTTTACTAAAATGTCAAAACAAGTTCGTGTGCGTTTTGCACCAAGTCCGACTGGGCCTTTACATATTGGAGGCGTAAGAACTGCTTTATTTAACTATTTATTTGCAAAAAAAAATAAGGGTGTTTTCTATTTGAGAATTGAAGACACCGATCAAAATCGTTTTGTTCCTGGCGCTGAAGCTTATATTATGGAAGCGCTAGAATGGCTTGGCATTGCTCCAAGTGAAACGGTGGGAAAAAATGAAAAATTCGGACCTTATCGTCAATCGGAACGCAAACACCTATACAAACAATACGCTGACCAATTAGTACACACGGGTTGGGCGTATTATGCTTTTGATACCGCCGAAGCCTTGGATACACACAGAAAACAACACGAGGCAGAAGGAAAAACCTTTATTTACAACTGGCACAATCGTGAAAAATTAGATACGTCGTTAGTGATTTCTAAAGAAGAAACCGAAAAACGAATTGCTGCGGGTGAAGATTACGTCATCCGATTTAAAATGCAAAAAGAAAAAGAAGAAAAAACTTTTTTAAACACGCAAGACATAATTCGCGGACATGTTTCCTTTGATTTAAGTCTTTTAGACGACAAAGTATTGTTCAAATCGGATGGAATGCCAACGTATCACTTAGCGAATATTGTAGACGATCATTTAATGGAAACCACACACGTCATTCGTGGAGAAGAATGGTTGCCTTCACTCCCACTTCATATTCTTTTATACCAAGCCTTGGGTTGGGAAGCTCCTGAATTTGCGCATTTACCCTTGATTTTAAAACCTATAGGAAATGGAAAATTATCGAAACGGGATGGTGATAAAATGGGGTTTCCGGTTTTTCCATTAGAGTGGACAGACCCCACAACAGGTGAAAAATCTTCAGGATATAGAGAGAAAGGATTTTTCCCAGAAGCCGTGGTAAACTTTTTAGCATTATTGGGTTGGAACGACGGAACCGATCAGGAGTTATTTACTTTAGAAGAATTAGCAGAATCGTTTGATTTAACGCGAGTACATAAAGCAGGTGCTAAATTTGATCCCGAGAAAAACAAATGGTTTAATCATCAGTATTTACAAAAACAAAGTGATGAACGTTTAGTAAAAGACTTTGAAAAAATTTTAGAAGAAAAAGGCATTCAAACCTTACTTAATATTCGAAAAATAACGACTATACTGAAAGAACGTGCCGATTTTGTATCTGATTTATGGGAATTGTCTGATTATTTCTTTGTAGCTCCAACAACTTATGATGAAAAAGCTACTAAAAATTGGAAAGAAGATACCCCAAACTTAATGCAACAATTGATTTCTGTTTTAGAAAATATTAGCGATTTCACTTCTGTAAATATAGAAACTGTTGTAAAAGATTGGATGACAAAAAACGAAATTGGAATGGGGAAAGTAATGCAACCATTTCGATTGAGTTTAGTCGGTGCTTTAAAAGGACCACATCTTTTTGATATTGTTGAATTGATTGGAAAAGATGAAACCATCAAACGATTGGAAAAAGCAATAGCTAGTTTATAAACAAAAACCTAATTTATAACCGCAAATTATGATATTAAAATTCACGAATTTGCGGTTAACTTTTTACAAATTAAAAAGTATCTGACCATTCAGAACGCCTAGTTTTCCTTGAAAAGTCTTTCCGTTGTTTAATGTTTTTAATTCAGGATCATTATTCATTTTGTTAAAAATATTATTCAATCCATATTCATAAAACAATAGGAGTTTAACTACTTTTCCACCACCAGACAATCCAAAATACAAATTAGCACTAACTTTTGATACTTCTAAAATTTGATTGGCTTTCAATGAGGTTCCATACAAGGTTTTGGTTTCATCAGAACCATTGATAGCTAATTTGTCATTGACTTGAAGTTCGGGCCCAAAATCAAAAGACAAATGATCTTGTATGATGTTATAACTAGGTAACAGTCGAATTTTAAGTCCGGTTAATGAATACACAACATCTTGATTCAAATTGGATTGTATTGAAAATTTATTAGCAAAAAATTGCATTCCATAGATCATGCTCCAATTATCAAAAAAATTTCCTCTTACTGATAAACCTCCCGCAAATCCATTCCCTGGTTTCACAGTAAAATTAGTGTTCAATAAATTTGTTTGAGTCAGACCACCAGATAGTCCTATTCTATTGCCATCTTTGTCATTGTACTGCCCAAATAGTAAAGAATGGCTTATAAATAAAACAATACCAAAAAAATGTTTTTTCATATATGACTTTTTTTTGTAACAAACATAAGGTAATATCGTATAATAATCACATAATCAATAACAATATTATATGGGTTCATTTATTTTTCTTTTATTTATTCTTGCTGTCGTGATTTTTTTATCATGTTTTACAGTAAAACAACAAACGGCTGTGGTTATTGAGCGCTTTGGAAAATTCGAAAGCATTCGAAACTCGGGTTTACAAATGAAATTGCCAATCATTGATCGAATAGCTGGTAGAGTGAATCTTCGAATTCAACAATTGGATGTAATTATCGAAACACAAACCAAAGACAATGTGTTTATCAAAATGAAAGTTTCGGTCCAATTTAAAGTCATTCAAGAACATGTTTACGAAGCGTTTTATAAGTTAGAATATCCACACGATCAAATTACGGCCTATGTATTTGACGTAGTTCGTGCCGAAGTGCCAAAGTTAATTTTGGATGACGTTTTTGTGCGAAAAGACGATATTGCTATTGCTGTAAAAAGAGAATTAAACGAAGCGATGATGGCGTATGGATACGATATTATCAATACATTAGTTACCGATATAGACCCCGACATTCAAGTAAAAAATGCGATGAATCGTATTAATGCCGCCGAAAGAGAAAAAACAGCGGCCCAATTTGAAAGTGAAGCACAACGTATTAGAATTGTAGCTAAAGCTAAAGCAGAAGCGGAAAGTAAAAAATTACAAGGTCAAGGGATTGCTGATCAACGTAGAGAAATCGCACGCGGACTAGTAGAAAGTGTAGAGGTGTTGAACAACGTAGGCATTAATTCACAAGAAGCATCTGCTTTAATTGTGATTACGCAACATTATGATACATTACAAGCAATTGGAGCCGATACGAATTCAAACTTGATTTTGTTACCCAATTCTCCTCAAGCAGCAAGTGATATGTTAAACAATATGGTGACCAGTTTTACCGCTTCGAGTATGATTGGCGAACAAATGAAACATCAAACTAAAAAAGTTAAAAACAGAAATAACAAAACTTCCTTAGATTATAATCCAAACGATACGTCCAATCCTGCAGAATAATTAAATCCCTTTATAACAGAAAAAGAGGCTTAATCGCCTCTTTTTCTGTTTATATACCAATTGATTACATACGGAATTATAATCTTTAAAATCGTGCCATAAGTACCAGAAAAAACATTTTTATAAACCTTTTCTATAAACGAAACAGTATTCGTTGGAATAATACTTTCTTTCGTTTTATCTATACTTAAAAGCGTTTTTCTATAATGAATGTCTCGTTCTAATTTCAGAATTTCCAAATCCCTATCAATTTGGGCATACGATGAATATTTTTTAGGTTCCATACTTTAGTCGTTAAAAAATATTTCTGAAAATTTCTCAAGAATTGGTCCTTCCACAATTTTATCTTTTACTAAAAATAAAAGTAATCCTAGAACTAAATAAATCCCAGCAACACTTAAAAATCCTAAAGGATAACTATGAAACATATTTCCTAAGGCCATGGCTGCAGCTATAGAAACAAAAAGTAACACCAACATCAAACACATCGCAATCAAGAAAAGCTTAAGTATTAATGTAGTGGACTTCATAACTACTTTAAAACCCCATAACTTATAATAAGCAATACTGCTTTCAATATAAGCTTTGGCATTCTTTTGAATAGCCTCTGTATGTTCTTTTAGTTCTTCAAATGCCATTATTTCTGGAGTTTGGCGTTTTGCTTTTTTAACTCGGCTAATTTTTCTTCTAAAAATGTAATCGCTTCTTCGGCTTTATAACTTGAATTGGAAAGTAAATCGTCTACTGTTTCTTTTAATTCGTCTTTAGTTTTAGAAAATTTCTCTTTCGTTTCGTCTTCTAAATTACTCCATTGGGTTTTGGCTTGATCTTTTAAATCATCCAAACCCTCTTTTATTTTTTCTCTGGTTTTAGAACCTTTGTCGGGTGCAAACAAAATTCCCAACCCTACTCCTATTGCAACGCCTGCTAAAAGAGCAATAATACTGCTACTTGTTTTATTGGACATAATTTTATTTTTTATGCTATTAAAATTACAAATAAATTTTGAAATGCAGTGTTAAATAGCCGTTAAACATAAAAAACTTATTTTAAAGCGAAACAATCCATTTTTATTGGTGGTTTGGTAAAATCATATGCTCGTTTTTTAAAATTGGGTTAAAATCAAAAAATGAAAGCTGTTTTTAATAGTTAATTTATATATTTATTTTAGTAATTATAAAGTTTATCAATAATAGAAAAAGTCAACATTTCTGCTGACTTTTTATTTATAAAATCTATATAAACTTATTCCTTGCTTTCAACTTTTGCCCAAGTATCTCTCAAGCCAACCGTTTTATTAAAAACCAATTTTTCTGTCGAGGAATCTTTATCTGCACAAAAATAGCCTAATCGTTGGAATTGAAAATGATCTAAATTTTGAGCCGTTTGCAAACTCGGTTCTACATAACCCGTAATCACTTCTAATGAATTTGGATTGATGAATTCTTTGAAGTCGATTTCTTTATTTCCATCCGGACTTTCATGAGAAAATAAGCGGTCATAAATACGAACTTCTGCTGGAATGGCATGTGCAATCGAAACCCAATGAATCGTTCCTTTTACTTTTCGTTGACTGGCTTCCGTCCCGCTTCCACTTCGTGAATCAACATCGTAGGTACAATGAATTTCTGTTATGTTTCCGTTAGCATCTTTTACAACATTTTCTCCTTTAATGATATAGGCATTTTTCAATCGTACTTCGGTTCCTAAAGTCAAACGGAAAAACTTCTTGTTGGCTTCTTCTTGAAAATCCTCTCTTTCAATAAATAATTCTCTGGAAAATGGCACTTTTCTGTACGTCATTACTGCTTCCTCAGGATTATTTTCGGCTTCTAACCATTCCTCTTGTCCTTCAGGATAATTCGTAATTACCAATTTCACTGGATTTAAAACAGCCATTACACGAGGTGCAATTTTGTTTAAATCTTCACGAACACAAAATTCTAAAAGCGATACATCAATTAAGTTAGTACGTTTGGCAATACCAATAGTCTTCGCAAAATTTCGAATGGCTGTTGGTGTATAACCCCGTCTTCTCATTCCGGAAATCGTACTCATTCTTGGATCATCCCATCCTGTAACATGCTTTTCTTCCACTAATTGTAGTAATTTTCTTTTACTAACAACGGTATGCGATAAATTTCTTCTAGCAAATTCTCTTTGTTTTGGACGTATTTTAGTAGCATCATAAATTTGGTCTAAAAACCAATCGTATAACTCTCTGTGAGGCAAAAATTCTAAAGTACAGAACGAATGCGAAATTTGTTCTAAATAGTCACTTTCACCATGCGCCCAATCGTACATGGGGTATACACACCATTTATCACCTGTTCTATGATGATGTTTATGTAAAATACGATACATGATGGGGTCACGCATCAACATATTAGTATGTTTCATATCGATTTTAGCACGCAAAATATGAGTTCCTTCTTTAAATTCGCCATTTTTCATGCGTTCGAACAAATCCAGATTTTCTTCAACAGAACGGTTTCTATAAGGTGAATCGGTTCCAGGTGTAGTGGGAGTTCCTTTTTGTTTGGCTATTTCTTCTGACGTTTGACTATCTACATAGGCTTTTCCTTTTTTGATGAACTCAATGGCCCAATCATACAATTCTTGAAAATAATCAGAAGCATAACATTCTTTATCCCATTGATAACCAAGCCATGCCACGTCTCTTTTAATAGCGTCAACATATTCCTGCTCTTCTTTGGCTGGGTTGGTATCATCAAAACGCAAATTTACTGGCGCTTGATAATCGATTCCTAATCCAAAATTTAAACAAATCGCACTGGCATGACCTACATGTAAATAGCCATTTGGTTCAGGCGGAAAACGAAAACGAAGTTTATCATTTGATAATCCGTTTTTTAAATCTTCTTCTATGATTTGCTCAATAAAATTTAAAGACTTTTCTTCTGTTGACATAATTATTTTGTAATTTTAGCAAAGATAAAAAAGTTTACAGTTTTCGGTTTACAGTTTACAGTTTTCTTTAAGAAACTTATTGCTGAGACTGAAAACTGAGACTGAAAACTAAAAAAATGGGAACTATTAAATTACAAAATATAAGAACTTTTTCCTTTCATGGTTGTTTGGAAGAAGAAGGAAAAATTGGTTCAGATTATCGTGTTGATTTAGAGGTAAAAACCGATTTGCGAAAGTCATCACTTTCAGATGATTTAAATGATACCGTTGATTATGTACTTTTAAACCGAATTGTGGTGGAAGAAATGGCTATTCGTTCTAAATTATTAGAGCATGTGGCGCATAGAATCATCACGAGAATCTTTAAAGAAATACCATCGGTATCTAGAATTGTTTTAGGTGTTTCAAAATTGAATCCGCCTATTGGTGGTGATGTTGAAGCAGTTACCATTGAAATGGAAGAATACCGAAACTAGGTATGAAGTACAACGTTGGAAGTAGGAATGTAAAAAAATAAAGTTTTTTCAAACTTTTACACTTTAAACTTTTACACTTTAAACTTTTTAGTATATTTGCTGTCCAGAAATAAGGCGTCGTGGCCGAGCGGCTAGGCATCGGTCTGCAAAACCGCGTACTCCGGTTCGAATCCGGACGATGCCTCATCTTAAAATCCTCTCAATTGAGAGGATTTTTTATTTTAAATTCTTATAAAAATCTTGATTAAAGCTGTCTAATAATCTATACTTTTTTGTCATTCTGAGGCACGAAGAATCACATTGTATGATTTCTCCTTCATCGAAATGACTAAAATTAGCGATGTTCTTCTAATTTTTCAATGGCAGAGTTTACAATTTTTTTGTCTTTTGGAAACAACCCTTGTGATAATAGAAAAACACCTGAAATAATTAATACTATACTTATAACTTTCTTTATTAGTAAAATATTGTGTGGATTTAATTTATTTCGTAATTGTTTAGCTAATAGTATTTTAAAAATATCGGTCACAAAATAGGTGGCAATAAGTGTCGTGAAAAAAGTAATCATTCTAGAAGCCTTCAATTCTAGTTGAGGTCCGACTGTTATTAAAATTGCCAACCAAAATCCGAGAACGCCGATATTGATAAAATTTAAGAAAAAACCTTTAATAAATAAGGAAAAATAGTTGTTTTTTGCCAATTCTTTTGGATCTTCTTCGTCAACACTTTTTTTAGATTCGTTTCTATTTTTTACAAAAGAAATGATTCCATAAGTAAGCATGACTAATCCACCAAAAATAAACAAAGCTGGATCGTCTTTAATGCTTTGAATTAAGCGATAACTACTAAAATAGGCAATCAATATAAAAATCATATCAGCTAAAACAACACCTAAATCAAAGATGATTGCAGCTTTAAATCCTTTAATAACACTAGTTTCCAGTAACACAAAAAATACTGGACCAATCATAAAACTTAAAAAAAATCCTAATGGAATTGCAGAAATAATGTCGTTGAGCATCTATTATTTTAAATCAAAATGGAAGGCAATTTAAAATTTATAATTGAATAATTAAAACTATTTCTAATTTACTTCTTTGATTGTTCCTCCTGCAAAGATCTTTTGATTGATTTGTTTAGGTTTTCCAGCAATTAGAATAGTACCCCCTGCCCTCACTTTTGCGTCTACTAATTCTTTGGAATAAATGTCCGCCGAACCACCAGCATTTACTGTTATCGTAGATTGATTTGTGACTAAATTTTTTCCTTGGTATACACCACCAGAATTCACTACAACATCTTGATTTATAGCATTCCCTGATATATTTACTTCTGCCCCATTAGCTACTTTAGCGACTATTTTTTGCGTATCAACATTAATTTTTACATGTCCGCCTTCCTTTGCAATTACCTCAAAAAATAACGTTTTAAAAACCGCTTCACTAGCAATTCTAGAACCTTCATTTGCCTCTACAGCTTTGATATCTTTAAAATAAACAGTAGCTGAAATGTGATCACCTGATAATAACTTAGTGAAAGGCATTCTGATTTTTAATTCACCATTTTTAATAACCAATTCTACTTGATTAGCATCAGCACCGTTAAGAAGTATTTTATTTTCATCACTTTTGATAAGAAGAACATCTATTTTATCAAAAGCAGTTACTTTATCAAAATCGTCTAATTTTTTTTCAATCTGTGCATTAGTGAAGGAAAAAATGAGACAAGATAAAAATACTAATAGTTTGTTTTTCATAGTTTTATTTAACTTTAAATACTCTTTTTAGAAAAATAGATACACTATTCGTTTTTTCTAATAAAATTAAAATCCAACTGTTTTTTTACTAAATCGGCATTTTTTACTTTAACATAGACTTCATCTCCTAATTGTAACAACGACTTAGAAACTTGCCCTACAAGAGCGTATTGTTTTTCATCAAAAGTATAATAATCTTCTTTGATTTCTCGAATTCGACACATGCCTTCACACTTATTTTCAATAATTTCGACATAAATTCCCCATTCGGTAACTCCAGAAATCACACCTAAAAATTCTTCATCTTTATGGTCTTGCATGAATTTGATTTGCATGTATTTAATAGAATCCCGTTCAGCATTAGTGGCTAAACTTTCCATAGCACTCGAGTGATCGCATTTTTCTTCGTAGGTGGCAGTATCAACACTTTTTCCACCTTCTAAATAATATTGTAATAATCTATGCACCATCACATCGGGATACCTTCTAATAGGGGAAGTAAAATGAGTATAATAATCAAATGCTAATCCATAATGACCGATGTTTTCAGTAGAATACACCGCTTTACTCATGGAACGAATGGCTAAGGTGTCAATTAAATTTTGTTCTTTTTTACCATTCACATCTTCCATCAACTGGTTGATTGATTTCGAAATGTTTTTCTTTTCGCGTAAATCAATTTTGTAGCCAAATTTTGAAATCAAGGCTTGCATAGCAAAAAGCTTATCTTCATTGGGTTCGTCATGAATTCTATATACAAACGTTTTCTTTTGTTTTCCAATAAATTCGGCCACTTTTCTATTTGCTAGAAGCATGAATTCTTCAATCAAATGATTGGCATCTTTAGATACTTTAAAGTACACTCCTTCTGGATTTCCTTCTGAATCTAAATTGAACTTTACTTCGACTTTATCAAAAGAAATAGCACCGTTATTCATTCGGTTTCTTCGAAGAATTTTAGCCAATTCATCTAATTTTAAAACTGCATCCTTAATTTCATTTGAAACAGTATATTCTTTTCCGGTTAACGATACTTCAGCAGGAATGGTAGCCAACTTAGTTTCAATAATCACTTGTGCTTCTTCATAAGCAAATCGCTGATCAGAATTGATTACCGTTCTACCAAACCATTGGTTAATCACTGTTGCTTTAGAATCTATTTCAAATACAGCCGAAAACGTATATTTTTCTTCATTAGGTCGAAGGGAACAAGCAAAATTAGACAATACTTCGGGCAACATAGGCACAACACGATCAACTAAATAGACCGAAGTTGCTCGTTGATAAGCTTCTTCATCTAAAATAGTCCCTTCTTGTAAATAGTGTGATACATCGGCGATATGAATTCCAATTTCGAAATTGCCATTTTCTAAAACTTTAAACGATAGAGCATCGTCAAAATCTTTAGCATCTTTTGGATCGATGGTAAACGTTAACGTATCCCTCATATCTCGACGCTTAGCAATTTCTTCTGGATGTATAGAGGTATCTAATTTTTGTGCAAACGCTTCTACCTCAATAGGAAAATTATATGGCAAACCATATTCTGCTAATATAGCATGAATTTCTGTATTATGTTCGCCTGGTTTTCCTAATACTTTTATAACTGTTCCAAAGGGAGAATCAGCTTTTTTTGGCCAGTCTTCAATTTTTACTAAAACGACATCCCCATTTTCGGCATCCAAAAACTTCCCTTTTGGAATAAAAATATCAGTATACATTTTGTTGTTCATTGTAGATACAAAAGCAAAATTTTTCTGAATATCAATCACCCCTACAAACTCATCGCGATGACGTTCCAAAATTTCAACAACTTCAGCTTCTGGTTTTCTAGATTTTCTTTTGTTATACACATAAGCTTTTACCAAATCCCCGTCCAAAGCATGATTAAGGTTTATAAAAGGAATAAAAACATCTTCTTCTAGTTCTTCACAAATAAAATAACCTGTTTTTCGAGAGGTCATGTCTATAGTTCCTTCGTAATAATCTTGACTTTGCGATTTAATAAGATACTTTACTGGTTCCGATTCAATAATCGTTTTTCGACTAGCCAATACCTTTAACTTTTTTATAATTTCATTTCTATTTTTGGTGTCGTTTATGTCTAACTTCGCACATAGTTGTTTGTAATTAAAAGGTTTATTTGAATTTTGAGAAAGTATTTTTATTATTTTCTCTTCAAAATTTTTTCCTTTTTTTCCAAACTTTTTTGGCATTTTACTCATAATTAATTTTTAATAAAGTATAAAGTTAGTGAATCATAATTAGTAAATTGTAGTTTGTAGTTAGATTTATCAAAAATATAACTTTTAAAAAAAAATTTAAAAGAAAAACTTACATTTGAATTCAACTTTTGAAGAGTTTTGAATGTCAGAATTCCAAACCATTGCTATTTTCAACTTTCCTCATGAAATCATTGTTTTAAAATCGATTTTAGAACATGAGCATATTCCATTTTTATTTCAAAATGAAAATCTAATATCGGTCAATCCGATGGCAAGTTACGCCTATGGAGGAATTCAACTTAAAGTACATCCTAACGATTTTGAAAAAGTACAAGAAATTCTAAATAATTTAATTACAAAATTAACAATTGTAGATTAATAATTTTTGATCGAGAGTTTTGCTCAAACTGACATAGTAAATCAGAAGTAAAAAGAAAATCCAACTTTGTTAATCTTAAATCAAAAATTTAAAGAGTTTTCAACACATACTAAAAACAACAAAAAGAAACTTTAATTTTTTAATTAATTTATGATGGATATTATAGCGTGTTAATTTGTAGCATAACTTTAGAATTCAAAATTTGATTTTTAACTTATTCTTTTTTATACCAATTTATCAACAGCTAAAATATAAAATAACCACTTCATTTTTAAGTGATTTTTATTAATAATCAACAGTTGTTAACAAGGTTAAAAAATGATTTTCTGTAGATAAATTCATGTTTGATTTTCTGTTGAAAAACTATTTTTTTGTATTGATAACTTTTCTAAAAAAAACGCAAACTTTTTTTGATTTTCTCGATACAGTTTTTGATTGTAAATTCTAATCATAGAACCAAAAAAACTTCTAATTTTCTTTTCAAAGTTGTTAACAAAAGATGTTAATTTAAAGTTACCTGAATATCAACGAATTGTAAATCATAATTAACATTTAAAAATTTTAACAGTTTAATTAAAAACAATGCAATGATATTCAATATGATATAAAATTATCGTAAGAGCTTAAAAATCTTATTTAAAGAAAATCAGCACGTTATATTTTTACTAAAATCAAAACAAAAGATTCGTTAGAATGACTAAATTTGTAGTTTACTAATATCTATAAAAATATGAAAATCGCCATCGGGAATGACCACGCAGGACCAGATTATAAAAAAGCCATTGTAGATTATTTACATTCAAAAGGACACGATGTGTTTAATCATGGAACCGATACTTTTGATAGTGTGGATTATCCTGATTTTGGTCATCCAGTAGCTATGGACGTCGAATCAGGAAAAGCCGATTTTGGTATTGTAATTTGTGGTTCTGGAAATGGAATAGCTATGACAGCCAATAAACATCAAGGAATTCGAGCCGCACTTTGTTGGACCAAAGAAATTTCGGCGCTGGCGCGCCAACACAACAATGCTAATGTAATAAGCATTCCGGCGCGATTTACTTCTATTCAACAAGCTGTTGATATTGTAGATACGTTTTTAAGTACTGAATTTGAAGGAGGTAGACACCAAAAAAGAGTTGATAAAATGAAATGTTCATAAATGTCGCACAATCATTCACACGTCCACATTCACAAACACGAGGTACAAAGCAAAAACCTAGTCTATTCTATTGTTTTGAATTTAGTGATTACTATTGCGCAATTAGTAGGAGGTATTATCTCTGGAAGTTTGGCCTTATTATCCGATGCTTTGCACAATTTTTCAGATGTTTTGTCTTTGCTTTTCAGCTTGTTGGCTCATAAATTATCTCGAAAAAAAGCTACCGAAAATATTACCTTTGGTTATAAACGAGCCGAATTAATTGCTGCTTTTGTCAATGCTTCAACTCTTGTGATTGTCGCGTTTATACTCATATATGGTGCGATGGAACGTTTTTTTTATCCTAAGCCCATTACATCAGGATTGGTAATTTGGCTGGCGGTACTTGGAATTCTAGTTAATGGCTTATCGGTTTTATTTTTACAAAAAGACGCCGAACATAATATCAATATGAAGTCGGCGTATCTACATTTGTTAACCGATATGATGGCATCAGTAGCCGTTTTGGTAGGCGGATTATTGATGAAATTTTATGGATGGTACTGGGTTGATAGCGTGATGACTATAGGAATTGCTATATATTTAATTGTGGTTGGATCAAAACTTCTAATTCAATCTACCAAAATGTTGATGCTTTTTACCCCCGAAAGTATTGACATCAAGGAACTGGTAAAGGAAGTACATAAAATTCCTGGTGTAAAAAAGTTACACCATATTCATGTTTGGAATTTAAATGACGAGGAATTGCATTTAGAAGCCCATCTCGATTGTTCCCAAAATATTAACATGAGTGAATTCAACAAACTTTTAGAACAAATAGAACACGTTTTGTTTGATCAATTTCATATCAACCACATCAACATCCAACCCGAATTTAAAAAAGAAGAAGATTCTAAAGACACTATTGTTCAAGACTGATAACACTACCAATGACCAACATAAATTTCATTCAAAACCAAATTAATGTTCCTATTAAAGGAATTGAAAACACGATTGCACTTTTAAACGAAGATTGTACCATTCCGTTTATTTCCAGATATCGAAAAGACCAAACAGGAAATCTGGATGAGGTAATCATAGAGCAAATTGCTAAACTTTCTAAACAGTTTGACGAAATCGTAAAACGAAAAGAAAGTGTTTTAAAATCTATTGTGGAACAAGGGCAATTGACTTCAGAGTTGCAATCTAAAATTGAAAAAAGTTTCGATCTACAAGAAATTGAGGATTTGTATTTGCCTTATAAAAAGAAGAAAAAAACACGTGCCGATGTAGCGCGTGAAAACGGATTGGAACCTTTAGCTAAAATTATTTTTAGTCAACGTAATGAAGATGTCGAATATCTTTCAACGCAATATATTAATGATAAAGTAAAAAATGAAGACGAGGCTTTGCAAGGTGCTCGAGATATTATTGCCGAATGGATTAATGAAAACATTTACATTCGTAAAAACCTTCGTAGAATGTTTCAACGTAAAGCGGTGGTTGCAACCAAAGTAGTGAAGAAAAAACAAGAGGAAGAGGAAGCACAAAAGTATAAGCAGTATTTCGATTGGGCAGAACCTATTGCTAAAGCGCCATCACATCGACTACTAGCGATGCTTCGAGCAGAAAATGAAGGATTCATCAAATTAAATGTGGACATCGAAGAACACGAAGCCATTGATTTTATAGAAAATGAAATTATAAAATCGAATAATGATACAACCGAACATATCGAATTGGCCATAAAAGATAGCTATAAGCGATTACTTGAACCTGCTATTTCAAATGAAACCTTGCAAGAAGCCAAAGCTAAAGCCGATAGTAAAGCCATTGAGGTTTTTGCTGGAAATTTTAGCCAGTTATTGTTGGCGCCACCTCTAGGAGAAAAACGAATTTTAGCCATCGACCCCGGTTATCGAAGCGGCTGTAAAGTGGTTTGTTTGGATGAAAAGGGCGATTTGTTGTACAACGAAACGATTTATCCGCATCCCCCGCAAAATGAAACCGCCATGGCGATGAAAAAAATCAAATCGATGGTGAATGCTTACAACATTGAAGCTATTTCTATTGGTAACGGTACCGCCAGTCGCGAAACCGAATTTTTTATCAAAAAAATTGCTTTTGACAAACCTGTTCAGGTTTTTGTGGTTTCCGAAGCCGGCGCATCGGTCTATTCGGCGAGTAAAATTGCCAGAGAAGAATTTCCCAATTATGATGTAACGGTTCGTGGTTCGGTTTCTATCGGAAGACGCCTTTCTGACCCATTGGCAGAGTTGGTAAAAATTGATCCAAAATCAATAGGAGTAGGGCAGTACCAACACGATGTAGATCAAACCAAGTTGAAAGAAGAATTAGACAACACAGTCATTCGATGTGTGAATTCGGTTGGAATCAACATTAATACCGCTAGCAAATCGTTGTTGGGTTATGTGAGTGGAATAGGAGAGAAGATGGCCGAAAATATTGTAGCCTATCGTTCAGAAAATGGCCCGTTTGATGATAGAAAACAAATTAAAAAAGTACCACGTTTGGGTGAAAAAGCCTTTCAACAAGCGGCGGCTTTCGTTCGAATTCACAACGGTAAAAATCCTTTGGATAATTCGGCAGTGCATCCTGAAGCCTATCCTATTGTTGAAAAAATGGCAAAAGATTTGAAGATTTCGGTTAACGAATTAATTGCTAACAAAGAAAAAATTGCTTTAATCCAACCTGAAAAATATACCAATGAAACGATTGGAATTCTAGGAATCAAAGATATTCTGAAAGAGTTAGTAAAACCAGGATTGGATCCAAGAAAAGCGGCTAAAGTTTTTGAGTTTGACCCAAATGTAAAAACAATACAAGATGTTCGTGCCGGAATGATTCTTCCTGGAATTGTAAACAACATTACAGCTTTTGGTTGTTTTGTGGACATTGGTGTTAAAGAAAGTGGTTTAGTGCACATTTCCCAACTCAAAGCCGGTTTTGTTTCCGATGTTAATGAAGTAGTGAAACTCCACCAACACGTTCAAGTCAAAGTCGTTGAGGTGGACGAAGACCGAAAACGAATTCAGTTGACGATGATACTTTAAAAATCCAAAAAAGAAAATTCCAAACTCCAAACAATATAGCTTGGGATTTGGAATTTTAAAATTGTAATTTAAAGAAAACTTATTCTTTAGTTTCTTCTTCTTTTTTAGAATTAGCAGGTTGTTGATCTTCTTGAGCAGCTTTTTTGAATTCTTTCACACCAGTTCCCAATCCTTTCATCAATTCTGGAATTTTTTTACCTCCAAAAAGTAATAAAACAATGGCTAAAATAAAAAAGATATGCCCAGGAGTAAGCTCTAAAAATATAGTTAAAAAGTTCATAATTTCAAATATTAATGATAATAATGGGCAAAGGTAAAAAATAAATTGTATTAAAGAACGTTAAAAATAAAATAAAGAAATAAGAACAAATTTTTATATTTGTGTAATTAACAAAGCCATGCCTGAAAAACGCCATAGAAAACAATTATTAAAGAAAAAATTATTTACCAAAAACCGTTTGGTTATATTAAACGAAGACACCTTTGAAGAGCTTTTTTCTTTACGATTAACACTCATGAATGTTTTTGTGGTGGCCTCGCTTGGGGCAATCTTGATAATTTTTGTAACAACCTATATCATCGCTTTTACACCTTTACGAGAATACATTCCAGGATATACATCAACCAAACTTAAAAAGGATGCTACCGAATTGGCTCTAAAATCGGATTCTCTTGAGTTTGCTATTAAGAAAAACGAACTCTATCTCGAATCGATTAAAAAAGTGTTAAATGGAAATTTACAATATGCTAAAGTTAATAAAGATTCTATTTTAGCCATTAAAGAAGATACGCTACCCGATTTGCAATTGACCGCAACCGAATCGGAATTAAAACTTCGCCAACAGGTTGCTGAAGAAGAGAAAAAAGCTAAGGAGATTAAAGAAAAGAAAAAAGAGAAAAGAAAATAGAAAATAGAACCATGTCTATTAAATCATTTGCTGCCAAAATAGTCGCTAATTATATTCACAACAAAACTCAAAAATGGGCTTCCCAGCCTATTGAAACTCAGCAAAAAGTATTTCGAGATTTAATCCGTAGTGCAAAAAACACCCAATTTGGAAAAGATCATGATTTTACCAACATCAAAACCACTCAAGATTTTGCCCAACGAGTTCCCATTAGAGACTATGAAGGATTACGCTATTATATTGACCGAATCGTACAAGGTGAAGAAAACATTCTTTGGAAAGGAAAACCGATTTATTTTGCTAAAACATCAGGAACCACTTCGGGAGCCAAATACATTCCGCTCACTAAACAATCGATGCCATTTCATATTGAAGCCGCTCGAAACGCTATCTTGAGTTATATTCACGAAACGGGTAAAGCTGATTTTGTAGAGAGCAAAATGATTTTCTTGCAAGGAAGTCCAATTTTTGAAGAAAAAAACGGCATCAAACTAGGGCGTCTCTCGGGAATTGTAGCGCATTATGTTCCGAAATATTTGCAAAAAAACCGCATGCCTAGCTGGAAAACCAATTGTATTGACGATTGGGAATCCAAAGTAAATGCCATTGTTGAGGAAACGATTAAAGAAGATATGGCGGTCATTTCTGGAATTCCATCTTGGGTGCAAATGTATTTTGAGAAGCTTCAACAAAAAGCACAAAAACCCGTGGGTGAGATTTTCAAAAACTTCAATTTATTCATTTATGGTGGCGTGAATTATGAGCCGTATCGTGCTACATTTGAAAATCTTATTGGAAGAAAAGTAGATACTATTGAACTATTTCCAGCATCGGAAGGTTTTTTTGCGTATCAAGATTCTCAAAAGGAAAAGGGAATGTTGTTGCTATTGAATGCTGGAATGTTCTATGAATTTATCAAAGCAGAAGATTTTGTCATGGATAATCCTAAGCGACACACGATTAGTGAAGTAGAATTAGGCGTTAATTATGTGTTGATAATTTCTACCAATGCTGGACTTTGGGCCTACAATATCGGCGATACCATTCAATTTACAAGTTTGAAACCGTATCGCGTAATTGTATCGGGTCGTATCAAACATTATATTTCCGCTTTTGGTGAGCACGTTATTGGAAAAGAAGTGGAAAGCGCTTTACAAGAAGCTATGGAACATACTGATATTCGTGTGAACGAATTTACTGTGGCTCCACAAATCGCACCACGATCGGGATTACCGTATCATGAATGGTTCATTGAATTTGAAAACGAACCCAATAATATGGAAGACTTTGCATTAGCTATCGATGTAGCCATGCGAAAGCAAAACGTATACTATGATGATTTGATTGTGGGCAAAGTATTACGAACCTTGGTGATTACTAAAGTTCCAAAAAACGGCTTTCAAGGGTATATGAAATCGATAGGAAAATTGGGTGGACAAAATAAGGTACCACGATTATCTAACGATAGAACCATTGTAGATTTTTTTAAGAAAAACGATGATATCCAATAAACTGACTCTGCTTTTAGTTATAATGTCTCAATGGACTTTTTCACAAATAAAAGGTATTGTGAAGGATAGTTTAACAAGAAAACCAATTTTCTACGCCAATATATGGGTTGAAAACGAAAATGTGGGCGTGAGTTCGGAAGAAGACGGGACTTTTTCCATTTCTACAGATTCTACTAAAAAACTTGTTTTTTCTGCCCTGGGCTATCATAAAAAAAAGATGACCGCTTCAAGTGCGAACGAAGTCCTATTGAATCCTCAAGCCTATGAAATCGAAGAAGTGGTAGTCACAAAAAAATTAGAGACAAGAGTTATAGAAATTGGTAAATCTAAGACACCTATTTATCAAGCTTTTGATAACGGACCAAGAATAGACGTGAAATTTTTTCCATACCTCACAAAGTATAAAAAAACGAGAAACATCAGGCAAGTTACCGTTGAAACCGATAGTAAAATAGACGATGCTACCATAAAAATCCATTTTTACAGTGTCGATAGTAATGGCTATCCTGGGGAGGAATTGCTAAAAAAAGACTTTATTACTACTGTAAAAAAAGGTGTGAATAAAAATGTTTTTGATATTTCAGGTTTTAATTTACTAATGCCTAAAAAGGGGCTTTTTGTAGGTTTTGAAAAATTGATTATAGAGAAAAATAAAGTAGAAACAACAATAACAGATTATAATTCGAATACTACAAAAATTAAAAAAAATTACTATCCATTTGTGTTGTATAATTTTGAGGAACGTGAATGTATATTCTCTTTTTCAGGTGGAAAATGGAATAAAGACATTTTGCATGATAGTAATGGAATCTCTATGAAGCGGATGGTTAATGAACCCGCTATAAATTTAATCTTAACCAATTAAACTATAAAATCAGTATATTTGCAAGTTCTAAAATAACATAGAATGAAATGAGTCGGAAAAGTAATTTGTATCACAAAGAAATTTAGATTAGAATAACCTCTGGCAAATGAAAAAGAATTAACAAAAACAGATGAAAGAAATTAAAAACATTTCGCGTTCTAGAGCGCAAGAATCGTCGGCAGCTATCGAACGATTGTACATTACCATGAGACATTTATTTAACAGAGGTTTTTATAAACCAATGGGTGTTTCAGGAGATACTTTAAGAGAAGCATTATTAGCGCTTCGACCAGAAATTTACGGAAGTATTGCAGAAGAAAAAGTAGAACTTAACGGTTTACTTTATGTGATAGAACGACTTCCTATTGGCATTGAAGAATGCCGTTACATCAATTTAACCTCGGATGAAGGCTATTCAAAATCTCATTTTAAAGCCATAATTCCTCCAAAAAGAAGAAGAAATTGCTACCGAATTGATGAAGAACAAATGAATGTAGAAATCACACGAGGGCGATCGGATATATACGATATTTTGACACATTTAACTTTTATTTTTATAGAATCTCATAAAATTAAAGATAGAGTTTTGATTGATGATGAGGGTCGAATTTCTCGTGATTGGCAGAAATTAGAACAAGCAGCGTTACAGCCAAAAAAACTAACACAAATTGAAAAAGAGAAAGCCATTTCCCATGCTGCTAATGTATTAGGAAGAACTTTTGCTGAAGTTATAGATATTTATAATGCTTTTGGAACCGCTGAAAAACCAGATCGTTTTTTACATGTGATTTATTGGTTGGGCAAACTAGCTATCGAGGAAGTAATAGACAATAACAAAAGAACAATTACTTTTAGTCCCATATTAAGAGAGCGATTGGGGCATCATATACATGGAGAAATTTGGGCAAATACGATTAAAGAAGTATTAAACCAAAACAATCTATTAGGAAGACCAATTCACATTATTAGTGCCAACATGCACTCGGTTATGAACTCTATTTTTGCACATGGAGTGTTGGCTTCCAAGTATAAAGGCAAGTCTGAGTATCAAATCTATGAAGATTTAAGTGCTTCTGGAAATAAAGATTTGAGAGCAAAAGTGGAAGAATTAGCTTTAAAATCAGGAATGATTTCGCTTTTAGACCAATCAGGAACCAACATTGATGTTCAAATTTTTGACACTGCTAAAATAGATTGGTCAAAAACAGGTTTTCCAAAGGCTAATTTAGGAAAAGAAAAACCAGTTATTATCGTAATGGATTATGCGTTTGGAGAACAAGCTTATGAAACAATAGACGAGTTGTTAAAACCATATAAAAAAGGAAGTAATCAGTTGTTTTTAAATGTAGAATCTGTGTCAATCATGGGAAAAGCAGGAATCCTACAAGGCGGGAAAGGAGATATTATGATTCCTAACGCACACATTAATGAAGGAACTGCCGATAATTATCCTTTTGAAAATGAATTAACTGCAAAACTTTTTGAAGGAAATGACATTCCTGTTTTTGCTGGACCAATGGTAACTGTTTTAGGAACCTCACTTCAGAATAAAGATTTATTGAAGTTCTTTCATGAATCGACATGGGGAGCTATAGGTCTTGAAATGGAAGGAGCTTATTATCAAAAAGCGATACAATCTGCCTCAAAAATTAGAAAAAGCATCAATCCAAATGTAAAAGTCCGATACGCCTACTATGCTTCTGATAATCCCTTAGAAACGGGAAGTACATTAGCTTCAGGTGGGTTAGGAACAACAGGAGTGAAACCTACATACTTAATTACCATTAAAATTTTAGAACAAATTTTTAACATCAAATAGATTATGAATACAGAACAACAACATAATAATATTTCTGAAGAAATAGATTTGGGAATGTTAAAGAGGTCGATTTCAAATGCAATTAGTAAATCAATATTAAATACGTTTCTTTTCTTTAAAAAGAATATTTATAAATTTCTATTTCTTATTGTTTTAGGAATAACCTTAGGAGTGATAGCTGACAATTATGCTAAATCGTATCTGTCAGAGGTAGTTGTTAATACAAATTTTACAAGTAACGATTATTTATACTCGAAAGTTGATTTATTAAATTCTCAACTAAATCAGACAAAAAAAGAATTGCCAATTTCAAACTACAAAAAGTTTATTAAAATAGAAGTTGAGCCTATAATTGATGTTTACGCATTTGTAAATAATCAAGCAGTAGCAAATAATGCCCAAAATTCTCAAAATTTTGAAATGCTAAAATTAATGTCTGAAACAGGAGACATTAATAAGATAATTAAAGATCAGGTTACAAGTAAAAATTATTATTATCAAAAAATTAATATTTTTTCAAAATCTAAAGTAGAAGAAAAAGATATTAAATCAGTAATACAATATTTAAATAGAGATACATATTTTGATAGTATTCTTCATTTAAATATTAAAAACATTAAGGAACGAATTTCTAAAAATGATTCAACAATAAAGCAAATAAATGATTTAATTCAAAGCTATACAATTAGTATTTCTAGAGGTAATGCTAGTGTAATGTTTAAGAACGAAAATAGTGAACTAAATAATTTGATTAATCAAAAAAACGAATTAATCAAAAGAGTAGAGTACGATAAAGAAAATTTGATTACAAAAAATAAAATAATAAGAGATAATACGATTGTATATAATCAAACAAATAATAGAGGTATATCTAATAAATTAAAATTTATTTTACCACTATTGTTTGTTTTACTATTTTTATGTGGTAATTATATTATATATCTAAATAAAAAATCAAAAAATATCTCATGAAAGGCATTATACTAGCTGGAGGTTCGGGTACAAGACTTCACCCCTTGACATTGGCAGTAAGCAAACAAT
Organism: Flavobacterium aciduliphilum; assembly: GCF_003268855.1. Taxonomy (GTDB): domain Bacteria; phylum Bacteroidota; class Bacteroidia; order Flavobacteriales; family Flavobacteriaceae; genus Flavobacterium; species Flavobacterium aciduliphilum. The sequence continues at coordinate 178,083 of NZ_QLSZ01000004.1, forward strand.
TAATGCCAATTTACGACAAACCCATGATTTACTACCCGCTCTCTACTTTGATGTGGGCAGGGATTAACGAAATATTAATCATTTCAACACCGCACGATTTAACTTTGTTTAGGCAGTTGTTAGGCGATGGAAAGAAATACGGTTGCCGATTTGAATATGCGGTTCAAGATCATCCTAACGGATTGGCTGAAGCTTTTATTATTGGTAAAGAATTTGTTGGCAATGATAAAGTTGCCCTAATTCTTGGAGATAACATCTTTTATGGAACAGGATTAGCCGAATTACTGAAAGCCAATAAAAACCCTGACGGAGGTATTATATATGCATATCATGTTCTTGACCCAGAGCGTTATGGTGTGGTCGATTTTGATAAAGAAGGAAATGTCCTTTCTATTGAAGAAAAACCAGAAAAACCTAAATCTAACTTTGCAGTACCGGGTATCTATTTCTATGACAATTCGGTTATTGAAATTGCTGCCAATATAGCTCCAAGTACTCGAGGAGAATTAGAAATTACAGATGTAAATAAAGAATATCTTAAAAGAGGGAAGTTGAAAGTAAGTATTCTTGATAGAGGCACGGCTTGGTTGGACACAGGAACGTTTCAATCTTTGATGCAAGCCGGTCAATTTGTTCAAGTCATAGAAGAGCGACAAGGCTTGAAAATTGGTTCTATTGAAGAAGCTGCTTACAAAATGGGATTCATTAATGCAGCACAACTCAAAGAGCTAGCTACCCCTTTGTTAAAAAGTGGTTATGGAGTTCATTTGATGAGTATTTTAGTAGAGTAATATGAAATTTACAGAAACTAAGTTAAAAGGATGTTTCATTATTGAGCCTAAAATAATTCATGATGATCGAGGGTGTTTCATGGAAAGTTTTAATGAAAACACTTTTTATAATGGAATAGGAGAACGTATTCATTTTGTTCAAGATAATCAATCGTATTCTTCAAAAGGAGTTTTGAGAGGATTACATTATCAATGTGGCACCCATGCTCAGGCCAAATTAGTCCGAGTTCTTCAAGGAGAAGTTTTGGATGTAGCTGTAGACATTCGACCAAAATCTGAAACGTATGGGCAATATGAATCGATTGTATTGTCGGGAGAAAATCAAAAGCAATTTTTTATACCCAGAGGATTTGCTCATGGTTTTTTAGTGTTAAGTGAAACCGCAATATTTTTCTACAAATGTGATAATTTTTACAATAAAGAAAGTGAAGGAGGAATTATCTTCAATGATTCTCAACTCAATATCGATTGGAAATTCGAACTAGATAATCTCATTATTTCTGAAAAAGACAAAGTACTTCCTTCCTTCCCAAATTCAAAAAAAGTATGGTAGTTTTAGTCACGGGCGCTAACGGACAATTAGGACAAGCAATACAATCTATTTCAAGGAAGTATACTGAAATAGATTTTGTATTTTGTTCATTATCTGATTTAGACATTACTAACATTGATCAATGTAGGCAACTTTTCGAACAATATACTCCAAATTATTGTATAAATGCTGCGGCCTACACAGCTGTTGATAAAGCGGAAAGCGAACCTGAAAAAGCACACTTGATTAATGTTGTGGGGACAAAAAACCTAGCAGAAATTTGTAAAGAAAGCCATACAATCTTACTTCACGTTTCAACAGATTTTGTTTTTGATGGGGAAAATGCTATGTTGTCACCGGAATCACAAGAGAAGGGCTATTCAGAGGAGGATTTAACTAAACCCACAGGGGTTTACGGCCAAACTAAATTAGACGGAGAGAAAGCCATTCAGGCAACTTTTAACAGTTTTTTTATTATTAGAACGTCTTGGGTTTTCTCGCAATTTGCTAATAATTTTATGAAAACTATGTTACGATTAGCCACTGAAAGAGATTCGATTTCGGTAGTCAATGATCAAATTGGAACGCCAACACATGCCGTTGATTTAGCCGAAGCATTACTGACCATTATTACTCATACAGCAAAAAATCAAAATAAAACGAATAGTTTGTACGGAATTTATAATTTTAGCAATGAAGGGAGATGTTCGTGGTATGATTTTGCAAAAAAAATATTTGAAGTCAATCATGTATCAATTGCAGTGCATCCTATTCCAACGACAAGCTATCCAACACCAGCGAAAAGACCTCATTTTAGTGTTTTAAACAAAGATAAAATAAAGACTACTTTTGATTTAACCATTAGACCTTGGCAAGAAACTATAGAAATTCAGAAGTAAATGTAAATTTTTCCCTTTTAACGAAGGGATTATATAATCCATAACACCCTTGAAAAAAGCTCGTTTTATTTTATTTTCTTTATTATTTTGTTCCCTTCTTTTTGCCCAAAAAAAGAACAAAATAGTTGTGGAACATTCTGACTTTTCTGACATCAATCAGACAGAGCTTCCCAATGCCTTACTTTTAACAGGAAATGTGAGAGTAACCCACGATGGGATTGTAATGACTTGTAATAAAGCCTATTACTTTCAAGATGAAAATTATATTAAAGCTTTTGGAGAGGTGCAAATGGTGCAAGGAGACACGTTGTTCCTAAATAGTAAATATGCAGAATATAATGGAAATATAAAAAAAGCGTTTGCTTCGGGAAATGTTGTTATGAATTCACCCGAATCTACCATGACAACAGACACCTTATATTTTGATAGAAATTCGCAAGAAGCTTATTTCAATTCAAAAGGAAATATTGTCAATAAGACGAATACCTTAACCAGTAATTCAGGTCGGTATTACGTAAAAGAGAGGAAATACCAATTTCTTAATTCGGTCGTGCTAAATAATCCAGAATATACCATAAAATCAAATCATTTAGATTATTACACCAAACAAGGAGACTCCTATTTGTATGGACCTTCAACCATTACAGGAAAAGATAATTTTATTTATACAGAAAACGGCTATTACAATAGCAAGAAAAACATAGGTAATTTTAAGAAAAAATCCTATATTAAGTACAAAGACCGACTCATAGAAGGAGATAGTTTATACTATGATCGAAAAACAGAATACGCTTCAGGAACTAATAATGTCAAAATCACAGATTCCATTAACAAAGCGATTATTAGAGGTCATTATGGGGAGGTTTTTAAGAATAAAGATTCACTTTATGTAACCAAACATGCGTCAATTAGGTATCTCGTAGAAAAAGACTCTATGTTTATTCATGCTAAAAAGATTATTGTTACTGGAAAAACAGGAGAACGTATCGTGAGAGGATTTCATAATGTTCGATTTTATAAAACAGAATTAAGCGGAAAATGTGATTCCATACATTCCGACCAAAAAAAGGCGCTGACAAAATTAATTGGACAACCCATTCTGTGGAATTTTGAAAACCAATTAACAGGAGATTTGATGCATTTAATAGGTAATAACAAAACTGAAAAATTGGATTCTTTAAAAGTTTTCAATAACTCATTTATTATTTCAAAAGATACTGTTGGTAGTGGATTCAATCAAATAAAAGGAATAAATTTATATGGAAAATTCCTTGAAAATCGATTGCACGAAGCGAACATTGTAAAAAATGTTGAGGTCATTTATTACATGCGAAATAACAAAAAAGAATTAATAGGAATTAATAAAAAAATCAGTAGTAAGGTGAATATGGTTATGGACGATAAAAGTAAAATTGAAACCGTAACCTTTTTTGATATGATTGATGGCGATATTTATCCAGAACAAGACCTTCCTGAAAACGCTAGAAAGTTAAAAGGATTTAATTGGAGAGGCGCCGAACGCATTAAAAATAAGGAAGAAATTTTCCCTCCCGAAGAAGTGGAAATGGATCAGAAAATTGTTGAAGAAAGTAAGAGAAAGTATCAGGAAGAACAATTGAACCAATCCGTCCAGAATAATAAATTAGAAGATCATATAAATGGAGATGATTTTTATGAAAAAATTTTTATCAAGTATAATAACCGAATTATTGAAGATAAAAACGGAACGAAACTTTTAGTTAAGAATTTTAAATTTAGGTTCGCTGTAGATGAAAACACATTTAATATTTACAAAAAAAGCCATCCGTTATTTAAAAATGAAATCAAAATAAATCAAATAGTTTGGTTTAAAAAAATGCAATATGGAAAATATGATGGAGGTTTTTTCAAGGGAACTGAGCCATTAGAGACAATTGAACTTTCAAAAAAAGAAAAGTTAACCTATGATGAAATATTTTCATTGTATAACGATAGAGTAATAATAGACAGAAATGGAATGGAGTTGTTAGTAAAGAATGGAAAGTTTAAGTTTCCTACAGATTTTGATTCTCTAAAAAAACTAAAAGCAAATAATCCTAAATATAGAAATGTAGTAAGAATTAATCAAGTATTGTGGGATTGGAATTCTATGCAATATGGAAAATATGATGGCGGATTGTTCACAGGAAACGAAAAAGAATAAATGGGAAAAAATAAAGAAAGTAGTTATAAAAAAATGACTATAAATTTTCTAAAAAAAATCATGAAAAATGAATTTTTGATGCAGAGTATTAAAACAATGATTTTACGAATCATAGGTGTAGTTACTCTTTTTGGATTTACCTTATTTTTGACAAAAACTTATGATCCCAAAATAATAGGACAGTATGATTTTATTAGAACCCTTTTATTAATTCTTGGAAGTATTTGTATTTTAGGTGCGGATCAATCTATTTTATATTTCACAGGTATGCTAAAGAGCAGAAATCGGTTATTTGAATTAAAAGGGATATATATAAAAATGTTTTCATTAATTTTTTTAATATCAATAATTTGTATACTTTTTGTTTTAATGATTGGAAAAGAAACCATCAATTTTTTTTTAAATGATGGTAAAATATATAGTATTATTTTAAAAGCTACAGTATTATTATTTTTCTATTGTGTAACTATTTTTAATACTGAAGTCTTAAGAGCTTTAGATCGTATTTATATTGCAGAATTATATAGAAATACATTAAAGTATTTGTCGGTTATTTTAGGTTCTATAATCTTGTTCTATATTCATCAAGAAATCTATTTAGTGGAAACTTTTTTAATAGGCTTTTTCTTTTTGTCTATAATTTCAACTATAAAAATTCTTTCTATTTTAAATAAAGATTACACAAGCCGTTTAGAAAAGTCAAAAGAGACGGTTTCATATAGTTTTATTTTTTTAAAATCATATCCAATGGCTATAAGTACACTTGCAATTTTTTTATTGATGAGTTTCGATGTTATGTTTTTAAAAAAGTATAAAGGAAATGAGGAAGTTGCTTACTATGCTTTAGCGGTCAAATTAATGACTTTACTATTAGTAATCATGAATTCGGTAAATATTACTATATCACCAAAAATAGCTGAGCAATTTTTCTCAGAAAATAAATTAGAATTAAAAAAGACGATGAGACATAGTGCTAGAATGATATTTATGATTTCAATTCCTACAGTTTTATTTTTTTGTTTGTTCTCAACACCCATATTGAGTTTTTTCGGAAAAAAATATTTAGTAGCTAGAGATCCCCTAATAATTCTGATGATAGGTCAAGGAATATGTTCTTTTTTTGGAGGAGTCCAAGTATATTTAAATATGACAGGAAGGCAAAATATTTTTCAAATTATTTTGATTTTTGCAGTTTTGATAAACTTTATATTAAACAAAATCCTGATTCCTATTTATGGAATGAACGGAGCTGCGGTATCTTATGTAACAAGTATGTTTTTCTGGAATTTATTGGCAACAATTATGATTTATAAGAAGGATAGACTAATTGTATTTTTAAATTAAAGCTATGAAAAAAATAATGCAGAAAAATAGATTGTGGTTTTTAATTTTGTTTGGTATTAATTTAATTATTTCCATATTATCATGTTTTTTTCTTCCAGAAAGATATTTTAATGATACCAAAATAATTATAATTGATAAATATCATGAAATAGGTTGGATTGGAAGTTATCCTTTTACAATATTATTTTATAATATCACAAAATTAAAATATGTTCCATTTTACATTATTGCATTGATTCAATTTCCAATAGTATTTTATATTTTATATAAAATAGGAATACCAAGACGTTTTGAATATGTTACTGTAAAAAATCTATTGGTTTATATTTGTTTTTTTCTGATAGCCATTTTTATTTCCATGCCTACTAAAGAGTTTATTAATTTTATATATATTTCTTTGATTCCTTTTATTTTTAAAAGCAAGAATTTTTCAACTACAAAAAAAGTTATTTTATCAATGTTGCTATTTTTTTGTTTTAGTACATTTTTTAGATCATACTATGCTTTAATACCAATAATTTCATTTGGCATGTATTTCATTACTAAAATAAATTTCAAAAATAAGACCATAAGTTCTGTTTTTTATGGTATTGTTATTATAATTTTCCTTTCAATATCATATGGATTAATCAAAGGAAAATTTTTATCAGAAAGCAATAGGGAAGCTTTAAATGCAGAACGGACGAAAGATAATAATTCAATGATAGTTTCTCCAATAAATACTAATACTTGGTATGGTGAAGCAGTGGGAATTGTTTATGGATTCTTTGAAATTAACATTCCAATAATAGAGGGTTTTAAACATATTTTATCTCCACAAATCATCGCTTTTATTATTTGGCAATTATTATTATTTTATATTTTGCTAGTTCGATTGTCTAGATGTTTAAAGGAAAAAAATCGCAATAAAGATGAGTTATGGATTCTTTTAATTTTATTTTCTTATTTTATAATTCAAGGACTTTTTGAACCTGATTTAGGTTCTGCAGTAAGGCACAAAATCGGTGTTTTCCCTTTAATATACTATGCTTTATATTATGACTCTTTCAGAAAAAATTTATCAAAAAGTATTTAACCTATTCTTATTTATTATACCAATTTCTATAATATTTAGAAAGCCCGCAACATGGTTGATTTTGTTATTTACTTTGTTTTCGCTTCTGAATTATAGAAGAATTAATCTTAAAAGAGAATATGTTTTTAATATTCTTTTAGTGGCCTCACCATTACTTCTGGAAATATTATTTTTTTGGAATAACGATTCATTTACACTTGGAACAAAATCGCTGGAAAAATATTTATCATTATTAGTTTTTCCTTTGTTTTTTATAGGTAATTATGAAAAAATAAATTTTCATAAACTATTAAAAATTTATTCAATTTCAACAACAATAATAGTTTTATTTTTTTTCTTTCGTTTCATTATAGTATATCCAAATTATTTTAATAAATACCTAAACGGAATCCATCTTTGGGAGATGGGATATGTTTTTTCCAAAACTATTGGTATGCACGCACCTGCATTAAATATGCATATAGCATTTGTTACGATGATTAATTTTTTCTTTTTTTTAAACAAAGAAAACATATTTCAAAAGATTTTATTTTTTCTTATTTTTTTAATATCTATTTTTCTTATGTTGTTTATTAATACTAGAGTAGCAATAGTTGACTCTGGTATAGGCTGTCTAATTATTGTATTTTGTCAAATATTTCAAAGAAAAATAACAACAAAAATTGTGATGGCTACACTAATTTCTATTTTGTCAATAAGTATAGTTTCCATATTGTTTATAAAAAAAGATACTTATTTAAAAGAAAAGTTTACCAATATTGCATTTGCACATATTGATAAAATAGGAAAATTAGATGAAATAGATCATCCAGAAATAGCCGTATACAGCTCTTTGGTAACTAGACTATCTATATGGAAGTCTGCACTTGAACTCTCATGGGAAAATTTACCTTTTGGAGTAGGCTCTTCAGATGGGAAAAGGGAGTTGGTAAAATATTTTAAAAAAACAAATCAAAGATTTCTTGCAAAATATGAGTTTGCTACACATAATCAATATATAGATTATTTACTTAAATTTGGTTTTTTGGGATTATTAGTGGCTGTTTGTTATATTTTTTCTTTTTTAAGATTAGGAATATTAGTCAGGGATCCATTAATAACATCTTTCTTTTTTTTATTTTTTACCAGCAATATGACAGATGATTTCTTGATTAGATTTGATGGAATTGTTTTTAGTGGTTTTTGGTTAACCATTTTTGTTTGTTATTATTTAAAAAAAAATCAATAAAAAAATAAAATAATGATAAAAATTGCACATATTTTACATTCAGTAGGGGGAGTAGATGTTTCATTGAGGTTAATTACGGAAAACATTAATCAAGATAAATTTGAAAATATTATTATACATGGCCATAAAGACACTCAATGCGAATTTTTAGATAGAAAGAACAAATCAATAAGATCTTATAAGACCTCAATATATAGAGAAATCAGTTTTTTTAAAGATGTTAATTCGATAATCAAAACATATAAAATTCTTAAAAATGAAAAGCCTAATTTAATTCATGCCCACAGTGCTAAAGGGGGTATTATTGGGAGAATTATGGGGTTTTTATTAAATATAAACGTACTCTACACACCCCAAGCTTTTTCATTTTTGAGTACAGAGAATAGACTAAAAAGAAAGATTTATATTTTGCTTGAGAAGGTTTTTACTAATAAATTCTCCTATTTATTAGCTTCATCAAATTCTGAAAGAAGTAGAGGAATAGAAAATAAAATTTTCAAAAAGGAAAAAACGCTTTTATTCAATAATTCAATTCGTGATATATTAGAGATTGAACCTTTATCAATACCAAAAACATGGCCTGATGAATATATTTGTACAGTTGGTAGACCTTCATACCAAAAAAACATTGAATTAATGATCGATGTTTTAAATGAAATTAATAAGTATAAATCTGTTCATTTAGTAGTGATGGGTGTTGGATTTCATTCGGATAAGTTAGACGTAGTTAAATCTAAAATTTTAAAATATAATTTGAGTAGTAAAGTAACCTTAATTGAATGGACTCAAAGAACAGATATCTTTAATATAATAAAACAATCCAAACTTTACATATCAACTGCAAGATATGAAGGATTGCCATATTCGATAATAGAAAGTCTAGCACTTTCAACACCATGTATTGTAACGAATTCTGATGGAAATAAAGATTTAATAAAAGATGGCTATAATGGTTATGTTATTAAAAATGAGAACATCGTTGATTTTAAAGATAAGATTTTACACTTGCTTAATAACGAACAAGAAAGAGAAGTTTTTTCTAAAAATTCAAGAAAAGAGTTTTTAGAGAAGTATAATATCGAAAAGAATATTAAAAATTTAGAAAACATATACACAGAATTTTCAATAAAATAGAAACAATGTTAAAGGAACGAATAAAAAAAAATATACAAAAAGAAAAATTTCACCCAACTCTATTAAGTTTCTTTATTAATAACAATTTCCTTATTAGATTAGGCCTAAGAAAAGCAATAAAAAAAAATGAAGGATACCTAAAAGGTTCTTTATTGGATTTTGGTTGTGGAACGAAGCCTTACGAAAAATTATTTAATAAAATAAATAGTTACACAGGCGTAGATTACAAAATTGAAGGAAGAGAAGAGATTCAAAAGAGAGTAGATATTTTTTATGATGGAAAAACAATTCCATTTCAAGATTCTAATTTCGATTCATTATTAAGTACAGAGGTTTTAGAACATGTTTTTAATATAGATGAACTTCTAAAAGAATTTAATAGAATCCTGAAAATTAATGGAAAAGCAATCATAACAACGCCGTTTATGTGGGAAGAGCACGAGATGCCTTATGACTTTGCAAGGTATACAACTCCTGCATTGGAATATCTTTATAAAAAAAATGGTTTCGAGATAATTCATACTCATAAAACAGGAAATTATATTGAGGTTATCTTTCAATTTGGAATAAATTATTTCAAAAATATTATTCCAAATACTATTTTTAAACAAATACTATTAATTCCATTTATATTTATTTTTAACCTTTTAGGTTTCTCTTTAAGCTATTTACTTCCCACCGATCAAACCGCCTATTTTAATAATGTTTTTGTGCTAGAAAAAATAAGAGAGTGTAAATAATAAACTCACTCATAGATTAAGAGGGTTTGATAAATTACAATTTCCAATGTGTCAATTTAATTTGATATTTAAATTTTAAAACAGTAATTAAACTAAAAATATTTTCTATACAACTTTTTCCAATATTTAATACCATTTTACACCAATAAGATTAATTTTGCATTTATTATTAAATTAATAAATGAGCTCATACAAAAGTTTTTGTCCAAAGAAAATATCCAATAAAAATGAAATAATTCCTGTATTAGGAATTGTTATGATGTTAATATCATTACCAATCAAAAACATCTTTGTTAGTATAGCAACAATAAGTTTTCTTGTTTCTAGTATTTTTATAAATAGAAGTCGAGAACTTAATTTTCAAAAAGCTTTTTTTGTACCAGTTGTATTTTTTGCTATCATGACCATATCTCTCTTGTGGACCAAAGATTTTAATGCTTCTTTAGCAGGACTTCAAAAAGGATTATCATTTTTAGTGATTCCATTGGTGTTTTTTATAGTACCAAAGTTTTCAAAAGAATCTATCAACAAGATATTTAGAGGGTACGGTTTTGCGATGGTAGGCTATGCAATATTCTATGTTGCTGCAGCATGTATTTATTATAATAAAACCAATGACATTGATGTTTTTTTCAACAATAGTTTAGTTCCTTTAGACCCTGGAGCTATCTATATGTCGGTTTTTGCCTCATTTGGATTGTTTTATTTTGTTCAGCTGGACATTAAAAAAAATTATGAAAAAATTGCATTATCCATTGTAGCTCTTTTCATTTTTCTACTTTCTTCCAAGAGTATTATAACAATTGATTTTATTATTATTATTTGTTATTATATCTATTTTTCTAAAATTCCTTATGGAACCAAAGTTTCGACATTATTAACGGTATCATTATTTTTATTCTTTTCAATTTTTTATGTAAGAGACGTAAGAAATCGTTTTTTTAATGAATATGAAACGGCATTTGTGGATAATATCTTTCATTTTAAAAGCAATAATTTTGTAAATAAAACCCATAACGTAACAATTAAAGAAGCGTGGAATAAAAATAAATTTAGTAAAAATGATTTTTTTCCTGGAACTGCTTTAAGAATATATCAAAGTAGGGTTTACATTGAAATTAGCAATGAAACAAAAAGTTTTCTTACAGGGTTAGGATTGGATGCGTCACAAAAATTCATTAAAAACAAAGCCTTAAGACATAACCTCAATGAAGAATATGGTGGATACAATTTTCACAATCAATACATTCAAACGTTAGCTGAAATAGGATTGTTTGGATTTGTGATTTTAATTGTAATGCTTTTTTTGAATTTAAAAAATGGAATAAAAAAGAAAGATTTTCTTCATATTGCTTTCGCAATTTCAATGATAGTGTTATTTTTGTCTGAATCGTTTTTTTGCAGGCAAAGAGGCATTGTGTTTTTCACCCTCTTCTATTGCTTGTTCAATAGGTTTACTTATTCGGAACAAAAAAGTATAACACTATCATGAAAAGAATATTAATTACAGGTGCGGCAGGATTTCTAGGATCTCATCTTTGTGATCGTTTCATTAAAGAAGGATATTATGTGATTGGAATGGATAACCTTATTACGGGTGATTTAAAGAATATTGAGCATTTATTTAAATTAGAAAATTTTGAGTTTTATCATCACGATATTACCAAGTTTGTACACTTACCAGGACAACTCGATTATATCCTTCATTTTGCTTCTCCAGCAAGTCCGATAGATTATTTAAAAATACCGATTCAAACGCTAAAAGTAGGATCCTTAGGGACACATAATTTACTAGGTTTAGCACGTGTTAAAAAAGCAAGAATACTTATTGCTTCAACTTCAGAAGTGTACGGAGATCCTCTGGTACATCCTCAAACAGAAGAATATTATGGCAATGTTAATACTATTGGCCCAAGAGGGGTATATGATGAAGCTAAACGGTTCCAAGAATCTATCACAATGGCCTATCATACCTTTCATGGTGTAGAAACGAGAATAGTTCGTATTTTCAATACTTATGGGCCTAGAATGCGACTGAATGATGGTCGTGTTATCCCTGCATTTATTGGTCAAGCACTAAGAGGTGAAGACCTAACAATTTTTGGAGACGGAAGTCAAACCCGTTCTTTTTGTTATGTGGACGACCAAGTTGAAGGAATTTTTAGATTATTACATTCCGACTATGTATACCCTGTCAATATTGGAAATCCTGATGAAATTACCATAAAAGATTTTGCGGAAGAAATTATAAAACTAACGGGGACAAAACAAAAAGTTGTATACCATCCTTTGCCCATTAATGATCCGCTTCAAAGGCAACCCGACACAACAAAAGCTAAAGAACTATTAGGTTGGGAAGCTAGAGTTTCAAGACAAGAAGGAATGAAAATTACCTATGAGTACTTTAAATCACTTTCAACAGAAGAATTGTTAAAAGAAGAACATAAAGATTTTTCAAAATATATTTTTTAGGTGAAAAAACATATAGGTAGGTTTTCGGTTTACATTAGGCCTTTTTCTTATTGTCTAGATTTATTTATTATAAATAGTCTGGCATATGCACTTTTATTGCAAGTCCTTAATGGAATCTATTATCATGTTTTTCTTTCTTTTTCATGGATAGTGATTTCATGGAATGTAGGATTCTATGAAGTGTATAGATTTACTAAAGTTTCTGAGATTTTTGAGAAAATAGTAAAACAATATCTTGTTTTTATTATTATTAACTTTGCCTATATAGGATATTTTATAAAATTTTCTGAGCCTTCTATAATAGTGAAATTTATCACTTTAGCTACAATATTTATAGCTTTTTGTAAGTTATTTATATATTATTTTTTAAGGAAAATTAGGGTAGTGTTTGGAGGAAATTTCAGAAAGGTTGTAATTGTCGGAAGCGAAACAGGCACGAAACAACTAAGTGATTTTTTTAATGAAAACCCCAATTATGGTTATAAACTTGTAAAAACATTTAACATAAATAACAATAGAAAAGACATAATTAATCAATGTTTCGAATTTGTATTACGAAATAAGATAGATGAAATTTATTGTGTTTTAAATGATTTAACAACTACCGATATAGATAATTTTATAGATTTCACGGATAACAATTTAAAAACATTAAAGTTTATACCAGGAGACAATGAAGTTCAAGTAAGAAACTTTAAGCAAGTTTATTATGGTTATATTCCGATTTTTTCTTTAAGAAATATCCCTTTAGATATACTAGAAAATAAAATCATAAAAAGAATTTTTGATTTACTTTTTTCAATTTTTGTAATAGTAGTTGTGCTATCTTGGTTAACACCTTTACTAGCTATTCTAATAAAAATTGAGTCAAGAGGACCTATTTTTTTTATTCAAAAAAGAAACGGACTCAATTATCATGAATTTGATTGTTATAAATTTAGATCAATGGCAATTAATGAAAAAGCTCATTTGGAGCAAGTATCAAAGAACGATCCTAGAATAACAAAAATTGGCAAAATAATTCGAAAAACCAGTATAGATGAACTTCCACAGTTTTTTAATGTGTTTTTAGGACATATGTCTGTCGTTGGGCCACGACCCCACATGGTAAGTCATACCGAGATGTATGCAAAAAAAGTAGATAAATTTATGGTAAGACATTTTATAAAACCAGGAATAACTGGACTAGCACAAACAAAGGGTTACAGAGGCGAAGTTGAAACAGAAAAAGATATAATAAATAGAGTGAAGTACGATATTTATTACCTCGAAAATTGGTCGTTAATATTAGATGTTAAAATTGTATTCATGACCGTCATTAATGCTATCAAAGGCGAGGAAAAAGCCTACTAAAAAACACCTTCCATAATTAAATTTTTGATCTGGTTATCTAAATTAAAAGCAGTTTTACTTTGTATAAATACCTTTTCTTTCATAACAGATAGCTCTGATTTAGGCATTTTCGATAGTTGAGTTATGATTTCATTTAATTTCTCATAATTTTTAACAGGAGCTACCCAACCTAGATTATGTGCTTCCACAATCGTTTCACCCTCACCACCACCAAAGTAAAGTATAGGAAATCCTAATATACTATATTCAAAAATTTTTGAGGGAACAGAGCCATAAATTCTTGTTTTCAGAGGAACAATAGCAATATCAAGAGTTTTCAATTTTTCATGTAAAGCATTTCGATCTAACATCCCATGAAAATAAATTTTTGAATTTTTTTGCTGAGAAATCAAAGCTTCCAATTCATGTTTCTCTGCGCCATCACCAAAAATATGTAATTCAATAGGCAAGTTATTGAAGTTTATCTTTTCACACAGTTCCAATACCCCTTGTGCAATTCCTAGTAAGCCTGCATAAAAGAATTTTACATGTTGGTTTTCATTCGTTTCTAATGATATGATTTCTTTTTGATGCTCAGGAAAATTTCGATATAAAAAACATTTTTTTTCTGGAAATAGGGCCTGAATATGTTGAATAATTTCATGAGATTGTCCCAATATTACTGTCGCCTTTTTGTAAATGAAACGTTCCATAAACAAAGAAAGGGTATGAGATAAAGATCTTTTTTTTAAAGCTTTTAGTTCAATAGCAGCCATAGGCCATAAATCGGAAACATTGAGTATTATTTTTTTCTTTTTTAAAGAAAGAACAAAGACTGAAACAAACGAAAGTAATAATGGAGGTGACTGAATAAGTACTTTTTTTGGAGTCTTATTACACAGTAAATAAAAAAATAAACAAAAAGTAAAAGATAATATAGAAATAATTCTTATTAAAATATTCTTACTCACACTAGGGTAAATCCAAAGTCTTTTAATAGTGATATTATTTCGTTCTTCTTTTACAAAGAATTTCCCTTTGTAAGCCTCAAACAAAACCCCTTTTGGATAATTTCCTAAAGGACACACAACGGTTATTTTATAGTGATTTCCGTGTAGTTTCAACGCCAATTGTTCAATTCTATTGGCAGCAGCTCCTTTTTCGGGGGGGTAATAATTCGAGACAATTAAAATTTCTTCCATTTTTACTGATAACTAGTCACAATAATTTCGAGGATCCGCTCTGAGGCTTTTCCATCCCAAAACTCGGGAATCCCTGCTTTTTTTAACCCTTTTTCAAGAAATTCGCTATAAATCTTTTGTAAATTAGTTGTTGAAGTTCCTACTAAATGATTTGTTCCCACGGTTATAGTTTCAGGACGTTCGGTACTCGTTCGCATCGTAAAACACGGAATTCCTAAAACGGTGGTTTCTTCTGAGATTCCACCAGAATCAGTTATAACAGCAAAACTATTTTTAATTAAATACATGAAATTCAAATAGCCTTGAGGTGCAACAAAATGAATGTTTTTGAATTGTATAGGAGTTTCTCCTAGAATCGCTTTTGTTCTAGGATGAATAGGAAAAATAATTTTTTTGTCACCAGCCATTTCATCAATTCCTTTTAACAAAGCAATGAGTGATTGTTCTTCATCAACATTAGAAGGACGATGTAACGTTAAAAGCACATAATTTTTAGGTTCTAGCTTATAGGTTTCCCAAAAGTCAGGCAATGAAATTCGATTCAAATTTTGATATAAAGTGTCAATCATCACGTTTCCAACGAAATGAATATTTTTAGATGGGGTACCATATTGTAATAAATTTGTGTTTGCAGAGGTTGATGTGGTAAAAAAATAATCCGAAATACTATCGGTTACAATACGATTAATTTCTTCGGGCATTGTCATATCACCTGAACGAATTCCGGCTTCAACATGAGCGACTTTCGTGTTCAATTTTTTAGCCACTAAAGCACAAGCCATAGTGGAATTGACATCGCCCACAACCAATACTAAATCACAAGGGTTTTGTAGTAATTCCCTTTCAAATGCAACCATAATGGCAGCGGTTTGTTCCGCCTGAGTCCCACTTTTTACCTCTAAATTGACATGAGGATGAGGAATATTTAACTCTTCAAAAAAAGTATCGCTCAAATTTTTGTCATAGTGTTGTCCTGTATGAATTAGTCGGTAAGATACATGAATTCCTTCCGATTGTTTTTTTTCAATCGCTTTAATGATGGGAGCTATTTTTATAAAATTAGGTCTAGCGCCTGCAATTAGGGTTATTTTCATATTATTTTACTAACGAAACAAACTGTTTCAATTTTCCGCTTTTACTTCGTTCTAATTTCTCTTTTCGAGTAAAGGTAATTAACAATCCAGATTCTAAATAGGTCTGAACAGCTTTTTCAATATTCAGAATTTGGTCTTCTGTTAAATTATTTTGGCTCACATATTCAATTTCAAAAGTATCAATTTTTGTTTGTTTTATTACAAATTCTTTTACATTTCCGTCGTCTTCAATAATACTTTTTGTGATGTAATAAAAGGTTAGTCCTGGTGATTTTTTTCCACTAGGTAAAATGGCTACATCATTAGTTCGACCGATTAATTTTTTTAAAATGGGTTTTTTCTTAGTGCTTTTTTCGTCCAGAACACCAATATCACCGATATCGTATCGTATAAATGGGTGTGCTTTGTTGTACAAAGATGTGATTACAATTCTTCCTTCTTTTCCATAAGGAAGAACGTTATTGTTTTCATCAAGAATTTCTATGAAAAGGGTTTCCGAATTTACTTGCCATTCCCCATCTGGATTTTGAAAAGCAATTACATCCAATTCGGAAGCACCATATTCGTTGATAATGGGAACTCCAAATTGTTTTTCCATAACTTTTTTATCATCTTCAAAAAGCATTTCAGAAGTTACAACACAGCATTTTAAGCTAGGACAAATCGTTTTTAATACAATGTCTTGCTTTTGTAAATATTTAGCAAATAAAACAATCGAACTAGTATAGCCATTAATATAATCAAATTTTTTTGTTCGGAATTTTTCTACTGTTTTTTCCAATATCATATCGGATAAGTCAAAAATCGGAAAACGATACCGATGACTCAAAAAATCTTTAAAGCGTTCTTTAGTATACCCCATAAAATCTAGAGGTATTCCATAAAACCGCGCTTGTAATGACGAATTAAAATCAATTCCAAACCAACCAAACCGATTAAAAATATTCGCCCAAGTGAGAGCATGTGAAAATTTATCTTTTGCAAAAATAAATGGATCCCCACTCGACCCCGAGGTTTTATTGATGTAGCTATTTTTAGAAGAAAACCCTTTTGAAAGTCTATCCTTTAAAGGTTTTTGAAAGTCTTTTTTGGTCAAAACTGGAATAGAGTTCCAAGATTCAATATTAGTTCTATCAGCGAACGATTTGTAAAATGTATTGTTCTGTAAATGGAACAATACGATTTCTTCACGCTGATTCATAATATACTTTTCAAAATCTTCTTCGTTTAATAATGAAATTTTATGATACGTAGAAATGGCCTTTTGAATAGGAAATCCATTAATTTGAAGAGATAAATTAAAAATTTTAAGCATAAAAAAAGGGCTGAAATATCTCAGCCCTTAAAAGTACTATAAAAATTATTAATTTTTTACAATTTTTATAGTCTGTGTTTTTGAATCTGAACGCATTGTAAAGAAATAAATACCATCCATAAAGTTAGATGTATCTATTGAATTCTCCACTCCAGTGAAAGAATTGTTTAAAAGTACTTTACCTGTAATATCTGTCACGGTCAATTGAAAAGAATCAACCTCTTTTGATGAAATAGTTACAAATTGATGAGCAGGATTAGGATATACTTTAAATCCGTCAGTTTTTTCAAACATTTGGTTTGCTAGATTTCCGTTGAATTTAAAAATACCATCTGTGGTTGCGCTTTGATTTATACCCCCACACCATCCAGTAGTTGGGTTTAAAAAGGCAGGAACACCATGCGCAATGTCTGCATCAATAGGAGTCCATGTTGCTCCATTATCCATGCTATAAGCAGAACCTGTACCTAGAGTTGTACTGTCTGATGTTGAAATTAGAGTAGTTGTATTAGGAATATAGCAAAGATTTAAAAAACCACTATAAACTACACCTGTAGCCCAATTTGTACCTCCGTTGGTTGTAGTATAAATTTTAAATGTACTAGCTGTATCTTTAGTGCCTAAAATCATACCTGTATTATTATCACTAAAATATAAAGTACCAAAATTTGTTGTGGTAACTCCTCCGCCAAAATCACTTAAAGGTGAGTTTAATTTTGTCCAATGTAGTCCCATGTCAGTAGTTCTATAAATTTTCCCTTTACTGGTAGTAAACCAGAAAGAATTTCCTGCATAAGCAAAACTTCCTGCATAACCCCATTCGTTTGTTAATGCATTTGGGTTGGTGGTAGTTCCAGCAGGTACGGCTGTCCAAGTTGCTCCACCATCGCTTGTGGTATAAATTTCGAAATTTGACCCAACAGGATCACCATAAGCTAATCCGTTATTTTCGTCAAAAAAATGAACACCGTCACACCATGAAGAACCAGCAGTTGTAAAAGCAGTTGTATTTTGAGCTACCCATGTTTGACCTCCGTCTGTAGTTTTCCATACTCCACCTAAACCATTCGTGTTATCAAAGGCACTTACCCAAGCAGTCGTAGCACTAATTGCGCATAGGTTTCCAATTTTTAAAGTGTTGTCACCTAGATTGATTGTTCCAGGAATCCAAGTAGCCCCTCCATCTAAGGTTCGAGTAAATTCTTGAACGTTTGTTCCTACACCTGAGCCATCACCTGCAAGGGCCCAAACAGTATTAGCATCTACAATTTGAATTCCTTGAATGTCTCTTGCTGGATTTGTAAAGCCTGTCGCTTGTGATACCCATGATTGCGCAGAAGAAATTAAGGCAAAACAAAATAATGTAATAGAAAGTAAAGTTTTTTTCATTTTCAGTATTTTATGAATTAATAGAACAAAAATATCAAAAAAAACACAAAAAATATAGAAATAGTACTATTTACTCGTTGTGAATCATTTATTTTTGCAACAAAACACAACACAATGACAATTTTACTACTAGGTTCAGGCGGAAGAGAACATGCTTTTGCTTGGAAAATATTACAATCTTCTTTATGTTCAAAATTATGCGTGGCTCCCGGAAATGCAGGAACAGCTTCCATAGCGGAGAATGTTTCACTAGCTCTTTCTGATTTTCAAGCTATTAAAGAGTTTGTTCTCTCTAAACAGGTAACAATGGTCGTGGTTGGTCCAGAAGATCCTCTAGTGTTGGGTTTGTATGATTACTTTAAAAAGGATGCTTTGCTAAAAAAAATTCCTGTTATTGGTCCTTCTCAACAAGGCGCGATGCTTGAAGGAAGTAAGGATTTTGCGAAAGCATTTCTTTCAAAATACGCCATTCCAACCGCAGCGTATAAAACATTTACTTCTGAAACCTTAGCAGAAGGATTTGATTTCATTGAAACACTGCAGCCTCCATATGTTTTAAAAGCAGATGGATTAGCCGCAGGAAAAGGGGTATTAATACTTCATGACCGCAATGAAGCAAGACAAGAACTTCAAAATATGCTAGTTCATGCCAAATTTGGTACTGCTAGTTCCAAAGTAGTTATAGAGGAATTTCTTGATGGGATTGAATTAAGTTGTTTTGTGTTGACCGATGGTAAAAACTATAAAATTTTACCCACAGCTAAAGATTACAAAAGAATTGGCGAAGGCGATACAGGATTAAATACTGGTGGGATGGGTGCTATTTCTCCAGTCCCTTTTGTGGATGAGGTTTTGATGGATAAAATAGAAAGCCAAATCATTAAACCAACAATTTTTGGACTACAAAATGAAGGTATCGAATACAAAGGATTTATATTTATAGGGTTGATAATTGTTAATGGAGAACCTAAAGTAATTGAATATAATGTTCGCATGGGCGATCCTGAGACGGAAGTAGTTATTCCAAGAATAACCTCCGATTTAGTCGCTCTTTTCGATGCTGTAGTAAATGAAAAGTTAGATCTATTTCCTTTAGAAATTGATTCAAGAAGTGCTGCAACAGTGATGTTAGTTTCAGGAGGTTATCCTGAACACTTTGAAAAACACTATGAAATTTCAGGATTGGAACAAGTAACAGATGCCTTGATTTTCCATGCAGGAACTATCATAAAAGACGATAAAATTGTTACTAATGGTGGGCGCGTTATAGCCATTACCTCGTTTGGGAATCATTTTAGTGAAGCCACAAAAAAATCTTATCAAAATATAGCAAAACTACATTTTGATAAGATGTATTTCAGAAACGATATCGGTTTTGACTTACTTTAAGAAAGAATGTGCCGTAGTATCTTGGTTTTCTTCGTTGTTTTTTTGGTGAATAGCCAATTGTTTGCACCAATACACAATGTATCTTGCACATATTGCCATTAAAGTCCAACTCACAATATTAGCTAACCACCAATTGTCTAGCTCTAATGCACGTAATCCATCCAAAGGTTTGAATAAAAAATCAACAAAAAGTGATTGTATTCCTTCAAAAAATGCTCTCATTTTTAAACAAGTATTATATTTACATCCACAAAAGTATAAAATATCCGTATGATTACAAGTGTTTTTAAGAAATCTACACCAATAAATTATTCGTTGTTGGGATTATTGTTGGTTATTTTCTTTTTAATATATCAAGTGAAACACACGCAAAGCCCCGTATCTATTGAAATTTTATTTCAAAAAGGAGCTATGCTAGTGTTGCTTTTTTCATCTTTATTCTTTTCAAATTTTATTGTAAAAAAGAATAATCTTACCAAAAAAAGTTCCTACACTATATTATTTTACTTTCTTTTTGTACTCATTTTTCCCGAAGTATTGAATGATTTCAAGTTGCTGTTGTCGAATTTGTTTGTTTTACTCGCCATGAGAAGATTGGTGTCTTTACAATCACTCAAAGCACCAAAAGAAAAGATATTTGATGCGTCTTTGTGGATTTTTGTGGCAAGTATTTTTAATTTTTGGTGTATTCTTTTTCTTTTTTTGGTGTACATCTCAATCATTTTCCATGTCTCTCGGGACTATCGAAATTGGTTACTCCCAATAATAGCATTTTTTACCGCTTTGATTCTTTTTATTTTTTATGCATTATTATTTGATAAGGCAATAGTGATGCATTACATACATTCCGATAGTACTGCATTTGAGTTGGATTATTTTAAAAATGATTCTCAAAATATCGCTTTTTCAGTTTATGTGGTATGTGTATTGTTCTTTAGCATTCCATCTATTTTTTCATTAACGAACAAACCTTTGAATCTTCAAGCGTCTTATAAAAAAGTAATTTTTGCAACCTTAATCGGAATCGTTCTATTTGTAACTTCTTTCCCTAAAAACAATCAACTCCTTATTTTTACTTTTTTGCCATTGGCTATCATGGCTACTAATAGCATTGAATACATGCAGAATAAATTTCAGCAAGAAATGATTTTGTGGGTTACCTTGATTTGCAGTTTAGTTTGTTTTTGTATCCAATTATAATTTGCTTCCGTAAGCCAAATCGCCAGCATCGCCCAATCCTGGGATGATGTAGTTTTTTTCGTTCAACTTCTCATCAAGTGCCGCAACCCAAAGATGACAGTTTTCTGGCAAGTGCTGTTCTAAATACGCAATGCCTTCTGGGGCAGCAATTACTACAGCTAAATGAATCTCTTTTGGTTTTTGTTCCAATAAAAGTTTGTGTAATACCGCCACCATCGATTGTCCTGTAGCAAGCATGGGGTCAATAAGTATGAGGTTTTTACTTTCAAAAGATGGGGCTGCCTGATACTCGACTTTTATCTCAAAATAATTGTCTTGATTCGGATGATGTCTGAATGCCGATACAAAACCATTTTCGGCGTTGTCAAAAATGTTCATAAATCCCTGATGAAGTGCCAAACCAGCTCTTAAAATAGAACAAAGCACCACTGTATCTGCAATAGTAGTCGTGTGCTTTATTCCTAGAGGTGTTTGTACATCAACTGCTTTATATTGCAACGTCTTACTTAATTCATATGCCATAATTTCTCCAATTCGTTCAATGTTTTTTCGAAAACGCATACTGTCTTTTTGAACATATATATCACGAATTTGGGCTAAAAAATGATTAAGAATGCTGTTATGTTCGGAAATGTAGTGAATGTGCATTTGATTTATGTAGAATTAAGAATTTATAAAGTAAACTTTTTTGGGTATCCAAAGCATTTTCAAAAGTATAAAAACTATCTTTGCAAATAAAATTTATTAGTATGTTTTCAAAATTAGCCTATTCTATATTTGAACAAAGTATAAAAGAGTATCATGTTTATGATAGTGTAAACCAACCCATAAACAATCCGTATCCTAAAGACAAAATAGAACATTTATTATATTTTAAAAATTGGATTGATACGGTACAATGGCATTATGAAGATATCATTAGAGACCCAAAAATAGACCCTGTAGCAGCACTGACCTTAAAAAGAAAAATAGATGCTTCCAATCAGGAACGAACCGATATGGTAGAATATATTGATAGCTATTTTCTTCAAAAATACAGTCATGTTACTGTAAAGGCAACAGCCAAAATCAACTCAGAAAGTCCAGCTTGGGCTATTGATCGATTGTCTATATTAGCACTTAAAATTTATCACATGAACGAAGAAGCAACAAGAACCGATGCTTCTCAAGACCATAGAGATAAATGTCAAGAAAAATTGAATGTGCTTTTAGAACAACGTAGCGATTTATCGACGGCTATCGATGATTTATTGTCGGATATTGAAAACGGAGACAAATTCATGAAAGTATACAAACAAATGAAAATGTATAACGACGACGAATTGAATCCGGTCTTGTACCAAAATAAAAAATAAACTAATTCTTTTTAACAACCTTTGAATCACGATACTAAACATGTTGCTGTAGTACGACTTTCAGCTATGGGTGATGTAGCTATGACTGTTCCAGTTTTGTTAGCTGTAGTAGATCAATACCCCGATGTAAAGATTACGGTTGTTTCGCGTTCATTTTATAAACCCATTTTTGACCGAATCCCTAATGTGTCTTTTTTGTCAGCACACACCCATCATAGGCATAAAGGGTTTATTGGAATCTATCGACTTTATCGCGATTTAAAAGAGCGCAATGTAAATCAAGTCGCTGATTTGCATAACGTATTACGTTCTAAAATCTTACGAATATTTTTTACCTTATCAGGCTGTAAAGGAGCCGCAACAGACAAAGGAAGAAAAGAAAAAAAAGCGCTCACTCAACTTCAAACTAAGGAAATTTCTCCTTTGGAAACCATGATAGAACGTCATGTTCATACGTTTAATAAACTTGGTTTGTCCCTCGACATGAGTCAGCCTTGGTTGCTTCCAAAGCGCGCACTTTCCGATGAAATAACTAATCTTTTGGGCCATAAGCAAACAGAATGGATAGGTATAGCTCCATTTGCACACTACAAAAGCAAAACATATCCGCTCGATTTAATGCAAAAAGTAGTTCGAATATTAGCTACAAGACCCAACGCCAAAATTATTTTAATAGGCGGGGGTCGTCATGAGAAAGAAGTATTAGATAAAATGGCAGAAGGTTTGGAAAACGTTTTCAATATCACAAAAAAATTTCAATTTGAAGAAGAATTGCAGTTGATATCCCATTTAGATGTGATGCTTTCGATGGATAGTGGCAACGCGCATTTAGCAGCGATGTTCGGAGTAAAGACCATTACCCTTTGGGGTGCTACGCATCCGTATGCAGGTTTTGCTCCCTATAACCAACCTATTGAAAATTGTTTGACTTCTGATAGAGAACAATATCCTTACTTACCCACTTCAGTATATGGTAATATAAAGGTAGCAGGCTATGAAGACGCAATGCGTACTATTAGTGTTGAAGCTATTTTAGAAAAGCTAAACAAAATACTCCAATAAGTTTATCTCAATTCGTTTGAATGAAATAAAATTCTTGAAAATCAAACAAAGCACTTTTATTTCGAAAATACGGATAAAATAACAGCAATAGACAACCACGCTACGCCATGAATCATTAAACATTTGGCATAACTTGTTGTTCCATACAATTGCTTGATTAAGTGATACATAAAATAAATCAAACTGATGGGAATCATCACATAAATTAATAATACGCCCATATTTGGGTTTTTAGCATCTCCTGGGAAAAGTTCAAAGCACACCCCCGATATGGTTATGTAGATTATGTAAAATGCTATGGTAATGTGTTCTTTTGAAAATCTATTGAGATTCATGGTTTCTAATCATCTAAATAATAATCCTAACTATTTATAATTGAATTTGTCTTTCAATTTGCTGCTCCAAAGATATAAAAGTTTCTGTTCTAGAAACGCCATCTATGGGTTGGATTTTCTTATTCAAAAGTTGCATCAGATGTTCATTATCGCGGCATATAACTTTTATTAAAATACTCCAATTTCCAGTAGTATAATGACATTCCAATACTTCTGGAATTTTTTTAAGTTCTCTTACAGCTTCAGAATTGTTTGCGGCCTTTTCAAGATAAACCCCAATAAAAGCCATTGTTTTATAGCCTAAAACTTTATGATTTATAATAAATTTAGAACCCGAAATAAGACCACTCTCTTCTAATTTCTTTAATCGTTGATGAATAGCAGCACCAGAAATCCCAATTTTTTTTGCAATTTTTAGAATTGGAATCCTAGCATCTTCCATTAAATTTCTCAGAATTTCTTTATCAATTCCATCGATTTCTATTTGAAGCGGATTGGTTTTCATAGTATAAAATGATAACAAAGATATTAAAGAAAAGCAATATAGTCTTTAATTAGTTCTACTTGTGTTAGGGTTATATTAAATCTTATTTTCTCTTTGAAGCAAAAAATGCTTTCATCAAGGTGCCACATTCTGAAGCCAAAACCCCTTCTACAACTTGTGTTTTTGGGTGTAACGAGGTGCCTAAAGTCAAGAATCCTCTTTGTTCATCACGAGCTCCAAAAACAATTTTAGAAATTTGACTCCAATACAAAGCTCCTGCACACATTTGACAGGGTTCTAGCGTGACATATAAGGTACAGTTTTTCAAATACTTTCCGCCCAAAAAATTAGCTGCCGCTGTAATCGATTGCATTTCGGCATGGGCAGTAACGTCGTTTAATACTTCGGTTAAATTATGACTTTTTGCAATGACTTTGTTATCAATTACCACCACAGCACCCACGGGAATTTCACCTTTTTCAAAAGCCATTTCGGCTTCTTGCAATGCTTTTTTCATGAAGTATTCGTCGGTGAAAATGTTTTCCATTTTGTAAAAATACGATTTTGGTATAATTTTCGTTAAATTTATAGAGGAAAAAAATATTTATGGAGACTAAACTTAAAATTACCATTCCAAAGCCTTGCCATGAAGATTGGAATGCCATGACTCCTGATGAGACAGGAAGGTTTTGTAACGTATGCACGAAACAAGTTTTAGATTTTACCAATAAAACTACTGAAGAAATTCAACAGTATTTTGTTCAAAATCAAAGAAAAGATGTTTGTGGAAGATTTAAAAATGAACAAGTTAATAGACTTGAGATTCAGATTCCTAGAAGCTTACTGAAAAGAAAAATGTCTTTTCACAAAGCCTTTTTATTAAGTCTTTTTATTGCTATGGGAAGTACTCTATTTAGTTGTAAAAATCACAATAATGATTATGTTACTGGAGAGCCTGTTGTAGTTGAAGATACGGTACAACAAAGAGGAATGACTACTGGAATGGTATTACCCAAAAGAGAACATGTAGTAGATACAACTCAAGTTGAACCAAAAATAATATATTCTTCAGCTAAAGTGGAAATCAAGCCAATGTTTCCAGGAGGAATGCCATCATTTTATAAATATATTTCATCTAATCTTAAAATTTCTGAACAGAACAAAAAGATTACAGGAACATTTATTGTTTCATTTGTTGTTGAAATAGACGGGAAATTATCAGATATAAAAATTATAAAAGGAATTAATGAAGAAATGAATTCTGAAGTTATTAGAGTATTTCAATCTTCTATTCCTTGGATACCTGGAAAAATTAATAACCAAAATGTTAGGGTTTCTTATTTTGTTCCGATCAAAATTACAGCTGAATTCTGATACAACAAAATGATTAAGTAAAAACAAAATCTTAACTTTGCTTTTTAATTTGCAATGAAAAGCAATCTTCTACATCATATCAACACTCCCACTGATTTACGAAAATTAGACATTGAGCAGTTGCCTCAATTGGCTAGTGAATTGCGGGATTTTATTATTGACGTAGTTTCGGTGAAAGAAGGGCATTTAGGGGCAAGTTTAGGGGTGGTTGAGTTGACGATAGCCTTACATTATGTGTTTGATACGCCAAATGATTTATTGGTTTGGGATGTAGGACATCAGGCATATGGACACAAAATTTTGACCGAACGAAGAACGGTTTTCCACACCAACAGACAATTAGATGGTATTTCGGGATTTCCCAAACGAGAGGAAAGTGTGTATGATACTTTTGGAGTGGGACATTCTTCTACCTCGATTTCTGCGGCCCTGGGAATGGCGATTGCCTCCCAATTGAAAGGCGAAAACAGAAACCATATTGCGGTGATTGGTGATGCTTCTATTGCTAGCGGAATGGCATTTGAGGGATTGAATCATGCTGGAGTGACTGATGCGAATTTGTTGGTGATTTTAAACGATAATGCTATTGGAATTGACCCTAGCGTGGGGGCTTTAAAAAACTATTTGACTTTGGTTAAAGAGGGAAAGAATCCGAAGCAAAACAACATGATAAAGTCGTTGAATTTTGACTATTCGGGTCCTATTGATGGGCATGATTTTAAGATACTAATTTCAGAATTGAACCGACTAAAGCATGTAAAAGGCCCTAAATTTCTTCATATTATAACCACAAAAGGGAAAGGCCTTCAACAAGCGGAAGAAGATCAAGTAAAGTATCATGCTCCTGGGAAATTTGATAAGACTACTGGCGAGATTTATACAAAAGCAGAGGCTCATTTACCACCCAAATTTCAAGATGTTTTTGGATGGACTCTTGTAGAGTTAGCCCAAAATAATTCTAAAATTATTGGCATCACGCCTGCGATGCCTAGTGGAAGTTCCTTAAAATTTATGATGGAAACTTTTCCAGAACGGGCTTTTGACGTAGGTATTACCGAACAACACGCTGTAACCTTGGCGGCAGGAATGGCCACGCAAGGGATGGTGGTTTTTTGTAACATCTATTCTACGTTTTTACAACGCGCTTATGACCAAGTGATTCATGATGTAGCTTTGCAAAATTTACCCGTAATTTTTTGTTTGGATCGTGCCGGATTAGTAGGCGAAGACGGTGCGACTCATCACGGGGTTTTCGATTTAGCTTACCTGCGATGTATTCCCAATATAATTGTTTATGCTCCCAAAGATGAATGGGATTTAAGAAACATTTTGTATACAGCTTCATTAGGTTTGGAACACCCCATAGCCATTCGTTATCCAAGAGGAAGAGGGAAGTATGCAAATTTCAAATTTCAAATTTCAAATTCCAATTTTCAAACTATTGAAATAGGGAAGGCCCATGTGTTAAAAAGAGGCTCAAAAATAGCGGTGTTGTCGACAGGTTTTATCGGGAATCATGTCACACTTGCGCTAGAGCACTTGCCTTGCTCTGATGCAATTGCGCATTACGATTTTGGTTTTGTTAAGCCCTTAGACGAAGCCCTTTTGCATGAGGTTTTTTCTAACTATGAAAGGGTGATTACTCTTGAAGACGGAACTATAACAGGTGGGTTTGGTTCGGCTGTTGTAGAATTTGCTGCGCGTTTTCATTATTCTCTTCCTGTAACAAGACTGGGGATTCCTGATGGATTCATTCCACATGGTACCGTTGCTGAACTTCAAGCACGTTGTGGTATTGATGTGGAACATATTCGCAAAATGTTAATGGAATATTCTACCACGGATAATAATACCTTTTAGTTGTCTCTTTTTTGTTGTTTTCTTCTCTTTAAAAAAAGCATTGAAATTGATTTGATTACATGCATGGGTTGTATTTTTATGCTTAAAAAGTGCTTTTTTACAAAAAAAAAGGTATTTTTATCAAAAAAATGTATGGGGTATCCGAAAACCATGAATAGAGTAGGAGCAAAAAGATAACCAAACTAAAACTAAAATGAAAAAAAGCGTATTCACCTTAGCCGTTTGCTTAGGTATTTTATCCAGCACTCAAGCTCAAAAACTAGATAAATTTGGAGCTGAAATGGGCAAAAAATCCATGATGGGAAAAGAAATTAGAATTCCTTATACTGATTTGACCAGCTATTTTGGCTATATCAAACCAGGTTCTAAACCAGACGAAGTGAAAAATGGAAAGAAAATGTATTATGTATATGTTTGGATTCCAGTAGCGGCGCCTGAGATTGGGGTTCGAATGATTTCACCTGCACCGGATAGTGTAAAACCTACAGACAAAGATTATGTGTCACCTGATTTTACAGCTAATGCCAGTGATACTAAAAATTTCTTTGATACATGGGTAACCTTTGAAAGAGCAGAAGGAATTTTTAAAATTGAAGATGTGGCGGCTAAAGCTAAAACGGCAAAATGGACGACATTAGACAGTAATGACGATTCAGGAGAAATGCCTGCACAACCTTCTGGAAGTAAATACAATTCGTTAATGCGTATTACAAGCGACCCATCAAATCCTGCAAAAGCTATTGTTGTTGGATTGTACCGAATTGGGTTTACAACGTATAAAACAGGAGAAGTACAAGGTAGCTTCTTAGCACAATTAGGTGCTCCTATAAAACTTCCAGGTGTAGCTGTTGCTGTAAAACCTGAAGATATTGCTAAAGCAGCGAAATAAAAAGACGCTATTTTAATAAACGAAAACGCCCCAAAATATGGGGCGTTTTGTTGTTATGGTGGTTTAGACATCATCAAAATCTATAGTTATGTGAGCTGAGGTGGGATGTGCTTGACAGGTTAGTATCAACCCATCGGCAATTTCATTATCGGTGAGGATGGCGTTTTTCTTCATGGTTGCACTTCCATGTGTTATTTTAGCCATACAACTGCTACACACGCCTCCCTGACAAGAATAAGGCACATCAAGACCTTGTTTCAAGGCAGCTTCTAGTAGGGTTTGTTTTTGACTCATTTCGAAGGTGGTTTCTTCGTCATCCACTAGAATGGTTATGGTTGTGTGCCCGTCGTGGGTCACGGCTTCTGTGTTTTCTGTTGCTGAAGCGGTGAATAATTCAAATTTAATGTTTTTGTCAGCAACGTGGTGTTCTTTTAGAACGGTTGTTGCCAGATTTATCATAGCTTCTGGTCCGCATAGATAGAATTTATCGAATTCTTTTTCTTTGTGTTTGTTGTCTAATACAAAGTTGATATTGGCTTTGTCGATTCTGCCAAATAATTCGTTTTCTATTTTGGTTTGACTGTATACATAGTGCACAAAGAGACGCCCTACATATTTTGATTGCAGTTGGTGGAGTTGTTTGTGGAAGATGGTTTCTTCTGGTGTTTTGTTGCCATAGACTAACACAAATGAGCTTTTTGGTTCGTTTTCTAGCACCGATTGTAAGATGGCCATAACAGGTGTAATTCCGCTACCGGCTACAAAGGCGGCGTAGTTTTTTTGTTTGTCGGCATGAGGTTCGAAAGTAAATTTTCCTTCAGGTTGCCCCACTTCTAGGATGTCGCCCGCTTTGAGGTTTTCGTTGGCAAATTTTGAGAAGTGTCCGTTTTTAATGGCTTTGATGGCGATTCTTACTTCTCCACTATTGGGTGCTGAACAAATGGAATAGGCGCGACGAATTTCTTTACCGTCTAGGGTTAGTTTTAGGTTTATGTATTGTCCTGCTACAAAGGAGTAGGCAGCTTGTAATTCGTTTGGGATGTTGAAGCTAACTGAAACGGCATTTGGTGTTTCGCGTGTTACTTCTTTAATGCTTAATTTATAAAAAGAGGACATTGTATTTTGTTTTTGGCAAAGATAGTAAAGATAATGGTTTTGTGTTAGGGTTTTTGAGTTATAGGTTCTCATAATGTTACAGTATGAGTTTGTTTATTTGTGTTGAGGCTTCTATTTATTTCAATTTTATATAATTTGTTTTATATACGCTATAAACACGCTATATATACGTTATAAATATGTTATATATATAAATAAAGTATTACTTTTGTATCAAGTAACACTTGCGAATATGGCAACACAAAAAGGGATTTTACCACTTGTAGGCACCTTGGGTGGTGTGAATTTTTATTATAGAAAAGGGAAGCCTGTAGCCCGAAAGGCAGGAGGGGGTTTTAATGGGAAAGCTATTAAAACGAAACCTAATATGGTGCGGGTAAGGGAGAATGGTTCTGAGTTTGGGCATTGTTCTAGGGTTAAGAGTGCTTTTAGACAGGCTTTATATCCTTTTTTGGAACATTATAGTGATGGGCGTTTGCATGGGAGGATGATGAGTTTGTTTCAAGAGATTAAGAAGTTGGACACCGTTTCTGCAAGGGGGTTGCGTACGGTTGAAAATGGAATCTTGACTCTAGAAGGCAGGGCTTTGTTTAAGAGTTTTAGGTTTACGCCTTCTTTTATTTTTGAGCACAAGGTTCCTATGAAGGCGCATTATGACGCAGAAGGATGTGTCTATACGATTGAACATTTAGACCTCTCACAGGTTAAGTTTCCTAAAGGGGCTACACATATAGAATTGAAATTTGGGGTTTTGGGAGTTGCTTTTGATGCTCGTATTTATAACATGTTTATGGCACCGCCTATGGTTTTTGAAAAAGGGGAGCACCCGGGTACTTTTGCGATGACGCCAACCCATTTGCCTGAAGTGGGATTGCATCGTTTTGCTTTTCTTGGGGTGTGTTTTTACCAAGAGCTTCATGGGGTGCGGTATGTTTTGCGTGAGGATGGGAATGTTGGTGTTGCAGTGGTTGGGTAGTGGTTGGGTATTGTAAGGACAGATTGAAGTATTACATTTTAAATATTGAAGTGAAAATTTATTGATTTTAAAAATATTTAGTATTAAATAATTTTTTTAGTATGAGATTATTGGTAAGTTTGATAAAAATATTCCTAGTTAAATGAAATACAACAATATTCGTGAAGAAGAACTAAAAAACAAAGTAGGTGCCGATTGGTTCAAGCAATTTGATACTACCGAAATTTTAGGAAACATCGATTTTACTGTTTTTCCACAACAAGATAATTTATTTGGGCGCACACCGTTGCTTTGGGCTGAAGCTAAAACTGGGAATTTTGATGTGCCAACCATGTTTGTGCAACTCATTTTAACTATTGGCAAGGCTAGAACTTTTGATAAAACCATGCCACCTGCTTTTTTGGGAGCTTTCGATTTTAAAAAAATAGCGTTTGTACCGTATATCAATATTCAAGATATTTTTTATATAAACGATTTCAATTGGAACGTTACACCAAGTAATCACGAAACCAAAGAATTTCAGCTCATTAAACAACGTATTGAAGCGACACTAAACCAAAATACTTATGTTTTTGATTATCAAAAAGACGAAAAAGAACTCCAAGCGTTTATAAAAAACAATGTAGCCAAAGCCACCACAACCAGTAAATTAAAAATTGATAAAAATAATTTCATCCCAATCTATTTACGATGGTTAGACATTGTAAAACCCATCATTGACGTTAATTGGGCCGATTTAAAAAAAGCCAATATCTTAGACAGCGATTTCTATTTGGCTGATTTGTTTGTTGATGATAAAGACACCCAAACTATTGGAGACGATTTGTCTATTCGAGAAAATTTATTTGTGATGTTTCAAAATGAAGGCTATAAAATAGCTAAGGAAAACCTTAAGCAAATGTTTGATGCCAACATTACACTCAAAAACAAAGACACCTATTTGCATTTTTGGAAACGCTACAAACGACCACCTCTTAAAGAATTTCAAGATTATATTATAGAACGCCGCGATTTATTGGTGCCTCAAGATATTCGTGAGCGCAAAGGAGCTTTTTTCACCCCACGTATTTGGGTAGAATTATCACAAAAATACTTGACCGATTATTTGGGCGAAAACTGGCAAGACGATTATTATATTTGGGATTGTGCCGCAGGAACCGGAAACCTTTTAGCTGGTTTGACCAACAAATACAACATTTACGCCAGCACACTAGACCAAGCCGATGTAAACGTAATGCACGAGCGCATTGATCATGGTGCTAACTTGCTTAAAAACAATGTGTTTCAATTTGATTTTTTAAATGATGATTTTTGCAAGCACCTAAATTCTCAGAATTTCGCGATTTTTTTCAGGCAAAACTTGAAAAATTATTTATTACTCCAGCGGATACTTTTGATAATGTGAAAGGTCAATTTCCTATTGGTTTTTTTATATGGAATTTGAATAAAAAGGAAAGGTTTAATTATTTTGAAGCTGATGTTTTTAATAAACATGAGGATTATATTGGTCCAAAAAATATTTGGTCTTATGATAATATTAAGCTCATAAATGAGTGGGTAAAAACATTTAGATATTCAAAATCTGAATCTATTGCTACAATTATTGGTGTAGGTAGTGATTTCCAAAATCAAAGATTAGTTAGGTTTGGAGAGCCACATATGAAAGTTCCTGCTTCAAATCATAATTGGCAAACTACTAAGGAAAATTTAATTGAAACTTCAATATACTATACTGTACGACATATTTTTGATTCGAATTGGTTAAATGATAGAGATCAATTTCTTTATCCTAATGAAAATTGGAAATCTGATTTTGAATTTCAAAATAATTGTTTAGTAAGTACGCTTTTTAGTAATAATATTTCTTCTAGTTTTGGCACCAACCATTGGATACCGTTTACAGAATATGAAGTCAATGCACAAGCCAAGTTTGAAAGTAATTTCATGACTGATTTTATAAAAGGGAAGATACAAGCAGAAACCAAAACCTCTGATTTATTCAGTATACCTACTCAACCTGAACACACCGCTTGTCAACCTGAACTTGTTTCAGGTTCCAACGAGATACTGAAACAAGTTCAGCATGACACTACCAAAGGAGTTCAGCACAACAAAGCGTTAGTTTTCTCAGAAGAAGCCACAGCCGTTTTTGATGCAGGTCGTGAGTTATGGAAGTACTATCATAAGATTGCTTCGTTATCTCGCAATGACTATAATGTTAACGCTTCTTTATATGACATCAGAGAATATTTTCAAGGAAGAAACGACAAAGGGAGAATGAATAGTAAAAGTGATGACGTCACCTATATGGCACTCATTGGTGAATTGCGTAACAAATTGGCTATACTTGCGGATAAGATTAAGCCAAAGGTGTATGAGTATGGTTTTTTGAAGGAGTAAAGTTTTATTAAAATTTAAAAAAACAAATGGATTATAAAGTTATTATCTCAATATATGCTGCATTAATATCAACAATAGTTTTTATTTGGAGGATATACGAGTTTTATCATGATAGAAGGGGGAAATTCAATATTGAGATAAACAAGATTTATAAGGTTCCTATGTCAAACTCTATTATGAGTAAAGGTGTTGATTTTTTAGTTATTAAAATCACTAATGTTAGCAAAAACAAAAGATATATTGATGAGCCAAGTTTTGTGAGTAATTCAAAAAACAAGAAGTTTTTCAATTTATTGCTGTTTGACAAGAAAGTAAAATATCCATTACCTTTAGAGTCTGGTGAAACTCATGAATATTCTGTAGAATTTAATCAAATAATAGATGAATTAAAACAACATAATATTTCAAAAATAAAAACCATCTTGAGAGATACACACAACAAAAAATATTATTCAGATTGGTTTGAATTTAAAACTTAAAAGCGAAAAAACAATTTTAATTTTATTTAAAGGGATATTGGTTAAGAGTGTAAGCGATTGTTATCGAGGAGATAGTTAAAAAATATGGTTTTAGAAAAATTTAATATGGAAACATGGAAAGATAAAGCTATAAAAATATTACAAGATAGTTTATTTCCAGTACCTATAGAATTAAACGAATTGGACTGGAAAAGTGGATTGTCTACAAAAACTGAAAGACTTGGAATTTGCGAAAGAAGAGGTAGTGGAATTGATAGAGCCATTGAAGCGATAGAAGAAAGAAGATTACCTGCAGTTAAATTTGAAAAAAGCGAGTCGCATACCAGAGTAATTTTATTTCCTCCTAAAGAGCTAAAAGCAATGTCTAAAACAGAAAAAATTATGGCTTGCTATCAACATGCTTATTTGCTGTTTGAAGATAGAAAAGAATTAAACAATCAATCTGTAAGAGAACGTTTTGGCATAAAAAAGAATGATTCGTCTGTGGCATCAAGAATAATTTCAGACACATTTGAAGCAGGTTTAATAATACCCTCAGACCCTGAAATCACATCAAAAAAATACGCAACATATATTCCATATTATGCATAATTCTATAAAATCTTATTTGCAAAGTAAATCCCAAAACAACAAAAACTGTTGATTATCAAGGTTTTTTTATTTGCAAAGCAAATCCTCATTAATAAAAAGAGTAAAGAATATTTCCAAAAAAAGTTTGTGTGTGAAATCTAATTTAACGAGCTTACTCTTTTCGCGTTCGTTTGGTTAATAATGAGATTCCGAAATAAATTCTTAATGATAAAATAGACGTTTGGGATGACGGTTGAGGCTGGTTTACATTCTATTCATTAACTCTAGGGCTTTATTGATGCTCTTTATGTTTTCAAAAGTGAGTAATAAAAAGTTTAAAACTTGTAAAATGTCTTCACAAATGAGAATAAAACCATATTTGAGTAGCTAAACATAAATTATTATAAAATAGAAATTCAGATAGTTTATGTATATGATGATTAAAATAAAGGTTTTTAACATCATCACTTTATGCTATAATCTCAAAGAATCATAAATTTTAACTTAACATTACCTCAACAAATAAAATTTATGATTTATCAATGAAAAAGTAAAAAACTATAATTATCAATACTTTTATAGCTTTTTTAATTTAGATATTAACAATTATTATTGTATAGTTTTTTTATATTAACATTAAAATATCTTATGTCATTTATTTTTATGTTTGTTAATGTAAATATTTAACTTATTAATTATGAAAAAAATTACTCTATTGATTTGCTTGTTGATTATTTCATTTGGGCAATCACAAACACTAACTGGAACATGGAAGATGAGTCCACAGTCTGGTGCTTTTGCAGTCGGACCAACTCAAGGTAGTGGTTCTTATTTTTCAAATACAGTTGCAGATATAACAGTCAGAAGTTGTTTTTTTGATGATGAGTATATATTCAATTCAGATGGTACATTTTCAAATAATTTAGGTTCCCAGTCTTGGATTGAAGGATGGCAAGGTGGATCAGATTCTTGTGGTACCCCTGTGGCTCCTCACAATGGTGCAAATCCTGCTTCTTATGTGTACAATACTACTACAAATACTATTACTCTTACAGGGGTAGGGGCATATTTAGGTTTAGCAAAAGCAATTAATGGATCAGAATTAACAAGTCCTGCAAATGCACCATTATCAATTACATATAAAGTTTCGTCTTTTACTAACACTCAACTAACATTAGATATTAATGTGGGTACAGGATTGTGGTGGCGATTTATTCTCGCTAAACAATCAACTACACCTACTTGTAATGATGGTATACAAAATGGAAATGAAACAGGAGTAGATTGTGGGGGTTCATGTACTCCATGTTCTAATCTATTTGCGGGTACATGGAAAATGAGCCCTCAAGCTGGTGCTTTTGCAGTTGGACCTTCACAAGGCAATGGTTCTTATTTTTCAAATACCCTTACAGATGTTGCTACAAGAAACTGTTTTTTTGATGATCAATATATTTTTAATGCTGATGGGACTTTTGCAAACGTTTTGGGTTCCCAATCTTGGATTGAAGGATGGCAAGGGGGAACAGATTCTTGCGGAACTCCTGTGGCTCCTCACAATGGTTCAAATGCAGCTACTTGGTCATACAATTCTTCAGCAAATACAATAACACTAAATGGAGTAGGCGCCTACTTAGGTTTGGCAAAAGCGTATAATGGGGGTGAGCTTACGAGTCCATCTGGCGCACCTGCATCTATCACTTATTTAATTAGTTCTATTTCTTCAAATCTAATGACTTTAGATATTAATGTTGGTACAGGATTATGGTGGCGATTTATTTTAACAAAACAAGGAGGTTCAGGAACTTGTTCAGATGGTATACAAAATGGAGATGAAACTGGGATTGATTGCGGAGGTTCTTGTCCAAATACTTGTTTAAGTCAGATAAATTTACCAGTGACTTTTGAGGGGAATACTGTAGATTATACTGTTACCGATTTTGGTGGAAATGTATCTTCAAAAATTATAGATCCAACAAATTCAAATAACACTGTAATTAAAACTATAAAAACATCTAGTTCCGAATTATGGGCTGGAACAACAATAGGAACAAATTCAGGATTTAGTTCTCCAATACCTTTTACATTATCAAATAGAAAAATGTATGTAAGAGTTTGGTCTCCTGACTCTGGAATTCCAGTACGTTTAAAAGTAGAAGTTTCAGGTCAACCTACACAATCATGTGAGACAGAATCGATTACTACTGTTTCAAATGGTTGGCAAATGATGGAGTTTGATTTCAATAATCAAGCTACAGGAACTGCGGCATTCAATTCATCCTATCAGTTTAATATGGCGTCTATTTTCTTTAATTTTGGTGTAACTGGTTCAACTGCTGGAGAAAAAACCTATTATTTTGATGATGTGACTTTTGGATCTCCATTGGCAATAACTGTTTTTGATAAATCAAAGTTTGATTTGTATCCAAATCCAACCAGTAATTTATTAAACTTAAGAAGTGATAGTGTGATAGAAAATATTACTATTTATAACACACTTGGTCAATTAGTTTTAAAGCAAGATGGGTTATCAAATGAAGTTTCTATTCCAACGCAACAATTTGCTAAAGGTGTATACATTATTACGGTTAAAGTAGGTAATGAGCTCTTAAAAAAACAATTCATAAAAAATTAATTAACCCTCCACAAAAATCAAGGCACGAATTCTTTCGTGCTTTTTTTTTGTAATTTGATTTAAATTTAATAAAATTGTTAATTAAATTTTAATAAAATGAAAAATATCAAATCTTTTTTTAGCATTACCCAAAGTTTAATTACAATATTATTAATTCTAATAAGTCTACCGATATTTTCACAAGATTTCCCACCTATTGTTAAATATCCACCAATTTTATATTCAGCAGGAAATCAGAATTGGATGATTACTCAAGATAAAAATAATTATTTATTTTTTGCTAATAACGAAGGTTTATTAGAATATAATGGTTCAAATTGGACTTTATATCCCTCACCAAATGAAACGATAATTCGTTCAGTAAAAGTAATAGGAGATTGTATTTTTACTGGTTGTTACATGGAATTTGGTTATTGGAAAAGACAAAATAATGGAAGATTAAAGTACTTTTCATTGAGTAAAACTATTAAAAATAAAATATTAGATGATGAACAATTTTGGTCTATATTGACCTATGATCAATGGGTTTTATTTCAATCATTAAATAGAATTTATATCTATGATACCATAAAAAAAACATTCTCATTGATTACTCCAAAAAGTAGTATTCTTAAGTCTTTTAAAACAGATTCAAGCATTTATTATCAAACATCCATGGATGGTTTTTTTGAAATTGAAAACGGAAAAAGCAAACTAATTTCAAATAGCTCTATCTTTTTAAAAAATAAGATTGTAGGAGTATTTAACAATAATGAGGAGTTAGAGTTTCTTACTCAAAAAAATGGATTTTTTAAATTATCCAACAATACTATTATCCCAATAAAAACTACTTTAGACACCGATTTACAATATAGTAGTGTTTATAGTTTCCAAAAGTTAGCAAATCAAGGGTTTGTAATAGGAACTATTTCAAATGGTATTTTCATCACATCGAGAGATAAAGAATTATTGTATCACATTACACAAGATAAAGGATTAAGTAATAATACTGCACTATCATTATTTGAAGACATTGATAATAACTTATGGATAGGGCTAGATAACGGAATAAACTGTATTAATTTACAATCACCTATTAAGAGTTTTTCAGATAATACGGGTATATTAGGAACAGTTTATGCTTCTACAGTTTATAAAAACAAACTCTATATTGGTACCAATCAAGGATTATTTTACAAATCTTTTCAATCAAATGAATCCTTTCAATTCGTATCTGGTACAAAAGGTCAAGTCTGGTCATTATTTCAATATCAAGATAAATTATTTTGCGGACATGATTCTGGAACTTTTTTAGTTGATAATGGAGTAGCAAATAATATATTTTCTCAATCTGGAACATGGAAGTTTGAGACAATGCCAGGTAGAAATGATTTGATTTTTCAAGGGAATTATTTTGGCATATCAGTCCTCAAGAAAGAAAACGGAAAATGGATTTACAAAAACAAACTAAAGGGATTTGATTATTCATCTAGGTATTTTGAATTGACACCGAATTTAGAATTTTATGTAAGCCATGAGTATAAAGGTATTTTTAGATTTCATACTGACAAATCATTACAAATTGCACAGGGAATTTTTACTTATAAAAACCCACCAAAAGGTAAAAATGCAAGCTTGGTAAAGTATAATAATACCATTTATTATGCATATAAACAAGGGGTTTTTAAATTAAATCCAATTACTAAATCTTTTATTAAAGATTCCGTTTTAAGTGATGTTTTTAAAAAAGGAAAATACACAACTGGAAAATTAATTGTAGATAAATATAATAAGCTTTGGTTTTTCACAAAAAATTACATTAATTATTTTACTACTGGAAAATTATCTACTCAATTAAAGAAAAATATTATTCCTATCCCTGCTTCTTTAACAAATTCCATGCTTGGTTATGAGAACATAAGTCAATTGACAAAATCAATTTATTTAATAGGTACTACTGACGGATATTATACCCTTAATTTGAATGATTTAAGTTTTAAAAATTATAGTGTTTCAATAACTTCTATTACAAAAAATAAGCTTAACCAAAATATAATAAATACTTCACTTTTTTCTGAAGGAGAATTTAGCAATGATGAAAATAATTTAACATTTAATTATTCAGTACCTGAATATAATAAGTATATAAATCCAGAATATCAATATTTGCTAAAAGGTATCCAAGATGATTGGAGTGACTGGAATTCAAAAACATCCGTTAATTTTAAAAACCTACCTCCAGGATCGTATGTCTTTAAAGTAAGAGCAAAAATTGCAAATACAAACCCTAAAAATATTGTTTCCTACAAGTTTACTATTTTAAAACCATGGTATACTAATAATTTTGCCTTGTTGCTATATTTTTTATTAGCTATTTATATAGCTTATTTTATCAACAAAACTTACAAGGTATATTATCAAAGACAACGCGAAAAATTAATTGAAGAGAATAATTTACTTTTAGAAATAAAAGAACTCGAAAACAATCAACAGTTAATGAAATTGAAAAATGAACAATTAACTAAAGATGTCGATAGTAAAAGCAAAGAATTGGCTGTATCAACGATGAATCTTATAAAGAAAAATGAACTGTTATCAGTAATTAAAGAAGATTTAAAGAAAACTTCTGAAGAAGGAAATAGAAATATTAAGTCGGTTATTTCAACAATCAATAAAAATATAAAAGAAGAAGATAATTGGAATATTTTTAGAGAGGCTTTTGATACTGCTGATAAAGATTTTTTGAAAAAAGTAAAATCAGCCCATCCTTCATTAACGCCAAATGATTTGAGATTATGTGCTTATTTAAGATTAAATTTATCATCAAAAGAAGTTGCACCTTTACTTAATATTTCTGTTAGAAGTGTTGAAATTAAACGATACCGTTTACGAAAAAAAATGGATTTACCACATGAACAAGGATTAGTGGAGTACATTCTTTCGATATAATAATCAAATGAATCACAAATCACCTATACATAAGTACAACACATTTTTTTTTGATTTTTTTTTTTGAAATCATTTTTTTAAAAAACGAAAAAAAAATAGTTTCAAATTTTATTTAAAAGACTAAAAATCATTGATATAAAAAACAAAAAGAGAGTTAAAAAAAATATTGTATGTTTTTTGTTGAGGTTCTATTTAAAAATCAAATCATATTAAATAATATTTTTATAAAATCATTTAAATAAAACTTTTATTATGAAGTGTAAATTATTTTTTCTACTTACTTTTCTTTTATCAATTAGTACATATTCTCAAGAATTTGAGATTAGTGGAAAAGTATCAGATGCTATTTCGGGTTTACCAATTTCTGGAGTAAATATTGTAGTAAAAAGTTCTAAAATAAGTTCACAAACAGATTTGGATGGGAATTTTAAAATTACCAAAATTCCAAAAGGGTCAAAAGTAATTTTTAGTTACATTGGATATGCAAATTTCGAGTTAATTGTAAATCAAAGTCAAAATATTATCGTAAATTTAAAAGAGGATAAAAACACTCTTGATGAAGTAGTTATAGTGGGGTATACTTCAAAGAAAAAGAAAGATGTTACAGGATCAGTATCAGTAATATCAACTAAAA
This sequence comes from Flavobacterium aciduliphilum, assembly GCF_003268855.1. GTDB lineage: Bacteria > Bacteroidota > Bacteroidia > Flavobacteriales > Flavobacteriaceae > Flavobacterium > Flavobacterium aciduliphilum. Next base: position 218,495 of record NZ_QLSZ01000004.1, read on the forward strand.
CAATTGAAGATTTGCATCCTATTGTTACCGCTCAAGCTTTGCAAGGAACAGTTGCTGGAGTAGTAGTAAATTCAGGTTCAGGAGCTCCTGGTTCAGGTTTTAGTATAAATATAAGAGGTGTGTCTTCTAACACCAATAACCAGCCATATTATTTAATTGATGGTTATGAAGGTGATATTTCATTAATAAATCCATCAGATATTGAAACTATTACGGTTTTAAAAGACGCTCAAGCTTCAGTATATGGATCTAAAGGTGCTAATGGAGTAGTTTTAGTGACTACAAAACTTGGAAAAAGAAATACTAAACCCAAAGTGTCTTTCAATACTTATATAGGAAACCAGCAAACATCAAAAAAACTCAATTTGTTAAATGCTACAGAATACGCAATGCTATTGAATGAAAGCTATGCAAATAATGGACAATCAATACCTTATCCAAATGTTACTGGACTAGGTAAAGGAACAAATTGGCAAGATGAAGTGTTTAAAAAAGCACCAATTTTAAGCAAAGATATTTCTATATCAGGTGGCTCGGAAAATATTATTTACTCTTTTAGTGCTTCAAATATTAATCAAGAGGGTATTGTTGGTTTAAGTAAATCTGGTTTTGATAGGAGTAACGCAAGATTATCATTAGGTGTAGATTTTTCAAAAAAAATTAATTTTTCTACAACACTTAATTATATGGATTACAACAGAAAGAGTTTAAATGAAAATGGTATTGGTTCCGTTTTATTTAATGCTATTAATACTCCTTCAACGATATCATTATATGACGCTAATGGAAATTATTCTTTAGTACCAGACACACCAGGATATGGAAATGAAGTAATTAATCCCTTAGCTCAGATAGAAAACACTTATAATAGTTATAATCAAAAGAAGATATTTGGAAATTTTGTTATGCAATATAAGCCATGTAAATCATTTAAAGTGACTACTAGATATGGATTTAATTCAGGAAATGATGTAGGTAAATCTTTCAGTAAAGAAATTTATTATGGGCAGTCAAAGGTTTTCAACGTAAATAGGAGCAGTGTATCTCAAAACGCAACTCGTTTTAGTGATTTTACATTTGATATGTTTGGAGAATACGAAAATACTTTTTACGATAAACATAAAGTTAAAGTAACAATTGGTGGTACATTAAATGAATCTAAGGGTGAGGGACTGTATGCAACAGGATATGATGTACCTAATAATTCATGGGATTTTGCAGATATTGCACTTACAAATGGAATTCCTCCAGAGGGTGTAATTACAAATGGTTCTTATAAATCAACACCTTACAAAAGACCTTCTCTATTTACAACAATTGATTATGACTATAAAGGAAAATATTTATTAACATTTATTGGAAGAAGAGATCAATCCAGCAGATTTTCTTCTAAGTATAGTGTAGCTTATTTTAAATCAATATTACTAGGTTGGGTTTTATCAAATGAAGATTTTTTTAATAAAGATTTGCCTATAAATTTTTTAAAACTGAAAGCTAGTTATGGTACTTTAGGAAATGATGTTGCACCTGCAAATGCATATAGAGGATTATTGACTGGTGAGGCGACTTATGTTTTTGACAACACATTGGTTAATGGAATTGCAGCAGGGCAAATCACAAATAAAGTATTAAAATGGGAAACAGACACTAAATTAGATTTTGGTTTAGAATCGAAGTGGTTTAAAAATAAATTTGAACTAACAGCTGATTATTTTAATGATACTCGTTCAGATTTAATTATTAGTGGAGTTCCTATATCAGGAATTAATGGTGGATATGCTCCTGGGTCTGGTGCGCCTTCAGTTAATGCGGGAACTGTAAGAAATACTGGATTTGAACTTTCCATAAATTACAAAAACAACGTAAACAAATTTAAGTATGAACTAGGATTTAATATTACAACTATCAACAATAAAGTACTGAAAGTTAATAATTCTACTGGTTTTATAGAAAGTGGTTCATTTGGGATAGGTCAGTTAGCTCCTACAAGAATGGAAGAAGGACAACCTATGGGTGTTTTTTATGGATTAAAAACAGATGGAATATTTCAAAATCAAGCTGAAATAGATGCGGCACCTGTACAAAATTTTGGTACACCTACTGTTCCAGGTGATATTAGATATAAAGACATTAACGGAGATGGTGTAGTTGATATTAAAGATAGGACTTACATTGGAAAACCAATAGCTGATTATACTTTAGGGTTTAATGTTAATCTTAAATACAAAGGATTTGATTTAGTTGCTTATGCTTATGCTTCAGTCGGAAATGACTTAATAAGAAATTATGAAAGGACAGAAAGCAAATTAAATAGATTAAATTATGTTTTAGATCGTTGGACTGGAGAGGGAACAAGTAATACCGTTCCAAGGGTTAGCACTGGTCCTTCAAGCAATAACTTATTTTCAGATTATTTTGTAGAAGACGCCTCTTTTATAAGAATTCAAAATCTTCAATTGGGATATTCTTTACCTTCTAAACTCATTGAAAAAGCACATATTTCGAAGTTTAGATTTTATGGCTCGGTAAATAATTTACTAACTTTTACCAAGTATAGAGGATATGATCCATCTGCAAATTCAGGTAATCCTGTATCAGGAGGTATTGATTACGGTTATTATCCTGCACCGAAAATATACTCATTAGGGTTAAATGTTAATTTTTAAATTATTAAAAATGAAAAAATATAATAAATTTTCTATTCTTTTTTTAACTGTTATTTTATTTATATCTAATTCATGTTCAGATAATTTTATAAATGAAGCAGCTCCATACTCATTGGATGCTGAAAATTATTTTAATTCTGAATCTGATTATAATAAAGCATTGATTGCAGCCTATGATATGTTACAATCTAGTTATATTAATGTTATGATAGGAGAAATTGCTTCAGATAATACTTTATCTGGTGGTGAAAGTGCTAATGACGTAATAGGCATTCAACAAATTGATGAAATGACACATACTGCCGTTAATTCAAACTTAAAAGATTTGTGGAATTGGATGTTTGCAGGTGTTCAACGTTGTAATTATATAATGGAATTTAAGGATAAAACGTCTTTTGCCAATAAAGATCAAGTAATAGCAGAAACACGTTTTTTAAGAGCATATTATCATTTTGAATTGGTGAAATTTTTTGGACCAATACCAATGAATGGTGACAAAAGGTTTAATATAGATGATGAAAAAACAATACCTCGTTCCCCTGTTTCAGAAGTTTATGCTAGTATAGAAAACGATTTATTATTTGCAATTGATCATCTAAGTATAACTCCTGCTCAAAAAGGAAGAGCGACAAAAGGAGCTGCACAAGCATTGTTGGGGAAAGTATACTTATATCAAAATAAATTTTCTCAATCGGCTAATGTATTGGAGCAATTAATAAGTTCAAATACTTATTCATTAGTTACAGATTATAATTCTATTTTTGAAAATAGCGGTGAAAATGGACCAGAATCAGTTTTTGAAGTGCAGTATACAGATGCAGAAGGAGCAGATTTTGGATGTTTACAATGTAGTGAAGGTAACGTAGCTGTAGGATTTAATGGTATTAGAAATTATAATGGGCCAGTATTTGACGGAGGATATAGCTTTAATGTTCCTACACAAGAAGCTTATAACGCTTATGAAGTAGGTGACAATCGAAAAAATGTTGCAATTCTTGATATTGTTGCATGGGCTGCCGCTAACAATGCTACTTATGGAACAGGATATAAACATACAGGTTATTTTAATAGAAAATATCTTGCTCGTAAAGGAGATTCAAACATAGGAGATCAAAACTTAACAAATCCTAACAATTATCGTGCAATTCGATATGCAGATGTTTTGCTTATGGCTGCTGAAGCATATAATAGAAGTGGAAATGACACCAAAGCATTAAATTATTTAAATCAAGTAAGAAGAAGGGCTTTTGGAGATACAAATCATGATGTATCTCTAACCAGTACTGCTTTGACAGAAGTAATTTGGGCAGAAAGACGCTTGGAATTAATGGGAGAAGGGCATCGCTTTTTTGATTTAGTTAGAACTGGAAAAGCTGCTCAAACTATTACTGGCTTTACATCAAATAAAAATGAACTTTTTCCAGTTCCATATGAAGAGATTCAATTTTCAAATGGCAATTGGCAACAAAATCCAGGGTACTAAAAATATAGATTATGAAAAAAATACATTTATTACTTACCATTTTCATATTATCCTTGTCATTAGGATGCTCAAAAGATAATGAAATTCCAAATTTAGATGCTATAAATGCGCCAGGAGACATTTCTGCTGCTATAAGTATCAAACCCGATAACTCTGGGGATGTGTTGATTACTCCTTCAGGAACAGGTATAACTCAATTTAAAATTTATTATGGTGATGGAACAACATTACCAGGAATAGTAAATCCTGGAGACTCCATTTTACATACTTTTTTAGAAGGGACTTTTTCAGTAAAGATTGTAGGAACTACATTAAATGGAAAAATTTCTGAAACAACTATACCTGTTACAGTTTCGTTTTTTGCTCCAACAGATTTATTGGTAACGATTGCATCAATACCTACAAATTCATTAGGAATTACAGTAAAAGCTCAAGCTAATTTTGAAAATGGATTTAAAGTTTTTTTTGGAGAAAGTCCAACAGAAACTCCGGTTAATTTTTTAGAAGGAGATGTAATTACACATTTTTATGCAAATGCTGGAACATATCAAGTTAAGGTTGTTGCTGTTACTGGTGGTTCAGCAACAGCTGAATATACTCAAAATGTAACAGTCACAGTTCCTCTACTTATTAATCTTCCTCTTGATTTTGAATCTCCAACTCTTCCTTACACATTTTCAAATTTTGGTGGAGCTAATACTACTATAGTATCAAATAGTCATCAGGTAGGAATTGATACATCTACAAAGGTTGCATCTCTTGTAAAAGGCGCAGGTGCTCAAGTTTGGGCCGGATCATTTATTGAATTATCTAGTCCTATTGATTTTTCAGTAATGAAAAAACTAAAAATGAAAGTATGGTGCCCTCAATCAGGAATTATTGTAAAAATGAAATTGGAAAATTTAGCTGATTCTACAAAAAATAAAGAGGTAGATGCGACAGTAGCAACTGCTAATAGTTGGCAAGAATTAACATTTGATTTTTCATCGATTAATATGTCTTATACCTATCAAAGAGTTGTGGTTTTCTTTGATTTTGGTGCTTCTGGGAATGGTTCAACATATTTATTTGATGATATAAGACAATCTAATTAACTCCCTAAAATTAAAATATAGTATATGAAAAAGATTATTTTTTATTACATAACAAGTATGTTTATAGCTTTACTATTTGTAAATTGTCAAGAAGATAGTGCTACTTTTGGAGAAATTTACTCTCCAACTAATTTACAAATTTCTTATGATATAGTTGGTAAAAATGCTAGTAATCCCTATGGAGATGGATCAGGCTTAGTTAATTTCACTGTTAGTGCAACAAATGCTATTTCTTACAAGTTTGAGTTTGGTGATGGTGAATCTAAAAGTGTTCCTAGTGGAATTTATCAAAAAAGATATAATCTTAACGGTGTTCATACTTATAATCTAACAGTTGTAGCTACTGGGAAAGGAGGAGTTTCAACAACAAAAACAATTCAAGTTACTGTATTAAGTAATTTTACAGATGATGAAGCAATTCAATTTTTAACAGGTGGGACATCTAAAAATTGGTATGTATCAGCGTCTGAACTAGGACATTTGGGAGTAGGTCCTAATAGTAATAATAGTGAACAAAATTATTTTGCTTATTATTATATGGCACAGCCATGGGAAAAAGCAGCATCTGGAGATAGTAGCTGTTTATATAATGCTGTTATGACATTTTCTAAGGTAGGTAATTCATTAAAATATTCTCAAAATAATGGAGGAAGTACTTTTTTTAATAAAGATTATCAGAGCGTTGCTGGAGGTTCTGTAGGATATGATTATTGTTATAATTATGATGCTTCTGGAGAAAAGAATGTCTCATTATCCCCTTCAGAATCTGTAATTATGCAAAATACTGACCATTTAACTCAAACTAGAGGTACAATCATGAATTTTTCTGATAATGGGTTTATGGCATATTATGTTGGAAGTAATTCATATGAAATACTATCAATAACAAATAATCGAATGAAAGTTAGGGTAATACAAGGTAATAATCCAGCCCTTGCTTGGTATTTGATATTAACAACTGTACAACCCGTTCAAGACCCTATTACAGACTATACTAATTTGATTTGGTCTGATGAGTTTAATGTAGATGGAGCACCAGATTCTTCCAAATGGAGTTATGATCTTGGGTCAGGGGGTTGGGGAAATAATGAAGTACAGAACTATACTAATAGTTCAGATAATGTTGTTGTTCAAGGTGGGAGTTTAAAAATTACTGCTAAATCTCAATCTTCAGGAGGTTATACATCAGCTCGTTTAAAATCTGAAAACAAGTTTGAATTTACATACGGGAAGATAGAATTTAGAGCAAAACTACCTACAGGAGGTGGTACATGGCCTGCGTTATGGTTACTTGGTGCGAATTACGATACCAATACATGGCCAAATTGTGGTGAAATTGATGTTATGGAACATAAAGGAAATAATCCAAATGTAATTTATGCCACATTGCATTATCCAGGACATTACGGTGCTGGAGGTATTTCAAATAATTCTTTATTTCCTGGTGTTTCAACTGGTTTTAAAGTTTATAAAGTATTGTGGACCCCAAATTCCATAAGGTTTTATGTTGATAATGTCTTATTTCATACATTTATTAATAATGGATCTGTTCCTTTTAATCATGATTTCTTTTTAATCATGAATGTTGCGATGGGTGGAACATTTGGTGGAACAATTGACACAAGTTTTAGTCAATCTTCTATGGAGGTTGACTATGTTAGAGTATATCAATAAAAAAACAATTTAGTTAGTTACAATTACGAGGAAGTTAAATGCTTTCTTGTAATTGTTTTTTTAAAATGTCAATATTAAAAGATGAAATATACAAAACATTATTATATATTATTTTTATTTCTTTTCTTTTTAAGCTGTACTTCTTCTAAAATTATTACTTCAGAAAAAAATACTACACGTATTGATTTTAAGGTTGACTCATTATTACGAATCATGACTTTAGAGGAAAAGATAGGTCAAATGAATCAATATAATGGATTTTGGGATGTTACAGGACCTTCGCCTAAATTTGGTCAGCAAGCTATTAAATATTCGAATTTAAAAAAAGGTTTAGTTGGTGCAGTATTAAACGTAAAAGGTGTTAAAGAAGTTAAGGCCTTACAAAAAATTGCTGTTGAAGAAACAAGGTTGCACATTCCTTTACTTTTTGGATTTGATGTTATTCACGGATATAAAACTATAAGTCCTATACCTTTGGCAGAAGCATCTAGTTGGGATATGGAAGCAATAAAAAAATCAGCATCAATCGCAGCAGAGGAAGCTTCATCGGTCGGAATTAATTGGACTTTTGCACCTATGGTTGATGTATCAAGAGATGCAAGATGGGGAAGGGTTATGGAAGGCTCAGGCGAAGATCCTTACCTTGGTAGTAAAATTGCTATTGCAAGAATTAAAGGATTTCAAGGTGATGACTTATCTTCTATTAGATCAATAGCTGCTTGTGCAAAACATTTTGCTGGATATGCTTTTGCCGAGTCAGGCAGAGACTATAATTCTGTTGATGTTAGTGAATCAACACTTCAGAACATTATATTGCCCCCATTTAAGGCTTGTGTTGAAGCAGATATTAAAACTTTTATGAATTCGTTTAATGATTTAAACGGCACACCAGCTACTGGAAGTAAATATCTTCAAAGAACAATTTTAAAAGAAGGTTGGAATTTTAAAGGATTTGTAGTGTCAGATTGGGGTTCAATAAATGAAATGATATCTCATGGTTTTGCAAAAGATAGCAAACAAGCGGCTGAAATAGCAATTAGCGCAGGATCAGATATGGATATGGAATCATATTCTTATGTAAACAATTTAGCTTCTTTAGTAAAAGAAGGCAAAGTGAAAGAAACCACAATTGATGATGCTGTTAAAAGAATACTTAAGGTTAAATTTGAATTAGGTCTCTTTGAAAACCCATACAAATACTGTGATGAATACCGAGAGAAAACAACATTAGGGAAAGCAGAATTTCAAGAAGCTGTTTTGGATATTGCTAAAAAATCTATTGTTCTTCTCAAAAATGAAAGTAATTTATTACCGTTAAAAAGAACGGGTCTTAAAATAGCTTTAATTGGTCCTTTAGCTTCCGACAAAACCAGTCCATTAGGTAGTTGGAGAATTGGAGCTGATGATAATACAGCGGTATCTGTTTTAGAGGGAATGCAACAATATCAAGGAAATCAATTACAATATGCCAAAGGAGCCGATTTAACAATTGGGCCTACAAGTTTTGTTCGAGAGTTACATATTAATACCAATGATACATCTCAATTTCAAGATGCTATTGCTCTGGCCAAAAATTCAGATGTAGTAGTTGCCGTTCTAGGCGAGCATGGCTTACAAACTGGAGAAGGAAGAAGTAGAACAGATTTGGGATTACCAGGAGTACAACAAGAGTTACTCGAGGAGTTATTTAAGGTTAATAAAAAAATAATATTAGTATTAAATAATGGTAGGCCATTAGCTCTACCATGGGCAGCAGAAAATATACCTACTATTCTTGAAGCTTGGCATCTTGGTACACAAAGTGGAAATGCCATAGCACAGGTGCTTTATGGAGATTATAATCCTAGCGGAAAATTACCTATGACATTCCCAAGAAGTGTAGGTCAGGTACCTATATATTATAATTACAAAAATACAGGAAGACCAATAATGAATGAACCTGAAAGCGTTTTTTGGTCACATTATATCGATCAAGAAAAAACTCCGTTATATCCATTTGGGTTTGGATTAAGTTATTCAAAGTTCGAATATTCAGATATAAAATTGAGTTCAAACATATTACCCAGAAATTCTTTTATAACAGTTTCAATTAATGTTAAGAATACAAGTTCCATAAAAGGTAAAGAAGTTGTACAACTTTATCTTAGAGATGATATAGGAAGTATTACTCGACCAGTTAAAGAGTTAAAAGGTTTTGAAATGATAGAATTAAATCCAGGGGAGAAAAAAACTGTTACTTTCATTATAGATGAAAAACTTTTAAAGTTTTATAATTCAAATGGTAAATGGGAAGCAGAATCAGGAGATTTTAAAATTTTTATAGGAGGTAATTCAGTAGATACTCTTGAGAGTAATTTCAAACTTGAATAATATAAACTCTTAAGAATTTTATAATCTATTTACATTTTATAATTATAATACATATGAAAAACCCATTTATTTTACTGTTTTTATTTTGTGTTGCTATAACTTCAGCTCAATTTAATTATCAATCAACAATAAGGAATAGTACTGGACAAGTTATTAGTAATCAAATAATTTCTCTCAGATTTAACATAAAATCATATGCAATTACTGGTACAACTGTTTATTCAGAAATACAGCATCCATTAACAAATTCACAAGGAAATATTTCTGTACTAATAGGTAATGGATATCCTACAATAGGATTATTTTCTCAAATTAATTGGACTTCTGGACCATATTATTTAACTGTTGAGTTTTTTACAGGAACTAATTCTTGTCAATGGGTAAATATTCCATTTGATCAAAATGGCACTTTAGGTCAATTAGTATCATTTTGCAATGGACAATATATTTATGGGTCTTGTTCCAATTTTAATAATTTGATATGGTCTGATGAATTTAGTACTTCAGGTGCTGTATCTTCAAATAATTGGTTTGCGCAAACACAATTGGTAAATGGGAATAGCTGGTATAACAATGAACAACAACATTATACTAATCGAATTGATAATGCATATGTTAGTAATGGAACCTTAAAGATTGTAGCAAAAAAAGAATCTTATACAGATCAAGGAGTAACAAAACAATATACCTCAGCTAGATTAAATTCGAAATTTGCTTTTACATATGGAAGGGTTGAAGTTAGAGCAAAACTACCTAGTGGAGTTGGTACGTGGCCAGCAATATGGATGCTAGGTAAAAATATAATTGAAACTGGAGCTTATTGGTCTAGTGCATTTGGAACAGCAAATTGGCCTGCATGCGGAGAAATAGATATTATGGAACATTGGGGAAACAATCAAAATTATATTCAAAGTGCCTTACATACTCCTTCAAGTTATGGGAATACAATTAATTTAGGTAGTCAAATAATTTCTACTGCATCAACAGACTTTCACATATATACTTTAGAATGGACTTCACAAAAATTAGTATTTAGTGTTGATGGAATTGTACATTATACATACCAGCCATCTATAAAAGATGCTACAACTTGGCCTTTTGATGCTCCACAATATTTATTATTAAACATTGCTATGCAACCCATTATTGATTCTAATTTTACTTCAAGTTCTATGGAAATAGATTATATTAGAGTATATCAATAATGTGATCAAAAATGGTTCTTATTTGTTGTTTTCTTTTATTTTTGAAGTGTTTAATTGAGGAATTAGTTATATATTTTCTATAATTACCATTTTTTTAATCTGTAATTCGTATTTATTCTTTTTAAAGAACTTATATTTCATTGATCAAAAGTGGAAAAAATGTCGGTGATTTATTAAAAGATTGCTTTTTTATCCGTTGTTTATGTCAATTTTTTTAAGCTCATCATTAATTTACTCTTTTATTAGGGAGTTTTTTAGATTTACTTTTCTAGGAAAAAGTGTCTCTCTAAATTCTTTGTTTTGTCTTAGGCATCTGTAAAGCAAATATTTATCCCATTTATTATGGTTTATTCTGAGATATGTCCTTACTTTTCTTAATTCAACAGGTTTTGTTTTAAAAAGAGAATTATAAATTTTTCTTTTTCGTGTCAATTGTTAAAATTAATTTTTTCTTTTAACTCAAACTCTAATCTAAATTAGAATTTCCAGTGATAGTAAACCGAATATTTGCTTTATTATTTTTTATTTAACACAAAAAACTAATTTAAAAATAACATCTTTTAAAAACAACATTTTTTCAAAAAAATATTTAATAAATTACCTCTACATTCCCTTATCATTTTTTAATTTTTTTTAAAATTAAAAGCTAAAATTAACGATGAAATTAGAATAAAATCACTGTTAATAGCTTATTTAATGTAATTTAAAAATGTATAGTTTTTGTATACGCAAACGATTTCGGTCTTGAATTCTTGTTTTTTACATTTACATCTCAAACCATAAAATTAATTTAAATGAAAAAACTTTTTTTACTATTTTTCTTAATGATTTTTTCATTAGGACAATCACAAACCTTATCGGGTACTTGGAAAGTTACTTCTATAGGTGTTGGACCAAATCAAGGAGATATTGGTTGGTGGTCTCTTTCTGTTAATTCTGGGGAAAGAGCATGTTTTTTTGATGACACATATGTGTTTAATGAAAATGGAACATTTCAAAATGTTCAAGGTAATCAGACCTGGGTAGAGGGTTGGCAAGGGGGATCGGATTCTTGTGGTACCCCTGTGGCTCCTCATAATGGTTTAAATGCTGCAACCTATTCTTCTACTAGTACCACTTTAACTTTGTTAGGAGTTGGAGCATACATAGGTCTTGCCAAAGCAGTTAACGGCTCCGAACTTTCAAGTCCAAACTCTGCACCTAGTTCAGTTACCTATCAGATAAGTTCATTGACATCAACAACTCTTACTCTCGATATCAATGTTGGAGGTGCATGGTGGTGTTTTCAATTGGCAAAGCAAGGAGCTATTGATTCTACTCCAGCTGCCCCAAGTCCTACAATTGCTTCATCAAATGTCATTAAAATATATAATGATTCTTTCATTGGAGCTACAACAGCAACAATTGACACTTACAGAACTAGTTGGTCTTCTGCATCCCTAGAAAATGTTTTATTATCAGGTAATAATACTTTGAAATATACAAATTTAGGATTTGTAGGTATTGAAGCCGTAACTAGTCCAATAAATGCAACAAATATGAATATTTTTCATATTGACATGTACACTCCAAATATGACTACTTTTGGAGTGAAATTGGTTGATTTCGGTGCTGATGCTTCTTATGGAGGAGGAGATGATGTAGAGCATCAAATTAATTTAACTCCAACTCAAAATGGATGGAATAGTTACAATTTATTGTTATCAGATTTTACAAGTTTAACTACCCGAGCTCACATTGCACAGATAATTCTTGTAGGAAATGGAACTGCTTATGTTGACAATATGTATTTTGGAAATGCTGTAACTAGTGTTGCTCCTGCATTAAGTAATTTTACTATTCCAAATAAAAATACTTCTGACTCAGACTTTTCTATTACTGCACCTACAAGTACAAGTCCTGGAAGTTTTACCTATTCTAGTAGTAATACTGACGTAGCAACAATTATAAGCGGAAATATGATTCATATTGTTGGAGCAGGTACAACAACTATCACAGCAACTCAAGCTGCATCTGGAAACTATTTATCAGGAAGCATTACTGCAAGTTTAGTTGTTTCGCAATTAGCACAAAGTCCTATCTCTGCAGCACCCAATCCTCCTTCAAGAAATGCATGGGATGTAGTTTCAGTATTTAGTGGAGCATATAACACTATTACAGGCACAAACTTTTATCCAGATTGGGGGCAAGGAACAACTTATGAACAACTTAATTTAGGAACTCCTGGTAATGCAACAATTCATTACTCTAATTTAGACTATCAAGGAATTAATTTGGTTCCTGATGGAAACCCTGGTATTAATGTTTTGTCAATGACAAAACTTCACATAGATATATGGACACCTAATGTATCTCCTATCAATATTTATCTAATTGCAGGAGGAGAAAATTCTGTTACTCTAACCCCAACCTTATCAGGTTGGAATAGTTTTGATATTGATTTATCGGATTACTCAAATCAGGGAAGAAATTTAGGAAACGTAATTCAATTAAAGATAGAAAAACCTGGTTTCTCTTATCACGCAGAAACTAATTCTGTTTATTTTGATAATATCTATTTTTGGAGACCAACTACTAATTTACCAACACCAACATTAACTAGTTTTAATGTTCCTAATAAGGTATTAGGGGATGCTTCATTTACAATAACTCCACCTACCAGTAATAGTTCAGGTGCTTTTACATATACAAGTAGTAATATAGCTGTTGCAACTGTTTCAGGAAATACTGTGACTATAGTTGGAGCAGGATCAACAATTATTACGGCTACACAAGCAGCATCTGGAAGTTTTGGTGCAGGAACTATTTCGGCTACTATGATTGTTTCTTACCCTCCACCTACTACTAACGCTCCAATTCCAACAGTTCCAGCAGATAGAGTTCTTTCTTTATTTAGTAATACATATACAAATGTTGCAGGGACAAATTGGTTCCCTAATTGGGGGCAATCTACGTTAGTGTCAGATTTTAGTATTTCAAATAATAATATTAAAAAGTATGAGTTTTTAAATTATCAAGGTGTTGAATTCGCTAGTCCGGTTAACGCTTCAAATATGACCACTTTACATATAGATGTTTGGACTCCAAATTGTACAACATTTGAAGTATATTTAATTAACACCACTCCTTCAACTGTTCAGCAAAGTGTATCTCTAAATCCTACTGTTTCTGGATGGAATAGTTTTGATATTAGTTTAGCTCAATATACAAATATTGCTTTAAATAATATTGGACAATTAATGTTTATAGGAACTCCTTCAGGAACTAGTAGTGTTTATTTAGATAATATTTATTTTTACAAACCTAGTCCAACTATTGCCGCTCCAACAGTAGTGTCTCCAGTAAATTATTGTAAAGGTGACATTGCAACTCCTTTAAGAGCTGGTATTTACGGTAACACTCTAAAATGGTATACAGCTGCTACAGGTGGAACAGCTTCCCTAACAGCTCCAACGCCTTTAACAACTACTGCCCCATCAACAAAAACATACTATGTTTCTGAAGTATTCTCTAATGGAGTAGAAGGGCCAAGAGCATCTATTGTTGTAAATGTAAATGCTCTTCCTACCGCTCCAACTACTTTAACAGGTACTGCTGCTGTAGGACCACTTGTAGGCACAACAACAACGGCTACTTTCACAACAACAGCCGTTAGTGGAGCAACTTCATATTTATGGACTGTTCCTGCTGGAGTTACTATTGTTTCTGGACAAGGAACAACG